>NZ_AUBI01000012.1 GCF_000429165.1 Acetobacter nitrogenifigens DSM 23921 = NBRC 105050 | reverse complement strand
GGACTATAAAGCCGTAACTGCCCTGCTGGAACTTCCGGCTCCAAACCCCAGGGCCATGCTGGCCGATCGGGGTTATGACAGCGACAGTTTCCGCCAGGACCTGCTGATCCACGGGATCCTGCCGGTTATTCCCTCACGAAAAGGCCGCAGTGTTCCACAGAAAACAGACTGGCGACGTTACAGGGACCGCAACCGCATCGAGCGGATGTTCAACCACCTCAAGCAGATGCGCCGCATTGCGACCCGCTACGACAAGACCGCCCTGTCCTTCATAAGTTTCCTCAATATCGCCGCAGCAAGGCTCTGGATTGGATCTTTTGTCAACGGGACCTAGTTGAATCGTGCCTGGCGCGCTACTCATCAATGGGCTGGAGATAGACGGCGTGTCCGATTCACGCAGCTATCGTCTACCATTGAGATCAGAGTATTAAGTGGAGAGAGAGTTTACATCCCATCCTTAGAGTTACAATCTTGCCGCCGCAGTTGGTCACCTAGTTACGGTGGTCTGGTTTGGCCCGTTCCTGAGACGGGAAAAGCTATTGCACGCCCATCGAGTCAGACTCCCGATCAATCGGGAATTTCGTGGGATGCGAAGCGCAGTGTCGTTTGAACGTCGTGATTCGTTGGCTGAACAATGCATGGACTTGCAGCCGGAGCTTCGGTCATTCCTGAGACAGAGGCCAGACAACCCGATCTCAGATTCTTGGGAGTTTCTTGCCTACAGCTTTGAACGGGGATTCGAGGAAATGTGGGATCGCGCTCAGGCCGACCGTTCAATGAGCGCTCTCCAAAGGCCGCTTCTGATGCTCTGGCGGCAAAGCGTAGAACTTCACATTAAATCAGCCATCGCATACACTGCTGGCGAACTGAGAGGCAGTCTCGGTCATGATCTGAACAAATTGTTCAGCCGATTACTTCGGGAGCGCGCGACGCTCGGATATTGTGACAATGACGATCTTGCTCGACGCGTGCAGACTATGATCGCTGAGGTGCAATATTTCGATCCGTTGGCGGAACGCTTCCGCTATCCACACACGAAAGATGGTCGGCCATTCGACGATATTGAAGTGGATCTGGATCAGCTCTTTCAGGCGCATTGGATTATTACAACCTGGTGCCAGGGCGCCGAAATAGAAGTGGAACAGAGCCGCGGCATTTTCTGACGGTTCGCCCAGCGGTAAATTCTCTTTATTGGGTGTGCATATTTGAGAACGAAATCTGTTGAGACGAGGTTCTCATGTGGAAAAATATATTGACCTTGGTGTGATCTTGAATGGGGCGATTGACAGTTCTGTCTCTGGCCATAACCTAAATCTATTGGACAAATGACCGGGCGGCGGGTGTCGGAAATCTATTTTTGCGTCATGGATACCGCTTTGGAGAGAGGGGAAGAACTTTCGTCTTCGCAAAACGGTGTGATCGTTTTTTTGCCCATTCCCTCTGCAAAGGATGACCTGAGCAGTTTTTATCCCGTTTCGGGCTTCAGACCCTCACCAGAAAGACCGACGCGATGACTCTCGGCGTTCGCAATCGACGCGTTGATCTTTTACGCGGCGTCTCGATCCTTCTCGTTCTGCTGCATCATTTCAACATCGCGTATCATCTTCCCGACACGGCTTTGGGGCGATGGCTTTTGCCCGATTTCGTGCGGGCTGTGGCGCGGAACGGCAATTATGGAGTGACGATATTTTTTGTCATTTCGGGCTTTCTAATAACATCGAACTCGGAAAAGCGCTGGGGGACATTGCCCCGGACCGACGTTCGCTCTTTTTACGGGCTGCGGATCGCGCGCATCGTTCCCTGCCTTTTGCTTCTTTTGCTTATCGTCAACGGACTGGATGCGTCCGGGGTGACCATCTTCGGCAGCCACGATCCGGCGACGCATGAACCGGTTTCCCGATGGTTGGTGAACCTCGCGGCGCTGACTTTCTGGATGAATGTTCTGATTGGCCATATGGGGTGGGTCAATTACCCGCTCGGCGTGCTGTGGTCGCTGTCGGTGGAAGAGGTGTTTTATCTGACGTTTCCGCTGCTTGCCCGCCTGCTGCGCGACACGCGATGGATTGTGGGCGTGTGGCTGGCGGTGATCGTGGCGGGGCCGGTTTATCGTCTGTATCATCAGGGGGACGAGGGGGGATTCCTCTTCGCCTATTTTGCGTCGTTCGACGGAATCGCGATCGGATGCTGCACGGCGCTTCTGGCGCGTGGTCGCAGGCTCGACGAGCAGGTGGCGCGCATCGCGCAGCCTGTGGTCATAGCTGCGATGGTCTCTCTCTATTTATGGAAATCGATAGGTGCGACCAATGTGTATGGCGTGACGCTTATGGCGCTGTTTGCAGGCTTTCTGCTGTTGGCGGGTGACGCGCACCCGCAGGGGCCGCTTGTCCGGCGCAACGGCGTGCTACGTTGCGTCGAATGGTTCGGGCGACAGAGCTACGAACTTTACCTGTTTCATCTTGTTGTCCTGGGGTTGATGCGGTCGGTGTGGCCGCCAGCCAGCGTGCATGGAGACGAAAAGCTCGCGCTTTTGGCGTTTTTCATGATCGCGGCCTCCGGGTTGGCTGCGCTGATATCGCGCTGGTATTCGGAGCCGCTTAATCGTCGTCTCCGGTCCGCGCTGGTACGTGTTCAGGAGCGCAGCGGGGCGCGTATTCCGCAGTCAGGGACGGCTTGAAGCCGGAGGTTCGAGAGACAGCGCGGCGGCGGTCCGTACCGCGTCGGTGAGGCGTCGCAGGGCGCTGGCTTCAAGTCGGGCTGCCTGCCAATACAAAGGCACGTCGATTTCCTGGCCGGGGGCGAGGTCAATCAGGCGTCCGTCCGCCAGATGTGGACGGACGAGGGGCAGGGGATTCAGGCTCCACGCCACACCGATCATCGCGAGGTCGACGAAAGCGGCGGTCGATGGAGCCCAATGAGTCGGAGCGGACGGCTCGCCCCCGCATGCGGCGCGCATCCACCGGGTCAGGAGGGCGTCGCGACGGTCGAAGCGAAGTACTGGCGCTTCTGCGAGAGCGGTGGGCGTCACGCCGTTCGGGAAATAGCGCGCCGCGAAGGCGGGGCTTGCGCATGCGACGTAGCGTAATGCGCCGAGTTGCGTGATCTGACACCCCTGTACAGGATCGGGATCGGCCGTCACGGCCGCCAGAACTTCGCCGGAGCGCAGGCGTTGCGCTGTGTGGGCTTCGTCGTCGAGTTTGAGGTCCACCAGAACGCTGGTTGATGCGGTGAAGCGGGCCAGAGCGTCGGGAAACCAGGTCGCCAGGCTGTCCGCGTTGACAGCTATCCCGAGTGTGACGGCGCTTTCGGAGAGTGCGACTGCGCCCAGCGGCAACTGCGCCGCCAGATCGTTCTCCATCAGTCTGACCTTGTCGAGATGCGCGCATAGTAGCGCCCCGAGTTCGGTGGGCGCGCATGGTTTGCCGCGCACGATGGTCACGGCGCCGAGTTTCTCTTCGAGGCTGCGGACCCGTTGCGACACGGCGGAAGGGGTGATGCGGAGCCGTTCGGCTGCGCGTTCGAAGCCTCCTTCACGAATGACGGCGGCCATGGCGGAGAGGGCTGGGTAGTCGAGCATGAATTTAGAAAATCTTCATTTGGTTAAGAAAATCAAGTTTTACTTTCTTTGTGCAGAACGCCACACGGAGGCATGTCTTCATTGTCGTCCGCCGGGTTGGCCGGTTTCGCGTTGTCCTGTTCGCTGATCGCCGCGATCGGCGCCCAGAACATGTTCGTGCTGCAGCAGGGACTGCGTCGCAATCATGTGGGGCCGATCATTCTTTTCTGCACGATCTGCGACGCAGCCTTGATCAGCCTCGGCGTGAGCGGCATCGGCGCGCTGGTCCACGTGGCTCCGGCGATGCTCAGCTTTATGACGTACGGTGGGGCGGCTTTTCTGGCGTGGTATGGTCTGTCGGCCCTACGTCGGGCGATCCGCTCCGGTGGCATGGACGCCGATGGCGCGCCGCCGTTGCCGCTGGGCAAGGCTCTGGCCAGAACGGCGGCGTTTACGTTCCTGAACCCTCATGTGTATCTCGACACTGTGCTGCTGATGGGCGCTGCGGGCTCGGCCCAGCCTGTTGACGCCCGCCCCGCGTTCGTCGTGGGAGCCGCGTTGGCCAGCCTGGTATGGTTCGTTTCGTTGGGGTATGGCGCACGCGTTCTCGCTCCGGTGTTGGCGCGACCCACGGCGTGGCGGGTGCTCGACTGCGTGGTCGGGGTGACGATGCTGGCGATGGCGTTGAATTTGGTGGCGCGGGCGGCGCAATCGGCGTGAGGGAGCCTGTCATTTTGTGCTGTGAGTTGCGATGCTTGCTGTAAAATCGGATGAATTTTGAGATAGATAATTCACGCTATCGTATTATAATCGCAGGTCGAAAGATTGGCTTCTGTTGGTTAGCTATTTTGGTTATCCGAGCTTGCATCTGCGTAGCGTGCAGTTTGGTAGAATCCGCCTTCGCATGATGATAAATATCTTTTCATGATAGAAGATTGTTTGCGTTTTGCGTCGTTTGTTCACGTTGATGCCCGCGTGAACCTATGTGTTGCCGACGCTGAGGATATCCCATTCAATGAGGGGTGATTGAATGGGATATGTCCAATAGAATAGGTAAGGGTTTGAAGTTTTTCCTCTGATCCGGTGTTCAATGAAAAATCTCTGTCTCCGCTCACGGGGTGCGGAAATTTTCACTTATGGCTTCGGGTCTTTTCTGGAGCAAGCGTAAGGCGGCAGCCAGCATGCGTCGAGACGGAAGCCGATGTGCATACCCCAATATAGTTCGTTGTTGGGCGTATCTTGAAGCATTTCGGTGCCTGCGACTGCATGTCCACCTTGCATGTGCTCGCGTCGTACGACGCCGGAGAAAGGTGCCCGCAATGCGATCCAGCGATCACCTTGAGAGTCAGGCATTGCGCGGAAGTCGTTGATGTTACGCCATGCGTGCTGATTATCGTAAAGAACGCTGTGTTCAAAATAGGCGTCGGGCCAAGATGGGGGAGGTTCGGACTTCTGAACCATCCATATCGGCGCTGCGTCAGGCATTGTGCGATAGGGAAGGATCCGGATGCAGGTGACCAGATAAACGCCCACGAACGTCGCTGCCACGAGCTTCCAGCTTGCTCCGGTCAGTGCGCGACAGGCAATGAAGCCGAGTAACGCGAGACCGGGCAGCATCCACTTGAAATAATGCACATTGTTATAGCGCCAGAGGCCGGTGGGAATAAGGTCTACATAAGAAAAAAATAGCAGGGAGTAGCCCACGATAAGAATACTGAGCAGTACGAGGGCCCATTTTCCGTGCCGCTCAGCTACGAAGGGCGTGACGAGCAATCCGGCTAGACCAGGAGCGATCCATGGGAGGCGCTCCAGCAGGCCTGAGCCATAGGGAAACCAGGGGCGCGGCGTTAGAAGCAACATGTAAGTCTTCCAACCGAGACCTTCGAGGTGGAAGCCCATGCTGCGCGATTCGGTCATATATTGGGTTGGATGAAGACCATAAATAGCAAGATATAAGGCCGCGCTCGCAGTCCCGGCAAGCAAGGCGCCGCCAATCAATGCAAGGGAGCGTACGATTTTCTGTGTAATGTTTTCGCATTGTAGCAAGAGCGCGGCAAGTGTAATAATCAGCAGCGGCGCAGCGATTACTGCGTCAGTGGGACGCGTTACGGGCATAAAGGCAAGTATCGCGCCGAGCAGCGCGAGGCTGAACGCTCCTCTGGCCGCTGCTGGGGGAGGGGTGTGGTTGCTGGCAGTCCAGATTTCGTGTGCGGACAGTGCAAGTGCGTTCCATATGAGGGCGGCGGCTAATGTCGTGTTCCATGGCTCCGCCCATGCCGAACGGATGGACTGGCTGCCGCATGTTCCGAGCAAAAACAACAGCATCGCCGAGGTGCGAGTGATACCGCATGTCTGTGTAAAGCTGATGAATCCACGAGCGGTGAGAAGCAGGCACGCGAGATCTGGCAAAAAATACACTTGTCGTCCGAGCCATACGAATGGCGCACCGAGCAGAGCGTAACCAAAAGGATACCAGTGTTGATCAGGACGAAGGTCGCCATGAGCGAGGGCTAATGTTGACGCCCAATAGTGCGACTGGTCGAACCATAGCCACCACTCTGCTGGGCGACTTCTGCTGAGCCAGGGAACATAGGGGTTGGACCAATATGCGCTGGTATATAAGACTACCAGAAGGAAAAATCCTAATAATAGAGAATATTTTTCTGCACTTTTTGAAGGTTTTTCGTGGGATTTATTGAAAAATACATACATAATTTATCTGTTATTTTCATGATTTCAGTGTGTGGACGATAGAAAGGCGACCTGATTAGGAGGTCCGTATCGTGCAACGTTGTTTGCGTTTTTGCAATTAGGCTGTGCCTGGTTCTAAGTTCAATCACGGACTTCGGCTGATTTCCTATTGGGCCGTGTTGGCTATTTATCCAGAATGCTTCTCACAAAAAGTCCCCCTCTTGTGATCCTCTCGCGAAGCCCTATTTCATACGTCCATGAACACTCATCAGACGACGCCCCACGACCCGGTGGGGTGGCACGGAACGACGATCTTATGCGTGCGCCGCGGCGATGAAGTCGCCATGGCGGGCGACGGGCAGGTTACGCTCGGTAACACTGTGGTCAAGGGAAACGCCCGCAAGGTGCGCAGGATCGGCCCCAACGGCTTGATTTTGGCTGGCTTTGCTGGAGCTACAGCAGACGCCTTCACGCTGCTGGAGCGTCTTGAGGCGAAACTTGAGCGGTATCCGAATCAGCTGGAGCGGGCCTGCGTGGAGTTGACCAAGGATTGGCGCACTGATCGCTACCTGCGCCGACTGGAAGCCATGATGGCGGTGGCTGATGGTTCGCATTCCTACACGCTGACGGGCAATGGCGACGTGCTTGAACCCGAGGGCGGGATCATCGCCATAGGCTCCGGCGGTAATTATGCGCTGTCGGCCGCCCGTGCCCTGATGACGGTCGAGGATTTGAACGCCAGCGAGATCGCTCGGCGCGCCATGAAGATTGCTGGCGATATTTGCGTGTACACCAACCATTCGGTCACTCTTGAGGTGCTGTCTGGCAAAGAAGGAGCCACGCGATGAGCGTCCTTCATTTCTCGCCATCTGAAACGGTTGCGGAGCTTGATCGGTTCATCGTCGGGCAGACTGACGCAAAGCGGGCTGTGGCGATTGCGCTGCGTAACCGGTGGCGCCGGAGCCAGCTTCCAGACGCTCTGCGCGAAGAGGTGGTGCCGAAGAACATTCTGATGATCGGTCCGACCGGGTGCGGTAAGACCGAGATCGCCCGCCGTCTGGCCAAGCTCGCGCAGGCGCCCTTTCTGAAGGTCGAGGCGACCAAATTCACCGAGGTCGGTTATGTCGGGCGTGACGTCGAGAGCATCATTCGAGATCTCGTCGAGGCGTCGATCAATATGCTCCGCGATGTGCACAGACGTGATGTGCAGGCTCGCGCGGAAGATGCCGCGGAAAACCGGCTCGTGGACGCTCTGGTGGGCGAGAGCGCGTCAGCCGAGACGAAATCGAAGTTTCGCAAGATGTTGCGTGACGGCGTTCTGGAAGAAAAGGAAGTCGAGATCGCTGTTTCCGACCCGATCTCGGCAGGCGGCGGGGCGGAGATGCCCGGCATGCAGCCGGGCAGTGTCGTGAACTTCAACGACCTCATGAAAAATCTGATGAGCAGGGCGCCGCAGCAACGCCGCCTGAAAGTCCCCGTGGCGCGGGAGTTGCTCGTTCGTGAAGAAGCGGACAAGCTTCTGGATACGGAAGCGCTCACCCGCGAAGCCGTACAGAACGCGCAGGACAACGGGATCGTGTTTCTTGACGAGATCGACAAGGTTTGCGCGCGCTCATCTGAGAGCGGCGTACGTGGGGGCGACATTTCGCGCGAAGGCGTGCAGCGCGATCTTTTGCCGTTGATCGAAGGAACGACGATCTCGACCAAATACGGCGCGGTGAAGACTGACCACATCCTGTTTATCGCGTCGGGCGCGTTTCATCTGGCCAAGCCGTCTGATCTGTTGCCTGAACTTCAGGGGCGATTGCCGATTCGGGTCGAACTTGCGCCTCTGTCGCGTGATGATCTTCGCCGCATCCTGACCGAGCCGGAGCATTCGTTGCTGAAGCAGTACACGGCCCTTCTGAGTACAGAGGGCGTTACGCTTGAGTTCGCCGATGACGCTATCGATGCGCTGGCTGAACTTGCGGCCGACGTGAACGAGCGCGTCGAAAATATTGGAGCGCGTCGCCTTGCTACGGTGCTCGAAAAACTGCTGGAGGATGTGTCGTTCACGGCGTCCGAGCGCAAAGGGGACACTGTACGCGTCGACGCGTCGCTTGTTCGGGAGCGTGTCGCGCCGCTGGCGAACAAGAGCGATTTAAGCCGGTTCATCCTGTGAGCGGGGATCCTTTCGTTCGTCCGGTCGACGATACCGCGTCTGAGGCTATTGAGGCGATAGGCGACGAACTGGCGCTTTTCGACGACTGGATGGATCGGTACCAGTATATCATCGAACTCGGACGGAAATTGCCGCCGTTTCCTGGTGACTGGACGGATGATGCGCACCGCGTTCCCGGGTGCCAGAGTCAGGTCTGGCTGGAGGCGCACGTCGATTCTAGCGGCCGGATGTTCTTTGCGGGCGCGTCGGATGCGGCGATCGTTTCCGGGTTGGTGGCGCTGCTGCTGCGTGTTTATTCAGGTCGGGATCCGGAAGAAATTCTTGCGACGCAGCCGGCGTTTTTGAGCGACTTGGGATTGGTGCAGGCATTGTCAACTAATCGGGGAAATGGTGTCGAGGCGATGGCTCGCGCCATTAGATCAGCCGCCGCGCAAGCGAAAGAAGATTGATATGATGACAGGATTCTTCTGAAACTTTGTTGCTTCTTTGCTAATGCGCAAAGAGTTTTTGCGGGTGTAGTAAATTTTAAGATTTTCTGGGGGGTATTGTTATTTATCGGCGCGTTGAATTGTTGCCCCGTAATATTAGGTGACGCCCGCTGTTGGCGAGATAAATTTTTCTATAGAAATTTCGTGTTTTTATTTTAACGAGGCTTGCGTTTTTGGAAATTATCGGGATCAAAAGTCAGGCAGCAAGCTGCTGTGCGCCATATTTCTGAACGATATCAATTCATTAGGTGGTGTTTTGGCGCCGTGTGAAGTGGGACGCGAATTCGTCTTGAACACTGAATGCTGTCGCTTATGGCAGATTTCAACAGAGGGGTTGGTGAAAAGGGCCTGACGCTTTGGCGCTTCGATGTGGGAGCCTGCTACGTTTCAGCCATCCCCGCAGATTAAGCCAATGATTGAAGATGATCACCCCGTTGTGCTACCGGTGACAATCATTCTATGCGCCGACTGGAGAAAAGACGACATGGAAACGCCTGTCGAGGCTTGCGGGTCGGTCGTCTTCCCTGGCGTCTTGCCGACGCCCCCTGATTTGTCTCAATTGATTCTGCAAAAGGCGATGCTCGACGCGACGCCCGATTGCATCAAGATGATATCTGTGAGCGGCCGCCTGTTGATGATGAATAGAGCGGGCTGCCTGGCTTTGGGCGTTGCAGAGGACTCCGGTTTTGGAATGCCCTGGATACCACTGCTGCCAGAGGACGTTCATCAGTCTGGACTGGTGGCGCTTGGCAGGGCGGCTAGCGGGGAAAACGCCCGCTTTCACGGAAAGAGCGAGTCCGCGGAAGGCACAAAATATTGGGATAATTTGCTGACGCCTGTCATGGACTCGTCTGGCGGCGTGCAGTTCATTCTTTGTGTGTCTCGAGATGTGACAGAGAAGACGATACTTGAGTGGGAGGTGGAAGAATCTATCAAGAGAGAAAAATTATTATCAAAAGAGATGCGTCACCGTGTGAAAAATCTTTTTTCCGTTGTGTCCGGCCTCATTGTTATTGCAGAGAAAGAGGCTGCCGCCGAAGACGCGCCGGAGGACGCTACGTGTATTCTTCGGGAGAAACTCGAGGCGCTGTCGCGCGCCACGGACGCAGCTTTTGCGGACAGGAGTGTGGCGGACGCTGATGTAACGGTGATCGGGGTGCATTCCCTTGTCAATTCTGTGTTGCGTCCTTATGGAAGCCGCTGTTCGGTTGTCGGTGGAGACGCCTTGCTGCGCAACGTCATGATGACGACGCTGACATTGTTCTTGCATGAACTTGCTACAAATTCTGTGAAATACGGAGCCCTTGGCAGTGACGGGGGGCAGGTTACTGTTCGGTGTGTTGCGGAAAACCAGTCGCTGGACATGACATGGCTTGAAGTGGGGGGGCCGAAAATTTCAACGTCCCCCAAATCTGAGGGGTTTGGGAGCGAAATGATAGATCGTATTGTGCGGTCTGCTGGCGGGACGATCAATCGGACCTGGCACTCTGAAGGGTTGGTTGTTGATCTGTGTTTACCTAGCGCTATTCAGTTTCAACATCTGAACTCTTGAGTGAATTTTTATTATCGATGACTTGTAAAAATGAATTTCTGGAATTTGTTGTAATTAAAATTTGTTTTAAATAATTACTGTATCATAAGAAAAGTTTTGAGGAACATTATTTGTGTAATTTTGGCGTCATCGACGGGTTGGATCACTTTACGAAAAAATTTATATAGGCGTTGATTTCGAGAAATAATGCAGACGATATACTTGTTGGAATTTTTTTTGATCTATTTTTGATAAAATTTATTTTTCTTCGTATTGAACGAATTCCGAGTGTGTTTCGATTTCTCGCGATACAGGTAGACTTGGGGATGTAATATTTCAACCGCTGTTATGACAAAGCTCGCAGTGTGATCATGCTGGGTGGCGTGCCGACGTCGTTTGACTTGTTTTCCCAGTGTCAAGGCGGCGTGCTTGTCCTGTCGGGTGGCAATTGGAGTATCAAAGGAATGGCGCTCAATATCATCACGGCGCGTCTATTGCTTATAGGGGCAATTCACAATTGGTTATGAGTTGAACCGCTTCTATCGTGTCGCTACTAAACGGCTGTCCCAGCAATCAGTGTCGTATTGGGAGCTACATAAACTGGCTGACCTGCTGCGGTTACACCAATCTGGGCTCCATTTTGCCATGGTGTCGAGCGGTCCAGGATCAAGTGGGCGTCATCGGCCGAAACCACATAAGAGGCGCCGATCCCAACGGGCGACCAGCATGCGATAGGCCAGGAGATCGCCGCCGGATCGAGCCCGGAAACCGATGAGAATAATCCCAGACGCGCGCATACGGGCAGTGTGGCAGTGGCGGTGTTAAACACTGGTTGGGTGTCGGCGCGCGTTTCGTTGCCGCCGCCAAGAGCCTGAAAAGTCGTGGGAATGCGGGCGTATCCGGGCGTCGTCACCTCGTTCCCGTTTTCGAGAAGCAACCCGATCCATCCCTGAAAGAAGTAGTTCAACCGTAAGTTCCTTTTATCCTGTTCGGTGGAGGCACCTGTGTCCCCGGGGAAAAGGATTCGATATGAATGTTCGAATAACCTTTGTGGAGGAGTAATGGCAGTCTCCACCCGGTTAGGCCTTCGCAAGCGGAGGTAATTTCTGACGTATCGTCCGTTGGGGGTTTGACGGAGCGAATGTAAGCTTCTAAAGCTACGGGCGCTGCGACAGTGTCTGCGTGACGCTTCGCTACGCGGAGGGGTGGCCGAGAGGCTGAAGGCGGCGGTTTGCTAAACCGTTATACGCTTAACCGCGTATCGTGGGTTCGAATCCCATCCCCTCCGCCAGAGCGACCCATATTCTCTTTATAAATCAACAAGTTGCTGCGATTGAAAAAATTGCGTCCTGTATGTTGTCCCTCATACGGATTGCGCTTTAGGGAGCATTCGAGCGCGCTCGTGAGGTGCGATTCTGTTCGCCCAGCCCCAAAGCGAACCGTCCCAGCATCGCCGCCTCGGCCCGTCCGTCATCCTTCTTCCGCTTGAACAGGTCGGCGCTGGTCGGGAAAAGCTGCATGGCCCGCGTCCGCGCCCCGTCCTTGTCGGCAGGGCATCGCATGGCCTTCTTCCAAACTGCCGGGATCACGGTAGTAAGAGGCAGGCCCAGCGTGGCGACAACGCCCTCGATCACGCCGACGCCGCGTCCGAATGAGAATGCGCCCGCCGGTCCTTCGCCCGGCCTCGCGTTCACCTTCTCAAGCCACACCTCTGACGGATCGTGCGCGCGGATCATGGTCGCCAGAAGCGGCGCAGACACGACGTTGCGGACCTTACCAGAGACCGTGACCACGCTTGTCGGCATGTCGAGAATTTCGATCAGCCCGCCACGGTCGTTCAGCACGGCGATGGCGCCTGTGATGCCGGGATCGATCGCGATGACTGGCCGGGTTGATGCACGACATGGTTCAGACGGCATACGCCACCAACCCGGCGAAGTCAGGTCGCGCCGCCTCTATAAGTGTCGTCCACAATCCGCCCGGCGTTTCCGACTGAAGGTCGTGCTGAACCTTGATCGCAACCCATACGCCATTCGATGGCGAGTGAAGCGCGGTCTTCGACAGGCCGTTCAACTGCCCGTAATTGTTCACCCACGCTGCCGGTGAATATTTGCTGTCCAGCTTGATTGTCGTGTGGAAGCCTATGCTGCTGTTGAACAGCGTCCGCACCGAAACGCCATATTGCGAATACGCCGGATATCCCATCATGCCATTGTCGGCGGATATCTCGACCTGCGCGCTGTCAGCCTTGACCTGCTCGGGCCAGATCGAAAGCACATTCATGGCGACGCAATAGGTGATGCGGGTAGCGGCAGCCACGGCCTGCATCTGCATCGCCGCCGTTCCCTCGTAATAAACGCCGCCAGCGAGAACCTGAGTGACGCCGTTATTTTGGAACGTCAGACCGGCTTTATCTGCGATAGTCTTCATGATGTCGGCGACAGCAACGCTATCCTTGAAGGAGGTCGTCGAAATCTTCATTGCTGCCGGGATCGCCATGGTCTGCGCCATGACTACGAAAGCGATGTTCGGCGCTCCACTGAAATCAATAAAGGCTTCGACAACGCCATCTGAAAATACTGCCTGATATGGGCCGCCGTCTGACGCAAGAACGGTGACGCTGTTTTGGCTCTGCTGCACGAACCCGGCCTGAAGTGTGGAGAGCCTGTTCATATCGGAGAGATGCATACCTTCGATACGCAGCGCGCACGTGACGCCGCTTTCGAAGGCTGCATTCTCGATCTGGCATGAGACGCGGTGCCCCAGAATATCCAATGTTTCATCGCCTCCGTTGAATCCGTTGTCGACGATATCAAAGGAAATTTTTAGTTTCTTTTTCGTGAAGCTGGAATCAGTCATGCTTTGTGTCCCGGCAAATCATGGATGGAAAAGCGGTGAATTTCAAAATAAGCCTGCGCCCTGGGCGAAGGCGGCCACCTGAGCGTCGCTCAAAGCCTGCGTCTGAACGTTGCCGCTGTTCTGCTGCGTCTCGCCGCTTGGCTCTTGAGCCGCTGTAGCTTTACGGCTCACGGCAGTAAGCCTTATTTCTTGCAGCATGATATCCGCATACAGCAGATACAGCCCCCGATCTGCCGCGCGCCGGATGGAGTATCCGACCACGTTCATGTTCGGGTAGGTCGCTTCAGGGGTCGTCGCCGTATAGAGCGTCGTGTTAGCGACAAGCGCTTCGAGCGCGGCGAGGAACCTTTTTCGGATTGTCGATCCGCCTGTCGCTCCGGTCGTGAACGTCGAGACGAGATTGTCAATCGCGCTCGTGTCGCCATAACTCATCGTCGAGCCATCGCACAGCACTTCAAGCATGATCTGCCGTGGCTGTTTCACCTTGTTATAGGACATGAACGCGCCGTTCTCTTGCGGAGCGTCCGTGACCTGATATCCAACGCGCATATCAATCGCGCGCACGCGGCCCGACGTGATGACGGCGCTGTTGCTTGAATCGAACAGACCCCATTGCGAAGATGCGTTCTGCACCAGATAGGATTGCAGGAGCGTGTCGAGTTCCACCGACGCGACGGCTTCCGCCGACGTGATGACGGTGGACCAGAGCTTCGGGACGCCAGAGCCCGCGATGACGTTCGCCGTCACGGGTTGGGCAACTGTGGTCATGGCCATTATTGGATCCTCCCGATAAGATTTTTCCTAATCCTCACTTGGTCCATCCTTCACTTCGAATGCGACGGAATCTCTCATCTGCCCCGACCAGATGAGGGGTTTTCCTGGAGGCGCGGTTGCACCCTCCCTAACGTCCCTCATCGCCTTCCAGACATCCGCGACCGTCATCCTGTCAGGAACAGGGAATCGGTCTTTCAGAAGGCTGGTCAAAGGGGAGTTCGCGGGTTCGGTAAATGATTCTATTTCTTTGACAATCTGGTCTTTTATCTTTTCGCCGACCATTCCGAGCGCCTTCTCGACGTCGTAATCCGTCGCTAAGAGCGCAGCAGCCATCTGCTTCGGCCAGTCATCCTTGTTCTCAGCGATGGCGTTTCGCATGAATGGCCGGGGCGGAGATGTCGCGGTTCCAAACTCGTTGAAAGCCGCGATCGTGGCTGGGGGGATCTCCTGCTTGCTTTCCTCATCTCCTGACAGGAAGCCAACGTTGACGTGAGCGCCCTGCGCCACTTTCTTTTGAAGTGCGGCGATAGCGGCTTCCCAACCGGGGCCGCCTGTGGATTTCATTGCCATATTCTATTGGCTTTCATAAAGCATGCGTCGGGGAATCGAGCCGAAAAGACTGGTGCCCTTCTGCGCCTCGTGATATGTGTTGGACGTGCCTTCTGGTTCGGGAAGGGGGAGGCCCGGCATAGCCTCCCCCTTGTTCCTCGCCACTACCGCGCCCCAGAAAACAGACCGCGCTTTGCTGGCGTTTTTTCTCCAGGAAGCGGAGCAAGGTGGTTCGCGCTCAAAGCTGACGCCATGGTGAGCCACGCCTCCGAAGTCACGATAGGCGCGGACACCTGAATGCGGGACCGGTCGTTACCGCAACGCGACCCGAGCATCTGCGCTGCAATAGGCCATGTTTTCGGAAATGGCCCACGTTCCAGTCCGTCAGGGACGCCCAGACTGTGCAGAGACCGCAACTCTCCGGTGATCTGAATAAACCGCTGCTCAAGGGTAACGGCTTCCTCGATCAGGCTGGCGTAAACCGGGCTGGCTTCGATAACCGTAGCGATGGCGCTCCGCCGGTCATGCTGGAGCATCGTAAGCCTGTCCTGCAACTCATCCTGTCGGCGAATGATCTCAGTGCGGCGGGCGTCGCACTGGTCAATCTGTTCCTGCGCCTTGCTGATTGCGGCTTCAGCTTTCGCTATCTCGGGCGCTTCTTTCATGTCCCAGCCAAGCATCTCGTCCACCTGACGAACGGCAAGAATGGATTTCTGGCAGTGGAGATAGTCCTCAGCCTCGTCCTTCGCTTTCTGTGCTGCGTCCTGCTGGCAGCGGCTTTCGATGCGAAGGTCCGACAGTTTGGCGATGTCGCTTTCGACGCGAGCAATGTCCGTATTCAATTCACCCAGACGGGCGCGGGCGTTCTGATAGGCGGTCATAATCAGAGAACCTTGATGCGCGAGGCAGGGGCGAGCACGCCAGCTAGGGGCGTTGTGCTGGAACGCCAGCCGGTATTCGACGACAGGCCGCGCACCGCGGGGCGGCGGTCCATGGCCGTTTCAGGGGCGCTCACGCCGAGGGCTGCATCCAGTTTGGCGAGCCAACTGGCGTTGAACTGCTCCCGGTCGGGGGCGCTGGAAGGATCGCGGAGGAAGTCCATGCGTTCCTGAATAATGTTTTCGAGATCAGTGGCCATTTTTTTGAAATCCATGGAGGGGAGGGAATCGCCAATGACAGCGTCCGGCACGCGCGGAGCCGCCACGAGAGCGAGGTGGTTGAAGTGGATGTCGGTCATGACGCCGTCATAGGGTTCGCCGTTCAGGAACCCGGCTTCACGGATTGCCCGATAGCGGTATCCCGCCGAAACAGACCGCATCTTTCCGGACTGGATGGCGGAGATCGCCTCTGGCGCCCAAAAGCTGAGAGAGCCGACCAGTCTGGGGAAATCGAAATGCACATCGGAACCGACAGCGCCAATCACCTGATCTTTCGGGTGGGCGTCGGCGGTCGACGTGATGTGCTCCATCATGATCGGCTTGCCGTTCAGCGTGTCAGCCGACGCCCTGAGCGCGTCCGCGTCGCGATAGAGGCGATACATGCGGTCAGGCTCGAACCCCAGACGGCCAGCGTCGGGAATTTCCCAGCCCCAGTATTCCGAGATCACGGCGGACGACAGCGTGCATGTCTCGACGAACAGGTGTCCGTCCTTGTCCACTCGTCGCACGGAGCGGTCATACGCGAGCGACACGCGCCTGCCCCCGAGGGACGAGAGAGACCTTGCCATTTTATTTCTTTCCTGAGTGTGGTGGGTCATATTCGCGCTATGTCGGCGGCGGTGAAGCGCATCGGCTTTCTGGTCGACGCTGAGACGATGACGCCCGCGATGGCGTTGGCTACGTCGTCATGGCCACCGGGGGCATGATCGACTGAATCCCTGCCGCTGCGGGCTGTCCTGCGTTCCAGACCGCAGAACTGACGTTCGATCTGCTTGAGATCCAGCAACTCGACCTTGCCCGCGTTCATTTTGGGCAGCATTTCGAGGTAGAGGCCCGAGCGATCCTTTTCGCTCAGGTGGTAATTGACGCCGTGCACCCTGAAGCGTTCACGCGGCCACTCGCCGCCGTAACGGTCTCCGGTGACTGACTTCAGCCCGTAGGACTTGATGGTGTCGGCCATCTCCCGCGTTGCGGCGTCGGGAGAGAAGGGGGCTTTGATCTCGCGGACGCAATCGAGAACCGTGATGTCGCCCTGTTCGTGGGCGATGGCGAGCGTGAAGCTGTCGGACGAGCCGCCGCTGGGATCGCAGAAGGCCCGATAGCGGACGCCCCGGATGAACGGCAGTTCAAACCGGCCAGGGGCAGTGCAGGCCGACACAACCTCGGGCGTGACGAACGAGGCGATGTCAGACCGAAACTCCGCGCCATACTCGGCGGAGGCTTTCTCCGGGTCTTCCTCGTAAGCCTCGCGCTCTTCCTGTTCGTCGAACGAGGGGTTCATGGTCCGCGTGCTTGCTTTCCACACCAGCGTCGTCGCGGCTTCCTGCCCGTAGTGCTTGCGGAAGGTCTTCCACAGCACGCCACGGCGGGCGTAGGGAGAGGACGCTAGCAGGAGCATCGAGCCGGGGATGGTCGCAAGGCCGGGGCGCAAGGCGGTGATGATTTCCTCATCCGGGTTCGCGCCGGTGTCGTCGCGCCAGAACGCCACCTCGTCACACAGCACGGCGGCGTAGGTGTAGCCGCGCGTTCCTCGGAAGCTGGCGGTCCCGATCTCGATCACCACCCGACGTTTGCCGAGTTCGATGGTCTCGTTCGTCTCGCTGGTGACTTCAGCCTCGATGGCGGGAACTGAATTGATCAGGCCGCGCACGTAGCGAAAGATGGTTCGGGCCTGCCTGCGGTCGGCGGCGATGATGCCGACAGTAGCGACCTCGCCAGCCGACAGGTGGGAACGGTAGTCACGCAGGGTCGCGAGGCACGTTCCGAGCAGGGCGAGCATGCGGCTCTTGCCTGCGCGACGGCCACAGATCAGGGCGGCGCGTCGGAACGGGGAGACGGGAAGGTCGAGACGCCCTGTGCAGGCCCGAATAAGCTCCGCCTGCGTCTCTGTCGCCGGGAGGGCCAGCAGCGCCGCCAGAAACGCTTTCCATGCGTCCCATGAGGCGTCTGTGAACTCTTCGCCAAACAGGGCGGGATCGTGCATCGCGTCGAGGATGCTGATCTCGCTCATGCGCTGGCCCTGCGGCTGGCGAGAAGGGAGTCGAGGCTGGGGATCGGCGCGACGTCATGCTCAGGCTGGTCGAGACCAAGGCGGGTCAGCAGCTTCGCCATGGTGTTCGTCCACGCGAGGTATTGCCGTGCGTCACGCTCACCGGGGGCCGTTCCTGCCATCTTGCGGTCGAGCAGCGATAGGTGAAGGCGTATCCACGCCACCCGTTCGACAAGGGCGATCTGGGTGACAGTCGGCTTCTTGCCGAGATGCGCGAGCAGTTCCCGGCGCGTCTCTTTGACCAGCCGCGCCTCTTTCGACCTTCCGTCGAGTTTCGCCACCGCATCGGGGCGAGAATAGGGGTTTATGCGCTTCATATGGTATTCGTACCATGGGTGTTTCGGGGTGTTCAAGAACGTATTCAACAACATACCTGTTGTATTCGTGATGTGTGATCTGAGTGTGAGTATATGCGAGTCGTTTAGAGTTCTAATGAGCATCATTTATTTGAGGAAAATAAATTGAATATTTTTCCGCAGAATTGGCGTCGATATGAACGTGCGGGGTTCGGTTGCTCCTGTAGACACCGATCAACGCGAGATATCGGCTGATTTCTGCCGTTAAATTATAGGTTCGGATTTCATGTCCACCATGATGTCCCTCTTAAAGATGAGAGGAAGCGGGAAACCAGATCGGAGCGCGGTCTCTGAAAGGCATCGGCGCAAGTAAAAGTTTTGCGGAAAATTCTGTCGCGTTGCTGGCCACCAGAGCGCAGAAAATTCGATGTTTTTGAAATGTGCGGACAATTTCTGAGGGGAGGGGAGGAGAAAGTTTTGGCTCTCCACAGCCCCCTAAAAATCATCGATCAGGTGTTGCTGTTACAGCCATACCTTTGCCCCGCTTTGGGGCGAGCGGCAGCAAACTGCCAAAGGTGAGATCGTCGCTTAAGGGAGTTGGATTTCAGTTGTCTGGAATTTCCGGGTAACTGATTTTGCACGGATCACGCACGGAACCTGCACGGGTGAATAGACCGCACGGATGGTCTATTCCCCTATAGGGTTCCGAGATCCATCCGTGCACGGATCTTGCACGGAAGATACACGGATCATACCCCATCCTCCTGCACCCATTTTGCCGTTGCCGGTTGCCCCTCAGAGTTCCGAATACCTTGTGCCTTTCCGTTGTTGGACCTCCTGAACGTCTCGACAGTGCATCCAGACGCCAGCAGGTGATCCAGCGCCATCTTCTGCGCCTTTGCTGAGGTAATCCCGTGCTCGACGAACAGGCGGCGGATGGAGCGGGTGTCGTTTGAGAGTTTGGGGCTCCACGGTCCTTCTGACGATCCCTTGGCGATACCTGCCTCGATATCAATCTTCTGCGTCAGCGTGACGCTATCCTCAGGCGGGGTCCATGGCAGCATCGCGGCGGTGTGGTCGCCGTTGTCGAGTTCGTATGACTGGCGTTCGAACCATTCCTCTTTACCGATGGGCGCTGCGTTGATCTTGGCTCCGTCGACACGCGAGAAATACCTGCGATGGTCAGGCTTGATGCTGAAACCTTCCGCCTCCTGCTCAGTCATGACCGAGACCGTGAGCATGATGCGAGCCGCGCCGGTGATGGCTGTAGCGCCGCGTGCGATGTCGGGATTGCCTGCGATGCCTGCTGATCCCTTCCGCGTGTGGTGCAGTAGGACAACCGCCATCTCGTATTGCATGGCCAGGCTGCGGAAGCGCGCCATGACCGCACGGATGGCCGTGTTGTCGTTTTCCTCCTGTTCGTGAAGCTCCACGAGCGGATCGAGCATGATCACGTCCGGCCTGTGCTCACGGATCAACGCTTCAAGCTGCTGCATGGCGGCTGTCTCGGACATTCCGGCTTCACGGGGTGCTGACAGCAACGTGCCGATACTCTCGGTGCTGACCCTGAACAGTCGCCCGTGCATGTCGGCAGGCGTGCAGCCGATCGAGCGGAACTGCGCCGAGAAGCGCCTGCGCTGTTCGTCGCGGTCGTCCTCCGTGTTGTAGGTCAGGACGGTGCAGGGCTTTACCGGCTTCATCCGGCCATACTCGCGGCCAAGCACCAGCGACGTCGCCCAGCCGACCATGAGCATCGACTTGCCAGCTGCGGGTTCGCCGACAACGACTGTGACCGCGCCGCGCAGGAGCATGCCGGGCGCCACCCACGGGCGGGGCGCGATGTCGGCCTCGTCCCAGTCGTCGCAATCGATCAGAAGCGGCGTTGCAGTTTGCGCCACGGTGGCGCGTTGCTCAGCCTGCCTTAAACCGGCTGCGACGGCAGCATCAAAGTTTACAGGTCCGTTCATCCGGCCATCCTTGCCCGGAGCGCCGAGGCGATTGTTTTCTCGATTTCGGATTTGTCGAGACCGGCCTGCATGGCGGCGGCGGCCATCGCTGCGGCGACGTCGCTGGTCGTGAGATGCCCGCTCGCGATAAAGCGCGCCAGGGCGTAGGTCTCGGCGTTCAGTGTGTGGTTGCGCCCGCCTTCCCGGCACGACGCGACGGAAGCGACTGCGGCTCGAACGGCCCCCGCCACATACCTGTCGGCGTCGCGCAGGCCGTTCTCGATCTTCGCGAGGTCCGCTTTTGGCGCAGGCGGCGGGGTGACCATCTCGACGAGCCATGCGGGCATGGGCTGGGGACGGATGTTGTCGATCACCTCAAGCCCGGTGGCGGGCCACCAGATGATGTAACCGCCTTCGCCGCGCATATCGACACCAACGGTCTTTTGCCCGTCTGTTCCGCGGGGATTCCGGTTGGTCACACCGGACCGGTACTTGAACAGGACGTGCAGGCCGCCGGAGCGGGTCCGGTGCATGCGGTGTCCCTGCAGGCGGGTGCAATGCTCGCCATACCACTCATCGGCGGTCGGATGCTGAAGATCGAGATCCAGCACGACGATGTTGGAAGAGCGCCCGGTGACGACGCCGATCAGTGCGCCGTGGTATGTGCGCCACAGCATCAGCGCGTCATCCGGAGAACTGGTGGCCAAGTCTCCCCATTTGCATGTTGGGCGCTTGTCCTCGTGACAGGGAAAGACTGTCAGGCCACGAGAGGCGAGACGGGCGGCTTCCAGCGCTACAGGGCTGTCAGATACGGTTTTGAGGGCGGCGCTCATGCTGCGCGCGCCTTCCGTTTCTTTGTCTTGCTGCCGGTCGCCTGCTCGCGGTCGGTACGGTCGCGCAGGCGTGCGAAATCAAGTTCCTCTTTCACGCATGTTGCGAACAGGTTAGCCACGAGGCGAGCATATGGTAAACCTGACTGGTCATATGCTTCACGGATCAGCGCTGCGATAGCGATCGTTCCAGCGTTGATCAGGGGATCGCCGCCGGGATCGTGGCGATCAACCCAGGCCTGACCAATCCGGATGAGTTGCGGCGCTGCATATCCCTGAAGAGACATGTTGCCGAGCATGTTCATGCCATCGCGGCACGACGGAGAGATGTCGTCGCTCATGCCCGTGCCTCCCGCGCTGCTGCGCTTGCGGCAGCGATGGACGGGAACACGACGGGCAGACGCGAACCCGGCATAAGCAGGGCAGCGCGTGGCTCGCCATCCGGTGAACGGGCGTCACTCAGGAGGATCAGGCGGGGTACAGGACTCCGCATGCAGACGCACGTCGGGCGCCCGCGCTTTTTAAGGCTCGGCATACACATTTCTCCATGTGCTGCCGCGATTTGTCTGGACAGAACGCCAGTCAGGACTCTATGAAGCGGGTGTTGGGTCCGTTTCGAACAGAGTTCTTTTGCTGGCGCTGTCTGCTAATCGCGGGCAGCGTTTTGCGTTTCAGGCGGCTTCCGGCTTCAGCGAATCAATCCACCGCTGGTAGCTCTCCGCTGTAATCAGCGTGTTCCGTCCGACTTTGATTTTCACGAACTTCTCGGCAGCGATCAGCCGATCCACGGTTGCGCGGCTCAGGCCCGTTTCACGCCAGATTTCTTCCCGGCGGTAGAAACGGCGGCCCTTCGAGTCAGTCGTCATATCGTTCCTCCCTGCGCCGCTTTTGTTGTCGTGAGCGGCTGAGAGGAAGAAAACACGTAAGGCCCAAATATATAAAACGAATAAGCTGCGTAAACTTTCTACGGGAGAAAGTATGTTTTAACTCTCTCGCGGCGAATTCTCGGAGGTCTCGCCAAACTGAATGAGGGCGCTTTCTATGAGATCGCGGGCCTGTTCGGATTCGATGTTGTAAATTTCTTGGACCCGTTTGCGCACGCCAGCGTCCGTCATTCCAGATCGAGTGAGTCCCTGCTGGAGTGTGTAAATCGCATTTAGTTTTGCCAGGCGCTTCATTTCTGCAAACGGACCTGTTCCCGCGCCCTTTCCTGAGTGCAGCGATAGCGCTTCCTTGACCAGCTTTCCTGCGGCGGTTGTGCCGATCTTTCGGTCTGCCTCTGGAATCTGACTCCGGCGTACGTGCCAATCCGATGTCAGATCTTCCTGCGGCAACTCTCCCCAACTGAGCGCCTGCATATTGAAAGAGGCCTTGAGGAGGTAATTCGCGAGGTCGGCAGGAAGCGAAACAGATTCCGTGATGACCAGCTTCCCGTCTTGGTCGATGGCCTGTTTTTCGAGCGTACGGAATAACTTCACCCACAACAGAAGAGGATTGTCCGAGTCGCCATTTTCTGTTGTCACACTGCGTCTCCGCTACACGCCCGCAAAAAACGTGGCGAGGAAGCCGGAGCGGAGTTCCGACGTTCGGGGGCCAGCCTATCCCCGCCGACAACGATCCTACGACAGTCCGCATTGGCCCGATACCTTTCTGCGATTTGCCATCACCACTTCACGCGGCGTCGCCCAGCCTGCGGGCAGACGCAAAACCTCGATGCCGTATCGCGAGCAAGATATGTGAGGCTTGCCCAAAGACGCCCCGATCTCACGCCACGTCCTCCCGGCCCGTCGCATCTTAACCAGCCGGTTAACGTCGTCAGCCTCCCAAGGCTTGCGAGGTCGTCCCATCAGTGACGCTCCCGCATGGCGAGAATGTCGCGGCAAAGGCTAGCGGCCAGCGCATCGTCGTCGGCCTCCGAATAGAGGTATTCCAGCGTCAGCCGCGCCTTGTGCTTCAGGTCAGCAAGCGTTCGTGCGCGCGTGGTCGCCACACCCTGCCGCTCTTGTCGGATGCGCTGCGTGATGCGCTGCGAGCGGTTCCAGACAAGCGCCCGCTCCGTCTGGCTTATGGTTCCGTCGCTGTCGGCCTCGTAGTGCATCCGGTCCCGGTTGCGATCCATCGCCAGCGCGCGGCGGGTTCTGCGTTCGATGGGGGTCATGCGCGCCTCCCTCCTGCGCCAAGCACGGCCAGCACGTCGCGGGCGAGCCGTTGGGTTTCGTCATGGTCCATGATGTTTGGATCAGCGATTGCCAGCCGTGCGCGGGCGATCAGGTCTCGCCTCGATCTGGCTTGTCCGGTCCATGCGCGGGTCCACGCCCTGCGCCACCGATCGAACTCGGCTGCTACTGTCGGGGTGCTGAGGGCGATGCCTTCAGGGTCCAGACGCAATGCGCGACGATCTGAGGCTGTGGCGGATATGGCTGCGGATTGAATGGGGGTCATCCTTCCTGCGCCTCCATGATGGCGGCTGCGCGTAGGTCGAGTTCCCGACCCAGCCAGTGTATGGCTCTTTCCAGTCCGTGAGAGTCCGTCACCTCCTGCGGCACGCGAAGCATGGTCAGGATCAGGGCGATATCAGCCACGTCATCAGACGCTTTGCGAATGGCGGTGCGTGCGGCTTCGGTCATGCCGACACCCTCCCGTTGCCCCAGAGGTCGATATAGCGCTCGTCAAGAATATTCACCCGGCCAACGACCAGACCGCCGCAGATATTGTTGAAGGCGTCCCGTGAGATCGTCTGCTCTGACGCGTGCATATGATCCATCTTCATAAGCACCCTGCCGTTTCCGACCGACTGCGCGCGATAGACGTTAAGGGCGTCGAGATAACGGACCACATAGCAGGCGTCATAAGTGAAAGTGTTGAGGTCTGGCCTGTATAAGCAGGCATCCCCCCGCCTGAACTCGGGGTACATATTATTGGTCTCGATCCTCAGGATCGCTAAATCGCTCATCCCTCGGGCTTTGGACGTGGAGGCAAGTGTGAGGGCGCTCATCGAACTGCCTCCAGACGAAGAGCATGGCCGGACGCGACCGGATCGGGTGTGGCGATGCCCGCCAGCACGGCAAACAATATAGCCGGGGCTATAATGATTGAGCCCGCATACCGGGCGAGAGTCGAGAAAGTGCTTGTACGGGGTCGAGACCGTACGCTAAGGGCGTGTTCAGCCATTGCCGAGTTACCTTCGGTTTGTGGTTAGGCTGGTTGTGGAGGGTGCAAGCTCCACTTCCAGTCGCCTTCGCTATTGCGAAGTGAGACTCACAATGTCACTGTTGCCCGTATAGTGCAAGTGGAATGATATTGTGGATACCATTAAGGCGTCACAGATCAGGGCAGCTCGCGGGCTGCTTGATTGGACGAGAGACGATCTCGTTGAAAAAAGCGGCGTCCCAAAGAGCACTCTCGTGCGGGTTGAAACCGACGTTGTTTCCCCCAGAGCAGCCACCCTCTCCGCCATCCGCACAGCCTTAGAGACCGCAGGCGTTGAGTTCATAGCTGAGAATGGCGGTGGGGCAGGGGTTAGGTTGAGGAAGGGGGGCTGAGATGAAGCGATTTAAGTGAGACACAGGCGTTGCCGGGTTCGGATCTCGTATGTGAGATAGGAGGCTACCAAACGATGACTGATTTTCCTGAAGGGCGGGCACCGATCGACCCGAAGGCTGCGGCAATTGAACTGCTGCGGCTGTTCGGTGCTGAGGCAGAAGAGATAGCACACCGCCGAATCGTCGGCTTCATGGATGACGACGACATGGATCGTGTCAGGGAGTGGTATATGGTTAAGGGTCACATCCGCGAGTTGACGCACGGGATTAGACGCGCAGGCCAGTCTATTAATTAAAACTGGTCCCATGTGATCACGGGATCGTCTAAAGAGTAATCTCTATCTTCAACAGAAATCATGGTGTCCGCAGGTTGCCAGACGGTTCTTGCGGCGGTGAACGCATGGTCCACAGATATCCCAGCATTTCTTAGCTTCCTCGCGCATGCCCTAATGTGGCCGCCCGAAGTCAGCACGTCGTCAAAGAGTATCACTGGGTTCGTTGGAAGAGATTCTAATTCAAGGTTCGCTTCGAGAATTTGTGGATCTCGGGACGTGCCATCTTTATGAGCTGAACCAGCTGGGGTGCGCCACCTTAGGCAAGGTTGCACTTGGGAGCCATTCGCCAAAATTTGGCTAATTTGTAAGGCTAATAGTTGGGTTCGGAAAGGTTCTTTATTCGCAATTGTCGCATTGCTATTAGGAACAGGAACGAGTGTTACTGCGTATTTTGAAATATTTTCTATCATCCGGGCGATTGAATTATTGACAAGGTTGATTAAATCTTCAGAGTCTTTTTGGTAATACTTACGATTTACCTTGTTAACTGATAGAGTTAGAAAGCCATTTATCACATTTCCCTTGTAACATTTGACAAGCTTCATACAATCGAAATCGACTTGTCTAAATGAGGCACCGCATTCTTCGTAAGACGGATATGAAATCAAAGAGTGAACTTTAATATTAGGCATGGTCGATTCTTTCAACAATATCGTGAGTGTTTTCTAGAATGTGAGTTTTTTCATGACCTAAAAATTTTGATGGCCAAGTCAATCTAGGATCGTCGACTACAGACTTCATAATGAAGAGCCAGCGACCAAGGCGCTGACATTCTGCCGCCTGATGCAGAGTGCCAGAGGTGTCTGATGCCTCAACAATCACAGTAGCATCAGATATTGCAGCCATCACTCGGTTTCGCTTTGGGAAATTGCTACGGTATACGGCCTCCCCTTCGGCGAAGGGAGACAGCAGTAGATGATCTTGCCAAATATGTTCCTGAAGGCACGCGTTTTCCGCAGGATAGGCCTTTGCTAACGGCGTTCCAATAACGGCCGCAACACGACCTTTATGTTTAATCGCGCCGGTCAGCGCGGCAGTATCAACGCCTCTAGCCAACCCGCTCACTACCGTGACGCCAGCTTCGGCGAGCTGACGTGCAAGACGGTGCGCGCGTAAAAAGCCGCCTTCGGACACCTCCCGCGTTCCGACGATCGATACGCAGGGAAAGTTCAGGACCGAAAGCTCGCCAGCATAAAAAACATTGACACCGGCATTCTTTGAGGCGCCGGTTGGACGCAGGAAATCTATTTGCCTGTCATTCTTGAAAGGCCTCTTAGTCCGCTCGACCAGCGATAAGAGGTCGACTTCGTGGGGTGTATCTGGTGGCGAGTAGCGAGGTTTACGCGCCATAGCCGTTTCCCTTCTTACGCTGCTCATCGCTTTCGCCCCGTTTGTCACTTTACCCTCACTACAACCTTTATCAGCTTCGACACCACCAGCCTCATGGTTGCGCCCAAGTGCAATGCGAGAGCGCAAGCCGAGGGCGAGAAGAAGTGAGTCGACCCAAGTGTATACCGCAGAATGCGCTCTCAATCACGCCAAGCCAAGAGAAACAAGGTAAAGTTAACGACAAGCTTATATTAGTAGACCGTGCCACTTCTCAGAATACCGCTCCACAGCCCGGTGGGTAACGCGGACGAGGATCTTTTGGGCCTCTGCGGGGTGATACCTGTAACCTATTTTTGCCTTGTCATGGACTCTGCCCACGCCCCCATCATCTCCCGCCGCTTCTCGAACAGATCCCCACGACGATAAGCGGCCTCGACCTTGTTGCTGATGGCGTGCGCCAGCGCCATCTCGGCGACCTCGCGGGGGTAATCCGTCTCTTCAGCCGCCCAGTCGCGGAACGTGGATCGCAGGCCATGCACGGTGACGTCCTTCGTCCCGGCGGCGATGTGAAGGGCCTTCGACAGCGCCACGTCCGAGAGCGGCTTACCGGCGCGCTGGCCAGGGAACACGAGATCGCCGTGTCGTTCGTCCCGAAGTGGCCGCACTTCCTGCAGGATAGCTACAGCGCCATCGGACAACGGAACGCGGTGTTCCTTGCCGGTCTTCATGCGGTGAGCCGGAACGGTCCACACCTTCGCGCCGAGATCGATCTCTCCCCAGGTGGCGCTACGAACTTCACCGGAACGGGCGGCGGTCAGGCAGGCGAAGCGGACGGACTTTGCGGCAATGCCGCCAGACGTCGCCAGTGCGGCCATGACGCGAGCGATATCTTTCCGATCGATTGCGGCGTGATGTTCGACCTTGGCCACCTTCGATGGAGGCGCGAGGATCGCCGACAAATGGCCACGCCACCGGGCCGGGTTCTCTCCTGAGCGCCAGCCTTGTGCGCGGGCATAGTCGAGAATGCGCTCTATCCGGCCACGGATGCGGGTTGCGGTCTCCGTCTTCTCTGTCCAGATCGGCTTCAGCACGCTCTCTACGTCTGATGTATCGACCATAGCCACTGGCTTATCGCCAAAGAAGCCGTAAACATTCTGCTCAAGGGACGCGGACCAGATCGAGGCGGCGCGTGGATCTCGCCAGCCCGGCGTCTGTGATTCGATATAGCGGTCAGCCACGGCGCGGAAACTGAGCCCCGCTTCCTGCTTGCGGGCGCTGTCTTCGGTCCGGCGCTGTTCGAGTGGGTCAATCCTTTGATTGACGAGGCGACGAGCGTCTGTGGCTAGCGTACGGGCTTCAGCTAACCCGATGTCGTAAGCGGACCCGAGGCTCATTTCGCGGCGTTTGCTGTTGGTGGGTGAGGTGTAGCGAATTGTCCAGATCCGTGAATTACCCCGCGCCACGAGCCAGAGGTTGCCACCGTCAGCGAGGTCGCCGTCCTTGTGTGCGGCGACTTGTCGTGCTGTCAGGCGGTGCGGTGCGAGCCGACTCATAGCCTTGTTTGTCCTTCTTCGTGTCCCTCTTAAAGACTGCGCTTACATGAGTTTTGGTGTGTAGTCCAGAGAAGCGAGACTTGATTGATTATTATATAATCTGCCGATTCGCGATGCGTTGTGATTTCTTGTGAGTCGCATGTTCGAATCCCATCCCCTCCGCCAAATAAACCGAAATTTACCAATAAAATCAGCCACCTAAATGCAGGTTTTTGATGCGCCGCGATCACGCTGCCCATCTTGCAGGTCGACATTGTGGGGCTCAAAGAGACGCGCTGAGATACGATTCTTGATCGTCTATAAGCGCGCTAAAATTCGACAGTCATGTATCTCTGCTCCAGTCGCTTCAACCTGAAATGCAGCATATTGGTCCGGACGTCGTGGAGGCGCTATGTGCGGCGTAGCCTCGGCGTGAAGGTGCAACGAGGATACCGTGACTTGCTGACCAATCCGAAGCGCGCGGCCTATATGGCTGCGGATTGCATGGGGCTCATTTCTTCTGCGCTTTCATGATGGAGGCTGCCCATAGGTCCAGTTCCTGATCCAACCAGTGCATGGCGCTTTCGAGTCCGTGGCCTTCTGTGGCACGCGAAGCATGGTCAGGATCACGTCCTGCCGCCTCGCGATCGAGCATCAGGCAGACATCATGAATGGCCTGGAACAGAAAAAACGACGCGTCAGCCTGCTGAACCACCAATAGACGGCCCGCCGGGGACCAAAATGAACCGGTGGCATCTCCCTGCCGCAGCCGGAAAGAACAAGATAGCGCGGCGCATTGATGATCTCACGAAAATCGGTTGACCATTTCCGGCCACGCCGGTTCGCAGGCGGCATCAGGGGGGGGCAATGCGCGCCCATTCTTCATCGGTCAGGTCAGGCGGATCACGTTTCGTCCTGCGTGTGATGTCGGCCATCCGGCCTCTCTGCTCTGGCGTCCATAGCCATAGCCTGAGTCACAAGCCAGACACTCTAAAAACCCAAAAACCGATTTTCCAAAAGGGCTCTGAGCTTAGGATGGTCATGCTTTTTCTGAATAACGTCATCTGATCGAAAACATGTTAACAAAATTCAAACGCTGACGATGTGCGGCCTTTGGATGTGACCGTTGCGCTCACACGCTCATACCTGCAATCCAGATAGCAGAAAACTTCATCGTCTATCCCAAAAAACGGGGCATAAGCGTAGAGGAAACGCAGCCCGACCGGCCATTATTGCCGTTAATGTGCTGGCGGGCGTCCCATCTCATGTGTGATGTCGTCTGCCGACCTCACCGCAGTTTACGGCGGCTCGGGCGTGGGTAATAAGGGCGCTCCCGTTCCTGATCGTCCCCTGCGCCTGAGGCTCAATGATCCGTCTCGACAACATCAGTAAGCACAATGGCCACCGTGTCATCTTCGTCGAAGCCACTGCAGCGCTGCAGAGAGGTGAGAAAGTAGGACTTGTTGGACCGAATGGCGCCGGTAAGACAACGCTGTTTCGGCTGATCACCGGGCAGGAAGAGCCCGACGAGGGGCAGGTTCTGGCCGATCGGGGCGTCTCGATCGGGTTCTTTAACCAGGACGTTGGCGAAATGGCAGGCCGGAGCGCGGTCGCCGAGGTGATGGATGGGGCGGGACCCGTCGCGGAGATCGGCGCCGAACTTGCGGAACTTGAAGCCGCGATGGCTGATCCTGAGCGGTTCGACGAACTGGACGCCATTCTCGAGCGCTTCGGGGAGGTGCAGGCCCGGTTCGAGGAACTGGGCGGATACGCTCTTGACGGTCGTGCGCGGGAGGTTCTGCACGGTCTGGGATTCAGCCAGACGATGATGGATGGAGACGTCGGTCGGTTGTCCGGCGGATGGAAGATGCGGGTGGCGCTTGGGCGCATCCTGCTGATGAAGCCGGATGTCATGTTGCTTGACGAGCCTAGCAACCATCTCGATCTGGAAAGCCTGATCTGGCTGGAGCAGTTTCTGGCGGGATACGACGGCGCGTTGCTGATGACGTCGCATGACCGGGCCTTCATGAACCGGATCATCAACAAGGTTATCGAGATCGACGGAGGCGCTCTTACCAGTTTTACCGGCGACTACGAATTTTATGAGCAGCAGCGCGCCCTGAATGAAAAGCAGCAGCAGGCGCAGTTCGATCGCCAACAGGCGATGCTGGCGAAGGAAGTCGCATTTATCGAACGGTTCAAGGCGCGTGCGTCCCACGCGGCGCAGGTCCAGAGCCGGGTGAAGAAGCTGGACAAGATTGACCGCGTCGAGCCGCCGAGACGGCGTCAGACACTGTCTTTCACTTTTCCGCAAGCGCCGCGCTCTGGCGACGCTGTCGCAAACATGCGTGGCGTGGACAAAAAATACGGTGATCGCGTCATCTATCAGGGGCTGGACCTGCTGATTCGGCGGCAGGAGCGGTGCTGCGTGCTGGGGGTCAATGGTGCTGGTAAATCGACTTTGCTGAAGTTGGTGACGGGCACGACGGAACCTGATGCCGGTACGGTGACGCTCGGCGGCAGCGTGAAAATGGGATACTTCGCGCAGCACGCCATGGATCTTCTCGACGGCGACAGGACGGTGTTCGAGACTCTAAACGACGCGTTTCCGCTGGCCGGGCAGGGATCCTTGCGAGCGCTTGCTGGCGGTTTTGGATTTTCTGGCGATGACGTGGACAAGAGTTGCCGCGTTCTGTCGGGCGGAGAAAAGGCGCGGCTGGTGATGGCGCTGATGCTTTATGACCCGCCGAATTTTCTGGTGCTCGACGAACCGACGAACCATCTCGACATCGCCACAAAGGAAATGTTGATCTCAGCGCTATCGGATTACGATGGGACGATGCTGTTCGTGTCGCATGACCGTCATTTTCTGGCCGCCCTCTCGAACCGTGTGCTGGAACTGACCCCCGAGGGTATTCATCGCTATGACGGTGGTTATACAGAATATGTGGCGCGGACCGGACGCGAAGCGCCGGGGCTTCATGAGTGAAATTGCATGCGGCTTTGGGGCGCTGCAGAAGGTGCTCCGCGGCGCACGCCTTTCGACAAGAGATGGTATGGATTGGTTTCCTGGCATGAGGGCGCTTGCGCCCGAAAGCTTCGATGTTGTTTAAATTTGTTGTGATCATAATCTCACGTGGGGCTTATTTTTTCTCGAATATAAAAATCTGTGTTCTTTTGGGGCGTTGCCGTTTTTTGTTTATATTTACCTAAATCGTATTGTGTAAAAAATCATTTTTGTAAAAGTAGAGAATTCCGTCAATACGTGCAGCCGAGTTGTTTATCATAGTGCTGTGATTTTATTTTTTGAAATATGTTCTTTGAAGCGCCCGTGAAATGATTCTAATTCTGCATTAAGTGGCCGCATCATTGTGTGCGCAGCGGATTTTTTGACAAAACTATTTCATGCAAGAGTGTATTTTTAAAAACTGATATTATCTCTCAGGCTTGGCTGTTTTCTATTGAAGCCTCTACAGGCGCTCACTTTGAGGCGAGCCCAAAGTTCCGCCGGGGTTTCAGTTTGCTCCGCCATTGGTTACGATCAACGTAGGCGCGTCGTCCCACGCGCTGGTCGCGCAGAGCCGCATCGTTCAGGAGACATCGACGACATGAATACACGCCTCGCCCTTCTGGCTCTGGCGGTGGGTGCGTTCGGCATCGGCACGACAGAGTTCTCGCCCATGGGTCTCCTGCCCGTGCTGTCGGCGGATCTTCATGTCTCGGTCCCTGCTGCGGGAATGTTGGTGACGGCCTACGCGCTCGGCGTGATGGCGGGCGCGCCCGTGGTGACGCTGCTGCTGGCCCGGTTTCCGCGTAAGGCGTCTCTGGTGGCGCTGATGGGGGTGTTCACCGTCGGCAACGTCATGTCCGCTTTGGCGCCGGGATACGACACGCTGCTCATTGCCCGTGTGGTGACGAGCCTGGCGCACGGCGCGTTTTTCGGCCTCGGTTCGATTGAGGCCGCCAGTCTTGTAGCGCCCGCGCGCCGAGCGAGCGCGATCGCCAGCATGTTCATGGGGCTGACGATCGCCAATATCTTCGGCGTGCCGACGGCGACCTGGGTCGGCGAGGCAATCGGCTGGCGTATGGCGTTCGGCGCCACTGCAGGGCTTGGCGTGCTGGCGATGGCGATGACGCAACTCGCTCTGCCGGCAGGCGGCGAGGGCAAAATGCCTGCCGTCAGGCAGGAACTCCGTGTGCTTGTCAGGCCGGAGGTGCTGCGCGCGCTGGCGACCACGGTCATGGGCGCTGGAGCCATGTTTACGCTCTACACCTATATCGCCCCGGTGCTGGCGCATGTGACGGGAGCAGGAGATATGTTCATCACGGCGATGCTGGCGCTGGTGGGCGTGGGCTTCAGCATCGGTAACGCCATTGGCGGGAAAATGGCCGACAGGGATTTGACGCGCAGCACCACCCTGTTTCTCGTTGGTCTGGGGGTGATCATGCTGGCGCTGCCTTGGGCGGCGCTGACGCATGTTGGCGCAACGATTGCGATCTTGCTGTGGGGCGCTGCAACATTCGCTCTGGTCCCGCCGTTACAGATGCGCGTGATGCAGGCGGCTCACGAAGCTCCGGGGTTGGCGTCTTCGATCAACATAGGCGCGTTCAATATGGGCAACGCGCTCGGCGCGGCTCTTGGCGGCGCAGTTCTATCGGCCGGACTGGGCTTCCCGGCGGTCTCTTACGCCGGGGCGGCGCTGACTTTGGTTGGGTTGGCGTTAGTCTGGGCAGGACGGTCGCGTGGCGGCAGTCGCTCAGCGGTCGACGTGGCCTAAATCCCGGTCGGGTGCGATCAGGTCGCGCACGCGCTGCTTCAGTTCTTTAGGTCCGGGAAAACCGCCGTCACGTTTGCGCTCCCAGATCACCACGTCATCGATGGTGATCTCGAAGCGCCCTCCCGTGTCGGGGATCAGCGCCACCTCGCCGAGTGATTGCCCGAAAGTAGACAGTAGCTCCTGCGCCATCCAACCGGAGCGGAGAAGCCAGTTGCATTGTGTGCAGTAACGGATCGCGATCCGCGGGGCAGAGGCGGTCATTCCGGGTGTCCTTGAATGGGCGACCTTGTGGTGCGTTGTCCATTGTTTAGTGAAGCCGTCTATCAGGCGGCCGGTTACGATCCGAAGAGGTAAGGGGGCGGAAAAAAGCGACGCCTAGCGGCCTCTGAATCATGAGGCGTCTGCGCGGCGAGCCTGTTCCACCCGGCGCCGGTCAGTCATAGGGCCAAATTCTTGGATCGAACGTCCGGATTTATGATCTGCAACTGCCATTGTTCGGCTTAAATCTTTTCGCCGCGCCGTTCTGTTGAGACAGCGTTCGTTTGAGAGGCTGGCGAGGCGCCGTCGCATTGCCGTAAACTTTTTTGGAGAAATTAACGCATATACCGCAATGGTCGGTGACGGTGACGCCCGTGGCCGATTGCGAGATGTAGAAAGCGTCGACGACGCCGACGGCAGCTCCTCGAAACACCGCGACGTCGTACATCTCCTGAGAGTTGCTGTTGGTGCCTGCTCTCACGGCGGGTGAGACCGAACCTCCATTCCTTGGATCCCCATCGCTTACCAGAGTGTCGATGGTGGTCAGGCGTCTGGCCTCGATGTCCGCAGCCATGGCGTTTGTGTACTGCTGTTTCTCGCCAAAGGCGATATTGAGAACACGTCGAGTAAAATCGGGAGAGGGCTGGTTCGTGTCGCCGACGACGACGTCGAGGAAGACAGATTTCGCAGCTTGCGCGACGCCTTTGTAAAACGTCACCATCGCTTGCTCATTGTCGCATTTGTCGTTTGGAACATGCACAAACGCTACGATCAGGTCATCGAGCTTGTAGACGACAAATCCATAGCCGCTGGCGACTTCCTGCGATCTGGCTCCGACCTCAGAAAATGCTGTGAAAGTGTTGCACGATCTGTAATAGGAATTGGGTTTTTCCGGGTTCAGAGATTTGAACGCCCGTGTCGCTATTTGGCTGTCTGGTGAAACTGCGGCGTTTCGGGTCGGAAGATTGGCGGGGGCGTAAAGCTCGCCGCAAACCAGTATGTCAGGCTTGAGTTGCCCCATCCGACGAATGCAATTTTGCCATATCTGCGCGACATGCTCCCCGAAAATCGCACGGGGCTGGGCCTTTTCCTTGGCGATTCTGCGTGAGCTTGCCGCAGGCAGTTTTTTGACCCGCACCAGATTCGCTGGCCCAATTACGGCCTCGCTCATGCAGTTGTCCGGGGTAACGGGCAGCTGCAGCGAATAATGTTTGCCTTGAGTCACCTTGTCGTTCGTATTGCGCGTAAAATGCTGGTTGAGCATCGAGTCGTAATTGAATGGGACGACCGTCCTGGCGTTGGCGTTGAAGGATTGATACGCAATGATCGGCATTGGATATTCCCGTTTCCTGTCGCGCATTGGCGCGTTTGCGGGCCTGTTGACCAGCCACGGGCGTCGCCGCGAATTACGTGTTCACCGGCCTTAAAGCTCGATCATGTTCCGATCTGAAGAGTAGCCGTAACCGGTCGGCGTTATCAATCTGCGGTTTCCTGTTCGGCGATCAAACGGGCCAATTCATCGCCTTGGGGGCGCTGCATCCGAAACAGCGCATCGGCTCTGATCTCGTAGTAATCGGCGGGGCCTCCCGCGCGCAGGACCGGCCCTGCGCGCGTCGTGTCGTAGATGCCGTTGACGAGCAGATCGGCGCGGATATGCGCTTTCACCACCTCGCCGAACGTCATCCACGTCTCGATCGCGCGCCCATCCACGTCCTTTAACTGGACTATCTGCGTAAGGCGGCATTCGAACTGTACCGGGCTGTCGGCCACGCGCGCCGGGCGGACGACGTCTGACGGCGTTGACCGTATATGGCCGAGCGCGAATTCCGAGACGCCGCGCGGAACGGCGGCTGACGTGACATTCATACGCTCTGCAAGAGTGCGGCTGACAAGGTTCCAAACGAACTCGCCGGTTTTCTCGATATTCGCCACCGTGTCTTTCCATCCGGTGCTGGAGAAGCCGATTATGGGCGGCGTATAGTTGAAGGCGTTGAAGAAACTGTAGGGCGCGAGATTGGGAGCGCCGTCCGGGGAGAGCGTCGAGATCCAGCCGATCGGGCGGGGTCCGACGATCGCGTTGAACGGATCATGTTTAAGGCCATGTCCTTCGGCCGGGACATACGAGTGGAACCGGTCGCTCTCAGTCATATCGATCCTCCGCCTTGTAGGCGGGAGCGGAAAACTTGCTCCCGTCGCGTGTCAGTTCGAACTCGGCGCCTGCGCGTCGGGCGGCCCTTTGCTTTTGAATCGACTGGCTTCAGTGATCGTCGATCGGGCGTTTGGGCAAAAGCGCCGGGATGAAAAACAGCGTCGCGGCCAGTGTGCAGGCAAGCGAAAGCAGCAGAAGGCGGCCCATGCTGGCGGTTCCGGGGTGGTGCGACAGGGCCAGCGAACCGAACGCCGTCGCCGTCGTGAACGCGGAGAATACGACAGCGCGCGCAGTGGGGGAGGAGAGCGGCGCCTTCACGCCGGACCGCCAGTTCATCACGAAGTAGATGTTGAACGACACGCCAACGCCCAGCAACAGCGGCAGCGCGATGATGTTGGCGAAGTTCAGAGTCTCCGGAACACATACGATCAGGATCAGCGTCATCAACGCGGACATCGCCAGCGCCGCCAGCACCAGTGCGGTGTCGAGCACGCGGCGCAACGCGCCGAACAGGATGACGGCAATCATTACGAACGCCGAGACGGCCGCGACAATGAACGAGTGCACGATCGTGCGTGCGCTTTCGACGATGTCGATGGCGGAGCCGGCGGCTTCGGGTTCGACCTGCTGTACGGCAGTGACGAATTTGTGCAGGGCGCCGGTGTTGGACATCACGCCCTTCGGGTGAACCTCGACGAGCGCCCGTCCATCCGGCAGCAGGTAGTCTCTGGTGATTTCCGCAGGCACGTCCTTGATCGTCACCGGCGTTGCAGAAAGAACGTCCTGTAGCGTCTGCAATTGTGTAGGCAGGAAACGGACAAGGGCGGCGTTGGTCCGCAGCAGCAGATCGTCGTTCGCCTGCGCCAGCTTCGCGAGGGCCGCCTGGATGCGTCGCAACGGGTCTTTCGCGTCGAGATTCCCCGTCACTTCGCCCAGGGACGCGGCGGTCGCCTGCGCGGAGGCGCGGATGGCTGCTGCGTCGGGCGTCGGCTTGGGATTGGGGACGACGATCGTCGGCAGCAGAATCTGCGCAGCGTCCGCAATCAGCGCCAGCTTCGTGTCCTGATCGTCCGGGACATAAGAGCCGAGCCACATCGCGTCGTGCACCACGGGCAGGGTGGAGAACTTGCCCGCCATGGTCTTCGCCGCGTTGAGATTGGGGGCGAGATATTCCGCGCTGTATGGCGACGACATCGGATTGCTCATCAGCAGATGCAACGTCCGCATACCCTCGGAATGCGGGTCTTTTGTATGCAGAGGATCACCGTCAAAGCTCAGGTGCGGGGCCAGAAACAGGCCGAGCGCGGCGAGCGCGCCGAACAGTCCCAGAATTGGCCCGCGCCAGCGGCGGATGGCCTGATCGAGGGGACGAAGCTGCTGATATCCCATAAGCGGCAGGTCCACGCGCGGCTGGAAAATACGCAGCAGCGCGGGCAGCAGGGCCACGGTGCAGACGAACGCGACGATCATGCCGACGCCTGCAATCAGCCCTAGTTGGGCCACGCCCTCGAAAGCGGTGGGCGTGAAGGCCAGGAACCCGGCGGCAGTGGCCAGAGACGCAACGAGAATCTGGTGCCCGGTCTCTCGCCCGGTGAAGAGCAGCGCTTCCTCGATTCCGGCTTCGCCACGGGCTGTCGGGTGCTGTCCTCGAAAGCGCACGCAGAACTGGATGGCGAAATCCACCGCGATACCGACAAAGAGAATGGCGAAGGCGACGGAGATCAGGTTCAGCGTGCCGACGGCGATAGCCGCAAAGCCGGTCGTGAGAAGAAGACCCATGACAAGCGTGATCACGATGGGCGCAATGATGCGCCATGTACGCACGGCCAGCATCAACCAGAGCGTGACGAGGGCGAGGGAGCCGAGCAGGCCGGCGACCATCCCCTGCGCTACGGTCGCGAATTCCTCGTCGTCGATCTGCACTTCGCCGGTGATGTACACATGCGCGTCGCCCGACTTGACGAACTCCAGAGCGTTGGCGGCGTCCCGCATGGCCTTGGACGGTTCTCCGCCCGGCTGGAGAGAGCCGTAGTCGAGCTTGGGCTGTGTAATGACGAACTGGTAATGGCCGGAGAGATCGCTCAGCCCGCCAGCGAGCAGTTGTTGCCAGGACAGCAGTTGCGGACGCCCGTCGGCGGCGGCTTCAAGATTGCCTGCGAACCCGTCGAGCGCTGACTGAAAGCCTTTCAGATTGGCCTGTCCGCGCTTGACTCCTTCGGCGATCAGGCCGAGCGCATCGAACAGGCCGCGCGACGAAGGATCGGCGGCGAGCGCGCCGAGGAATGGCTGCGCGGCGACGGTGTCGTCCAGAACCTTCTCCAGCGGTTTGGGGTCGAGGAACATCAACCCGTTGCGGTTCAGGTAGGGATTGTCGTCAGGCAGCCGCACGTAATTGAAATGCGTATGGTCGGTCGACAGCCGCGCCGCCAGCTCGCGAGCGGCCGCGCGTCCTTCTTCAGGCAGCTTGGCCTCGATCACGGCGACGAGCAGATCGTCCTTCTGGGGAAACAGCTTGCTCAGCCGGTCCGACCTCTGCTTCCAGGCCAACTTGTCAGAGAGCATCTTGCTGGTGTCGGTCGTGACGCCAAGATGGGTCATGGTGACCCATACGGCCCCGGAACCGAGCAGCAGGAACACCAGAAGGACGATCCATGCGCGTCGGGCGCATGTGACGATGAAGCTGCCCAGAATTGACGAGATCATTGCGGTGCGTTCGAGCCCCTGCCATTGGCTGACCGGTCTCCGTCAGGACGGGGAGGCTGGCCGCTGGATGAGAGGCGAAAAGACCGCCCCGGTGCGAATTGAGTGTCGTTTCCTTTGGCGCAATGCGCCCTGCGGCGCAAGCGCGCGCACATGGCCTGATGCGGCTGTGAGCTGATCGCGGGGATTCCGGACGCCTCCTGATCCGGCGCCTGCGTAAAGCAGGATCTCGATCACGCGCCGCCGCGATCCTCACGCCTCTTTGCAACTATGGCGACCGGGCGGCAGGGATTTCGAAGGTGGAGGCCAGTCGCGCGCCCAAAATGGCTGCTTGCAGGCGTGGAAGGTCGGAGGCGCTCCTGCGGGGGGGGCGGCGCTGTGAAGAACCTGACGGTCCTTATATCACGAGGCGTCGAGCGTCTTGCTACGGATATTCGCGCCAGCGACGGCGAACGGATCCGGCTCGTATCCTACGCCGGTCAGGGCGAGACCGTCGGGCGGCGCAGTCGGACCGCCCTTGCTCCGGTCGCGGGCGTCGAGCGCTTGCCGCACCCGTTCCTCCGGCCAACGTCCGCAGCCGACCATCTGAAGCGTCCCAACGAGATTGCGGACCTGATGATGCAGAAAGGATCGCGCCTCGACCTCAAACAGAATCATCTCGCCATCGCGGCGCACGTCCAGACGATCAAGCGTTCTTAGCGGGCTTTTCGCCTGACAACTCGACGCGCGGAACGTGCTGAAATCATGCCGCCCGAGCAGCGTCTGCGCGGCCCGGCGCATGGCGTCGGCGTCCAGCGGGAACTTGACGTGCCACACCTGTCCGGCGTCGAGGGCCGGTCGCGTCGACCGGTTGAGAATGCGGTAGCGATAGCGGCGGTTCAGGGCCGAGAAGCGAGCATTCCAGTCAAGCGAGACCGGCGCCGCGTCCAGCACGGCGACGGGATGCGGTTTCAGGTGAAACGACAGCCCGTCCCGCACTGCGCGCGGGTTCAGTTGCAGGGAACCGGGGAAATCGAGATGAGCCACCTGTCCGCTGGCGTGGACGCCAGCGTCCGTGCGTCCGGCAGTCACGCTGGCGACGTCGCGACCGCCGCTTAGGCGAGAAGCTGCGTCTTCGAGAAGGGATTGTATCGAGACGCCGTTCGCCTGCCGCTGCCAGCCGACGAACGCACCTCCGTCGTACTCCAGTAGCACCGCCCAGCGCTGAATGTCGGGCGACGTTTCAACGGCGTCTGTGGGCGCCGTCATCAATGTGTCCCGAGGCGCGCGCCCGCTGGAAGCGGCTGCCCGCGCAGAAAGGCGCCAGCGTCCATCATGCCGCGTCCGGGGCGCTGGATGCGCAGCAGACGCAAGGCCCGCCCGTCGCCACAGGCGATCGTCAAGTGGTCGTCGAGCGCCTCGCCCGGCTGCGCCGCCGAAACGCCGTCGGGGAAGGGAGCCGGTTTCGCCTCGCCGATCTTCACGACAACGCCGTCCAGAGTCGTGAACGCGCCCGGCCAAGGGGTCAACGCCCGGACCTGCCGGTCGATTTCGGCGGCGGTGCGTGTCCAGTCGATGCGTCCGTCCTCGCGCGTCAGACGTGCGGCGTAAGTGACGCCGTCTTCCGTCTGGACGACGGCGCCCGGCATCTCGCGCAAAGTTTGAACGATCAGACGCGCGCCCATAGCAGAGAGCGCGTCATGCAGCGTCGTCGCTGTCGTGTCGCCGGTGATCGGGGTTGAGGCGCGGAGCAGCATGGGGCCGGTGTCGAGGCCTGCCTCCATTTGCATGATGGTGACGCCGCTTTCGCTGTCTCCTGCAAGAATGGAGCTCTGGATCGGCGAAGCCCCGCGCCAGCGCGGAAGTAGGCTGGCGTGGATGTTGAGGCACCCCAAGCGCGGCGCCGCGAGCATGTCGGTAGGCAGAATCAGGCCGTAAGCCGCCACAACGGCGACGTCGAGGTCGAGCGCCGCAAATGCCTGCCTTGCCTCGGCGTCGCGCTTGAGGGTTAAGGGGCTACGCACCTCAAGCCCCATCGCCTCAGCCGCCAGTTGAACTGGCGACGCGCGGAGCGCCTGCCCTCGACCGGCCGGTCGAGGGGGCTGAGTATAGACGGCGGCGATTTCATGTCCGGCGTCATGCAGCGCATGGAGCGCGGGCACGGCGAAGTCGGGAGTGCCCATAAAGGCTATGCGCATGGTGCAAGGTCTCCTGACTGGACGCTGGTCGGACTGGCGGCGGGTGGTGTCGGCCTGGTGTTATCGTGATCCGCGGGCGCCGATGCGTCAGCCGCGTTTAGCTTTCTGTTCCTTGGCGAGGCGGCGCAGAATCATATTGCGGCGCAGTGCGGACAGGTGATCGACAAATAGCACGCCGTCGAGATGATCGATCTCATGCTGGATGCATGTCGCGAGCAGGCCGTCCACGTCGCGTTCGATCTGCTCTCCCGCCAGAGACGTATAGCGCACGCGCACCGCTTCCGGCCGCACGACTTCGGCGTACTGGTTGGGCAGCGAAAGACAACCCTCCTCGCGGGAGTGAAGGACTTCGCTTTCGGAGATGATTTCGGGATTGATCAGCACGATCGGTTCGCGCGCGTCTTCCTCACCGAGGTCGACGATCGCATAGCGCATGCTGATCCCGATCTGTGGCGCGGCGAGGCCGATGCCGGGCGCCTGATACATCGCGGCGAACATTCCCGGCAGACCCTCGCGGAGCGCCGCCATATCTTCCGGGCGCACCACCCGGCCTTTCTGGCGAAGCACGGCTTGGGGCGCGATCAGGATGGGGGTCGCCTGCGCCGTTGCGGCGGCCCCGGAGAAATCGGCTTCATTCATAGGGAGGCGATGTAGCGATCCTGAGCGGGATTGACCAGTGGCGACCGGACCGTCGTGATCTTCTGTGTATTCGCTCCGCGCGCTGATCTCGCATGTTGCGCGGGTGGTTTTAAGGGGTCGTCGCGCTGCGTCGTTCGTCACTGACTTCGCGCAATACGGCCATCAGGGCGTCGCCCGCGTGTCGCCATGTGTATCGCGCAGCCCGCCGGCGTCCGACTGCAGCTCGGTGCCGGCGCATCTCCGGGTCGTCGGCAAGGCGCCGGATCGCCTCCACCCATTCTCCGGGGTCGTCCGGCGAGGCGTAGAGGACGTCCTCGCCACAAAGGCCAGGAAGCGCGCCCGCGCGGCTGACGATGGCGGGGCATCCGATCAGCATCGCCTCCAGCGGGGGGAGGCCGAACCCTTCGGTTGTTGAAGGGAGGGCGAAGCATAGCGCAGCCTCCATCAGCGCACGCACTTCTTCGTCGGACACGAATGAGAGGCAGCGCGCGTTGGGCGGCAGCGGGTGTCCGGAACGCGCAAAATCGGTAGGGGAGGCGGGGCCGAACAGAATCAGGTCGAGATGCGCCAGACGGGGATCTGAAAAAGCACGGATCAGCGTGCCGATCCGCTTGTGTCGTTGCGCACTGGCGAGAGCGAGCACAAATGGTCGCGCCCCGATCCTTCGCAGCACATTTCGATCGGGTCTGACGCGTAGAACGTGATCTACGCCGTTCGGTATCACCCGGATGCGTTCTGTCGGCGCCACATCCCATCGGGCCAGTTCCTGCGCGGAGAAATCCGAAACCGTGAGGACGCGCAGGCTGCGTCGTCCCAGAGCCGGAAGCAGCGCGCGATAGAACCGCCCGAACCCTGTCGTATAGGATTCCGGCGTTATGAAGGTCTGCGCGTCGTGGATCATGGTGATCATCGCGGGATGCAGCGCTGGACCAAGATTGCACAGGTTGAGAAGCAGATCTGTGCGTGACTGTCGAAGCAGCGTCACCTGTTCCCACACTTGCCCCGATACGCCACGCGCCGACATGCCCGAGGTGGGAATGGAGCTGTTTATCCACGCCGGGTGGTCTCGTCCCGGCGTGCGGAAGAGCGGTCCCCCGCCGACGATTTCTGCGATCTCCTCGGCGCGTTCGCCCAGTTCGCGGCTGAGTTCGAGCCCAACCCTGTGAACGCCTGTCAGGTATCCCGACAGGAACTTGCCGTTGACGGAGAGGTTTCTCCAGGGGCGGATTGCACGAGATGTGCAGGAAACTGGTTGAGTGCGAGTGCGGATTATCGAATTTTCCGTTAAAGCGCGTTGGGGCCGCAGCCGTGTCATGCAGATAAACCCCGCCCGGAAATTACTCGGATTGGCACCAGAAACTGATGATCAGGCCGCCCGGAATTGCTCCCGGCGCTTTCCATCGCTCCAGCGCCGATCCATGCGCCAGCTCATCACCTTGGTTCCGGGGCAGGAAAGATTCGTGTCTGTATGGCTCCCAACGGGTGTGGGCAGCCCACTGCCGCTTTGGAGCCCTTCAGGCCAGCGTCTCACGACGTCGCCTGATCCAGCGTATCATTAGTGACGCCATCAAGCATCTATCGGACAATGCTTGTCAAACACATTCGCCTCGGGGGGCGCCTATGGCGAAAGTTTCACCACTTGAGAGGATCGTATTTGGCGGCGTCGTCCTGATCGTAGACGAGATTCAGCCTTTTCTCCCCGCTTCCTGCGTAACGGCAGACGGCCTGATTCGTGCGCGTCGCCGTGGGGGACGCCGAAGGTTGGCTGTCGGCCACCGAAATCGGTACGGGCATGCACAGATACCACACGCGCCCGTGCGAACCGCCGGGCTCGCTGACCGCGAAGGATGAGGCGGCGACGACCGGCAGGGTCCCGTCCCCGCGCGGCGGCGTGTAGTGCAGCTTAATCCTGCCGGTGACGTCGGTGTAGTAATCGAGACCGCAGCCCTGGATGAAGTGCTCCAGAGTCGGTTCGCGAAGCAGCTGGTTGTCGGGCTTTTGCTGCATGCATGCGTAATCGAGTTGCTCCGGCGTCATCTCACATCCAGCGAGAGACGCGCCGCCCAGCGTCAGAAGGATGGCCGCAGTAAATTTATGCGTCGGTCGCGGTACGCGCATTCATATACGTTCCTTCTCGTCCAGTTTGGGCGTCAGCCGGTCGCCGACTGCAAGCAGGGCCGCCGTGAGAGGGGAGGCGAGCATCAGGCCGGGAAAACCGAAGATCCCGCCAAACAATGTCTGCGAGAGCACTGTCACGGCCGGCGGCATCTTCACGGCATGACGCTGAATCAGGGGCGCCATGACGTTACCCTCGAAGAATTGTACGACCGCGTAAAGAGCCGCGACCATCGCCGTCTCACGCAGACCCAGCGAAAGCGCGAGGAGCAGGGCGGGCACGGCGCCCATGATCGCTCCAATATACGGGATGAAATTACAGAGCGCTGCGAGGCAGCCCAATCCGAAGGCGAGGGGCACGCCGATCAGCCACAGCCCGAAGCCGGACAACAGCCCCACCACAGCCATGTCGAGCGCCTGGCCTGCGACCCACGCCCAAAGCGTGTCAGCGGCGGCGATCATCACTTCACGGCCTTTGTCGCGCCATTGAAGAGGGACAAGGCGTAGAATGCCGTTGGCGTAGAGCGATGGATCGGCGGCGAAATAAAGACCGGCGATCACGACGACGGCGATTGTGCCAAGCGCGCCGAACGCAGATCCAAGAAAACCGGTCATCGAACCGGCGATGCGGGTGCTAAGCGATTCGAAGCTGCTGCCCTGAGATCCGCCCATCGACTGAGGCAGATACTGAATGAGCACTCGTCCCTGCGGCCAGGCTTCCAGTTGACCGCGCAGCGCCGAGGCCTGTGTGACCAGAGCGTCGCGCAGTTTCGAAAACTGGGCTGCGATATCGGAACCGCTTGTCCAGCCTACCGTGACCAGAATGAGCAGCAGTCCGAGGGTGACGAGCGCCAGCGCCGCGCCATGAGGAAGCTTCGTGCGGCGCGCCAGAACTCGTGCGAGCCCGTGCAGCACCACGGCGAAGAGGGCCGAGGCGAATACGACCATCAGCACGTCGCCGATGAGCCAGATTGCAAGCATGATCGCAGCTGCGACCAAGGTGAGGCGCAGCATTCTGCTTATGCTGACGGTGGCTTCGCTTCCAGATTCGCCCTGCGGCGTCGAAGCGTTGTTGGACGGGGATGGGGTCATGAGGATATGGGGTGTCCCGACAGGTGAGGCCAATGAATCGTCGATTTTACTGGCGCCCGCTGCGTCGACGATGGCGGAGCCGGGCGGTTATCGGAACGTATGCGCAACGCCGCAGTTTTAGTTCGTAGCGGTACAGACGCTTTTTGCAACCAGGATGGAGAGAGGAATGACGGCTTCCGCAGTGAAGCAGGGCCAGACGACGACGGGCCACGCCTTGCCGATTCTCTCCCTCGCTGTAGGGACCTTTGGCATAGGCACCGGCGAGTTCGCGATGATGGGGCTGCTGCCTGACGTCGCGCGCTCGATGGACGCTTCGATTCCGCAATGCGGCAACATCGTCAGCGCATACGCCATGGGCGTGGTTGTCGGTGCGCCGATTATTTCGCTGGCGTCCGCGCGCATGTCGCGCAAACAGGCCCTGATCCTGCTCACCCTGTGGTTCGCCGTGACCAATATTCTGGGGACGCTGGCGCATAGCGTTGGCGCCCTCGAATTCTGGCGTTTTCTGGCAGGCTTGCCGCATGGCACATTGTTCGGAGGCAGCGCGTTGACCGCCGCCAGTCTGGTGGCGGAGGGGCGGCGCGGAAAGGCGGTTGGGCATGTGTTCGCGGGGCTGACTTTCGCCAACGTGGTTGGCGCGCCTTTGGCGAGTTTGATGGGCGAGTATCTGAGCTGGAGAGTCGCCTACCTTTTGGTGGGGGCGATCGCCCTGATCGCGGCGTTCATGATCTGGCGCTTCATTCCGCGTGACGACCCCCGACCGGGGCATTCTTTGCTTGGCGAACTGCGGGCGTTCGGCCGTAAGCAGATATGGTACGTGCTGGGCGTGGTGATGCTCGGCACCGGCGGGATGTTTTGCGTCTACACTTATGTCTCCGCCGCGCTGCTGCATGTTACGCACGTGCCGCTATGGAGCATCCCTCTGTTCCAGGGGCTCTGGGGCGTGGGCATGGTGGTGGGGGCCTATGTCGGGGCCAGCGCCATTGATCGTAATCCGCTTGGGGCCACGATCGGCGCGTTCATCTGGAACGTCGTCACCCTGTCGCTTTTTGCGTTCGCATTGCCCCATCTCTGGTCCGTTACGATCATTATCTTCTTGCTCGGTGGCACAATCGCGCTGGGGCCGGCGATGCAGATGCGGTTGATGGCAGTCGCGGGTGATGCGCAGACCATGGCGGCTTCCATGAACCACGCGGCGTTCAACCTCGCCAATGCGTTGGGGGCGTGGGTGGGCGCTTTCGTGCTGGCTTCCGGGTTTGGTTACGCCGCTACTGGTTGGGCCGGAGGCGGTATCGCAATTATGGGGCTGTTGCTGTTCCTGCTGTCGGTGAGAGGCGAGCCTCGGCTGGAACGCAGCACAGATTCCAGCGTGCGGTTTCACTGATTCTCGCATGACGCTCTGGTGCAGTAGCCGTTCTTGCCGCGTCGATGTCCCGCCGTAACTGCTGACGGGCCTTTAAATATCGAGCGGCCTGTTATCGACGACCTCCTTCATGACGAAGAACGTTCGCGTTTGACGCACGCCCGGCAGCACAATAAGGCGCGTGGCGTGCAGTCGGTTAAAATGCTCCATGTCTCGTACGCGAATTTTCAGAAAATAGTCGAAATCTCCGGCGACCAGGTGGCAGTCCAGAATCTCCGGAGTTTCGCGGACCGCCTGCTCAAATGCGGCGAAACTGTCCGACGTGGAGCGGTCCAGGACCACACCTACAATTGCGAGCGTCGAGAGATCGACCGCGTCAGGCGCGACCTGCGCCCGCACGGCGCGAATGCAGTTGGCTTCAAACAGGCGCTGCGTCCTCCGGTGGCAGGTGGCGGCGCTTATATTCACTTTGCGGGCCAGATCGGCGTTCGCCATGCGACCATCCTTTTGAAGCAGACGCAGGATACGGCGATCGGTTCGATCAAGGTCTTCAGGCATGAAAGATTGTTCCACTTTTTACGATATAATTTATCACTTATCGACATAATTTATTATTTTACGAGCTTTTTGTAAAAAATTTCATGATATTTTGAAAGCACATTTCATCTCGTTTCTGCCATAAATTTGCGGGTTCAAGCAAACACGAGGCTTCGAAATGCTCAACCTGTCCCGCTTCGAGCGGTATCCGCTCACCTTCGGTCCGACGCCAATCGAATTCCTGCCGCGTCTGACCGAGCGCCTCGGCGGCGACGTGCAGATCTACGCCAAGCGTGAAGATTGCAACTCGGGCCTCGCCATGGGCGGAAACAAGCTCCGCAAGCTGGAATACATCGTACCTGACGCCATCGCTTCCGGCGCCGACACCCTGGTCTCCATCGGTGGCGTGCAGTCGAATCACACGCGTCTTGTCGCGGCGGTCGCCGCCAAGATCGGCATGAAGTGCCATGTGATTCAGGAAAGCTGGGTGCCGCATGACGATGCGGTTTACGACCGCGTCGGCAACATCCTGATGACGCGCCTTATGGGCGCCAATTCGCAACTGGTCGATGAAGGTTTCGACGTCGGCATCCGCGACAGTTGGTTGCAGGCTCTGGATGAGGTGAAAGCGAAAGGCGGCAAGCCTTACGCCATTCCGGCCGGGGCTTCTGTCCACAAATTCGGCGGCCTCGGTTATGTCGGTTTCGCGGAGGAAGTCCGGGCGCAGGAAGCCGAACTGGGCTTCAAGTTCGACTTCATCGTCGTCTGCACAGTGACCGGATCGACCCACGCAGGGATGCTGGTTGGCTTCGCCGATGACGGCCGTGCGCGCCAAGTGATCGGCATCGACGCGTCTTTCACGCCAAGACCGGTGAAGGCTCAGGTTCTCGACATTGCGCAGAAGACGTCCGCGCTGGTCGACGGGCCGGAGATCGCCGGCGACGACGTGATCCTGATGGAAGATTACGCATATCCGGCGTACGGCGTGCCGTCGAAGGAAACGGTTGAGGCCATGCGCCTTGCGGCGCAGACCGAAGCGATGATCACGGATCCGGTTTATGAAGGAAAGTCGATGCAGGGGATGATCGACCTCGTGAAGACCGGCTTCTTTCCGAAAGGCGCGAAGGTGCTTTACGCCCATCTGGGCGGTGCGCCTGCGATCAACGGGTATAGCTACACGTTCCGTAACGGCTGAATAAAGTAACGCCTCACGCCGCATTCTCGGCTTCTGCAATAACGTCTCGGAGTGAGTCGGCAGAGGCCCCTGCGGAAGGATGCCAATGGCACCAGCACCGGGTCACGTTGCCGGACTCGGTCACATATTCGCGAACGGCCGGGGATCGTTGTGGGAATTTTCCTACCGCGCCGGCCGCGTTTTTTGGGGAAGGCATATTATCCCACAAGCTCAGTCCCAGGATAATTATGTTTCGCGGAGACAGTTTTTCCAACAAATCTGGCCATTCATCGGCGGCCTGCCGCCATGCGGCAGGGGCCGGCCTGCGCCGGGCTCCATATCCTACGGAGACCGGAACATAGTTAGTGAACGCCACACTTTGCCATGCGAGTTGACGATCCTCAGGTGACGGCCACGTCTGGTTGCAAAGGGCGCGCGTCAGTTTAAGCATGAACCCGTTTTTTTCGGCGGGTTCATGAAGCTGATTTTCGACCAGCATTACAGGATGGTCGTTTTGTGGAGACTTAAGTGAATCGTCGCTTGAATCGACCCAGTCGTAACAACTTTTTCCTAGTATAAGAAGTTTGCGTTTTTCATAATGCTGTCCGACCCAAGGTTTCCACATTACTCATATTCCCAAATTTCCTTGCGCATTTATACTAATTATTTTTTCAATGAATATCTAAATTGTTTTTCGCCGTGCTAAATTTTCGTGTAGTCCATCTTCGTCAGATCACTGATTATACCAGGCCCGGTTGGCTGCCAGCCTAGTCGCGATCGGGTCCATGCACTGGACGCGACCAGATCCATTCCAATAAACATTCCCAGCCACCCGAAATGTTGTTGCGCCAGCTCGGGAGGCAGAGAGATTACGTCGACGCCCAGACCTGCGCCGATGACAGTTGCGATTTCTTGCGCCGTGACGCCTTCTTCATCGACCGCATGATACCGTTCGCCAGCTTGCCCTCTCTCAAGCGCCAGCCTGTAGAGAGCCGCGACGTCGCGCACATGGGCGGCGGGCCAGCGATTAAGACCCTCGCCGATATAGGCGGCGACGCCTTTTTCACGCGAAATTGCAATGTAGGGGGTAACCAGACCCTGTTTTACCGTGTCATGGACTTGCGGAAGCCGCACGATGCGAACGTCCGTTCCATCATCGAGCAGCCGCGCGCCTGTGATTTCGGAAATGACACGCGGGTTTTGGTGTGCGGCGTTGAAGACGCTTTCAAGTGCGGGTTGACCCGGCGCCTCTGCGCCTACGCCAGTGCCCGACGTGATGAGGAATGGACGCCTTGAGCCCTTGAGTTCGGCGCCAAGCGCTTCGATGGCCCGTTTGTCCTTCTCGCAATTCGCGACGAAATTCGTGAAGTCGTGATCAAAGGCGGTGTGAATTACGCTATCAGCCTTCGCCGCGCCCGCCTGCAGACTGCCGGGGTTTTCAATGTCGCCGCGATGTGGCTCGGCTCCAGCTTCAGCCAGCGCGCGCGCGCCAGCCTCCGACCGCGTGAGGCCGATGACCTGATGTCCGGCGGACAGGAGTTCGGTGACGATACGTGAACCGATGAAGCCGGTGGCGCCAGTGAGAAATACACGCATGAAAGAGCCTCCGTTGTTGCTCCCAACCGCGTCGTATTCTAATTTTCATCATGTAAAAGTAGTGACTTTATCATGGTATAATGATCAACAGGATCGGCGTGACATTGGAGAACGAGAACAAACTGGGCGGTTTTCTACGCAATTGCCGGACACGGCTGGACCCGGTCGCGCTGGGGTTTGCCAGCGGGCGAAGGCGTACGTCCGGGTTGAGGCGAGAAGAAGTCGCCCAACGGGCCAATATCAGTCCCACCTGGTACACATGGCTGGAGCAGGGGCGGGGAGGCGCACCGTCAGAGGACGTTCTCAACCGTATCGCTGCGGGACTGATGCTGACGGAGAGCGAACGCGAGCATCTGTTCATTCTTGGTCTTGGGCGTCCTCCGGCCGCGCGTTACAGGGCGACAGACACAGTGACGCCCCGTCTGCAACGTGTTCTCGACGCGCTCACCACAAGTCCGACCATTATCAAGACTGCGACGTGGGACGTGATCGCATGGAACGACGCCGCAGCGGCGCTTTTGACCGATTATTCAAAAATTCCGCGAGAGAAAAGAAACATCCTGCGCATCATGTTCGGAAATGCACACGTTAGAAACGCGCAGGACGACTGGCGCAACGTCGCGCGATTCGTTGTCGGCGCGTTTCGGGCTGATGTGGCGCGGGCGGGAGCGCATGCAGAGATTACACAACTGGTCGAGGACCTGTCGCGCACGAGCCCGGAATTCGAGGCCTTGTGGCAGGAAACTGGCGTCGCCTCGCATGGCGAAGGCGTCAAACGTATCCATCATCCGGATATAGGTATGATTGAACTTGAGTTTTCAAACTTTGCGATCGACGGGCGCCCCGATCTTGGAATGATAGTCTACAACCCGGCAACCAGCGACAGCGCGGATCGGATCCGCGCGCTTATCGTGGAGCGAGACAGGCGCTCGCGCGCAGAGGTGTGACCCACTATTTTATAAATTGATGGTCAATTCAGGCGCTGGCGGCATGTGGGTCGTCGACGATCGGCCAGAGCGGTCGCTTGACCTTGACGTAGTCAGTGCGCCGCGCGTCGGAGGGGTAATGCGTGCCAGCGTCGACGTAGAAAATTTCGGAAGCGACGGGCCTGAACGCCGCATAGAAATGATTCGTCGATTTCACGACAAGGTATTTCTTCTGACTGATGTCGATCCCCAGGCCCGAGAAGATGTCCGGGTCAAACGTCTGGGTCCGGTTCGTGTTCAGGATGACGTCGGTGCATGTGCCTACGATTCGAATCACTGCTGACGGGCCAAGCGGAACCCGGCTCGCGCCAAAACTCTCCCATGCTTCATCAACAGCTTTCAGAACCGTGACGGACGCGTCGATCGGGTCGCCCGCGCCGGGGTCGCTTTTCCCGCCGAAGCGCAACCTGATCGTCGCCCCGTCGCCAGCGGCGAGGCAGAAAGTGACCGCGATAGGGTCCCAGATCGTGGCGACTCCGACATCGTCCATGCCCGCGTCAAGCATGGCCCGCAGGATCAGCGTGCCGTCTCCGGCGACCCCGCCGCCCGGATTGTCCCACGTGTCGGCCAGCACGACGGGCTTCGCCGCGCCGGCCGTAGCGCAGGCGCGCGCCAGTTGCAGAGCGTCGGGGATGTCATGTTGCGTCATGCGGGTGGAGCCGCGCATCGCGAACAGTTCCATACCCTTTTCCCGGGCGAGGCGGTCTCCAACCGCCGGGTCGTTATCGGTCACGACCACAAGCCGCGCCCCGAGTTCCGGCACGTCTCCGGCAAGAAATCCGTGAATCAGCGATACGCTGAGCACAGAGCCGCGCCCCTCCATGGCGCTCAAGCTGTCGACAAAGCCCCGCATCGGTTGCTGGCTGGTTGGGAGAACATCGATCATGCGGCAGTCGAAGACGGAGATGACCGGCCTGATCTGCTGGCGAACGGCGCGAAGCGTCAGGTCCACGACCTGTTCGGCGCGCTCGACGAAATCCGTATGCGGAAATTCAAGAAACGCGTTTAGGATATTCAAATTCTCGACCCGTTTCGGGGTCAGATGGCTGTGCGGATCGAACGTGGCGCCGACAATGACGTCCGGTCCGACGATTTCGCGGACGCGCGCCGCCAGATCGCCCTCGCAGTCATCGTAGCCCTGTGCGACCATGGCGCCGTGCAGGCCGAGCACGACGGCGTCGACCGGCGCCGCTGCGCGAAGCTGATCGAGAATTTCGTCGCGCAGCGCTTCATAGGTCTGGCGTTGCACCAGACCGCCCGGCTCGGCCCATGTCGCGGTCCCCTCGACAAGCTCGAAGCCTTCATCGCGCGCACGCTCGCGCAGCGCCGGGAATACGGCGGAGCACAAGGTTGGCGTGGCCGGATGATGTCCGGGCGGCGCATAGAACGCGGCGATGAAATTCGCACGGTCGGTGGGGACGGGGGAGAACGTGTTTGTCTCTGTCGCCAGAGACGCGACGAACACCTTCATGAGCAGTCTATCCTGTTTTGGCGTAGGCCGGGCGTTGCCGACGAATCAGAGCGGCTTGTAGGCGATCGCCTCGATCTCGACCGTGATGTCGACCATCAGGCCAGCCTCGACCGTCGTGCGGGCAGGGGGTTCGGACGGAAAGAACGTGGCGTAGACTTCGTTGAACGCTGCAAAATCCTTCTTGTCGGTCAGGATCACGAACGTTTTCACGACGTCGGACATTTCACATCCGGCAAGCTTCAGCGCCGCTGAGACGTTTTCCAGAACGGTCTGGGTCTGCACACGCACGTCGCCGTTGACGATCGCGCCGTCCTTCACCGGAACCTGTCCCGATATGTAGACGAAGTCTCCCGCACGGACGGCGGGGGACAACGGCACGTGGGAGGAGCCGAACATTTTCTTGACCATGATGTTATCCTCTTTCTGGTTGGTCAGGACACGCGCCCGCGCGCTGCAACGGGCATGACGTCGAGCACTCGTTCGCCGGACACGAGGTAAACCGTGTCGAACATGTTGCTGACGACGCAGGCGTGATTGGGGATGATGCGCACGCGCTCTCCGATCTCCGGCAGGCCGGATTCAGCGCGCAGCACGCCATGTTCTTCGCTGAGGCCGCTTAGCGTCGCATGTGGACAGGCTGGAATGTGGCCGAAACCCTCCATGCCAAGCAGATCGCTGGTGAGCGTCTTCGTGCCCGCGTCGATGACGGCGCGGTCGGGGCGCGGCTTGCTGACGACGGTGGCAAACACGCTCAGCGCGCAATCGTCCATGCTCGCCGCGCCGACGGCGACCTGCGAACGATCCATATAGACGTACGTGCCGGGCCGGTATTCCGTCACGCCCGGAATGGTGTGCGCTTTCCACAGATCCGGCGTTCCGCCAGCGGACACGACGCGCACCGGAACGTCGGCGGCCTTGAACGCAGCGAGGGCGGCAGAGAGCCATGCCGCCATTTCTGCCGTCTTTCCTGCTGCGGGATAGGTCATCAACCCGGCGAAGCGAGCCCCGCCGCGCAGGGCCTGCGCCAGCGTCACGGCTTCTTCGGGCGTCTGGACGCCGCAACGACCGCCGCCGGTGTCGCATTCGATCAGCACGTCGAACGAAACGTCGGCCGCCTCCGCCGCGCGGTTGTATCCTTCGACGGTGTGGAGGCTGTCGGCGGCGACGGTAAGTTTGATCCGCCGCGCGAGCGTCGTCATGCGCGCAAGCTTGTCGAAGCCGATCAGATTGTAGCTGATCAGGATGTCGTCGAGCCCGGCGTCCGCCATCACTTCGGCTTCACCCAGCTTCTGACAGGTAATTCCCTTTGCCCCGGCCTCGACCTGCAAGCGGGCGAACGCGGGAATTTTGTGGGTCTTGATATGCGGGCGAAGAGAAAAGCCGTGCTGGGTGGCGTAGTCCTGCGCTCGGCCGATATTGGCTTTCATGCGGTCGAAGTCGATCAGGACGCAGGGCGTGGGCAGGGAGTCGATGTTCATGACCGGAACCTTGGTTACGTGTGTTTCAGAAAAATGAGTGCATCGACTGGAAGGCGACGGCGCCAGCCAGAGCCATGAGCGAAATGCCCGTCTCGATGACCGACCATGTGATCAGGGTTTGGCCGACGCTCATGCCCAGATACTCCTTGATCTGCCAGAATACCGGGTCCGTCACAGGTCCGAAAGCCACCGAACCGGCGCCGGTCGCCAACACCAGCGCTTCTGGAGCGACAAGACCGGTGTGCAGCGCGACGGGGGCGAGCACCGCCGCAGCCGTGCTCATTGCGACCGTAGCGGAGCCGGTGGCCAGTCGCACCACCGCCGCCAGCCCCCACGCCAGAAGCAGGATCGGCATTTTCCACGATACGGCGAGTCCCGTCAGCACGTCCGAGACGCCCGAATCGATGAGCGCCCGACCGAAGCCGCCGCCTGCGCCGACAAGCAACACCACGAACGCGATGGGGGCCAGACAGTCGTGCAGACGGTGCGCCATGTCGGCCCATGCGACGCCCCGGGCCAGCCCCAGGCTGACGCATGCGAAAATCGTCGCCGCGACCAGCGCGACGTCCGTGGAGCCGAGCAAGTCCCCGACCCAGGGCCCGATACCGGAAGGCAGCGCGAAGCGGGCAATCTGCCCGACGAGAATGAGCAACACCGGGGACAGCACGACCAGAGCGCTCAGCCAGAACGGTGGTAATGGCCCGCGGTCGCCACGCTCCAGAAACTGCGCCTCCAGTGAGCTCAGGCCGCGGATATGCAGGCGTGGGACGATAAAACGCGCGAAGACCGGGCCGGTAAGGACGGCGGTCGGCAGCATCACCACCGTTCCCAGAAGCAGCATCTTTGGCAGGCTGGCGTGATAAGCCTCCACGGCGATCATGATCGCCGGGTGCGGCGGCATGAGGGCGTGCGCGATAGACAACCCCGACGCAAGAGGCAGAGCCGCCAGAAGCAGCGGTTGCCCGGCTGCGCGGGCGGCGACGAACGCCAGCGGAGCGAGCAGGACGAAGCCCACGTCAAAGAAAACCGGCAACCCGACCAGAAGGCCGATGCACATCATCGCCCAATGGATGTTGCGCGGCCCGAAACGCGCAATCAGCGTATCGGCGATCCGTTCCGCAGCGCCGCTTTCCGTGACGATCCGTCCCAGCATCGTGCCGAAGGCGATGATGAACGCGATATGCCCGAGCGCATGTCCGGCGCCGTTTTCAAACGAAGCGACGGCTGCGGTCGGCGCCTTCCCGGTGGCGAGGCCAATCAGCACGGCGACGCCGAACAGGGTGATGATCGGCTCCGCCCTGAAGCGGGCAATCAGGATCAGCACGGCGGCGATCGAGAGCGCGCCGATGGTGATGATATAAGCGGGGCTCATCGAGATGTGGTGTTCGTAACAGTCGAAAAATCGAAGGTCATGCTGCTTCGGGCGCCTTGCGGAGCGGGGGCTTTACCGAGTCCGGCATGGGGCAGATATACGGAGTGACGGCCATTGTCGATGCGTGCTCCGCTTTGGCTTTCGTGAGCAGGTTTTCATCGAGAATGGCGTCGAGCGCGGTCGCCGCCATGATCTTCGCTGTATGGATCATGCCTTTGTGTGCATGGGCGGTCTTCCCCTGTCCAGTCATCTGCCAGGAGTGAAGCTGCGTGCCGATGGCGCAGGTTGCGCCCCGCGCCTGCACGGTGGGAACGGCCCAGCTGACGTCGCCGACGTCGGTCGATCCGGCGGAACCGTCGCCTTCCGCGCATGGCGGCGCGATGAGGTCGCACAACACCGCGTCCGGATCGTAGGGAATCCCCATCCGGTTATAGGCGGCGAGGCGATCCGCCTTGGTCAGCGTGGCGACGAATTCGCTGGCCACGGCGCGGTCTACGTCGTCGAACTGCGGCGCGCCCAACCGTTCGAAATTGCGGTGCATGGCCTGTTCCAGCGGCGTGTTTCCCATAAGGTTCGAAACCGCGCTCACCACGGCTTCCGATACTTGCGTTTCCGTCATCATCGCAGCTCCGGCTGCGATCTTTCGAACGCGCTCGATCAGGTCGCGCAGTTCCGGCAGTGTTTCGGAACGGATGAGATAACGGATCGTGACCTTCGATTGAACCACGTTCGGAGCGACCCCGCCCGCGTCGATATAGGCGTAATGAAGCCGCGCGCTTTGCGGCATATGCTCGCGCAGGTAATTCGCGCCGATATTCATCAATTCCGCCGCATCGAGTGCGGAGCGACCGAGATGAGGCGCCGCCGCCGCGTGGGAGGCCTTGCCGGTGAAAGTGAAGTCGATCCGCGTGTTGGCGAGAGAGCGCGGCGCATTGACGCCTGAGAATGAGGAGGGATGCCACGAAATGGCGATATCGACGTCGTCGAACGCGCCTTCCCGCACCATAAAGGTTTTGGCGGCGCCGCCTTCCTCGGCGGGACAGCCGTAGTAACGGACGCGCCCTTTCACGCCGTGGGCCTTCAGGTAATCCTTCACGGCGGTCGCCGCCAACATGGCGGAGGAGCCGAGCAGGTTATGGCCGCAGCCATGCCCGAAGCCTGCGCCGGGAAGGGGGGAGGGGCTGCTGACGCCTGCTTCCTGGCTCAATCCCGGCAGCGCGTCATACTCGCCCAGAATCGCGATGACAGGGCCTTCTTCGCCAAACTCTCCAGTTACAGCGGTGGGAATTCCGGCGACGTCGCGCGTGACCTTGAAGCCTTGCTGCTCAAGCATGGCCGCGTGTTCGGCGACGGCCGCGAACTCGCCATAGGCCAGTTCAGGTTGATCCCAGATACGGTCGGACAGATCACAGAACGCCGGGCCGAGTTCATCGATGCGGCTCCAGACTTCGTCGCTGTTACGCATGGCGGTTTTCCTCGATGATCAGATTGACGGGCAGGGAACGATTACGCGTCGCTGCCGGGCAGGGGCATGAAGCCGGGGCGCGAGGCGATAGGTTGCATGGTTGAGAGCGCGGTAATGTCAGGGACCGGACGGCGCAATGTCGGGGAGGTTGAGAAGGCTGCTTCGATGGCGGCGGCTGTTTGCAGGACCAGAGAGTCGGCGCCGCGCGGTCCGACGATCTGCAGGCCGAACGGCATGCCCCGTTCGTCGACACCGACCGGGATGCTGACGCAGGGATGTCCTGTCAACGTGACCAGATAGGCGAGGGAGAGCCATTGGAAATAGTTCGTCGTCGGGACGCCGTCGATCTCGGTTGGATAAAGTTCGGTCCATGGACGTGGGCTTATGGTGATCGCAGGGCTTACGATGATGTCGAAATTTTCGAAGAAGGTCTGATACCGGCGATAGATTTTCGTCTGCGTCTCCGCCGCCCAGGCGTAATCGACAAGTGAGTAGGTGGCGGCTTCTTCGACATTTGCGCGTATGTTCGGCCCCAAAAGATCGTAATGTGTTTTGTAGCGTTCGCCGTGGGTGGACTGGAACATCGCCGCACGCAGGATCGCGAAAGCCTCATGACCACCCGAGCAGTCGGGGGCGGCGTTTTCGCTGGAGGCGAACAGTGCGGTTATGGCAGGCAGTTTGTCGCGAAAGGCGCGTCTGACGATGCTCTCGGTCGGCGCATGGCCGAAATCTTCCGTGGCGGCGAGACGCAGTTTCGAAAGATCAATCGGCTCTGACGGAAAATACCGCTCTGGCCGGGCGCGAACAGCCTCTCCGGGCAGCGTGTAGGCGAGGGGGTCGTAGCTGAAATCGCCCGCTGAGACGGAGAGCATAAGGGCAGTGTCCGCCACGGTGCGGCCCATTGGGCCGTCGCAGGACAGGCAGGACCAGCCGTGCACGCGACGTTCGCTGGGAAGGAGCCCCGAAGATGGTCTGTATCCGACGACGCCGTTAAATGCCGCGGGGTTCCGCAAGGAACCGCCCGTGTCAGAGCCGGTGGCGAGGGCGGCCATGCCGCAGGCGAGCGCCGTCGCCGATCCGCCGGACGATCCGGCGGCGTTGAGCGCAGGATCGAATGGATTTCCTGTTGCGCCGTAAACGGGATTTCGGCTGTTGGCGCCAGCCGCCCATTCGGGGACGTTGGTCTTTCCGGTGATCACTGCTCCAGCCACCCTTAATGTAGCGACGAAATTCTGATCCTTTTCCGGTATCCAGTCGCGAAACTGCGGGCTGCCGAATGTGGTGCGAAGACCGCCCGTGACGTGCGTATCTTTTACTGCAAGGGGAATGCCGCAAAGGGGGCCGGTGGGTTCGCCGCGTCGCCATGCGTCCTCCGCCAGGCGGGCCGAAGCCAAAGCTGCGTCGCGATCTTCGCAAACGATGGCGTTGACGGCGGGGTTAACCTTGTCCGTCCGGTTCTGGCAGGATCGCAACACCTCGACCGGGGAGGCTTCGCCGGAGCGGTAAAGATCGAGCAGCTCGACAGCAGTTGCGTCACACAGTTCCATGATTGTCGGCTCCGAAAGTCATCAGTTTTCCAGCGGGATTCTTGAACCTGCCAAGCGCGCTGTTCAGCGCGAGGGCAAGAACGCCCGCGACGAGAAGGGTAAGAAAGGCGGCGGGGTAACTGCCGGTCATGCTGAGAACTGTGCCGATCACAGGCGGCGCCACGAAACCCGCGATCTGGCCGCCGAAATTGATCAGACCGTAACCGACGCCTGCGATGTCCTGCGGCAGGAAGCGGCCCGGCAGGCAGAGGACCGCCGCGAACACGAGCGTCTTGAAGAAGTAGAGCAGCGTCTCGAAGCCGACGACGGCCAGCACGGACGAGCAATACGCCATGGCGAGCAGCGCCGCGCATGAGATGACGACGCACAGCGAGATAAATCGTTCTTCGCGTTGCGCAAACCAGCGGGACATCGCCCAGCCGCCAATCAGGGCGGCGATGGTTGCCGCGGCATATGGCAGGGTGAGAAGAACGCCTGCTTCCTTGAGCGATACGCCGCGCTCATGAAGAAGGTATGTGGGCATCCAACTTTCCAGCCCCTTGTTGATGAAGCTGATCAGGAACCAGGTCGCCATCAGCCGGGTGACGCCTGGAAGACGCAACGCCCTGAGGACGCCAGCCCCTTTCGGAGCGGAAGGCGCATCGCGGGATGGAGCAGAACCTTTCGGCGCCAGCAGGAGCACCAGAAGCGCGGTGGCGAAACCGATGCCGCTCATCACGTAAAATGTCCAACGCCAGCCCATCCAGGCGAGCACGGGCAGCAGAATCGACGGCGCGATCAGGTATCCGAAATAATTCGAGGACATCAGCGCGGACGGCGCCTTGTCACGGGCGCGGGCTGGCACCGCGTCATATAGGGCCTTGAGGCTGGCGGCGGGAAACACGCCTTCGCCAATGCCGAACAGCAGCCGGACGGCCAACAGCGCCGCGACAGACTGGACCAGCCCGGTCCCGAGCGTGAAGGCTGACCACGCGACAAGGCCGGCCAGAACCACTGCCTTCGCGCCAAAGCGGTCGGCGAGCCAGCCGCCGGGCGTCTGCATCAACGAGTAGCTGAGGTAGAAAATACCGACGATGAAGCCTTGTTCCGTCGGCGACATATGGATGTCGCGCAGCATCGCTGGCGCGGAGAACGTGATGGCCGCGCGGTCCATGTAGGACACGCACCACGCGAGATACAGCAGGCCGAAAGTCAGGATGGCGTCCTTGCCAAACCGTGAGGCACCGCTCTGGCCCGGCGTCGTTTCGTGGCTCTCTCTCATGGCGGCCATCACTACGTTACTCCGGCGGCATCGTCCCGGCTGGCGTGGCGCGCCCTCCGGGAATGGCGAAGATGAAAATAAGCCCGCCAAGAGCGACGATCCCGCTCATGGTCAGCAGGCCCGCGTTGACGTTGCCGGTGATCTGCGTGACGTGGCCGATGATGATCGGACTACAAAAACCACCAAGAAGGCCGATCGAATTGATCAGGGCGTATCCGCCTGCTGCTCCCGGCCCCTTGAGAAGATCGGAAGGCACGGACAGGAAGACCAGATATGTGGAGTAAAGGCACATGGCCGTTACGCTCAAGGCGATTACGGCGCCGACCAGACTGCCTGTCGTAGCGACGATTGACGCCAGCCCGACCGCGGCGAGAAGAGCCGGGATGGCGCCATGCCAGCGTCGTTCCTGCAGGCGGTCGGATCTCCGTCCCCATGTCAGGATGGCGACAGTTCCGCAGAAAAACGGGATGGCGGCAAGAAATCCGATCTGAAGATCGCTGGTCGCGCCTGACTGACGCAGGACCGTAGGCAGCCAGAAGCTGATCGTGTAGAGACCGCAGATCACGCAGAAGTAGCCGAGCGACAGGATGTAGATCATTTTGTCGCGCAGCACGGCGGAAAATCCGTGGTGGCTGCTTCCGGTCGAGGATGCGTTTTCTTCGACGATCCGGGCCTCGGCGGGCGTCAGCCACCGTGCTTCGGAAGGTTTGTCCGGCAGCGTCGCGAAAACGACGAAGCCCATGATGATCGACGGCAGACCTTCGAGAAAGAACATCCACCGCCAGCCGTCGACTCCGGCGACGTGATCCATGTTCTGGACAAGCATGCCTGACACGGGACCGGCGATGACGCCGGACATGGGCGCCGCAATCTGCTGGATCGAAATCGCAGTAGCCATGCGTTCGCGTGGATACCAGCTCGCCAGATAATACATTGCGGCGGGAGCGAACCCGGCCTCGAAGACGCCGAGTAGAAAACGCATGACATAGAAGGCGTTGCGGTTGGTGATCAGACCCATGCTGGCGGAGGTCAGTCCCCACAGGACCATGATGCGGAAGAAGGTTCGTCGGGCGCCGACCTTCGGCAGAAGTAAATTCGACGGGATTTCAAACAGCACGTAGCCGATGAAGAAGATACCCGCCGCGAAGCCGTAATCCTGTGGCGTAAGGCCGATCCGCTCTGAAATCTGGTGTTGTGCGAAACCGATATTGAGCCGGTCGATACAGTCGAGAAGATATGAAACCGCGAGTATCGTCACGACCCGCAGATCGATCCGGCGATAAAGCGCATCGAGGGTCGCTGTGGGCAGCGTCCCGGCGCCGAGGGAGTCTGAGAGTGTCGATGTCCGGACCGCAGTCATGGCAGGGCTCCTGGGCGATGCGCGCGCTGGCGTCTGGGATTGGCCGTCTGTGGGGTTGGCGTCGTCAGGGGCCAAAGGCGTCGTGCTCCTCGCGTGGTGACGTTCCCATAAACGGTGTCTGCCGACAGGCTAGCCTCCAGTTTCCATTCGTCCAACAGACGATGCGATTTAAAAACGATTTTATCGCTGCGGAGCAGGCTCGCGCTCATACTGCGCTGAGCAACGGGTACATTTCCGGGCGTCGATTTTTCGCGAAATTGAAAATATTTTCGCGAATTTCCGCGCAACGGTCGAGATCGCACGCCGCGACGATCACTTCGTCGCCAGTGGTGCTGGCCATCGAGACGATTTCACCCGTGGGGGCGACGATGCAGCTTTGGCCGAGCAGGCCGCAACCCTCCTCGACGCCCGTCTTGCCGACGCCCACGACCCACAGGCCGTTCTGGTAGGCCCCGGCTTGCAGGCAAAGGTGGTTATGAAAGGACTGAAGGTGGTCGTGCTCCGGGGCCTGCGCGTAATGTAGAGGCGTGTTGTAACCGATGGTCGCGACCTCGGCCCCACGCAACGCCATTTCGCGATATGTTTCCGGCCAGCGCCGATCGTTGCAGATGGCCATGGAGAAGTGGCCGCCAAGAAGGTCGGTCGTTTCGAAAAATCCCTCTCCTGGTTCGAAATAACGTTTTTCGAGATGCTGAAACGCGCGCCATGGCTCATGTTCGGAATGACCCGGTAGGTGGATTTTGCGATAACGCGCGACAATCTCCCCCTGTATGTTGACGAGAACTGACGTATTGAAACGTCTGACGATCCCATTTTCGGTCACTTTTTCAGCGAAACCGAACGTGAACGCCACGCCCAGAGACCGCGCACGCGTGAAAAGTGGCTCTGTCGACTCGTTTGGCATTTGCGTTTCAAAGAAGACGTCGATCTCCTGTTGTTCCGCCATGAACCAGCGAGGAAAAAACGTCGTAAGCGCGAGCTCCGGGAAAACGACCAGTTGCGCGCCCATTCGCGCGGCCTTCTCAAGCAGAGTGGTCATGCGAGCCACCACGCTTTCTCTTGTGTCGACCCGCGCGATCGGCCCCATCTGCGCGCCGGCGATGATAATTTCTCTTGTCATGACCCTGCTCCGATGAAATTTCGCTATAACGCAGAACGAAGCGCGCGAAAACTTCTGTGCCTCGAACCAAATCTTTCGGCGCTGTGCATTCCTTGATGTTGTGCGGCACGCAGTCGCCAAAAAGGGCGGCGATGTGTTCTGGCGGTTTGTAGTGAAGCGTTCAAACGCGTTGCGTTGATGCGTAGTTCATCAACCGACACAGACGGCGACTTGGCTTGCTTCACCGTCTATATGCGCCTGAAGTAACACGTGCGTCGGCGGCGCGTCGGGCGTCTGGTTACGGATTTCTTCGTCGATAAAGCTGTAGCCCTGCATGACCCAGCCCGGACTCTCTCCGTAACTGGAACGGGACGTGCCAGATGTCACGCGCCACCCGTTACGCTCGGGCGCCTGCTGCGCGCGCCACATGGCGGCGTCGGAGACGGCGTCCGCGCGAGCGGCGGTGACATGCTCATGGACATAGATGCCACGGCGGCAGTCGCGCTCGCCCTTGACCACCGAGACCCCTTGAGTGTCGTCTGTCGCGCGTTTCTGCAGCGCATGGGCGCAGCCGAACGCCTTGATGTTGCCGAGACCGAAGCGCTCGCTTTCCTGCTTGTAGAACAGAGGATTGCACCCGCGCGAGGTCGCCAGCGCCTGAAGCGACATGAGTGACGTGAGGGTGTATTGCGGCCCGGCACGTACGGTTGCGCGCACCGGAGCGGCTGCGGTCGGTCCGGCCGGGCGCGCAAACTGCTCCTCGGTAACCGGGGTGGGGGCTATGTAGGCTGGAGAAAGCATCGGGCGTTACTGACGCTGATTTGGGAGGGGGAGTCGCATCAGGCCGCGCCGGAGGTCGGTTCGTCAAGATCGTAACGAAATAATTTTTTCATGTTGTGTTCGGAATGATAAATGTGTTTCATTCCGAAAGTGAAGTGAGTGCGGATGGAAAACGACACCCCGATCGAGGTTCGAATCATGAACGTTCAAGACGAGTTGTCCGTCGGCGAACGCAGGCTCGCCGCGGTCATACTTGAGATGGAATGTAATTTCTCGGGCTTTACTGCCGGAGAAATTGCGACGCGTGCGCAGGTGTCGAACCCGACGGCGGCGCGCTTTTTTCGTCGTCTGGGCTATGAAAGCTATCAGCAGGCGCACACCCAGGCGCGTGAACGCGCGCAGATGGGGTCGCCGCTTGTGGCTCTTCGCAGCACGGAACGTCATGAAAAGATCAATTACGATTTTACTGACTATGTGCGGCAGGAAAATCATAACCTGTCGCGCACGGCCGACGATCTTGCCGCCGACAAGCTGGAGCGGGCGGTCGCGATGCTCAGGGACGCTCGCCGCATCTGGATCGTCGGTTTTCGTAACTCGATGATCGTTGGTTCCTATCTTCACAATATTCTCAATCTCATGCGCGAGGGCGCTGCTCTTCTTCCCCGTGCGGGGATGACTTTGGGCGAAGATCTGGTGAATGTTGCGGAAAACGATCTGGTCGTATTGTTGTCCTTTCGGCGACGGCGCCCTGTCCGCGGGCGGATTGCGCGTGTGGCCCAGCGGCGTGGTGCGAAAGTGCTTCAGATCGGGGACTTCGATGCTCCGCCCAACGATGACGGTGTCAATCTGACGCTTCGCTGCGCGGTCGAGGGCAGGGGGATTTTCGACAGTTATGGCGCGGCCATGACGTTGGTGAACTGCCTTGCGTCGCTGCTCGAACAGTCCGTCGGCGGCGCCGTGGCGAGCAGGCTCACGCAGGTGGAAAGCCTGATGGAGGAGATCGACGTTCTCGCCTTCAAGAGTTGAGAGATGGGCCGCGTTGTAGCCCTATCGCGTTGTTATTGTTTTGATATCGCAATTAAAATCCCCTCGGAGTGACGTATGGTTCGCGTTTCATCATTGCACCTGAAAAAGTCGCTCTCCGTGGCCACCGCGCTATGCGCGCTTCATGGTGGCGCTGTGCGCGCGGCGTCTGCGACGCACAAAAAAGCCGCGCCGCACGTAAACGTCGGAACTGCGGCTGTGGCGCAGCCTGCAAAACCCGCTACGCTGCGCAAGCGACAATCCATGGTGCGAACGGACACGGAAGCTGTCAGCGTGGTGGCACGCCATCGCGTATTGAAGTTTTCGGCGCAGCAGCACGAAGCCAACTCGGCGACTTATCTGGATCAGGAGGTGTTGACGCAGCGTCATATTAACAGCGTCATGGATCTCGGTCGCATTGTGCCGAACCTTACGGTGCAGACGGAAGGCGGTTCGAATGCGCCCTCTTACTACCTGCGCGGCATCGGTCTCCAGGATTACACCCAGAACAACATGCCGTCGGTGTTGACCTACTTTGACGACGTCGCCTACCCGATTTCGTCCATGAGCAGCGGCCAGATGTTCGATGTGCAGAGCGTGGCTGCGGATCCGGGTCCTGTAGGATTTACTCACGGGCTGTCGGACACCGGTGGAGAGGTGCGCATCGAAAGCCGGGCGCCCACGAAAGAACTTCACTACGGAATTACAGAAGATCTTGCGACCCGGGATCGCAGCAAGACCACGTTATATGTTTCCGGACCGATCACGAGCAATCTGCAATACCGTATCTCCGCTTTGAACATGGAAGGGGGAGCGTTTCGCTTTAATCGCGTGACGGGGCAAAAACTTGGCAATGCGAACATGGGCGCTATCAGAGGGCGTCTTGCATGGCAGCCTGACGAGAAGACCAATATCGATCTGATCAGCAACTGGTCGCTCGATCGCTCGGACGCCACAGGCGCTTTCGTGCTCCAGGATTTTTCCACGCTCAGCAACGCTCCGCGCGATCAGAACATTTACGCCACGGGCTGGAGTCTGAATCCGCAATACGCAAAACTGATCGGCATCAACCCCAAGAGTATTCCGTCGAATAATGACGTGACGTGGGGGATTACACTCAAGGCGTCTCGCGAACTGAATTTCGCAAAGCTGGTCAGTATCAGTAATTTCTCTCAACAACAGAGACATGAATATGTCGACCGCGACGCCCTGGCGTTCCGTTCCGGCGATACGTATTTCGCAGGAAATACGAATGTCTTCTCTCAAGAAATCCGCCTGGAAGGAAAGCCGCTGCTGAATGGCCGGTTTCACTGGACGACAGGCCTATACTACAATCGGGTTCGGGCCTTCGGCGCCAACTGGTTCGATCTTACGGATTACGTAGGGTATTTCCGAGACAGTCTGCATAATCAGCCGCAAGAAAATTTCAGCCAGTATGCGACGTTAGGCTACGATTTGACGCGCAAGCTGAAGTTCACGTTCGGTCTGACGCATCAGAGCGACGAGCGTCAGCTTGTTGGCGATGCGGTCAAACAATACTACATGCAGCCTTCGACGACTCAGGCCGCGAGGTGTAACGGCGCGGCAACCTGTATGAGTGAGACGAGCTTTGGGACCAGAGGCGCGCTGACCAACCAGTTTTCTGGAAAAGCCGCGCTCGCCTGGCAGGCTACGGATAATATCCTGGCGTATGCAAGCATCTCGCGCGGCGTGAAACCGGGCGGATTCACGACCAACACCACCGTATCCGATGTTCAGATCAAACCGTTTAAACCCGAATGGGTTCTGGCGTATGAGATCGGTCTGAAAACGGAATTCTTCAATCACAGGCTACGCCTCAACACGGCGATGTTCTACGACGACTATCATGACAAGCAGATGCTCGGCACTGTGGTCATTTCGGGCAATCCGAACGTCGCAACGAGCAGCGGCACGCCCGGAACATATGGATCCTACGTCAATATCCCGCATTCGAAAATCTGGGGAACCGAGTTCACGGTGGACGCGAACCCGTTTCCCGGCCTGACTCTTACACAGACTTTCGGTTACCTGCGGGGAAAATATACGGATTACCAACAGGTCAACAGCGCTGCGGTTTCGGCCAATTACAAACTGACGGGCGTCTATTCCCCCGTCTACAGCAGCTATGACGGCGCTGATATGGGTATGCCGAAGCTTACCCTGAGCGGCATGGCCAGTTACGACACTCGCCCTGTCTTCAAGAAATACAAGCTGAACTTTGCGGTCGATTACTCTTACCGGACGCAGCAGGACAGCCTGCAGCCGCGCGGCTCCGGCGTTTACGTCGTGCCGTCTTATTTCCTGATGGGCGCCAGCGTTACGTTCAAGCCGATCAACAGCAAGTGGTTCGTTACTGCATACGCTGAAAATCTGACGAACCGGCATTACATACTGGTCGTCCCGGTGGCGGCGACGACGGCACTGACGGGTATCTCAGGCTCTCCCCGTTTCGTCGGCGGCCGGTTCGGCTTCGACTTCTGAAATCAGTCACGACAGGGCGTTTCGTCAGATGCGACGAAACGCTCGAGTTTACTGAACGACGAGATAATCCGTCGAAACGCAAGTTCCGTTCGCTGGACGGGATTTTGCTGGGAATGAAGTATGCTTTCACTTTCGCTCACCGGCGATAGCATTCTGTTGCGTCGTTTGAACAGTTTCTCCGACGCGCGCATTGCGCCGCTATTCGATTTGATTCGTGAGGCTGACGTTTCTTTCACCAATCTCGAGGTGTTGCCGAACGATTATGAAGGAGATCCCGCGCTCGAGAGCGGAGGGTCCCATTTCGGCGCGGCGTCATGGGTTATCGACGAACTGACCGAAGCAGGCTTCGACCTGTTCGCCGCGGCGACGAATCATAGTCTGGATTACAGTATTTCCGGTCTGCGCAAGGCGATGAAAGAACTCGACGAAAGGCAGGTTCTTTACGCGGGCATAGGCCCGGACCTGACCCGCGCCCGTATGCCGACATATTGCACGCATCCGAACGGAACCGTGGCGATGCTGTCATGCACGTCCACGTTCGGCGTCGGGCAGGAAGCGGCCGCCCAGACAGACGCCATGCAGGGGCGCCCCGGGTGCAATCCTCTCCACTATGCGGCTACATATGAAGTCACCGAAGCGCAGATGGCGGTTTTGCGGGAGATCGCGGAGCAACTGGGGCTTGAGACTATGCGACGCGCGATCGTCAGGCTTGGTTTTGGGTTCGAGCCAGCCGATCCTCAAATGTTGCCCTTAGGGGGATTGAATTTCCGTCCCGGCAAGGAGACCAGAATTAGGGCGACGGCTCGCGCTGAGGACGTGGATGACATCGTCCGCTGGGTGAAAGAAGCGCGCCTGGTCTCTGACGTCGTCATAGTGAGCGTGCATTCGCACGAGCCCGGCTACAACGACGCTGGCGTCATTGACGAAGAGACGCCTGCGCCATTTTTTCGCGATTTCGCTCACAGCGTTATCGACGCCGGCGCCGATGTCGTCGCTGGACACGGCCCGCATCTCCTTAGGGGAATAGAATTCTACCGGGGGAAGCCGATCTTTTACAGTCTGGGAAATTTCATCGGCCAGAATGAGTTGGTGCCGCGACTGCCGGCAGACTCGTACCGTCGGTTTCGAGCCCCATCTGACATGACGCCCGCGCATGTCTATCGGCTACGTACGGAGAACGATACGAAGGGTTTTCCTGCTGAAACAAGATTTTGGGAAACCGTGACGCCAATTTGTAAATTCGAGCATGGTCTTCTGAAGGAAATGGTCATTCATCCTGTCGAACTCGGGCTTGGCGGAGCGGCGCATCAACGTGGCGTTCCCCGACTTGCCAAAGGTGAACAAGCCAGATCGATCCTGGGACGCCTTGATGCGTTATCCCGACCGTTTGGCACGGAATTGGCGCTCGATGGCGAAACGCTGCGCTACGTGCCTGCATAGGATGAGCAATATGTACGACGTTATTATCCGCGACGGCATTCTCGTCGACCCGGAAACGGGACTGGAGAAACGTGGCGACGTCGCCATACGTTCCGGGACCATCGAGCGGGTTGGAGCGGTCTCGGGAGCAGCCGTTCGGGAGATCGACGCTGCGGGCCAGGTCGTGGCTCCCGGTTTCATAGATATTCACGCGCACGGGCAATCGATACCTGCCGACCGGATGCAAGCGTTCGACGGGGTGACGACGACCCTCGAGTGTGAGGTAGGCATTCTGCCCGTGGCGAAATGGTACGAGAAGCAGGCGGACGTCGGGCGTGTGCTGAACTATGGCGCTGCGGCGGCATGGGCGTTCGCCAGAATTTCGGCGATCATCGAGCGACCGCTGGAGCCATCGTTGTCTTTCATGGGCAAGTGTTTTGACGACCCGCGCTGGAGCCAGAACACGGCTTCAGACAGTGAAAGCAGAAAAATCCTCGCTCTCGTCGAGCGGGGGCTGGAAGAAGGCGGCGTCGGTATAGGCATCCCGAATGCCTATCTCCCGGGCGCGGGAGCGAAGGAGATCGTCGATGTCTGCTCGCTTGCCGCACGTTATGACGTCCCGACATACACCCATATTGCTTATTCATCGAACATCGATCCGAGAAGCTCGATCGACGCCTATACGCGGCTCATCGGCTACGCAGGCGCTACTGGCGCGCATATGCATATCTGCCACTTCAACAGCACCAGCTTGCAGGATGTGGAGCGCGCGGCCGAACTGGTGCTCATGGCCCAGAAGCAAGGCCTGAAGGTTACGGTGGAAGCTTATCCGTACGGAACCGGGTCCACAGTGATCGGAGCGCCGTTCTTTGCGGATCCGGCGTTTCGGGAACGGACGGGAAATGATTACCCGGCTATCCAGAAGGTTGAGAACGGACAAAGGATATCCAGCCGGGACGAACTTCTCGCCGCGCAGCAGGAGCGCCCGGACACGTTGGTCTTGTGGCATTTTCTCGATGTCGAAGGCGTTCCCCGCCATAGGGAGTTGCTGGATACGTCGGTACTGTATCCTGGCGGTATCATCGCGTCGGACGCCATGCCGTGGACCCTGCCGGATGGCTCGACCTACGAAGGCGGCGAATGGCCGTTGCCGGCGGAGGCGTCGTCGCATCCTCGGTCTTCCGGAACGTTCACAAAATTTCTTCGGGAGTATATGCGGGAACGAAAGAAAGTTTCTCTTCTTGAGGCAATGCGTCGCTGTTCTCTGGGGCCCGCGAAAATCATCGAATCCGCGGCTCCGCAGATGCGTCGAAAGGGGCGACTGCAAGAGGGTTGCGACGCCGATATCGTGATTTTCGATCCGGATACGATTGCCGACAAGGCTGAATTTTCGGCGATGAACCGACGTTCGGAAGGCGTATCCTTTCTCCTGGTGAATGGCGAACCGGTTATCGACGGCGGAGAATTGCGGGTGGATGCCGCCCCGGGACGGCCGGTCAGGGGGCGGTTAGGGCGTCGATGAACGGTTCGCTGCTCGGCGACGTCGCCGTCCCGGTCTATGTGCTGGGCGGCTTTCTTGGCGCAGGCAAGACGACGCTTCTCAACAGATTGATGGCGCGTCGGGAGGCCGAAAATCTTGCCGTGATCGTCAACGATTTTGGCGCCATAGACGTAGATTCAACGCTGATCGAGCGGCGAGAGGAAGATATTCTCTCGCTTCGCAATGGGTGCGTGTGCTGCTCGTTGCAGGGAGACCTCTTTTCGACAATCAGGATGTTGCTTGGGAGAACGCCGCAGCCGGAAATGATCGTGATCGAATGCAGCGGGGTTTCCCGGTTGTCCGATATGCGAACGGCGCTGATGGACTCCGTGATTTGGAGACATGCGGCTCTGGAGGGCGTTCTTTGCGTCGTCGACGCGCAGTGGCTGGTTGCTGAAGATGAGAGGGCTTTCGACCCGCTGTGGATTGAACAGATACGAGCCGCTGATCTGCTGACGCTGTCGCGTCTGGATCTTCTTGCTCCCGCAGAAGTCGATTTCGTCCAAACGCGTTTGCGGAACATTGCTCCGGGGACGCCTGTTGTCGATACCCCTGAAGCGTTGTTGGCGCACTCGGCTCTGTCCGGACCGGCAGGGCGGAGGCGATTTACGGCGTTCGCCTCTGGCGTGGAAGGCGGTAAAGCTGAGGACAATTTTGCAAGTCTGGCCTGGGAATCAGCGCGCCCTGTCGATCTTGCATTGTTTCAGGAAACGGTAGGACGTTTTTCAGCTCAACTTCTGCGAGCGAAGGGTATTCTCTATCATGCGGGGGCGTCTGGACGCCCGCTTCTGCTTCAAATGGTCGGACGCCGCGCGTCTCTCGGGCCTGCGCCTGACCGGGCGGCGACTGACCCACGCACCCGACTTGTATTTATTGGGCGCCGCCAGGGATTCCCGTCGAGGGATCTGGCGGAGGCGCTCGACCGCTGCGTCGTGATCACACAGGAATCAGATAAATGAGAATTTTCATAGCGACGTTCGGGACAGAAACAAATACGTTCTCGCCGATCATGACCGGGCGCAGCGCGTTCATGGGCGACCGTGACTGGTTCCGTAACGGCGCCACCGACCACCCGACAACAATGGCCAGCGTGCCGCTGAAAGCATGGCGACAACTCGCGGAGGCCGAGGGGCATGAGATTATTGAAAGCGTGTGCTCATTCGCGCAACCCGCAGGCCTGACGTTGCGTGGCGTTTATGAGGAAATACGCGGATACATCATGGATGACCTGAAGGCGGCGTTGCCGGTTGACGTCGTTCTTTTGTCCATGCACGGCGCGATGGTGGCTGTGGGCTATGATGATTGTGAGGGTGACATGCTCGCTCACGTGCGCGCCATAGTCGGTACTGACGCAGTCGTAGGAACCGTTCTTGATTTGCACTGTCATTTGACAAAAAAAATGCGAGAGAGCGCAAACCTGATCGTTTTGTACAAGGAGTATCCGCACGACGATATCGAACCGCGAGCGATCGAACTTTATCGTCTGGCGGTCGATACCGCTGAAGGACGCATAAACCCGGTCATGGCTGAGCACGATTGCCGTATGCTCTCGGTCTGGCGTACGCCGCACGAGCCGGTGCGCTCCTTCGTCGACAGAATGCAGGCGCTCGAAGGAAAGGACGGGATTCTTTCGGTCTCCTTTGCCCATGGCTTCCCCTGGGCGGACGTTCCGGACGTTGGCGCAAAGACGCTGGTTATCGCTGACGGGGACGCGGGACGAGCCGCCGATCTCGCCGCCCGCCTAGCCCAGGAAATATGGGACATGCGAGAGGCGAATGAAGCCAGTCTCCTGTCCGTCGACGAAGCAATCGAACGTATTCTCACCGCTCCGCCAGGCAGGCCGCTGGTGCTAGCGGACGTTTCAGATAACGCGGGCGGCGGCGCGCCCTCTGATAATACGGTTGTTCTGCGCCACCTTCTTGATAGCGGCGTCGAGGGAGTGGCTCTTGGGTGTATCTGGGACCCGATGGTCGTATCGGCGTGTCTTGAGGCAGGCGCCGGGGAAACCTTGACCCTGCGCGTCGGCGGCAAATGCGGGCTGACCTCCAGCGATCCGCTGGATGTAACGGGCGTCGTTCGTGGGGTGACGGACGAACTTTTGCAGGTGGGGCTGGGCGGAGGCCGTTCTTCCTTGGGGGCGGCTGCGTGGCTGGAAGTCGAAGGGGTTGACGTCGTCATTGTTTCCAGACGCCAGCAGACGTTTTCGCCTGAAGCCTTCACGAACCTTGGAATCGACCTGTCGAGCAAACGTGCGGTGATCGTGAAGTCAGCGCAACATTTTTACAATCGCTTCGTCGGCGTCGCTTCGGAAGTTCTCTTCGTTTCGGCGCCGGGCTGCGTAAGGCCCGATATGGCGGAACTCGATTTGCCTCGCGCGGGGCGTCCTCTCTGGCCGCAAGTCGCGGATCCTTACGCTTCCGCCTGAAGGCCTGATCGCCACTTCATCTGATTATGTGCGGCTCTGTTACGCGCGGAAACGGGAGAGTCGTTTTCGTCGCGTTCAATAACAGTTCGTGACGGTTCATGCGCTGTGCGATGCCGCTCCCCCGGAGGATACTCCGGGCCGAGAGAGGACTGCGCAGGGCGGGCCTTCCATATGGTGGTTTCGAGCGTTCTGGCGTTCCATGAGCCTGAAATCGCTCGCGGTGTTGAGGGCGCGCACTTTGAGTAAACCTGTGATGAAACTGTGCGCGGGATTGCTCGCGTCCCTGACGCTCGCGGCATGCTCCGGGTCGCACGATGACAATAACCAAAGCTGTGGAAAAGCCCCCCATGGTTCGCTGATGAGTTCGATCGGTCGCGGCGCGGGCATGGTCGGCGGCCTCGCTGGCGGGTTGATCGGCGGGGGAGTGGGAAGCGGTCTGGGTATGGGCATGCGTGGTCTGAGCGGTCTTTCCGGTTATGGGGGCGGCATGGGCGGCGGCGGTATGGGGGGAGGCGGCATGGGCGCGCCGGACGATGCTGGCGGCGGTCAGTATGCCGACGCCTCTAACGGAGCGGGTCCACCGCGCCGCCGCCCGCAGCCCTGTGCGAACGCGGCGGCAGGGAAGGCGGGTGCTGCGCCTCCGTCCTCATCGAAAACCATCGTTCCGGATCATGCTCCGAGCGAAGCCATCGACCCGTCACAGATACGCTTCGAGGAGGGCGCGAGTTAAGGCGTTCCGGGCGCGGACCTGTAATTGCACGCTGGTCGATGCAACTTGCCGGGTGGGATGAAGGCAGGTTCCGAGAAGCATGACGGCTGTCGCAATATTGGCGTGGCCCAAGATCCTGAATGAGCACTCCATGGAAAGACGCGTCTCTTGTGCCCGCTTCGCCGGATTTGTCTGCGCCGGGGCCTGATAGCGGCTATCGCGCAGGAAAAAATTATTCGCGCTACGCGACGGGCGTGACCGAACTCTTTTTCCAAACGACGATTGAAATTGGAAAATAAAAGCGAACGCCGTCTTCCGCCTCCCATGCGTCCATGCCCAGAGTATTCTTTCCGGAGGCGATGTCCCTTGCAAACAGCGCCTGCAGTGCGGGCCAGTCTTCAGGAGCGACCTGATCCGACAATCTGGATTCGAGACGATACTGATAGGTCGCCACGAGAGACAGTCCTGCTTCGGCGCCCAGCGCGTGCAACTGCGACAGTGTCAGGGCCGAGGTATGCGAAGGATCACGGAGTGTTTCGGCGTAGTCATATGCCTTTTGACATTCGGGCGTCGGGGTTGCGTCGATCACGATGATCATGCCGTCCGGGCGGCACACGCGCGCCATTTCTGTCAGAGTTTTTCCCGGTTCCTGCATATGATGAAAGCTGTAACGCGTCACAACCCTGTCGAAGCTTGCATCTTCGAATGTCAGATGTTGTGCGTCGCCGATTTGAAAATCCACGTCACAACCCAGCCTGTGCGCACGCTGGCGCGCCTGCTCGATCATGGCCGGCGTCAGATCGACGCCGGTGACCTGCGCCTCTGATCGCGCCAGTTCACAGGCGACGATTCCCGGCCCGCAGGCGACGTCGAGCGTCTTCATGCCCTTGGCGATAGAACAGGCGGCGACGGTCTGCGCCATGCTGTCTGTTTCGGCGTGGATAGGCAATTCGGAAAACGGTTTCGCCCAACGCGTGAATTGCGAAACTATGCGGGCTGCGTGTGAGGCGGACGGTTCGATCATCGTTCTTTCCTTCTTTATGCGTTCAGGATAAAGAAGTGGCGATTGGCCGTCTGACGCTGATCGGCCATATTTGAGCGAACGTCGGCCAATGAAGACCCTGACAGCCAGAGAGACGCTGAGCGTTCTGATAGAAAACAGGCTTGATGGGCCGGGGACGCCCGGTTTTGCGTTTCGTAATCCATCCACGCCAGTCTTCTACGATTGGCATGAGCATCCCTGTCATCAGATCACTTACGCAAGACGCGGCGCGACGCAGATCGAAGCTCGGGAGGGGCGATATCTGCTGCCCGCCGCCCACGCCATATGGATTCCAGCGGGGACGCGGCATCGGACCATGATCCGCGACCTGGAGGGGGTGTCGGTCTATTTTGATCCGGCTCAGTTTCCCCCTGATCGCGCTGAACATATCCAGACGTTTCCTGTGACCGCTCTGTTGCAGGAAATGCTGTTTCATACCCTTCGCTGGAGCGTGGACTCGGCGGAACATGACTCGGTCGCCATAAGTTTTTTCAATACTTTGGGCTTGCTCTGCCTTGAGCAGATGCGGGAAAAAGCTGAGCGTCGCTTCACGCTGCCACGTGCGGCCCACCCATCGTTGGCGCGGGCCATGGACGCGGCCTTAGCTTGTCCTGCCGAGACGGATCTGGCGCAGGCGGTAGGACGCGCAGGCATGTCGGAACGCAGTTTTCGTCGTCATTTCCGTGCTGAGACGAAAATGACCTGGCAGGACTGGATCACGCAGGTTCGTCTTTTTCATGCGGCGGTCCTGCTTGCGGAGGGAGCGCGCGTGACGGATGTCGCCGCCGAAGCGGGGTACGCATCCCTGAGCGCGTTTGCAAAAGCCTTCACGCACTTGCTGGGCGTGTCGCCCGCCAGCTTCAGGAAAACGCAAACGGGTGGCTGAATGGCCGCCGTAAACGCCCCGGCGGTCATGATTCGCCGCCCCGCCCTGTTTTGATTCCAGAGATCTATCCGTTTCCGAAATAAACATGCATTCTTTTTCGATGCGCCTGAATCATGCCGTCCTGGCTTTCCTGCTTTCGAACGTCGCAGCTCACGCGGCTGCGCCGACGCCCGCCGAAATCGTCGCCCATGCGCCGGACAGCGCATGGAGGACCGTCGCCCCGGAGCGACTGTTGCAGATGGTCATGGCCGATGGCGGGAGAGTCGTGATCGAGCTTGCTCCTGATTTCGCGCCAGTTCACGTCGCGAATGTCGTGCGTCTTGCGCAAGCCCATGCGTGGGACGGCGGCGCCATCACCCGCGTGCAGGATGATTATGTCGTGCAGTGGCGCGTGCGGGACGAGAAGACGGCGTCTCCGAAAGGTTTCGTCGAACAGCCCCCGGCGGAATACGACAGGCCTCTGGCGGGTGTCGCGTTTCGTCCGCTCGGCTACCCCGACCCCTACGCGCCGCAGGCCGGACTTGCGGCGGGATGGGCTGCGGGAAGCGACGGGGCGCGTGTCTGGCCCGCGCAGTGTTACGGAACCGTTGGCGTGGGGCGTGAAATGCCGCCTGACACCGGGGACGGGCGGGAGCTTTACGTGGTGAACGGTGAGGCTCCGAGACAGCTTGATCGTAATCTGGCGGTCGTCGGGCGCGTCCTTGTCGGCATGGAGTATTTCGGCGCTCTTCGACGTGGGACAGGGGCGTTAGGTTTTTACACCGACGCGCATCAGGACGTTCCGATCAAAAGCATGACTCTCGCCGCTGATCTGCCGCAGGCGGCGCGTCCTCATGTGCAGACGATGCGAACCGACAGCCCAACGTTCGCGGCCTATCTGGATGCGCGGGCTGCGCGGACCGATCCGTTCTTCGTGCGTGCGGCGCACGGCGTTGCGTTGTGCAACGTGCCTGTTCCGTCGCGGGAAGTCAGATGACAGGCGCGGTCCGTGCTGCGCGTGTAAGAAAACATGACGTGTATCGGCAGGAATAGCAGAAACTGTTGCGTCAGCGCTGAAAGCGGCGTTTCGTCGTCTGGCGGCCGCAACTGCGACCCCAACCGCCCGATCCGGGAGATGGCTTGATCAGGCGGCCTGAGACGCCTCATCAAGCTCAGCCTGAGCCTCGAACCACACCTCCTCCGCTTTCTCCTGTTCGCGCTTTACCGCCGCGAGCCTCGTCGTCAGCTTCGTCAGTTCCTGTGTGGCGGACGACGCGTAAAGCCCCGGATCGGCCAGCTTCGCCTCGATCGTCGCGTGTTCGCTTCCTAGACGGCTCATCAGCGTTTCCGCGTCTTTCACCCGTTTGCGCAACGGCGCCAGAGCCTTGCGGGCCTCCGCGCGTTCCCGTCGGTCCTCCTTGCGCGCGGCGGGCGCGGCGTCGGATTTCGACGAAGCCGCGCGGGAGGCCGCGCGCGCGCGTTCGGACAGCCATGTCCGGTATTCGCTCATGTCGCCTTCGAAAGGCGTCACCTTGCCATCGGCGACCAGCCAGAGCCGGTCGGCCACAAGCTCGACAAGATGCGGATCATGGCTGATCAGCAGCACCGCCCCTTCAAACGCAGATAGCGCGCGGATCAGGGCGTCCTTGGCGTCGAGGTCGAGATGGTTCGTCGGTTCGTCGAGGATCAGCAATTGCGGGGCGTCGCGTGTCGCCAGCGCCAACAGGAGACGCGCTTTCTCGCCGCCTGACAGGTCAGAAACGCGGCTTTCCGCCTTGCCCGCATCCAGCCCGAAGCGCGCGAGCTGCGCGCGTACGACTGCTGGCGCCGCCTGCGGCAGGGCGCGGGCCATGTGGTTTATCGGGGTGTCGCCCATCACCAGTTCTTCGGTCTGGTGCTGCGCAAAATAGCCAACCCGCATCTTGGAGCTGCGGCTGATCGAGCCGGACATCGGCTCCATGCGCCCGGCCACAAGCTTGGCGAAGGTCGATTTGCCGTTGCCGTTCGCGCCCAGCAACGCAATCCGGTCCTCCATATCGAGGCGAAGCGTCAGGTTCGACAGGATCGGCCGCCCGTCATAGCCCGCCGTCACGCGGTCCATAGTCAGCATGGGCGGCGGCAATTGTTCGGGCTCGGGGAACGCAAAGCGGGTAGGGGCGTCCTCCACGACGTTTTCGATGACTGGCAGTTTTTCCAGCGCCTTGATGCGCGCCTGCGCTTGTTTCGCCTTCGTGGCTTTCGCGCGGAAGCGGTCCACGAAGGACTGCATGTGCGCGCGCTGGGCCGCAACCCGCTCCGCTGCGCGCGCCTGTTGCAAGGCCTGTTCGGTGCGGATGCGGACGAATTCCTCATAGCCGCCCGGCGTCAGGGACAGCTTGCCGCGGTCGAGATGCGCAATGGCGTCCACCGTTGAATCCAGCAGCCCGCGATCATGGCTGACGATCAGCGCAGCCCCGGAAAAGCGAGCCAGCCAGCCTTCGAGCCAGAGCGACGCTTCAAGGTCGAGATGGTTGGTTGGTTCGTCGAGGATCAGCAGATCGGGATTGAGGAACAGCGCGGTGGCCAGAGCCACGCGCATACGCCAGCCGCCGGAGAAGTCCGAGACGGGGCGAGCCTGAGCCTCCGCGTCAAAGCCCAGACCGGCGAGGATAGTCCCGGCCCGCGCAGGCGCGCTGTCGGCCTGAATGGCGGCGAGTCGGTCGTGGACCTCGGCGATCCGCGCTCCATCGGTCGCGGTTTCAGCCTCGGCGAGGAGGGACGCGCGCTCCAGATCGCCCGCAAGCACGGTCTCCAGCAGGGAGGCGGGTCCAGACGGCGCCTCCTGCTTCACACGCCCCATTCGCGCGCGCGCCGACAGCCTGATCGTCCCGTCATCCGGTGCGATGTCCCCGGCGATCGCGGCGAGCAGCGTCGATTTGCCCGCGCCGTTCCTGCCGATCAGGCCGACTTTTCGGCCGGGTTCGATCGAAAGGCTGGCGTGATCGAGCAGCGTCCGTCCGGCGATGCGAAGGGTGAGGTCGGTGATGATAAGCAGGCTCAACGGGATCTCGCTTGGGGAAGTTGGCGGCGAAGGACGATGTGCGACGGGTGGGATACCATAGTCATACGTGCGAACGCGAACCGTCCGAACGCATGACCATATCGTTTCACAGGCGGTTCTGCGCTGCGGGGGCCTACCCGTCGGGCGCGGAATGCTCTAGATGGGCGCTGCCTGCGGGCCGTCGTAACGGCGATCCGCTTCACGTGAGAACTGGGAGCCGACCATGGCCGTTGAACGCACACTCTCCATCATCAAGCCCGATGCGACCCGCCGCAACCTGACCGGCAAGATCAACGCCGTGTTCGAAGACGCCGGTCTGCGCATCGTCGGCCAGAAGCGCGTGCAGCTGACGGAAGCCCAGGCTGGCGCTTTCTATGCTGTCCACAAAGAGCGTCCCTTCTACGGCGATCTGGTCTCCTTCATGATCTCCGGCCCTGTCGTGCTGCAGGTTCTCGAGGGCGAGAACGCGGTTCTGAAGAACCGTGAAGTCATGGGCGCGACCGACCCGAAGAAGGCCGACGCCGGCACGATCCGCGCGCAGTTCGCCGAGAGCATCGAAGCGAACTCCGTCCACGGTTCCGACAGCGCAGAGAACGCGGCGAACGAGATCCGCTTCTTCTTCGCCGAGACGGAAATCGTCGCCTGATCATCTGATCGCGGGGCGCGTGGTCGTTTCACGGCAGCCGCCCCGTTGCGTCGATCCGGTCGTTCTTCACACGTAAGGACGACCGATGACCGGAATCGCTTCCGGTAAGGGCTTCGAGCCCACTGGCGCGCTCGTTTCGCGCCGTCTAGATAATGATCCTAGCGATAATCAGTACGCGTGGCGATCGAACGAGCCTGTCCTCGACTCCGCCATACGCTATTGTCAGGCGCGCTATTTGGCACAAGGCCGGTCCATTCGGCCGTTCGCAGGATCTGACCGTTCATGGCGTCCCCCAGCCCTCGTTCTCCCGCTCAGCCGAAGCACATCCTGTCTAATACCGGCTGGAACATGCTCGGGCGGATTGCGCCAATTTTCGTCGCACTGCTGGTCACTCCGAAACTCATTCATCTGCTGGGCCTGTCGCGCTGGGGCGTGTTCAGCATCGCGCTGAGTCTGGTCGGCACGTTCGGCATCTTCGATTTCGGCCTTGGGCGCGCCCTGACACGCACGATCGCCGACCGCGCGACAGACGAGCCGGACGAGGAAACCGCGGACGTCACGCTCACCGGTATCATCACGCTGACGGTGTTCGGCGTGATCGGCGGTTTGATCGCAGCTGTGGCGGTGGCTTTCTGGGTCCATCACGGGCTGAAAATCCCGTCTGAGCTTGAGCGCCAGACGACAATCGCCCTGTGGGTGCTCTGCGCGACCGCGCCGCTGGTGATGGCGAACGCCGCCATGTGGGGCGTGATGACGGCGTTTCAGGCCTTCAGGGCGGCCAATCTGGTCAATATCCCGATTTCCATCATGTATTACCTCGGACCGCTGCTGGCGTTGCTGGTCTGGAACAACCTGATCGGGGTGATGCTGGTCCTTGCGGCGTGCCGCCTGTGGATGACGGTCAGTTACCTGAGGATTTGCCTGCGCCTCATGCCGCAGATACGCACCGCGCGCGCGCGTCCGCGCCTGCTTGCGCCGCTGTTCAGGGTCGGCGGCTGGATGACGGTGTCCAACATTGCCTATCCGGTCCTGAACTACATGGACCGTTTCATGATCGCGAGCGTCATCTCCGCCGCGGCCACCAGCTATTACACCACCCCTGCCGACGTTGTGGGTCGGTTCTCCCTGCTGACCAACGCCGTTACGGGATCGGCTTTTCCAGCCTTCGCCGCGTCGTGGAGACGGGATGTGGAGACGACGGTCGCGCTCTACCGGACCAGCGTGCTCACCATTCAGGCCCTGCTGTTTCCCGTGTGCCTGTTCGCGGCGTTGTTCAGCCACCCGCTTCTGGCGCTGTGGATCGATCCGTCTTTTGCGACGCAGAGCAGCACGATCATGAAGTTCCTCTGCCTCGGCGTGTTCATTTCTGGCGTCGATTCGATCGCAGCGGGCTTTCTGGACGGCATCGGACGTCCCGACGCCAGCGCGAAGCTGTCGATCGGAGAATTCCTTGTCTACACGCCGCTGCTTTACATCTGCCTTGTCCGCTTTGGCGTGATCGGGGCTGCGTTCGCCTGGGCGCTACGCATGACGCTCGACTTTATCGTGCGCAGTTGGGTCAGCGTGCGCCTTTACAGGCCGCTCGGCGCCGCCATCCGGCGCATTCTGCCCGCGGCTGTCGTCGGGTTTCTGGCGCTCGTGGCGAGCCTCGTCGAGATGTCGCTTTCGGTCGCGGCACTCGCCTTTGTCGTGCTCTCTGCGGTGTTTTACGGCGTCTTGTGGTTTGGGTGCATGGATGCGTCCGAACGAGGCGCTTTCATGCGCTTCCCCGGTCTGGTCATGGCAAAACTGGGGCGTTCCAGGGCTGCTTCGGCGAACTGATCTCTCCGGCATCCGTCCGGGTGAGAGCGGGACGCGCGCGGCTTGTTGTTGACTATGATAATAAGTCGCAATACCACTCCCGCTTCCCCGATGCGTCGGCGGGTGAAAACGGAATGAGGCGGGTTCATGAACAATCAGGTGCTGCGGCGGTGGCGGTGGTGGCACAAGTGGTCGAGCATCGTGTGCACCCTGTTTCTGCTCATGCTGTGCGTGACGGGCCTGCCGCTTATTTTCTCTGACGAAATATCGAATTTCTTCGACCCGCCCGCGTCGGACGCGGGGGCGAAACTCTTCGGGGCGACGGCACTGGACGCCGCCGTCAGCGGCGCTCACAGCGCCTACCCGAAGGAAAGCGTTCGCCTCGTTTATCTTGACCATGACAAGCAACGGATTCTCCTGCGCCTTTCCCCTGGGCCGGACGACACATTCGACCACACGCACCAGATGACGTTCAGCGCTGAGAGCGGCGTGCTTTTGCATGACGGCGACCCTCCGGGTGACTCCGTCATGGATTTCATCCTCCGGCTGCACGCGGAAATGCTCGCGGGACTGCCGGGTGAACTCTTTCTCGGTCTCATGGGCGTGGCGTTCGCCGTGGCCATCGTTTCCGGCGTGGTGCTTTACGCACCGTTCAGCCGCCGCATGGGCTTCGGTGAAATCCGGCGGAAGCGCTCGTCGCGCCTGCGTTGGCTCGACATGCACAATCTGATTGGTCTGACGTCGGGTTGCTGGGCGATGATCGTCGGTCTGACCGGCGTCATGAACTCTCTGGCGACGCCGCTGTTCGGCCTGTGGGAAATGCGCGACGTGGCGCCGATCCTGGGGCCATACATCCACGATCCGGCGCTGGCGCCGCATGCGCCCGTGTCGGTCGCGATCCGTGCGGCGGAAGCGGCTCTGCCCGGCATGGCGACCACATTCGTGACCTACCCGACGCATATTAGCGGAAGCCCGGACCACTACGTCGTCTGGACGCAGGGGCAGTCGAAATTGCGATCGCGAATGCTGACGCCCGTACTCGTTGATTCCCGCACCGGAACAGTCGCCTTCGTCGCGGCGATGCCATGGTATCTTCGCATGCTGGAAATCTGCCGCCCGCTGCATTTCGGCGATTACGGCGGTCTCACATTGAAGTGGCTCTGGGCGCTGCTCGACGTTGTGACAATCGCGGTGCTTGGCTCCGGCGTCTACCTGCTATTCGGCGGCGGGCGAAAATCCCGTGTCGTGGCGGGAGATGCCACAGCAGGGGAGGCGGCTCTGGCCGAGGAGCTGTTGCTGGTGGAGGGGCGCACGTGATGCTGCTTTTGCGTTCGAAGTGGTGGCCGCCGATCTGGATTTCGGTCGTTACGTTCGTGGGGCTTGTCGGCGCTCTCGTCGTGGAGGGGCCGGTTGGTGACATTGCCGGTGCGGTAGGGCTCGGTGCGCCCCTGCTGGTGACGGTGTGGTTTCTGCGACGCGCGTAGCTCACGATCCGGCGATGCAGGCTTGGGAACGAGATAATGTTCTTTCGTCTTCTGGGGCGCCTTATCCGACAGCGGGTTTAGATCGATAGGACGTAACCGAACTTCGACGCAGACGTCACGACACGTACGCAGGGGGCCGCTGCGTGGACTGTGCCTACGATCATAACGATCGCGTCGTCATCTGGCGCGCAGGGGCGGGCGGGGCTGCTGCTCCTACACCCGGCCTTCGGCCTCTACGCGATACTCCATTTGACCACGCTACAATCCTGTCGTCAGGACGCCCGATAGCGCGGCCAGCGCGCCCGCCGGATCGCTCCACGGCGACAAGGCGCCCTCATCGCCGCCAAGCGCGAGGAAATCGGCAGTTTTGGCCAGAGGTCGCAACGCGGCTGCGTAATCGCCTCCAGCGTCAATCGTCACTTCCGCCACAGCGGGCAATTCCATGACCGCGGACCACCAGCCCACCAACTCGGCGTCCGACGTGATCTCGGACGCCTGAGTGAACGGGCCGAACGAGACGTAGTCCGCTCCGGCCTCTCCTGCGGTCATGGCGAGGTCCCGGCTCGTTCCGCAGAATGCGCCCAGTTGAAGATCATTCCCGACGATCAGTCGCGCTGTTGCGGTGTCTTCCGCATCGACGTGAACGCCGTCGCATCCGGTCGAAAGGGCGAGCGAAGGGTGGCTGTCCAGAATCAACGCGACGCCGCGATCCTGCACCGACGGGCGCAGGCGGGTGACGATGCGCTTCAGGCGGTCTTCCGGCAGATCGGCAAGCCGCAGACGAACGGCTGCGGCGGGAAGCTTGGCGAGCGCGCGTTCAAGAACCGGAAGGAACGCATCCCCGTCATCCACTACCGGAGTGACGAGATACAGCTCGCACGCAGTCGTCTCGTCCGATGCCTGTTCCACCCGGTCGCTCATGTTCTGTCCTCTGGTCCTGTCACGTAAGGCTGTCGTCCTGCGTTGCTATGCGGTCCGGACGGCGCGCTGTCCATGCGGCCCGGCCGCAACGTCGCTTCGCGGAAGAAGCGTGAGGACATCTTCCGCCGTCATGGAGGGGGTGACGACTATCGCGTTGGGCCTGTCGCGTAGCACATGGCGGCCAAGGGACTCGGCGAGCACTTCGATGGATCGGATCTGGGGGCAGGAGGGATGCAGCACGATCCGTTCCTGCCCGGCGGCGAGTGCGGTCGCGGCGTGACCTGCGAACCGGTCGCAGTCGAGGATATCGATGAAGTCGTGGCGTTCGGAGATGTCGTTTCGAGCCGATTCGTTCACGGCGCCGTCGGACGTCAGGGCGCTTATGATGGCGCGCCACCATTTTACGCCCATGAAGGACGCGGCGCCCACCGGCGACAGCAGTACGGCCGTGAACCCGCCAAGAGCCGCTGCCGCCGCCGCGGTCCGCGCAGTCGCGAGGTCTCCGACTTCGAGCGTCACGAACCCGTCGCGGGCGAAGGGCGGCGGCGAAGTGTGGAACATGCTTGACGTTCAATCCTGTGGCGGCGATTCTTGCCAGATGGTTTCAATGCGAGAGCAAGGCGGTAGCGTGGCTGAACAGAGTGAACATACTCACTCCGCCCTCTCGGCGGGAGAGGCGGTTGCAAGGCTGAATTCGGCTCTGGAGCGCATCGCCTTCGCGATCGAGCGCCGCAAGGCGATGGCCGCCACAGTCGTCGCCGCGCCCACCGCGCCTGCAGGTCCGGACGTTCAGATGATCGCGGCCAATCTCGACGCCCTCATCATGAGGGTGCGTGACGTGCTGGAAGAGACGGCCGAGCCAGGCCCGGCTCCGGTCGGTGAAGAGCCCTCGTATGGCGACGACGACGGATCGTCTTCGCTCTCAGGGATCGCCGCGCCCGGTGACGCCGCGGGCTCCAGCCATATGGCGCCTGATCATGTCGCGCCGGGCATGGATTACGCAGCCGATCATGCATCCGGTCAGCATTTCCAGGATCAACATTTTCACGACCAGCAGTTCTCGAACAGTGGGTCGCAGGGTTTTTCTGGATTCGATCATCGCGCCCCGACCGGGCTGGAGGAATAAACCGTGGCGCAGGTGACGGTACGCATCAACGGATACGCCTACACGATCGGGTGCGAGCAGGGCGAAGAGCGCCATCTGTTGTCGATGGCGCAAGAGGTGGAGAAGCGGGTGAGCCGCGTCCGCAACCTCGGGTTCAGCGGCGAGGCGAAGGTGCTGGTCCTCGCCGCCCTGCTGATGGCTGACGAGGTCGCGGACGTGTCGGCCCAAAAGCTCCCGGTGGAGACGACCGAGGCGCTGGCGGAAGGGCGGCAGGCGGTGCGCGACCGTGCGCTTCTTGGGGAGCAGCTCTCCGTTCTCGCGGAACGCGCGGAAGCCATTGCGGCGGCGCTTGAGCGAGACTAAATAGGAAGGGCGGGGCTGCCCGGCTCGTCAGGCAGATCATACCCCTGGGCCGATAAGCACTTCCTCGGGAGCTGGCGCTGACGTGGCCGTGGTCATGTTATCCGGCGCCCACCTGCACTAGCAGGTCCTGGAGGTTGTACAGTCCAACGGCCATGGCGGCTCCGCACATGAATACCCCCGAAGCAACGATGCCTGAAGATTCCCCCCCCGCCCGGGAGTCGGCGGAAACCACCGAACGCAAGGCGGCGCTCCGAGCTTTGCTCCGAGCTTCGCGGGGCGCATCGCCGGACAAGCAGAACCAGCTCGTCGGCCGCCTGGGCCACGAAATCCTTCTTCGCCCTAATGTCGCGATAGCCTCGCTATGGCCACTGGAAGGCGAGATCGATCTTCGCCCGCTTAACGAGTTTCTCCATGCGTCAGGGCGGAATGTGCTGCTGCCGGAGACGACGAAAAAGGGAAATCCGCTGCTGTTTCGTCAGTGGCGCCCCGATGTCGGGATGATCGCCGGGCGTTTCGGCACGATGCATCCCGATGGGGAGACTGGAACGCCCGGGATCATTCTGGTTCCCATGCTGGCCTTCGACCGGCGCGGCTACCGCCTGGGGTATGGCGGCGGCTATTATGATCGCACGCTTGTCGCCAATCCCGACGCGATAGCTATTGGCTATGCCCTTTCGACGCAGGAGCGGGATGACGTGCCCGTGGGACCATATGACAGGCCCCTGCCGTTCATCGTGACAGAGCTGGAAACGATCCGCTGCGATCCGTCGTCGTCCTGACCGTCAGGCGTTAAGTTCGCGACGTTCGCAACGCTTTATCCCGGCGCCGTCTGTTTCTTGAACCGCGCGAACAGCGGCCTTGCCTCTTGCAGGCCGACGCCGCCGACGATTTCGACGGGATGAAAGGACGCCCGCGCAATCTGTTCCGACGAGACCATGATCTGGTTCATGTGGGTCGCAAGCTCGTCGATCGAGACTGCATAGACCACGCGCGAAATGCCGGACCAGACGATGGCGCCCATGCACATCGGGCATGGCTCTCCGGTTGTGTAGAGCGTGGCGCCCTTCAGTTCGGAGGTCTTGTCGGCCGAGACGCAGTTGCGGATCGCGGTCATTTCTCCATGCGCCGTAGGATCGTGGTGCTGTCGCCCGATATTGCCGCCGCGCGCGATAACGGCGCCATTGGCGGTGATGACGCAGCCAAACGGGAAGTCCGCCTTGCGCGCCTCTTCAATGGCCTGCGTCATGAAGCGCTCATCCTCGGCGTTGGCTCCTGTCGCTGCGCTTGCGCGGCTTTTTGACGTCGCCATCTGAGCGCCGACAGCGGCGACCGCCGCGAGGGCAGTCCGGCGTCGTAACGATTTTCCGGGAGGGACGGGCGGCATCGAGGGGCGTCTCCAGTGTGTGGGATTGAGGGGAAGAACTGACGTTTCCAGTCCGGTACGCTACAGCGTCCAGGCGGATCGGCGCAGAGGCCGACAGTGGGAACGATAGCAGGAGAATTTGGTGCGGATACTGTTTCTGGGGGACATCGTCGGCCGCGCCGGACGGGACGCCGTGATCGCCCGAGTTCCCGAATTGCGTAAGCGCCTGTCGCTAGACGTTGTGATTGCGAACGCAGAGAACGCCAGCCATGGCTTCGGCCTGTCCGCCGCCATTGCCCGCGACCTGTCTGCCTGCGGTGTGGACGTCATGACTCTTGGCAACCATAGCTGGGACCGCAAGGATCTGGTGGCGGAGATCGACGGTCTGCCGAACGTCGTCCGCCCCCTGAATTACCCGCCCGGCACGCCGGGGCAGGGCAGCACTGTGTTCACTCTGGCGGATGGGCGCCGCGTGTTGGTCGCCAATGTGATGGGGCGGCTGTTCATGGATCCGCTCGACGACCCGTTCCGCATGACGCAGGAGCTGATGGCGCGCCATCGTCTGGGCGTGACAGTGCAGGCCGCCATTATCGACGTGCATGCGGAGGCGAGCAGCGAGAAATGGGCGCTTGGGCACGCGCTCGACGGCAAGGCGTCTCTGGTGATCGGCACGCACACGCACACCCCGACAGCCGACCACCGTATTCTCACGAGAGGCACGGCTTTCCAGAGCGACGCGGGCATGTGCGGCGATTACGACAGCGTCATAGGCATGCAGAAGGAGGCTGCGCTGGCGCGTTTCGTTCGCAAGATGCCGGGCGAGAGGCTGCAGCCTGCGGAGGGCGAGGCGACGGTCGCCGGGCTGATGATCGAGACGGACGACGCCACAGGGCTTGCCCGGAAGATCGCGCCGCTGCGTCAGGGCGGCATCCTGTCGCAAACGCTACCTGACTTCTGACGCCCGGCCTGGGGGCGATTGCTTCGGGGTTTCGCGTCAGGCGTGTGTTTTCAGGCCACCGGTTTAAAGGTGGGAGACGTGAAAAGCCTGCGCTCCGTGCGCGATTCCGACACGGTTGACTGGATGACCGCTGAAAGTCGATGGACCGGTGTGCGTGAGGACGATTGACGGATCGAGCCACACCTCGCCGCCAATCTGTCGCCAGCGTCGGCAGAACGTGAAATCCTCGCTGAGATAGGTTCCGGTCTCCGGGTCAATCATGCAATCGAACAGGGCGTATGCCTCGGCCGCCGCGGGTTGCGCAGAAGCGCTCTGCCCGGCGGCTGATCAGCATGAAGCCAGTCCCCGCGTAGCCCGCTTCGACAAGGCTTGCGCCGTTACCTGCGGGCGTCGCCTCATGCAGACGCTCGCATTCGCCGACATAACGCAGGGACGCTGTCGCCGGCGGTTCCCCGCGTTGTGTCTGTGCGTCTGTCAGGGCATCCCAGTAACGGTCCTTCAGGGGATACAGACCGGCGACGAGATCTTTTTTCGTCGCGACAAGACGCCCGATGGCGTCCGGTTGAAAGCCGATGTCGCTGTCGACGAACAGGATATGCGTCGCGTGGCTTTGGGAGAAAAACTGGTGCAGCAGCGTGTTGCGGCAGCGGGTGATCAGGGCGTCATTGCCGACCATCGATAGCGTCAGCTCCAGTCCCTGATGCGGGGCGGAAAGGACGCTTCCCAGAATGGATTGCATATAGGTCTGCGTCACGACGCCCCCAAAGCAGGGCGTGGCGATGAAGATATGGGGGATCGGCGCTGAATCGTTCACTCGGAATGCCTCTGTTGTCAGGAGCATCCTGCGTGAGAGCGGTTTCGATAGGTTTAATCGCGTGTTTCTGAAACGGGCGCCGACACATGGAAAATTTGCAGGACGTCCCGGAGCGAGCGGCAGAAATCGTGAGGTATAGAAGATGGCAGGTTCGGCTGCGGAACGCGTTGGCGAGCAGACTGAGCCTACTCCTCGATCGGTTCCCATACTCCGAGGGTGGTTGGCCTGAACTGTGGCACGTGGGCGAGCGAGCGGACCAGTCCGGCGTCCTCGCCCAGTCTGGCGCGCCAGTCGGCGCCGTCCGTCAACACGCACCCGACGCCGACGACTTCCGCCGCAGCATCCCGTGCGAGCGCAATGCAGGCTGCGATGCTGCCGCCCGTCGCGATTACGTCGTCAACGATGACCACCCGACGGCGCATCAGCAGCGGCAGAGCAGCGCGGTCGAGGCGAAGGGCCTGATCGCCGTGAGAGGTGATCGACTGCAACGGTCTGCTCAGCGCGTTCGTCAGGTGCAGTTTCGGAGATTTCTGCAGGATTATGTACTGGTCGAGGCCGAGATGGCGGGTGACTTCGATGGCGACCGGAATGCCGAGCGTCGCCGCACCGACGACGATCTCCGGCTGTAAGGGGCGCAGAATCTTCGCCAGTTCAGCGCCGATATGATCGCCGAACGACACGCCCATGTCCGTAATCATCATCAGGGCGATGGCGAGGTCCGGCTTGACAGGCGTTATCGGCAGTTCGATCTCGCGGCCCGCCACGTCCACGCGCCAAGTCGTGGAAGCCAGCGGCGGGCTGGAGCCGCCGGGGGTTATCTGGTTGTCCTGACCGTGACTCACGCTGTGACCGTATCGAAGCCGTCCTCCGGAGGGAGCGGGCGGGGTTTGCGATTTTCGTCCAGCGCCACGAAGGTGAATTTTCCTTGCGTGACCTTGCGGCGGTCCTTGGTGTTCCGGGCGCGGCGCCAGGTCTCGACATGGATGACCATGGAACTGCGGCCGGTCTGCACGATCTTGGTGTAGATGCTGACCTCGTCGCCGACGATGACGGGCTCATGGAAAATGAAGCTGTCGATCGCGACCGTCACGCAGCGCCCCTGCGCGCGGAACGCTGCAGCGGTGCCGGCCGCGAGATCCATCTGTGAAACGAGCCAACCGCCGAAGATGTCGCCAGCGGGATTGGTGTCGGTTGGCATCGCGACCACCCGGATCGTCGGTATCACTTCAGGCGGGCTGGATGGGGGCGTCGGCACAGAGAGTATCCTCACATCAACAACAGTGACTGCTTCGCCTCGGAAGGCGCCGCCGCCTTGAAGACAGGCGGGGGCCGGGACCGGAGGTCAGCGGAACGGCGGCTCGTCAAAACCGCGCAGCTTGCGTGAGTGTAGCCCCGCCACCCCCTGTTCGCGCAACAGGCGCATGGTCTCGATTCCGACGACGAGATGCTGGTTTACGCGCTCCCGGTAGAAGGCGTTGGCCATTCCACGCAGCTTCAATTCTCCGTGCAGCGGCTTGTCGGATACGCACAGGAGCGTGCCGTAGGGCACGCGGAACCGGAAACCGTTGGCTGCGATCGTTGCGGATTCCATGTCGACGGCGATCGCACGCGACATGTTGATCTCTGCGAACAGCGCGTTCAGCCGCAATTCCCAGTTCCGGTTGTCGGTCGTCATCACGGTTCCGGTACGCAATCGTGTCTTCAATTCAGCGTGACGCAGCCCGGTGACGCGCGCAGTCACTTCCTGAAGCGCCACCTGAATCTCGGCGATGGGCGGAACCGGCACCCATGGCGGCAGGTCGTCGTCCAGAACATGATCCTGCCGTACATAGCCGTGTGCGAGGACATAGTCTCCGAGAAGCTGGGTGCGACGGAGCCCGGCACAGTGCCCGACCATCAGCCAGCAATGCGGCCGCAGGACAGCCATATGGTCGGTGATGGTCTTCGCGTTTGCGGGACCGACGCCGATATTGACCAGCGTGATTCCGTTCCCGTCCGGGCGGCGCAGATGATACGCGGGCATCTGCGGGAGGCTGGTCAGCTGGGCGGTCCCACCACCGGTTTCGGCGGTGTCCTGCTGGAAAATGATATCGCCCGGCTCGATGAACGCATCGTATTCGCCGCCCTTGAGGACCTCCTGCTGGCCATAGGCGCGAAAGGCGTCGACGTAACGCTGGTAATTGGTCAGCAGAATGAAACGTTGAAAATGCGCAGGGGCCGTGCCGGTGTAGTGGTGCAGGCGGGCCAGCGAGTAATCCGTGCGCTCTGCTGTAAACAGCGCCAGAGGGCGTGGGCGTCCGTCTTCGGGCACCAGCGCGCAGTTTGCTATGGAATCGTCCGTTGCGCGCAGGTTTGGCAGGGCGAAGTGGTCCTGCAACAGGCGGAGGTCCGCTTCGGTCAACCCGGCCACCGCATCGTCCATGACGTAGGGGAGCGGGATCGGGCGGCGTGACCTGCCGACTAGAACGGGTTGCTCGTAATGACGAATCAACAACTCGATCTGCTCGAGAAGATAGTCGTGAAACAAAGTCGGCCGGGTTAGCGTCGTGCCGTAAAAGCCGGGTTCGAGCACGATGTCGAAGGGCGGACGGACGCCCGGCGCAGGGCCGTGAGAGACCGGGAAGGCCAGGTAGGGGTAGGTCGGCTGAGCGATCGAACCCGCTTCGCGGTTACGGAACGCGGCGCGCAGCGCCTCGGCGCTCTCTTCATACAGCGCTTCGATCCGCTGCACGGCATCGCCAGCGTCAGTGAATGAGACGAAGTCCGAACCGACTTCGCTCAGTATCGCTTGCGTCCCGGCCGCCAGCATCCCGATCTCAAGTGTTTCGATCGTTTGTGTTTCAGGCATTCTGGCTCTCCTGCGTCCGCTCCCGGGTCTGGCGCGGCGCGAAGGCGCGCGTCAGTGCCGGATAAGTATGTAGTTGATCGTAACGTCGAGATCGAAGTGGTCGCCCGGAATGTCAGGCGGCACCGGCGGCAGTTCTGCGCCATGGAACATGCCGGTCGTCGAGGCGTCGAGTTCATAGGAGCCTGACTGTCCCGTCAGACGGACGAACCGCACGCGTCCGGCCCTGTCGATCACGACATGTACGGAGGACGGACCTTCCTCGCCGTTTCGGGCTGCGTCCTCCGGATAGTACATGTGGCGGCGTATCCAGCGGTCGACCTCGGCGCTGTAATCGTCGCTGACGCCGCGCGTCGTGGATCGCGTGGAATAAGGCGCGTTGAGACGGCCGTTCTGCACCATAGGCCCGATCGAGAGGTCGATGGGACCGCCGGAGCCGCCCGAACGCCCACGCCGGTTGCGGCGCGGCGCGGAGGACTGGTCGAGTGACAGGTCCATAGGCGTGTCGAACGGGGACGGCGCGTGCTGGCGATGCGTCTGGCGCTGCACCGACTGCTTGTGCGTCGACTGCTTCTCTGTCTGCTTGCTTCCCTGCCCGGAGTTGCTTGACGTCGGGTTGATCGGCGCGGGGGTCGGCGTGGGCGTCGGGTAGCTTTCGTCGGCGGAGGCCTGCGGAAGCGGCGGCGTGGACGGCGTCTCAGGCGTCGGCTGCGCGTCTCCCTTGGCGGACTCGGCTTTCTCCGGCTCGGCGTCGCTGCTTTGAGAGGACGAGGACGAGGCGTTGCCGCCGGCGGCGTCGTCAGAATGTTCGCCGACCATGCCGCTCTGGGCTGGCGGGGTAACGAACATCATGTCCACGGAATTCGATTCTGGGGCCATCGGCGACCCCCGCGGCCGATGATGCGCGGCCATTATCAGGGCGAAGGCCAGCAACGCGGCGTGCAGCGCCATCGAGATGACCAGCACGGCCACAATGTCTGGGTCGGCGAAAATCTGCCGGGGCCGCATGGGCGTCCTGGTGCGACGCAGTTTGCGGTAGCCCTCGGGGCGGTCGATGAATGTGGGCGCAAGTCCATTGCGACCGTTCTCGTCGGATGACGCGAGCGGTCTCGGCGCCGCTGCGCCCGGGCGTGTCTCGCCGTGACGCGGAACCAGCACCGGCTCCCTTGGATCCCTGACGCGGGAATAAGGCCTCAGCGTCACCGTCATGAAAAAGGGTCGTTCTCCGGATGGACCTGCGTTTGCCTGCGAGCCGCCGTCTCAATCTGCCACCGCCGTCAGCGCGTGGCCACCCGTATCCTGCCGGGTTAAGGTAATGCAACGTATCAGTCCGCCTGAGCGCGGAATTATCAGGCCGGATTCACCGTGCGTCGGCCGGGATTCCTCGACGGCGCGGTTGTGGCGCTCTGGGTGGGGACGTGGCGTCGCTTGCGGGGCGGTCCTGCTTCTGGCGGCGTGAACTGTTTCTCAATAAAAGCGGACGTGTTGTCGGACGCAAACCTTACCGCTCGATCCGGTTCGCTTCTGCTCCATCTTCGCTTGCGGCGCCGATGCGTCATGCGTGCGCATACGCTAGCGGGTCGAGAGGCGAGCAGTGTCTGATCCTCTTAAACGAACGCTTATGTTTTGACCGTGATTGCCGCATGTCGTGAAAGAGGCGGCGCTGCATCAGGGCAGGTTGAGCTTACTGTCGCCTGACGGGCGCGATATGTCAGGCGGACTTGTTCCGGTGAGCGTGGCTATGTGGTCACGGGTGTTCATTGGATCAGACAATGTGCAGACGCTCGAATCGGTTCGAACCGTCATGTGGTCTGGCGACAGGAGTGATTGCCTCATGCCCGCACTCTCTCATCGCGTGGCTGAACGTCATCTGTCGGAGGCCGATCCGGACATGGCGGCGCTGATCAGGCGCGTCGGTCGATGTCGCCTCACGCAGGACAGGGAACGGCGTGAACCATATGACGCCTTGGTGCGGGCCGTGGTCTATCAGCAACTGCACGGCCGCGCGGCGGCTGCGATCCTTGGTCGTCTGGAGGCGGCGGCTGGCGGTCTTCCTTCTGCGGAGTGGTTGCTGGAGCAGGACGAAGGGTGTCTGCGCGGCTGCGGCCTGTCGGCGCGCAAGGCCGAAACGCTGCAGGGGCTTGCTCGGGCGAGACTTGACGGGACCGTGCCGTCTCGCGCGCAGGCGGCGCGTCTTGATGACGAGAAGCTGATCGCGCGTCTGATTTCGTTGAAAGGCGTCGGTCGCTGGACTGTCGAGATGCTGCTGATGTTCACGCTTGGGCGGCCGGACGTGATGCCGGTCGACGATTTTGGGGTGCGGGAAGGGTGGCGGCGTATAAAGGGGCTGGATGCGCAGCCGAAACCTCGTGCGTTGCTGGAAGAGTCTCTTCCGCTCGCGCCTTGGCGCTCCGTCGCGACCTGGTATCTGTGGCGGGCGAGCGAGGAGGGACGGGCAGTCGCGGCCAACGTCCTTACCGGGTGAGCGTCGGGTCCGGCGGTTCGACGTAACGTCTGGAGTTGGGGCAGCCTTAACTTCAGTGCTCTGTGTCTGCTTCGATCTGTTGTCCTGCGGAGGGGGTTTTGTAGTCGGCGGCGATAAATTCAGTATTATATAGGTGTTTTATTAAATATAGAGTTAGTCTGTTTTTCTGGTACGCCCGCAACATCGATCTTGTTGTATTGTTTTTCTTCGCTTTATCGCGTGATGTATTTTTTGGGTTTTGGTGTGGGATTAAAAAATAAAAATAAAACCGAAAAATACTTATATATAGTTACCGATAATCTCTGCTCATACTTGCGAAAATACTTCGAAATTATCGAGGGGCGCGCGTTCCCTCAGTGAGGGCTCTCGTCATCAATGGAATGCAGAGTATAGAAAAAGGCATGTCTGTTAACAAGATATGGGCATGGTAACGCGATCGCTTACGTCTGGTATGAGTTTTTAAAGGAACGCTGACCATGCGCGTGTGCGTTCCTGGTTGACGTTCTGTGCGGCTATATCTATCGAGCTGTGACTGACTTTCGTTCGCAATACGAGGTTCCCCGCAACCAATCGCATGAGAATTTATAACAGTGGCTTTCGACAACCTCCTGCGGCGAATGTCTCGTCGCCCCGTTACGACGAAGAAATCTGCGACGCCTTTGCCGGATTTTGTTCTCGAGATCCGCGAACGTGCGGCACAGGGGCATGTTCTCGATCAGGTTCGATGGGGCGATATTCTTCTAAGCGATCAGTACGGCCCACGAGATCCCGAACAGGGACGGGAGTGGTACGCCATCGCCGCAGGCGCAGGGTATGCTCCGGCGTACAACATGCTGGGCCGGTGCCATCATTTCGGCTGGGGTTGCCCTGTTGACCTTGCCAAAGCGGTCAGCAGCTACAGGGCTGCGGCGGATTTGGGTGATCTTTGGGGGTGTTACAACCTCGGAATCATGACCATGCGGGGTCTTGGTCGTCCTGCAGACCTTGAGCAAGCACTGTTTCTTTTTCGCAGCGCGGCTGACCGTGGGCACGCAAAGTCTATGAACCTCGTCGGGAGATTTACCGAGGAGGGATGGCATACGCCGCGTGATCCAGAAGTTGCGCTTCAGTGGTACAGGCGGTCGGCTGAGGGCGGTGATTACAGAGGGCAGCATAATTACGCGACGGCGTTGCTTGAAATGGGGCGGCGTGAAGATGCGCTGACGTGGTGGCGTCGCGCGGTAGAAGAGGCCACCAGCGACATCTTGCTCGCGATGGAAAAACGGCTGCGAAGCTTGGGCGCCGCTGGAGACACGGCGTTGCTTGAGCGCGCGCGGGCGCGGCTGGGCGCTTTGGGCGTCGCGGCGGATCAGTAACGGAAAGCGTCTGAATTGCTTCCGTTGCATATCAGAAATCTGACCGAATCATATCTTTTGATGTCAGGTGTGTCCTGATTGCACTTGCAAATGGTTATCATTTGAATGACAGAAGGCTTAATTCGTATTCAGAATCATTTGCAGGAGCAGCGTCTTTGTCTTCCGGCGCCAAGTATCGCACCCCTTCGTTGTCCCTTGCTCTCGGCTCCCTCGCCATGGGGGCTTCGCTTGGTGCGCCGCTCGCAAGCGCGAATGACCAGACGCAGAGCCCGCAACGCCACAAACACCATCACCGGCACGTCGCAGAGGCAAGTAAACCCGCGACAAACACGCCGTCGCCTGCTCCCGGATATGCTCCTGCGGCGGCATTAAACGGGGACGAGCACGCCGCCCGGAAGACGGGCAGAAGCGCTCAGTCTGGCGATGGGGAGTCTTTGCTCGTCACCGGACGCAGCATGAATATTCTGAACGATCCGATCGGCATTGGCCGTATGCCGCAGGATATCATGCATACGCCGCAGACGGTGAACGCTGTTCCGCGCATTCTGATGGAGCAGCAGAACGTCAAATCGCTTGACGAGGCGTTGCGGGACGTGCCGGGCGTTACGGCTTCGGTGGGCGAGGGCGAGGGCGGGATGTCGGGGGATCAGTTCCTGATCCGCGGGTTCCAGGCCCAGAACGATATTTACGAAAATGGCTTGCGAGATTTCGGCGTCTATACGCGCGACAGTTTCGACTACGACCACATCTCCGTCATCAAGGGACCATCTTCGGAGGTGTTTGGAAACGGAACGACAGGCGGCGCCATCAACATTACCACCAAGGTGGCGCATCTGGGTAACAACTACGGCGCGCAATTCTCTGGCGGCTCTGGTGAATACTATCGAGGGACACTGGATTTCAACCAGCAGATAGGCGAGCACACGGCGATCCGTATTACCGGGATGGGGAATGAAAACAACGAGGTTGGGCGAGACAATATTTACTCCCATCGTTGGGGGTTGGCGCCGTCGATAGGGTTTGGGCTGGGGACGAAAACGACTTTCACGCTGGAATATTTTCACCAGTCGGATAACCGGATTCCCGATTATGGCGTGCCGGTCATCACGAAACCGGGGACCGCGATCGCTCGTCCGGCCACGGAATATGGGCTGAACCGTCACAACTGGTATGGAACGAATTACGATCAGGACGTCACCAATGAAAACATGCTGACTGGCAGGCTTCAGTCAGAGATCAGTCAGTACATCACTGTGTTCGATGATCTTCGTGGCGGCATGTATCAGCGCTGGTTCTCTGCGTCCCAACCGGGTTGCGACACGACCTGCGCCAGTGAATTCTTTACGGACCCCTCCGCTGCGACGGTGGACCGTCGCGGTCATCTTGGCGGTCCTGAGCCATATCAGCAAAATGACTGGTCTGTGCAGAACGTCTTCTCTGTGTTGGCGAAATTCAAAACTGGATCGATCAAGCATGAGATGATTGCAGGGTGGGACGTCGAACACGTTTATGACCGACGCACCAACTACGCCTATAACTTTAACGGTCAGAATGGCACGGCGTCCGACACCACGAGTCTGGTGCACCCCTCTCATACCCAGACGGGGCTGCTGCTGGGCGGCGCCGGCCAGTATCAAAGTAACCTGGTGAATATCTCCGGAGTGGGACGAGCGCTCTACAAGACGGGCGACGCCACTGATGTCGGCGCTTTCTTTTCGGAGCAGATGTGGGTCGCGCCGTGGTTCTCCATCAAGGGCGGCTTCCGCTGGGATCACTGGAACAGCCATTACTCCGCGAATGGCGGGATGGTTGGCGGCGGCGTCCATTACGGGCAGCAGCAGGACACGTTCAATCCGACGGTCAGCCTGATGTACACGCCAAGCAAGAATACAATGGTGTATTTCAACTGGGCGCGCTCGACGACGCCGCTCGGGCTCTACGTGACGAACAGTTCCGAGCCGCTGAAATCCTCGACTCAGGGCTTCAAGCCAGAGCAGTCGAGTCTCTACGAACTGGGGATCAAGCAGCAGTTTTTCCATGGCCGACTTGGCGCCACAGCGTCCGTTTTCAGGCTCGAGAAGGGCAACGCCATGATGACCGATCCCAGCACGGGAACCGTGTCGTCATCCAGCGACCGCCAGAGAAATCAGGGCGTGGAACTCAGCCTTTCCGGGCAAATTCTCAAGAACTGGAACGTGATTGGCACATACGCCTATTATGACGCGACCACGACATGGTCTTTGACGGCGGCTGATGTTGGAAAGCGTATTCAGTATGCGCCGAAGAACATGGCGACGCTCTGGACGACATATACGATCGCCCCGGATACGCCCTGGAACGTGACGTTTGGCGGTGGACTTACATGGCGCGACGCGGTTTACCTCAACGCTGCGAATACGGCGCGTGTGCCGCACACGATGGATTGGGATGCGATGATTTCTCACAACATCGGGCATCGCTGGCGTATGGCGCTGAATGGATACAATCTTACGAACCGGGTGAATTATTCCAACCTGTTCAGCGACAGGGCGACCCCCTCGGTCGGCCGAACTTTCCTGGGAAGCCTGTCGTTCACTTACTGATTGCGTACCAAAGTCGGCCTGCCTGATTGCTCAGGCCGGTTGCAATTTTGTTCGGATACGCACTCTGATCTGACGTCGAGAAAAGGTCGACTTACGCCAACGCCGTAAGTCGACCTTTTTTATTGTCAGCCCGCTTCCAGATAGCCCGGTCTTGTAATGACTATCGGGTCGCCGAAGCATCCCGCTTCTCCAGAGACGCGCTTTGGCAATCTTTCGGCGCGTTGAGCGGATCGCAACGCGCAATCAATCCGTCCGGAAACGCCACTACATAATTGTTCCAGCGCGCAGGCTCCAGTCCGGGAAAGTCGGTGCTGATGATCTGCGCGCCGCTGTGGAAGGCGACATCGCGGCGGGACGTGTCGCCAGCGCGTGGTTCGACGGTGTTTGCGTCGGCCCGCGTGCGAACAAGGTAACCGGCCTTCACCAGCTCGGAGATGGATTTTTCGGCTGCGGCGTTATTCACAGCGGCGCTGCCGTTGCCTGCCTGACCTACAAAGCCTTCGTTCACCTCGGTGAAGGCGCCGTCGGGGTCGCCCGGATGAGAGTTTGTGAAAACGACACGTCCGCGCAGGGCGGGATGTCCTTGCGTGTAGCGTGCGGTGTCGTGGGGACGATCAAACAGAAAGATGATCTTCCCCCGCGCCTGCGAAAGGGTAGGCCACCCGGTCACGCGCACCGCCTGATCCAGCGTATCGAACTGTCCTCTTACGTCGTCGGGCGTCAGGATATTCGCGCGTCCTACTGTTTCCAGAATTTCCTTGTCGAGTTTGTCGTAAGTGGCCGGGGTGAATGCTTCCGGGGTAGTGAAGGGAAATTTTTCACTCTTGAACGGAATATCCTGCTTGGTCTCAAGATCCACGAAAAGTGGCAGGTGGCCAGGATGGGCCTTGGACCATGACGAGACAATCTCCAGGCATTTTCGCAAGGGCTCGCAGTTCGAACGTTGGTCGACATCGACGATGTGCATCACCTTGAAATCGTCCCCCTGCATGAGGGACGAGGATTCAGACGCCGGGTCCGGCTTCAGGCCGGATTGGCGTTCCCATGCAGGGCCCTTGGGGTGGCTGTATTCGCCGCCATGCGTATCCGCATAAATATCGATTTCAATCTGGCGCACGCCGCTATCGAACTGTTTGTCCAGATTCGTGTGACGATAATCGAGCGCGTCCGCCATCTGCGGGCTCAACTTTTGCAGCCATTTCAGAGTGACCGGAGAAATGTCGGAACGGTAGCTGTTGTGTGTGCCGATAATCTGTATCTGGTTCAGACGCACGGAGTCGTCCACGCCTTGAGCGTGAACGCTGTATGTCGGTGTCAAAACAAACGAAGCCAGAAGAGGCAGGGAAAACCGTCTTGGTCGAAACATATTTTATTCTCTGAAGTTTTTGTCGGTAATTGTTTCAAGTCGCAATTGACGCATTGCGCAATTCAATTATTGGGAAATCATAAAACATTCATAAAAAATACACAAAATTTATAACGAAATGTCATTTGAATACGGGGGTATTTCGCAATAGCTCATGGCTGCCGCGCGGGAGCCGTTCATCTCGCCGTTCCTTCACCATGAACGGACTTTGTAATGACGTTAAAAAAAGCATCCCTTTGCAGCACGATTTTTGTCGCCTGCTCTGTCTTTATCGCGCGACCTTATTCCCAGGCGATTGCGGCAAGCCATCACTCTCATACGAAAAGCCGATCGAAGGCCGAGGCGATAGTCAGCGCCAAACCCGACGCGCCACTGAAATCCGCCACTCGTACGAAGCCGCATACGCGACTTATGGCCACTCAGGCTGAAACAGTGAACGTGCAGGCTTCTCATCGCGCACTTGGCGGCGGGATGATGGAGAGGCAGACGGTTGCAAAAACGATAAGTTCTGTAAATCAGGAATATATTTCAAAACAATCCCCGCTTGTGAACCCTGGTGTTCTGGTGTCCAGTTTGCCTGGCGTGCAGGGCAATAACGAGGGGCCGTTGAGCACCACGTCGGAAACCATACATATCCGCGGTCTGGACCAGACCCAGATCGGGATGGTTTATGAAGGCATGCCGCTCGCTGACCCGTTCACTTACGGCGCTTACACGTCCGCCATGGTGGATAATGAAAATATGGCGTCCGTATCTGTCAGCCAGGGATCTTCTGATCTTACAGCGCCGACATATAACGCCGACGGCGCGCAAATGACGTTGAATTTGCGCCATCCGTCAAAAAAATTTGGGGCGTATGTCGAGGCGTCAGGCGGAACTCACAGCACGAATAAGGAATTTATCCGCGTTGACACAGGGGAAATAGGACATTCTGGCGTGACGGGATTTGTGTCTGGTTCTTATTCCAGTGCGAATCTCTGGCGTGGTCCGGGCGACATGTATCGCTGGCACATCGATGCTGCTCTTGAGAAGCAGTGGGGACGACGCAGCAGTTCAGAATTGATATTCAGCTACAACTACGCGAACCAGACCGAGTGGTTATATCCTACCCTCGCCCAGTGGCACGAGTACGGCGACAGTTATAATACGAGTTCAAAATATACCGCAGGAAACACGTCATATTACAAATTAAATACCAAAGCGACAAATGCGATTGTTGGCACGATCAAAAATCACTTTGATTTTGGGAGCGGGCTGACGCTGGACGCTCAGCCCTATGCGGTCGAAACCTATGGCCCGAACAATTATGGCGTGTCCATACCAACGTCCAATGGTTATTTTGGGTCTGAAAAGTATTCGAATCTCGATGGATATTCGTCTGGAAGCGGAAACGTCACGGCGATCAGCATTCACCCCTGGGTACAGACGTCTAGCGGGTTGAATTTGATCGGGGCGTGGAAAAAGGGCAATAACACGGTAAAATTTTCATATTGGTATTCTTATGTTGTGCATACCGAGTATCAAAATCATTATGTCGTCGATTCACATGGCGGGTACTCGGAGAATAACGGATATCTGAAAGTCGGAGGCAGAGCGCTGACCCAATACGATATCAACGGCATGCAGCAGTCGAACACCCTAGCGCTGGAAGACGAACTGCGTCTATTCCATGATCGGTTGACGATCAATGCCGGTCTGCGCACGAACATGATCAGTCGGCAATTCACAGAGAACCTTCCGGGCGCCGATCCCTACAAATCGGTTAAGAATATGTTCATACCGGCGCCTCAACTGCTCATCAGCTACAAGATCGATCCTGAAAATCAGATCTATATAAATGGAACGACCGGTTACCGGGCTCCGTCTTCATTCCAGTCTCAGGTGGCGACATATAGCTTCACGTCGCCTGTTGTGGCGTCATCGCCGTTAAGCGATTATCGGCCTGAGTATATGATCGGAGAGGAAATCGGCTTTCGTCATTATGGACCGATCATGTTCAACGTGTCCGGGTTTAACTACAATCTGACGCATCACCAGATCAGCAGCTCCACCTATCTGCCGAATTCAACGCTGATCGTATCCCAGCCGATTGACGCAGGCGGGGAAACGGCGCGTGGCGTTCAGGCGGAGATATCCACTCGTCCATGGCATCATATCAGCGCCTATGCGTCAGGGCAGTACATGCATACGTCGGTCGGCAATAACATCGCCTATGGCGGAGATTATTTTCGAACTAAGGGCAAGCAGGAAGTGGCGTCACCCAAATTTCTCGCGGCTTTGGGCCTGACCTATGACGATGGCACGACATTCGGAAATTTCAATTTCCGCTATTCAGATTCGCAATACTCGACGTTGATGAACGATCAGGGAATTCCAGCCTATTTCACGGCGGATCTCTCTTTCGGTCGTTATCTTCCAAAAGTGGGGCGATTTCATCCCAAGGCGATGTTAAGTCTGACCAATCTGGGAGATGTGCATTACCTGTCATCGATGACCGGATATTCCGTGACGGCCGCGAAATCGATCACCGGGATTTACGGCAAGACCGTCAGCGGTTCGAATCCGAGCTACAATGTCGGATCCGGCTTTGCTGCCGTTGTGACGATTGCTGGCACATTCGAATAAAAAGGATCGCGTCCGGCCTGTGTTCCTTCGAAACAGGCGGGGTCGCGATCTTTGAGGTTATTCGGGATTGTTTCAGGCGACCCCGTCGACCAGCAGCATAGGGCGCCCGTCGCTGCTGATTTCGATACGCGCCTCCACACCAAACGCCCTGCGCAAATGTTCCGGGGTCACCACCTGATTCACTGGGCCGGCGCTTACGACGTGACCCTCTGCAAGAAGTATGGCCTGGTCAGAGCGTCGCAGGGCGACGCCGAGATCGTGCAGCACGATTATGGTGATCATTCCGCGAGAGGCTGTTTCGTCACGCAACAGGTCCATGACTTCGAGTTGATGGCGCAGGTCGAGGGCGCTCAGGGGTTCGTCGAGAAGAAGCACCCTTGGAGATCGCGCCAGCGCTTGGGCCAGACCTGCAAGCTGCCGCTGCCCGCCCGATAATTCATCGAGGTAGTGATGCGCAAGCGAGGCTATGCCCAGATCTGATAAAATCTTCAGCGCTTGGGCGATGTGATTCGATTTGCGAGAACGATTGTCAGTGCGCATGGCCACGAGCACTGTTTCCAGAGTTTGCATCCGGATCGGCGGCGGCAACGTCTGGGGCATATAGGCGCAGTAACGTGCGCGTTCGGGGGGAGCGAGGGCGCCGAGGGGGATATCGCCGAGCGATATCGCTCCGTCTGCGGCTTTCAGCCCTGCAAGCGCCCGCAGCAGCGTCGATTTGCCGCTGCCGTTCGCGCCCAGCAATGCGGTGATCGAGCCGGGAGGGAGGGGGCCGACGGTCACCCCGTCCAGAATGCGCCTGCGTCCGTAGGAGATAGTGAGCGGACCAGCCGTCAGAGAATCTTGTATAGCCTCTCTCATGACGCCGGACGCCGCAAAACGACGCCCAGGAAAAAGGGGATTCCCACAAGCGCGGTGACGATCCCGACCGGAAGGACCTGGCCTGGCACCAGATTGCGTGAGGCTAGGGTTGCGCCTGACATGATCAGGCAGCCGGAAAGGGCTGCGGCGGGCAGGTAAGCCCGGTGGTCTTCGCCGACCAGGCGGCGCGCGATATGGGGCGCCACCAGCCCTACGAAACCGATGGTTCCCGAAAATGCGACGGCGATGGCGGCAAGAACACTGATCCGCATGAGCGAGGCGAGGCGCACGCGGCGGACGTCGACCCCCATGCTGGCGGCGCGGTCTTCGCCCAGCCGCAGCGCGGTCAGAGCCCACGCTGAACGGAGTGAAAAGGGCGCAACGATTACGCAGGCGACGAACAGCGCACCGATTTTCGGCCATGTTGCGCGCGTGACGCTGCCCATCGTCCAGAAAATCAAATCCTGCAACGCGTCTTCTGATGCAATGAATTGCAGGAGGGCGACGCAGGCCTGAAAGGTAAAGACCAGAGCGATGCCAAACATGACGACCGTATTGGTCGCGGAGCCTCGAAGGCGGGCGACGGCGTCGAGCGCCAGGGATGAACCGATTGCGAACAGAAATGCATTGGCGGCGACAGCGCCTTCGCCGCTTAGAAACGGAAAGGGTAGGCGCCAGTCAAGAATAATAGCGAGGGAGGCTCCGAACGCTGCGGCCGCCGACAGACCGAGCGTGAAGGGGCTGGCCAGCGGATTGTCCAGAATGGTTTGCATCTCGGCCCCGGCGAGACCGAGAGCGAGGCCGGTCAGGACCGCCATCACCGCATAGGGCAGGCGTAAACGCCAGATGATGGTTTGCGCTCCAGCGTCGCCTTGTCCAAGCAGGGCCCGAAAGATGTCGTCGACGCCCAGTCTCGCCGGGCCAAGGGCCAGATTGATCACGAACGTGACGCTCAGCAATGCCAGAAGGCTCGCCAGAACGACGATCCGCCGCCGTTGCAGAGACCGGTAAGCCACGAGCGCCGTCTCAATCTCCGGCGAAGGAACCGCTGGACTGGAAACGTCGGGAAACGACGTTTCCGGCGGCGCTGCAGGGGGGCGGGAAGTGCTCGTCACGTCGGCGGAATCACCGTCCACGGCGTCGCTTCTTAACGGCGTGGGAAGGTGGGACGTTGCGCAAGGCCTCGTCGTCGGTCATCGCGCTGGCTGTGTGGTTGCGTATTTTTTTTACTGGCGAGACGTCGCGCCTGCGGAGCAGAAGACGCACGGCGCCCTGATTGGCCTGATGGCTATGCGTCGCGGCGAGGACCACGCGACGCAAGTCGACCCGCCCGAGCCAGTGCGGGAGTTCGCGACGCAGGATTCCTCCCTCCGGTCCCGACCCGAGACCCGTGACGATTTCGACGCATCGAACGCCCTCGACGTATGCTTCGTGCAGAAAGGCTTGCAGACGGTAGAACGCAGCCTGAGCGGTCATTCCGTGCAGGTCCAGCCTTCTCTCTACCGGAACGCGCCCGGTCGCCAGTTTGCGAAGGTTGCGGGGATCGATGCCTGACGCAGGCGTTGTGACGGTCGCCTTGCCTGTCGTGCCGCTTCCGGCTCGGCGAGATGCCTTCGCGCGCAGATGCGCCGCCATGGCCGCTTCGGCGGCGGGCAGAAACGAGGATGTGGGCGTTCGGGGTATGGAAAGGGCCGCATCGCTCCGGGATCGGGCGATCGCGTTCGGCGCAGTCGGGTTGCGTACATTCAGGCCTTGAGCGGGCGCTTCGAGATGAGCTGGACTCAAATTCGCCTGCCGTGATGCTTTCAGGCCGGGAGTTGGCGGCAAGGGACGCGGGGCGTGCGCGTTTGTCGTGCGCAACGATGGCGCTTCGGCGGCGTTCTGCGCCGGAATATCGCTTTCGCCCGGCCTTGTGTCGGGCGCAGGCCGCCCCAGCGGCGTCACGTCACGCACGCAGCGCATCCAGAGCTCTCGCTCGTCATCGCGCAACGTCCTGCGGCGCACGCCTGATCCTCTCGCTTCTCTATGGTCGTTCGCCGTATGCGCGACCTTTGGTCATGATGCCGCCTCGGCTTCTATCGCCGCAAGGGGCAAACGAAAAACCCGCTTCGACCGAGGGGGGAGGGATATTGCGCCCGCCTGATTTGAGGCATTGAGTATTCCACATCCGTGCGGCGATAGAAGCCGAGGCGCGGCGTATAAAATTTGGAGTGATCATGGCCGGACCAAAACTCTTTGAGCCTGTTCGTGTCGGTTCGCTGGAACTGGCCAACAGGATCGTCATCGCGCCGATGTGTCAGTACTCAGCCCAGAATGGCTGCATGAATGACTGGCACCTGATCCATCTCGGCGGGCTTGCGCTTTCCGGCGCCGGTCTGCTCACGATCGAGGCCACGGCGGTCCTGCCTGAAGGGCGGATCTCCTACGGCGATGTCGGATTGTGGGATGACGTGACCGAGGCTGCGCTGCGTCGGACGCTGGATGGCGTACGCGCCTGGTCCGATACGCCGATCGCGATTCAGCTTGCGCACGCAGGGCGCAAGGCGTCGCACGAGGTTCCGTGGAAAGGGGGGCAGCTCATCCCCTCGAACGTGGAGAATGGCTGGCGTACCGAGGCGCCGTCTGCGACGCCGTACGCGCCGGGGACCGAAGCTCCTGCGGCCCTCGACAAGGATGGGCTGCGGCGCGTGCGCGACGCCTTTGCCGCCGCCGCCCGCAGGGCCGCCCGGCTGGGGATTGACGCGGTGCAGTTGCATGCTGCGCACGGTTATCTGCTGCATCAGTTCCTGTCGCCGCTCGCCAATCAGCGAGAGGATGAATATGGCGGCTCTCTGGAAAACCGCCTGCGCTTTCCGCTTGAGGTTTTCGACGCCGTGCGCGAGGCGTTTACCAACGGGCCTGTGACGATTCGCGTTTCCGGCTCCGACTGGGCGCCGGGCGGGTGGGATGTCGAACAGACGATCGCTCTGGCGCAGGCGCTGGAGACGCGGGGATGCGACGCCGTGCACGTCTCCAGCGGCGGGTTGACGCCGGACCAGAAAATTCCTGTGCATCCCGGTTATCAGGTTCCGCTGGCGCGCGCGGTGAAGGCGGCGACGCGCTTGCCGGTCGTTGCGGTCGGGCTGATCACCGGCTTCGAGCAGGCTGAACAGATCGTCGCCACAGGGGACGCAGATATGATCGCACTGGCGCGCACCATTCTCTACGACCCGCGCTGGCCGTGGCATGCGGCGGCCCACCTTGGCGCCAGGGTGCGGGCGCCGAATCAGTATTTGCGGTGTCAGCCGCGCGCTTACAAAGACCTGTTCAACGTCTGATCACGCGCCGGAGGCCGCAGGCTGCGAGGGGGCACCCTTCGCAGCCCGACTGGGCGCTTTCGTCAACGGCGAACGCGTCGTGGGATGGAAAGCGTAAAGCCTGCCGCGAGTAACGCAGCGCGTGCCTTGATTCAGTGGGCTGGGTGCAGGGGCCAGGTCCTATTTTTATAGCGCTCAGGCGGCGTAAGATTCTGTGGTCTGTAGCTCAGTCTTGCGTCGGCCGATCGAGAGCGCCATGAAGGCGGCGATTACGCCCGTGCAACCGGACAGTATCAGCGCATCTTTGTAATTGCCCTGAGCCTGACGAAGCATTCCGGCGATGAACGCTGCGGATGCTGCGCCAACCTGATGGCCGCAGACTATCCACCCGAATACGATGGGCGCCGCGCGCTCTCCGAACGCGGCGTTGGTCAGTCGCAGCGTCGGCGGGACGGTGGCGATCCAGTCCAGACCATAGAACACGCCGAATATGGTCAGGCTGGGACCGGAAAAATCAGAAAAAGGCAGGAAGCAGAGCGAAAGCCCACGGATTCCGTAATAGGCGAACAGCAACCGGCGCGCGTCGAAGCGATCGGTCAGCCAGCCAGACAGGGTCGTGCCGAAAAGGTCGCACAGACCCATCATCGCCAGTATGCCAGCAGCTGGAACCTCGGCGATCCCATGATCGGCGCAGATGGCGATGAAATGGGTGCCGATCAGGCCATTCGTCGTGAAGCCGCAGACGAAGAACGTCAGAAACAACAACCAGAAATCACGTCGCTGCGCGGCGCTCAGAAGGGTTTCGATCGCAAGTTTCGCAGGATGCGTCGTCGGCGGCGGTGGCGGCGCGTAGTCCGCCGGAGCGCCGTGAGGAAGGACGCCGCGATCAGCAGGATGTTCGGGCAGAAGCAGCGCGACAAGCGGGATGAGCAGAACGCAGGCGGCGCCGACGCAGAGCGTCACGGCCCGCCACCCGACGCTTTGCGCGATATGGGCGAGCGCAGGCAGAAATATCAGCGACCCGGTGGCGGTGCTGGCCGCGAGAATGCCCATCACGAGACCACGCCGCGTGACGAACCAGCGGTTTACGACGGACGCGCCCAGCACCATGGCGACGGCTCCGGTGCCGACGCCGGTGAGCGCCCCCCAGGTGACGAAATACTGCCACGGCTGCGTCATGGCGGACGAGGCGAGGGTCGACGCCGCCATCAACGCCAGCGCCCCGAGCAGCGTGCGGCGGATTCCGATGGCCTGCATCAGCGCCGCCGCGAACGGACCCATGAGGCCGTAGAGGAAAATGCCTACAGCCGCCGTGGCCGCCAGCGTCTGACGACTCCATCCAAGAGTGTCGTGCAATGGCATCATCAGCACACCGGGCGTAGCGCGGACGCCTGCCGAAACAAGCAGGGCGGCGAAGACGACGGCGACAGCTACGACCACGGGGGCGGCGACACGGGGAGATGCTGGCGTCTGATTCGGGGAAGGGTTGTGAGGCGGTGATGGAGCGCGCATATGACTTACCGGTAAGTTACATCTGGCATTAGCGTACCGGTCGGTAACATTGTCAATGGAGGCGAGATGCGGCGCAATCGCGACGGCGAGGGTTCGATGGTGGAGAGCGGAGCGCATAGCGACCAGCGGCCGCTCACCACCAGTTTCGGCAGATTTGCGCAGTCGCACGGCGAGGTCTCGATGCCCGTTGTCGCTGAGAGGGGACGTGCAGCCCCGACGGGCGGTGAGTCGGCGGAGTTTTCTCCTGAGGACGGTTCTTCAACGGATGTCTCTTCTGCAAGCGTCCGCACGGCGAGGGCTTCGTCAGTCGGCGGCGCGCCTGTCGCCCGCCGTGGAGACCGCGTTCTTGCTGGTGACAAGATAAGGGAGACTGCTGCGTCGCTGTTTTACGCGCGGGGAATCCGGTCGGTGGGCGTGGACGAAATCGTGCGTGCGGCGCATGTCACCAAGCCCAGCCTCTATCGCGCCTACAAATGCAAGGACGATCTGGCTGAGCTTTTCCTGCGGGATTACCTGTGCAGTTTCAATGATCGGATGGCGGGTTTCGAGGCCATTTACCCGAGCGATCCACGCGCCCAGATCATCGCCTATTTTGACGATCTGACGAAGCGGGCGGTCCGGCCGGATTACCGTGGCTGCGCACTCAGCAACGCACTGCTTGAGTATACGGAGTCCGATCATCCGGTGCGCCGCCGTGCACAGGAACTGAAACAGGATATCCGTGAGTGGATGACGGCCAAATGCCGGGAGACGAAGGTCGCCGATCCTGAAACGCTCGCCGACAGGCTTCTGCTGTTGATGGAGGGGGTTTACGGCGCGGGGCAGGCGTTTGCGCTGCCGGGTCCCGCTGCGCAGGCGGCGGCGCTTGCGCGTCTCGTGCTGGATGCGGCGGGATGTGCCGCACCCTGAAGCGGGCTTCACGGCGTGTCCGGGCAGCGCGTCGTTCCATGAAACTTCTCAGACCGAAGGTGGTGTCCGAAGCAGCCATCCTGTACAAAGGTTGGCATGACCCAGCAGCGCATTGCCTCCATCCACCGCGTCACCGGTGAGACTGATATCGCCGTCACTGTGAACCTGGACGGGACCGGCGTCGCGTCGATCGACACGGGCGTGGGTTTTTTCGACCACATGCTGACGGCTCTGGCTCGGCATGGAATGCTCGACCTCGATATTGTGGCGAAGGGTGATCTGCACGTCGATTTCCATCACACGGTCGAAGATACGGGCATCGCCCTGGGGCAGGCGATCACACGTGCTCTGGGCGACAAACGTGGAGTGCGCCGATTCGGCCATGCGCTTGTGCCGCTCGATGAGGCTCTGGCCGAAGTTGTGGTCGATCTTTCCGGACGGCCGTTCATCGCGTGGACCGTAGATTTCCCGGCCCCTGTGGTTGGTGAGATGGACACGGAACTGTTTGAGGAATTCTTCCGGGCGTTCGCGATGGCGGGAATGATGACCCTGCATGTCACGAACAAGGCAGGGCGAAACTGTCACCACATCGCAGAGAGCGCATTCAAGGCTGCGGCCCGGGCGCTGCGGATGGCGGTGGAGCCAGACCCGCGCGCGTCGGGCGTGGTGCCTTCGACGAAGGGGGTGCTGTGAAAGTTTTCACCGTATGGGTGCCTGGGCCGAACGCGCCGGTCTCGCAGCGTGATGCGCGAGCGCCTGTTCTCGTAAAGGACGGCGTTGACTGGCGCGTCGCTTTTTTCGGGTGGCTCGGTCTGCTTCGCGGTGGCGCATGGATGAGCGGGCTGTTCGCAGCCTCCGCGACGATGTTGGTTCGGACCGGCGCGGGCGGCTTCGTGGCGCCGTGGGCTATCCTGTGTCTGAGCCACCTTGTGTTGGCGGTGTCCGCGGGCGATTTGCGCGCATGGGAGTTGCGCCTGCGTGGCTTTCGCCCCGACGGCGTGATCGTGGGCGCGTCTCGCGACGGAGCGCTGTTGCGCTATCTTGACCGCGTTCGGACAGAGAGCGGCGGCGAGCGGCGACATGGTGCGCCGGGCGGCCTTATTCCTGACCCGTTTGCGGTTGCGGGCGCCCGGTTATGACGACGAAAAGCCCTGATGGCGCCAGGTTGGAACGGCAACTGATCGTTGTGATCGATTATGACGGCGGCAATCTTGCGTCTGCGGCTCGCGCCGCGACGCGGGCCGCAGAAATGGTCGGCGTCGACGCCGAAGTCGTGATTTCAAACGATCCCGGCGCAGTGCGGCGGGCTTCACGCATCGTACTGCCGGGGCAGGGCGCGTTTGCGGATTGCGCACGCGGATTGGCGGCGGTTCCCGGCCTTCGGGCGTCCATCGAGGACGCTGTTGACGGAGGCTCGCCGTTCCTGGGCATCTGCGTGGGTATGCAGTTGATGGCCGAGCGCGGGCTTGAGCATGGCGCGACGCAGGGGTTGGGCTGGATCGGCGGAGAGATCGCGCCGATGGAGGCGCCGGGCCTGCGGCTTCCGCAAATGGGGTGGAACGAACTGACGCTGACCCGTCCGCATCCCCTGACCGAGGGGCTTGGCCTGGCACCGCATGGGTACTTCGTGCATTCGTACGCCCTGACCGGGGCCGGGCCGGGAGATTTGCTGGCGACGACCGATTACGGCGGCGCCGTTCCGGCGATCGTCGCGCACGGCAATCGGGCAGGGACGCAGTTCCACGTTGAGAAAAGTCAGGATGTGGGGCTGAAGATCATGGCGAATTTTCTGCTGTGGGAGCCTTCGCGCGGATCGGAAGGGGTTGAGGCGTGAGCGAGACGCAGTTGACCGCCGAGCGTGTCCAGGAGTTGTCGGAAGACGACCTGCATGCGTTGTGCGAGGCGACTGACGCCGCGATTCTCGATGGCGGGGGATTCGGCTGGGTCAATCCACAGGGATTGAAGACGCTTTCCCGTTATTTTCAGGGCGTCATGTTGGTGCCGGAGCGCCAGTTGTTTGTCGCACGGCACGACGGCGTGATCGTCGGATCGGCGCAACTCGTCCGGCCACCGCGCAACAACGAAGCGCAGGCGATGGCTGCGAGCCTGATGCATTTCCATATTGCGCCTTATGCCCGTCGGTTCGGGCTGGGGCGCAAGCTGCTTGACGAAATCGTGCAATGCGCTCGCGCGATGGGATATCAGCTTCTGAATCTTGACGTGCGGGAAACGCAGGATCGCGCCATCGCGCTGTTTCGCCGCGCGGGCTTCGAGCAGTGGGGCACGCATCCGGGATACGCTATTGTTGGCGGGCGGCTGGTGCGCGGTCATTATTTTGTCATGCGTCTTCAGGAGCAAAGTCGGGTCGTGCATCAGGTGTCGGAAGAAAACTCCAGGTCTGACGCGGGCGTTGTCGGCGCGTCAGCGCGTCCGCTTACGCTGTACCCGGCGATCGATCTCAAGGACGGCGCCTGCGTGCGGCTGCGGCGCGGAGAGATGGATGACGCGACGATTTATTCCGACGATCCCGGCGCGCAGGCGCGGCAATGGTGCGCCGCCGGGTTTCGCTGGCTGCACGTTGTCGATCTCAACGGCGCTTTTGCCGGTCGCTCCGCCAACGTAGACGCTGTACGCCGGATCGTCGCAAATGCGACGACGCCGGTGCAACTCGGCGGCGGCCTGCGCGACATGGAAGGGATCGCTGCGTGGCTGGAGGCAGGCGTGACGCGGGTGATCCTCGGTTCCGTCGCCGTGAAGAACCCGGAACTCGTGCGTGAAGCCTGTCGCGCTTTTCCCGGCCGCATCGTCGCCGGAATCGACGCACGTGGAGGGCAGGTCGCGACGGAAGGCTGGGCGGAGGTTTCCGACATGCAGGCGACCGAACTCGGGCTGCGCATGCAGGATGCGGGGGTTGCAGCGATCATCTTCACCGAAATCAGCCGTGACGGGATGCTGGAGGGGCTCGACCTGGAGCAGACGGCGCAACTCGCGCGCACGGTATCCATTCCCGTCATCGCCAGCGGCGGCGTGGGCTCGCTTGATCATCTTGCCGCCCTGAAGCGCGTCGCACAGGACACGCCGGGGATCGAGGGCGTGGTCGTCGGGCGCGCGCTTTATGACGGGCGCATTTCTCCGCATGAGGCTCTTGAGGTTCTGGCCTGATGTTGAAGCTGCGCGTCATTCCCTGTCTCGACGTGAAAAATGGCCGTGTTGTGAAAGGCGTGAATTTCGTGTCGCTCCGCGATGCAGGCGATCCGGTCGAACAGGCGGCGCTTTATGACGCAGCCGGGGCGGATGAGCTGACTTTCCTCGACATCACCGCCAGTCATGAGAACCGCGATACGATACTGGACGTCGTGAGCAGGACGGCGGAACGCATTTTTCTGCCGCTGACTGTTGGCGGAGGCGTGCGCGTCACCGACGATATGCGGAGGCTCCTGTTGGCGGGCGCGGATAAATGCGCGATGAACTCTGCTGCGGTGTCCCGGCCTGAACTGATCAACGAAGCGGCGAACAAGTTTGGAAGCCAGTGCGTCGTCGTGGCGATCGACGCGCGCTCCGACGGGCGGGGCGGCTGGGAGGTGTACACGCATGGCGGTCGGACGCCGACGGGACGTGACGCGGTCGAGTGGTGTCGTGAGGTGGCGGCTCGCGGAGCGGGGGAGATACTGCTGACGTCGATGGATCGCGACGGCACGCGGTCCGGTTTCGATCTTGACCTGCTGCGGGCGGCCAATGCGGCTGTCAGATTGCCCGTCGTTGCGTCAGGAGGCGTCGGGGAGCTGGAGCATTTTGTGGAGGGCGCTCGCGCCGGGGCGACTGGCCTTCTGGCGGCAAGCGTGTTTCATTTCGGGCAGTTTACGGTGCCGCAGGTGAAGCGTGCTTTGGCCGACGCAGGTTTGCCGGTGCGGACGACTGCTTGACGCCGATACAATGAATACGCTGCGCAGTGTGATGGGCGACCTGATCGCAGAGTGCGCAAAAGTTTGCAACTGACCGGATGTGAGATGGCCAAGACGCCTGTGAAGAAAAGTTCCGCCAAGACCGCCGGCGCTGCGAAAAAGCGCCGGAGCGCCGGTGTTGACGCCGTCTCGATTGAGGCCGCGCCTGCGACCGGGTCACTTAAGGCGCGCGTGGCGACGGCTCTCGCCAAGGGGCGAGGCAAGGGGAAGGCCAAAACCAAGGCGCGTGTTGGAAAAAACACGTCGCAGTCTTCGGATGTCCGAATTGCGCCGGATTCGGCGATCGACGCGAGCGTTCTGGATCGTCTTTTCGACGTGGTGACGAGCCGCCGCGATACGGACCCCGCGATCAGCCATTCTGCGCGTCTTCTGTCGCGCGGCACGCGCAAGATCGCGCAGAAGTTCGGCGAGGAAGCGGTCGAGTGTCTTATTGAGGCTGTTGCTGGACGCTCCCATGAGATGATCGGAGAGAGTGCGGATGTTCTCTACCATCTGATCGTCATGTGGGTGGATGCGGGCGTGACCCCGGCGGAAGTATGGGCCGAGTTGGCGCGTCGCGAGGGCACGAGTGGAATCGAGGAAAAGGCGTCCCGCGTTCCCGTCAAATCCTGATCGGCGTTGACGCCGCGGCGGACAGTTTTTGCGTATGGAGGAAGACAGGATGGCGGTAAGCGGTATCGGGCCTTACGATCCCCAGAACATTTTTGCAAAAATCCTGCGAGGGGAAATCCCTTGCAACAAGGTTTATGAGGATGACTGGGTTCTGGCGTTTCACGATATTGGACCGAAAGCGCCTTCGCATATCCTGGTGATCCCGAAGGGCGCATACGTCTCATTCGCGGATTTCAGCGCGAAAGCCTCAGGAGAGGAAATCGTCGGCTTCAATCGAGCTCTGGGCGCGATCGCGCGCGAACTGGGGCTTGAGGAGGACGGTTATCGCGTGATCATGAACGTGGGGCCGAACTCGGGGCAGGAAGTCCCGCATTATCACGCGCATCTGCTCGGCGGCGGTCCTCTGGGCGCGCTGATCGGCTGATTTCGTCTGTGGCGTTGGAAGCGCCCGTCTGGCGGAACCCTGGCTGCCGGGCGCCGGGTCAATGTCGGGGTGAGGCCGCAAGGTGCGGCTCCGAATATGAAGGATCGTTCAATGTCTGAAACTCCCTCTTCTCGTCTTGCCGCGTTGGGGATCGTTCTGCCCACGCCCGCGACGCCTGTCGCCAACTACGTGTCCTGGACGCGTTCGGGTTCGCTGATCGTGATTTCCGGCCAGCTACCACTCAAGGATGGCAAGTTGCTGGCGACTGGCAAGCTTGGCGGGGAAGTGTCGATCGAAACTGGCGTCGAGGCCGCGAAATTCTGCTTCATCAATCTTGCGGCACAACTTCAGTCAGCCGTTGGCGACCTGACCAAAGTTACGAAGGTTGTGCGGCTGGGCGGGTTTATCTCCTGCACGCCGGACTTCACCGCGCATGCGGCTGTGATGAATGGCGCGTCGGATCTCGCTGTCGCAGTGTTTGGCGACATTGGTCGTCATGCGCGTTCGACCGTCGGGGTGCCGTCTTTGCCGCTCGATGCTCCGGTCGAGGTCGAGGGCATGTTCGAGATCGCCTGATGACGGCGTGGGCGCTCACGCTTCACGATTCTATTCGGGGGCTTTCTCCGGAGGCGTGGGACGCCTGTGCGGGCGACGATAATCCTTTCGTCAGCCATGCTTTCCTGTCGGCGATTGAAGACAGCGGTTCAGCGACGCCGCGCACTGGATGGCTGCCCCGTCATGCGGCTCTGCACGATGGACAGGGGCGTCTGGTCGCGGTGGCTCCGACATATCTCAAGGCGCATTCATACGGCGAATATGTGTTCGACCATGGTTGGGCCCGTGCGTTTGAGGCAGCCGGAGGAGCGTATTATCCCAAGCTGCAGGTGGCGTCGCCGTTTTCTCCAGTTCCGGGACCGCGTTTGCTGGTTAGGCCTGATCTGGTGGCTCCGGGGGGCGCATCGTCCGCGCGTGATGCGTTGGCGGATGGTCTTGCGCAGGTATGTAGAGAGTTGGAGCTTTCGTCTTGCCACGTGACGTTCTGCACGGAGCAGGATTATGACGCATTTGGCAAGCGCGGTTGGCTGCAGCGGTTAGGCGTACAGTATCATTGGCATAATGACGGTTACGCGTGCTTCGACGATTTCCTTTCACGTTTGGCGTCGCGAAAACGGAAGGTTCTGAAGCGGGAGCGGCGGGATGCAAATGCGTGTGGCCTTACGTTTCGCGCGGTTCGAGGCGGCGACATTTCCGAAGCTCTATGGGATGCATTTTTCGAGTTCTACCAATCGACTATCGATAGAAAATGGGGCAGCGCGTATTTGACGCGCGAATTTTTCTCCTTGCTGTCGGCCCGGTTGGGCGACCGCGTGGTGCTTATGATCGCCGATCATAACGGCAAGCCTGTCGCCGGGGCGCTGAACCTGCTGGGGCGTGACGCGCTTTACGGGCGGAATTGGGGATGCGTCGGCGAATGGCCGTTTTTGCATTTTGAATTGTGCTATTACAGAGCAATAGAATTCGCCATAGAAAACGGAATTTCGCGCGTCGAGGCGGGCGCTCAGGGTGATCACAAGATTCAGCGCGGTTATGTGCCAAGTTTTACGCATTCGGCGCACTGGATTGAAAATCGGGGATTGCGAAATGCGGTAGCCGAATTTCTTGATCACGAGCGCATGGCGGTGATTGGGGAGGCGGAGGCCCTGCGTGAATTCTCCCCGTATAAACAGGAGGAGGCGGGCTGACGTTTGCAATTGGAATGGCGCGCCAGCAAACGAGCAGGATTGTTGAAATTGTTTTGCTAAGCTTTTTCTGAGGTTTGCTGACGTTACCGATCAAGAGTCACCCTCCATTACCTTCGGAAATGTGTCTTCAACGTTCTCTGTTTTGGAAGGTGTCTTTCATGAAGCGTTTGTTTTGTGCCGCCATGATGGCATGCGGTATCGTGGGGTGTGGTGCGACGCAGCAGCCGTCAGCCGTAGGTATGGCGAATCCCGCATCGGTCTATTGCCAGAAGCAAGGCGGAGGGCTGGAGATCAGAAAAGAGAGAGATGGTCAGGTAGGGTATTGTCACCTGCCGGATGGTCGGACCGTCGAGGAATGGGCGCTGTTTCGGTCTTCGCGTTCGTGATGTTTTGGGGGGGGGCGCGAGAAGGACTCTTTCTCGTAGGTGAATTGTAAAGACCATCGGTGCGGCGAGACGTGATCCTGAGCCTTCTACGACTTGCGTGCGTCAGCACGTCAAAATCGACTCTACTGCGGTTTCCTGGTGCGGCAGCGCCGTTAGCAGCTGCTATTGCAGCTATGTTCCCGGCGGCAGTTTTCGCCGCGTGCCCCGAGCAGTTCGTTGCGGGAGTCCCTCCGCGATCTGACCGGCAACTGATTGTTCTCTGCTCTGCGGAGTTTGTCAGCGGTTACTCCGCAGAAGATCGGGAACCGGCTTGGAGCGCAGAGCGGCTTACGGGAGCAGGCGTGCTGCTGGCGGAAAATTTGAAGGGGCGAGGGCATTTTCATGACGATATGAGACTGCCGCGATCCGTTCGATCGACGCGATCCGCCTATAAACGTTCAGGTTGGTCCATGGGGCATATGGCGCCGTCGGGAGACGCCACGACGCGATCAGGTCGGGAAGAAACATTCGCCCTGTCGAATATTGTGCCTCAGGCGATCGTTCTGAATTCGGGGCATTGGAACGAGATCGAGCGGAACGTGCGGCGTATCGTGAAGAGGGACGGCGAGGCCTATGTCGTCACCGGCCCGGCCTTTCGCGAACCGCTCGGCGTTGTCGGCGCTGATCGTGTTCGTATCCCTTCGTCAATTTGGAAGGCCGTCTATGTGCCCGGAAGACACGCCGTGTCTGTCATCGTGTGCCGCAACGTCGGACCATACGGATGCGACGCTGTCGGGTTGGATGCGCTGGCGCGGGTTGTTGGAGTAACACCCTTTCCGGGTCTTCCGCACTCTGAGCTTCGTAGGGACAAGGAACTTGATCGCTCCCTGTTGGATGGCCGAAGTTAGCGGCAATCAGGCCAGTGGGATGCGCAGAAGGCGTCGAGGCTCATCACAGGAGTCCTCGGCGCTTTCACGGGATGCTTGCGGAAGTTGCGCCCGGTTGGGATGGGGCGCAACTCTGTATATATGTTATGCGGTATGAATTTAAAAGCTATGACTGACCAGATCGCGTGGGTGTGATTGGCGGCGTAGAGTCAGATTGGCGGACGCTGACCCGCTTAATTGCTCTCAAGATTCGTCTGCCAGCGTTTTTCCATATTGTTGTGCTACTGCGGGTCTGTGTCATTTTGTGGAGGTCGTCGTGAGATCTATAGCTGCCGTCGTCGCTTTGGTCGCGTTGTGTGCAACGTTGCCGGTTCAGGCTCAGCCCGCTCCGGGTGGCTGGCATGGTTCAGGCCGCGGCCCCGGTCCCAACCATTGGCGGCATGGCGGAGGTCCGGGCCGGTTCCGTCCGCCTCCGCCAGCCCCTATGCGTCCTCCAATGTGGCGCTCTGGAATGCGCTATTATGGCGGCGCTCCGTGGGTAAACGACTGGCGTGGTTATCCTGGCCTTTATGCGCCGCCTTACGGATACCGCTGGGTGCATGATGGGAACTCATTCCTACTGACTGCAGTTGCTACCGGGGTGATCACCGCGGTAGTAGCTGGGGCACTTGCGCATCCGTAACGGGAGAACGTTGCAGGCCTCCTGTTGGCTGCCTCTGAGATTGGGGCAGCTATCACTGAGGGTTGCTTGGACTCTGAATTCCGCGTCGTCATTTCCAAGTAAATTGTCGACGCGGACATATTGCCGGGACAGCGTTCTTAAGGCCGTGACAAATTTATTTGATAGCGCGACCACCTGAAGTCGGCAGGGTAGTCTTTATGGTAGCTGCGGATGAATTGGTGGGTGTGGATGTTTTGTGGTCTCAAGCGAGATCTGGTCGTGATTTGGAGGGACTGATTCTTCTGGGTTCTGTAATGGCAGTTAGCGATGTGAGTTTCTGGACATCAACGTGACTAATAAACGTATAAAATTTACAAATACACAAAAATATAATCCATTAAATATATTTGTATTTATTTTCTCGCAGTTATAAATAGAAAAAACCGAGATTTTGAATATAAGGTTTGAGTTCTCGCAAAAAAGCCTGAACGCTGGCCCGCGCATGCTGTCTTGTCGGTTGTACAGCGTAGAGGTCAATGGTCTCACCTCTCATATTCGGCAGAACGCGTATGAGTTGACCATTTTCAAGATCTTTATGGACATCACAAAGAAGTTTGTAGCCAATTCCTTGGCCGGATAAAATCCAGTCGTGAAGTATTTCGGCGCTTGTTGTTGAAAGTCTTGGTTTTATAGAAACTATGTCAGTATCCATCCCATCGCCTATTACCCATTTGTTTAACAATGTCATTGTTTTGTTGCGAACAAGGCAGAGGCAATCGTGGTCGAGCAGGTCTTTGGGGGAGGCGGGAACTCCGCGACGGGCGAGATAGGATGGAGATGCGCACAGCACGCGGGTCGTGGAGGCCAGTCGCGTGACGACTGCTCCGGCTTCGTCTGGCATCCCGAGGCGCAGGATCACGTCCAGGCAGTCGCTGAAATTGTGGAGGCCTTCGGCGGCGACGGCGAGGCTGATATTGATCTGGGGGTGCTTCAGGCTGAATGCTTCGATGAAGGGAGCTATTTGATAGCGACCGATTTCGACGGGAGCGCCGACGTTCAAAGAGCCTCTTGGCGCGTGCGCCGCGGCGGCAATTTCGCTTTCAAGCTGGTCTATCTCGGCAACGATGCCCAGAGCGTTTTCATAATAGACCCGACCGGTTTCACTCGGCGCAAAATGCCGTGTATTGCGGATCACCAATGTGCTGCCGAGACGCTTTTCCAGCCGCGCGAGATGACGCGATATGGCTGCGGGCGAACTGCCGAGACTGCGCGCGGCCGCGGTCAGGCTCCCTGCTTCGATGAGCGATATGAAGAACCGCAGATCCCCTGTCTGGTCATCCGCCATGATGGACACTTCTCCCTGAAGCGCATTTCGGGTTTATTTTTGCATTTTTGTAAACAGTTTTTTTCCCAAAAAAGCACTACTCGAGCGCAATCAACGGGAGCATTAAAGGGCCTACTACAACAGATTGTGATGAAGCTTCCGGTGCGGTTGACGACGACTGCCCGGAGCGGGCTGTGTCGAGGTGATTCCATGTCGATTTTGAGTGATGAACTGGTGTGTGAAGGCGAAGAGCTTCGGAGCAGACTGATCGGAACGTGGGAACTTGTGTCCTACAAGGTGGAAGAGAAGGACACTCTCCGCACGATCGACGCCATGGGGACTTCACCGCGCGGCCGCGTCATCTTCACCGACAGCGGTTGGGTCGCCTTCAATCTGGAAGGAAGCGGGCGCGAGTTCTCCAACACAGACGCGGGTCGGGCTCAGCTTATGAAGACCCTCGTGGCCTATATCGGACGGTATCGCATCGAGGGTAACTGCTGGATCACCAGCGTTGAGACTGCCTGGACTCCCGACTGGGTAGGCACCGAGCAACGGCGTCAGGTCGTTCTGGATGGCCGGGATCATGCGGATGTGGTGACGCCGTGGCGGAAGATGCCGAACTGGATGCCCGATAAACTCACACGCAGCATCATCCGCTTCCGTCGCGCGACGCCGTAACGGGCGCGCTGGCCGACTCCGTCCAGTTTCCGCAGAGCCGCCTTCGCGTCTCCCATAACGTGCGGCAATCTGGATCATGGCGGGTGGCGCGCTTCTGGCGGATAAGACTGCGCCGAACGCCTCGTCAGCCGAATGTGGACTTTCGAGACAGATACTCTCGCGGGCCAAGCCGCTCTCCTCGGGCGGCTTTCTTCGTGGAGAGCATTCTGTGTCCAATTTTTCTCGCCGCTCGTTTCTGCGCAATTCTGCGCTTGTCGGAGCTGCGCTGACTGCGGCGGCCTGCACCGTCACGACTACCGGCGGCGTTACCGCGATTACCCTGAATGTGGCCAAGCTGCAGGCCTATGGTCAGGCGGGCCTAAACGGCGCGGCGACGATTGTGGGACTCGCTGCCGGCGTGGCGTCGTTGACTCCCTATCTGCCGGCGATTGAGGTCGGGGAAACGGCCCTTGCCGCCGCGTTGACAGCGTTTAGCTCGGCTGCAGGCGCGACTGTAACGATTACCTACGACGACACGAACTGGAAAACGCGTGTCGACAGCCTGTTCTCAGACCTTTCGACAGTGGCGAGCTCCATCGACGCCGCGATTCAGGGGGCCGGTTCGGCTCTGTCAACGACGGTGCGAAATGACGCCACGATGGCGCTGAACGCGCTTGAGACGGTTATCGCGCTGTTTCGCGCGTTGCTCTCGGGAGCTTCCGCTGGCGCGACGCCAATGAGCGAGCCGCAGGCGCTGCGTGTGCTTGGCGTCGCACTGTAAGTTGGGGCTGACAGCGTGCCCGCCCGCGCAGTTCGCGATAGTAGCCAGGTGCGGGATGCTGAAGCATTACACCCGGGGAGCTTAAGCGTCGAGCGTAGACGGCGTCGATTGGGCGGGAACCGAACATACGCTCTGACAAGCGCATTCTTTATCTTTCTTTCATCCTGTTCAGAGCTTCCGGGGCAGGCTAGGCGCGACCTTGTGGGTGTCAGCCTGCCAGATCTCGTTTCCTGCGCCGGACAGCCTGCGGAACGGATGCGCGTTGGGCGCGACGACTGGGTTTTGATTTTCGCTCCGGTGACAATCACGACCCCGTCCGTAACTGGCTCAGTGCCTTTGCTCGGTGATTTGCTGAAACCGTCTGTAACGGCGAGCGCGCAGGAGTCATGTCGTATGACAGCGCGCGTTCGCGGGGGGCGGATCGCGAGTCTGCATTACGTAGGCACGTCGTCGCTGCTGTTTGGTGCGCACGCGGCCTGCGCGCCGCTCGTGCGAGATTGTCTGAAATATCCGGATCGAACGTCGCTGCCGAAAAATTATGATGCGGACGCTATACTTTCACAAAAAGAAGATGAACCATGATCACAAGAAAACTGGGTAAGCTTCCGGCGCGGCATGATCCGCGCACCTTTCGCATGGCGGAGCCTCTCGCTGCGGCGCTGCCAGTTCCGCCGCTGTCCGCGAACTGGGCCAACGACGTATCGTGGCCAATGTGGGCGAATGACCGCTACGGGTGCTGCACGCAGGTTGGCGTCGCGAGTGCGATCCGTACGTGGACCGGGGCGGCGCAGGCGCCGGTTCTGCTGAGCGAATCTCAGGTAATGGACAATTATGGCGCAGAGTCTGGATTTAACCCTGATATTCCCTCAACTGATCGGGGCGCTGTGGAAGTTGACGTGCTCGAACGCTGGCGTGTCGAAGGATATGAGCGGCCAGGACAGACGCGGGACTATCTGACGGCTTATGGGTTCGTGAATCCACAGGATGTCGCGGGCGCACAGCGATCGATTGCATTTTTGGGCGGTCTTTATATCGGACTGTCGCTTCCGGAATGGGCTTGTGTCGTCGGGTGCGGGGATTGGGATTACACGCCCGACCGTAACAATGCGATCGCGGGCGGGCATTGCGTGTGGTTGCATGGTTACGACGCGGATTGGTTTTATCTGAACACATGGGGCGAACAAAAACGAATGTCTCACGCGTTCATGCGGCAGTTCTGTGACGAGGCTTACGGGCTCGTTTCTCGCCAGAACTGGATGTGCGTTGATGGCGTCTCACCGAATGGCGAGATGCTCGACGCCCTCGTCAGCGAGATGCGGGCTGCTGCCAGTGTCTGAACTCGGACTTGTCGCAGGAGCATGCCTGCTTGTGGGTGGTTTGCTTGGGCAAATCGGTATGATTCTGATCCTCCGCTGGCGCTCCAGAAGACGCTGGCCCTACGGCGGAAGTGGGCGGCTCTGATCACGTATTAGCATTAGAGGGGAGGTGTGCGGACGTGCTTCACGGGTAGCCATTACAACATGCCCAACCAGGCGAAGCCCGCCCAGAATGCGAAAATAAGAAAAATACCTCCCAAGAGAACAGGAAGCACGAGAGTTCGTAGAACTGACGTGTTTCCTGCAGGTTCTTCGCCAATGCCCTCGGCCTGTTCTATGGCGTCGGCTCTGCTATCGACCTCCGCGTCTTCGGGCGATTGTTCGGTCCAGCCGACATCCGGTAAAAAATCGGAATCTTTGTTCATTGACGGGTTTCTGCCTGAATTATGAACACCTCGAACGCTATGCGCGTTATGGAGTGTAAAATGCAAGTTGAACCGGTGATCACAATCGTAATCGCGGTTGCAGCTTTTGGGCGAGGCATTCGCCAGACAGCTTTATCGCGCGTATGGCGTCAATTGGATTTTCTGTTTTTGATTTGGTTGCCCGTTATGAGAAAACAGCATCGTCAGAGTTTGCTACTTCCTGTGAATATTTGGAGCATGCGATTTAAATTGATATAAATTTCATGTGGTTTATTAAACATAACAATTTTGTTTATTATTTTTTGATAAATAAATAATTTGTATTTATTTTTCTTTTGTGGAATATTTTGTGACGCTAGGGTCTGTTAGGTCTTGAGATGATCTGCTGTTGCAGCGATGCAGATGACAGCCATGAAGGACGTAGCGGTTTTCTCATACCGCGTGGCGACTGCTCTCCACTCCTTGAGGCGTGCCCACAGGTTTTCCACCAGATGTCGGTGCCGATAGGCCCATTTCGGGCAGGCTACTTGCGGTTCGTTGCGTTTTGTCGGGATGACCGGGCGTGAACCCCTGTCCCATAAGGCCTCTCGAAACTGGTTCGAGGCATAGCCCCGATCGCAGACGACGTAGCGCGGGGCGTGCGGCAATGCGTCAAGGAGGGCCATGGCCGAGGGAAGTTCATGGGCCTGACCTGGTGTCAGGGTGAAAGA
>NZ_AUBI01000011.1 GCF_000429165.1 Acetobacter nitrogenifigens DSM 23921 = NBRC 105050 | reverse complement strand
GGCAAGAATGCCAATTGCCAGACCATGGTCTCCCTGACCCTGGCGGCGCACGAGGTACCGGTCATGGTAGGCCTGCGGCTGTTCCTGCCGGACAGCTGGATCGCTGACCCGACGCGTATGACCCGGGCGCGCATACCCGAAGAATATCAGACCGCCAGGAGCAAGCCCGAGATTGCGATCGCGGAAATCGACCGGCTGAGAGCGGCAGGTATACGGTTCGGCTGCGTGCTGGCCGATGCCGGCTATGGCCTGTCGGCATCGTTCCGCCAGGCTTTGAGCGCGCGGGGTCTGTATTGGGCCGTCGGCATTCCGCGTCACCAGAAAGTCTACCCGCACGATGTCCAACTAATCTTTCCCGAGATTATGCGCGGTCGACCACGCATCCGTCATGTGCCCGATCAGCCCTCGGTCAAGGCCGAGGCGGCGCTGGAGACCGCCACATGGCGACGGATGAGCTGGCGACGTGGTACCAAGACCGGCCTGGCCGCCAGGTTCGCCGCAGTGCGGATCCGCATTGCGGACGGACCGCCCCAGCGTATCGGCAGGCTTGGGGCACAGCACATGCCGGGCGAGGAAGCGTGGCTAGTCGGGGAGCGGCGAAGCACCGGCGAACGGAAATATTATCTGTCCAATCTACCGGCCGATACGCCGCTCAAGGACCTCGCCCGGGCGATCAAGGCACGATGGGTCTGCGAGCAGGCCCATCAGCAACTCAAGGAGGAACTCGGCCTCGATCACTTCGAGGGGCGATCGTGGATCGGGCTGCATCGGCATGCTCTGCTCGGCATGATGGCCTATGCTTTTCTCCAATCCTGTCGCCTCAAGGCAGCAGGGCGGAAAAAAACCATCACGGGTCCGCCGCCTCAGCCCAGTCTGCCAGCGATCCGTCAGGCCATTCTTGATCGCATCCTCCGACCACCATGCCGGCAGTGCCCTCACTGCGGCAGGACGCTCAGTCCTGCCCTCATCACAGAAAATGTCAAAGTAATGCTAGAAAATTTTAACAACTCAATCTGATCCGCTCTTTTTCAATGAACCGCGCCGGGATTGGCCGAGACCTTTCCTCCTGAGAAGAAGGTTTGATGGGGAATTCTGTGAAGAAGTTTTCCCCTGAAGTTCGTGCCCGCGCAGTGCGGCTGGTTCTAGAGCATGAGGACTGTGCGTTTCCCGGTTTTCTGATCCCGCCTCGTGCCTGCCATAAAGCTCTTGCTGAGGACATATATAAAGCAGACTTTTACGCTGGGCATACGGCACTTACATCGCCGACGGATCAGGATTGGACGACCATTGCCCTCTCCATAAGCAATAATTTTTCCGAGCTCGCCAAGCACGGTAGATGAGTGACTTGAAAATAAAACGGTTAATATAATAATCAGATGCTCACCTATCCTTAGGACCCATTTTATGATCTAATTCATTATAATTTATAATACTTTCATTTTCAGAAATGACCGGAAACCTTGTTATAATAAAGTGATTTATATCAGAAATTCCAATTTTATTTTTCAATAAGCCCTCTCTGCCTTTCTCTTTTTTTAGGGACTTTATGTAATACGATACAAGTCTTTTATTATACCTTACATATAATTTCCTATTTTCAGATATCTTGTTGATATTTATAAAATTGTTTTTGCATTGAAAATTATATATTTTGTTGTCTTTAACAGAAACAACATCAAATTCTTTTCTATTTATTCGTTTAATATCTGTTATATCAAATCCCATATCCTTTAATTTCTTCTTCACAATGTCTTCAAATATAAACCCTGAGTGTATTTGATACCTTTTTCTACTTTCAAGATGTTTATTTTTGAAGTTATACAAAAACCTTATGATCATATTTTCGGTTGAGAACAACACTCCTTCTATATCAATAAAAGGCCTAAACTCATTGATGCTATTTTCATATTCATTATTGTTTTTGGACACGAACATATCCATGAGATCGGTTGCTTTTATATGATGTTGTTTTGAGAAAATTTTTAAAATATCCTCTTTTTTTATCTCTATGTAATAGTTGTCCTTCATGTAATGAGACAATTCTAATATAATATTATGTATTTCTAAAAAATAAGAATCTTTTAAATTAAATGCGTCATATGTTGCGGTAATTTTTTTTACAAAATTCCTTAATTCAGGCGCAGAAAAAATAGCCTTAGCGGGCGCTGCTTCCATTTCAGGTCTCGCTATCTGATCAGCGCGCAAATCTTCCATAGCTATAATGGAAATGCGCTCTGGATCAGAGAAATCCACATCTAATGTTTCAATCCAGTGGTTTGATTTAAATACATTATCTATAATTTCTATTTGGAAATCATGATAAATATCAGACATTACAAGATTCAAATAGGAGCTTGTGATAGACATCCCATATAATTCAACTAGGGTTGTAAAATCTACAAGAATACACTGCTCATCTGGAGTTTCATTTCCTATACAGATATCTGGTATCATATACAACAAAGCTAGGTAGTGGCGACGTCTAGACTGTAGATAGTCTACAACATCCCCTATTTTTTCTAATTTAAAAACAGGTCTATAATGTGAAAGATGGTGTTGATCAAACGATTTTTTTATGGCCGCAATTTGTATTATTATTTTATTTATTCTATTAGCGGTATTTGCTCCGAACAAAGGAGAAATATATCTATTTATAGTGATAAATACTATTGTTGGGTTACGTACATATTTTTCGTCTATTCTAATATCAAGAAACATTTTTTTTAAATTATCATCGTGTATACCAAATTTTGCGACGTTAATTAACTCCTCCACTCCTCTAATGGTTTCGCTCCAAACATGGAATAGAGATTTTTTTTCATATTTTGACATTTCATCTTTAATAAAGTTTTTATTTTTTTCAATTTCTGCCTCTAATAGGCTGATTGAATCAGATCTATTTAGTATTTTTATTTCGTTCATCACGTTTCTTTTATTCCTATCAATCAATATTTATAAGAACAATATATGATTGGCTGAATTTGCACACAAGTCATTCTCCCGACCAGCCTATATCTGTCTACTAAATGAAGCAACAACCTAACTGTTGATGATAATTGCTGACATTTCTGAATTAATGACAATTTTCGGACTTTAATCATTGCCGGTAAGTGTTCTGTTATAACAATGTAAGGTTGTGTCTCCGGCCATTTACGTGAATGTCTAGCGACTGATTATGCTGCCCAATTGGTGACCTTCCGCTTCCCCCCCCGCCTGCGCCATTGAGCGCAGCGACCAATGCGTGGCATCGCGCGGTGTTTCTTCCGGGGTCATGCCGATCGTCTGTGCGATCTCCTCGTCGCCGATCGAACGCGGCGTCCCCGGCCGGGGTTCATCGTAAAGCCCGTCCAGACGGTCCGTCGCAAAACGCCGGCGCCACTTGCCAACCGTGTTGATGTCCGCCCCCGTCAGGTCACGGATCGCTTTGTTCTCATGCCCATCGGCTGCGGCAAGGACAATACGGGCTCCCCGCGCAAGCGCCTGGCCCGTCTTGCGCGCCCTTGCCAGAGATTCCAGTTCCTGACGCTCCAATGCCGTCAGTTCGATCGCAACCGCCGTGCGTCCCATTCGATTGCCCCTGCCATCAGGATAATCATATAAACTTCTCGATCAGGACACTAGTTAGCTGATCGGATTGGTGCGGAGACTATCGCTTTCGCTCCGCCCCAAATTAGCTAGTCTTCCCACTAGGGCGGAGGGGCGGTACGGTGCTTTCTTGCTTAATTCGCGGGTGAGCTGGAGGGGGAATTGGTGGACGAGGACGAGACAGCAGCACCAGAGGAGGCGGTGGCGTCCGAAATGATCGCGGCCCTTGCCGGGCAGGAAACGGATGTGTTGGAAACGCCAGACGCGTTTCTGACCGGGGTCGCTGCTGCGCTCAACGCCTCCGATGATGTCGATGCCGATTTGGCCGCGATCCTGACGGATCATCTGTTGACCGTTATGCCGCACGAAAATGTCATTGCGAATGCCAAGGCGGCGATCCTGACGCTGGCCGCTGAGCGCGCGGCCACGGCCGAGGAAGCGGCCGATGGCTGATCCGACGCTGTTTCACTCGCTGACGCTCGAAGGCTTTCGCGCCTATCTTCAGCCTAAGACCTTCGATTTCAGCAAGAAGCCGAGCCTCGCGATTTTCGCGCCCAATGGTCTCGGCAAGTCGAGTGTCATCGACGCGCTCGAATTCCTCTTCTCCGAACATGGCACGCTCGATCGGCTCGGGCAGCGTGCGCTCAATAACCAGGCCGGCCCGTCCGCGCTGGTCCATAATGGCGCGCAGGCGGCAGGGATCGCGCCGGTGGTCAAGTTCACGACCATCACCGGCAAGGCCACCACTGCGGGAAGCCGCACGGCGCTGGGCAATCCACGCCCGATCCATGCAGCAGCCACCGCAATGAAAGCCGGGTTCGTCGTCGCGCCGATCATCCGCGGTTATACGCTGCGGACTTTCGTCGAAGAGCAGAAGGCGGAGACCCGCTACAGCGACGTGGTGAGCTGGCTGCAGCTCTCGCCGCTGGTCGAGGTCCAGAAGAATCTCCGGCTGCTGCGCCGCGACGTCAAGGCCGCTGCCGAGAGCACGACTGAGCAGGTTCGTCTCGCCGGGCAGCTACGCACCGAGACCGCCCAGGCCGTCCAGGCGTGGGACGACGCGGCTGTGCTCGACTTCGTCAACACAAACGTCATTGCGCCACTCGATCCCGCATTGACGATGGCGGCGCTCGATGCCGCAGACGCCGGCTATGTCGATATCGGCAAACGCGTCGCGGCCGAGGAGAAGAGCGTCGGCCTCGCCGGTCTGCGACAGGTCCGCAACTCGGTTATCGCGCTGTGGCAGAAGATTGTGCCCGAGGACGGCGGCGACCCCGAATATTCGGGTGCCATTGCCGCCTTCGACGAAGCGCTGGCGGTTCTGGCCGATGCCATGGTCACCGAAGCCGACGAGCGCGACAAAGCGGCGGACACGGTCTTCCGGTCGGTGTGGAAGGAAGCCGAGAAACTGTTTGCCGACGATGCTGCGGCTCCGGACAAATGTCCGGTCTGCGCGACGGCGATCGGCGATACCGCTGCCGGAAGCGTCCCCGCGATCCGCGATCTTCTGAAGACCCACCTCGACGATCTGCAAAGCTACAACGACGCCAAGACCGCGCTGGACGACGCCGACAAAGCCACTATCAAGGCGCATAACCGGCTGATCGCGCGGCTTCCAGCGATGATCGATCATCTGTTCGAAGATGATCCCGACGACTTCAGGGCAGCACTCATCGAGTATCAGGCCGGGGTTGCCGCATGGCCGGCCGCCGCCGCCCCTGCGTCCGCCGCGATCACCGCCGAGCTGGAGGCGCGCCTCGCCGGTCTCGACCAGGATATCGCCGACATCGAGGACAAGCAGGGCGAACATACCTGGGTGAAGGCAAAGGCGAGCATCGACCGACTGGTGAAGCTCCAGACGGATGTAGCGCTGGCGACACGGACGACCGAGGAACTCACCGCGCTGCACGAGTCTCTCGGCACCCAGGCCACACTCGTCTCGGGCAAGATTCGCGAGAAGATTCAGTCGCTGCTCGACACCCTCCAGGCGCCGATGAACGACATCTACAAGGAAATCCAGGGCGACAAGGCCAGGCCGATCCGGCTCGAGCTGCCCAGGGAGGACGATACCAATCAGCAGCGCATGCAGCTGGTCATCGACTTCGCCGACAATCGTCAGGGCGTTGCGCCCGGCGGCTATCTGAGCGACTCCCAGATTCACTCGGTGGCGCTGGCGCTGCGCCTCGCGGCGATCAAGAAGTTCAACAGAGCCGCCCCGGTGATCGCGCTCGACGATGTCGTTACCTCCTATGACGCCGACCATCGCCGCGCGATCGGCGCGCTACTCGCCAAGATGTTCACCGACTGCCAGATCATCCTCGTCACCCATGACGAGCGGTTCTTCAATCACTTGAAGGATCAGCTCGCCGCGAAGGACTGGCAGTTCACGCGCATCATCGGGCTAGACCCGGCATACGGCCCGCGCTTCGCCGACCATAAGGTGACAGACGAGATGATCGCCGATCGCTGGGACAAGGGCGAATCCGCTGCCAACGAGATGCGTCAGGCCGAGGAGGAATGGCTGCTCGGCATCGCTCGCGGCTTTGGCGTCAACGTCCGCATCCGTCAACTCGAGAAGGCCTATTCCTACGAGCGATCCGAATTGGCCTCGGCGATCGGCGGCTTCCTCAGCGATATCAAATTGACGCCAGCCGACGTGCCCGGGGTCAACAACCGATTCATCACCAGCTTGGTGAAGGGCGACATCGAGAATTTCGGCAGCCACTTCCAGGACGCGCCCTATGGCGATGGCTCGATCGGCGACGAGAAGACACGCTGGGGCGAATTCAAAGCATTCCGCGGTCAATTCGAATGCGTGTGTGGCCGAACGAAGTATCAGAGGCCTTTCGGCCTTAGCAAGCCGGTCTGCGCTCACAATAAATGCGAGACACAATTCGAGTTCAAACCGCTTGTCGTGTGAGGAAAGCAAGGTTGAAGCGCTGTGCTATTGATGAGGAAAAACCGAGGAATGCCGACCTATTTCTTCATCGGGGGCAAGGTGAGGGTGTGAGAACTGTGCACAGTCAAATTGAAACTACGGAACGAGATCCACGTAGCGCGCAGGGCCCCTGGAGCGATCTCGCGCTTCACACGATCGGTTGGCGCGCCTTTCAGGACCTTTGCTCGCAAGTCTGCGAAGTGGTCCTAGGGCGCCCCGTCGAAATATTCCGAGAAGCGCAGGACGGCGGTCAGGATGCGGTCTTTCTCATACCCTCGCCAAATGGCGAGCAGCTCATCGGCACGATCCAGTGCAAGCACACTTCGGACGCCGGCAAAGCGTTGAAGCTCAGCGACCTCTCCGCTGAAATCGGTAATGTCGAGGAACTCGTTAAAGGCGGCCAGGCAGACACATACATCTTCATGACCAACATGAGCGTGGATGCGCCGGTTGCGGCCGCCATGCGCGCCAAACTGCGCGAGTTCGGCGTTCGCAAGCCGCATATCCTGGGCCGCCAATACATCGTTCGGGTCATCAAGAGTAGCGCACGCCTGCGCGCCCTCGTCCCGCAGGTTTACGGTCTAGGGGATTTGACAGCGATCGTCGATGAACGGCTTAGCGAGCAGAGCCGCGCGCTGCTCGATAGCTGGATTCCGAAACTTCGTACCTATGTTCCAACTCAGGCGCATCGCGACGCCGTCAACGCCATCTCGGACCACGGCGTGGTGCTTCTGCTCGGCAATCCTGCGAGCGGCAAATCGGCGATCGGTGCGATCGTTTCAACGATCGCTTCGGAAAATCCCGACAACACCGTGTTGGCGCTGACCAGTCCACGCGATTTCGAGGCTGGCTGGAATCCCAACGATCCCGGGCGATTCTTTTGGATTGATGACGCTTTTGGCTCGAACGTGCTGCGCGACGATTACGTACAGGATTGGGCGTCGGCGTTTTCGAAGCTGCGCGCAGCAATCAAGCACGGCAACCGCTTCCTGCTGACATCGCGCAAGCATATTTACGAAGCAGCTCGGCGCCGACTGGGGCAGCGTAATCTAGCGCAATTCGCTGATGGCAGCGCCGTGGTCGACGTCGGTGAACTTACCTTCGAAGAGAAGGCACAAATCCTTTACAACCACATCAATTTCGGCGAGCAGAGCCAAAGCTGGCGTTCGAACGTCAAGCCGCATCTAGCCGCCGTTGCCGCCGTCGAAGAGTTCTTGCCCGGAATCGCTGAGCGGCTTGGCGACCCGAACTTTACCAAGGGACTGACGCCGCGCGAAAGTTCGCTCGTCCGCTTCATGGAGGAGCCGACCGAGCACCTTATCGACACGGTCAGCGCACTGGACGAGCAACTCCGGGCCGCGCTCTATCTCATCTACGTCCATCAAGCCGGCTTCGATCCCAGCGATCATGATGCGGCGGCAGCGCAGGCGGTTTCGGACTTGACCGGTTTCACCCTAGCCAAGATCCAAGATTGCTTCGCCGAATTGAAGGGATCCTTTCTCAAGCTATCCGGCACCAAATGGACCTTCGCGCATCCGACCATCTCGGATGCTCTGACAGAGGTTTTGCGGCAAAAACCTCATATGATGGCCGCACTGATCCGCGGCGCACCAATTGATACGATCCTCGGCAGCTTCACCTGCGAGGGATCGCCGCTCATTCGGGATGCCTTGGTGATTCCGTCCACGCTGGACGAAGCGCTGGTAGCGCGTCTCAGCCACACGCCGGACGAAAACCATCGAAATTGGATGCTGTTTCACTTCCTGTCCTACAGGGCGAACGACGCGGTTTTCGCCAAACTAATCGGACAGTTCCCGGAGCTACTCAGGCGCTACTGCTGGCAGTCCGATCCCCTCGCCAATGACCCTCGGTTTCATACCTACGGCCGCGCCCATCAATTCGGTCTACTCCCGGAAGATTTGCGGCGCGAGGCCGCAAGGAGCCTCGAATCCGCAGCGCTCTCAGACCTCGATATGTCCTTCTTTGCCGAGAGGGGGATGCTCGCACTCATATCGCCGCTTCGTCTCGTCGGATTAGGCTTGGCGCTGCGAACCAATCTTCTGCCCGCTCTTGAAGAGAAGATCGACGAGATCGCCGCAGATGCCGATCTGGATGAAGAGCCCGACAGCCACTTTAAGAAATTGCTCGATGCGCTCGAGCGCATCGAGGAAATGGGCGTCGAGCTGGATGACGATGCGGTTGGCTTGGTCGGCGACGCGCGGGATCAGGTGAATCGGGCGGTCGACGGACTTGAAGAACGCAAGCGGGAGCGCGACGAAGATAACGAAGACGACACGGACTGGACCTATATCGTCACGCAGAACAAAGAAGAGCCGTCACCGCCGGAACTTGCGGCTACGAAGCGCTCGATCTTCGACGATGTCGATAAGTGACGATCACCAGATGGGACGATCGGATACAGGCGTATAACATCCGCAACTTCGGCAACTCCTGCCCAGCGGCCGGAAGCAGCCCGAATGACTGCTCTTGTGAGACTACAACGTTCGTGCAGCCAGTAACGAACGTCTCAATCTGGTCGTTAATCATCATAAACGTGAGCACTGCGAATGGCAGCTTTCGATCACTCCTCCCCGATAACCGACTTACTGCTTGCCCCGCAAAGGTGCTGCGGGAACGCCAGTCGAAAGCCGTCGGCGCGGCAAGGTCTCTCCGTCGATCACTGCGGTGCCTGGGGAATGATGGGCGTGCGAACGACCGCGCCGCCAGTCGCGTCCTCGTCCCAGGGTCAGTTATGGCGGCGGCCGGGCTGAAGCTGGATCAGGCAGTCGATGTGCGCGAGGAAAGCGAGCTCGTCGGGCGTTTGAAGTCCGTGTTATGACCGACGAGGCCCGTTCTGGTCTGGTGCGAGTTCTGCAATCGCCTTTTGCAGTTGACTCGCAAAATTGTCTGCCTCCGCCAGCCGCTCCGTCAAGGCCCGGAGTAGCTCCTGGTCCGCGTCGAGTCTCGCCGGAGACGCGCCAGACCGTCTGTTCGACGCTGGTTTGCCGGCGAGTGCATCAGCGATCATTTTGCTGACCCGGTTCGCAGCCTTTCGCGAAGGATCGGCCTGCACGTGGGCATAAATGGCTGTCGATCTGGGATTGTTGTGCCCCAGGATGGCGCCCGTTAATGCAACCGCTTCTCCTGTAGATATCGCGGTCGATCCCATGGTGTGCCGCAACGTATGAGGAGTTACGCCGGGGAGGTTGGCTTTCTTGATCGCGCGGGTCCAAACGGTCTTGGTGCCCTGATAATGGCCTCTTCCGCGCTCGGCAGGAAAAACAAAATCGCTGTCAATCACCCTTTCAAGGCTTTTTAAGAGGGCAATTGCTGCCGCTCCCAAGGGACGGACAGACATGCCGGTCTTGGTGTCATCAAGTTCAAGAAGCCCGTCCACAAGATTGGCCTCAGACCATTTCAGACCGGCAATCTCGTCGCGTCTACAGCCGGTGAGAGCCCATAGACGTGCAATATTAACCGCCTTGGGGTTTACCCCCTCTGCCTCAAGTTCGTCGAGGGCGCTACCGAGCCGCGTCACTTCCTCAAGGGTAAGGAATCGTTTGTTTTCATTGTCTGTCTTTCTGACAGCAGCAGTGTCGCATGGGTTCTGCGTCACAATCTCGCGCCGACGTGCGAAGCTGAAAACAGCCGATAAGTCGCGGACGACCTTCCGCGCGGCCCCCGCGCCCCCACGTACGATGATGCGCTTGCGCGGACCGATCTTTTCGTCGCGGGCGGTTTTGCCAGCAGTAATATCAGATACCAGCCGCTCGATGTCGCCGGCGTTGACACTCGGCGCTTTTCGTCTTCCGAGAAGCGGGACGACGTGGTGTCGAAGGCGCGCGATTGTGTACGCTTTTGTGCGGGGCTTCATAGCCTCGCCCTGCCGCTTGCCGCGCTGGACCACGCATCCTTCTTTCTCATAGAGGTCGACCAACTCGGAGACGAGCATTTCACTGCGCTTGGCTTTCAGTTCTGCCGCTGGGTCAGCACCAGCAGCGACGGCTCCAAGCTTGGCCTTTGCCAATTTGCGAGCCTCGAAAGCCGTGAGGGCGCCATATCGTCCGATGGTCAGCCATCGCTGTTCGGCCTCAGCTCCACCCCCGCCAGCCCGATATTTGACAACGAACGTTTTCTCACCGCTCATTCCGACTCGGAGGCCGAACCCGGCCAGGTCGCTATCCCACACCACGTAGCGCTTACCGTTCGGCTTAGCTGCGTCAACCGTTTCCTTGGTCAGCAGGATGCTCTTTCGCGTGGCCATTCTACACTCCGACGGGCTGCTTGTGGCTACCACCGGGCTACCACCGACGGGCAAAATCTGGGGTAATTCTAGCGTGAGCAGAGTAGGTATTCAACACGTAAGTATCTGCAATATAGGAATATATCGTGCCATGGCGAAGTGGGGCGTAGGCTATTCTCACCCTTGCCAAGGTTGGGGTCGTGGGTTCGAATCCCATCGCCCGCTCCAGTTTCTCTCAAAGAAAATCGGGCTTTTAGATAAACGCACATCGCCGTTTATCTTTTCGCGCCACACGCGATTATCACGCAGTTTCGTGAAGAATATGCCCACAGACCAATCTCCGGTTGGCCAGTCGCGCGCGACAACTCTCAACGCATCAAATGCATTAACCGCAGCCTATGCGACGCCGGTACACGCAGCCCCAATGTCAGCCTCTCATGGCCAGGACGCCAGAGAGCTGGAGCCGGGCCACGCATGAAGGACGGCGGCACGAGGAAACGCAGCCCGAACCCATCATCCGGTCCCTTCCCGATGGCACGAGGGCTATGGTCGTCAGTCGTATTGCTCGCACCGATAAGCAGGCAGGCAGAGGATTCCAAGCACATTCGCCACGGGCTGAATGATATTGTGCCGCAATCGGCTCAACTTTATGGGACGACGTGAGATCGGATCGGTAACATCGGGATTCCGAACGCCGAATCTGACTCGCCACGCAGGCTGATTCTTCACCGGAATGCGGAGGCTCTTGCCTCCGGTTATAACCGCCGTCGGACATGGCCCTTACAATGTTTCAAGACAGGCGGCGCGTCCCACGCTTTTCTCGATCAGTCGTCGGGAGCGAGCTGCCTGCCATATTCAGCGGCAACCCAGTCGATGAAAACGCGAACCCTGAGGTTCAACTGACGGCTGCGCGGATATATCGCATAGACTGGCGTGGATGACGGCGGCGTTTCGGGAAGGCATTCCACGAACACGCCTTCGGTCAGATTTTTTTCTGCGGCATAACGGGGAATCTGAATCAGACCGAGGCCTTCCATTGCGGCGGCCCGATATGTGTCGGCTCCATTTACTGTCAGGACGGATGACAGCGTCACCGTTTTGCGGGCGCCATCCACCATGAACTCAAGCGGAAGAACGCCGCCAATCGCGGACGAGCGGAAGCCGATCATCTGATGGCCGTCCAGCATGTCCCACCTTGAGGGAACGCCGAAACGCTCCAGATAACGCGGCGACGCGACGGTCACTTCGGGCAGCAGTGCGATGCGTCTGGCGGCGAGATCGCTCTCCTTCAACTCTCCTGTACGCAACACGCAATCCACGCCCTCGCGCACGAGATCTACGAAACGGTCCGTCTCGCCAAGGTACAATTCCATATCAGGATATTCGCGGAAGAAACGCTGGAGGGTCGGCACGATCAAGCGGCGCGCCTGCGCGCCCTGAACGCCTACACGAAGCAGACCGCGCGGCCGCGCGCCTCTGAACGCGCTTTCAGCCTCTTCAATATCATCAAGGATTGTGAGGCAGCGCCGGTAATACGCCTCCCCGTCGAGCGTCGCGCGCACCTGACGCGTCGTACGCTGAAGCAGCCGCACCCCAAGCCGCGCCTCAAGCTGCTTGACGGCATCGGTCGCCGTCGAGGCTGGCAGCCTAAGGTCCTCGGCCGCTCGGACGAAGCTCCCGCGCTCCAGAACACGCGTGAACAGCCGCATGGCGTCGATACGATCCATTATTCGCCACTTTCGGATAGTGATACCGAATATTGTCTGATTATCTGTAAAATAAAAAGCGATACTCCGAAAAAGTCAAAAGAAACCAGACATCGAAAGAGAAAGCGAATGACAACCACCGGGCAAAAAATCGCACTGGTGACGGGCGCCAGCCGTGGCCTCGGGCGCAGCACGGCGCTTGCGCTCGCGCACAAGGGTGTAGACGTGATCGGCGTCTATCACAGCAACAAGGCGGAAGCGGAAGCCACAGCGACCGCCATTACGGCGCTTGGGCGCAAGGCGGCGATGTTTCCCCTCGACAACGCCAATACCGCCGGTTTCGCAGCATTCGCCGCAGAACTCGAGCAAGCGCTCTCGACAAACTGGGGTCGCGCCAGTTTCGATTTCCTCGTCAACAATGCCGGCATCGGCATTCACGCCCCGTTCGAAAAAACGACGGAAGCTGATTTCGACCGCCTGCTGAACGTTCACTTCAAAGGCGTATTCTTCCTGACCCAGACGCTTTTGCCGCTTCTGGCCGATGGCGGACGGATCGTGAACCTGTCCACCGGACTGACGCGCTTCTCCCTGCCGGGCTACGCCGCGTACGCCGCCATGAAAGGCGCGGTCGAGGTGCTGACACGTTATCTGGCCAAGGAACTCGGCGCGCGTGGCATCGCAGTGAACACCATCGCCCCCGGAGCGATCGAAACCGACTTCGCCGGCGGCTCGGTGCGAGACAACAGGCAGATCAATGACTTCGTCGCCAATACGACCGCGCTTGGCCGCGTTGGCGTCCCCGACGATATCGGCCCAGCCGTGGCCGCACTGCTGACGGAAGATAACCGATGGGTCAACGCGCAACGCATCGAGATTTCCGGTGGCCAGATGATTTAGGGAGCGACTGGTCCATAGTGACGAGGAAGGGTTCTCCTCCCCGCCTAGCGAACTGCACACGCGTTTCACGCGCCGTCGTTTCCGTTACCTAGCGGAAACGCCGAAATACAAAATTACCAGAGATCAACTGAATTCTGTCGTGTCTATGCCAACTCCGACCGCAGGTGATCGAGGCCGGCGCGCCAGACGCTCCAGCGCCATCAAACGAATCATCGCATTTCACATTTAAAGGCATGATTATCAGTTTATCTTGCAAGTTTACCTTCTAAATGCCATTATGCCCATTATGAACTGCTCCACCGATTCTTCGCTGGAAACAATCGTCAGCGATCTCACTCTTGCGATCGGGCAGCTGTTGCGCCGACTGCGCTCCGAGGCCAATCCGAGCGCATTGAATCTGTCGCAAATCAGCGCCCTCGCCCGCATCGAACACGGCGGTCCCATGACGACAGCCGAACTTGCGCGGGCTGAATCGATGAAGCCTCAATCGATGGGAAGCATCCTCGCGAGCCTTGAGCATGAGGGCATGATCCGTCGCCAACCGCACCCTACGGACGGGCGGCAGGTTCTGTTCGTCCTGACCGAGAAAGGGGTTGAGGACAGACGCCGCCGTCAAATCGCCAAACGTGACTGGCTGACGGCGGCGGCCTCAAATCTCGACGCTGAAGAGTTACAGGCTCTTGCAGCTGCGATCCCGCTCATCAGGCGGATCGGAGAGTCCTGAAACAGGCTTCGAACGCGTCAACCTGCGCCAGAATCTGCAGCCGAACAAATGAATGGACGCCTATGCACTCAACAAAATTCGCATCCGGCTGCATATGAATTGCCTCCGCCCCACGTGCCGACGCCCCGTCGATTCCGTGCGCTCATACCGTGAACGCAGCCACGCAGCGTACGCCTGTTCACCGACGAAAACTCTCTCGCAATGACTGCCCTGGACGATGACCGGCTTGATCCATCAGCCTGGAGAATTTGTGCGGTTGCGCTGTTCGGCGCCCTGCTCTCACAACTTGATGCGACGATCGTTAACGTTTCCCTTTCAAATCTGGCGACCGATCTCGGCGTCGGGCTCTCGACGATCCAGTGGGTCACAAGCGGCTACCTCCTGGCGCTCACGCTGGCCTTGCCGTTGAACGGCTGGCTGGTGGACCGTGTGGGCGCGAAGAGGCTCTATCTCTGGTGCCTTGCGTCGTTCACTTTATCCTCGGTGTTCTGCGGTCTCGCCTGGTCCGCGCCTTCACTGATCGGATTCCGCGCGCTACAGGGTCTCAGCGGCGGTTTGCTGGCGCCTATGGCGCAGATGATGGTCGCACAGGCTGCGGGCAGGCACATGGCGCGCGTAGCGGGCTACGCAATGCTGCCGGTGTTGCTGGCGCCCGTCCTTGGCCCGGTGATCGCGGGATCAATCCTGCAACATGCTTCATGGCGCTGGCTTTTTCTTGTCAACCTTCCCATTGGGGCGCTCGCTATCATGCTGGCGTTTTTGATCCTGCCCGAAAGCCACACTGCGTCGGCAAGGCGAAAGCTGGACTGGGCGGGTCTGGCGCTGCTTTCTCCCGGGCTGGCGCTGTTTCTCTATGGCATGGAGCGTACGAACCAGACGACAGGCTGCGCCAGTCTTGCCGCCGGCGTCCTGATGATGGCGGCATTCATCCGGAGCGCCAGACGAAAAGGCGACGACGCACTGATCGACCTTCGCCTTTTTAGAGGAAAAGTTTTTGCAACGGCCACCACAACGCAATTCCTGTCAAACGGCGCCATGTTCGCTGGCCAGATGCTCATTCCGGCGTTTCTGATTCAGGCGTGCGGCCGAACGTCCGGCGAGATGGGATGGATGCTGGCGCCGCTCGGGCTTGGCATGATGGCCACCGTCCCGTTGGTCGGAGCGCTGGTGGACAGGTTCGGCGTCCGCCGCGTGTCCTCCGGAGGCGCGCTACTGACGCTAGCAGCCACTTTGCCGCTTCTGTATCTTTCGTCCCGAGGGCTCAGTCTTTTTGTTCTTCTGCCGGCCCTATTCGTTCGCGGAATGGGCATGGGGGCGATCGGCTTGCCGTCGGTGACCGCCGCCTACGCCTCGGTCCGGAAACAGGACCTGCCCATGGCGACGACCTCCGCCAACATCGTGCAACGTCTGGGCGGCCCCACGATGACGACGCTTTGCGCGTCATTCCTGTCATGGAAACTGGGACAGGGCGGCACGGATCATGCGCTTTCAAGCGCCTTTACCGGAGCCTTCGTATTGCTTTGCGGTTTTCAGGCCCTCACGTTCCTGGCCGCGCTACGATTGCCGCTGCGTGTTGGCGACGTCGTGGATGTGACACGCTCCGACGGAGAGAAAAACCGCGCGACGCACACCTGAATCCGTCACAGACAGGCGATGCGAACCAACGTCGCGCATGCGCCCGAGGCGCCGTTCGATTCACCCCCAAACATGCGACCTCGAACAGCGGCGTCAGCCGCCCGAGACCGCCTGCAACCGCAGCCGTCGCCCGGGCAACGCAGCGAACGCCTCCGCGCGACACGTCATGACGATGATCTGCATTCGCTCTGACGCTTCAGCCAAAATATCGAACATCGTCGACAATCGACCCGCATCGGAGAACACCAGCGCATCGTCCAGAACCAGCGCCGCCGGACGACCGCGCGCGCGCAGCAGTTCCGCGAGACCCAGCCGAACCAGCACGGCGATCTGCTCGCGCGTGCCGTCCGACAGAAACTCCAGCGGTTCGTCCTCGCGCCAGCGGCTGACGCCGGTCAGCTCGAACTTCGTGTTCACCTGCACGCGCGAACGCGGAAAAAGCATGTCCAGAGAAGGTTGTATCGCGCCGGTCAGCGGCGCGAGGTATCTCTCTACCGTCTCCTGCTCTACTTCCTGCAAGGTACGGCGCAACAGGGTCAGAATCGCGACCTCCCGTTCGCATGCTTCCTTTGCGCCGCGACACCGGGACACCTCGCGCTCGGTGGCGGCGATCCCCTCATCCAGTCCCAGCCCCTCCGCCGCCTGCACGCGGGCCTCGCCAGCCGCGCACTCCTGCTGCAACTGCGACAGTCGTTCTCGACCGCCTTCGATCTGCACGTTCAACCTGTGAATTCTGGCGTCGAGTTGAGCCTCGTTCGACTCTGGCCTTTCCTGTTCCACCCGCGCGGCGGCGCGCTCCGCCTGATCGAGCGCGCGTTCCGCCACATCCAGCCGCGTGGCCAGAGCCTCGTCCGGTTCCTGCGCCTGCGCCGCCTCTTCCTCGACGCGCAGCCGTTCGCACTGCTCCAGGATCAGGCGCAGCTCCGTCTGCGTCTCGGCCAGCACGCTTTCGGCCAGACGCTGCGCGCCATCGGGCTCCAGCATGTCGTTACGCGCAGCCGCGACCGCCTGCTCGGCGCGCAGATGAGCCTGCTGCGCATCATCCAGGGCGAGGCGCGCCGCCTGAATCTCCGGAGCATCCGGTTCACGGCCGATATTGGAAGCGTCGGCCACTGCGTTGGCCGATTGGGCGTGCAGACGCTCCAGTTCAGCATCACAGACCGCGATGCGTTGGCGCAAGGCGGAGAGCGTCCCTTCGGCGTTCGCTTTGCCCTTTCCACCGCCATCCGAAAGCACCGCATCGAGCGTCGCGCGCGCGGACGCAAGGGTCGCCTGCGCTTGCCGACGTCTTTCCGCTTCCGCGTGAAGCTGGTGCATATCGCGGCAATCCACGGCGCCCAGCGCCGCCGACAGTTCCGCCTCTGCTCGGCGCAGCGCCTCCATGCCCGCCGTCATCTCGCGCGCCGCAGGCAGGATGCGGAACACACCCACGCCTTCGATCCTGAGCTCCGCCGGTTCAAGCAGGTCGTGACGACCGCTTCCCATCGGCGCGCCGTTCAGCGTCACGCGATCCAGCGCGCCAGCCTCCAGCGCGATCTCAAGCCCGGTCGCCTGCGCCATCAACGCGGCGGCGGCGGCGGCGCGCGCGCGCTCGGCGGTCTCCGCCCTGCGTTGAGCGGCGTCATCGACCCGGATCGCTTCCAGCGCCCCGCGTGCAGCCTCCTGTCGGCGCAAGGCGTCTTCCAGTCGAGCAAGCTGGCGGAGCGCCATGGCGCGTTCGCCCAGAACGCGTAACCTTTCGACGCCGCGGTCGGCGACCTTCACGCGCGCCGTCGTCAGCGCCACGACCTTTTCCGCTTCGATCAGCGCTGTGCGCTTTCTGGCCAGTTCCGCATCCGCGCGTCCACGCCGCAGCGTCGCCGCCTCCGTCGCCTCCCGCGCCCGCTCGGAATCACGGGTGAGAGACATGAGGCGAGCGCGACGGTCCGCCCTGCGTTTTCGTTCCTCACGCAGCCCCAGCGTCAGTCGCTCAGCCTCTCCAGCGGCAAGCGCCGTCTCGGCTCGCCGCCGGTCAAAACGCCCCAGTTCCTCTTTCGCAGCCTGCGCCGCCGCCAGTTCCGCCCGCTCGGCTTCCCGCCGCCCCGCGTCGCTCGCCACGACCAACTCGCGGCGCGTCTGCTCCAGCGTCGCAATATCCTCGGCCAATGTGGCCCGCTTGGCGTTCAACTCGACAAGACGGGCTTCAGCCACGGCTTCCCCATCAATGGCGGCTAAGAAACGTCCTTTGGGCTTTCCACGACCGTCAAGCAATTCACCCAGATCGACGGCTATTCTTTTCAAAACCCGCGCCGCATCCGCACCACCGACAGCGTCGCCAAGATCGGCGCCAAGGTAATCGCGTAACGTCAGCTTGTTGGCGTCGGAAAGCGTCGGTTGTGAAAAACTTTCCCCCTGGGCGACCCAAAGCGCCCCGAGCATGACCCCGGCCTCGCCGCGTTTACTGACATCCGGTTCGATCAGCGCCTGCAGACGGTTCTCGGCGTCGTCGCCCTCAAGCGTGCGGCCCCCTTCCAGCAGACGTGCATAGCTGCGCCCGAGAAAGCGCTTCTCCATACGCAAGGACGCGCCATCAAGCGAAAACTCTGCGCTGACCAGTGGCGAGCCTCCGTCATAAGGCGCGAAATCCTTGACCATCTGCGCCTTCGAACCATGCCGGACCGTGAACAGCCCCCTCAGCGCCGCCAGCATGGTCGACTTGCCGGATTCATTCGGCGCCGCGAGGACGTTCAGCCCCGGCCCCAGCCCATCCAGACGGTGGCGTGTCGAAAAGCGGCGAAACTGCTCGACCTCAAGCGCCGTGAGAATCATGCCGCTCACGCGCCGCTCTCCTGCCGCCACAACGCCGCGAGCCGTCGCAACGCCGGCAACGCGTGTTTCTGGTCCGGGCCCCCGGACGCCGCAAGCGCCGTAAGCCGCGCCGCCGCTTCGCTGATCGCGCCAGCGCCTTCGAACACGCCGAGATCGGCCTCGGTAGCCGTCGTCTCAGGCGTCTGATCGACGCGCAGCAGCAGTAACGCTGAAGCCACGGCGCCCAGAATGCTCTCTTCGAACACGGCCATCGCCGACAGCGGCAGGACGCCGTCCGCCTTCAGACGCGCCAGAACGCGGCTCGGTTCGTCGGGATCTATGGCGCGCAGGCGATTTTCCAAAGCCCGCACATCCTCAAGGGAACTCAGCGTCGCCGAAACCTCACGCCACAGAAAGCGGCCGGTGACGTGGCGCGTAATCTCCGGCGGAGCCCTGGGAGCGTCGACCGTAACGAGCAGGGACTCGCCCCCACCCGCGCCGCCCGTGTCAAAGCGGTCGCACTCAGGAGAGCCGGAATAGGCGCAACGCGGTCCGATCCGGTTGAAACCGTGCCAGTCCCCAAGCGCAAGATAGGAAAGCCCGGCCTTGTCCGGCCGATCCGGCGCCACGGGATTGGTCTGCTGCGACGGGTCAGAGCTGAAACCTCTCACGGAACCGTGGGCGAGCCCGATCCGCATCGCGCCTTCGGGCGTCGCCGCGCCGTCCATCCATGCCGTCGTGTCGGTCATGGTGTGGCGTCGCGTCAGCACGCCCGGCAGCAGCCACGCAGTTTCCCCAGCGTTCATAGGCGTCGGAACGGGCTCGAGATGCGCCGTGACGTTATCGGGCAACCCGGCCTTCAGGACGCGACTCCATACGCCGTTCGGCAGATGCGCGTCATGGTTGCCGGGGATCAGCCGCCACTGGATGTCGGGGAATTGACGCATCCGCTCGAGCGGCTGGCGCAGCGTCCGGTCCGACGGGCTTTCGTGATCATACACGTCGCCAGCGACAAGAATGGTGGCGGCGCCTTCCTTGCGGGCGAGGCGCCCGAGCCTGAGAATGACCTCCAGCCGCTCCGCCTGCAGCGCCTGCAGCGCCTCGTCTCCGGCGAACGCGAACGTCTTGCCGATCTGCCAGTCCGAACTATGCACAAAACGCACTGTGGCGCGCTCCTTTCACGCGGACGCGACGCCGTGCGCCTGACGTCGCTAGGCGGAGGGGAGCGTCCAGTTCCCTCCGTATTGGGACGGGCCGCCGTAACCAATCGTCGCCGCCATGGGGGCCGCGACGGGTTTCGGCGCCGACTGAACATCCGGCGCCTTTTTGAGCACAAGCGACCCACCCGGCTGAAGATAATAGATATAGTCTGCGTGCGCGATAGTCGCCGGGCGATGGGCGACCATGACGCGCGTGACGTTCAGACGGCGAAGGCTGTCCGCCACGATCGATTCGGTATGCTCGTCAAGATGGCTGGTCGCCTCATCGAGAAACAGGATGTGCGGCCGGGTGTAGAGCGCGCGGGCGAGAATGACGCGCTGCTTCTGGCCGCCCGACAATGCGCCGCCCATATCGCCGACCAGCGTCTCGAAACCCATCGGCATCCGTTTGATGTCGTCCAGAATCGCAGCCTGCGCCGCACAGTGCAACATCAGCTCCTGATCGGGGTGCTCCGAAAAACCGCAGATATTGTCGGCGATGGAGCCCGAGAACAGCCCGTCGTCCTGCAGGACGCCCGCGATGCGGCGTCTGTATCCTTCCAGCGTCAGGGCCGCGACGTCGGTTCCGTCGAGGAACAGCGAACCTTCGTCAAGCTTGAGCAGCCCCATCATCGCCTTCAGCATCGTCGTCTTGCCGCAACCCGAAGGCCCGACGATGGCGACGCTCATGCCCGCTGGCACATCGAGATCGACGCCACGGAATATCCAGGGCTCGTGCGTCGCGTATCGCGCCGACATGCCACGGCAGACCAGAGATCCGGCGCCGGGCGCCAGTTCCGGTTCGAAATGGGCCAGCGGTTCCGGGTCGGTCATGACGATATCGGCCAGGCGATCGCTCTGGATATTGAGCATACGCAACTTGAAGCCCGTATTGATCAGGGCGCCGATGCGGCTCGCGAACTGGTCTTTATAAGAAAGGAACGCGACGAGCATGCCGACCGACATGGAGCCAGTCATCACCGCCCGCGCGCCCAGCACCATCATGATGAGCCGATCGGCGCCGAAGATGAAATCGCCAAGCCGCCCATAGATCAGATCGAACCGTTGCAGGCGCAACCGGATGTTGATGCTCTCGATGACCAGATTGAGCCACGTGCTGCGCCGCCGCTCCCTGAGCCCCAGCAGCTTCACGCTGGCGATGCCGCGCAGGGTCTCGATGAAATGGGTCTGTTGCCGCGCGTTGACGACGATCTGCTCTTCCGACGCCTCCCGGTAGATACGGTAGGTGACCAGTCGCAGAATGATGTCGAGCACGGTCGCGACGCAGGCGACCAGCCCCAGCCAGCCGCCGTAGAGGAACAGCATGATTCCCATGCCGATCGCCATGATCCCGTCCATGACGGTCTGCACCATGTCGGTAGTCAGCGTCTGCTGGATGGTCCCAAGAGAGCCGAACCGCGACAGGATGTCTCCCACATGACGCTTGCCGAAATAATCGAGCGGCAGGCGGGTCAGGTGATCGAACAGGCTGGTGTTCCAGTCGAGCCCCACGCGCGTTCCGAGCAGCGTGACAGCCCATGTCCGCACGGAGCCAATAAACATCTGCAACAGCAGCAGCAGGCCCAGACCGAACGCGATCGTCTTGAGCAGGTCGTAATCTGACGTAACGATGACTTCGTCGATCACGACCTGCGAGATCATCGGCGTGATCAGCGAAATTACCTCCAGCCCCATCGAGAGCATGAACAACCCCGTCAGCGCGCCGCGCAGGCCGCCGACATGGCGAAACAGATCGCGCAGACGGATGGTTTCGCGCTCGTCCTTGCGCTCGAACGTTTCGTTCGGAGTAACTTCGAGCGCGACGCCGGTAAATTCGCGCGACACGGCGTCCAGTGGCAACGTTCGCCGCCCGACGGCCGGGTCGTTGATCGTGATCTGGTCGCCCTTGATCGCCGTCAGGACGACAAAGTGATTCATGCCCCAATGCAGCACGCAGGGCAGGCGAAGATTACGAAGATCGTCCATTTCCAGACGCACCGCCCGCGTCGAGAAACCGGACATATCGGCCACCTGCACCAGACTGCGCAACGTGACGCCCTTGATCGAGACCGAGTAGCGCCGCCGCAACGTGGCGAGGTCGATGGGATGCCCGTGATAACCCATGATCATGGCCAGACAAGCCAGGCCGCACTCCGCAGCCTCTACCTGCAGGATGACCGGCGTCGACTTGCCGAAGCCAAACTGAAGGGAATCGAACGCGTCGCTCATCGTTCGGCGAGCCCCCCGCTGATGGCGCTCATGCTGTCACGCATGCTGATGACCGGGTCGAATATCCACCGGTACAGGGGACGAGAGTCGATAGCGATATCGGCCTCCACCTCCATCCCGGCCTCAAGTTGCTTCTGCTTGCCGTACGCTACGATATAGGGTTCGTCCGGACGTACACGAATACGATAGACACTGGATGAGCCATCGCTCTTCTGGTTTTTGGCGGCGTCGGCCTGCCCCGCCGTCTGGCTTTGCGCCTGCGACGGGCTTGAGGCTGAAACCGGCGCCCGCGTGATCTCGGTCACGGTTCCCTTGTGCAGGCCAAAGCGTTGGTACGGGAAGGCGGCGTAGCGGAGAAGCACCCGCTCCCCTTCATGCAAAAAGCCTATGGACGCGCTGGTGACATACAGTTCGGCGTCCAGAGAGCGGCCGGTCGGCAGCAACGTCACCAGCGGCGCTCCCGCGTTGACCTGTTCGCCCAGATTCGCGCGGATCGCGGTCAGAATACCATCCTCGGGCGCGACGACGACGTTCTCCCGATGGCCTTCGCTCTCGTCGATCTGTTGGTCGATCTGCGCGATCTGGCGATCGAGATCGTTGATATCGTGCGCCGTCGTCCGATCATATCGGATCAGTTTCGACGTATTGTCGGCGATCTTGCCTTCGGCGTCGGTGAAGTTTTGCAGAAACTGCGCGTGCGTCCCAAGCAGTTGCGCGTACGTGTAAAGCTGGCTCTGGAACTGCGTTTCAGTCACGAGGTGAGCCGTCTCCGCCGCCCGCATCCGGTTGACCGCGGCTTCGACGACCGGAAGCACTTTCGCATCGTTGGCGAGTTGCTGGCCAATCAGCGTGTGCTGTTGCTGAAGATTGCGAATCTGGTTCACCAGAGCCTGCTTCTCGACCGGCGCGTCGTCCGTCCGGATGTCTTTCTGCTTCACCAGCAATGCGCGCTGGCGGCGCAATTCGGCGAGAATCTGCTCCTGCGTGCGTCCGCTGGAAGTTTTTGCGTCCAGATCGACGACGAACAGTTTCTGTCCGTGCGTGACGCGCATCCCTTCTTCGGCCAGTCTTTCAGTGATGACGCCTGCGCTGGACGCGTCGATCGTGATCAGCCCTGTGGGCGGAAGCATGAGTCCGGTCGCGTGGACGCGGCGGGTATAAACTCCGAACCGGACATAGACGACCGTGAGCGCCACAAGAAGCAACGTCACCCAGCACACGACCCGAATCGAAATGGGTTGCGCGGCCTGCACGCGTCCGAGCCAGGCCTGCCTGCGAGCGTCCAGCGCTTCCTGACGATATAAAGACGACATGAGAGCGGGCGGTTCCCCAATGCGGATCGACAGGATCCCTAATGGCGCATCAAAAGAATAACGAAAAACAAAAACGACTCAGCCCCCCGACGTCCTTGCGGGGACGTCGGGGGGCTGAGTCACGAGACCGGACGACGACTAAACTGCCGCCGTCAATCGCAGTTGTTTCTTTATCAGCCGAGGCCACCGGTCGAGATGACCGGGAAAGCGATCGTCGAACCCTGAGCGCTCTGAATAGCCGAAATGGTGTTGTTCAGATACGTGTTCGCCTGCGCGAGGGTCATGCCCTGCCCGGCGGCATAACCAATCTTATAGTCCGCGCTGATGTTGTTGATCGCCGAGATGACAGTCGACAGGCTTGCGCCGTTAGCAATATCGGCAAGCACGTTATACGTGCCAGCCAGCAGACCCGCAGACCCGGTGATCAGCGAGCTGAGGCCGCTGTAGGAAGAGCCGCAGGAATACGACGGCCTCGACCAGGAACCACAGGAATACGAGAACGAGGACGAGCACCCAAACGAGAGGGAACCGCAGGAAGAAAAGAAGCCACCCGATACTGCATCAAGTTCAACGGCGCTCAGTTCACGCATCTACCTAAACTCCAAAAAAGCATGGAGAGCCCGGACTGTGACGCAACGTCAGCCGTTAAAACCCTGCGTCACCGGCGACCTCGACCCGGCCTTCATCGTTGTAACTGAGTTGGCTGTTAATGTTTTTGGAACACAAACACCAGAAAATAAATCGTTAAACGATTAATCTTCCCGAGACTCTGCAATCGGGAAAAATGCGATTTTTAAACACACAATCGTTATATACGGTACGCATATCTGTATTGAAAAATATACATATAAAAATTCCACAGTATCGGTATGAAAACGATGTTCCAGAAATAAAACGTTAATCGATAATGTTCTCTTGACCGCCATCCCTGAGACAATGTTTGTTTTTGCCACACATTCAGCGACTGGCTGTCGAGCTGGTCCAAAATTGGCAAAACGGGGATCGGAATATGACCAGAACGAGCACGCTCAATACAGATTCTGCCCTTGCGGCCAGCTCGGTCACCAAAACGACTTACGCGAGCTACACAAGCGGCAGCGGCACTCCGACTAATCCCTATGTGCTTGCGTCCAATTCTGGCACGATCACCCTGAAGCCCGGCGCGTGGTACGTGCTGCCGGATAACGTCAGCATTGGAACTGTGGTCACCAGCGAATACAATTCCTCAGGCTCGACCGGCGGCATCAACGTCAACGGCGCGCATCTGGAAATCAAGACTTACGCCCACGTCGCCGGCAAGATCGACATGGGCACGACAGGCTCGATCCTCGTGCTCGACAACACCAGCGGCAAATGGTCGTATCAGGCCAACATGGCCGGTGAAGACCTGTCTGCTGGCGGCGACAACCTGTTCACTTATCCCTCGCTCCAGAACGCCACTCTCACGAATTTGGACACGAAGGGCACAGGCATCGTCACGTGCGACATTCCGAACGGAATCGGCAACACTATCGGCATCGCGGCGCATTCCTCAAACAGCTCTCAGCTCGTACTCCGAAGCGGCGGCAAAATTGACGGTGGAATTCCCGTCAACAGTTATCCGTCGAACCCCCACGGCAACAACGTCGTTGGCGGCACGATCGGGCTCCCGGTCACCGCGCCGCCCAATAATTGCACGGTCCCCTACTACGTGGACCCCAACAACCCCTGTCAGGTTAACATCTGCTTCCTCGCGGGCTCCATGATCATGACCCGTTCTGGCGAGAAAGCCGTCGAAACGCTGGTGGAGGGAGATGACATCGCCGTTCTGGCCGGTGGTGAAACCACCTACCGACCGCTCGTATGGCTCGGCCGCTCTCACGCGAACGTCGCGGAACTCGATTTTGATCAGGACGCTTACCCGGTGCGCATCGGCAAGGGCGCGTTCGGTCCCGGCCTTCCCACCCAGGACCTGCTGGTCACATCCGAGCACGGCGTTTACGTCGACGGCGGTTTCGTGCCCGTGCGCATGCTGGTGAACGACCGCTCCGTGTCCATCGAGCGTTCGATCACCGAGTATGACTACTACCACGTGGAACTCGCCGATCACGGCGTGATCCTTTCCAATGGCCTGCCGACGGAAAGCTATCTCGACACCGGCAACCGCGGCACCTTTCAGAACTCGGTCATTCGCGCCATGCGTCCGCATTTCGCAGGCGGGATGGTGATCGCCAGCGGCAAGAGCTGGGAACAGGACGCAGCGGCCCCACTGGTGACGGACCGTGAAACCGTGGAACCGATCTGGAAGCGTCTGAACGAGCGCGCCGATGAGCTTGGCCTGCCGGAAGCGCCTCAGACAGGCGCTTCGACATCCGATCCGGCGCTACGCCTTGTCACTGAAGACGGGCGCGAGATTCGTCCGGTTCAGCAAATCGGCAACGTATACAGCTTCATGGTTCCGGCTGAGATCGAAACGGTCCGGATCGTGAGCCGCACCTTCCGTCCGTCCCTCGTCACGGGGCCATTCTGTGACGATCGCCGCGACCTCGGCGTGCTGGTGGGCGACATCGCCATCACCTCCGCGCGCAGCCGTGAGGTTCTCACCAGTCATCTCACGCCGGACGAACACGACGGCTGGCATGGTTACGAGGGCCCGACGGCGCGCTGGACGAACGGCGCGGCTGTCGTCGTTCTCGGCGTCGCCAACTCCGCTGCCGTGACGCGTATGGTCGAGATCGAGATGCTTGGCGCAGGTTCTTATCAGGTCGTCGAAAGCCAGAACGACGCTCGCGTCGCCTGATTCACCTCCCGGGCGCCTGTTCCGCGGCCGGGAGTCACTCCACAATCAAGAGCCCGATCGGCGATAGCGCTGATCGGGCTCTTTTTATGATGACGCCTATCTTTCGCATCATCAATTCGCCACGTCGCCGTGAATCGTCGCGACGCGCCTTGAAATCGCAGGCCGATCATGCCCACAAGTCCCGACCCGTTCACATCGGCTCACGGACGATGGGCTTTTTTTGTTTTCTCGAACGTCCTCGTTCGATCAGATAATTCTGTCTGATCGGGTAAAATGCTCGTTTTTTCGCTAGAAGCCGGGGCCGGGAGTCCGTTACGCATTGCTTCATCTGATCAAACTCGCTGTCGGCGCAGAAAGCCTCGAGCATCTCGAACGATTGCAACGCGACGCGGGTGGACCGCCGGTCGTCCGCACGCGTTCTGCGCCCCGCAGACGCGAGGAGGTTCTCGCCGGAGGGTCGATCTACCGCGTGATCACGGGATTGATCCTGTGCCGACAACGCATTCTTGACATCGAAAGCGTCGAACGCCCCGATGGCTCCAATGGCACGCTCATTCTGCTCGACGACACGATCGTGCCGGTGGAGCCGCGCCCCGCAAGGCCGTTTCAGGGTTGGCGATATCTCGATCCCAAGGAAGCGCCGCGTGATCTCGAAACCCGCGCGTTCGCACAGCTCCCGGCTTCATTGAGCCGTGAACTGGGGCGGCTGGGCCTTCTGTGAAGCAAATGGGCGCTGTCGAACCGACGGCTGCTTGACCGGCGCGGGTCCAAAGATCAGGCCTCGCGCGGCGGGAATAGAAAGAACGTTTGCAATCGGGGCTGCAAGTTCCACGAACCGCCTTCGCAACGCCCACTGAACGCGGCGCCAGTTTCACTCTGCGACGGAAAGGTCCGTCAGCCGTCGGTGTTCCTCCATCGCAAAACGATCGGTCATCGACGCCAGATAATCGGCCACCACCCGCATTTGTACGGTCTTGTCCGCCCCCGCCAGCGCACGCCACTCGTCCGGCAACAGGGCCGGAGATTCGCTGAGCGTGGCGAATAATTCTTTCGTGACGCGCCGCGCCTTGTGCGTCATGCGATTGACTTTCCAGTGGCGATAAAGCCGGGCGAAAAGAAACTCCCTGATCGCCGCGTTGGCGTCCGCAACTTTCGGGCTGAACGCCACCATTGATCGGTCAGCGCGGCGAACGTCGTCAGCAGAACGCGGCTCCAGCCGCGCGAGATTCAGCCGGGTTTGCTCCAGCACGTCGCTCGCCAGAACATTGATTACGCGACGCACCGTCTCATGGCGCAAACGCTGATCCCGATCGATCGCGCACGCGCGACGCAACTGCGGCGCGTCGCCCATACCGGCGACGCCAAACACAATCTCCCGGCCGGGCGGCGTTGCGTCGACGCGCCTGCGCGCCTCGGCCAGAGCCTCACCCACGATAGGCACATCAGCGAGATCGTCGAGCGAGAGCAGACCCGACCTCACGCCATCGTCGAGATCATGTCCGTGATAGGCGATATCGTCGGCCAGCGCAGCGAGCTGCGCTTCAACTGACGCGAACTGATCCAGTTGCAACGGGTGCGCCGCATCGTAATCGCGCAACCACCCGGAAGGAGAATCGACCGGGCCGTTATGTTTGGCGAGCCCTTCAAGAGTTTCCCAGGTCAGGTTGAGACCATCGAAGTCGAGATACCGTCGTTCAAGGACCGTAACCTGACGCATCGCCTGCGTGTTGTGATCGAAACCACCCCACTGCGCCATCGCCTCCGCCAGAGCGTCTTCCCCTGCGTGGCCGAACGGGGTGTGGCCCAGATCATGAGCGAGAGCGACGGCTTCCGTCACGTCTTCATCGACCGCCAGATGACGAGCCATCGATCGCGCGATCTGCGCGACCTCAAGGGAGTGAGTCAGGCGCGTGCGAAAGAAATCGCCCTCGTGGTTGATGAACACCTGTGTCTTGTACTGGAGGCGCCGAAAGCCGGATGAGTGCACCACCCTGTCGCGATCGCGCTGCCACGGAGAGCGGGTCGGCGACTCGGCCTCCGGGAACAGACGTCCACGGGATGGACGCGCGTGAACCGCATACTTCGCAATGCTCATGCAACCCCCTTCGCCGAAGCGGCGCCCCTGCCTGACGCAGGGTCACACGTCCCGGAGTTTCGGTCCAGAAGCAGACGCCCTCAGAAGCTCGGCCAGTCCTTGGCTGGCGCCGCCACCGTAGCGGCCGTTTGCCCGCTACGCGCCAGGGCCTCCGCCACGAAACCGCTCGCCTTCGCTTCCTCGATGAACGTCTGCAGCCATGCACGTGCGGCGTCCCGCCCCTGTGGCGTCCCTACGGCCTGCTCGATGGCGGTGAAACGCCCCTTGATCACCCGAAAACCGGGGTGTTCAGCGGCGTACGCCTGCAATGGCTGTCGCACGCCCGCCGCAGCCTCCAGACGTCTGTCGACGAAAAGCTCGATGGCCGCAGGAGAGGTCGGCGCACGTTCCAGCGCCGCGTATTTCAGCGCGCGGCTGAGATACAGGTCGTACGCAGCTCCCTTGCCGACAGCGATCCGGACGTCTTCGTGATCGAAATCGGCGATGTCGTGCAGCGGGGAATCTTCGCGCACGATATACGTGCCCTCGATGACTACATATGGCGCCGTGTAGAGGATTTCCTCCGCGCGAAGAGGGTCGATGGCGAGAAACATCAGGTCGAGCCTGCCGGTCTTCACCGCATCGACGACCTTGCCAGCGCCGTCGAACGCCTCAAACGTCACATCGACACCCAATTGACGCGCGACGTCGCGCGCCAGATCCACCGAAACGCCGCCAAGCGCGCCCGTTGTTGCGTCTTTTTGCGCAAGCACCGGATTGCCGAGATTGATGGCGACGCGAAGCGTCCCGGTCGGCGCGAGTTCGTTGATGACGGTTTCTGAAACCTGAGGCACTGCGTCTCTCCCTGCTTCGTCTTCTTTTACGGACGTATGGGCGGTGCTGAAACGGGAGCGGACGGGCGTCGGCTCCATAAGGACGAACTTAGGAAGAAGCTGAAAAAAATTTCAAGTTTTCGGGCGCTGCCGCTCAATGGCCAGCGCTCCCGCAAGTTTCGGTCCTACAAGCGCGGCGGAGCCGGGGTTCGCCCGCTCCAGCAACGCGACGCCTTCGACGATGGCCAGAATGGCGGGAGCCAGACTCAGATCCTGGTCGGCGCCGACCACACGCGCCCGAATGAAATCCAGCCAGCGCGATACCAGATCGGACGCCAGACTGTCATAGGGCGCCTCTCCCTGCCCGCCGCGCGCGATCACGTCCGAAAGCACGTTCATGAACGGTCGAATGCCCCGCGTTTGCGCCATCGCCAGTGCGCGCAGCAGGAAAACGTCGGGCGGCGACGCCTCATCTGCGGCAGAGGACGTCGCATCCAGCAAGCGCGCCACAATGCGACCGATCACGGCGACGACCAACGCGTCCTTCGTCCCGAAATAATACAGGAGCATCCGGTCGCTGGTGTCGAGCGCCTTTGCAAGGCCGCGCAATCCCATCGCACCCAATCCATCGCTCAACACGAGATCGGCGAGGCGGTCAGTGAGGGCGAAGCGGCGTGCGTCGCGCTCCCCGGCTGCGTCTGCGATTTCAACCATGTTCACATTTTCCGATTGTAGCATGTGCTACATTCAATATATGTAGCACATGCTACACACGGATGGTTCATCATGCTCCGCACGCGACAAATCATCATCTGTATCGCTTTGGCCCTGCTGTTCTGGGGTCTCGCGACCACATACATTCATTACCTCCCCGGCAGTCTGGCCGGGTGGCGCGGCGACGTCGGCTTTCTTACCTCAGTCCCCGTCGCGCTCTACTGCATTTGGGCGGTCCGACGCTATGCAGGCCTCACCCGTGAACAGCTTCCCTCAGGCGCGCTCGTTGTCCTGGGGACCGCAATGCTGTGCGACGCGACAGCATTGCGCTGGTTCAACGGTATGTATTCTACAAACGATCACGTCTGTCGCGTTGCGTCTGCCTGGCTGTTGTGGGGATATGGCGTCAGCGCGCTAGGCGCCCTCGTTTTCGCACAGCGTCGACAGGCGGACACCACTGTGTGAGCGAAACTGCGGACCACTCCGGCTTTCACACGAGCAACCGTCCAGTGCCGTCCACGCCAGCGTTCAGCAAAGGCCGCGACGGACGTCGATCGACACCAGCTTATTCCTTCCGCCACCATCATGATCCAAAAGCGCTGTTCATGCTGGCCGAAGAGGCGTACCGCATTCAGGCTCTCCGCTATTAGCTCGAAGCATTTGCCTGCCTGACTTCAGACTCGGATTCGGCTTCGGCCAACCTCCCCAAACGCTTCTTCGAAACCCTGCTTTTTGTCAGCGTCCGGACAGGCTGTTAGCAAGCGTGAACCGCCTGCTACGCGCGTGAGGATAGGGAGAAAACCGACAATGTTCCTCAGGCAACTGAGCTATCTGGTGGCCATCGACAGGTTTCGCCATTTCTCACGCGCGGCTGAGCATTGCGGCGTCTCTCAGCCCGCCCTGTCCTCCGCCGTTCGCCAGCTTGAGCATGAGCTGGGCGTCACCATCGTCAGGCGTCGCCAGCGCGTCATGGGCTTCACGCCGGAGGGCGAGCGGGTGCTCGCCTGGGCGCGCCAAAGCCTGTCGGCGCTGGACGGACTGCGGCAGGAAGCGAAGTTCGCGCATGAAATCGCAGGCGGCAGCCTGTCCGTTGCCGTCATGCCGCCGACCCAGCAGCTTGCTCCATTGCTGGTCGAAAGCCTACGCGCGACCATTCCGGCGCTGCATATTTCCCTGACCGTCGCCGCCAACAGGGACATCCTGCAGGGACTGGCGGAACAGCGGATCGATCTTGGCGTGATCTATCTCGACCAGCTTCCCGAGACAGGCGCTCTGGAGATCAGGAAGCTGTATGACGAACGGCTCGTTCTCGTCGGCGCCGCTGGCGTCGCCTTGCCCGGAAAAAGCCGGTGTTCGTGGGCGCAGGCCGCAACCCTGCCACTTTGTCTGCTCGACCGTTCAATGCGCAGTCGCCAGATTATCGACGCCGCCTTCGAGAAGGCGGGCGTCACGCCCGACGTGCCGTTCGAAAGCAACGCGCTGGAGCTTCTGCACACGGAGTTGAGGGCTGGCCGGCTTGCCTCAATTCTGCCGATTTCGGCGCTTCCTGCGGCGACAGGCAGCGACGCCTTCCAGTTTCGTCATCTGGAGCAAACGGCGGAAGCCGCAGTCGGGCTGGCGCGTCTTCGCACTCCCATCGAAAGCGCGCTGATGGAGCGATGCTGGCGCATTGCATCCCGTCTGTCGTTCGAGGGCGTATTCGCGCTTTAGACCGCCGGTCATAAACAGCATCTATCACCTCATCAAAACAATGGCTTGGACACTGACGTGTCCCTTCGCCACGGTCCGCCCGCGACAGAGGGAATGGCGGACGTGGGCAAGAGCGGAGAACTGGGCGGCGCGAGGAAGTGGGAATGGCTTCTGGCGCCGTCAGCCTCCGATGTCGGCTTCGCGATCCGAACGTCCTGCGCGGCGATACTATCGCTCCTGATCGCCATGAAGCTGGAACTTGGCAGTCCCCAATGGGCGCCGCTCAGCGTCTGGGTCGTGGCGACGGCGTCACGCGGTGAGTCCCTGTCCAAGGCGCGTTGGCGTCTTCTCGGCACGTTGGTCGGATGTTGTCTCGGCGTCGTCCTGATCGCCGCGTTCCCGCAGGAGGCGTTGCTTTTCTTCATGGCGCTCGCCGTATGGATCGCCCTTTGCTGTGGGCTTGCGACCTTTTTTGACGGATACCGCAGCTACGGGCTGCTCGTCGCAGGATTCACCGCCGCGATTGTAGCCGTCGACGCCATTCCAGACCCTGATCAGGCGTTCTCCATCGCAATTGCACGCGGCACGTACATCGAACTCGGCATCCTGTGCGAAGCGCTGCTGGCCGCACTCTGTTCGCCCAACCTTCACCAGCGGGCGCGCCACTCGCTTCTGAGTCGCATGCACGCGGTGATCTCCACCACCCGCCACGCTCTTGATCAGCGACGGACTTCACTCACGGACGCCTCCGTCGACGGCGTCCTGTTGGCGGACATCATGACTGCATCGGCGCGAATCGAATTCGACGCACTGGAGTTGGGGCGGGAATCTCCTCGCGCCGCAGATCACGCCCATGCCGCGATCGCGGATCTTCTGGCCGCCACCGCGCGGGCGTGCGCGAACGGCGACCGGGCGACGATCGAGACGCGCCTGGGCTCCGCGCTCAGCCATGTGGACGCGATCGCGCATCCGGCCCGGCGTGACGGATTCCGGTTTCCGCGCCGCTCCATCCGTCAGGCGACCGACGGCGCGCGGAACGCGGCTCGCGTCATGGCCGGAATGGTCGCCGCCGCACTGATCTGGATCGTCACCGCGTGGCCCAACGGCGTTACGTTCATATTCAACGTCGCGTTGGTTTACGGGCTTCTGGCGACGCGTGAAACTCCGTCATCCGCTTCAGGCGATTTTTCCAAAGGAGCGATATTGTGCGCGTTCGTTGCGGCTTTTTACGTCGTGCTCGTCATGCCCCTGCTGACGTCACCGGAGATGCTGGCGTTTGCGCTGCTTGTCCCTATGGTGGTCGGCGGGCTTGCCGCGCGTACGCCGCGTCTGGTCAACTACGCCTTTTCTTTCAACATGTTTCTGCCTGTCCTGATTGGCCCGGCCAATCAGGGACGCTATGACGAATCAGCCTTCCTTAACAATACTGCGGCCTTCCTCGGGGCTGTCGTATTTGCGGGACTAATGTTCAGAAATATCCTCGTCTTCAGTCCAGACGACCATCTGCGCCGAACGCTCGCCTGGGCGGAGAAAAACATGCGTGGGTTGGCAATTCGACGGAGACCGCCAAATGCGTCCCGGTGGCTGCTCTCTAACGCCGACAGCCTTGTCCGTTCAGTTCGCAGAACCGCCACGCTGCCCGCGGCACATCGCAACGCGTATTTCAAACGTCATATGACGATCATGGTCGCGGGGTTTGGCGTCATCGAATTACGCGAGGCTGAGACGGATCGGCACACCCCTTCCGCCCTAGCGCGCAGAATCAGGGCGTTTCTTCGCTTCTGGTTGGCCGACCCGCGCCGCGCCGCCAGCATGGCTCCCCGGCTGGTTAGATGCATCGAGGCTGACTTGCCGCATCGGCGTGACCTGCCCGCTGCCGTGCGCGCTCTTGTCTTTGAAGACGCGAAAGAGAATGCGAGGCCGGGTTTGCAGGCGATGGAATCGTAGCGAATAAAGGCTACTGCTCAAGATCTCCGCACACCTCACGATACGTCAGGCGATGGCGCGACACGCTTCAGACTTTCACACGGATCGAGCGCATCACTTTCCGGCATGGCCGCCACGCATGGAATCATACGTCGAGCCTTTCCGGCCTAATCACGTCGCTGGAATACAGAATCTTCATCAAATAAAGCCGCCCTCGGCAACGAAGATGATTTCAACCGACGCCAACTTCCCGAAATGTGAGGCGCGCCGAGAAGTGCGCAGGCACATTGCGGCGAACCCCTTAGCATTTTGCAATGGTGTGCTAAGTAGAGCGGATCAGGCAGAAAAACGAAACTGTAGTGCGCACGTCTAAAGAGGTAGAATGGATGTCAAACCGTTCCTATAATGAAGTGCCCACGATCAAAAAACCGGTTTTCAACACTCCAGAAGATGATCTGGCCTACTGGCAGGCCAATCCGGATATAGTCTCTTGCGGGCTTCCCGCCGCCCAACATTACGCCCGGCATGGCCAGCACGAAGGGCGCATGCAAGCGGCGGACCCGGACGCTGTTGGCATGATACGGGAACGCAAGCTCAACCGCATCGCCTTTCGCGAAGAGCCGACTACGCCACGCGCACATGGCCAGCCCGCCAATTACATGACAGACGCCATAAAACAGGAATTCCATATTCCGCCCTTTCCGCCGATTTCCGCCCATAATTACGGCGACTATATCTCCGGCCTGCAAAAACAGCACCCCGACTGGATGTTTCTGGATGTCGGAGCCGGGTTACGCGACACCGTCACCGAGCAGATGGTGAACGTGGACGTGTTCCCCGCCCTGAGCACCGATGTCGTGTGCGTTGGGGAAAACCTTCCATTCGCCGACGCTCAATTTGATTTTGTGCTCTGCGCAGCAACGCTGGAGCATACAAGACATCCTTGGGAAGTGGCTGCGGAAATCTGTCGCGTGCTCAAGCCCGGCGGCATCGTGCGGATCGATTACCCATTCCTGCAGCCTGTGCACGGATATCCATCACATTATTTCAACGCCACCCCTGAAGGAAATATCAGTCTTTTTGAGAAGTGGTTTGATATCGCGCAGAGCAGCGTGCCGGAGCATTTTCATCCCTTGCACGCCCTGCGCTGGCAGATGGAGGAGTGGAAGAACGGTCTGCCAGAAGACGCCAAAGCCGAATTTGGCGCGATGCAGGTGGATGATTTTCTATTTTCATCGGTTCCAGATATGCTGCGGCAGAACTTTTGCACCGAGCTGAATTCCGAAACCAGACGGGTCATTTGCGCGGGATCTACGCTGGAGGGCGTGAAAAAGCAGGACGCACAGCCTTATAGTAGTGCGCGCGAAGAACGGTTGGCGCAGGAATTGCTCCAAGCCAGACAGGATATTGACATCATACGCGCGTCTTCATCGTGGAAACTGACCGCGCCGCTGCGCAATGCATTCAATTTTTTACGCAGAAAGAGATGATTTTTATACGCCGAGAAATTAAAGCAATCATTCAAAAATGAATCATAATCTTCTTGGACAAAAATAGCGAACGAACACCTGGTCCGTTCGGGTAGAGTCAACGCGTAGAGAGGTTCCCTGTGCGGAAAGGAACGGCATCCACCCCGCTCGGGTACACACTGCAGCTACATTTGAGCGTTTGCGAACGCAGTTTCAACACCGCCTCGACAGCCTCCACCGACCTTCTACGTCGACGGCCGAAGCAGCACGCGATTAAGGGCCTCAAGAGATTTGAAACACTCTTTCCATATCCTGTAGAATTTTTCTTCAGATATGCCGCTTCCCGCCATCGCCGCCGCCAGATCCCCCACCGTGCGCCGTCCGTCGATCAGCGGCAGAATCCTGCGCGCCAGCGGCGGCAGCGCAACAGGAACGGTCAATGTGCCGAACGCGAACGGCAGCACGCCGTCAGGGCGCATCTGCTTCACCAGTTCCACGCCCGGTATCTCCCGCATAACCGGCACGGAAGCAGGATCGCAGCAATCAGGCGGCGCCACGCGCGCGCCTTTACGCGTCACATAGGCGACATGCGTGGCCATGTTGCCGGTCAGCGCCTCAGCAACGCTCGCCCGCTCCCGCCATGACAGGTCGTCGAGCCGCGCCCGCAGTTTCGGGTTCGGCAGGAACAGCGACGGGTCATACCGCGCGGGCTCCATCAGGCAGGAGGGCTCCAGCCCCGCTTCGTCCAGCAGATCGAGAAACCCGCCGATCGTGTAGGCCCGGTCGCGCGGGTTCAGCAGCAGGTCGTAAAGCCCGGCGTCCCCGCCGGTCAGGTGATCGCCGAAATTGCCGTTCTGGCGCAGCCACGCCGTGGCGGGCAGGTTCTGCATGACGCGCTTCGTCGTCTCCAGACGCTTCGCCGGAACCTCCGAAAACGGCGCCAGAATCTCCAGCGCCTCCTGCATCATATAGACGCCGGTCCGGCCATAGGGCGCATACACCATCAACCCCATGCCGCCACCGGGCGCCAGATAGCGCTCAAGCCCCTTCAGCGCAGCCGACGGGTTCGGCAGATGATGCAGCACGCCGCAGCAGTCGATATAATCGAATACGCCCAGAGCAAGGTCGTCGATCTCCGTCAGCGAGCCCTGCACGAAGCGGATATTGCCCAGTTCTCGCGCCTCCGCACGCGCCTTCGCGATCCCGAGCGCATGGGCGGAACGGTCCACGCACACGACCTCCCCCACACGCTCCGCCCGCGCCATGTGCGTCGCCAGCATGATCGCGCCGTCCCCCGTGCCGCATCCGGCGACAAGTGCGCGCAACGGCGCGCTCGCGGGGCGGCGCGCGCCGAAGACCCAGTAGTCGATCTCCCGCAAATGGCTCGGGCTGCCGATCAGCAGGCGCTTCGCCTCATCACGCGGGTTGCGCTCGGGATAGGGATAGGCCTCGTACTGGGCGGCGAGGTCCGCATCGCGTGCGTCGGAAGGGGAAGATGCGGTCATGCGGGGCTCATCGGATCAGGGCGCTGGCGGAAGTCGCAGACCCGATTACCGCCATCGCGGCCATCGGCCAAATCGCATCTGGCGCGACAGGCCGGGAGGGCTGGATTGCGGCGGGCGTAAAATCCCCGTGTCCCGACCCTTCCCAACGGCCATGCGACACCCCATTATCCAGCCATGACCCAGGCAGATCAGACCCTCGCCCCCGCGCAGTTCTCCGTCTCGGACGCCGCAGCGCGGCGCATTGCCGAGATCATCGCCAAACGCGGCGACGACGCGGCGCAGACCGCGTTGCGCGTCGCAGTGTCGGCCGGGGGATGCAACGGGTTCCAGTATGAATTCCGCATCGACCCGGAGATCGCCGCCGACGACGTGGTGATCGAGAAGCAGGGCGTGCGCGTGACAGTCGATCCGGCGAGCCTCGACCTGCTTGCGGGCGCGGAGCTGGACTTCACCGACAAGCTGATGGGCGCGCATTTCTCGGTCAAAAACCCCAACGCGGCCACGTCCTGCGGCTGCGGCACCAGCTTCTCTCTGGCGGGCTGAACCGCCCCGCTTCGGGTTGACGGGACGGCGGCGCGCTGCCATCGCTGTCGGGCCTTGGGCGGGCGGATCGCGGTCGCCACGGCGACGACCCACCGGCTCCCCGGAGCCGCCGCCTGAAACGAGCCGCCATGAAGATCGCCACCTGGAACGTCAATTCAGTCCGCCAGCGTCAGGCTCTGGTCGCGGACTGGCTGGAACGGGTCCAGCCCGATGTCCTGCTGTTGCAGGAGATCAAGTGCGAGGCGCACCAGTTCCCGGCGGAGACGTTCAAGGCGCTGGGTTATACGGCGCATGTCGTCGGCCAGAAATCGTATAACGGCGTCGCCGTGCTCTCCCGCCGCCCTGTCGAACTGCGCGAAACGAAGCTGCCGGGCCTGTCCGACCCGGAGCCGCCCGCGCGCTATATCGAGGTCGAGGCCGATGGCCTGATCATAGGCAATCTCTACCTGACCAATGGCAATTCGGGCGGCGAAGCAGGCTTTCAGAACAAGCTGGAATTCTTTGACGCCCTCGCCCGCCGGGCGGAGACGCTGCTGCGCGCCGACGCGGACTTCCTGTTCGCGGGCGATTACAATGTGTGCCCCACCGAACGCGACCTTGCCCCCGGCGCGCTGAGTGCGACGGACGCGCTGGTGCGCCCCGAAAGCCGCGCCGCGTTCCGCCGCCTGCTATGGCTTGGCCTGACCGACGCCGTGCGGGCGCTGCACCCTGACGAGAACTGCTACACGTTCTGGGACTATCAGGCCGGGGCGTGGAACCGCGATCTGGGCATACGGATCGACCATGCGCTGCTGTCGCCCCGCGTGGCGGAGCGACTGGTATCCGCTGCGCCAGATCGGGAGGAGCGGGCGAAGCCGCAGCCTTCGGATCATGTGCCGGTTTTGGTGGAGTTGGGATAGTGCAGTGACGTAATTAGAAAATGTTTTCGTAATGGTCGCCCTGCGATCTCTCTCACGTCCGTTTAATAATCATTATAAATATCCATGAAGATATCTCCTGTGAAGTTCGCAGAAACGTTCCCTAAAGTCTGATCGTCTTCGGTAAAGGCCCTGCCAATCGGTTCATGTTATAGAGCTCGACAATCTATTTACTTGCCTCCGACCACCCGAAATGAGCATAGAAAGCTCGAAAATTTTTCTTCCGATTTAGCTCTTATTTTTCCCAATCAATGATGGCTGGTGTGAAATAATCCACAAAACCATTAGTCTTTACCTGTTTAATTTCAAATATAGAGCATTTTGATATAATATGATTTTCTTTTATAGCCTCACTAACTGCTTGAGCTTGGCGTTGTATATTTGGCACAGCATCGATTAAATGACACAATTCGCACCCTGATTTCGTTAAGAAAATAGTGTTAATGTGCGCTGTTATTTTTGCTCTAAACAAAATATTTATTAAAATATTGTCCATAGAAATAGAACATGTTAAATCCATGTCTGGAGTAAAATTTGTTTTTCTATTTGTAGATAAGGAGTCTATAATTCCACACTCTTGCATGCCAATAAAATCAATTTCATTTTCATTTATTTTTTCTATTGAATACGGCAAAGATCCATTTGAAAAAAATAAACATGCATGTTCTGAAAAATTATTTGCGATTTTTTTGTCTATTTCTGATAATATACGTAAAGTCGACAGTGAAAATCTACCCTGATGCCTCACTTCTCCTGAAAGAATACGTCCCCAAAGTTGACGCGTTCTTTCGGTACTTGCTTTTTCAGCATACGACGAAAATATATTAAGCCAATCTTCGTCCTGAGGTTCGCTCGACTCAGAGTGATCGTCGTGTTTATCGACGACATCTTTAAGCGCCACCTCAGCGACAGACTCTCTATTTTCTTGATTTATATAGGCATTTCCCATCATTTCTAGCGTCGCACGTTCCAACAATACAGGGTCAGCAGATATTTTTTTCGCAACATCAGGCACTAAAAGCTTCAGGACCTCTTTTTGCGCGTCGGATTTATTTCCGGCTCTTTTGATGCCATCATCAACATCGGCATCTCTGGACTTATTTTCGCGGTCCCATCGGCGAGTAACTTTACCCGTAAGACGATCAAATCCTTGTTCCAATCGAACTTTGACACCATTGGGCACTGCATGCCATACAGAAGGCAGATTACCGGCAACATATCCAGTTAATGCAGCGGTAAAATCTATAGTCACGGTATTACTCCCAGCTGAACAAGCCCACCGGCAAAGGAGGCGAGTCACGTGCCCCCACAGACTGTACAATGATAGGCAAAATTTAAAGGGGCAAACAATCTATGTGTATGACGTTATTCATTTGCGCCATCACATGAAATATTTTGGAAATCGATCTATCAACATGAGTCAGAAGAAAAAATGACGTTTGACGATTATGTAAAAGACGAAAACAGTGAAAAAAACTTCTCAGATTTACAAAATTTCCTTGATGAAGAAGTGTTCTTTAACATCCCCAATGCGGCGAATTTCGAATCTGCCAATCTTCAGGAAGCCGGTCTGGACGGCAGGCTTGAGATCAGCACCGCCACAGTAGATCAGGGAAAGATGACATTATTTTTTACTACCAATACGAACGATAAACTAATACGCCCGTTCGGCGGTATTCCCTTCAGGGACGCGTTATCAATGACGACAAGGTTCGACGACGCTGACGGTCTGCTTTTGCACAGCAGTGTAAACTCCTGGATCATCATCCCCAAGGAAGCTATCGGCGATATGCTCCCGTCTACTTTACGCTCAAGAACATACCGCGGGTGACATATCCGAAGGCTTCAGTCATCTCGTGAACACTTTCTGCCAAGACGCGGCAGAATCCAACGCGATGATAAGGGCGGCGTCTAACCTGAGATGGTTCTATGCTCCATTCGCAAGAAAGAAATTCTCAATAATATAAAAATCGAAAAACCTCACCAGCCCCCTGCTGGCGGCCGAGGCGGCGTCACCCGAACAGATTTCCGCAGCCGCACCACGATCCGGTCCAGCGCCGACAGAAACGTAGAACGGTCCGCCTTGGAAAACGGCGCGCTGCCTGTCGTGATTGTCCCGGTCGAGCGCAGGTCGTCCATCAGATTACGCACCGCCAGCGCCATGCCGATGGCGTCTCCGTCCAGTTCGCGGCCCTTGGGCTCCAGCACGCTGGCCTTGTTCGCGACGCAGCGCGCGGCGAGGGGTATGTCGGCGGTGATCACCACGTCGCCCGCGCCTGCGCGCTCGGCGATCCAGTCGTCGGCGACGTCGGGACCTGCGTCGACGACGATGCGCTCGATGCCCGGCTGGTCGGGAACGGCGATCAGCCGGTTCGAGACGACGAAAACGCCAAGGTTGTAGCGCACGGCGACGCGGTAGACCTCGTCCTTTACGGGGCAGGCGTCGGCGTCGATGAAGATGCGTGTCATGGCCCTGTTCTGCCGCCGGGGCGGGGGCTGTGTAAAGCGCGGCGCAAGCGCGCTATCATGGGGCCGCCATGACCGACACCCTGATCCGCCCCACGCTGCGTCGCCTCTCGGAAGCCACGATCAACCGCATTGCGGCGGGCGAAGTGATCGAACGCCCGGCGGCGGCGCTGAAGGAACTGGTCGAGAACGCGCTCGACGCACGGGCGGGGCGGATCGGGATCTCGATCGCCAATGGCGGGTCGGACCGCATCGTGGTGAGCGACGACGGGTTGGGCATGACGCCGGACGAGCTGGCGCTGGCGGTGCAGCGGCACTGCACGTCGAAGCTGACGGACGAAGCGCTGGTGCGTATCTCGACGCTCGGCTTTCGTGGGGAGGCGCTGCCGTCCATCGGCGCGGCGGCGCGGCTGAACATCGTCTCTCGCGTGCGCGGCGCGGACAGCGCGTGGCGCATCCGGGTGGAGGGCGGCGTGATCTTTCCGCCGGAGCCCTGCGCGGGGGAGCCCGGAACGACGATCGTCGTGGAGGACATGTTCTTCGCGACGCCCGCGCGGCGGAAGTTCCTGAAAAGCGCACGGGTCGAGGGCTCTCACGCGGAGGCGGCTATGCGGCGCCTGGCGCTTGCCGCGCCCGATGTCGCGTTCATGCTGGAGGTCGACGGGCGCACGGTGTTTGATCGCCCACCGGAGGAGCCGCTTGCCCGTGCAGCGGCGTTGCTCGGCGTAGAGGACGCCGACGGGCTGCTTGAGCTTGAGGGCGAGCGAGGAGCGATGCGCCTGACAGGCTTCGCCTGCGGCCCTTCGGTGCACCGGCCGACGACGGCGGGGCAATTCATGCTGGTCAACGGACGCCCTGTGGTCGATCCGCTGCTGCGCACGTCAATCCGCGTCGCCTATCGCCGGGTGATGGAGTCGGGGCGGCATCCCGTAGCGATGATCAGCCTGACCGTGCCGTATGATCAGGTGGACGTGAACGTTCATCCCGCGAAGACCGAGCTTCGCTTCGCCGATGAAGCCGGAGCGCGCTCGCTCGTCATCGGCACGCTGACGCGCGCGCTTGGGCTTGGGGCGGGTGTGGTGGGCGTTCGCCCGTCCTTCGCGCCCAGCCGCCCGCAGCGCGTGTTCTATCCGCCCGAAACGCCCGCTCGAAACACGGGCTTCGCAGAGGCGACGCTGGCGCTCAACACGCCCCCGCAGGCGCGGCGGTTTTCACAGGAACCACCGGCGTCGGTGGCGAGCACGCAGGTTGTCGCAAGCTCGGAAGCCTCTCTGCGCACGCGGTTCGAGGATAACGTGGCGACGGAAAGCGCCGCGGACTTTCCTCTTGGCGCGGCGGTCGCACAGGTGCTCGACACCTACATTCTGGCGGTGACGGCGGATGGCAGCCTGATCCTTGTAGACCAGCACGCGGCTCATGAGCGGCTGACTCACGAAGCGCTGCGTGAACAGTTGCTGTCCGGCGCGGTGCGGGCCCAGCGGCTGCTCATCCCCGACGTGATTGACCTTCCGCGCGGGCAGGCGGAGGCCGTGCTGGCCCGTGCGGCGGCTCTGGCGCGCGTCGGGATCGAGGTCGAGGGATTCGGCGGCGGCTCCATTCTGGTCCGTTCGCTTCCAGATCTGTTGCGGGGCGCGTCTGCGGTCGATCTGCTGCGCGATCTTGCAGACGAACTCGACGCGGACGATCTGGCGGCGATCGAAGAGACACCGGCGCTGGATGGACGTCTGGACGCCGTCATCGCGCGCATGGCGTGCCACGGGAGCATCCGCGCGGGGCGCACACTGGGGATGGAGGAGATGAATGCGCTGCTGCGTCAGATGGAAGCGACGCCGCGCGCGGGCACATGCTCGCATGGGCGACCGACATGGGTTCGGCTGACGCGCGCCGATCTGGAGTTATTGTTTCGCAGGCATTGAGTGGGCCATCAACGCGCTGCGTCTGCCACTTTCTTGCGGTTGATTTGTCGGCGCTGCTCACGATCTGCCGTTCGCCAGACTGCAGGAGGTTGTTTCATTTGTTCTCGGAGCGGCCGCGTTTCTCTCCAACCCACAGCGCTCAGAGTAGCGTGGTCATGTGTAAGACAAGCGAGATATCCGGCATAATCCTTCCCGCGACCGGATCTATTTTTCGATTTCTTTTAACATATTTATGTTTTTCTTCTTATCTGTATAACACAAGACAATCTCTCTGAATGCTTGTGTAATGATTTTTTTGAAAACTTTTCGCCAGAAAAATACAACCGTTGCAACGGTTTTCAAAAGGAAATAATTATCTAAATTACATATTTTAAGGAGTAGTTTTCAGTGAAGACATCCAGACCATTTGCGCCGCGCGCGCTCGCCGCCATCACGGCACTCGCGCTTCTGCCCTCTTGCGAAAGTGCTACAGAGCGCGTCCTGCACAAGGAAGATCACCTCGCTGCCGCTGGATTTGCAGCCAGGCCTGCCGACACACAACAGCTACAAGCAATGCTTAACCGTCTTCCGCCGCATCGTTTCGTTCGACGGGTACGCAATAATTCTGTGTTCTACGTTTATGCAGATCCCACGGCATGCGATTGCCTTTATATAGGCGATCAAGCTGCATATTCTCAGTATCAACAATACAGGCAGCAAAAAATGCTGGCTGATGAGCAAGAGATGACAGCCGGGGAATATCAGGACGCCAGCTGGAATTGGGGAGCTTGGGGACCCATGAATGGACCCGGCTGGGGCGGCTGGAACCCGTCGTGGAATCAAGCCTGGGGAAATTGGGATCCCGGTATGGGCGCGTATAACTCTGGTTGGTGAATCATAATGTCCGCCGCAGGGGCGCATCCATATATGTCCCCGCGGCGAAGATTTTTATAAATCTTTCTGATAGGAAAATTATTTGCGCAAATAAATTGAACTTTGGCGCTGGTGTTTTCGTCTGCAGCACGTACGAAAATTCAGATCTCTTACACAAACGGACGCTCCTGGACGCCTCAATACACTTCTGAACCCTGTTACCTACAACGTCCCAACATACTTCCATTGAATCTTATTTACGAACAAAACATCTAATTCCCATAAAATCTCTGATATTAAGCAAATATCCATTTGATGGCGCCTTGGCTCTTCGGCATCAATTCATTACTGTTTACAGCGATAGATTCAGAAATTTACTTTATAAAACCATCAGAAATGTCAATGATCTGTCGATCAGGCAATATTATAATTCCTCAAATTTGCGTAACTGGAGCAATATCAGATCCAGATGACTCGACACTCCGTCGCTCTTTTTCCCGATGATTCTTCATCATTTGAGTCGAGCATGATAGCTCACCCCCCAATCTGCTGATCTACGCATCTAAGGTATCACAGAATTTTGTAGGTAGTTTCCGCGATCTCACGACCTGCGTCCAATTAGCTTTGCAAGCTATTACAATCACCAAACATCAAAATTATTGGGTTAAAAATCGCGCAATATACTCATAACATTTCCATAACTGATTCCGAACATTACTTTTTGTTACTTTTAGAAACTTATTCCCAGTTGCCACATTCGTATTTTTCCACCTATTCACCAAATGATATTGATTATCATTTGCGTTGGAAATTACAGTGACCAGGAAGACCGTGCGCCCTCTTTTCGTTTCAACCCGCTTTGTGTTGTTGACGTCTTGCATCTTGCTCGCCGGGCATTCGTTGGCGGCGACCACACTCGAAAATCCAGAAACGAAATATAGCCCCAAGCACAACCACAAAAATCGACACGGCAAAGAGATCAATAGAGAACACAGACACCGGAAAGATATTTACGAAAATACACAAGTCCCCGGAAACGAGCACATTTTAGTCAAAGGCGCTCAGGACACGTTAAATACATATACAATCAAAAGAACTTCCGCCGCTACAGGACTTCCTTTAAGTTTACGTGAAACTCCGCAAACCGTAACGGTCATCACACGTCAACTCATGGACGACATGCAGATCAACACGCTTGATGATGTCATGAATACAACAGCCGGCGTCACATCCTATCAAGACGACAACGCTGGACGGACTACCTATCGCGCCCGTGGCTTTGACATCACCAACTATCGCATAGACGGTATGCAAGTGAACGGGACAACGGGGTTCAGCGGCGCTGGCTCCGCCATGAATATGGACTTGTACGACAACGTTCAGATCATTCGCGGCGCCAACGGCCTCATGGGCGGCACTGGCGATCCGTCCGCGACCATTTACCTTGAGCGCAAGCAACCAACCAAGACCGAGCAAGTGAACGCGATGCTACGCTTGGGTAATTGGAACGACCATCGCGTCATGCTCGACGTCAACAAGCCACTGAACCAATCCGGCACGATTCGCAGCCGCTATATTTTTACCTGGGAAGATTCCGATACTTTCCGTCAACGTGAAAGCCTTTATAATATCGGCGCACTTGCCAATTTCGCGGCTGACCTGTCTCGCAGAGACACCGTTAACTGGGGCTTTCAGTACGAAAAGACCCGAGATAACGGCGCATCCTGGGGAACCAACGTCCCTATCTGGTACGCGAACGGAACCAGAACCAATCTCCCACGTAGCACCAATCCGGTAGCGAACTGGAGCTTTTCCGAGGAAAATACGTTATCCGCATTTGGAAACTACGATCACAGTTTTTCCGATAACTGGCGCCTGAGAGCCAGCTATATGCACACGTGGGCCGGAAATTATCAGAACCTTGGCAATCTCAAGGTCAATAACGCCTCCAAAAGTACTGGCGGATACGCTGGTTTTTGGAATGAGGATGGAACAGGCGCATATCTGAACGCGTTGCATGGAGAATATAACGACCAGCGCGACACGGCCGATATCCGTCTGACAGGTCAGTTTAAAGTCTTCGGCCGTCCACAAACTCTGGTGTTTGGATTCAACGGTTACAGCGATGAGCTGACCACGTGGACGTTCAGTAACGCTCTAGGCAATTGCAACATCGCAAATGTCACGCCCTATTCCGCGTGTCAGTACCGCTCGACGGGCCTATCGGTCGCCAACTGGAAAACCTGGGACGGCAGCTACGCCAATTTTAGAACACACCGCACTAACGCGCGCGAAGTCGACGTGACCCGGAATTACGGAGCTTACGTCAGCGGACATTTCGTGTTGGCCAAAGGACTTAGCCTGATTCTGGGTGGTCGCATGAGCTCGTACCAATACTACTCTGGCACCTATAACACAGCGAATGCTTACACCGCCTCATCCGGGTCCATGAACCAGAATGCTGTTCTAACGCCGTATGCTGGCCTTGTTTACGATTTCGCCAAGAATTTTTCAATTTACGGTAGCTACACGACTATCTTCACGCCACAATCGGCTGACCGCGACGTCAACAACAAGCCGCTTCCTCCTGTTTTGGGCAAGAGCTACGAAACCGGCATAAAGGGAGAATTTTTCGATAACCGCTTGAACATGTCGCTGGCGTTTTACCTGAACAAGCAGGATAACGTCGCCAAGACCACAGGCCTGACAAACACGATCACCGGCAACACGATCTACACTACCGCCAACGGTGTTACGACCGAAGGGGTAGATTTCGACGTGTCAGGCCAGATCACCCCGGGGTGGAATGTTCTGTTCGGATACAGTTACTTGCAGGAGAAGGGGCTGGGTTATCAGGAAGATCCTCACAATCTGATCAAATTGAACACCACGTACACCTTCAAAGGGAAATTGCATAACCTGACCATTGGCGGCGGTTTCACGACGCAGACCAGCACATCGTGGCCTGTAAATCCCGGTCGGCCATTGGGTAATGGGAAATATGATGCGTCCAACCTCTATCTGAACGGTTACACGCTCATCAACCTTATGGCCCGATACCGTCTCACGAACTGGCTCAGTTTGACTGGCAACATCAGCAACTTGACAGACAAAACCTATTACCGTCAGGCGGGATTCTATGATGGGGCTATCTACGGTTCGCCTAGAACGTTCTATTTCACGCTTCGAGGACGCTACTGAGCGCCTGACTCCCGGCTTGCTTTGGCTCGAAATCAAGCCCGCAACTTGAACGGTCAACGCCGCCGGAGCTCCGCTGCTTCAGGCGCCACCAACCTGGGTGCGCCTGATTTCGGGCGCTCTGCGGCAAGGCGTCCTCCTTGGGGCGCACACGTTCAACATGACACCAAACATCAGAGTAGCCGCTGTGTGACGGCACCGCAATGAGATTCACTCCAGCGGTGCATAAGCGCGATTCCAGATTGTGAAGGGCAATCAATTATGGATGCGGCCGGAACACAATGGGCCTCAATACTGTCTTATATATCTTCGGCGCTATTACCTCCTGCGCAACGCTTCGTACGAGCGCTTCTGGCCTAACCTGCAATCCTCATGCATTGCACGGCCAGCGTCAGACCTTTATCTCTGCGCCGTATCGTTATGATTTGGAGACGTCACAGTGAAACCTCTCGCCATCGCCCTGACCATCGCTTCGCTCTGCGGCGTGGCGCATGCCGAAACCGCCCCGGTTTTCGTCATCCACGGTGGCGCGGGCGTCATCCGCAAGGACATGACGCCGGAACGCGCGAAGGCTGTTGAAGACACCCTTCGGGAGGCGGTTCAGGAAGGTTATGCGACGCTCAAAGCTGGCCGCGCGGCCAGGGACGCAGTCACGACGGCGATCCAGATTCTGGAGAACGACCCGAATTTCAACGCCGGTCGCGGCGCAGTGTTCACGCATGACGGCAAAAACGAAATGGACGCGGCCATCATGGACGGCTTCACGCGCAGCGCTGGCGCTGTCGCTGGCGTCCATCACATCAAGAACCCGATCCTTCTCGCTGAAGCCGTCATGCTGCATTCGCCGCATGTGCTGCTTGTCGGAGAAGGGGCCGAAGCCTTCGCCCGAGCGCAGGGCTTTGCGATGACGCCGGAAAAATACTTCTGGACTCAGCGCCGCTGGAACCAGCTTCAGAGCGCTCTCAAAGACGACGCCGCAGGGAAGCAACATTCCGAAATTCCGCTCGACCGCCATTTCGGCACCGTCGGCGCTGTGGCGCTAGACACGCAGGGACATCTCGCCGCAGGCACCTCAACCGGCGGTCTGACAGACAAACTCTATGGACGCGTCGGCGATTCTCCCCTCATCGGCGCGGGAACCTATGCGGACGCCCATTGCGCTATGTCGGGCACCGGTTGGGGCGAATACTATATCCGCACCGTAGCCGCTCATGAGGTCTGCATGCGGGTCGGCGCCATGCACGAACCGCTACAACAGGCTGCCGAGGACGTGGTGAATCACGAAATCACGCAGATGGGCGGCAATGGCGGCGCGATCGCCCTCGACGAGACAGGCCACATCGCCATGCCGTTCAACACGGACGGAATGTACAGAGCCTGGATCGGACAGGACGGCGTCACGCATGTCGCGATTTTCAAAGGCGAGAAATAGGGCCGCGCGAATCTGACATCAGAGGCGTCGAGTCCGCACACGTTTTGCCACTCCTTTAACTTCGGGAGCAAATCCTCGCACGGGGAGAGGTCGCTCCCCGACGATCAGTTGATTGCTCGAAGATTTTGCGGGCGCCTTCTCTTCCGCCACCTTGCGCAGGGTGGCGACCGTAACGCGTGCCCGCGCAAAGATGGCTCCGCCTGCAGCCTTTTTTCTCGACGGGCCTCAGGAAACGCCCTCCACCGTGCTTCTGACGGCATCGTTTTTTAGTTAAGCAGGACGACCCACGCCAACGGCGCCAGACCGTGAGATTACGGACCACGCTACACAACTACCGGTCGATTGAAACGTCGCAGCAAAGTGGCGCGGCTTAAAATACGACGTTCTGCAACATCCCTCCGACGACGGCGGCACGATCACTATCTCGACAGGATATGCGCCGTTGTCGAGAAACGCCTTTCGAGGGACTGGCGACCAATCGACGGCCCGCGTAACGGCGGACCTTCGACAGGAACCGCCTCTTTTCCATTCGACACGTGGTCTGCATATCCTTCGCAGCGCCGAACCATAAAACATCAGGGCCGTTCTTCGGACACAATGAAATTCGATCACTTCGCAGCAGCGATGTGCCTTGCCCTGCGCATGAACAGGTGCTTGACAGGATAAAACATTTAATGTTTGTAAAAATAATATTTCACAATTTTTTGTGGTAAAATCAATGACCGCGTACCGGACACTGGACCCCGAAGGCGTCAAACGCTTCCTCGCCGCTCGGCGAGAGCTCGCCGAACGGCTGGGCGGCGAGGCGCAGGACTGGACCGTGCGCGAGGTCAGCGACGGCAACCTGAACCTCGTATTTCTTGTGTTCGGAACCACGGGAAGGCTCTGCGTGAAGCAATCCCTGCCCCACGTACGCGTCGATCCCGATTGGAAAATGCCGCTCGACCGCACCGCGTTCGAAGCCGCCTGGCTGCGACGGATCGAACCGCTTGTCCCCGGGCTGACCCCGGCGTTCCTGGACTTCGACCCGGAACAGTTCGTGCTGACGATGGAGTGTCTGGACGGTTTCGTCACCTTGCGAGAGGCTTTGACCAACGGCGCCGATCCGATTGCGCCTTCCCGCATTCTTGGCGGGTTCGTAGCCAGATCAGCGTTCCTGACCTCGTATCTCGCGCAACCATTCGAAGCAGTGACGCCAGATCTCGCGTTCTTCTCGGGCAATACGACGCTGACCCGCATCACGGTCGACCTCGTTTTGACAGACCCTTACCGGGAACATCCACGCAACCACTGGCTGCCTGCGCTTGATGCGGACGTCGCCGCCATGCGCTCTGATCCGCAAATAATTGCAAGAATAGGCGCATTGCAGGAACGCTTCCTGACGACGCCGCAGGCTTTATTGCACGGTGATCTTCACAGCGGCTCAATCATGATCGCCGATCACGACGTGCGTGTGATTGACGGGGAGTTTTCCCTGTATGGCCCGATCGGTTTCGATTGCGGCCTGTATCTGGCGCATCTGGCGCTTGCCCACGCAGCGACGACCGACGCACCCCGCAAGGAGAGCCTGGCCGCCGCGATCAAAGCGTTCTGGCGAACATTTTGCGTGGACTTCCTGCATCTCTGGAAAACGCAGGCGCACGGAGCCGATCTTTACGTTCCAACGACATTTTCCAATGCGTTGCACGAACTGGATGCCTTGCGCACGCGCTTTATCAACGGCGTGTTCCACGACGCTGTCGGTTTCGCCGCCGCCGAAATCGTGCGACGCCTGATCGGCTACGCCCAGACATCAGACTTCGACCATATTCAGGGCCAGCAGTCCAAAGCCGACCGTCAGCGTGTAGCCTTGTCTTTCGCGTGCGCCCTCCTGCGAGACGCGCCCGCCGACATCGACGCGTTCACGGAAATGCTTCACCCGCAAGCGAACCTGCGCATCACGACGTTGCCGGAGACGACATGAAGATATCGATCAGATTGGCGAAACCCGAAGACGAGACCGACGTAATCACCCTGTGGCGCGATTGCGGCCTCGTCACGCAGCAAAACGATCCGGCAACCGATTTCCGTTTCGCAAGAGGACGCGAAACATCTGAAATACTTCTTGGCGAAGATGAAAATCAGACAATTATCGGCACCATCATGGTCGGCCATGACGGCCATCGGGGCTGGCTCTACTACGTCGCGTCATCCCCGGACGCGCGTGGCGCCGGCATCGGCCGGAGTCTGGTGGGCGCCGCCGAGGCCTGGCTACGAGACAGGGGCGTGCTCAAGGCGCAGTTGATGGTGCGCGAGACAAACGCTGGCGTCGTTCCCTTCTACGAACGGCTGGGGTACGAGACCGCGCCCCGCATCGTCATGGGAAAATGGCTGTAACCAGGGATGTCGGCGCGTGCCGACTCCTCGTTCTCTGGACTCCTATCCCGCCCGCAATGCTGACATAACCGGCAGTGTGCGGACGCGACGCCCCGACGCTGCGAAAATTGCATTCACCAACGCTGGCGCTGCAGCAGCCGTGCCGGTTTCGCCGATCCCGCCGGGGTCTTCCGCGCTCGGGACGATATGAACTTCGATCTTCGGCGCCTCGTTCATGCGAATCAAACGCCACTGATTGAAATTTCTTTCCTGAACACGGCCTTTTTCGAGCGTAATTTCGTTGAACAACGCTGTCCCGAGACCGAAGATCATCCCGCCCTCGATCTGGGCCACGATCTGATCGGGGTTCACCGGTTGCCCGCAATCCACCGCCACAGTCACCTTCACGACCCGAACTGCGACAGGATCGCTCATATCGACCTCGACAACCGTGCCGAGATACGAACCAAACAAAAACTGCGCCGCGACGCCACGGCCATGTCCGGGCGGCAACGGAGAACCCCACCCGGCTTTCTCAGCCGCCAGATCGAGAACCGCCCTCGCGCGGGGATGTTCGCGGATCAGTTCCCGACGATAAGCGACGGGATCGACCCCGGCTTTCTCTGCAAGTTCGTCGATAAAGCTCTCGACCACGAACAGGCCGCGCGTTCCCCCGACCCCACGCCACCAGGCCGTGACGACTCCGGGCGCCTCGCGCCGGACATAGTCGAGGCGCGAGGTTGGATAAGTATAGGGCGTGATGGCGATCGCCGCCGCGAGATCCTCGTCAAAGCCGTTAGGCGACAGGCCCGCAGGCTCCCAGCGGGCGACTACGGCTGGCCCCACCACGCGAAACTCCATCGCCGTAATCCGCCCGCGCGCATCGAGGCCTGCGCGCGCTCGATCAACATAAGCGGGGCGGTAACGGTCGAGCGTGACGTCTTCCTCCCTGCTCCAGACGATTTTCAGCGGATACGAAACCTGGCGAGCGAACTGCGCCGCCTGCGTGACATACTCGTGCTCCAGCCGTCGGCCGAAACCGCCGCCGATATACTGGCCATGCAGCTTCACTGATTCTTTCGGCAAGCCTGTGATCGTCGCAACGGAATCGCGCGCCCATATCGGCACCTGTGTTCCGACCCACACATCGGCGCCGTCCGGGCGCACATGGATCGCGCAGTTGATCGGCTCCATCGTGGAATGCGCGAGCAGCGGCTGCTGATAAACGGCCTCAAATCGCGAAGCAGCGCTCTGCATCACCGCTGCTGCGTCGCCACTGCTTTTCGCCACGATCGGGTGCGGGTCGTTCAGTCCGTCATGCAGTTCGGCGTAGACGCGGGCGGTGTCCACCGTCGCGTTCGCGCCCTCCGACCATGTGACGGCCAGCGCCTCCAGCCCCTTCTTCGCCGCCCAGTAATGATCGCCGACGACGCAGACCGCGTTGTCGATCTTCAGCACCTCGCGGACCCCCGGAACCTTCAGCGCGGCTTCACGGTCCATACCCCGCACAACGCCGCCCATGACGGGACAGGCGCTGACAGTCGCGAACTTCATTCCCGGCACGCGCACGTCGATGCCGTAGACCGCCTTCGCCTCGACCTTGGCGCGGCTGTCCACGCGATGGCGCGCTCGGCCGATCAGCTTCCAGGCCTCCGACTTGCGCAGCGGCGGGTTCTTGGGCGGAGACAGCCGCCCAGCCTCCGCCGCAACCTCAGCATAGGTCAGCGTGCGCCCAGTCGGGTCGTGGTGAATGACGGCTGCGTTGGTCGAGCACTCTTCAACAGGACATTTCCAGCGTTCCGCCGCGGCCTGCACCAGCATGATGCGGGCTGCCGCGCCCGCCTGCCGCAGGGACGTCCATTCGAACACGGTGGACGTCGAACCGCCTGTGGCCTGTGTGCCCATATCCTGCGCGACATAAGCGTCGTCCGGTGGCGCTGCCTCCAGCGCCACCTGATCAGGTTCGACGTCCAGTTCTTCGGCGATCAGGACCACTGACCCGGTGTAAATACCCTGTCCCATCTCGACATTCGGCAAAATCAGAGTGATTCCACTTGCGTTTGACGCTGCGGTCTCAGGCGCCGCGATGCGGATATAGGCGTTCGGCGTGAAAGCGACTCCTGACGGTTCGGTCAGCACCCCTTCGTACAATCCAGACGGACGTTGCGCCGAAGAAGAGCGCGGCAGCAGACCTGCCACGATCAGCCCGGCGCCCCCGGCGAGCAGTCTGCGACGAGAAGTGGTGGACGGGGAGGGAGCAATACACGTCATGGAGCGCGCTCCATGCGTAACGTGCCGCCTATGAGCGGATTGTTGAAAAACGCTCCATAACCGCGCATCGCAGTGCTGTCGCATCGGGCAGCCGGACGGCTTTCGGAATCAGTCTCTCTGGAGCCGTACTGCTGCGTCATGCGCGAAGAACCCGGTTTGTGTCAGCGCCGCCCCGCATGGACTTCTCGTCGGCATGCATGCTGTTCGCGCTCCATCCTGCTCTATCATTAACAGAGCGAACAGGTCTGTCGACATAAGAGTAGGGAGGCGCTTCGAGACTACAAATCACTAAATATTATCGTTTAAATATTTTTACACATTTAATTTGTGATTAAGCGTTGACTCCCAACATATTTCACGCGAGGTTGTCGCAGTCAGTCCAGACGGGCAAGACGGAGACAAAACCATGATGAAGCGAATGTGCCCCGCAAGGCGATGTAGCGCCTGATCCCTCATTCAGCCGCCCCGCGTTCGGCGGGTCCGCTGCCGTGGGAATTCATCCGTTTTCAATTCGTTATCGGATTTTCCGAACCCGTATCAGGGATTTTTGACATGCAAACTTCAACGATTGTCGAGGTCGACGGCGTATTCGTCGGCGCTGCTGTTCGCCGCTTCGACGCGGAGGCGCCCCGGTTTTACGCGACCCATGACAGCGTGCGCGCTCTTCATGATGAAATTTCGCCCGATATCGCCACTCTGACAGCGAGGGTCGCGCATCAGTTTCGACGCGCCCGGTCCCTCGGCTACGGATCGGTCGGCAGAAACTGATCCTTTCCGCCACGATGAGCCCCACGGGCGCATTGCACTATCGAAAATCGTAAAACGGACACGCGGTGTAAAGGGAGACAGGCATTGATGACACGGCGCACATCTTCCCTAAATCTCCGGCCTGACCGCACTTCGTCGTCAGGCGCGGTCTCAGTCGTCGGTTCATGCCGATCCGGTAACGCCACGGCCGCCGATGACGCACGCACTGCCGAGGTAAATCTGTGGAGCATCTTCGCCGTTGCCGGGGGAGTTCTGGCTTTGGCGATCGCCCTTGGCCTGCATACCCCGCCGACCTTGCAAGATCTCGGCGACGCGACGGCGAGTTTTTTTACGCTGTAGGCGCCGCTATCCAATAACTGCGGCGACGCTCAAGGTCCGGCGCCTCACCTGCGGCCGATCCGACTTAATCCGCCAGTAAACCTTCCCCGCCATCATACGTTACACAATGAGGCGTCAAGCGGAAGGGCACACCACGATATGGAGTTTCAGGATCATGACCCGGCGAGGGAAGTCCAACTTCATGCAACAACGGAAATCAAGACGCTACGCAAACACCTGAAGCAATTTGCTTCCACTGACCCCGTTGTTTTGGCGTGGGCTGAGCATTGCGCGGCGAATCTGGCTGAAGATAATCAGACAACGGAAGATATGATCCGCCTGTCCGCTACAGTTCTGGGACTGATTCTGGACGCTGATCTTGAGGCCCGGGCAAGAGTCCGGCAGAGCATGCCTCACGAATGGTGCGCAGCGCTGTAACTGTCAGGCTGATCGCTTTTTCAATCGGGCAGTTCGAACTGTCGCATGTTCCGACTGAATGTCCTGCGTCGTGGTGGAAACACCCGCGACCGATAATCGGCGCCGAAAAATCGGTGTCGGGCGGAGTGGCCTGAACCACCCCACCCGACAATGAAAAGTCAGTCCTGGTTGCCCGAACGCTCGCGCTTCTTGCGCTCGTGCGGATCGAGGTAACGCTTGCGCAGACGCACTGCGGACGGCGTGACCTCCACAAGTTCGTCATCCTCAATATACGCGATCGCCTGCTCGAGGCTCATCTTGCGTGGCGGAATCAGAAGCAGAGCCTCGTCCTTGCCTGCGGCGCGGATGTTGGTCAGCTTCTTCTCGCGAACCGAGTTCACTTCCAGATCATTCTCGCGCGAATGCTCGCCGATGATCATGCCGACATAGACCTTCTCGCCCGCCGTCACGAACAGCGTGCCACGATCCTGCAGCGAGAACAGCGAATACTGCGTCGTCACGCCGTCTTCCGACGAGATCAGCGAGCCGTTGCGGCGGCCTTCGATCGTTCCAGCGTATGGCTGATAACCTGCGAACAGACGGTTCATGACGCCCGTTCCGCGCGTATCGGTCAGGAACTCGCCGTGGTAGCCGATCAGGCCGCGCGACGGGATCAGGAACGTCAGGCGGATCTTGTCGCCGCCGGACGGACGCATGTCCTGCATCTGGCCCTTGCGCAGCGACATCTTCTCGACGACGACGCCCGAATACGGCTCGTCCACGTCGATCAGGACTTCCTCGAACGGCTCTTCGCGCTCGCCGGTCTCGGCGTTGGTCTGGAACAGCACGCGCGGACGACCGATCGTCAGCTCGAAGCCTTCACGACGCATCGTCTCGATCAGAACGCCAAGCTGAAGCTCGCCACGTCCGGCGACTTCGAACGCTTCGCTCTCCGGGCTCTCGGACACGCGAATGGCGATATTGCCTTCGGTTTCCTTGAACAGACGGTCGCGAATCTGGCGCGACGTGACCTTCTTGCCTTCGCGGCCGCCCAGCGGGCCGTCGTTCAGACGGAAGGTCATCGACAAGGTCGGCGGATCGACCGGGAGCGCCTTCAGGGCTTCGGTCACTTCCGGCGCTGCGATGGTTTCCGGGATCGTGGCGTCGGACAGACCGGCCACGGCGACGATGTCGCCAGCCTCGACCTCGTCCACCGGCACGCGCTCAAGACCGCGGAAGGACAGCAGCTTGGTCAGACGACCCGTCTCGACCACCGTGCCGTCTTCGCGCAGCACGCGAACCGGCATGTTCACCTTCGCACGCCCCTGTTCGACGCGGCCCGTCAGCACGCGGCCGAGGAAGTTGTCGGATTCGAGGATCGTCGCGATCATCGCGAACGGCTTGTCCTTGTCGAGGTTCGGCGCCGGCACATGGCGCAGCACCAGATCGAACATCGGGGACAGGTCCTTGCGCGGTCCGTCCAGCTCTTCATCCGCCCAGCCCTGACGACCGGACGCGTAGAGCATGGGGAAGTCGAGCTGCTTCTCGTCAGCGCCAAGCGACGCGAACAAGTCGAAAATTTCCTCGTGAACCTCGTCCGGGCGGGCGTCGCCACGGTCGATCTTGTTCACGACGACGATCGGGCGCAGGCCGCGAGCCAGCGCCTTGCCGACGACGAACTTCGTCTGCGGCAGCGCGCCTTCAGCCGAGTCGACCAGCACGATCGCGCCGTCCACCATGCTGAGGATGCGCTCGACCTCGCCGCCGAAGTCGGCGTGGCCCGGCGTGTCGATGATGTTGATCCGCGTGTCTTTCCACACCACCGACGTGCATTTGGCGAGGATGGTGATGCCACGTTCTTTTTCAAGATCGTTGCTGTCCATTGCGCGTTCCGCCACCTGCTGGTGTTCGTGGAACGCGCCTGACTGCTTGAGCAATTCATCGACGAGCGTGGTCTTGCCATGATCGACGTGAGCGATAATGGCGATATTGCGAATATCCATCGTAAGGCGGGCCTGATCTTTCCTGCGAGGGTCGCCGAGGGCGTAAGGCCGCACGACGGGTCGTCTTTGCCCGCCGTCCATAGAGGCGAGCGGCCCGGATTGCACGCGAAAGTTTATGGCGCCGGTTTTGCGCAGCGTCCTGAAGCATGTCCGCCGCCTGCCGCCGAGGCGACCTGACGGCGCTTTCGCGCAGTTCGTTCCACCCCGGCCTCCGTGACTGTTTACGTCGTCCGAGTCGAGTGCGCCTGATCCATCTGCCTTGCGGCCTGATGCAGGCGCTACGCCTACAGCGTCGACGCATCCGGCGGAGACATGCCGCGCGGAGGCGCGCCAGCGACGTCCACGCGGAAGGCGAAAAGCCCACCGGTCTGCGGTTCGGCGTGCAGCAGATCGTCCGCCAGACCCTTGCGCGCCGTGGTGACAAAGACCGTTCTAAAATCCGGGCCGCCGAACGCCACTTTGGTCACGTTACGCGCCGGGATCACAATTGGCTCAAGACGGCCGCCTTCCGGCGTCAACCTTTCGATACGACCGCCGCCCCAGATCCCGACCCACAATACGCCTGCGCTGTCCATGGCGAGCCCGTCGGGCGCTCCGTCGGCAAAGTGGCGAAATACACGGCGGCCGGACAAACCGCCCTCCGGCGACAGATCAAAAGCGTAAATAGTCCCCAGCGCGGAGTCACAATGATACAGCGTGCGGCCATCGGGCGAGGCCGCCGGTCCGTTGCTGACGGTGTAGCCGCCGTGATGGTGGCGCAAACCCGCGTCCAGGCTTCCACCAATGCTATAGAGCGAGCCGCTAGCGGTTGTTTCGGCGTCGTCCATTGTGCCGAACCATAACCGGCCATACGGGTCGACATGACCGTCATTGATGCGGTTGCCCGGCTGATCGCGCTCGACGGACAGCGCGAGTGAGAACCGCCCGGTCGCGGGATCGAAGCGGTACAGCCCGTCCTCCAGTCCGCACAGCAACGAACCATCGGTCGTCGGTGTGAGGAAACAGGGCCTCGCCGGTGCCGCCCACGAAGCGCTCCGACCCGTGGCCGGGTCATAACGATGAACCGCCCGCCCCAAAATATCGACGAAGTAGAGGCTTTTATCCGCCTCGATCCAGATGGGACCTTCACCCAACTCTGCGCGCAGATCCCACACGCACACGGGCTGGAACAGGGCGTGAGGGCCATCCTTCAGAGGCGCCGGGACGCCGTCATGCCGAGCGCTCATACCTACTTCCTTCCCATCAACTGGACGCCATATGTCAGCCACGAGGAAAACGGACTCCCTCGACAGCGGTTGCCGCAGCAGATCGTCGATTACGCAACAAGCCCCTCGTCGGAAAGCCCCACTTTCCGGCCGGATGGGTTACCGGCAGATACGCCCATGACTGGAATGGACATGCGCCGGAATAGGAAATAGGTATCATTCGCAACATCGCGCTTGCATTACGTTAGCATTCCCCTGTCGCCCAACTGGCGGAACCATTCAGATCATGCGTCTTAACGACCTTTCGCGCGGAGCCAGCGCGATCATAGACCATATCGAAGATCGCGAACCCGGCGACCCCGTGGCGTTGCGTCTGCGCGAGCTGGGCTTCGTGCCGGGCGAGCCCGTGCGCGTCGTTGCAGTCGCGCCTTTTGGCGGAGATCCACTCGCCGTGAAAATCGGCTTCACCCGCTTCGCTCTTCGGCGTGCGGAAGCCGCGCGCGTGCTTCTCAGGGACGCTGCCTGACCATGGACGCGGTGGTGCGCGAACGGACGTTGCGGGCGGCGCTGGTCGGCAACCCGAACTGCGGCAAGACGGCGCTGTTCAACCAGTTGACCGGCAGTCGGCAGAAAGTCGCGAACTACGCCGGCGTCACGGTCGAGCGCAAGGAGGGACGGCTGACGACGGCTTCTGGACTGGCCGTGCGTCTGCTCGACCTGCCGGGGGCTTACAGCCTCAACGCCACCAGCCCTGACGAGGCCGTGACACGCGACGTCTGCGCCGGACGTTATCGCGGCGAGGCTGCGCCCGACCTGCTGATCTGCGTGCTCGACGCGACCAACCTGCGCCTGCATCTTCGCTTCGCCCTCGACGTCCGCCAGCTTGGGCGACCGATGATCGTCGTCATCAACATGATCGACGCCGCCCGCCAGCAGGGACTCGAAATCGACATCGCACGGCTGCAGGCCGACCTGGGCGTTCCGGTCGTGACAGCAATCGCCGTTCGACGCGGGGGAGCGTCGGAAGTGCTCGCCGCCCTAGACCATCCCCTGCCGCCACCACCGCCCGTCCTTCCGCCCGACGCCGATTTCCACGCCGTCGTGCGAAAGCTTCTGCAGGATGCCGTCTCCCGTCCCGCCACCGCCTCCGAAGCGTTCGAGGAGAGGCTTGATCGGTGGGTGCTTCATCCTGTCTGGGGCATGGCGATCCTGATCGCGCTCATGTTCCTGATGTTTCAGGCCGTGTTTTCATGGGCGCAGCCGCTCATGGACGGCGTGCAGGCGCTTGTGGACCAGTTCGGCGAACTGGTGCGGGGCGTTCTGCCGGATGGCGTGCTGCAGGGTCTGCTCGTCGACGGCGTGATTGCAGGCGCGGGTACGGTGGTCGTGTTCCTGCCTCAGATTCTGATCCTGTTCCTGTGGATTCTTACGCTGGAAGAATCCGGTTATCTGCCGCGCGCCGCGTTTCTGCTCGACCGGCTTATGGCGTCCGCAGGTCTCTCCGGCCGGTCTTTCATCCCTCTGCTGTCCAGCTTCGCCTGCGCCGTTCCGGGCATCATGGCGACGCGCACTATCCAGAATCCGCGCGACCGACTGGTGACGATCCTGATCGCGCCGCTGATGACGTGCTCCGCGCGCCTGCCGATTTACACATTGCTGATCGCCGCCTTCATCCCCCGAAAGACCGTGTGGGGAATTTTCAATCTGCAAGGCGTCGTGCTGTTCGCGCTCTATATCGCCGGGATCGTCAGCGCGATGGCCGTCGCGCGCATCCTCAAGCGCGGCGAGCGGGCCAGCGAACACCCGTTGTTGCTTGAGTTGCCCGCCTATCGCGCGCCCGGCCTGCGCGATCTGGCGCTCGGCCTGTGGCAGCGCGCGTCGACGTTCCTGTCCCGCGTCGGCACAATTATCGTAACGCTGAGCGTGCTGCTCTGGGCGCTGTCCAGTTTTCCGGCGGCCCCGGCGGGCGCGACAGGACCGGCGATCGATTACAGTCTCGCTGGCCATATCGGTCGGTGGATGCTGCCGATCTTCGCGCCGATAGGCTTCAACTGGCAAATTTGCGTGGCCTTGATCCCCGGCCTTGCGGCGCGCGAGGTCGCTGTCAGCGCGTTGGCCACGGTTTACGCCGTCGGCGCCTCGGAAGCTGACGCGGCGGCGCAGCTTACCCCCCTGCTCTCCTCGCAATGGAGCATCGGGACGGCGCTGTCGTTATTGGCGTGGTACGTTTTCGCGCCGCAATGCTTCTCAACGCTCGCCGTCATTCGACGCGAGACAGGGACCTGGAAAGTCGTCATCATAGCAGCCGCCTATCTTTTCGGCCTCGCTTACGCCGCGTCCTTCATCACGTGGCGCATAGCTCTGGCCTTTGGAGGAGGACCGTCATGATCGAAACTGCGATCGTCGTCGTCGTCGTCGCCTGCTGCAGCTTCTACTGGCTGGGGCGCCTTGCGCCGTCCGCCGTTCGACCAGTCTGGCAGAGCCTCTCGCGCGCCCTGGCGAGCGTAGGGGCGCCTGCCCCCATGCAGCGCGCGGTCGCGGGGCGGCTTGGCGCACGATCCGGCGGGTGCGGCGCGTGCAAGGGTTGCGACAAGGGCGGCGGTTGTCACTGAGTAGCGGCATGCTCTCCTGCGGTTCCGCGTATGAAGCAGGATACGCGCGACGCAACGCGATCATCGCGCCCTACCGCATACGATCGCGTTCCGAACTGCGATCCGGCGTGGTTTGAGAAATTGTCTGCTTCCCTGAACAAGCTGGCCCTGTGCGCGCTGTCGGTCTGTCTGATAGCGGTCGGGTGCGCCGGTTCCGATGGTCCTCAACAGGAAAACGCGCGGTATCAAAAACGTCTCCATGCCTGCGGCGTGAATTTCGCCCACAACAAGACGCAGAGGGGACGTTGCCTGATGCAGGCCATGCGCGAACATTATTTGTGGAACAAACGGCACACCGCTTCGACAAGCCGTCGCTGAGCCCTTGGAGCTCCCGAACACGGTGGCGACGTGTCGCCGCAGGAGTCCGGACATCAGATCGCAACCGGAACTCGTTCGAAAATTCGTCCCCAATCCGGACGCCTGAAAGAAATATGGCCAGTCTGCTGGTGGGCGTCGCTTCAGCCCGCGTGACGTTACGCGAGGCAGGAAGAGCCGACTGCGCTCCATTTGCATGAACTCACAACGACGAAGTCGTGCGCGACACGCGCGGCAGGCGCGCACGATACGCACGTTTCGCTCAACATGCAGCGAGCCCACATGCATCACAGCGACGATGAATAATTGGGAGATACAAAAATAACTTTATGTTTTTGTTATAGATAATGAATATTAAAAAATATTTACATTTCCTGCAGAAATTTATGAAAAAATACAAGAGACCAACAGAAAATCGAATCAATATACGCAAGTATAATAGCTCACGATCCGCTCCAGAATTAGACGTCGTCGCATGACGTAACCACTGAGACCTCTTCAGGAGGGAGGCAGATCATGAATATTCCAGCTAAAGGCATAGCCTGTGCGGTGCTGTTGGCGCTTCTGAGCGGATGCGCGGCCGATGGCGGGCAGAATGCTTTCTCCGCCTTGCCGCCACAGGCTGGGGATTTTTTTATCGCCCCTGATGGTTCCACCATTCCTTAAACGGGGCGCACGTTTTCAGGCCCCGGCGCAACGTCCGACGCATTGAAACCGAATTCCAACATGAGGGGAACGGCAACATGCATCTGTCTGCGGCGGTTCACTACGAGGCGGCCAGTCGGGTCTCGTCGTAGCAAAGCCAGCGTGCTCTGAATATTCACGCCCTTATGGCCACTGTTTCTCGACGGCCCTCTCTACCGCCGCAGCGATGAACTCTCGTCCATGCCGTGTCAGATGCCCCCAACCGGCAAACAGATAGGTCTGATCCGCGTCCGGCGCTGCATAGTGCTCGGGGCCGCATGAATAGTCGTGGTTGGCGCAACCGTCTTCGTGAATATGCGCAAATTGTCGCCCCTCGACCCGCTCGGCCTCCCCTTTCACCAGCGCATCGACATCGAACGGCAGGACACGCCCGTCCTTTGGCAGGGAAAGAGCCAGTTCGGCGTTGTAAGCGTTGGTCAACCGTGTCGCGATTTTTAATCCGTCCTTCGTCAGGCCGGGTTGAAACGGCGTGATTCCGTCATCAATATTGTTGAGCACGACAATACGCCGCGCGCCCGCCGACAACATTCTGCCGACAAGCGCACCCTCCTCCCTCGCAGCCTTTCGGATACGCGACTCGGCTCGGGCGTAAGCAGCGCTGCTCAACCCCTCACCCGTCGTAAACGCGCGCTGTTCAACGGCGTCAAATTCGGACGAATTTTTCTGAAATGGTTTGGAAATGTCGTTGATTCCGATCCACACGATCACAGTCTGCGACGGATCAAACCCATGATGCGCGGCAAGGTGGGCGTCCAGTTGAGCTGTGACCGACAACGGTATGCGATCGGGGCCGTCTCCCGATATGGTCACCCGCGACCCGCCCTCCGCGTAATTCAGACCGCCCATGACCCGTTTTATGTGTTCGCCGTCGGAATACAGGTACGCCGTCTGATCATCGCCATATCGACGTGCGAAAAGCTGACTCCACGACGAGCCCGGCGTCGTTCCGAAAATGAAGCCGTATGTTCCGGCGTCGCTCCAGCTGTCGCCAAACGTGACGACGGTGGACGCCTCAGGCTCCGCTGCACTGGCGTAAACGGCCTGCAAACCAAAGAGAAGGCAGGCCAGTCTGCACGAGCCCCGCAACCCTATGCGTTTTCTTACAGTCGACATTCCCGCCCTCTTTTGAAGTTCGTTCATAGTGGTCTCGAAGCTCTCACTCTCGCTTGTCGCAGCATGTCTGGAGCGCGTTAGACCATAGTCAGACGCGCGCTTCCTCCCACACACATTCGACGGTCGCCATATGCGCCGGCTCAAGTCGTTCCACTCACGTCTGTTCATGGATATAGCTCCAACGCTCGCCACAACCGCGCTCATCATGAGTCTGGCGGCCTTGAGACGGCCGGATCGAGCGAGCGACACGAAAAATCTGAATGGACCGACGCTGATCGTCATGTGAAATATATCCGGATACGGAATGATCTCGGCAATCCACCAGACCGGAAAGAGAGGTTGTTCGAAAACTTCAGACGCATCAGGCCCGGGCGCCAGATCCGGCGGCGCCGTCACGTCGCGTTCGGCATCCCGCGCTGCGCCAACGAGATAGCGCCGCGCTTTACACCTGGCGCCTCACCGGCGGGACGAACTGTCAAAACGATCCCGCAGCCCGTCGCCAAGGCAGTTCAACCCGATGACCGCCGCAGCGATCGCAAGTCCGGGAAACAGGCACGGCCAGAAGGCGGCCCCCAGCGCGTTGCGCCCGTCGCTCATCATCGTGCCCCATTCGGGCAGCGGCGGCTGCGCGCCAAGGCCGAGGAACGAGAGAGAGGCCGCCGAGAGCACGACGGTGCCGCTGCTCAGCGTCGCCTGCACGAGAAGCGGCGTCGCCGCGTTCGGAAGAATATGAAGGAACAGGATGCGCGCGCGGCTTGCGCCGAGCACCTGTAACGCCTCGACCCAGACGGAATGGCGCAGGCTTACCGTCAGGTTGCGAGCGAGCCTGATGTAAACCGGGATCGAAAAAGCCGCGATCGCCAACAGGGCGTGAAAGAGGCCCGGCCCCATCAGACTCACGACCAGCAACGCCAGAATGAGACCGGGAAAAGCGAATACCACGTCTGACACGGTCATGATCGCGCTGTCCAGCCATGCGGGCGCCATACCGGCGCAGAGTCCGACCGGGACGCCGACGCCCGCCGCGACCACAAGGCTGACGACGATTTCCATGATCGTCAGACGCAGGCCATACACCAGCCGCAGCAGGATATCGCGCCCAAAGGCGTCGGTCCCACAAGGATGGCTCCATGACGGCGGTTGCAAAACGTGAAACAGATCCTGCACCGCCGGATCGCCGCCAAGCAGCATCGGGCCGAACAGCGCCGCCAACGCTGCGACGCCGCACAGCACGGCGCCAATGAGCAGTTCCGGCTCCTTCGCACCTGGAAGCGCCGGGAAACGTCGCAACAGACGCGCGAGGCGTTGAATGCCCATTGTGATCATGCGCTCCGCGCCTTCGGATCGAACTGCGCGATCACGCCTTCAGCCAGAAGATTCGCAAGCAGAACGCCCAGAACAGACAAAAGCGTGACGCCCTGAATGACCGGATAATCTCGGTAACGGACGGAATCCACCAGCAACCTGCCGACGCCCGGCCAGTCGAACACGGTCTCGGTAACGACCGCGCCGCTGATCAGACCTCCGAGATTCAGCGCGACGACTGTGATCACCGGCGCCAGCGCGTTCCGCAACGCATGCCGCGTGATTGTCGTCCACGGTGAAAGTCCCTTGGCGCGGGCAGTGCGTATGTAATCCTGACGCAGGACTTCCCGCACCCCGGCGCGCGTCATCCGCACGATCATGGCCATTGGCAGCAGCGACAGAACCAGCGCCGGAAGAACATAATGCCGCCAGTCGCCTGCGCCCATCAGCGGCAGCCAGCGAAGTCGTACGGCGAAAACCTCCATACCCAGCAACGCCACCCAGAATCCGGCCAGTGAGGCGCCGACCAGCGTCGCGGCCATCAGCAGCCTGTCGCCCCACGAACCCTCTCGCGCTGCTGCGAAGGCGCCGCCCGGCACGCCGACGAGCAGGGCCAGCAGATAGGCAAGGCCGCCAAGCGCCAGCGAATACGGCAGGCGTTCGATGATAACCGTCGAAACCGGCGAGCCGTCCCGCAGCGAAATTCCAAAATCGCCATGCGCGGCGCGCTCCAGAAAGTGGAGATATTGCGCCCCCAACGGCTGATCAAGGCCTAGCCGCGCCCGCAGCTCCATGATCGTGCTTTCGGGCGCCTGCGGTCCGGCCATCAGCCGCGCAGGATCGCCGGGAAGAGCGTGAATGGCCACGAACACGGCGGCGGACACGCCCAGCATGATGAGCGGCAGCGCGGCGGCGCGACGCAAAAGTCGGCTCATTGCGCCTGCGCCCGTCGTGCGTCGACGACCCGGATGCTGCCTTCCGTCGCCGCCCAAACCCCGGAAATTCCGTTACGCACGCCGTAAAGTGTGTCGCGTGTGAACAGCGGCACGATCGGCGCGTCCCGATCAAGCGTGGACTGAATGGCGAGCAGAGTTTCGTGGCGACTTGCTGGCTGATTGTCCTGCGCCGCAGCGTCGATCATCCTGTCGATATCCGCGTTATTATAAAAACCAAGGTTCGCGCCATGCGGCGCGGAATTCCCGGTGGTGTACAAAGGCCGCAACTGCAGGTCGGAGACATACGGCGCGGACCATGACGTCAGCGCCATGCCAGTCTCCTCCCGCGCCTTCTCCTCCGGCGGAGCGAAGGCGGACTGCACCCAGACTCCGGCTTCCTGCCGGCGAATGCTCAGTACAACGCCCAATGGCCTCCACATGGCCTGCAACGCCTCGGCTATCGGCTCCTCCGGCTCTTGCACGACGACAGAAACGGAGAATCCTTTTTCTTGACCTGCTTCTTTCAACAACGCTCGCGCCATGTCGATCCGCGCCCGATCTTCCCCTGCCCCGCATGGCAGGGCGTCCGGAATATCCGGCGTCAGCGCGTGGCACGCGGGCGCGCCGAACCCGTCGAGCAATCCGGCCACAAGCGCACGCCGGTCTATCGCCAGACCCAGCGCCCGGCGCACTCTTGCGTCATCAAGTGGTTTCAGACGCGTATTCAACGCCAGCCAGAACAACGCAGCGCTGCGCTGCCGCTTCACGGTAGCCAGAGCCGCCGCCGACTGACCCGGTGCGTAAACGCGGGCGAAGACGGGCGCCAGCGGAATGACCACATCGGCGTCCCCGGTCTGCAACGCCATGTTGAGCACGGACGGTTCAGGCGACCACCGCCAGTCGATGGCGGCGATTGCGGGCACGACGCCCCAATAGCCGGAGTTGCGCGTGGCGAATACGTCCTCCCCCGCCCTCCAAGAGACGAAGCGGAACGGCCCCGTGCCGTCGGCGCGGCGGGAAAGCTCGCCTGCCTCCACTGCGACGGGCGAAACGATCGCCGACTGCACAAGTGTAACGAGCGACAGGAAATCAGCGTAGGGACGCGCAAGGGTCACGACAACCGTCTCCCCGTCCTGCCGCACGGACGCAATGACCGCGCGATAGACGCTGGCGCCCGCCAACGCGACTTTCCGATCAATCAGGCGCTGAAGAGAACGGGTGACGGCGGCCGCGTCACATGGCGCGCCGTCATGAAAGCGCACACCGGGACGTATGGAGAAGGTCCAGACGAGACGATCGGCGGACGGACGCCATGACGTCGCCAGACCCGGTTGAATCGTCCCCCGAGCGTCCCGTTTCAACAGCGTTTCGTAGAACGGTTCAAGAACTGATGCTGTTTCGGTTGCGTTCTGATCGGCCGGATCCATGGTCCGCGGCGGTTCGGACAGCATGACGGTTAGCGGCGCGTCGTCCGCCGCACGAGCTGCGAAGGGGGCAAGCAGCGCGACGCACACAAGGCCAGCCGTGAATCGTAACACCAATTGCCTCGCTGGCGGGTCAGATTTGGCGCAACAGCCAAAACAATCACGCCCCTTTGGTTAACAAAGTTAGTCTATTGACAGCGATCTGGTTTATCAATCGAAATAAGGTCGCTATCGAAACGCCCGGTCCCCGGACCCGGCGTCGCGTCATCGTTTCAGGAGCCCATCATGATCAGGCAGCCGCGCATCGCCTTTGGCGGCATTCACACCGAATGCAGCACGTACAATCCTGTCCTGATTCGGGAAGAACATTTCCGTGTGATGCGCGGCGCGGAGATGACCACATCGCCTTATTTCGGCTTCCTGAAGAATTTCGACGCTGAATTCCTGCCGCTTTTGCATGCCCGCGCCGTGCCGGGCGGACCGGTGGCGAAGGAAGCCTACGCGGCGTTCAAGGCCGATTTTCTTGCGCGCCTTCGCGCCGCCCTGCCGCTGGACGGGCTTTATCTGGCAATGCACGGCGCCATGTTCGTCGAAGGCATGCAGAACGCAGAGGCCGACTGGATCGCCTCCGCCCGCGAAGTCGTGGGGCCGGACTGCTTCGTCGCCGCCAGCTATGACCTGCATGGCAATGTCAGCCAGCCGATCATCGACGCGCTCGACATCTTTTCCGCCTACCGCACAGCCCCGCATATCGATGTCGAGCGCACGATGCGCCGGGCCGTCGAAATGCTGACGGACGCACTGAAGGCTGGCGTCCGGCCGAGCATCGTCTGGGCGCCTGTTCCGGTTCTTCTGCCGGGCGAACGCACCAGCACGGAAGACGAACCGACGAAGTCGCTCTATGCGCGTCTGCCAGAGTATGACGAACGCTCCGGCGTCTGGGACGCCGCGCTGATGGTCGGTTATGTGTGGGCGGACGAACCACGCGTCACCGCCTGCGCCGTCGTGACCGGCACGGATGACGCCGTGCTGACGCGAACCGCCGCCGAGATCGCCCAGTCGTGGTGGGACGCGCGGCGCGACTTTGTCTTCGGAGTTCCGACCGGAACCATCGAAGCCTGTGTCGAGCAGGCCATCGCAGCGCAAACGGCGCCGGCGGTCATCGCGGATTCCGGAGACAACCCGACCGGCGGCGGCGTGGGCGACCGGGCGGACGCGCTGGCTGAGCTTGTGCGTCAGGACGCGCAGGGCGCAGTCGTGGCGGCGATCACCGACGCGCCCGCTTGCGAGGCCGCATTCGCCGCCGGGATCGGCGCCGTGCAGACTTTCCAGATCGGGGCGTCGCTCGACCCAAAAGGCGTGCGCGTGTCTCTGGACTGCGAAGTGATCGGGCTGATCCCGAACGACGATCCGGCCGAGCGCGAGGCCGTGCTACGCCATCGTGGCGTCACCATCGTTCTCGCCGCGCGCCGTCGCCCCTATCACAACATCGCTGATTTCACGCGTGTGGGTCTGGACCCGGCGCAAGCGAAGATCGTCGCTGTGAAATCCGGCTATCTCTCGCCGGAACTGGCTCCACTCGCCAACCCGTCGCTGATGGCCCTATCCGAAGGCGTCGTGAATCAGGACGTGGCGAATCTGCGCCGCGAGCTGACCCATCGACCGACCTATCCGTTCGACGCCGAGTTCGCGTGGGCTCCTCAGCCGCGCGGGCAGACCCAGCGTCGGGGCTAATGACGCAGCCCGCCCTTTCGCTCGAGGATTTCAGCGTCTCTTTCGGCGAGACCGTGGCGCTGGAGCGGATATCGCTGACGATCGCGCGCGGGGAGACGCTCGCCCTTGTCGGTGAATCCGGTTCGGGAAAAAGCGTTGCGGCGCTTTCGACGATGGGGCTTTTAGGCGGCGGGCGGATCAGCGGCGGCCGCGCGTTGCTGACGACCGGAGACAGGACCGTCGATCTGGCCGGACTGTCCGAACGGTCCTTTCGCGCCCTGCGGGGCCGCAACATCGGCATGATCTTTCAGGAACCTATGAGCGCGCTCAATCCGGCGATGAAAATCGGCGCGCAGATCAACGAATGTCTCGTCCTCCATCGCGACGACCTGAACACGGGCGAAGATCGGCGGCGGGAGGCAGCGGTCCTGTTGGGCCGCACCGGCATCGCAGACCCTGAACGCTGCCTGTCATCTTATCCGCACCAGCTCTCAGGCGGCATGCGCCAGCGCGTCATGATCGCCATGGCGCTTTCGGCCGCGCCCGCCCTGCTGATTGCCGATGAGCCAACCACCGCGCTCGACGCGGGTACGCGCGGGCGGATTCTTGCGCTTATTCGCGATATGGCGACGGAACGCGGCACCGCGACACTGTTCATCACCCACGATTTCGGCGCAGCCTCCGCCATTGCAGACCGCGTTGCGGTCCTTTACGCGGGCAGGATGCTGGAGGAAGGCCCGATTGCCGACGTGCTTGGCGCGCCCCGGCATCCTTACACCAAAGGGCTGCTCGCCTCCTTGCCGAACCGCGCATCCATGACGCCCGACGCGCGTGGTCGCCTGCGGTTGCGCGGCATGGCCGGCTCTGCGCCTGCGCCGGGAGAACGTCCTGAAGGTTGCGTGTTCGCGCCACGCTGCCTTTCGGCGCAACCCGCCTGCATGGAAACGCAGCCGGCCCTGCGCGGCGTCGCAGTCGGGCACAACGTCGCCTGCCTGCGCGCCGATGAGTGGGCGGTCGCGCCATGACGCCGCTGCTTTCCGTCCGGAACCTTCACGTTTCCTACCCTGAGAGCAGGCTGTTCAGGCGACGCTGGCGCTCGATCGTAAAGGATGTGTCTCTTACAGTCGGGAACGGAGAGATTGTCGGGCTTATCGGCGAATCCGGGTCTGGGAAAAGTACGATAGCGCGCGCCGTCGCCGGACTTGCGCCCGTCAGTTCCGGCGAGATCGAACTGGCCGGAAGCGGCCCGCGTGCGCGTCAGGTACAGATGATCTTTCAGGATCCGTTCGCAAGCCTCGACCCGCACATGTCCGTCGGTCGGCAGATCGCGGAAGTTCTGGCCATTCACGCCATCTGCGCGAAAGATGAGCGCAGGACGCGGACGCTCGCCCTGCTCGCGCGTGTCGGTTTGCCAGCAAGCGCGTATGGCCGACTTCCACACGCATTTTCTGGCGGCCAGCGGGCTCGGATCGGCATTGCGCGAGCGCTGGCCGCCGAACCGCGCCTTCTGATCGCCGACGAAGCCACGGCGGCGCTCGACGTGTCCGTGCAGGCGCAGGTTCTGAACCTGCTCATGGACCTGCGCGACGATCTGGGGCTGTCGCTGCTATTCATTACGCACGATCTGGCGGTTGTCGGCGTACTGTGCGACCGCGCAGTGGTGCTGCGGCATGGCGAGGTCGTGGAGCAGGGAACTGTCGCGGAAATGTTTGCCGCGCCGCAGAATGAATATACAAAAACCCTTCTGGAGGCCCACCGAGGTTGAACGATCGTCTATGCGTGAGCGGGCGGGAACTGCCTGTCGCATAGGATCTCGCCGTTTCACGCGCACCCGCTTCGACTACAGCGTCTCTTTCAGACGTTCGGAGTGAAATTTTTGAAAAACTGTTTAATTATATGCTTTATCAACGACCATGCGACCGTTGACCCAGACGCGGACAATATTTTCCGCAGTGACGTGGCAGACGATTTTCTGGACGCAGCGTTCTGCATCGTCGGTAGGCGAAAGTCGCAATCCTCTGCGGCCGTTACGGATTTCGAGCGCATCGAACGCTTGCCCGGGCAGCAGCTGCCCTGCTGACGTCCCAAGAGCCTCCGCGCCGCCTCGCGTTGCGAGCCAGAACGCCTCCTGAAAGGTGATGCGGCTGTCAGGGCGTCCACGCTCGCCCGGAGAGCGGTCCGGATCGACGCCGCTCTCCAGGAGGCGCGACGTCACGACAGCCTGACGCGCGTTTTCAAAAATGGACGGGGAATACCCTCCGGAAATATCGGTGCCCAGACCGCAACGCGTGTGCTCGTCGAGCACGGTCCGCACCGGAAGCGCCGCGCCCGCGAAAAACGCGTTTGAAATCGGACAATGCGCGAGCGCCGCATTGCGCGCCCTCACCCGCGCCCTGTCCGTCGCGTTCAGGAACCCCGCGTGAGCGAGAACCGTAGCGTCTCGCAACAATCCGAAACCATCCAGGGCTTCTGTGTCAGTCTTCCCGGTTCTTTCAAGAACATGGCGATGTTCCCAATCGCTTTCAGACGCATGGGTCTGAACCCTGACGCCCGTTTCAGCCGCCAGTTCGCCAAGCCCTTCCAGCAGCGCGTCAGAGCAGGCCGGAATGAAGCGCGGCGTTATGACTGGCTGCGCCAGCCCACCCTCGTTCCCGGGCAACGCACGAACTGCGGCAATGAATCTTCGCGTCGCATCAAGAGCCTGCTGTGCGTTGGCGTGCCTATATGTCGGGGGGCAGAGAGCCGCGTTATCCATGGCGACGAGACCGACAAAGCCGCGTTGCCCCTGCTCAAGGCAGATTCGCGCGAGGGCCAGACTGGATTCTTCGTGAATGGTCGCGAAATAGAGCGCTGTGGTGGTGCCATTTTCAAGCAACGTCCGGACCAGATCGCTGTAGACCTCCTCCGCGAAAAAGACGTCATCGTAACGAGATTCCAGCGGAAAAGTGTAGACGCCAAGCCATCTTTCCAACGGTTCATCGAGCGCCATTCCGGCCTGCGGCCATTGAGGCGCGTGAATATGCAGGTCAGTGACGCCGGGAATCAGAAGACTGTCTGAGGGCATGCGCCGCACGTCCTCGCGCGCCGACAGGGCCGCGTACAGCGCACCACCCTTGACGGCCCGTTCCTGAATATTTCCTCGTTCATCGATCAGGAAGGCCACGTCTTCCATTACCGCCGCCTGCGGGGTCACGGGCGATAAAACCCGGGCAGTTATAACAAGCTCACTCACCATCGCGCTCCGCACGTCCGCCGTCCTTCACGCCGACTCACGACGAACCAGGCTGACTGGCATGATCACCCTCTGCGCCGTCAGATCGAATCTCCCCAGACAGGCGTCGATCAACATACGGGCGCCTGCCTGACCGATTTCAACAGTGGGCTGCGACACCGTCGTCAGGCCGGGATCTGTCCAGTTCGCGAAGTCTACATCATCATAGCCGGTGACCGCCACGTCCCCGGGGACCCGCAGCCCGGCCTCCCTGACGCGATGCATGAAGCCCAAGGCAACTGCATCGCAAACGCAGGCGACCGCAGTCGGGCGCTCGGCAAGCATCAGGAACTGCTCCGCCGCTCGCGCCCCGGATCGAAAGTCGAAATCCCCCGCAATCAGTCGCACGGGCGCGGGCGCCCCCAGTTCTTCAGACAGGCGGTCGCACATCCCCCTGTAGCGAGGCTGATCGTGTTCACTCGCCATCCCCGGTCCGACCACATAAGCGAACCGACGATGCCCTTTCGTCAGCAGGTAGTCGGTGATCTGTCGAAACCCCGCTTCTTCGTCAGCTATGATGCTGGGAATACCTCGCCGGGTCTGATCCATCAGGAGGCTGATGATCGGCACGCCTGTAAGGTCGGGGGTCAGACCGCCTGCGCGCATCACAGTTTCAGTGCCCGACACGCTGATGATCCCATCCGCAACGCCGCTGACCGGTCCCCGCGTCAATGCGTCGACGTCGCTTTCCGTCTCCCGGACGAGGACGCCGTAATCCATTTTCCTGGCTTCGGAAAACACGCCGCGCAGCACGTCTATGACGACAGGGGATATGGATCTGTTCTCAGATGATGGGGCTGCGACGAGAATAATATTCGTGCGGCCTGTACGCAGGTTCCGCGCCGTGTGGTTCACAACGTACCCCATACGCTCGGCCGCCCGGGAGACAAGTTCTCGTGTCTCTGGGCTGACACGGCTAGGGTTGGAGAGGGCGCGACTGACGGTCGAGGGGTTCACCCCTATATCCCGAGCAATATCGGCGATCGTAACCCTGCCTTGACGGGGAAGTATCCCCGTATCGCCCGCCTCAGCCACCATAACCCGCCCTCCTCATACCGAGACTCAAAATATCTGCCCCCTTGCCACGTGACCAGCCGCGCCCTGCACGAGACGTGCGGACTCGTTTTATACAACAATCGAATGCCATCATTGTGTGCATTTTTTAGATTTTATGAGGACGTTCATATAAAATTCCGACCCGATGTTTGGTTATGTATAATATTTTTATTCATATAAATCAATATTTTAAGTGATTTTTTATCCGCCCTTAATGATGCCAATTCGAAATATTGTTGACGCGATGCGCGCGGCAATCGTATGCCATTTTTATCGCATTCATGAGAACGCTGTCCGCTTTAAAGCGCGCGTTCAGATAGTCGCAATTCTGCGAACGGAGGGGTTTCGACATGTCGGCCAAACTCTACATCCCGCGGAGCCGTCACGTAGCGCTCGCCCTGGTGGGCGCCACCAGCCTCGCGACATCAGCGTTTTCAGCCGGCCGCCACCCGCCGACCGCCCGCCATGCCGTGGCGCCCTCTCAGGGGTCGGCGCCTTCAGCCGTCGCGAAAACCCGGCAAAAGCCGAAAGTCCCGCTCAAACGCCCGGATCAACACGAAGACATCAGCGTCTCCGGGTCGCGTAACCCTTTAGATGGGGGCGGCGGCATGATGCGCGCCGAAACGGCTTCGCACAGCGTTCAGACCGTCGGGCGGCAGTATATAGAAATGCGGGCGCCGCAGAGCTCTGTCGCCGATCTTGTTCGTAACGTACCCAGCATGAACGTCGCCACGAACAACACATCCGGCATTACCGGCGGCGCGACCGGCGGCGCGGAAATTCGCAGCCTGACCGATGCGGACATGACCATCACGATGAATGGCGGCCCCGCGACAGGCATTAACTACATCAATCAGGACATCGATTCGGAAGATATCGACTCTATCGTCATACAGCCCGGCAGTTCGCCAACCGATCTGCCCGCGACGTCCGCGGCGGCAGGCGTGTTGTCGATCGTTACCCACAATGCAGCTCGAAAATTTGGCGGCATGGCGGATTTCTCGTATGGCACGAATAATATGTCACGAGAATATATTCGTCTAGAGTCTGGCGAAATCGGAAACACGCACCTTCGTGGCTACGCCTCGTTTTCGAACACGCACGCACGTTCGTGGATGGGCGCCGGGATCAACAAAAGGAAGAATGTTGACGTCGGGATTCAGGATGAATTCGACAACGGGTCCAACTTCAAATTCTTCCTGTCGTGGAATCATACAGACGCCGTTGTCGATAACTACGCAACTGCCGAACAATTTTACAACTACAAGCACACCGGAAATGGCTTCGGGCGCTCCGACCATTACGACGCGCAAAACAACAACTACTGGAAGAACAATCTCAGCTACTGGAACGAAATCACACTATCGTCCCCGATACATATCGTATTGCCCGCCAAATTTTCTTTCGACCTGACACCCTACTTCAATACGGGCTTCGGTCCGGAATCATACAGCGGCGGCGTCTCGTCAGCAGCAGGCGAGTACTTCACTTCCTCCGGGGCTTCCGTGCCTGCCGGTCAATCGCTGACCGCCTTCTACGACCAGACGATGTATATCCAGACGGGAGCTGTCGCAAAACTCGGTTACGACATCGATCGTCACAACCATGTCAGCCTTGGTTATTGGTACGAGAACGACGATCAGATTTTCAAGGAACCGGTCAATCTCACGCCATCCGACGGATCGTCGTCCGCCGTCAACGCGGACGCTTACAAGCTGTATTACGCCAACGGCTCACGCGTAACGAGCCGCGTGCAGGCTGGCTATGAGCTGCACGCTCTCTTTCTTGAAGATCACGCGAAATATCTTCATGATCGCCTGACCATCGAAGGCGGATTGAAATATGTCATGACCAACTACTGGGATCAGTCCTGGAGCAACTCCAGCACCGGGCGCACGCGATCCTCCCTCGGACTCAATACCGGCGTGCCTTTACCACATATCTCCGCCGGGTACATGATCAACCAGCACCATCAGGTTTACATCAACGCTGAAGGCGATTTCCGCCAGCCGTCTCCTGCAAGCCTCGCAGTGAACCCGAATACTGGATCACTGCCCAAAAATCAGTACGCCATCAAGGAGGAACTGGGGTATCGCTATCACGACGATACAGTGATCGTCGATCTCTCCTTATTCAATTACAACATAACCAATCGCCTTCTGACCACATACGTGCAGGCGGGGCAATCTGCGACGATCAACGCAGGCAATCAGACTGCCCGCGGCGTGGATCTGATGGTGTCCACCCATCCCATTCATGGATTCAGCCCTTACGCCTCGGTCGAATATCTCCATGCGACCATGGACTCCAACATCCCGCTGGATGGTTCTTACATCCACACCAAGGGAAACACCGCCGTGATGTCGCCCAAAGTGATGGCGAATTTCGGTCTCTCCTATACAAAGGGAGGATTCTTCGGCAATTTCAGCCTACATTACGCCTCATCCCAATCCGTGACGCTGGCCGGAGATGAACATATGCCAGGCTATGTGACCGATACGCTATCGCTGGGTTACCGCTTCCAATCCATTGGTTTCATGAAGAGTCCCAGCATAAGGTTAAACTTCACAAATCTGACGGGGTCTATCGTCAGGACCGGACCTACAGGCGTCACGACCAACGCGCATCAGGTCAGACTTATGAACGGATCCCTGTCGAATATCGACGACTCTTCGCCAAACACGTTCTTTGTGGAGCCGCGTTTTTCCATGACCGGCAGCGTCTCCACATCTTTCTGAGGAAAGCTCAGACTCTCCCAAAAGCAGATCCAGATTACGGAGCCTCCACATTATGAAAATCGGCACAGATCTCGTTACGTTCTACAACCCTGTTTTCTGGGGGGTGGATACTGCCGAAGCCATAACGAGTCTGGCCGTAGCACAACCTCGTGCATTCTGGACGCGTATCCTGGACTCCCTTCAGCAAGCGGGACTTTCAGGTGTGGAGCTTACCTTCCCACCCTTCGATTGGCGCGGCGCAATCTTCGCGTTCGGCTCAGCCGACGCCTTCAAGCATGAACTCGACGCCCGAAGCATTGAGGTATGGTCCTGCTTCTTTCCGGACCTCGACAGAATCCCCATAGCCAACTACGGCGCCTCAGAGGCCGAAATTCTGGAATCCGTCACACAGACAGCCCAGTTTCTGTCGTCTATCGGCGGAACCGTATTAGTTGCGGGACTTCCATGTCGCACCACCTTCCTTGAGGATCCGCTTTCTTTCGTCGATCTTGCGCTCGCGCAGCCTATTGCGACCCTACTAAATCGCATGGGCGCCGCAGCCGCTCGGGAAGGCGTCAGGCTGGCGCTGCATACAGAAGCGCACAGTCTTTTCTGCGCGCCAAGAGACGTCGACTTATTCCTGTTGCTGACCGATCCAAGATACGTCCATCTATGTCTTGATCCTGCCCACATCATCCTCGAAGGCGGACTTCCTGAAAGTGTTCTGGAGCGTCATCTTGAACGCACGGTCGCTGCGCACTGGAAAGACGCCATCGGACCCATGCCGGTAGATACCCCGATCACCGCCGACATTCATTCCCGCCACAGGCCGTTTTTCTGTGAACTCGGCGAAGGGCGCGCTCCGTTCGCCAAACTGAATGCGCTACTGACGCAGGCGCCGCTTCTGTGCGGACCCATTCTGGAGTTGGACGCCTGCCCCGATCCGATACCCGCGTTGCAGCGAGGGGTTTCGTTCGTCCGAACGCTGGCTACGGCGGACAGCCCTTGAACGGTTCGGGAGGTTCCGCCCCCTACCCTGCCTTCGCGCGGAAGCAGTCCATTGCTTCATGATCGGGTCACACACAAACGGTCTGGCTTCCGATAAAAATTCTAAAGTATCTTGGTCAGACGCCGATTCCACCATCGCCCGCAACTGTGCGGCGCGTTCCGTCAGCTGAAAGCCTGACCAGCCAAGCGAGGCGCTCACAACGCCTTGCCAGCAGGAAAATTCCATGACTGTAAAACAATACGATGCAATTGTCGTCGGTTCCGGCGCTGCAGGCGGATTCGCCGCCAAAGAACTGACCGAGCAAGGCCTTTCGGTGCTGGTCCTTGAAGCCGGCCACACGCTTCAACCGGACGGGCTCGCCACACGCCGCAAGCCTGCGGGCAAAGACGCGCATCTCCTCCCCAGGATCGTCGCGACGCTCGCCGGGCAGCACATTCAGTCTCGTGTTGCATTTTTCAACAGCCAGCTTAAGCATCTTTTCGTCAACGACTGGACGCACGGCTACACCACCCCCAAAGACGCGCCCTTCCTGTGGATTCGTGGCCATCAAGTGGGCGGCAGGCTACACGCCTATGGCCGCGTTCTTTTTCGCTGGTCCGATTATGACTTCAAGGGGGCAGAGAGGAAGTCGGGCGGCGCAGACTGGCCTTTCTCTTACGCCGACATTGCTCCGTGGTATGAGAAGGTCGAACAGTTTCTCGGCATCCACGGCAATCTCGACAAGGTTCCGACGGCCCCGGACGGCTTAATGGCCGAGGGAGCCGTTTTAACGCCAGAAGAACAATCATTCCGTAAAAGCGTTGAAAAAATTTGGCCAAACCGATCGGTCATCGCGTGGCGTTTTAACCCGCACAGCGGATCGCCGGTTACCCCTGCTCTTGCAGCCGCAGCGGCCACAGGCAACCTTACGGTCCACTCCAACGCGATAGTCCATCAGGTGCTCACCGACGAGACTTCTGGTCGCGCCACGGGCGTCGCCTGGATAGACCGAAAGACAAAAGCACGTCATATTGTAAACGCTCGATCTGTCGTCGTCTGCGCGTCCCCCGTCGAGAGCATACGCCTTCTGCTGAATTCGAAATCTTCACGGCACCCGAAAGGTCTTGGCAACAGTTCCGGGACTCTCGGTCGTTATTTCATGGATCAATGCGCCAGTCTGATGTTCGGCCGTTGGCCGGCTGCCGCGCGAAGCGGGCCTGACGTCACGTTGCCGTCTCATCCATTCTACGGCGTCACTGGGGGGATGTACCTCCCGCGCTACGAAAATGCCGAGGGAAGCGTCGATCCTGCGTTTTCGCGTGGCTACACGTTTCAGGGTTCAATCGGTCGCTCCGCATCTTCGTCCCCTTCGCACGAAACACAGGTTAGCATCATGGGTTTTGGAGAGATGCTACCATGGAAAGACAATGCCGTGACGCTGGACCCGAAACGGCGTGACCGGTGGGGCGTGCCTTTGCCGCATATTCGCTGCGTGTTGCACGAAAACGAGCGGGCGATGTTGCGCAGGCAGATTCGCGACTGCGCGGATATGATCGAGGCGAGTGGCGGACAGGTCGATTTCTGGGCGTCCCCGCTTGGCCTTGGCGAGTCCGGTTCCGGATTATATCCAGAAAAATCATTCCTCGCCCGATGGCTTATCCGCAAGATGTTTCCCAAAAGTATGGTCATGGGCGCAGCCATCCACGAAACCGGTGGCGTGCGCATGGGGGCCGACCCAAATGCATCTGTCTTGAATTCTTACGGCCAATCGTGGGATGTTCCGAATCTTTTTGTTACGGACGCGTCAAGCTTTCCGTCCGGCGGCGCTCTTGGGACAACGCTTACGGTGATGGCCCAGAGCATGCGGGCCTGCAATCATCTCGCATCCGAACTGAAATCGGGACGACTCTGAAAAACGTTCCAATCTGGTTGAGAGGTTAGTTTATGGCGATATCGGACACGCTTTCCTTTCGCGAGAAAGCGGCCTATGGCTGCGGCGACCTCTCATCAAACCTGATGTGGGGGCTCACGACCTCATATCTTATGTTTTATTATACTGATATCTACGATATTCCACCGTCATCCGTCGCCTGGATCCTGCTTGTCGCCCGCCTGTTCGACTCTGTCTGCGATCCGGCGATCGGATACGTTGTCGACCGCGCCGGCGGCCTGCTGGTGCCACACTTGATCCGCCGCCTTGCCATTCCGTTCGGTCTGTCCGCATTTATCTGCTTTCTTCCCCTCCCGCTGTCTCCTCACGCGAGGGTTCTTTGGGCCGGGGCGTCATATATTCTTTTCGGCGCCATATACTCCTGCATCAATACCCCGTATGGGGCTTTGGCGACCATGATCAGCACCGCCCAACAAGACCGGGTGGAACTCAATACATTCCGCATGATGGGCTGTCAGATCGGACAGTTTGCCGTAGCATTGCTGACAATTCCCGCCATAGACTGGCTTGGCGGCGGCGTAAGCGGGGCTCAACGCCAGAAGGGAGTCGTGCTCTACGTTTTGGCCCTGGCCATCGCCGGCAGCCTGATGTGGCGGATCGTCTCCCGATTTTGCGTTGTCCGCCATGCTCCGCCTCCCGTCCAGCGTAGCGCCAGTGAACTGATTCGCGCGCTGATCGGCAACCGCCGATGGCACCTGTGCAACATTCTTGTTTTCTTTCAATTCATCGGAATCGGGACGTTATACGGCTTTGTAATCTATTATGTACGCGTGCGTCTTGGCGGGAGCGAAACTTTCGCCGGAGAGCTCCTGACTCTCGCAACAGTCATGGGATTTCTGGGCGCTGCGGCGACGCCATCCTGCGTCAAACGCGCAGGCATCGTCGGAACTGCAATTTACTCGCTCGTGCTACAAGTTGTCGCCTATGGCGCAATCGACTTTGCAGGATCTGATCGAACTGCATTCTATGTCGGCTTTATACTCCTTAGCCTCGCCCAGGGCATCGCCTCGCCGCTTTATTACGTTCTACTTTCTCGCGCTATCGACGACGGAGAGGCGGAGTCGGATGTCAATACAGCCGGCCTCGCCTACGCGATCAACACGCTGGTCACGAAAGTTTCCATGGGAGCCACCGGCTTTATTCTGGCGTTCCTTCTTTCAGGCGGACACTATGCGCCAAACCTTGCGGAACAATCCCCCGGGCTCATTCCCTGGGTGACGACCGGGTTCGTATGGTTGCCGCTCGCCACCGCAGTCGTCCAGTTCCTGCCGCTCTCTCTATGGTCCCGGCTTGCGCCAGCGCAGCGGCTATAGCTTACAGCCTGTCGACAAATTTTTTATAATCTGGCGTCACTCAGGACATGAACCACTCCGCACGCTTTACGCTCCGGCGTTCATATTTCGCGACAAGAGAGCTACAGCCTTTACCGCCGCCCAATATTCCCTCGTGGAAAACCGTGTGAAAAATACGATGCTCCGAGACCCTAACGTCCTTGCGCTTTACGTATCTCTGCTACCGCCTCATTGACCTGCATGTCCACGCCGATCTTGCCGAGTTCCGCCGTTGCGGGGCGGGGATCTCCGCCATACACGCCATCCGCCGTTGTCGGCTTCGGGGCCGACCGCAAGGCCTGCTCGCGCACCATCGACGGATCGACGGCAAGCATCAGGGACGTGTCGCTCAGTTCGGCATGTTTTCCGACATCATCTCCCAGCCCGCGCGCGCGCAGGGCGTCAGCGTAGGCGCCGCCGACCACATTGTAATAGGAAGCCACGTAGAGAGTATGTGCGCCGGACCCGCTCCATGCCTTGTCGAGACTGGTCGCAACTTCGCGCAGTTGCGACACGTAGCCGCCGTGATCGGCAATAAACGCAACGGTATGAAACCCCTGTACACGAAAACTATCCGCCGCTGAGCGCAAGAGTCCCTCAAATACGGCGGGCGACACCGTGATCGTGCCGGGAAAACGCATATGCGATGTCCGGGGGGAAAGACCGCCTTCGGGAACATAGGCGATCACCGGCGCAACCAGCGCATTGCCGAGCGAACGAGCGATGCGGTCAGCCAAGGCCTCGGCGCGAACATTGTGCTTGCCGACGGCGATGTAAGGACCGCTCTGCTCCGTCCCGCCGACCGGTATGATGATGGTGTCATAGCCCGCGCGCACGGCGTCGCGAATTTCGGGCCAGGTCAGACGCTGGAGCTCGACCTGCGGCGCCGCTCTGGCGACTCCCGTCGCGAAGCTTGCAAGCGACGCCGACGCCAGCAGCGCCAACGCCAGACGGCCGAGGCGATTATGGATTGAGTGCTTCATGACCGGTGATCTCCCTTGCGCTGACGCCCGGCGAGATATGCGGCGGCCCGAAGTTTCAGACAAGACGAAGGGGGCGCCCGGTCGAAGAAAGACCGGACGCCCCCTGACGCCTTCGGATTTACTCGCCGCTGTCGACGAGAACCAGCTCCGCGTCCTCACGCGCCGTCACTGTGACGCGCTCCACGTCGCGGATGGCGACCCCGTCGCGCTCGGCTGCGTCGACACCGTCAATGGTGATCGCGCCTTTCGCCGCCACCAGATACAGGAAGCGATCGCGAGAGGTTTCATACGTCACCTTCTCACCTGCCTTGATCGTCGCGCCGAGCACACGGGCGTCCGCGCCGATCCACAGGGCGTCGCCGTCGCCGTCTTTGCCGGAGGCCAGCGGCACAAAGTGACCGGACCGCCCCTCCTTCGGGAAAGGACGCGCGCCCCAGCGCGGAGCATGGCCGCGCTTGCTCGGCATGATCCAGATCTGGAAGAGCGTGGTCGTCTCGTCCTCGCGGTTGAACTCGCTGTGGACGATGCCCGTTCCAGCCGACATCACCTGCACGTCGCCCGCTTCCGTGCGACCACGATTGCCGAGGTTGTCCTCATGCGTGATCGCGCCGGAGCGAACATAGGTGATGATTTCCATGTCGCGATGCGGATGAGGCGGGAAACCTTCTCCAGCGGCGATCTTGTCGTCATTCCACACCCGCAGGGCGCCCCAGTGAACGCGCGACGGATCATTGTACCCCGCGAAGGAAAAGTGGTGGTGGGCGTCAAGCCAACCGTGATTGGCCGCTCCAAGTCCGTCGAAAGGTCTGACTTCGATCATGATATGTTCTCCTTGCTCCGCTCAGGGAGGCCGGACGATCCGACGCGAGAGCGGCTGAATATGTGCGTGTGGCGAGCCCAAAGAGTCGGGCGTCAAAACGTTCGTCGGCGGCACCGGGTCTTCCCGGCCTGCCGGTCCAGTCGGGGCGCGCCGCCGGACATCCGGCTGGCGCGCTGGTCAGCGCGTCCCTTTGTCCCGTTTAGACGACGCCGGGACAAAGCGGCGGCGACCTGATCTCTGGTCAATCACGCCCGCCTTGCGGCGGGACGCTTACAGGGGTGAGCCACGATGGCTCACCTGTCAGGTTTTCAGCCCTTCAGGCGCGTGGCGAGTTCGGCCACGTGCTTGCCCAGGAAGCGGGCGCCGCCGGCTTCGTTGGCGCTGACCGCGCGGGAGCCGTCCGCCGCAGCCAGTGTGCTGGCGCCGTAAGGCGTGCCGCCCGCGACTTCGTTCATCTCCGTCAGGCCGGGGTAGCTGTAGGGCAGACCCGTGATGACCATGCCGTGATGCAGCAGCGTGGTGAGCAGGGAGAACAACGTCGTCTCCTGTCCGCCATGCTGTGACGCGGTGGAGGTGAACGCCGCGCCGACCTTGCCGATCAGCGCGCCCTTGGCCCAGAGCCCGCCGGTCTGATCCCAGAAATTCGCCATCTGGGAGGAGACGCGGCCAAAGCGGGTCGGGCTGCCAACGATGATCGCATCATAGTCGGCCAGTTCACCCGGCGTCGCCAGCGGCACAGCTTGGTCGACCTTGAAGTGGCTGGCCTTGGCGACCTCTTCCGGAACCAATTCCGGCACGCGCTTCACAACCGCTTCCGCCCCGGCCTCACGCACGCCCTCGGCGATCGCCGAAGCCATGGTCTCGATGTGGCCGTAGGAAGAATAGTAAAGAACGAGGACTTTCGTCATTTCGAGGCTCCCGGTTTCATTGTGCTGGCCGCTTGGGCCTGCGTCTCGTCCATGAACCTACGAGCCCGACGACATCAATGAAACAGAAATGCCGGAAATACATTGTTTCCGTTTCTTTATCAGCACTCGGGAAAAGCGACAGCCAGCCCGCCCAGCGAGGTCTCCTTGTAGCGGCTGTTCATATCCGCGCCGGTTTCGCGCATCGTCACGATCACCTTGTCGAGCGACACATGATGCGCCCCGTCGCCACGCAGAGCGAGCGACGCCGCGTTGACGGCCTTCACCGCACCGAAGGCGTTGCGTTCGATGCAGGGAATCTGCACCAGTCCGCCGACAGGGTCGCAGGTCATGCCCAGATGGTGCTCCATCCCGATTTCAGCGGCGTTCTCCACTTGCGGCGGATCGCCGCCCAACGCTGCGGCCAGCCCGGCGGCAGCCATCGAACAGGCGACGCCGACCTCTCCCTGACACCCCACCTCCGCGCCGGAAATCGAGGCGTTGCGTTTGAACAATCCGCCAATCGCAGCCGCCGTCAGCAGAAAATCGCGCATCCCCTCGCGCGTCGCCCCCGTGCAGAAGTCGCGGTAGTAGCGCAGGACCGCGGGCACGACGCCCGCCGCCCCGTTGGTCGGCGCCGTCACAACCCGCCCGCCCGCCGCGTTCTCTTCATTCACCGCGATGGCGAAGAGGCTGATCCAGTCCATGATCTCGTGCGCCGGACGCACATTGCGAAAGCGATCCGCCTCCAGCCGTTCGCGCAGTGACGACGCGCGACGACGCACGCCCAGCTTTCCCGGAAGAGCGCCCTCCTGCGACAGGCCACGATCCACGCACGCCATCATGGCGTCGATGATGCGATCGATATGCGCGACGACGTCCTCCGCCGGACGCAAGGCCCGCTCGTTGGCCATGACGATCTCGGCGATGCTGAGCCCTGTCCGCCGTGCGCACGCCAGCAAGGCGTCGCCCGAGGCGAAGTCGAACGGCGCAGGCTCCGAAGGGATGACCGCCGCGTCGTCCGGGGTGCTCTCCGGCACGATGAAGCCGCCGCCGACGGAGCACCATCCCTGCTCCAGCACACGCTCTCCCGCCGCATCGAATGCTGCGAAACGCATCGTGTTCGGATGCACTGGAGGCGTGGTTTTCTTATCAAAAAGGATCGCGTGCTGCGGGTCGAACGCGATGACGCGCCCGTTCAGGCGCAACGTCCTGGTCGCGCGTATCGCCTCGACCAGTCGCTCGGCCTCGTTGGGATCGACCTGGTCCGGCGTCTCGCCCGACAGACCGAGCATCACCGCCGTATCGGTGGCGTGCCCCACGCCCGTCCAGGCGAGCGACCCGAGAAGCGCGACGACTACGCTGACGACGCGCTCATTCTCTTGCCCTCTTATCGCTGCTGCAAATGCGGCGGCCGCGCGCATCGGTCCCACCGTGTGCGATGACGAAGGGCCGACGCCGATCTTGAAGATGTCGAAGAGGCTGATCATACGCCGGAGAGTTCCATCGGATCGTTGCGGGATGCTCCCGGATCAAGATGACGATGACAGAACGACCAGAGACCGCCAAGCGCCAGTTTCCGGCGACATCAGGCGAGGACCTCGCCAGCCCTGCGGAGGGTCAGCATTTCACGCCAGCACGCAACGAATTTTCGAAAAATTTAAAATTTCCTGAAAACATTTCGAAGTAACCCATGCCGGACATGAAGGCGAACACCAACCCGTTACGCGCCTGAAAAGAGCGCCTCGTAAGCGTCCGGCTTGAAGCCGACCGTGACCGCGCCGTTGTCCAGAACCGGACGCTTGATCATCGACGGGTTGGACAGCATGAGCGAGACGGCCTTGTCGGCGTCGATATTTTCTTTTGCGTCAGGTGGCAGCTTCTTGAACGTCGTCCCTGCGCGGTTGAGCAGGATCTCCCACCCGACGACCTTGACCCATTTCCGCAATGTCGCTTCCTCGATCCCCTGAACCTTGTAGTCGTGGAAAGCGTAGGTCACGCCGTGCTCGTCCAGCCAGGAGCGCGCCTTACGCATCGTGTCGCAGGCTTTGATACCGTAGAGAGTTACCGTCATGACGTCGCGCCTATAAAAAAGCCCGCCCGGTCACAATGGACCGAACGGGCCGTATATGATTGAAACCGGCCCGTAGCTCCGGTCAGGCCGATCAGAAACCGGCGGGAAGCTTGCCGCCGTTCTCGGCGAGCTTCTGACGGACTTCCTTGATCAGCCACACGTTCATGGTCGCCGAATCGTTTTCGTCGCCCGTGTAGTGCAGCTCGGTCGCGAGCTGCTTGCGCGCCGCGAGCGAACTGTCGAGACCCAGCAGCTTCAGAAGATCGACAATCGACTCTTTCCAGTTCAGCGGTTGCCCCGCCTTCGCGGCGAGATCCGTGAGAACTGCGTCGACATCGACCGGCGCGGCGGGGGCCGTCGGAGCAGCAGCGGGAGCCGCATCCGGGGTCGCAGGCGTAGCGGCAGGAGCGGACGCGGGCGCCTCAGCAGCCTTCGCATGACCGAAAATTGCGGAAACGATGGAGCCGAAAATGCTCATAAGTCGCGATCCTTCCTTGGTTGACGCGTCGCAGCCGATGAAACGTCGGCTGCGGCCTTCCGGTTCATGACGCACGAATGCGCCACGTTTATGACCGCCTCGCGGACGAGGCGGTTCGTCGATCAGTAGCGGTAGGCGTCGTGCTTGAACGGACCGTTCACCGGAACGTCGATGTATTCAGCCTGCTGCTGCGACAGCTTCGTGAGCTGGGCGCCGACCTTCGCGAGATGCAGCGCCGCCACTTTCTCGTCGAGCTTCTTCGGCAACACGTAAACCTTGTTCTCGTACTGGCCCGGCTTCGCCGTCCACAGTTCGATCTGGGCCAGCGTCTGGTTGGTGAAGGACGCCGACATGACGAAGGACGGATGACCCGTGGCGTTGCCGAGGTTCACGAGGCGACCTTCGGACAGAACGATCAGGCGCTTGCCATCAGGGAACTCGACCTCGTCGACCTGCGGCTTCACGTTGTCCCACTTCAGGTTACGCAGTGCGCCGATCTGAATCTCTGAATCGAAGTGACCGATGTTGCACACGATCGCGCGGTGCTTCATCTCGCGCATGTGGTCGAGGGTGATCACGTCGACGTTGCCGGTCGCCGTCACGAAGATGTCGCCGCGCGGAGCAGCGCCTTCCATCGTCACGACCTCGTAGCCTTCCATCGCGGCCTGCAGGGCGCAGATCGGGTCGGCTTCGGTCACCAGCACGCGGCAGCCTGCGTTACGCAGGGACGCGGCCGACCCCTTGCCCACGTCGCCATAGCCCGCGACGACGGCGACCTTGCCGGCCATCATGACGTCGGTGCCGCGACGGATCGCGTCCACGAGGCTTTCGCGGCAGCCGTACAGGTTGTCGAACTTGGACTTGGTCACGCTGTCGTTGACGTTGATGGCCGGTACCTTGAGCGTGCCCTTCTTCTGCATTTCCCACAGACGATGGACGCCCGTCGTCGTCTCTTCGGACAGACCGCGCACGTCGTTCAGCATCTCGGGGTACTTATCATGCATCAGCACGGTCAGGTCGCCGCCGTCGTCGAGGATCATGTTCGGGGTCCAGCCGTCCGGTCCCTTGACCGTCTGCTCGATGCACCACCAGAATTCTTCCTCGGACAGACCCTTCCACGCGAACACGGGAACGCCAGCAGCGGCGACAGCCGCAGCCGCCTGATCCTGCGTCGAGAAGATGTTGCAGGAAGACCAGCGCACGGTGGCGCCCAGCGCGGTCAGCGTCTCGATCAGAACCGCCGTCTGGATGGTCATGTGCAGACAGCCGGCGATACGGGCGCCTTTCAGCGGCTGGCTCGCGCCATATTCCTCGCGCAGCGCCATCAGGCCAGGCATTTCGCCTTCCGCAATGGAGATCTCTTTACGGCCCCACTCGGCGAGAGAGATGTCCTTGACCTTGAAATCGGTGCTGTTGCTCATTGTCGTCCCGTTTGGAAATTCAAGTGGGCCTCTATACAGCCGGAGGCTTCTTTGCGCCACCCGCAGCGCGGGCGACGACGCTGGGAGGGTCAGTTCTTCCTTCGTGAACGACGTCGCACCCGTCAGATTTCAGCAATCTCACACCGGTCGCACTGCCCCCTTCACAGGGCGCAGACACTCAAACCACAAGAAAACGCGTACTGTTTCTTCGCTATATTCCTGACAAATCGAAACCCAACACCGGCTCCCTTCACCACAACCGAGAAAGCGCCAGCAATCAGACGTCCAGAACAATCTCGCGGAACCTGTTCGCCAATACGCCGTCGACGCCCATGAAATCCGCGTTGTCGAAAAAATTTCATCCTGATTGTCACATCCGTATCGGCCATCTCGTCTTGTCGGCGTGAACCGCAACAAGGGAGAGCCCCATGCAACCTCGTCTCGATTATTTCGCAGCCGCGCCCGGTGTGATGCAGGCGATGCTGGCGCTGGAAAAAACCGTCGCCACATCGGGTCTGGAAAAGAGCCTGATCGAACTGGTCAAGACCCGCGCCTCGCAGATCAACGGCTGCGCATTCTGCATCGACATGCACACGCGTGACGCGATCAAGGACGGCGAAGCGACAGCCCGCCTGTTCCTGCTCGACGCCTGGCGCGAGGCGCCGCTTTATAGCCCACGGGAACAGGCGGCGCTGGCGTGGACCGAAGCCCTGACGCGCGTCGCCGACACGCACGCCCCGGACGAGGACTGGGCCCGTGTGAAGGCGCATTTTTCTGAGGAGGAGATCGTGAAGCTCACGCTGCTGATCGCCACGATCAATGGCTGGAACCGGCTGGCCATCGGCTTCCGCTCCGCGCCCTCCGGCGCATGAGATGACCGACGCGACGACCAGCTTCCTTCCGCATCGCGCCGCCCTGATCGGCTTAGCCTATCGCATGACAGGCTCTCACGCGACGGCCGAGGACATCGCGCAGGAAGTCTTCCTGCGTTGGCAGGGGACGTCGCGTCCGGACGTGGAGCGCCCGCAGGCATGGCTGATGAAGGCCGCTGCGCGGCTGGCGCTCGATCACCTCCGCTCGGCAAGAGTGCGACGCGAGACCTATATCGGCCCCTGGCTGCCGGAGCCCGTGCCAGACAGCCGCGAAGCGCCGCAGGAAGCCGCATGGGCGCAGAATGAGACCGTATCGATGGCTTTTCTGTTGGCGCTCGAACGGCTCTCGCCAGCCGAGCGGGCCATTTTCATTCTGCACGACCTGTTCGACACGCCGTTCGCTGAACTTGCTGAGCTACTGAACAAATCTCTGGCGACCTGCCGCCAGATGGCGGTGCGAGCGCGACAGCGCCTCGACGAAGCCCGACCGCGCCAGGCGCCGTCTGCGGCGGATGGAGCGCGTCTGGCCGACGCTTTCCTCGCCGCGACGCAGACGGGCGATGAAACGGCGTTGCGCGACCTGCTGGCCTCCGACGCGGTCGTGCACACAGATGGCGGGGGCGTTCGTCCGGCGGCGCTGAACCTGATCCACGGCGGCGAGAAGGCCACGCGCTTCTTCTCCCGGCTGGCTCTCAAGCGCGATGCCGTTCCGGCGGTGCTCTATCGCGGTCGCATTAACGGCGCGCCAGGCTTCGTGACGCTGGAAGCAGACGGACTTCCGCAAGCAGTCGTGCTGGAGATAGCGCAAGAGCGAATAATTTCCGTCTACGTCATTCGCAATCCGGAGAAATTACGATCGCTATCTGCGGCGCTCAGCACGTGACCCATTGCGGCGCGATCGGTCGGCGCGGTCTTTTACAACGCCTGCGACCGCGCATGGATCTTTGACGAAAATCTGAAATACATATGAAAAAAATTAATAAAGAACAATTGATTTCAAATTTTTCAAAAATTTCATTTTCCTATATCTCTTCTGAAAGCTGTTTCAGCGCTGCGTCATCAATCATGATTCATGATGGTTGAGCGGCGCATCCATCAGGCGGCAATTCATTTTCAAACCTTTCTTTTTAACCAGAATGTTCAACTCAACATAACTTCCGCGAGTGGGAACATATGGCGCGTGCGAAAACAGGCCTGTCGCCACCGGCTGGAAGCCGTCACAACTGAATCAAGCGGTACCCAACCCCCGTCTCGGTAATGATATGCCTGGGCCTTTCCGGGTCCACCTCGAGCTTTTGTCGTATCTGCCTGATATAAACACGCAGTTGCTGCACGTCTCCAGTCGCGCCCCAAAGTTTCCCCATGATCGTCTGATGTGTCAGCACCCGCCCCGCATATCGAACGAGCATGCGCACGATGTCCCATTCGCGCGGCGAAAGTCGAATTTCGGTTTCACCGCGAAAGATCTGCCGACGCACGAGGTCAACCGTCAGATCGCCGGATACGAACAGCGGCGCAGTGCCTTCCTGTTGCAGCGCGTGCCTTAAAGCGTTGCGCAAACGCGCCACCAGTTCCGCCATACTGAAAGGCTTCGTGACATAGTCGTCCGCACCTGCTTCCAGTGCAGCGACTTTTCCGCGCTCGTCGTCCCGAACCGAGAGAATCACGACCGGCAGCGTGGGCCTGCTTGCGCGCATCCGCCGCAGCACCTCGACGCCGTCGATATCCGGAAGCCCCAAGTCGAGAAGCACGATATCGGGCGGATTTTCAGCGGCCATGCGCAACGCAACCTCGCCTGTGCCTGCCTCCGCAATCCGCCAGGACTGGCTGGAGAGCGTCATTTTAAGAAGACGCCGGATAGCCGGTTCGTCATCTACGATAAGAACGGAGGGGTCGCTCATTTCACATCTTCCGCGGCTATGGGAAACGTTATGACAAATTCGGCGCCCAAGCGGTCTCGCCTGTTGCGGGCGATGATTTTTCCACCCATCGCCTCAACAAACCCGCGTGTGATCGCAAGGCCCAGTCCGGTGCCGGGACGGGCGCGGTCGGCGGACATGAAGCGCGTAAACTTGCTGAAGACCATGTCAGGGTCACTGATGGAAAACCCTTCGCCTTCGTCCAGAACCCGTACCGTCAACGTTTCCGCGTCGCACGTCGCGGTGACGGTCACGTTCGTCCCCGGTTTGGTATATTTTCCCGCGTTATCGAGAACGTTGAACACCGCCTGTTCGATCAGAACATCATCGAGAAGCGGCATTGGAAGGTCCTGGGCCACCTCCATCTCCACATGATGGCCGACGAGCAGGCGGGACGCCCGTGTCAGGGCGCTAGCGACGACTTCGCCGATATCCACGCGCTCTCTTCTGGGCCGGAGCGCCCCGGCTTCCAGCCGCGTCATATCGAGAAGATTCGCGACGAACCGATTGAGACGCTCGGCTTCGTCATGAATCGTCGCCAGAAGCTCCTTCCGCGCGGCGGAGCCCAGCTCCTCTCCATAAGTATCAAGACTGGAGGCCGCGCCGAGAATTGACGCCAAAGGCGTACGAAGATCATGCGAAATGGACGTCAGAAGCGCGCCGCGCAGCTTGTCTGTCTCGGTGTCCAGACGCGCCTGATCAAGCTCCCCGGCGAGCAGCAGACTTTCAATGGCGGACGCCGTCTGATCGGCCAGCGCGTCCAGAAGGCGCTGGCGCTCCGAATCAAGAATCACGCCGCCTTTTTCGGTATCGAGACCGATCAGGGCGACCGGACCCCTGCCTGTCCGCAACGGCATGAACAGCCAATGCACGCCGGGCAGATTATCAGACCCTCTGCCAGCGACGCTGTTATGTTTCCACGCCCAGGTGGCTGCCGCCAGATCGTCCGCCCCGATCGCTCGCCCTTCGTTGTAGGACGTCTTGACCGACAGGGCGCCATTTTCCGGCAACAACAACACCACGTTGCAATCCAGCATCGTCGCGATCTGATGACTTGCTGACCAGAGGAGATCATCGAGTTTGATGATCCCCGTAATCGTACGGCTAAAATGATAAAGCGACTGCGTGATCTCGGCGCGGTGTCTCGCCACAACGGCCTGACTGCGCACGCGCGCGCCCAGGTTGCTGGCGATCAGCGCAGTCGCGAAAAAGAAAAACAGTGCGACCACGTTGTCGGGCGCTGTGATCGTCAGGGTATAGATCGGCGGCAGAAAGAAAAAATTGAAGCACAACATGCCGAGCGTAGACGCCCACAGGGAAGGTCCAAGCCCATAGGCGACGGCGACGCCCAGAATGGCCGTCAGGAACGCCAGCGAGACGTTGCTGACCTCAAACCCGCGACGTAGCAGCAGCGCCACGCCTAACGCGACGGCGACGATCAGCGAACTCGCCACATACGGACCGATACGGGGGGCGGTGGCGCTCTCCAGCCTCGTCTGGGCGCTGTCCTCCGTCGGCGAACGCGGTACGACATGCACGGGAAAGCCGTCGGCGTACTGGATGAGACGTTCGGTAGTCGCGTAACCCAGCCACTGCCGCAGACGCCCGCCCCATCCACGTCCGGCCGGATGTCCCGCGACGATTTGCGTCACGTTCTGTCCCCGCGCGTAAGCGAGCGCGTCAATCGCCACGTCCTGCCCGGGAACGGTTACGGTCTCGGCGCCGAGGGATTGCGCGAGATGCATCTGGGACGCAATGCGCGCACGCGCATCGTCGGTCAGGTCTCGGCCCGTCTCGACATGAAGCACGATCCAGGGCGCGTGCAACCGGTCTGCAAGACGCTTGCCGTAACGCAACAGACTTGCGTCCCAGTCCTGCAACGTCAGGCACACCATGATCCGCTCCCCCGCGGCCCACGGGCCGGAGATCGCATTGGCCTTCATATGATCGACAAGCTGCGCGTCGACCTGTTGCGCTGTATGGCGCAGGGCGAGTTCACGTAGCGCCGTCAGATTGCCTGGGGAGAAATAGTGCAGCAGAGCCTGGCCGGCGGCGTGACTTGCGTAGATCTTGCCGTCGCGCATGCGCTGCAGGAGATCGTTGGGCGTCAGGTCGATCAGTTCGACTTCGTCCGCCCGTTCGATCACGCTGTCCGGCACCGTCTCGCGCACGCGGATGCGTGTGATCGAGGCGACAACGTCGTTAAGGCTTTCGAGATGCTGGATATTGACGGTCGTCAACACGTCGACGCCCGCCTCGAGCAGTTCCTCCACATCTATCCAGCGCTTCGGATGGCGGGAGCCCGGCGCGTTCGTGTGCGCCAGTTCGTCCACCAGCACGACACGCGGCGCGCGGGCCAGAATGGCGTCCAGCCCCATCTCGCGCAATGTCCGGCCCCTGTAATCGACGAGACACTGCGGAACCTGCTCCAGCCCCTCCAGAAGCGCCGCTGTTTCCGCGCGCCCATGCGTCTCCACCACGCCAACGACGACGTCGACGCCATCACGCAGGAGCTGTCGCGCCGTGGTCAGCATCTCGAACGTCTTCCCGACGCCGGGCGCGGCACCAAGGAAGACTTTCAGACGGCCGCGCTCTCGGCTTTCCACTTCCTGCGAAGTGCGCCGCAGCAGGGCGTCCGGATCTGGACGATCGGCACGAGTATCCATCGTCAGCTGATTACCTGTGAAGCGTGTCGAGGGCCATATTCAGTTGGAGCACATTGACATGCGGTTCGCCCAGCCACCCCATCAGCGGACTTTGGATCAGGTTTTCCACAAGTTGATGGACTTCCGATTCCGGAAGGCGACGCGCCTGTGCGACGCGCCTGACCTGAAAGAACGCCGCGTCCGGCGAGATATCCGGATCAAGGCCGCTCGCCGACGTCGTGACAAGATCCATGGGAATATGTTCTCCCGCCGCCACGGCCTCAGGGTTTTCGGCCTTGAGTTGCGCAACCGCCGCCGCCACGCGCTCCACGAGAGCTCTGGACGTGGGCGAGGCGTTGGACCCGACTGAGGCGGCCGCATTGTAGGGAACCTCGATCGTTTTCGACGCGTCCGCCGGATCCGATCCCATGGTGGCCGAAGGGCGTCCGTGAAAATATCCGGGGCTGGAGAAATTCTGTCCGATCAGGACGGAGCCGACCGTCTTGCCCTCCGATCGGATCAGGCTCCCTCCTGCCTGTTGCGGAAACAACAGCCCTGCAAGTCCGGTCATGCCCAGTGGGTAGACGAGACCGGTCAGCACGGACAGCAGCAGGAAAATCGTCAACGCTGGGCGCATCTGGCGCATGATCGCCATGATGGCCTCCTCAGGCCAGACCGATGCTCGTGACGAGCATGTCTATGAGTTTGATCCCGATGAAGGGGACGACGAGGCCTCCGAGGCCATAGACGAGAAGGTTGCGACGCAGCAGCACGGCGGCGCCGACCGGGCGATAGCGCACGCCCTTCAGCGCAAGCGGAATCAGCGCGATGATGATCAGCGCATTGAAAATGATAGCCGACAGGATCGCGCTTTCCGGCGTCGCAAGCCGCATGACGTTCAGCGCGGACAGCGCAGGATAAAAACCGACGAACATCGCTGGAATGATCGCAAAATACTTCGCCACGTCGTTCGCGATCGAAAAGGTGGTCAGCGCGCCGCGGGTCATGAGCAATTGCTTGCCGATGCCCACGATCTCGATAAGCTTCGTCGGGTCGCTGTCGAGGTCGACCATATTGCCCGCTTCCCGCGCCGCCACCGTTCCGGTGTTCATGGCCACGCCGACATCCGCCTGCGCCAGCGCGGGCGCGTCGTTCGTTCCGTCCCCGCACATCGCGACGAGCTTGCCCAGCCCCTGCTCCTTGCGGATCAGCGCGAGTTTCGCCTCCGGCGTCGCCTGGGCGAGAAAGTCGTCGACCCCGCTTTCCGCCGCGATCGCCGCCGCCGTCAACGGATTGTCGCCGGTGATCATCACCGTGCGGATTCCCATGCGCCGCAGTTCCGCGAAACGCTCCCGAATGCCGCCCTTCACCACGTCCTTCAGATGCACGACGCCCATCAGCCGCCCGTCATCGACGACGGCCAGCGGCGTGCCGCCCTGTCGCGCGACGCCATCCGCGATCTCCCGGATATGATCGGCCGACGCGCCATGCTTGCCCAGAGCGGCGATGATGCTGTCCACCGCGCCCTTGCGAATCTGACGCCCGCCGACGTCGACGCCGCTCATACGGGTCTGCGCCGTGAAGGGAACGAAACGAGCGCCGAGCGCGGTCATATCCCGCCCCCGGATGCCGAAACGCTCCTTCGCCAGCACGACGACGGAACGACCTTCCGGGGTTTCGTCCGCCAGGGAGGCGAGTTGGGCCGCATCGGCCAGTTCCTGCTCCGACACGCCCGCCACGGGCAAAAATGCGGACGCCTGACGATCCCCGATCGTGATCGTACCCGTCTTGTCGAGAAGCAGCGTATCGACGTCTCCCGCCGCCTCCACTGCGCGTCCGGACATGGCGAGCACGTTGAAACGGATCAGCCTGTCCATGCCGGCAATGCCGATAGCCGACAGCAGAGCGCCGATAGTCGTCGGAATAAGCGTCACAAACAGCGCAACCAGGATCAGGACGGAAATATGGCCGCCTGCGTAGTTGACGAAGCTCGGGATCGTCGCGACGGCGAAAATGAAGATGAGCGTCATTCCCGCGAGCAGAATGGTCAGCGCGATCTCGTTGGGCGTCTTCTGGCGTTGGGCGCCTTCGACCAGTGAAATCATCCGGTCGAGAAAGGTTGAGCCCTGCGCTGCCGTGATTCGCACCACGATCCAATCCGAAAGCACCCGCGTGCCTCCGGTCACCGCCGAACGGTCGCCGCCGCTCTCCCGGATCACCGGCGCGGATTCTCCGGTGATCGCGGATTCGTCCACGGACGCTATTCCCTCGACCACCTCCCCATCACTCGGAATAAAATCCCCGGTCAGGACGAGAACCACATCTCCGACCGCGAGCGCTGGCGCCGGAACCTCTTCATAGCGGCACTGCGGCGTGAAATGACCTTCATCGTTTGCAATCAGGCGTTTGCCCCGCGTTTCCGTCCTTGCGCGACGCAGGCTGTCGGCCTGGGCCTTCCCCCGCCCCTCCGCCACCGCTTCAGCGAAGTTGGCGAACAGGAGTGTGAACCAGAGCCACAGATTGATCTGGATGGCGAAACCAGGGTGTGGCTCGCCGTCGAGAAGATCGCGTATCAGCAACACGGTCGTCAGAACCGTGACCACCTCGACGACGAACATGACGGGATTGCGCCACATAACGCGCGGGTCGAGTTTCCGAAAACTGTCCACGATGGCGGGACCCAGCAGTTCGGCACGGATCATACCGGCGTTCCCCCTGTGCCCGGCGGCTTGCCCGTGCTCGGAATCGGCCGGGAGGAGAGTAGGAGAAGTCATGGAAGGCGCTCCTTAGAACGCTGAGCCGTGGAGCATTTCGAGATGCTCGACGATTGGCCCCAGAGCGAGTGCAGGAAGAAAAGTCAGTCCGCCGACGATAAGAATCACGCCGGTTACGAGACCTATGAAAAGACCGTTGTCGGTCGGGAACGTCCCCGGCGTAGGCGCAGCTACTTTTTTCGCAGCCATGGCCCCTGCGATGGCCAGAACGGGCACGATGACGAAAAAGCGACCGATCATCATGCCGAGGCCAAGAGTCGCATTCCAGAAGGAGTTCGCCGTAAGCCCGGAGAACGCGCTTCCGTTATTCGCGGCGGCGGACGTGTAGGCATAGAGCGCCTCCGTGAAACCGTGCGGACCTGACGCTGAAAGAGCCGAGAGACCCGGTTTGACGACGACAGCCACCGCAGTGAAGCCGAGCATGACCAGCGGCAGACACAAAACCGCCAGCATGGTCATCTTGATTTCACGAGATTCTATCTTTTTCCCCAGATATTCCGGCGTCCGGCCGACCATCAGGCCCGCCATGAACACGGCGATGATGGCGAACAGGATAAAGCCGTAAAGACCGGCGCCCACGCCCCCGAAAATCACCTCTCCAAGCATCATGTTAATAAGAGGAACCATCCCTCCCAGCGGCAGGAAGCTTTCATGCATGGCGTTGACCGCGCCACAGGAAGCGTCGGTCGTGACCGTCGCGAAAAGAGCGGACGCAGCGACTCCAAAACGTGCTTCCTTCCCCTCCATATTCCCCAGCGATGGGTCCACGCCCAACGCAGTCAGCAGAGGATTGGCGTGCGCTTCGGACCAGTAGAGAATGCTGACGCCCACGAGGAAAAGCGCGGTCATGGCCGAAAAGATCGCCCATCCCTGCCTTTCCTTGCCGACCATGCGGCCGAACATATTCGTCAAACCAGCGCCTATCGCGAAAATGCAGAGCATCTGCACGAAGTTCGTCAAGGCGTTCGGATTTTCGAACGGGTGGGCGGAATTCGTATTGAAGAAGCCGCCGCCATTCGTGCCGAGCATCTTGATCGCTTCCTGCGAAGCGACGGGGCCGAGCGCGATCGTCTGACGCGCGCCTTCAAGCGTGAGCGCCTGCGCAGAACCCAGAAGCGTCTGCGGCACGCCCTGGACTACGAAAAACAGGGTCAGGATAACGCAGGCCGGCAACAGCACATAGAACGTCGCCCGAACCAGATCGACCCAGAAATTGCCGATGGCGGCCGCGCTTCGACGCGCGAAACCGCGAATGACAGCGGCTGCGATGGCGATTCCCGCCGCCGCAGAAACGAAGTTCTGTACGGTCAGAGCAAGCATCTGGCTGAGATGGCTCATGGTCGTCTCGCCGCTGTAACTCTGCCAGTTGGTGTTCGTCACAAAACTCATGGCCGTGTTGTAGGCAAGATCCGGAGCCACCGCGCTCATGCCTGTAGGATTCAGCGGAAGCTGCGCCTGCAGACGAAGCAGGGCGTACACGGCCAGAAAGCATAAAACCTTGAAGGCCAGGACTGCGAAAGCGTATTGCGACCAGGAGTGTTCCTCACGGGGACACACGCCTGCGAGGCGATAGAACACGCGCTCGATCGGCCCGAGGCCATACGCCAGAAAATGCCGCTCTCCCTCGAGGACACGTTTGAGATAACCGCCGAGCGGTCTCGTCATCGCAATGACGCAGATGAGGAAAGCCGCGATTGTCGCCCATCCGGAGATAGACATCGTCAGAATTTCTCCGGTCGCAGCAGAACGGCGATGACATAGGCCAGCAGGCCCAGCGTCACGCCACTCGCCAAGATAAGTTCGAACGTCATGTCAGATCCTTACGCAAACCGAGACGTAGCCCATGCACACGGCCAGACCGAGTGCGCCAAGCGCGAGGTAGAAGATATCCAGCATGAAAAAATGCTCCCTTCGACAGGAGCGCGATTATCCCGGCGAAGGGCATAGGGATGACAGAGGCAGCGCAATCGTCCCATATAGGAAACTTATATGAATTTAAGGAAAACCGCCGCCGCGTCAGAGTGTGGATCTTGGCGCCTGCGTTTCGCGCGTCGTAACTGCGGCACGGCCATCACGCACAGGAGAAGAGCCTGTGCGGCCGTCTGCGACATCTTCATCATGCGAGCATGTTTTATGGTAAAGCCTTTTCCTCCCACCAGAAACTGGCTCGGAAGACGATCAAAAACCGTTTTTTTGTCTATCGTATTTTCAGTTTTTTCTCGACAGGCGAACGCTGAAACCTCGAACTCTTGGCTTGACGCCATCACCTTCGCCGCCCAGATCGAAGGCGGAATAAACGCCAACCCGGCGCGGCCGGCCAACGGCGTAAATTTCGGGCAGTTTTTCGGCGACAAGGCCAACCAGCCGCAACTCGACCAGGTGACGCTGACGGTCGCGCGCGCCGTCGACACAACTTCGGCGAAATATGAAGTCGGTTTTCTCATACGCGGGCTCTACGGCGCGGACGGCAGATATTTCAATATTGCCGGGATCACCGACAGAGCCATAGCCAACCGCTATCAGTTCATCATTCCTCAAGCCCATCTGGACCTTCATTTCCCGTGGGCGACACGTCACGGACTCGATATGCAAGCCGGGATACTCGCGTCACCCATGGGCGTCGAAGCGCTCGACCCGTCATTGCGGCCATTCTACACGTTGTCCTATACCACCGAATATTCAACGCCGTTCGAGCACGTCGGGGCCATGTTTCAATGGCATCTGACCGACCATCTGGACGCGCTTTTCGGCGTCGACTCAGGCAATCAGGTCTCCTTCGGAAAAGGCGACAACAACAATGCGGCCGCAGGGTATTTTGGCCTCGCAATCAACGGTCTTGCTCAAGGAAAGCTTTCCCTCACCTACCTGGGCCGCGTCGGTCCCGAAAACGCCGTCCGGGCGCTGGGACCGAAAGCCGGATCAGATCAGCGTTTCTGGAACGACCTGAGCGCAAACTATAAAATCTCTGACAGGCTTTCCGCCACTGCGGAGTTCAACGTGCTGCACGATGAAGGATTGCGCGCCGACGCCTACAGTTTCGTCAGCTACCTCTCCTATCAGATCACTCCGTCTCTCACGCTTAATTATCGCGGTGAAATCTATCGGGACAACACCGGGCTGCTTGTCACATCCTTTATCGCAAATAACGCCTACATGCAGACGGTTCTCGGCAAGGCGACGAGCACGCAATCCGCCCCGCCCACGACATTCGGCGCGCTAACATTGGGGGCGGCATGGCGGCCGGCCCTGGGGCGTCATATCAAGCAATTCGCACTCCGGCCCGAGATCCGCTTCGATCGCTCGCTCAACGGCACTAAACCATTTAACGACCTGCGGAACACGGGACAGTTCACGTTTGGGCTCGACATCACGCTCGGGTTTTAAAAACTCTGAAAACAGACTCCTACACCACACGATTCACCGGAATTAATTCTTAATTTATGGAGACGTGGATGAAGTTTTTTTTGCTCTTTTGCCACCGACGGATGGAAACGATATTTTTTTCAACGCACCTTCATCCGAAGGAAGTTCCCTCGGTCCCGGAGCCACGTCATTCTCGCGAAGTATGAACGCGACGATCGCAGCATTGTCCGCCGGCTTGAGGCTTCCCGGTGCAAACAGCGGCATCGCCTTTGATATATAGTGGAACACTTTATCCAACGTCGTCCCTGACCAGTTGGAGATCAGTCGCCCTCGCAGGGACGGCGTGTCGAACGCCCCGTCGAGAGTCCCGCCATGGCACACCGCACAATTCTGCTTGTAAAGCGCAGCCCCGTGCTCGGCCTGCTCCGCAGTGTAGCTAACGGTGCCTGTCCGTTCAGCGCCTCTGACTTGCGGCGCGCACACTAATCCTCCCACCACGACGCAAGCTGACAGCAACACTCCGCGGCGGCGCAACGCGTTGAACGCCATCATCCACGCCTCGGAGAAAAACGTGAGAATAGACCTCCAATCGTCGTAACTGCGTTTTCTGCTTCTACCCGATCCGCGTGCTCGAAGCTGTTACCGACGCCGTCCATCTCGCCAAGTCCTGACGCATTGAACCCCTGAATCAAGATACCGTCGCTTTTAGACAGCGCCGATACGCCATTATACCGCACGCCGTACTTTACATCTGGCTGCGGCGGTAACCACGCAGTCTGCCCTCGCACAGGGATCAACGTCTTGTCACTCCACCAGTCGCGGGCAGCGAGACCGGGGCAATTGATGACCACTTTTTCCTTCAATCCTTTTAAATCGGCCGGCGTATGAAACTCCCGGATCACCACCTTGCCTCCTGCCTGATAAAATTCTGACAGCAGCAAATGCCCGTAACCGCCAAAATTGAAAATCATCACAGCTTCACGCTTGGCGTATGCAGCCGGAAACGGGTTGTCATGCCCCGCGATTACTTCGGCGGCCGGGATCACATCACGAATGCGGTCCGAATAATGCGCAAACTCCGACGCGGACCGCGGCATGCCGTTCGAGGCATAGTCGCCCGGCCCCGTAGAGGCGAACTCCTGTGTAGAACCAAACGGCTTATCCGAAAGAATGTAACTATCGCGGAATTCGATCGGATTCCCGGGCAGCCCCAGATAATCGCGATACGACTTCCAGGAATAGCGCGCCATCCGCTCCCACAGATCGCCAAACTCCGGCCCTGCCGGAGTGGTCAGAGCTATCCGGGAATCGGGCGTCCAGCTACCGTTGGCGCGCACCGAACGTGTATGCGGCAGCATATCTTTGGTATAGATCGTCACATCCAGCCCGGCTCGTTGAGCCACCAGAGCCGAAGTCAGCCCGACGATCCCGCAACCGATCACCGCCACCTGCCTGGGGAGAGCGGTCAACGCCTTACCGACCGCAATCTCTGCGGATCCCCAGGATAGCGACCAACCGCTCCCCCCATGCCCATAATTATGGACGACGAGTTTGTCACCGATCCGTTCCACGTCGAGACGGGGACCCATCGGTCGAAACGGGCGCAGACAGACCTTGATGTCAACGATCTGATCCACATGCGCACGGATGGGAACGAGAGGAGGAATAGTTCCTGGCAACGCCGTGCGTTCAGATTCGCCTGTCGCTTTCGCACCGGCCCCAGAGCCTGCAGGAAGCCCCGCGCCGGTCGGATCTGAAGCCAGAGCCCGCCCCGCAGCCAGACCGCCCAGCGCCAGGGAGCCTGCAAACACGTCTCTACGTCTCACGATATCGAATTTCCCCAGTGCACTTTCAACACCAAAACCCGTCATGTTGATCATTTCCGGCTTTACGCCGCTCGCCGATCATCAGTCAGGCAACCGCATACAGCACAAAAATATGGTGAATAGTCCGGTGCACGTTGCCCCGGTTAAGCGAGGCGACGACGACTGCCAATCCCACACATCATGCAGTCACCGGATGTCATTGTAAAGTCGCAACAAAAATCACACACCGCGATACGGATCGAGAGAAAGCCCCCAACACTGCAGGCAAGCAGAGAAACCCGGGTGCCCCCTGGGTTCAAGACCCACGTTTACGTCGCATCGAGTACTCTCCCACATATGTTTCACAGATTTTCTTCATTCGCCCAGTCAATCTCGCCTTCCATTTCGACATATAATTTCTATTTCGTAACATAATACTGCACACCGACCTCAGCAATAATATGTAAATCAATTTTTCGGACTCTTGATTACGTTTCCCTCATTACATTTCGAGGTTGAAACAAATTATGCCCTACAGACGGTATTTCCTGGCCGCTACGATCTGTGCAGCCGGTTTCGGCCAGAACGCGGACCTTGCCGCCGCTGCGACCGGCTCCGACAAAACCAGGACGTCCATCCATTCTCCCCGCACTAAAGCAACCCGAACAGCCAAGTCGCCAGCCATGTCGGCTGGCATTTCCTCTAGAACCGCCGCGCCTGCGTCAGCCGGACGCGTCGGATACCGGGCTTCAACCGACGCCGGCGAAGCGGTGATCGTAACAGGTACGCACTCCAGCAACAGACATGCACGAGACAGTTCGAGCCCCGTCACTGTAGTAACCGCCGCGACGCTACGCCGGTCTGGGCAGATGAATCTCGCGGACGCGCTTGCCCGCACCTATCCATCGATCAACATCATGGCCAAGGGAAGCGACACAGCGGCCCTGACTTCATCAATTCGGATGCGAGGACTCAATCCGAACGAAGTGTTAGTGTTGGTGGACGGAAAGCGTCGCCACACAACCGCCAACGTCGTCCAGAACAGCGGTCCGCAATTCGGCTCCAGTCCGGTGGATCTCAACATGATTCCCGCCAACGCTATCGACCACATAGAAGTGCTCGAAGATGGCGCCGCTGCGATGTACGGGTCGGACGCCATCGCAGGCGTCGTGAACATCATCACCAAGAAGCAGGATCACGGGCTGAATATGAGCGCCCAGACCGGCGCGAACGCTTACAACGGCGATGGCTGGCAGTATCAGATTGACATAGATGGCGGGCTGAAGCTCGGCAAGGACGGGTACCTGCATCTGAGCGGGCAGATGTACCATACGGATCACATGATCCCGTTTGTCCGCGATCACCGGCTTATCGGCAGTTGGCCAAAGAACGCTTATACCGTCGGCTACTACACAGGCGTGGTCGCCAATGCGAAGTCAGTCCCGGTCAACTCGAACCAAATCACCAGCACGCCTGAAGAAACACGCGAAAATCTGGGAATCGACTGGGGAAAACCCATCACGGACGGGATCAATTTCTATGGCCTGATCACCTATGCCCATCGGCATGCAGAAGCTATCCAGAACTATCGCATCCCGACGATCGCGCCGACTATCTGGCCGAACGGGTTCTCTCCCATCGAAACTATTGAGGAAAACGACTACTCCGCTACGTTGGGCCTGAAAGGGGACAATTTCCTCGGCTTCAATTGGGATCTCAGCACAACATACGGCGCCGATGAGGACCGTATCTATAACAAGAATACCGCTATCCCCGGCATGCTCGCCTCCACCTGTTCGACGAACCCGTCCAGTGGATACTACTCCGCGTGGGGATGCGGCTGGTCACCTACCAAAGTGCGCGCCGAAACATATCGTTTCGGCCAATGGACGAACAACGCCGATTTTCGACGGCGCATCAACATCGCTCATACCGTACCGATGGTTTTGGCCTTTGGCGCCGAACATCGCCTGGAAACCTACGATATTACGGCTGGCGATCCGCCTTCCTATCAGGTCGGCGGCGCACAAGGTTACGCCGGGCTTGGTCCACAGAGCGCAGGCTCATGGAGCCGAGATATCTGGGCTGGCTACGTCGACGGCGACTTCCATTTCACGAAGAAGTGGGACGTCGATTTGGCCGGGCGGTTCGAGCATTATACGGATGTCGGCAACACCGAGAACGGCAAGATCTCCACACGTTATGACTTCACCCACCGCATCGCGATCCGCGGCACCATCGCCACCGGTTTTCGCGCGCCTACGATGATGGAGCAGCATTATAGCGCCATGAGCGTCTCGCCCACGGCCGCCTCCGGCCTCCTGCCAGTGAGTTCGGAAGCCGCGAGAATCCTCGGCGCGTCGCCATTAAAGCCTGAACGCTCGCTCAGCGAGAGCGGAGGCGTCGTGGTAGAGCCAATAGATGGCCTTCATGTCGAAGCTGATGTCTACCAGATCAATTTACGTGACCGCATTGTGCAGGGCGGCACGACCAAAGGCGCCCTGGCGCAGCAGGCAATCGAAGCCATGGGTTACACTCTGCCGACCAGCAGCCTCGATTTGAACAGTGTCTCGGCTTACTATTTTTCTAATGGCGCCAGCACGCGGACCCAGGGCCTTGATATCAAGGCCGACTACACGTTTCATCTCCATAAATACGGCACATTGGCGTTATCCATGGGTCTGGATCTCAACCGCACGCGCCTGCATCATAATGGACGATCCAGTACCGGCAGCCCGCTACTGAACGCGCAAACGATCGGTTACCTCACAACCGCCTCTCCGCGCAGCAAGATCATTCTGAACGCGTTCTACACCGTAGGTTCCTGGGACGTGAACGTTCGCCAGACTCGTTACGGCGAAACGACCGACATGATGACCTATTCGGACTGGACCGACACGACGCTCACATGTTCAACGGGCGGTAGTCTACGTGCGTCGAACTCCTGCTTCTATGCTTTCAAAAATACGCCGCTTTGGTTGACAGATCTGGAAGTCGGTTATCGTCTTAACCGAGTCTGGCACTTCGCGGTCGGCGCAAACGATATCTTCAACGTTCGCCCACGAAAATTGCCGGAATTTGTCAGAAGCACTGGCGCTCTTTACGACACCAACGGCCAGGTTCCGATAAACGGCGGATATTACTACGGACGCATCAACGCGTCGTTTTGAAGTATAATTTCCACTACGTCGACGGCGGCATAAGCGCCTTGACCGACCGCTATTGAGGTTCGCCACATGGTGCCGCTGTCTCGACGCATCGGTCAATGAGTCTGGTCGAGATTCCCTTTATCATTCACAAAATTTCTGCAAACATGATATATGAATTATCGTGATAAATTAGGGAATTTCAACGTCGCAAAAACACCCGCACGGAGTCGAATTGCCTGAAGACAGACAGATCGATTCATACCATCGAAGGTTACGGCACATCCGGCAGAAATTATACTTCATGCCGCACAACAACGAATACATCAAATTTTAATTTAGAAACAATATAGGATGAACGCTTAAATTACCAAAATCCCGATACCTCGACAATCACTTCAGACGAAATAAACGCGAATTGTTTATAGGTGTGATTACACATCCGAACTGCGCATCGCGGATCTCAAAACGAGCGAGTCTACCATGTCTATTACGTGCCTAGATGTTATAGAGCGCGTGCACTCGAATTGTCGATCAGTGCCGGCATGTCGAGGACAAAATAAAAAATCGTTATGCACAAAGGGGTATCTTATGTCATGCCAACAGCTATTACAAACATGAGTACTAAAAACGCGATATGGCGTAAAAAACTCATTTAAAGGATGCGTAAAACCAGAAATTAAAACAACAGGAATTTCCGCCGCCCACGCCAACCAGGATAATCCGCTCGACAGACCGACAAAAAACTCAGCATGCTTTAACCATCGAGCGCGCTCAATCAAGGGACGTTGCCCCGTCTCGTCTTCAACTCCATGCGGGATGTGGTTCCAGTGCATGCCCTGTCCATAGACAGGGTCCTTGTCTATGCAGATTACGCGGTAACCGATCCCCTTCAGATAATCGACGACCTCAAGCCAGCCAAGCGGATTATTCCAGTACTTACATTGCGTGCTGGCCTGACACGCAATCACGACATATGGTTCAGCAATTGGCCTCTCGTCATCGATCAGCAATTTGGGCGGCTCCTCCACAGGAGGCACCCCAAGAATGTAAGCCGCGGTCTTATGAAGACCGACCATACGAAAATCTGCAGGCTGCCAGGAGTTGTCTTCGTCTCCGAAGAAAAGACCTATATAATAAGTCGCATAGAACTCCGCGGCGAAATTATCGAACTCGTCCTGAACGAGAAATCTGATCTCCTTATACGAAGGCTCCAGAAGTTCCTTCATATGAGGTGAAAGCATGACTGAAACGTCGCACGAGTGTTTCCGGGCAAAATGGACGACATATGGAAACCACGCGATAGTATCGCCCACGGTGCCCCCGGGAAGAATTACCGCCACTTTCTGATTTCGTGCATCGTAAGAATGCTCGAAGACCATTTTTCCGTCTTTGAACGCCTCTATTTTGGCGTTAAGAAAATGCTGTTTTCGGCTTTGAAAAAGACAAGACTCACCTTCGCCGTCAAATATGACGACCTCAGCGTCAATATCCGTCAGACGCACTCTCCACTTTCCCTCCGGAACGAGAACACGAATGCCCTGATTGAAATCGAAGCGAATACCCTCAGAACCATATTGTGTCGGAATTGACGCCGGTGGGGGAAAATTCGGGCGTTCGGCTTTTGCAGTTGTCGCCAGTGAGGTCACAACCAATGGCTCCGGCGGCGCTACCGCAGTCGCTGCACGCTCCGCACCTCCCTTACCAGCGTCCATAATCGTCTTGAAGATATCCAACGCGCCAGTTTCGCTCATGACGTCGCCTTTCTAAACTCTGGAATAGTTTTTATTGTTTCGATGACTTGATTGGGAGAAATTCCCCTCGTGCACTCGAATCTCCGATCTGTATTCCCCAACCGCGGGCACCAAAAAAAGTCGGTCACATCCAATTGGCACCGGACATCATTGGAACATCCATTACAAACATTCCAATTCAAGATGCGATAGGGCGTTTCGAATTCATTATACGGCGCCGTAAAACCGCTTATCATAACAACCGGTGTTTCCGACGCCCACGCCAGCCACGACAAACCACTCGAAAGGCCAATAAAAAAATCTGCGTGTTTTAACCATCGGGCGCGTTCACTTAAAGGCGCCGGACCTGTCAAATCTTCAACTCCGTGAGGAAGATAATTCCAGATTGTCCCCCGTCCGTTAACCCTCTCCCTGTCGATGCAAAATACACGATATCCGGATTTTTTTAGAAACTGGATCACCGCACGCCACGCGACAGGATTGTTCCAGTACTTGGCCTGCGACGTCGCCTGCGTCGCGATGCAGACATAAGGTTCCGCGACGGGACGGCCACCCTCTTGAATCTTTACGGTCGGCCGACGAGAAATTATAGGCAACCCCAATATGAGCGCCGCATTTTTTTCAAGGCCAACTGCGCGGTAATCAATCGGCGTGTGATTTTTTTCTGAGTCATTGTAAAAAATAAGCACGTTATACGAAGCGTAATACCCACCCCCCGCCTCTTCATCCGAAGACACCAAACGAATATCCGGGTATTCAGTCTGTAGCAATTCCAATAGATCAGGACGAATCACACAAGTGAGCGCACATTTATGTCGGCGTTGAAATTCGGCTACATGCCCCAACCAGGCGAGATGATCGCCAATTCCGCCCTGGCGCATCCTGATCAAGACGGGCCGCCCCTCAAGATTCATCTCATGTGAGAAAATGAGTTTGCCATTTTTTTTGATTTCTATTTCGAATTTCAAATAATAACGCTTCGCGCTTTGTACGACGCCCTGCGCAACAGGCGAAGAAAACAAAACAGATTTCGTATCCATGTCTCGGAGAGTCACATGCCAGTCGCCTGGCGGCAACGACAGCCTGCAACCGTCATTGAAGTCGAAGTGTAACCCCTCAGGCCCTTTGTTCGTCAGGAAGGAACCGTCACTCTCACTCTTCTGCGTGATTATTTTGGGAGATAACGTTTCCTGACTCATGCTCAAATTTTGTCCTCCGAAATTTGCAATATACGGACTTTTGCCGAGCCGGATGCGATATAGAAATATTGGGATATTGCTGAAATGCTACCCCGCAAAAGCTCGTCTCTGGTCTCGGTCATACGGACCTTTCCACTCGGCGTTTTCAAAACAGCGCCCACTTTAAGAAAAATGCACCTGCATCCCTTAACCGGATAAATGGCGCAAAGCGCCTCCCCAATCGCGCGCCCTAAAATCTCCGGCTCCAACAACGGAACGGCGGCCGACTCGGCGGCGATCACCAGATGCGGTTGATCGTCGATAGTCTCCACGAATACCACCGTGGAAAACAGGCGGATATCATTCTGAAAAGATTCAAGACACGCTATTACGTCTTCAGGTTCGTAAGCTTTCCCTTCGATGATGATCCGACCATCCTGTCGACCAGTAACGTATAGCGCGCCATCCAGGATAAATCCGCTATCGCCCGTCCTTAAATATGGTGTCGTGGTTCCTGGAACGTACGCTGCGAAGACAGTCGTGTTCTCAAATGGCCTGTTAACATAGCCGAGACCAACCCCCGGGCCACTGACACGGATCTCGCCAATGCTTCCCTCTGGAAGCACGGCCTCGGTGTTCTCTTCCGTGATACAGACGTGAACATCAGTCGGTGCAACTCCACATGAAACCAGAAGTCTCGCGTCATGAACGTCGGAAGGCTCTTTCGCCCGCCCATCAGCTAGATTTGTTCGAGAAAAACTTTGAAATTCAATGCCCTTTCCTCGACTTGAGGCCGTCACCAGCAATGTCGCCTCAGCAAGTCCATAACACGCAAAAAATGCGCTCGCTTTAAATCCATATCGCGAAAATTTTGAAGAAAAATTCGCTACTGTCTCTGGATGTATATACTCCGCGCCATTGAACGCCACCTCCCATGACGACAAGTCGAGATCATGGAACTCCGACGAGGAGTTCAAACGCGCGCACATGCCATAAGCGAAATTCGGCCCACCAGACAACGTCGCCCGATAGCGGCTAATTGCACGGAGCCATCTTATCGGACTTTCCACTACATGTTCGGGGGAAAGAAGAACGCATCGCCCGCCCGCCGCCAATGTCATAAGGGCGCCGCCGATCAGTCCCATGTCGTGCGAGAGAGGCAGCCAGTTAACGCCACAATCTCCCCGCCGGTACCCGAACGTCTCGGCCTGACGAAACAGATTATGCACGATATTTCTGTGAGAGAGCATAACGCCTCGCGGCGTCCGTGTTGACCCGGACGTGTATTGAATCAATGCGAGATCATCATGCGATGGAACGATATAGAGGTCTTCGCCAGAGCGGATTTTATCAGTCGGTATCCACAACAATCGCTCACAACCAGATATATCTGGACATACAGGCTGAAATTCTGCGAGCACCGAGCGATTACCTATCACTGCCTTTGCCTGGCAATCATCTCTAATCGCTAAAAATCGATCACGTGCGCCGAATGCTTTCGGATATACGCCCGAAACTGGCGTTAAGCCCGCACTCAGACACCCGAGTAGGCCACGAATGTAATCAAGGCTGTTTTCGTATAGAAGAATCACGCGCGCGCCATGTGGCAGCAAACGCCTCAACCACCCTGCCATTGCCCGCGATCCGACCGCCAGCTGCTCAGCCGTCGCAGAATCCGTTTCATTTTCTCCATCGCCCAGCAGTGTATAGAGCTGCAAATCGGGCGACACATGCGCGTAATAAGAGAGCGCATGAATAATCGTGTTCGACCGCCAGTCCAGTATCTCCTCACCCTGCGCCGACGTTACGGTCTGAAAAGTCTGGTTCATGGTAAACGTGACGCCTGCCCAACAGAAATCTTATTTAACAAAAATTCCGACATTTTTTGTATTGTCTCATCTCGCGCCAACACAAGAATCGATATCTCCACACCGAATTCGAGTCTAAACGCTGTCTGCAATTCGACCCCGGCAAGGGAGTCGATCCCCAACTCCGATAACCTTGCCCTTTCGTCTATTGCGCTTACGTTCAGATGCAAAGTCTGCGCGATCAATGCTTTCACGTTGTCCACGACGTAAGGCAGGCGCTGTTCATCTGGCAACGCCAAAAGCTCGACTAACCGCTCACCGTTCGCTGAACCGCGCTCCAGAACTGTCCGAACCTGGGAGAAACGCGCAAGCGACTCTCCGCCGGGCGCCACTTTGACCCATTGATTCCAATTTATCTTCGCGCACGCTACGTTCGGAATTTCCAGCTTCAACATATCTGGCAGCGCACTAAGCGCATGCGGCGCCGAGACGGCCTCGATGCCCGCGATTTCCAGTGAGCGTGCGGCTGCAGGGTTGCGGGTCAACATTCCGACGTCTGCGACTGCGCCCCAATCCACCGCAATCGCAGCCTCGCCTGCATTCCAACGATTGACCGCCACGGCCTCCAGCACGGCGTTTGCGCCTATATAAGCAGCTTGCCCAACGTTCCCAAGAAGTGTTGTCACGGAACTGTAGAGAACGAAATAATCCAGCGCCAAGCCGCGCGTCAGACGATCCAGAACCAGCGCGCCTTCCGCTTTTGGCCTCATGACCCGGCCCACGCTCTCTTCGTCAAGATTATGAAGCAATGCATCTTCGAGAACTGCCGCACAATGGAAAACACCTCGCAATGGCGGCATTGTTCTTGTGATGTCGTTCAGAACTTCCTTCATTGCGTTTTCGTCTGCAACATCCGCCGCGACAGTCTGGACACTGATGCCCGACGCACCAAACGACGACCAATTCTGTTCAAAGCCGGCCTCATCGGCGCCGCGGCGGCCGAGCAAAACGAGGTTTTCTGCGCCTTGCTCCACCAACCACCGGGCCGTCATTAAACCGAAGCCGCTCAACCCACCTGTGACAAGGTAAGTCGCATCCGCTCGAACGCTTGGCTGTTGGCGAGGCAACGGCGCTGCCATCACGCCTGCCAATCGTGCGTAGTCCAGAATGACTTTTCCAATATGCTTCGTCGATGCAAGAAAACGAAAAGCTTCGGACGCCTCCGCCGGAGCAAACGCTCTGAACGGTAGAGGACGCGCCTTCCCACTCCCCAGCAACGAGGCCACTTCTGACAGCAAGGACCTTATAAGTGCAGGTCGCTCCACCATCATGCGGTCGAGATCCAAGGAGAAAAAAGAGAGATTTTCGTTAAACGGCGCAAGGGCCAGGCCGCGTCTTTCAAGAATATCTTTCTTACCGATCTCCACAAACCGCCCGTAAGGAGCCAGAGCGTTCAGACTTTCGATTTGCGCCTCGCCAGCCAGCGAGTTCAGGACGACGTCGACACCGCGCCCGTTCGTTTTTTCCCGCATGCCGTCCGCAAACGCCAGTGTGCGGGAACTCCACACGCCTTCACATCCAAGCCGACGAAGATATTCCCGTTTTTCGTCGGAGCCCGCAGTAGCGAACACCCGGGCGCCAATCCCGCGCGCAAGTTCTATCGCAGCGAGTCCGACGCCTCCGGTGCCCGCATGAATCAACACCGCCTCACCGGCCTCAAGCCGCGCCAGCCTCGTCAAGGCGTAGCACGCTGTCACATATGCGACCGGCAGGGTCGCGGCCTCGGAAGGCGAGCCCAACCCTTCAATCGGCAACGCAAAAATGTCAGCGGCGGACGCCGTGAAACAAGAGGAAAAACATCCGGGCCATGAAACGACGTAGCGCCGACCTGGCTCGAAATTATCTACCCCCTCGCCGATGGCGAGGACCTCCACACTCGCCTCCATCCCGAGACCATCGCTATGAAACGTGTTCTCCACGACGCTATGCGGCAACAGCCCCATGGCCTTCAGCACGTCCTTGAAGTTCAGCGACGCGGCAAGTGTTCTGAATTGAACCTGCCCCGGACCCGGGACGGGGCACACAAAACGTTCGTGGCGCAGGCGATCGAGACTGCCTGAGGACGACGCCGCAAGACGCACGCCAACGATTTCTCCATTGGTTGTCTCGTCGGCAGTAAACGGCGTGACGCCACGATCAGGAATGACGTCGCATCGGGACAGGCGTCCTACGGCGCGACGCCCCGGCCGCAATATAACGTCATCCTCGGTGTCTTCTTGAACCAGTTCAGCGCAGAGTTGGCGTAACACCGCATCGTCGGCATCCACCCCGACGTCGACAAACCGCACAGCAAGTTCCGGCCGTTCTGCCGCAAGAGCCCGCGCAAACCCACGGACGGCGGCCTGCCTTACATTTACAGGTTCGCCAGAACGCTGGTCAGGCGATACGGCTCCCTGGGTCACAAGGATGAAACGCGGTGAGGAGCCGGTCTCTGACCCACGAACCATGGCGTTCACGCACGACAGGAAACGCGAACCTCCCCATGTGTCAGGTTCTCGGTCCGAACAAACATAAAGCACTACGTCGCGAGATGAGCTCGGGGAGTTCGTGTGCCCGGAGGATGGTCCCTCCAGGTCGATCGGATTGGCCGTCATTCCCTGCCCGCGCATAATCCTGCTCAGGCGATCAAGGAAATCCATATCAAGGCAGCACGTTTGTACGTTCAGTGGCTCAGCAAGGACCGCCGACAATTCGCTGTCGATCCAGATCTGCCGATAGAAATGGCCCGCCGTATCACCGGCCGTAAGAAGCGCATGCATCTGCGGCACGGCGGTCGCAACAAATCCGCGAATCTCAGCCACGAGAGCGCCGTCTTCGGCGAAAATATTTATATCGCCTTCTATTCTGTTCGGAGCGCGTTTCGTGATCGTCGACCGCGCTATCAACGCAGCGTGTCGCCCTCCACGATAAACGATTCTCCGCGCGCCAGTCGGCACGAAAACGCGATCTTCGCTGATGCTATGCCCTGCGCCGATCAGCGTCTGAAAAGCGCCATCCAGCAAAGCGGGGTGCAGAAAATATTCGGAATCTCGTTGCTGTTCGGGCTCGGAAAGAACAAGGCGGGCAAACGCTGTGGCACTACCGACTTTCAGCTCGCGCACAACCTGAAACGCCGGCCCGTAGGACAGGCCTAGTTTTGCAATTCGTTCATAAAAGGCTTCGACAGAAACGTTGTGCATCGCGTCGTCGAGCGCACCTTCCTGGCCACGCAAAGAATCATCCCACGGCTGGCTAGACAACAGACGGAGGCCGCAATGCCGGACCCATTCACCTTCGCCGTCGTTCCCTGCTCGTGAGGAGACAGTCGCCGTCCTCGTTTCTGGATTGAACACCCACTCCAGTGTCGGCGGAGCAACGCCATCCAGTAGAAGCGCCTGGCAAATATCCAGATCTTCGAGAATGACACCGTTTGCAGCATCGAGTTGTCGATGGAGAGCAAGGGCCCCTTCTATAAATCCCGCCGCGGGAAACACGACGATGCCATCGACCGTGTGATCGCGAAGCCACGGCATATAATTGTGATTCACGTCAGCCGTCCAGCTCGGCTGCGCGCTCTCAGTTTGAAACATGCCTAAGACAGGGTGAACCGTGCCATCCAGCCGGTCTTGCCGAGATGCCTCAGTTTCGGCCCAAAAACGGGCGCGGGCCCACGGATAATGAGGAAGCGGCGTTCGGGAGCCGCCGGTCAATCGCGCCCAATCAAGCGACGCTCCGGCCATAAACAAGCGCGCCACGGTGCGCGCAAGAGCGGTCTCTTCTGGTTCCCTGCGACTTAGCGTCGGTATAATGTCAACAGAGTGATCAGCGGCGACTTCGCGCACCAGCGCACCCAGGACCGGATGTGCGCCGATTTCGACAAAAACCCGATAGCTATCGTCGAGAAGAGCCTGAACTGCGTTCTGAAATAGTACAGGACGCCGCATATTCGCATACCAATACCGCGCGTCGTGCCGATCGCCCTCGCGGTGCAGGGCGCCTGTCACTGTCGAATAAAGTGGGGTGATCGGATTGGCAGGCGAGAGAGACAGCAAGGATTTCTCAAAATCCTCCCTGATCTCCTCCATGAGATCGCTATGGTAAGGAACATCGACCTTCAAAATTCTATTGAAAATTTTTGATCGATCACAACTGACGGCCAACTCATCAAGAGCTTTGACGTCACCCGCAAGCGTGCAGGATTTGCTGCTGTTGAGCGCGGCCACGCAAACACGGCCAACATAATCTCCCAACAAACGCTCGGCCGCTTCTTCTCCCGACATACCCACAGCCAGCATGCCGCCACGTCCGACCAACCGGGCCTGCGTCTGGCTTCTGTGAAAGATGACTGTAACAGCGTCTTCTATGGAAAGCGCACCGGCGGCATAGCTGGCAGCGACCTCCCCCACGCTGTGTCCGACGATGGCGTCTGGTTCAATTCCGTAAAAACGAAACAGCTCTACCAGGGCGACCTGCACAAAAAAGATTGCAGGCTGCGCAACTACCGTTTCGTCAATTCGCGAAATCTCATCGGATTCACGAATCGCGTCCAGAATCGACCATCCAGCAAGACGTGCAAAACAGTCGTCGACTTGCACAAGCCTGTTAGACACGACCTCAGGGAGACCGACGAGAAACTGTCTGCCCATCCCCTTCCACTGTGCCCCCATACCGGAGAATACGAAAACAATTTTCTGTTCCGCCGGGTGCTGGCGCCGACCGACGATCACGTCACGACTGCCCGTCCCCAGCGCCAACTCGTTCAAACCCGACAGGAGATGCTCCCTATCGCGCCCCAGAATAACCGCCTGGTTTTGTAAACGCGTCCTGTGCATTGCAGAAGAAAAACAGATATCTTCCACAGACGCGTTTCCGTCGCTCAGAAGGTCAACGTACGATTGCGCAAGCGCCTTCAGGGGCGCTTCGCCCATTGCGCTAAGTGGAAGAATGAATCGGTCGGACGGTCTTGCGACCAATCTTCGCTCCGACGTAAACGTCTCATCACCATCGATCGGCGCGCGTAGCAGGGCCACCGCATTAGTGCCGCCATAGCCGAATGAATTTACGCCAGCATATAGAGCCCCGGATACACCGGACAATGGCGTCATACCGCCTCGAGATACAAGAACTCCAAGCTTTTCAAAAGGAATTGATGAATTCAGTGCGGATAGATTAGTCTGTGGCGGAGCAACGCCATAACGGAGGCACAAAAGCGCCTTTATGAGGCCAGCGACCCCGGCCGCAGCTTCCAGATGCCCAATATTGGCTTTAAGCGACCCGATCACCAGAGGCGCTTCACGCGGACGATGCGTTCCGATGGCGCTGCCCAAGGCGTTCACCTCGATCGGATCCCCAACAGGCGTGCCTGTCCCGTGCGCCTCCATATAACCGATCTGCGACAGATCGATCCCCGCCCTTTCCGCCACCGCACGGATCAGCGAACTTTGGGCGTCCTCGCTGGGCATGGTCAGCGATAGCGTGCGACCATCCTGGTTGACGCCCGAGCCTGCGATTATACCGTGGATGAAATCTCCGTCGCGGCGCGCATCCTCTAAACGCTTAAGTATGACAATGCCACATCCCTCACCGCGCCCGTATCCGTCTGCGTCGGCGGCGAAGCTCTTGCAGCGGCCATCCGGCGCCAGAAAGTGGCCCTTGGACATGGTGATCGCAGCAGGAGGGGCAACCATGAGATTAACACCCCCCGCAACAGCGACATCGCACTCACCAGCCAGCAGGCTCGCACAAGCCTGATGTATAGCCACGAGAGAAGATGAACACGCCGTGTCGATAGAGAGGCATGGTCCCTGCAAATCGAAAACGTGGGCAATGCGGGCCGCCAGCATCGTCGCCGATGCAGCGACCGCAGAAAAATGATCGTTGATTAAAAGGCGATTTAAAGGCGATCCGCAAAGAGCGAGCCAGTCGAGCGAAAAGGTCCCGATGAACACGCCCGTACGTTTCGGCCCTAACCTAGCCAGAACATGGCCGCCGTCCTCGAAAGCTTCCCATACGACTTCGAGAAGCAGCCGCTGCTGCGGATCCATGATCGCAGCCTCTCTCGGAGAAATTCCGAAGAAGAGCGGATCCATTTCATCTATTTTTTGATCGAGAAAGGCGCCACGATGCATGTAAGTCTTTTTAGGAACGCCGACGTCGGGATCATAGAAGCGTTTGTTGCTCCAGCGATCCGCAGGCACCTCGCTCGTCGCGTCAACTTGCATGCATAGCAGACGCCACAGCGCGTCAGGCGTATCGACGCCGCCGGGAAACCTGCACCCGATCCCAACGACCGCGATCTCTGCTTTAAACTCACTCATGAGAGTTAGGCTGACAGGTTATTTCAAGAAAGTAAAACAAGTTATTCCTACACGGCCTTTACTGCAACCAGAAGGGCTTGCCTGTCGGGCGCGCCGCCGTCGTCGCGTGGCATTTTTTCGATCCGGACAGTTCTTACTAGAGGTAAATTCGGAAATTCGTCTCGCAACCTTGTCGCCAGAAGTCCGGTCTGAAAGCATGATTCTGTGACAAGCGCCGCCCAAGGTTCAGGCTTTCCGTTCTCGTCAGGAACCGCGAAAACCGCGCAGTCCCTGACGCCGGGACATTCGAGAATATGAGCGTCGATAGCTCTCAGATCGAATTTGTCGCCTCCAAAGCTGATAAGATCATCTGATCGTCCAGAAAGTTTTAAAACCCCGTGCGCATCTACGGAGCCCCTATCGCCGGGATAAAACCACCCGTTACGAAATTTTTTCTCCGTCAGGGAGAAGTTGTCGTCATAACGCCCGATGACGCCCGTGCCCATCAGACGCACTTCACCCTCCACGTTTGCCGGGCATGGAGCGTCATCCGCGTCCACCACCTCCAGCGTGATCCAGGGAACGACATGACCCACCGCGGCCTCATCGCCCAGAGTCGCCGGATCTCCGAACGCTACAGGTCCGCATTCATCAGATCCATAGACGACCTGCACGTTGGGGGTTAGCGACTGCCGCAGGCGGTTGCATAACGCGGTCGATAATCGGCCTCCCGCCACTGTCAGATAAAAATGTGTCAACGGCTGCATGCCCGGGGGCAACTGCGAAAGAATGAATTCGGCCTGCGATGGAGAAACGATGGCGACACAAGGAGTTTTTTGGCTAAACGCCGCACCCAGCTGCGCAGCCGTGGCGATCTGGACGCAGGACCCGGCTGTCAACGCTGCGATAATTACGAGAAACCCTGACGGCGTCTCCGCTCCCAGCGTCGGGATAACCCGATATCCGGCCTGCCCGCGGGCATGCGCCATTATGTCATGATACAGGAGATGAAAAACTGCGATTTCGACATACCGATAGGTCATCGAGATGCGCTGCGGCGTCGCGTCCGCCGCCCCGGCGAGCGCGACGCGCGCCACATCGTCCGGCTTTACGGCGACGGCGCGCGCGAGGCGTTCACCAGTTTCGCAGACATTTCTGAACCACATTTCGTTCAGAACAAGCCATTGACGGCCGCCGACGGCAGCGCCGTCGTCACAATCGGTGATGAGGACATCGGGTCGCAACGCAGTAAGGGCGCGTACGAAATTCGCATCGACCACGTGGGGAAGCGATGCAGACGCCAACCCGATACGGGCGAGGGACAGAACAAACACCCAGTGCTGATAGGGGTTCTGGCACCGCAGTCCCACAAGGTCAGGCTTCAGGTCGCGCAGGCGAAACAGCGCTGATGCAACCCTGTCGATGTCGCCGGAAAGTTTTTCGAACGTTGCGTCTGCGTCGAACCAGTCGAACGCAGTCGCTTCGAGACGCGATTGAGCCGCGTTAAAAAGAAAGCGATCAAACACGCGCAGCCTCTGAAACAATCACGCGGAACGCAAGAAAGTGGCGCGCGATCTCGAAAAACCCGCGCCACGCAACAAACGTCAGATTTTAATTATCTTCAGGAGGCGAGAACCAGTCGGCTCGTTTCGTTCATGACGTACGGCCCGGCGCGCTGGACCGTGAACGCCAGAAGCGATGCCGCGACATTGGGGCTCGCTGGCAATTTGAGCCATGCATCGCCCGTGGTCCACCGCATTTCGCTGCCTTCCCGAGCGCACCAACCCGCAAGATCCTCCTGCTCAAGATGAGCCGTGATCGCAATTTCCTTTTTGCCGCTCCACAGGGAAATCTGGCCGATCAGAACTCCAAGATGACGGCGATCATCAAGATATGGACCAACGATGTCGGACGGACGAGACGCCCGCGACACGACGCGGACTTCATTGACCCCGGAGGGCACCATGAAGAAGACCTGACCATCGTTCGCTTTGCGGATCGCATTGAGGCGATGTCCGGTCGGCGTAACCAGATGCAGGTCCGGATCGTCCGTCAAAGCGAACGGCTCGGTCTGCAGGAGCAATTGCAGCTCGATAGCACGAGCCTCCAATTCGCGATAAATCGGCTCCACGACGTCTCTCGTGACGCCCAGAGGCGCAGCCGCATCCGACGGCCACTCGAGTCCCGGGCGGTTGACAAACCTGACGACGCGTCCCTGCTGACCGAACTCCTTGCGGTTTCCGGTATCGAGATAGCTTTCGCTCAATGCGCCGTTCGACCACAGGATAGAGTGACGTTCCGTCTCCACATGGTAGTAGTCGTAGTGCGTCATCGACACATCGTAGAAAATGCTTCGGCCGTTGACCAACATACGCGCGGGAACAAACACTCCGTCGAGATAGAGACAATGTTCCGGCGTGATCAACAAGTCCTGGTGCGGCACATTCGGACCGAGGGCGTTTTTCAGAATTCTTACCGGATACCCCGCCATGTCGACCGGAAGATCCGTACGGACGGACATCGTCCGACGCCCAACCCATGTCAGTTGGCTGGAGACTTCCTTCCCGTCAACATACGTCAGAACCGTGTCGCCTATTTCCAGATCCTCGACCAGCCTGTCGCCGTCTTCGGTACGGATGAGAGTCCCCGCGCAGAAGCATACGAAAGTCAACGTCGTGCTGCCATCAGTGTCCTGACCAATGATGAAATAGTCAGCCGTCTTGTATGTCCCCGAGAGCACGGTGCTCCAGGACGATCCACCCTCGGTAATAGTCAGGGTATTGCCACTGAGTTTTACTGTTCCGCCAGAAGTGTATGTCAACGTGTCAACGTCAATGACGGCGCCCGACGAGACGATCGTGCCCGTCAGGACAGAACCCGACGCCACAACCAACGATCCGCCCGAAGCAATTGTGACGTTGACAGAACTGGCGCCCGACGAAACGATTTCCTTGCCACCGCCAAGGATGGTGCCTCCAGAGACAGTGCCGCCCGACTGCACGATCTCCGTCCCCCCCGACGACACAGTGACATTCGACGCGGTGGCGCCACTCGACACAACGAGTTCACCGCCATTCTGGACCGAGCCGCCTATGACCTTTCCGCCGTTCAGCACAAGAACGGAGCCGCCCGACACCGTCGTAGCGCTGACCGTAGCCCCGGAACTGGCGATCGTTGTTCCGCCAGAGCCTACCGTTGTACTTGTCGTAATCGCTCCGGAAAGTAGATTCTGCACGCCGCCGCTATTGACCGTGTCGCTGATCGTTACGGCGCCTGATGACACATACTGCGTGCCGTGAATAAGAGAGGCGCGATCCGTACCTCCGGAGCCCAGACTTTCCACGGCGCCCGCCGAAATGGTGGCGCCGGAAACGAGACCCGCCCCTGTTACGTTCACGCCTTTGGATGTGAGGTAACCATTGATGGTAGAAACGTTTGTTATGCTGCCTACATTGCCAACGTACAGGTTGGCGCCGCTTGCAACATTGACATTCGTCGCCGTACCGCCGCCGAAGACCATCATAGCTGCCGAGGCGTGAATAGATGCGCCAGCAACAATTCCGCCACTGTCAAGAATTACGCCACCGGACGTAGCTGACAGCGCGCTACCACTCCCAAGCGGATCTACTTGAATTACTCCAAGAAGTCCTGCGGTGTCACTCGTGGCTACAGCTAACGCATGGACCTCCGCTATCGCAATAGTGGCTGTTCCGCCATTACCAGCTGATGCGGCCGTTCCGGTAATTGTTTGACCGGACCACGGGGTAAATACCGTGGAGAGACCGCTCGTATAATATGCAGTGTAGGCATTTACTACGGTGCTCGAACTAACGGTAGCGCTGCTCGTGGCCATCAGATTCCCCCTGGGAAATAAAATACCGGCTGTTTGGAAAACATGAGCAAAACATTAATAACCGAGTCAACGACTGTTACATTGCAAAAATAGGTGAATTTTTTCTACAAAACTATATTTGTTCTTATTTTTATACATATAAATATAAATGATACGATGAAATATTACTATCTACAGCCGAAATGTGGACCCGTCTCAAACGCTATTCCTGCCCAAATCGGTATATATCCCGAAAGCATTATAGAAATTTCTGATATTTTTCCATACAAAAGGAATCGCTGAAATTGATAAATTTTCATATATTTCCAACAGTTTATTCAGAAAATCTTCGTCTCCAATCATCATTGGATGATGAATGCATGCGATGACGAATCAGGCGCCACCACTGAATGTGAAGCCCGTTTCAGCCGTAGAATAAAAGCTTCCCTGTCTCGAAAATTTTTCTTGAATCACAAATATAACGACCGCATTCGGAAGATTCAGGGAAGCGCACGCGTCTGTTTGGCCACGATTCCGCAACATCACATATTCGTGACAATCGCAAGTCCGACGCTACCGCCGGATTATCCAACTTCACGGGAAACACTTGCGTCGCAGGGAATGAACACGAGGGACGTTTCGCAAAGCAGCGTCAAGGCCGCCCCTCGCAAACCTCCTCATGGCCTCCACCACAGGTCAGCAAGTCGTGCATCGTGTCACTGCGTATCCTGCTGATTAACTGCTCACAGTAATCACATATGCTACCAGATAGGTTCCTCAGGTGGGCCCTATTGAACCATCAGCAGGGTGCGATGCCTGAAAACTGCTTCGCGCATAAACGAGCGCGACTCTTGCCGGGCCATCAAGCAAGCATACAAAACTGTCTCTTTTTATAGAATTACGTTGCCTTGGGATCAAGAAACCCTGAAGGCGGATTCGCCGCATCCAGAGTGTTACGGATGTCGTCGATGACAGGCTTCCGATTGATGAACAGGATTCCAAGAATCGAGCCTATGGCCGTCAAGGTAAAGAAGAACTCGACTCGTGAAGGTTTCCTGATAACTGTTCCAATGATTTTCATTTTTTCCACCGATGATAAGCGTCGATATATTTATACGCCTGACGTTTATTCTTGGGAAGTCTAAGGCAAGCTGACACCCCCCGGCAAACTGGATACGGCTAAACGATGTCTGGCTGGCGTTACTTATGGCGGAAAACTTGCCATGGAAATTCTCAGCGGAGGCGATCCCCGTTTCATGAAAAGCAAGCCGCTGTGACAGCACGCAGATCAAAGAGTCTCCCGAATTGAGCTCCGCCGTGCGGCTCGTTTCCCCCTGCTTGACTCCAACATGGCGAACATTGCGACAATCTCGTTTCCTTGGCGTTGAGGCGCCACCTCCCTCGTGTCCGGAGGCGAGACGAGCAGTTCCCAACCTTCTCCCGGGTAGTGAATTGTAAAGCGTTTCTACAAAGTCCGGGCAACGCTCCAGCGTATTCGAACGAGAACACAGGCGGGCGTCACTTGATCTGATGTCTCAGACGATGAGCAGTCTCGACAGCGCAGAAACGGAGCATCCCATCGGGGCATCGGGGGTGGGGCGATTGTCCTTCATGCGCGTTCTCGAGTGGCGCTGATTGACCGCGCACCACACGCCAAAACGCTCCAGACGGGGCTGGCGCAATCGACTCCCTATCCGGGCTTTATAAGCTCACCACGCACAATACAGCGTACCTATCAATATTTGACCCGATCACTGGCGCCGCACCGATAACCTTTCCAAAGCGACGCGACACCGCCATCGACAGAACTGATTACGGTGAGGATCACCCCGGAAGGGAAGCACGAAAAGACAGGCTGGCAAAACTGCCGCAAAAGGGACGGCACGCCCATCCGTAGCCGAAAATCACAAAGGCAGGTCGTGAGGTGACGATAGTGCCTCATAACACTCATCATCACGTTCGTTGGCGACTTACTCGATGTCGCCAACGCTGATCTGCATTTACAGGGCGGGCGATAGTCCCGCCAATATTGTTCGCAAACTGCGAGACGGCTCGTTTGACCGAACCCGTTTCGCATCTCCACCTCAGACTGAGGCGATTTCCCGGTCAAACGCCAGTCAGACTTCCTTGCAAAAAACGAAAAGGGGACGGTTGCACACCGCCCCCTCCCGCTTCGTTGCAATCTGGCCCCAGAAGCCTCGGTCTCTCGCTTGCAACTCGACTACCAAAACGGACCGCGTCTTTATCGCGGCGAGAGCACCATCACCATCTGGCGGTTCTCAAGGCGGGGCATCTGCTCGACCTTCGCCTGCTCGTCCATTTCGGTGCGAATGCGCTCAAGCACCTTCACGCCGAGATCCTGATGAGCCATTTCACGGCCACGGAAACGCAGCGTCACCTTCACCTTGTCGCCTTCGCCAATGAACGACTTCATGGCGCGCATCTTAACCTGGTAGTCGTTTTCGTCGATGTTCGGACGAACCTTGACTTCCTTGATCTCGATGACCTTCTGCTTTTTGCGGGCTTCGTTCCGCTTCTTCTGCTGCTCGTACTTGAACTTGCCGTAGTCAAGAATCTTGCAAACGGGTGGCTCGGCGTTCGGGCTGATCTCCAGAAGATCCAGACCGACGCCATAGGCGCGGAGAAGCGCGTCGCGCATCGGGAGGACGCCGACCATCTCTCCATCCTGATCGATCAGGCGGACCGACGGTACGCGGATTTCTTCGTTAACGCGGGGTCCCTCGCGAGTGGGCGGCGCGGGAAGCGGTGGTCTGGCTATGGTCAGCTCCTGTCGTCGTTGCGGATGTGGGCGCGCGAAGGACGCCACGCCGCTGAGTGCGGCGCATTATGTGCGCAATCGGCGGCGGAAATTCAAGCCGCGCGCGCATCTAACAGCCATGTTCCGGCATGCGAAAATTACGCTGCGCGACCGCCCTGACCAGATTTGGCCGGGACCTCAATGAGGTTTTCATAAAATTATCTTCAAAAACAATCTGATACGTCACCGTCGGCATCGAGGCCGCAACCTGCCGCACCCAGTATCGAAATGCGCGCGAAGCCATGTCACGCATGCGTCAAACGCCTCCGCTGCGCCGGTTACGGGCCGTCGTTGTCCCCATCGGCGTCTCCATCGCGAGAATCATCAGCCGGCCGCGCGCCGATCTGCACCTGCAACACCACATTCGCCGTCTTGCGACGCACGGTGAGAGTCGTCGTCGCGCCGGGCTTGGCGGCCGCCACCGCACGAATCAGGCCTCGTGCGTTCTCGACATGATCCGTTCCAAACGCGATGACGACGTCGCCGCGGCGCAACGTCGCTTTTGCCCCAGGACCGCCCTTGTCGATGTCCACGACGCGGGCGCCGTCCGTGCCGGCGTCATCCTCAAGCGTGACGCCGAGCCAGCCACGATCAATGTGGCCCGTCCGCCGCAACTGTTCGACCACCGGTATGACGATCTCGGAAGGGATGGAGAAGCCTATACCCACCGACCCGCCCGTCGGGGAGACGATAGCGGTGTTGATGGCGATCACCTCGCCCTGCATGTTGAACGTCGGGCCGCCGGAATTCCCCGGATTGATCGGCGCATCGAGCTGCAGGAAGTCATCGAACGGACTTGCCCCAATGTCCCGACCGCGCGCCGACACGATTCCCGCTGTCACGGACGACCCAAGGCCGAATGGGTTGCCCGCCGCCATGATCCAGTCCCCGACCTGCACCTGGCGACTGTCGCCCCAGCTTACGTAAGGCAACGGCACCAGGCTTTCGACCTTGATGACCGCGATATCCGTGAGGTCGTCGCTGCCCAGGACGCGCGCCGGCAACTCGCGGCCATTGGCGAGCGAGACGGAAATGTTGTTGGCGTCACCCACGACATGGTTGTTCGTGACGATGACGCCGGAGGGGTCGATAATGAACCCCGAGCCGGCGCCAAGCATATCCTCGCCGTGCTTGCGCAACCGCTCGCGAAAACGCCGTTCGAGCGGCGTTCCCTTGACGTCTGGCAGAACGTGAATGCGTTTGCCGGAAGAGGGATCGACCTCACGCGTCACCGCGATGTTCACAACCGCAGGGACGACCTTCTTCACCAGCGGGGCGAAGGTCATCGGCAGGCCCTGCACCAGCGGCGTCGGCGTAGGGAGTTCGGTGGCGCGCGCCGTCTCGGCCCGCGCCAGCATGGTCGCCGAGCCAGCCCCGGCTGCGCCCAGCCCCGTCAAGGCGAGCACGATGAAAGCGGTCGCCCGCCTGCTTAAACCTCGTCCGCCCGGCGGTCGGTCCAAAGGAAAATGAACCCCTTCCGCTCCCGGAGCGACGCACGGAGAGCTTGAGGAAGACCGGGGCAGGCTACCTGTTCGAGGAGGCATCAGGGGCTGAAGGCTTTCGTGAATGGCCGAACACTGGGTCGCCTGCGCAAGGATTCACGCTGCGTCGAGTCCTAGTGTTGGGTCAGACGGCGAAGCTGGGCAATCCCTGAGGACGTTTCGGCGGCCATTTCCCGCACGCCTGTGTCTCCTTCGACACCGTCCTCTCGCGGGGATGCGCCATGCAGGCGGCCAGTTTCTCGTCTCTCGCCCACCAACTCCCTCCGCCGCAGGACCCGACGTTGCGTCAACGGCGTTCCCGACGTGGGCCGGGTTGCGGCGGCTCGGCCAGAGCCGGATTCTCCGGCCAGTCGTGGCGTGGATAGCGCCCGCGCATGTCGCGCCGCATGTCGGCCCAGCCGTTGGCCCAGAAGCTCGCCAGATCAGCGGTCAAAGCCTGCGGGCGACTTGCAGGAGAAAGCAGCGCGAGGCGCAGTTTCACGCGACCGCCTGCAAGACGGGGCGTTTCCGACGTGCCGTAGAATGTCTGAGCCCGCGCGGAGGCGACAGGAACGGGCTGCGTGTAGTCGACCTTGATGCGCCCGCCTTTCAACGACAGTTCCGTCGGCAATTCGCGGTCAAGCGCACTCAGGTCGGCGTAGTCCAGTCTGGCCCGCAGGATGGCGAGCAGATCGAGATCCCGCAGCGTCGACAGCTTCGTCACGCCGTCCAGCCACGGCGTCAGCCATTCCTCGATGGAGGCGGCCAACGCCTCGTCCGATAGATCAGGGAGAGTTTCTTCCAGCCCCAGTTCAGCTCGCGCCACGGCGACACGAGCCTGAAACTGGCGCGCCGCATCGGTCCAATCGAACGCAGTTCCCAGCGTGGCCGCCGCCTGCCGCGCAAGAAGTCCGGCGGCGTCTTCGCCCCGGACCGTCTCCGTTCGATCGCGCAGAACCAGCGCGCCAAGACGCACCCGGCGACGGGCGATGATCGCTCCACTGACCGGGTCGAGCGCCGTCTCCACCTGTTCGGTCGCGCGCGCCAGAAGCGTATCAGGAAGATTGTCCGGATCGAGCGGCGCCGCCAGCCGGATCTCCGCGCTCTTGCGCAGAAACAGGGATGCGACGGCCAGCAGCTTTCGGTCCGCCAGCGGGTCGGCGCGTCCGATACGCGCCGACCCGCCGCCTGACAGACGGAAATCGCCGTCACCCGCGCCGCCCCGGCTTTGCGCGATACGATCGGGGAAACCAGCCGCCAGCAGCGCGGAAACGTCGCCTTCCGCCTGCGTTCCTGCCGGGACGCGCAGGCGGCGGCGATACTGCGCCGCCGCCTGCCGGATGCGCGACAGGGCGCCGCGATCGGCGTCCGGATGATCTCCTCCGCCGATCAGATCCAGCCGGAGCGCTATATCGGATGGCGGCACGGGCGGCGGCCCTCCGGCGCCGGGCGTATGACGTGGGCGCAGCGGGTCGCGTTCCTCCAGCAATGCCGCAATGTCGGCGGCCAGCGCCGATTCTCCGGCGGTGCGCGTCGCCAGCATGATGGCCGCAAGGCGCGGGTGGGCGCCGATCGTCGCCATCCGCTTGCCGAGCGATGTCGGTTTGCCCCGTTCATCAAGCGCGCCGAGTTCCTTGAGCAGTTCGGTCGCCGTCGCGACCCCGCCATTCGGCGGCGCGTCAGGGAAGCGGAGCGCGCCATTCTCCCCACCCATTTCTTCCGTCCACACTGCGGTCGCGAGCACAAAACCCGAGAGGTCGGCGTCGAGAATTTCCGGGCGGTCGTGCGGCGGCATGCCGCGCCCGGTCGCTTCCGTCCACAGACGCAGCGCATATCCCGGCGCCTCGCGCCCCGCGCGGCCCGATCGTTGCGTCGCGGCAGCTCTGGAAATCCGCATGGTCTCAAGACGGGACAACCCCGCCCCCGGATCGAAGCGCGGCGCGCGACGAAACCCGCCGTCAATAACAATACGCACGCCCGGAACGGTCAGGGACGTTTCGGCAATGGAGGTCGACAGGATCACGCGCCGCCGCCCAGCCGGATCAGGGGCCAGCGCACGGGCCTGCTCGGCGGGCGGAAGCTCGCCATGTAATGGCAGGACGGCGGCGGGAGCCCGTTCCAGCGCTGTGGCGGCGCGGCGTATCTCGCCGACGCCGGGCAGGAAGACGAGAATGTCGCCCCCGGCCTCCTCCGCCAACGCGTCGCGATGGGGGGCAGGCTGGCCGGACGGCGCGTGCAAAATGTCCAGAACAGCCTGCGCCGCCGCCAGCGGCAAATCGCGCACATGCGTCAGGTCGCGCTTCGCGTGGCGGATCGTCACGGGGTGCTGGCGGCCCTCGCTGACCAGCGCAGGAGCGTCGAGCAGTCGGCAAAGCGTCGCCGTGTCAGCCGTAGCCGACATCGCCACCAGCCGGAGGTCGGGCCGCAAGGTCTGTTGCAGGTCTAGCGTGAAGGCCAGCGACAGATCGGCGTCCAGCGAACGCTCGTGAATTTCATCGAAAATGACGCAAGCCGTGTCGGCCAGCGTCGGGTCCGACAACAGGCGGCGCAGGAACAGCCCCTCCGTCACGACCTCGATACGCGTCGCGTCGGAAACGGTGGATTCCAGGCGCGTGCGAAAACCTACAGTCTGCCCCGCACGCTGTCCGAGCAGGCTCGCCATACGTTCGGCTGCGGCGCGGGCGGCGAGCCTCCGCGGCTCCAGCACGATAATCCGCGCCGACGGGTCGCGCCACGGCGCTTCAAGCAGCGCAAGCGGCGCGAGCGTCGTCTTGCCCGCCCCCGGCGGCGCCACCAGCACGACGTTCGGGCGTTCTGCAAGCGTGGCGGCCAGTTCTGGCAAAATCGCACGCACCGGCAGGTCGTCGGCGACTGGCGTCGGGGCGGGAAAAGCGCGAACGTTGTCCATGCGCCGGTTATGACGGGGCAGGCGCGAGGCGGCAATCGTCGCCCGCCCTGTTCCCGACGCTGGCGGAGCGGTAAAGCTCCTCCCATATTTCCGTCTGTCCGGTTTCGTTATTTCAGGAGAGCGCCCTCTTGCGCCTGTCAGCCAGTTCCTTTTCGTCCGGTCGCCGTAAGCTGGCGCCGACGTTCGCCGTGGCGTTCCTCACGCTGGCCCTTGGCTTGACGGGCGGCGCGTCGTCACATGCGGCGGAGAGCGCGGTCGCGACGACGGAGCGCGATCAGGCGTGGCTCGTCAGCGACAGTGACACCGTTCAACCCGGTCAGCCGATACGCGTGGGATTGCATCTCGCCCTGAAACCGACCTGGCATACCTACTGGCGCAATCCTGGCGACGCTGGAGAAGCGCCGACGCTTGCCGTCACGCTTTCGGGCGCGGCTAGCGGTCACGGCGACGCCATTGCATGGCCCGCGCCGGAACGCCTGCCGGACGGACCGTTGATGTCGTACGGCTATACCGGCGACGTGTTGTTGCCAGTGACCGTGACGCCTGTCGCCGGGACTTCGGATGCGCAGGACGTCACCGTCAAGGCGCATGCGGAGTGGCTTGTCTGCGCAGCCGTCTGCGTGCCGGAGCAGGGCGACTTCCAGATGACGCTGCACTCAGGCGCGGCAGCGCCATCGGCGCAGGCGCCGCTGTTCGAACGCGCGACGGCCGCCCGTCCGCTGCCGTCGCCTTTCACGTCGTCGATCACACCCACCGGATTGTTGCAGATTTCCGGCAAGGGGTTGTCGCGTGAAGCTGTCAGCGAAGCATGGTTCGTGCCGGGCGCGCCCGGCGTCGTCGATCAGGTCGCAGACCAGAAACTGACCTTCAATGACGAGGGGCTATCGCTCTCTCTCAAACCCCTCGACGGGTTCAAGACGGGATCGCCACTGGAAGGCGTGCTGCTACTGCGCGACAAGGCGGGGCAACAGAGCGCACTCGATATGACCGCGCAACCAGCGAAAGGCAGTGTCGCATCAGCGTCTGCGCCCGCAGGGCGGTTGGCGGCGGCGAGCTGGGGCGAACTGGCCGTACTCGCGTTCCTCGGCGGCGCGATCCTTAACCTGATGCCTTGCGTCTTTCCCGTGCTCGCCATGAAGGCGCTCGCAGTCGTGCGGCTGGGCGGAGAAGCCGCGCGGGTACGCAGTGCGCTGGCCTATACGGCGGGCGTTTTGGTCACGTTCGCCCTTCTTGGCGGCGCGACGCTTGCCGTTCGGGGCGCGGGCGTCACTGCCGGTTGGGGGTTTCAGTTCCAGTCCCCGGCTTTCGTGGCCATCATCTGCTGGCTGCTGTTCGGGGTCGGTCTGGGCATGCTCGGCGTGTTCGAAATGCCCGCCATCGGCGCGGGGCAAGGGGCTATTTCTCGCGCTCATGGCGGCCTCGCCGACTTTTTGACTGGTCTTCTCGCCGTCCTGGTGGCGACGCCCTGCACGGCGCCGTTCATGGGCGCCGCCGTGGCCGGGGCTCTGGCCGCCCCTCCGTTGGCAGCCATAGGCGTTTTCCTGTGCATGGGATTAGGGCTCGCCAGCCCCTATCTCCTGCTCGCGGTCGTGCCGGGTTTCGGCAGGCTGATCCCCAAGCCCGGCGCGTGGATGGACATATTCCGACAACTGCTTGCGTTTCCAATATTCGCGACCTGCGTATGGCTTGCCTGGGTGCTGGCGCGACAGGGTGGCGGCGATGCGGTGCTACTGCTGGGCGTCGGACTGTTGCTGCTGGGGTTCAGCGGCTGGCTTGTGATCAATGGGCGCGCGCTTACCATGCGGGGCGCCTCCGGGGCGCGATGGGTGCGTGGGTTGGCGGTGATTGCAGCGGTTGCGCCCTTGGCGCTCCTTCTCGCTCTGCCCGCACCGGCGTCCGCACCGACGGCTGGCGTGAGCGCTGAGCAGTCGGCGTTCAGCGAGGCGCGTCTCGCAGCGCTGCGAGCACAAGGGCGGCCAGTGTTCATCGACATGACAGCGGCCTGGTGCATCACATGTCTGGTCAACGAGCGCGTGACGTTGAGCAGTGCCAAGGTGCAGGACGCGTTCGCGAAGAATAACGTCGCCTATATCAAAGGCGACTGGACCAACCGGGACGAGGCTATCACCGCCTTTCTGCGCGCCCATGGCCGCGACGGCGTGCCGCTCTACGTCTATTTTCCGCCCCATGCGGAGGGGCGTGTGCTACCGCAGATCCTGACGCCGGATCTGGTAATCGGCGCCATGAAAGGATGATGGCCGTATGGGGCATAATTACGCAAAGCCGTTGACCCCTGAGCAGAAACTTGCGCGCGTTCTGGCGCGCGTGCCGGCGGATTGGGTTGTCGCGATCGAACGGGAAGGCGACGCAGGGTTGTGGAAAGCCTCCGCTCATCCGGTCGACGGCGCCGGAGAGTGGGCAACGGGCGCGGCGGATATCGCAAGCGCTGTGGAGGAAGCCTGGAGACTGAATCGGGACGCACTGGCGTAACGCCTGCGCCGGCTACCACGCAAATGGATGACAGTGAAAAATTCTCTCTATGTCTGCAGAATTTTTTGACGCGACCCGACGCACGCTTTGACGTCAGGCGATGATTGAATCGAAAAATCCATAATGTCGTTTGAAAAATATGACGAGTAAGAAATACATGTAGATTTGGCCAAGCGTACAGTCTTGGCGCCATCTCCATTTTTCCAACGCCATTCCCCGACCCTTCGGCTTGGCTGGCTCACGTTAGCGCCTAAGAGTTATATAATTTTCGCATCACTCCGAGCAATATAAGAGAACAGCGCTCCTGCACGCGCATTTTTATGCAGGCGCGGCAGAAGTCGCATATCGGCTGCTCATAGCACGCCACAGGCGAACGACCCGATATTCTCAAGGTTACTGACGCCCACTGACCGGGGTCGCGCGTTGGAGAACACCGTCAGGCACATGCACAGGCTGCGCCGCAAATTCACCATCAACCTCCGCGCCGCCTTGTAAAACCTCGAGAAATTTCTTTCGATCAAGAACTCCCTCCCAGGCAGCCACGGCTACGGCTCCAAAGGCGTTGCTGATCGTATTTGTGACGGATCTCGCTTCCGCCATAAAACGATCCACCCCAAGCAAAAGAACCAATCCAGAAACCGGTATTTTATGGAGAGCCCCGAGCGTCGCCGCCAGCGTCACGAATCCTGCGCCAGCTACGCCAGCGGACCCTTTACTGGTCAAAAGCAGCACTCCGAGCACCGTCAATTGATCCAGGAAGCTCAGAGGAACATCCGTCGCCTGAGCAATGAACAGTGCGCCCACGGTGAAATAGATTGCGCTGCCGCACGCATTGAATGTCAATCCTCCCGGAAGAACGAGGCCTACAACCGAACTCGGCACGCCAGCCATTTCCAACTTCCTCATTAACTGAGGCAGAACGGATTCCGACGAGCAGGTTCCAAAGACCGTGAATATCTCGTCCTTGATGAAGTTTAGAAAACGCAGCGATGAAAATCCGACAAGACGTCCAATCAGACCAAACGACAAAATAGCAAAAAGCAGGCATGTAATATAAACGCAAACCAATACCAGTCCGATCGACATCAGGCTTCCGACGCCATATCGACCGATGGTGAACGCCACGGCCCCCAGCGCACCCAACGGAGCGACACGCATGACCATGTTCACAATACGAAATACGGCCTCGAGAAAACTGTGAAGGGTATTCATAAACGGCTTGCTGGCGTCTCCGACCTGAGCGAGAGCCACGCCAAGCAACAGGCTGAAGAACAATATCTGGAGGATGTTCCCTCTTGCGAAGCTTTCAACGACGTTTGACGGCACAACGCCGACGAGAAAATCAACTATCCCCGTGTGACTCTCCGCCGCCGCGGTATATTGCTTAACCGCATCGGCGTTGAAGCTATGGGGGTTGGCGTGAATTCCGGCGCCCGGACGCACGATGTTGACAACCGTCATCCCGACAAGAAGCGCAAGCGTGGAAGAAACCTCAAAATAGGCGAGGGATTTTATGCCGACGCGCCCCAACTCCCGCATATTTTCCATGCGGGCGATGCCCAGGACAACTGTGCCAAAAATAACCGGCAATAGGACCATGCGTATCATGTTGATGAAAACGTCGCTCAGTGGTTTGAGCGACACGGCGAAGGACGGGGCGAAGAACCCGAGAAGCCCTCCCGCGACTACGGCCAGAATGACCTGCACGTACAGATGCCTGAGAAGCCGCATTGTATCTTCCATTTTTGGCAGGCTGAATACCTGTCTTCCATTCTTGCCGCCACGCTAGCGGCAAGATCCAGGCAGGACCAATGCGGAAAACTGATCTTTTGATCCATAACGGGCATGACGTGGACAAGACGTGATCGGCGCACGCTCTCGCCATGCGTTCCAAGACCTTACGAATGTATTGGACGGGACAGGGCTTCGCGATTCAACGTCGAATCACAGGAGCCGGGGGGAGTTATGACGCTCGGCTACCTCCGTCGCCCAGTGGCGTCCACCATGCCTCAAACTCTGTTGTCGTTCGACGCGCGCCGTGAGTGACGGCAAACAGCTTTCAGAGGCTTAAGGATAGCGGATGAAGCTAAAATTCATCTGCCTGCGCTTAGGCCATGGTGGATACTTGGCGAGGGCGTCAGGTTTTCCGTCCGAGCGCCCATTCGGCAGTATCTGCGCCGACGCCAGGAACTAATCAGACGAACGGCTCCCTAAACCATAGTTTTTTGAAATTAGAAAATAATTTGAGAAAAACAGACTTATTTCCCATATCCTCCCTGCGCGATGAAGCTCCAGAGCTCTTCGACTGCGGCGTTACGCCTTGAACGTGGGCGAAACAGGCGAATCTCGAGCGGCACGGACCACTCATCGCCACCGGCCCTGACGAGCCTCCCCGCGTCCAGATCGTCGCGGCACAAACTGAGCGGCGTCCATGTAACCCCCATGCCATTACGCGCCATATTCAGCTGCGCACTGGCAAGATGCGAACGAAAGACGGTCCGAAATCCCGCCAATGTGCTTTCTGACAGAATACTGGCCTTGAGAATGTGCCCAAGCCCAGACCGTTCATCGAACGCAAGAAATGGCAATCGCGCAGTCGCATCGCGTGACAGGGCAAACTTCGGCGCGCCGTTCTCAGGCGCAGAAATTGGAATCAGTTCGTCTTCGCCGAGCCTGACCCAACGAAAATGTGTCTCTTCCAGACGATTTTTAGCGGCCGGATGAGCATGGCACAGAAGAAAATCGGCATCTCCGTCCAGAAGAAGATTTTCACATGCGACCATAGCGTCAGCGATCAGGCTGATGGGCCCCAGACTTCCCTTTTCGCCGAGTTCCTTCAACCAGGCTGGAAAGAATGTCACCGCCAGCGATTGGGTGGCTACAAAACGGATCATTTCAGTCTGCTCGCCAGAAATTTCTCGCGCTTCGTCCCTGCCCAGCGCCAATCGCCTCAGAACGTCTTCCGCCACGCCCTGAAATGCGACTCCTGCCTCGGTCAAAGCAATACGGTGCGTATCGCGGTCGATAAGTCTCGCCCCAACCCATTCTTCGAGGCCCTTTATGCGACGGCTGAACGCTGGCTGACTGAGGTTTCGATTTTCAGCTGCACGAGAAAAATTCCGCTCCATCGCAAGCGCCAGAAAATCCTCCAGCCACACGATATCCATCACATTCTCTCCGCCACATCATTTCATTCGAAACTGACATTGGCCAACGTGGCCACACGCGCGCCAATAGTAGGAAAACAAGCACAAGAGGACGATCGGTCATGACTGCCCCGCGCACGCTCTATGAAAAAATCGTAGACAGCCACAACGTGCTGACGCTGAGCGGGGAAGGACGAGACGCCACAATCTTGCTGTACATAGATCGAACCGTCCTGAACGAATACACAAGCCCCCAGGCGTTCAGCGGATTGCGTGAACACGGGCGCAAGGCGTGGCGCCCGCAGGCCGCGCTTGGGGTTGTCGATCATGTGAACTCCACCGCCCCGCTTCGCACCAATCATGTCGATGACGCTGACGCGCAAAAGCAGATCGACTATTTCGCGACGAACGGAAAGGACTTCAACATCGAGATGTTCGACGTGCTCGACGCCCGGCAGGGCATAGAACACGTCGTGCTGCCCGAACTCGGGCTGGTTCAACCCGGGATGGTGATTGCCGCAGGCGACAGCCATACAACCACCTATGGCGCGTTCGGAAGCATTGGCTTTGGCATCGGAACCTCGGACATAGAGCATCTCCTTGCGACGCAAACCCTACCATACAGGCCTTTGAAGAACATGCGCGCTTCCGTGCGCGGCCAGACTCCCGCAGGCGTGACGGCCAAGGACATCATCATGCACCTCATCCGTACGATCGGAGCGGATGGAGCGGCCGGGCATGCGCTCGAACTGGATGGCGACGCCATACAGGCGCTGGATGTCGAGGGTCGCATGACAATTTGCAATATGGCAGTGGAATGCGGCGCCCGCGTTGCTCTGATGGCCCCGGATGCGAAGGTGTACGTGTATGTGAGCGGCCGCCCGCGCTCGCCCTCGCCCGAGCTTCTCGAAAGGGCCAAAGCAAGCTGGGCGGAACTCTACAGCGATCCTGACGCACATTTCGATCGTGAAGTCGTCATCGACGCAGCAGACATCGCTCCGACTGTGACATGGGGCACCAGCCCGGATCAGGCCGCATCGATCGATCAGGCCACCCCCTATCCGCACGAAATGCCGCAGGCCAAACAGGCGGACGCCACACGGGCGCTCAGCTACATGGGCCTCGCATCCGGCTTGCCGCTGGCAGATGTGAAAATCGACCACGCCTTTATCGGCTCATGCACCAATGGACGCATATCGGATCTTCGTGACGCAGCGCGCGTACTAAAAGGCCGGCAGATTGCGGACGGCGTTCGCGCCATAGTGTCTCCAGGCAGTTCCAGCGTACGCCGCCAGGCTGAAGCCGAAGGTCTCGACCGGATTTTCAAAGATGCAGGTTTCGAATGGCGTCAGTCAGGCTGCTCCATGTGCCTTGCCATGAACGACGACGTTCTAAGCGCAGGAGAGCGTTGCGCATCAAGCACGAACCGTAATTTTGAAGGACGCCAGGGGAGCGGCGGCCGGACACATCTTATGAGTCCGGCTATGGTGGCTGCCGCAGCAGTCATGGGACGCTTGACGGACGTTCGCAAACTTCCGGCGCTGGAGATCTGACATGGAATGCTTCACATGCGTCGCCGGCCTTGGAGCCGCGCTCCCGGGGGCTAATATCGATACCGACGTCATCATGCCAAAAGCATTTCTGAAGGGCATAGACCGGTCCGGATTGGCGCGTGGCCTGTTTCACGATCTCCGTTTTGATGAACAGGGTGAGTTTCGCACAGAGTTTGTTCTCAACCGCCCCGACGCGCAGGGCGTTCGCTTCCTGGTCGTCGGGCCCAACTTCGGGTGCGGTTCGTCGCGAGAACACGCCGTGTGGGGCATGCTGCAATACGGCGTCAGAGCCGTGATCGGCACGAGTTTTGCTGGTATCTTTGCCGATAACGCCGCGAACAACGGTCTCTTGCTTGTGACGCTTCCGTCAGAAGAGCTCTTGATGCTCATGGAATATGTCGGCAACGAGCCTGCGGAACTGACGGTCGATCTCGAACAGCGGCAAATCCGCGGAAATGGCCTGAAAACCGCATTCGAAATTGACGCGGCGCGTCGGCGCGCTCTTGTGCTGGGCCTTGATCGTATCGGAGAAACTTTGTCGCACGCGAACGCCATCCGCACGTGGGAAGCGGAACGCCTGCAGTCCAATCCCTGGCTGACCGCAGGAGAGGTCGCATGAACATGCCGCAGTCGCACGCCGATATTATCCCCGGTTTCGAATGGACCACCATCGACGTCGAGGGAATTCGGATTAGAACCGCAGTGGGTGGTCGCGGGCCGGCGCTGCTGCTGTTACATGGCCATCCCCAGACTCATCTGACGTGGCACAAAATCGCTCCCGCCCTCGCGGAACGCTTCACAGTGGTCGCGACAGATCTTCGTGGTTATGGAGATAGCGACAAGCCAGATGGCGGCGTCGGACATGTCAATTACTCGAAGCGAGCGATGGCCAAGGACCAGATAGGCGTCATGCGTCAACTGGGTCACGAACGCTTCAGCGCAATCGCGCATGATCGTGGCGCGAGGGTCGCGCATCGCATGGCGCTTGATCATGAGGATGCGATCGAAAAGCTCGTACTTATCGATATAGCGCCAACACTCACGATGTACGAACGTACGGACATGGAGTTTGCGCGACGTTATTTCTGGTGGTTTTTCCTGATACAGGCATATCCGCTACCGGAAAGGTTGATCGAAGCTGATCCGAATTTTTTCCTGGAAAAACACATCGCGGGACAGATCAAGATCCCAAACTCCGTAGATTCGCGCGTCATGCAAGAATATCGCCGTTGTTACAGCAACCCTGCGACACGGCATGCCATATGCGAAGACTATCGCGCGGCGGCCAGTATTGACCTCGTTCACGATCGAGACGATTTCGACCGCAGGATACAAGCTCCTCTTATGGCTCTATGGGGCAAACGCGGCACCGTTGGGGCGCTGTACGACGTTCTGGGAACATGGCGTGAAAAGGCGACAAATGTCAGCGGACATCCAATAGACTGCGGTCACAGCCCACAGGAGGAGGATCCGGCAGCCCTCCTGGATGCTCTTCTGGCATTTCTGTAACCGTAATTCTGAATTCAAGGAATTTAGATTTAAAATCACACAGGATTATTATACTTTTCATTTTTTAATAAATATTGAAAACGTAAAGCTTTTGACAAAAACGGAGTAAGTCGCATCATTCGATGCCTAGCTTATTAAGAATAAGATTTCATAATAAAATTGTGCAACCAAAAACGTTTTCGGCATTGCATCACACGACTCATTTTTGAATTTTCGACCTACGCTTCTTGAGAGTTTTTGCACAGGCGACTGGATCGCGGCGGAATGCTTCGAGCATGCTGGCGTTTGAACCATATACCGGGCTCAAGTGATTGACCGAACGCTTACTCGTTTCACAGATTTTATCGGGCGGCGTAAAAGAAAAACGCCACGGTCCATCCGGACAGTGGCGTTCGTGATGCGTTCGTATCGCAAGTATCGTTGGTTGCGGGGACAGGATTTGAACCTGTGACCTTCAGGTTATGAGCCTGACGAGCTACCGGGCTGCTCCACCCCGCGTTGGGTGATTATGTGTGTGTAGAGTGGGTTGGAAGACCTGGCGGCGACCGACTTTCCCGCGACTTAAGCCGCAGTATCATAGGCGCTGGGGTTTTTCACGTCCGAGTTCGGGATGGGATCGGGTGGATCTCTCCCCGCCATAGCCACCAGGTCGTCCAACCCACTTTTGTTTTGTGGGTGTGGATGGTTGGTG
>NZ_AUBI01000010.1 GCF_000429165.1 Acetobacter nitrogenifigens DSM 23921 = NBRC 105050 | reverse complement strand
CCCTCCTTGACGCATTGCCGCACGCCCCGCGCTACGTCGTCTGCGATCGGGGCTATGCCTCGAACCAGTTTCGAGAGGCCTTATGGGACAGGGGTTCACGCCCGGTCATCCCGACAAAACGCAACGAACCGCAAGTAGCCTGCCCGAAATGGGCCTATCGGCACCGACATCTGGTGGAAAACCTGTGGGCACGCCTCAAGGAGTGGAGAGCAGTCGCCACGCGGTATGAGAAAACCGCTACGTCCTTCATGGCTGTCATCTGCATCGCTGCAACAGCAGATCATCTCAAGACCTAACAGACCCTAAGACGAAGGCGAAAGCGGCCATAATTGCACACTCAGCAATCGCCGCCATTAGCCCCCGCCTCAGTAGGCCTCCGGCAACGTCGGACGGCCATCGTTCCGGTAAACATCCCCGCCCTTCATCGCGAAATCCACATGGTCGAGAAGCTGAGGCTCCCGCAACGGATCGCCCTTGACGGCGACGATGTCGGCATACCGTCCCTCGGCCACCGAACCCATCTTGTCGGACACGCCCAGCAACTCTGCTGCGCCGCCAGTCGCCGAGACGATGGCCTGTGAAGGCGTCAACCCGTTGGTGACCAGAAGCCCGAATTCCATGGCGTGATCGCCTTCGCCAAGGTCGGTGCTGTAGGCGACCTTGACGCCGATCTTCGCGGCAATAGCGAAGTTCTTCTTCGGCTTGGCGTCGTTGGCGAGTTCCTTTTCCGCGCTCCCCGGAGGCAGAAGTTCGGGATGATGAAGCGCTGCATTGTAAAAAATCTCATACACGCTCAGGGTCGGCGACAGCCATACGCCCTTGTTCTTCATCAGTTGAAGCGTATCCGGCGCGGCGAAAGACCCGTGCTCCACGGAATCCACCCCGGCCTCAACAGCCGCGCGGATAGCCTTGTCGGCATAAATATGCGCGGCGACTTTCAGGCCGAGGCTGTGGGCCGTCTCGATAATCGACGCCATTTCCTCGTTCGTCATCAATTGCAGGTTGGGATCGTCCCCCGACGACCCGATGCCGCCTGACGGCATGATCTTGATGACGTCCGCCCCGCGCCGCTTATGCTCGCGAACGCGGAAGCGGCCTTCGTCCGGGGAATCCACGATGCCCAGCGCCCACGCCGGATCATTGATCTGCGGGTCGAGGCTGTTGCGTTCATCGCCGTGGCCGCCGGTTGGACTCAACGGCTCCAGCGCCACCAGAAGGCGCGGACCGGGGACCCATCCGGCGTTGATGGCGTCGCGCAGGGCGACGGTCTCCGGGCCGCCGCCGAGGTCGCGGCCGCCGGTGAAGCCCTGTTGCAGCATCGCCTGCATATAGTGCGCGCCCTCGAAGCCTCGATCGAGCGGCGTATGGGTCACTTCGTCTTCCGTCGCGTTGGCGCGGCCGGGTAGTTTTTCGCTGACATGGATATGGCAGTCGATGAAGCCCGGCATCACTGTCTCGTCCGACAGGTCGATGACGCGCAGGCCTTTGGGCGCGGAGAAGCCGGGGGTTACGGACTTGATCCGGTCGTCATGCACGATGATCGTCACCGTATGGCGGGGGAGGCCGCCGTGCCCGTCCAGAAGCGCGCCTGCATGAATGGCGTAGTCGCCAGCGAGAGCCGGTGCGTTTGAAAGTGCGAAGGTCGTGGCGCAGAGAGCGGCGTGGAGCCATGAACGGCGTGTGTGTGAGGGGCGGGGAAGGTGCGGCATAGCGGGCGGGGGCCTCAGGCAGTAGGCGACAGGTGTCGCGATATTTTCTCGCGCGATCGGCATTCTTTGATCGTTGCTTGTCCGTGATAGACTGTTTTGCACGGCGACGACAGCGGGGAACGTGGATGAGCAGCGGCGTGGACATTCGACTGGCCGGCGCATGGGGGAGGCGGCAGCCCTGGAAAGTACGCCCTTCTGGATGCTTCACGAGAACTGTCCACGTAGCCTGCGTGTTTGTTCTGGCGTCTTGCGCCGCCCCTGCGCCGCGTTCGGTTCTGGACGCGCAGGCGCCGGGCGGCGATTGCGCCCTGCCGTTTACGGTGGCTGCCAGTCTGCATGCGCTGGAGACGGGGACAGCGACCGCTGCGTCTCTGGCTGCCTGCGCCCGGACGCGTGTTGCGATGAACGACGACCCTCTGCGGCGCGACCGGTACGGGCTGCATGCGGTTCTGGCGCTCGACCCCACGGCGCAAGAGCAGGCGGCGGCTTCGGACCGACGAAGGCGGGACGGGCGCCTGAAGGGGACGCTGGACGGCGTTCCTGTTCTGCTCAAAGACAATATCGAGACGACGGGGACGTTGCCCACGACGGCGGGATCTCTTGCGCTCGCGGCGAATGTGTCGCGGTGGGATTCGACAGTGGCTGCGAAACTGCGCGCAGCCGGGGCGGTGCTCCTTGGCAAGACCAATCTGTCAGAATGGGCGAATTTCCGCTCCGGAGATTCGATCAGTGGTTGGAGCGGGGTCGGCGGCCTTACGCGCAACGCGTTCGATCGCAATCGTTCGGCCTGCGGATCAAGCTCCGGCAGCGCCGTCGCCGTGGCTGAGGGTATCGTTCCTGCTGCGATCGGCACGGAAACGGATGGTTCCGTCACCTGTCCGGCGGCATTGAATGGTCTGGTCGGGCTGAAACCAACTCTTGGGCTGGTCTCGCGCAGGGGTGTCGTGCCTCTGGCGCCGAGTCAGGATACGCCGGGGCCGATCGCGCACACGGTGGCGGACGCTGCGTTGCTGCTCGATGCAATTGCGGGTTCCGACCCGGCGGACAGCGCGACGCATGATGCTGAGTCGCGGCGGGGGAGGTACGGTGACGCCGTTAATGCGGCGGCGGATCGGCGAATGTTGCAGGGCGTGCGCCTCGGAGTGTTGCGTTTCGCCGTGGGCAGCGACCCGCGCGTCGCTGCGTTGTTCGAGCAGGCGCTCGAACGCCTGCGTGCGGCGGGCGCGGTTCTGGTCGACATCAAGGCGGTAGACCTGACGGGGTTGCGGAAGGAGGAAAGCGTTGTCCTCCATTCGGAATTTCACGCTGCGATAGATACGTATCTGGCGCATGCGCCAGCATCCGTCTCCAGTCGTTCCCTTGCGGATCTGATACGCTTCAACGTGGCGCACGCTGGCGAAGAAATGCCCTATTTCGGGCAGGATTCTTTCGAAAAATCGCTGACGGCGAATGAAGACGACGCCTATCGCGTCTCCCTGCTGGACGCCCGTCGCCTTGCGGGCGCCGAGGGCATTGACGCCATGCTGTCCGTTGCCCATGTCGAGGCGTTGCTCGCGCCCACGACCCGCGTCGCCTGGCCGATTGATCTGGAGGAGGCCGATCCTCCCGGAGATGGAACCGGCTCGGCGACGCATCTCGCCGCCGTCTCAGGATATCCGCATCTGACCGTGCCCATGGGACTGGCGCCGCAGCCCGGTACGGCGAAAGGTCTGCCGGTAGGGTTATCTCTGGTGGGGGCTGCGTGGTCGGATGCGCGGCTTCTGGCGCTGGGGGCGGCTTATGAACAGATCCGGGGGGCGTTTCCGGTTGCGCCGGAAACGAGGGAAGTTCGGTGAATGGAATTTTAAAAAATTCAATATTATGAAGAGAAAATTTGTCAGTATGTGCTGAAATTGAGGAGTCGTGTCTAGAGACGCCTCATCTGGGAAATTCCGTAAAGCCGATCCATTTATTCGGTATGCGAGCCTTTCAAAGTCGTTTGAAAGGCTCGCAGCTAAGTCGAGATGCATGCAAGAGGCGGGCGACCTGCGGCCGAATTACGGCCGAAAGTCTGGTAATCTCTCCCCCACAATATGACTCTCCATATAGACTCTGAATGAGTCGCATTGAGCGGGGCGTTGGTTCATTTGCTTCGACGGGCGACGACCCACTCAGTCGAGGAACGATGAGTCGGAGCGCTCCAGCCGACGCCGTGCGCTCGCCAGATGGAGCCGGGCGCTGTCCGCGCGTCCGGCCGCCTCTTGCGACGCGACAAGGCAAGCGATTTCGTCCGGGACAATTTTCAGCGGACGACCGGTGCTGGCTGCGAGCACCTGCGCCTGAGACGCGCGTTCAAGATAGTAGAGGTCGTCCCACGCTTCAGCGATCGTGTCGGCAAGTACAACCACGCCGTGATTTTTGAGAAATACGATATCTGCGTCTCCCGCAGTCAGGGCGATACGCTCGCCCTCGGTCGCGTCCAGCGCCAGCCCGTTGTAGTTCTCGTCGACGGCCACGCGCCCGTGAAAGCGCAACGCGGTCTGCCCGGCCCAGAGTAATGGCGGTCCTTCGACCATAGCCAGCGCGGTCGCATAGGGCATGTGCGTGTGAAAGACGACTTTCGCTCGTGGCAGACGCATATGAAGCTGCGCATGAATATGAAACGCGGTGGCTTCCGGCGTGCCGGAGCCTTCGAGGACTCGACCGTGCACATCGCAAAGCAGGAGAGAGGAGACCGTGATCTCCGAAAATGCGTAGCCGAGCGGGTTGACGAGGAAGGTGTCGTCCGAACCGGGGATCATGGCGGAGAAGTGGTTACACACGCCTTCTTCCAGCCCATGCAGAGCCGCCAGTCGAAAACACGCGGCGAGGTCTTCCCTCGCCGTCCGGACGGCGTCCGGATCAGGGAGGTCATTGCGTCCGGGGCGGCTGTCGTCGATCTGGTAGATGTGCGCCATGGGACGCTGTTCCTTTGCTCACTTTGACGTAACGCGCCTCCGGAGACGCGCGCTGCGTCCGGTTTCGAAGGTAGGTATAATCTACCTAGCGGCGCGCCTTGCGCCGACGCTGCTCTGGTCAACGCGCCGACCACTGGCAATGGCGCCCTGCGTGCTCGAATTTCCAGACCGGCTCGCCTCATCAATTACCACAGTGCGCCTATGGCGCGAAGTTGTAACGAAGTCGGCACGAATGCGTCGTCGCGGCGGCGCATTGCCGCTAAGCGTCGGTTGTGACAGGTTCGTATCGATTGGTGGCGTTCATGTGTGACGAACCTCTCCGCAGGATGACGTGTCGGCGAAACGCCGTCGGTAGTGAGAAAATTCATGGTAGTGACAGGCGCGCGTAACCTATTCATTCGTCAGGCGTTGGTGTGCGGAACGGCCTGCGCAATAGTCTTGGCGGGTCTGCCTGCGACGCGCGCCGCAGTTGCGGATACGGCGCCGACGGTGGTCCCGGCGCAAGAGGTTGGCAGAGCCTATATCGCCAGAGAACTGATGGTGCCCATGCGGGATGGCGTTCGCCTGCAAACAGTGGTTGTCACGCCGGTCAGGCAGACAGGGCCACTGCCGATCCTTATCACACGCACGCCCTATGGCGTCCCTGATCAGGCGATGGTCGACCGTCAGGACGGAGATCCGAAGTCGACCCTGCTTCCGAGTTGGCGCGCGTTCCAGAAAGACGGCTACATCATGGTGTATCAGAATTTGCGCGGCCGGTTCAAATCCGGGGGGCAGTTTCTGGAGACGTCCCGCTATGACGCGCATGATCCGAAACAGGCGAATGAAGTCAACGACGCGTGGGACACGATTGACTGGCTGGTCAAAAATATCCCGAATAATAACGGTCGCGTCGGAATCTATGGCGTTTCCTACGCTGGCCTCACTGCAGGCCTAACCCTCCTGCATCCCCATCCGGCGTTGAAGGCGATCAGTGAACAGGCGTCGCCCGCCGATCAGTGGATGAATGACGACGACCATCATTACGGGGCGCTTCGGGAAAGTTATACGTTCGAATACACAGTTCTGGTGCAGGCGGAGAAAGAGGCCAACACGAATTTCGATTTCGGCGTCCACGACGTGTATAGCTGGTATCTCGCGCTTGGTCCTTTGTCGCATATCAACAAGGACTATCTGCACGGTAAGCTCGACTACTGGAATCAGGTGGTTTCTCACCCCGATTATGATTCATTCTGGAAAGAGGAAGCCTGGGTAGACAAGGTTCAGGCGTCTACTGTTCCGAATCTTAACGTCGCCGGATTCTGGGATCAGGAAGATCCATGGGGGCCATGGCGTATTTTTCACGGAGCCAGCCAGCACGATCCGGATAATACGAACTTCATCGTCGCCGGCCCGTGGTATCATGGGGGCTGGCAGCGGACGGATGGCGGGAATATCGGCCCGCTGCCGCTTGGCGGGCATCAAACGGCGGTGGAGTTCCGTGAAGGGATAGAGGCGCCGTTCTTCCGCTATTACCTCCACGAAACCGGGGAAAAACCGTCGTGGAAAGCAAAAATGTTTGAAACGGGGTCGAATGAATGGCGCGAGTATAAAGTCTGGCCGCCGCAAGAGGCAAAGACCACCCAACTGTTCTTTCATGCAGACGGAACGTTGTCATTTCAGGCCCCGACAAAGAAAAATAGCGGAGTTCGTCATTACGTTTCGGATCCGGCGAGCCCCGTTCCCTATCGTCCGCGTCCGATATCGCCGACGTATCCGACGCCCGAATGGCGCACATGGGAAACAAACGATCAGCGTTTCGTCGACCATCGGCCCGACGTTCTGACTTTCGTCAGCGCGCCGCTGGATCACGACCTGCGCGTCGCCGGCCCACTGGAAGCCCATCTGTTCGCCTCCACCAGCGGAAAGGACGCCGATTTCGTGGTCAAACTGATCGACGTGTTCCCTGAAGAGGGCCAGAAGGCGTTTGTGGCTCATCCGGACGCCGCCACCTGGGCGGACTCACTGGATGGTTACGAACTGCCGATCGCGATGGACGTGCGTCGGGGCCGTTACCTGCACGACTACCAACACGCCCATCCGCTTGTTCCTGGCAAGGTCGAGGATTGGTCCATTCCCCTGCGCGATCACGACCACGTCTTTCTGAAAAGACACCGTGTGATGGCGCAGGTCCAGTCGACGTGGTTTCCCCTGATCGACCGGAATCCGCAGACATGGGTTCCGAGCATCTATCAGGCGAAGGAGGGTGATTTTCAGCCCGCGACGCAGAAGATTTACGCGACTCCTGAAGCGGCGTCCTATATCTCTCTCCCGGTGATCGAAGCGACGCCGTAGATACGATGTCGGGCAAGCCTGCTCCGCCTGTCGATTGTTTTCTGAATGATACGTTCCCGACGGTGACTGCATGATTTCGGCGGCTCTCGACGACCTGCAACTGTCCCGTCTGCACATGCGTCTTTTGCTGATCGCCGGACTTGGTTACATGTTCGACGGGCTGGACGGCTCGGCTCTGGCGTTTTTCCTGCCAGTCCTGAAGATGCAGTGGGGTCTGTCTGCATGGCAGGCGAGCATGATCGCGTCCAGCACCTCGGTTGGTTATCTTTTCGGCTCGTTCGCTTCAGGTTTTCTGGCCGACCGTATCGGCCGCCAGCGCGTGATGATGACGGCGTTGGCGTTTTACTGCGTCGCGTCGTGCCTGAGTGCGTTGGCCTATGACTGGCGCGTTTATTGCGCTTTGCGAGTTTTATGCGGCGTTGGAACCGGCGCCGAAGCGGTCGTCATTATTCCCTATATTGCGGAGTTTCTTCCGGCGCGTCTGCGTGGCGGGCTCTGCGGGGCGGTGGTCGGATTTTATTCTTTTGGCTATGTCGGGGCCGCGTTGATTGGCGTTGGCGTTGTTTGCAGGTTTCCTGACGGCTGGCGTCTGGCGTCCTTTATGACGGGCGCCCCCGTTCTGCTGCTGCTCTGGTGGCGTCGTGCGCTTCCGGAATCTCCGCGTTGGCTGGAAGCTCGGGGGCAGGTGGACAAAGCGCGGGAAGTCGTCGCCCATTTTGGCGCGAATGTCCGGGCGCAAGGGGCCGGACCTATTGCGGGGCCGATCGATACGAAGGTGATTTTGCGCGATCGACATTGGGTTTTTCGTATCGGTTTATGCATATGGATATGGACTTTCCTGTTTTTCGCCTTTTACGGAATTTTCGCATGGATTCCCTCCCTTCTCATGCAACGAGGGATGAATCTCTCGCAAAGCTTCGGAGTGTCGTTTCTGATCTTTGCGGCGCAAATCCCTGGATATTTCGTCGCGGCCTGGATGAATGGCGTCATCGGGCGGCGACGCGTGATGATCGGTGCTTTTTGCGTGGCGGCTCTGGCGGCAGCGTTTCTTGCAACTGCCCCGGCAACCATGGGCGTCATCATCGCTGCGATGGGACTTTCGGCGGGCCTGAACGGATCCGTCGCGGGACTTTACGCCTATACCCCTGAACTTTTTCCAACAGAGATCCGTGCGACGGCTATGGGCCTTGCATCTGGCGTCAGCCGTTTGGGCGCCATCGGCGGGGCGTTTGGAATCGGATTGTTGTCCAGTTGGGGGGGCTCTCAGCTTGTTTTTTCGGTCATTGGCGCCGCGCTGGCTTTTGCTGTGTTGCCATTGCTGACTGTCGCGCCAGAGACAAAGAACGCGCCATTGCCAGAACTTGGGTAACAATTTGCTCCGATGTCTGCCCGTTGCGTCAATTTTGTATCGGATCTAGCGAGAGTCTCTCCGTCCAAGCGGACGTAGTTTTACCGCCTCAGCATGCTCGATAAAAACTGATCACGAGTGCTCTTGCAGAGCCGATGAGGCATCTGATCATACAGACTCTACGATCTGTCGGGCATGCTTTCTCGAATTGCTCTGCAATCTTGCCCCCTCCAGTCGTAGGTAGGGCGTCGCGGTTGCTGCGCGACAGGCCGGGATAGGTCTGGCCGTGTTCCAGCGTTCAGAATGTGTCTCGCGATTTGGGGCGTGTTGGTAAAACGCTCGCAATGACAATGCTATTTATCTTCCGAATGGTTGTCGCTGCGTGTCCGCCGAAGGAGGGTGAGCTGCCCGCTCCGCCTCCGCGGCGCGCCGCAGGACGCCACCGGCTCCGGTGAGTTTACGAACCGCCGTCACCAAAAGGCTCGCAGCCGCGACGCTGATTCCTACGATAAGGACTGCCGCAGGCTTCTGTCGCGCCTGAAACTCCGGGGTTAGTCTCGACATCGCATATCCCCCACATATGTCGGTAAAAACTGGAGACTACCCTCGCTCGGGAATGTCTCCGACGGTGCGAAGGCCAGCTTCAAGAAACGTCAGGCTGCGTTCCCGTGCGAGATGCTCGGCGTCAGCGTTGAAGCTGGGACGATCACGATTGCCGAAACCGTGCCCAGCCTCATCATAGACGTAGATTTCGATCTCGGGATGCGTCTTGCGAATGTCGGACACGTCGGATGGCGGAATCGATCCGTCCTGTCCGCCAAAATGCAACTGCACTGCGCAATGCGGCGTCGCATCCTTGTGCGCCGCGATCCCGCCGCCATACCAGCCCACCGCTGCGGAGAAGGCGGTCGTGCGCGTCGCGCCGTCCCAGGCGAGCCGCCCGCCCCAGCAGAAACCGATGATCCCGACTTTCCTTTCCGGCGCCTGCTCCCGCAGATGGCGCGCGCAGGCTTCAAGATCCGCCAGCGTGCTTTCGAGGGGAATATCGGCCCGCAGCGCCAGGCCCTTCTGCACATCTTCCGGCGTGTAACCGAGCTTCGCGTCGGGCTCCACGCGGTCGAACAACGCGGGGACGATCACAGAAAACCCGTCGGCGGCCCAGGCGTCAGCTACAGCGCGCATGTTGTGGTTAACGCCGAAAATCTCCTGCACGACGACCAGAGCATGCGGGGCTTCGGGGCTGCCGGCGACGTAAGCGGAGAATGTATGACCGTCGGCGGCGGTGATGGAGATGAACTGACCCATGGCGCGACTCCTGTGCCATCCATGATGGGCGCGACCTTGCGGTCGGGCGTTTAGGGGAGGCCATTTCTGGCCCGTCAGATGAAAGTGTCAATCTGGGGCGTCAATCTTGCGTGCGGAGCTATGCAAGCGAGTCGAGAGGAGACAGGGCAGGGCCTACATATGGCTCCAGCCGTGTCGTTCCAGCGGGATGTCGGAGCCGTCGGCGCGCGCAAGTCGCGCGCCCGACACGCCTGAGTCGAAACGCCCGATCCGACTGATCGGCGTTCCGGTCAGACGACAGCTTTCCAGCAACCGCTCGCTCGCCGAATCGGGAACAGCGAGCAGAAGTTCGTAATCGTCTCCGCCCGTCGCGCAGAAGGTGGTGAGGTTTTCCCCGGTGAAACGACCGGCCGCCGCCCCGGAGGCGCGCGCGGCGGCGGAGAGCGGAATCGAGTCCGCGTCGATCACGACGCCGACGCCGCTTTCGCGCACCAGATGCCCGGCGTCCTGCACCAGCCCGTCCGAGACATCCATGGCGGCATTGGCGACTCCACTCAGCATCAGGCCAAGGCGCGGCTGCGGCAGTCGGTAGCGGTCAGCCAGCCAGCCATCCGGGTCCGGGATTTCGCCCCGAAGGGCCAGCAGACCAAGTGCGCCGTCGCCGATCGTCCCGGTCACCCAGAGGCCGTCGCCGTGACGCGCGCCGTTCCGTCGGAGCGCCGCGCCGGGCGCGACGTTCCCAAGAATGGTGAGGGACATCACCAGCGGGCCGCGTGTGGATGTCGTATCGCCGCCAAGCAATGTCACTCCGAACCGCGCCTGATCTTCAGCGACGCCAGCAGCGAACGCGGCGTACCAGGCGTCGTCACGGGCGATGTGACCGGGGCCACGGGGACAGGCAAGCGCAAGCAGCCAGCCGAATGGCTGGGCGCCCATCGCCGCGATGTCGGAAAGATTGACCCGGAGCAGCTTGCGACCGAGCGTTTCTGGCGGATCATCCGGCAGGAAGTGAACGCCTTCGACCATCGTATCGGTCGCGACCACCATGTCGTGGCCCGATTTCGGGGTGAACAGCGCCGCGTCGTCGGTCAGGCCCAGCGCTTCCACGCCAGCCAGTTGCTTGAAATGACGTCGGATAAAGGCGAACTCGTCAGGCTGCGGCGAGTCCGCGTCTGACGTCACAGGCGTTTCACGCCTGTTCGCCATTGGCGTCGTCCGGGGCGCCGGTTTCGTCCGTCGAGACGGCGCCAGCAGTCGCCTCGGCAGCGTCCTCGGTCTCAACGCCGCCCTCGCCCTCGCGGCGCAGGCGTTTCGCCACACCGTCGAGAACGCCATTGACCAGCTTCGTCTCGTCGCCCGAGAAGAATCCGTGGGCGACGTCCAGATACTCGTTGATCACGACGCCAGCGGGCGGCGCTTCAGGCGCATCCAGCTCCGCGATGGCGGCGACCAGAATGGCGCGCAGCACGGGGTCGAGCCTGTTGACCGGCCAACTGGCCGGGAGGGTTTCCGACAACAGGGCTGCGCGACGCGACGACGTTGCGCTGGCGCGGCGGGTGATCTCGGTGAACAGGTGGATGTCGGCTTCAGGGATATGACCCTCTTCGAAGGTCTCGCCGGACAGCGGTGTGCCGAAACGGTGCGTCACGAACTGCCGTATGACGTTCTCCGGGGCATCCGCGCCCTGCTCGATTTGAAAGAGCGCCTGCACAGCCGCGACGCGCGCTGCTGTTCGGGGCCGTATCGCCGGGCTCAGCCGTTCCTGTGTCTCGGCCATCCGCCGCTCTCCTGCCTGTTCTCTGTTCATGCGCTCTGCGTACGTCTGTGGTCGTATTCACGCGTGGCGCCGCCGGTCGCGACATCTTATCGCACGGATTCGCCGTTCCGGGGCGCGCTTCATCGCGCCTTTACCGTCTCAGGTCCACCCCCCTGGCGTCGGACAACGGCAAGTCGTGCGGACTTTTTGTCCCGGGTCAGTCCGATCCGGTCTTTCTGTCGGTCATCGAGGTGACGATCGCAGAGAAATCCTTGGTCTCCCGGAAGTCGCGATAGACGCTGGCGAAGCGGACGTAGCCGACGGCGTCCACGGTGTGCAGCGCCTCCATGGCAAGCTCACCGATCAGGTGCGTCGGGATTTCGCCTTCGCCGGACGCCTCCAGACGCCGGGCGATGCCGCTGACAATCTGCTCGACCCTGTCTTCGCTCACAGGCCGCTTGCGCAGCGCGATACGCACCGAGCGCAGCAGCTTCTCCCGATCAAACGGCGCCCGCCGACCATCGGCCTTTACGACGATCAGTTCCCGCAGTTGCACTCGTTCCACAGTGCTGAAGCGCTGACCACACTGGGAGCACGAACGTCGACGTCGAATGGACGCGCCCTCCTCGCTGGGGCGGCTGTCCTTCACCTGCGTGTCGTCGTGATTGCAGAATGGGCATCGCATCAAACTGTCTTTCCTCGGGCGATCTCGCACGGCGGCGAACATATCGACTGCTCCATTATAAAGCGAAGTGCGTCCCGGGCGCCACGGCGAGCAAAAATGTCGTCGCTTGCGTGGCGAATTGGGTTTGGAAGTGGCGAACGCAGCCGTGCTGCAGGTGTTGAACGGATTGCCGCAAATGCGGAGTGGGGGGCGAGTTGAAAGATCAGGAGTGTCGGCGAGTCGTAAACTGGGGACAGCGGCGCGGTGGCCCGGCGTTCGACTCCGCAGTTCGCAGTCTGACTATGCTGGCGACGCTTGCGAATCTGTTTCGACGGCTGACCCTGCGCGACTGGAGTGATAGGGTGTGTGGAACCGTTCTCGTGTCCGCAACGTAGTAGACAGGCGAATATCGAGGCGAGCGGCGTGGCGAAAATAAATAAGGTGCTCGGTGTGAAACGTTCGCGACTTATGTTCCCGGTGTTCCGCCGTTTTGTGGAGATTCGACAGGATACGCGCCCGAAGGTCTCGCTGTGGCGGGTCGGCCTCGCGTGTGCGGCGTTTCTGGCGGCGACGCCCGGCAACGCGGCGGACGAGGGCGCGGCCTCACCGGGCGCAGCGACGGCCAGTTCTGACGATATGAGTGGCGCGGAGGCGGTCCTGGTGCCCGGGCAGGAAGGAGCGGCTCATGACGTCGCCATCACCGGGCAGTGGATGGTTCGCGGAAAACGTGTTCCGGATCGGCTCTCGGCGTATTTCACGATAGAGAACCGGGCGGATGCGACATATCTGGTGCAGGGCGTGAGTTCGCCGTCCTGCGCACAGCTTTACGGCTACCACTCTGATCAGGAAATCTCGTCCGCCACGCGCAACCTGTTCTCCCATCTGGCTCTGCCGGAGAATCAGACGCTCGTGTTTCCTCCGGGAGGATACCATTTGATGTGCGATGAAGCGCCGGGCGTGACTGTAGCGGACGGCTCTACCGTGTCGGTCACGTTCACGTTCCTAGGCGGCGCCCACAAGACGGTGAATTTTCCAGTGAAAGCCCGATAATAAGCTACTGATCGAAAGTTGCCCGACTTCGGGTCTGGCAAGGTCGCTCGATCAGCCGCCACCGACCGGCGAGTTCTCTCGCTCACGCGAGAGCTCGCTGGATCAGCCTATGCGCCGGGTTGGTCCAACATGGACAGGATTTCTTCCGCCGCTGCGTCGGCGGGGATTGCGCCCCCCGGTCCACGCAATCCTTCCAAAAGCGTCTGGAATCCTGCGCGCTGGGCCTCAGCAGTCTGCCGGTCGGTGATAAGGCGCTCGACGGCGTCAGCCAGCACGTCGGGGCGGCAATCGCCCTGCAGCAACTCCGGCACAAGTCCACGTTCAGCAAGCAGGTTGACCATCGCCACATAAGGCACGCGTATCAGCCGCCTTGCGATCGCCGCGGTGAGCGGATTCACCCGATAGGTCACGGCCATTGGCACGCCCGCCAGCGCGAGTTCGAGAGTCGATGTGCCGGATTTGGTCAACGCTGCGCTAGCTGCGGCGAAAGCATCGTGCTTGTCGTTCACCTCCGTGACGATAATTGGCTGCGTCGGCCAGCGTGCGGTGGCGTTCAGCACTGTCTTCGCGACCACGGGCGAGACAGGAATAACCGGAACGACGTTCGGGATGCGCTGACGCAGCAGCGACAACATGCGCCCGAACACCGGCAGCAGACGCGGCGCCTCGGAACGACGGCTGCCGGGCATGAGGATCACGATCGGCGCATCATGGGACAGGTCGTGGCGTTTCCGGAACGCAGCCGCGTCGCCAGTGTTCGCGCCGGACTGCAGCACCGGGTGGCCAACGAAGCGGGCGTCCAGCCCGTGGCGACGGAAGAAGGCTTCTTCGAAAGGAAGCAGCACGAGAAGCCGCTCCCATAGCCCCGGAAACTCGCGGACGCGATGTTCGCGCCACGCCCAGACCTGCGGTGCGACATAATGTGCGCGGGGGATCGCGAGGGGCGCGATGCGTCGGAGCAGCCGAAGCGCAAACCCAGGACTGTCGATGGTCACTACGAGGGCGGGCCGGGTGCGTTCGATGTCGCGGACGGCGTCGTCCAGTCGACGGGACAGGCTGCGGATGCGAGGGAGAATCTCGACCAGCCCCATGACCGCAAGCTCATGCATAGGGAACAGGCTGCGCAGCCCCTGTTCCTGCATGCGCGGGCCGCCGACGCCTGCAAAGCGCAGGTCTGGACGGCGCGTGCGCAGGGCGGCCATCAGGCGCGCGCCTAAAACGTCGCCGCTCGCCTCGCCGGCCAGTATCCAGATCAGGGGGGCGTCAGCCCGGGCGTCGCTGGGGCTCATGCGCTCCGGATAATGCCGGGGCGCAGACGGCGCAAGCGGCGGCCTTATGGCCGGGGTGGCGGGCTGCTTCTTGAGAGCGCCTGAAGCTGACAGGGCGGCGATTACACAAAATCGATAGGACCCCGCGTCAACCGGGTTTTTCGGTCGACGCCGCGTCGTTCGTGGCGCAGGTAGGGAGAAGGCGAACCAACAATAAATTAAGGACAGGCAGCCGGATGACGAACAAAACGGCGTCTCTCGACGTCGCACGCAGCGCCGAAGGGTATGCTGCGGGCGGCGTTGCGCAAAGTTCCACCGTTGCGGACATCGCGCCGCCGATGACTACCGGAGCGCGCGTACGCGCGGCCATGCAGGTCGCCAGCGGCAATATGCTCGAAATGTATGATTTCATGGTGTTCGGCTACTATGCCGCCGCCATCGGTCGTGCGTTCTTCCCGTCCGGCGATGCCTACGCCGAACTGATGATGTCTTTCGCGACGTTCGGGGCGGGATTTCTCATGCGCCCGCTCGGCGCGGTCGTGCTTGGCGCCTATGTCGATCGCATCGGCCGACGCAAGGGCCTGATCCTGACGCTTTCGCTAATGTCGATCGGGACGATGTGCCTCGCGCTTACGCCGACATATGCGCAAATCGGCTTGCTGGCTCCGCTGATCGTGCTGTGCGGCAGGTTGTTGCAGGGCTTTTCGGCTGGTGTGGAGCTTGGTTCCACCTCCGTCTACCTGGCTGAAATCGCCACGCCCGCCACCAAAGGCTTCGTTGTCTCGTTTCAGTCGGCGTCGCAGCAGGTCGCGGTCGCCGCGGCTGCCGCTCTGGGCGTGTTTTTGTCGACTGTCATCCCGCCGGAAAGCATGGGGGCATGGGGCTGGCGCGTGCCTTTGCTGCTTGGATGCATGATCGTGCCGGTCCTGTTCTTCCTGCGCCGCAACCTGCGTGAGACTGAAGCATTCGCAGCGACGCATTCGCCACCTGCGATACGCGAGGTGCTTGCCACCATCGCCCGCGAATGGCGGATTGTGGGCGTTGGCGTGCTGATGGTGCTGATGACCACGACGTCCTTTTACGTGATCACTGCTTACACGCCCTCCTTTGGAGCGAGCGTCCTGCATCTGTCGTCTCGTGACAGTCTGGTCGTCACCCTGTGCGTCGGCGTCGCCAATTTTGCGATGCTTCCTGCCTTCGGCGCACTTTCGGACCGGATCGGTCGGCGCCGACTGCTGATCGTCGCGACGGTGACCGCTATCCTCACTGCGTGGCCCGCCATGACCTGGCTGACCACCACACCGTCCTTCGGTCGCCTCCTTGTGGTGGAATTGTGGCTGGCGCTGATCTACAGCGCCTACAACGGAGCGGCGGTCGCATTCCTGACGGAAATCGTGCCGCCAAGAATCCGCACGACCGGCTTCTCGCTGGCCTACAGCGCCGCGACCTGCATCGGTGGTTTCACGCCGACAATCTGCACCTTGCTCATCCACCAGACAGGCGACCGGGCGATGCCTGGAGCCTGGTTGTCCGTCGCTGCGGTGTGTGGTCTGATTGCTGCAATTCGGGCAAAGCCTTATAAGGACGAGGGCGCGCGCGCTTGACATCGATTGTGTGCTCGCCGAACGGCGAGAATGTAAGGCGTGGCCGATACGCTTGTGGCGTCGCCCTGATCGCCGTCGCCGCGTCGTTTTGTGGAGAGGGAGAGGCCCGGGCTGCATCTTCCGGAAACGTCGACGTTCAGGCATTGGCGGAGTTGGTGAAGGCGCAGGCCCGGCAGATTCATGATCTGCAGGCCCGTCTCGATCTCGTGGAGAAGCGCTCCACGCCTGCCTCGGCCAAATCCTCGTCTGCGTCAGCCGGGAAACCAAAAACGGCTTACGCAGCGACGACGATGGTCGCTCCAGCGGTGCTTCCGCCGGTCGTCGCGCCGCCTCAGGCCTCGAGCAGCGTGGTGGCGACGGTGAACCAGCCAGTGGTCAATGAGGCGAGGCCGACGTTCCGTATCGCAAATGATTCGTCGAACATGTTCACGACGCGTCATGTGTATCCGTTGATAGCGGCTCCGCCGGGCACATATGGCGCGATTTCGGCGATGCCATCGAACTCCTCGCCTGTCTATGGAGTCGAGTCTTCCATTCCGTCAGCGGCGCGGACGACGACCGTCGGTGGTCTGGTATTGAACTGGGGCAAGGGGCTGCCGGAATTTACGACGCCTGACGGGCACTACGCCTTTCGCGTGCGTGGACGTGTGCTGGCTGATTACGGGGCTGCGTTTGGTTCCCGGTTCGGCGGGCAGAATGTTTCGCGTACTGCGCTGCGCGCAGCCCGTATCGGCATCGAAGGACGGGCGCGGCAGCTTTCCTGGGTCTTCGAGACGGATTTTTCGGGAAATCAGGTCCAGATCGTCAGCGCTTTCGCGACCTGGAGCGACAAGATGGCAGGGCATCTTGTCGAATACACTCTTGGCAACAAATTCAACGAGCGCGGTTTCGACGGCTCGACGGGTTCGGACCAGACGGTGTTCCTTGACCGCGATCTGGTCGCCAATGCGATTTTGCCGGTCAAAGGTTGGTACGGGCTTGGCGGCGCCTACAAAATTTTTGGAAAAAGCTGGCATGTCGCCGCGCAGATCACCGGCGACGACGTTAATTCGTCGAATACGACCAACAATGTGCGTGACGATCTCACTTATGAATTGAGGTCGCATTGGATACCCTGGCGCTCCAAGGATGCGCTCATCCATCTGGGCGCCTGGGGTTTTTACGAGGACGTAAAACCCGCCGCGTCGTTCTCCCAGAATGTTCGGTTGATGGCGCGTACCGACGACGCGTTTTCTGCTTATCTGGGGCCGACCGTTCCTCTGGCCAATTCACTCGCGGGTGGGCTCGAGCTTTTTGGTATCTGGAAAAATGCGTGGGCTCTGGCGGAAGGCGGCGTTCGAAGCATGAAGTTCCGCGACCTTTCGGGCGGCGGCAGGGGCACGGAGAAGGCGGCGAGTGCGCAGACCGGTATCTTCCTGACGGGGGAGACGCCGAATTACTTCGCCCATACCGGCCAATGGGCTACGCCCCGGGTCCTGAATCCTGTGCCGGACGGAGGGGTCGGAGCCTGGGAGGTTGCGGCGCGCGCGGACTGGCTGGACGCCAGCGACGTGCCGACGGGCGCGCGCGCCTGGACCGTCACATTGGGCGTAAACTGGTATCTGGTGAACTATGCGCGCCTGATGCTGAACTACACCCATGCGCATGTATCGAACAAAACCGGCTCCTATATCGGGGAGACAGGCGGAAATATGATCGGGATGCGTGCGGGCATTACGTTCTGACGCCTATCCCGAAAACGGCGCAGAGGGCAGACGCCACGCCACATGGTCAATGGCGCAATAGGCGTTCACGTCGCGGTGCGGGCGCAGGGCGATGCAAGCGCTCGGTCGGTCGGCACTGTCTGAAACGCCATCCCATCCGATCGGTGCGGGCTGCTTCTTCGCCCGCATTTTCTGTGACAATCAGAACCCCTGACGTTCGGCGTTTGCTCCATGAGCCGCAGTCTGTGGGAACTGAATCGACATAGGTCGAGAAAACGGAAGATGTCAGCGCGATGGCTTTGCCGTCAGTGAGTTTCGCGAAAGCCGAGCGAGCGTGGCTTTCGCGCCTCAACGACGCGGTCAGGAGCAACGGATGCTGCTGACGCCCTGTGTCGATTTGCCAAGCACACGAAACCGCAACCGCGATGCTTCGGCGGACAGACGCACTCCATGCGTGTGAGTCGTGAGGCGCAATTCAACGCCCTTGGCGTTCTCCAGCGCCATGACCCCCGATCCGCCCCCCGCTGTAGCTTCAGCGTCCACAGCCCAGAACGTGCTGTCGAAATCGTTGGCCGACCCGAGATTGGCGACGCTGCCCTCCGCGCATGATTTCGAGTAACCAAGCGCCGGGGCGCCACCGCCGCTGACGGAGATTTTGTAGTCAGCGCCCTTGTAATGAAGGATGCCCTGGCCCCAGGCGTATCCGGGACCCAGATTGGCGCTGTGGACCTGAAAGACGAGCCGGTCGGAATCCGCGCCAGGTTGTGTCGCCGCATCGACACTTGCCGCAGCCGCTTCGCCTGTAGCGAGGGCGAGACCGCACAGCGCCGCCAGGACTGCAATTTTCGTGTGTCGGGACATGACGTAACTCCTGCTCATCGAGTATGCGCAATCGATCATGGACACGACTCAATCCGGTGCGTCGGTTGCAATGAAGCCATTTTCAGGCGCGTGCGCAACGGTCTGCATGCATGATCTTCGATAGCCCTGAGCGTTTCGCTGCGCATTGATTGGACGCAATGTTCGAGACGATCATTCCCCCCGCAGGCTTCGACCGTCCAAACGATGTCACGTGCGTGGCGCGCGCCTGAGCGTCTTTTTACGCTTCACGGCGTGCTTATGAACAGTCCTGCGATGACCGCGCTCGTCAGATTGGAGAGGCACCCCGCCAGAACCGCACGCGCGCCCATGCGGCAGACGAAAGCCTTGCGCTCAGGGATGACGCTGCTGAAGGCGCCGATCAGGATGCCGATGGAGGATACGTTTGAGAAACCGCAAAGGGCGAAGGATGCGATGGCGATGCTGCGGGGTTCAAGATCTCCCGTGTGGAGGTGCGGGGCGAGGGAGCCATAGGCGACGAATTCGTTGAAGGCGGTTTTCTGGCCGATCAGCGTGCCTACGACGCCTGAATCATGCCACGACGTTCCGATCAGCCACGCGAGAGGCGCGAAAACCTCCCCCAGCAATCCGGACAGGGAAAGCGTTCCGCCGATATGCAGCGCATGCCCGGCGGCCCCCAGCGTCCGATCCAGAAGCGCGATCAGCCCGACGAAGGCGATCACCGTTGCGCCCACCGCCACCGCGACCCGTGTGCCTGCGGCGGTGCCGTTCGCTATCGCCTCGAACACGTTGGAAGTCGCGCCCCCCGGAGCATCCTCCAGGGCGTTCCCGGTCGTGGTTGAGGCGGATGAGGTGTCGCGCATGTCGACGATGAGCGGCGTTTCGGTCTCCGGCATCAGAATCTGCGCGAACAGAAGGCCGCCGGGAATGGCCATGAACGACGCCGCGAGCAGATAATCCATGGGCACGCCAAGCGCTGCGTAACCGGCGAGAACGGAGCCCGTCACCGAAGCGGTGCCGCTGCACATCACAGCGAACATTTCCGCCCGTGTGAGACGCGACAGATAGGGAGCGATCGCGACGGGCATTTCGCTCTGGCCGACGAATATGGTGATGACGGCGGAGAAGGATTGCGCGATCGAGACGCCGATGAGCTTGCTGACCGCAAAACCGATCACCTCGGCAAGGCGCTGCATAATTCCGAAATGATAGAGCACCGCGATGAGCGCGCTGACATAGATGATTTCCGGCAGGACCTGAAAGGCGAAGATGAAACCTTCGCCGGGGAACACATCCCCCATTTTCGGGCTGACCAGCGCTCCGAACAGAAACGCGGAGCCTTGCGCGCCGCAGGAGAGAACCTGCCCCACGACTGTCGAGACGGCGTGAAGCGCGATGCGTCCCGGAGGCACGAACAGGACGATCGCGCCAATTCCGATCTGCGTCGCCAGAGCGGCGATGACAGGGCGCAACCGGATCGCGCTGCGATTCGTTGAGAAGGCCAGTCCAATCGCAAGCAGAAGCGCTACTCCCGCCAAGCCGCGCAAAATCATGCCTGCATCCCGGTTCGTGTCGATGTCGCGACGAGTCTTGTCCGCTCGCGCCGGGCTGTCCAGTGCCGCATCTGCAGGCTCTCGACAAATCGTGGCAGGCGAGGCAGGGCTAGGGCAGGGCGCGATCACGCGGATTCGGGACCGATAACCGACGGTTTCGCAAGCGACTCGCGCATGTGACGGGTTCGGCGATCGTCCTTCGACGCAGGAAGCGTCGTGCGACGTTTCAAGACCAGTCTGCGATGAAATTCGGCGCTCGCCGTGATGAGGCCGGAAGTTGCGAGGGAACGACCATGCAGTGCGCCTATGATTTCAGCATGCCCGGACTCGAAGGGGGTACCGTCGATTTCGCCGCGTGGCGTGGAAAGCCGTTATTGATCGTGAACACTGCCTCCAAGTGCGGCTTCACGCCCCAGTATGAAGGATTGCAGGCTCTCTGGTCCGAAATGGACCGGGAGTTGATCGTGATCGGCGTGCCCAGTAACGATTTCGGCGATCAGGAGCCGGGAGGTGGGAAGGAAATCGCGACTTTCTGCTCCCGCAATTATGGGGTCAGCTTCCCCATGACGGAGAAAGCCCATGTGCGTGGACGCGACGCGACTCCCCTGTTTCGCTGGCTGGCGGAGCAGGGTGGATTTCTGGCGCGTCCGCGGTGGAATTTCTTCAAATATCTGATCGATCGTCAGGGACGCTTGACGAACTGGTTCTCCAGCATCTCGTCCCCCGACTCACGCCGCGTGCGGGAGGCCGCGGCGCGGCTCGTGCTCGATCATTGAGGTCAGCCGTCCAAGGCCAAATGTGACTTGAGCGATGCCCCACGGGGCTTTCGAGAGGCGTCGTCCGGGTAAGGCTAAACCGAATGAACGGCGGCTGCGACGATTGGTGGTGGCGGCCCGCGTAGCGCTCGTCGGAAGATCACCTGAGAGCCCCGATTTCCGCTGCAGGAGACCCATCTTTCGGCGTGCTGAGCGAGCAAGGGCGATTAAGAGCTCTTTAATTGCAAGGCGGATCTTCACAGTTGGCGACGCCGCCACAAATGCGCCTTACCATCGGTTCAGAAGACAACTGATACGAATTACGGCCGCTGCCCCGCCCTATGCCGTTATCCGACGGCGTCGCCCGCCAGCGAGGATGGCGGTTGCGCGGGGGGCGACGGCTGACCGTGAGGATGCTAGACAGCCGCCATGACGCCTCGCCTGTTTTTTGCCTCCCGATTGCCTGCCGCATTCTTCCGTCCCGACGGCTGGTCGGGCGGCGGGGTGATCCCCACAGCCGCCCGCTGGCTTGCCGCAGGCATTCGCCTTCCCGTATTCGCGGGATACACGGCGCAGGCCTGGTCCGACATCCTGCATTCGGAAGGTGGACAGGGCGTCGGTGGTCTGAATGCGGGAGGACGTGGCGCCGACCGATTGGGAGCGTCGAGCGACTCTTCCCGACGTGCGGCGGGTAGTGGTTCCGGCGGCTCCGGGGGCGGTTCGGGCGGGGGGCGCTGGCTTGGCGGTGGGCCGCCGCGTCGTCCGCGTTTTCGGCAGTGGCGCAGGGCGCTGGGCATGGCGAGCGCGATTATTCTTCTGGGCGTCGGCGCCGCAGGGATCGTCGCGTGGAGCAAATACGCCGGGCTGGTCGCAGATCTGCCAACGGTGGAGGGGCTGAAATCCTACCAGCCTCCGGTGATGAGCCGACTTTATTCCGGCGATGACCGCCTTATCGCGGAACTCGCCTCAGAGCGGCGTATCTTCGTGCCGTACGAGGCGATTCCGGACAGGGTGAAGAACGCCTTTCTGGCGGCCGAAGATCAGAAGTTCTGGACCCACGGCGGCGTAGACCCTCTGGCGATCCTGCGCGCTGGTCTGACCGACATGACCCGGGGTAAGGGCCGTCGGCCGCTCGGCGCTTCGACCATTACGCAGCAGGTGGCGCGCGTCATGCTGCTCGGGTCGAACGCAGTGTCGATGGAGCGGAAGGCGAAAGAGGCGCTGCTCGCGATCCGTATCGAGCAGGTGCTGCCGAAGGAAAAGATTCTCGAAATCTATCTCAACGAGATCTATCTCGGCGAAGGCGCCTACGGCATAGGCGCCGCCGCGCAGGCTTATTTCGCCAAACCGCTGGATCAGCTTGACGACGCTGAAGCGGCGTTTCTGGCGGCTTTGCCGAAATCGCCCACGAATTATAATCCGCATCGTTTTCCCGACGCCGCGCGTGGACGCAGGAACTGGGTGCTCGAACGTATGCGCGAACTGGGCTGGCTGAGCCCGGACGCGACCCAGGCGGCGATCCAGGAACCGTTGATTCCGCGTGACTACCACCGCCCCGGACCGATCCCGGGATCGGAATGGTATGGGGAGGAAGTTCGGCGTGAACTGATCGAACGCTATGGCGTCGAGCAGACGATGCGCGGGGGACTGGACGTTCACACCAGTCTTGATCCGACGACCCAGAATCAGGCGACCGAAGCGCTACGCGAAGGGCTGATGGCGTATGACCGGTCTCACGGCGGCTGGCGCGGTGCCGTCGGTCATCTCGACGGCGTCGGGGGACGTGGCGGTTCGACCGACGAGGCTACGTGGTCGGCGCGTCTGGGAACGATGGCCGCGCCCGCGGGCATGCTGGAGCAGTGGCGGCTGGCGGTGGTGCTTGACCCGACGACCGGGGCGGTCGGATGGGTTGAGGGCGGCGCCCTTGGCGAGCCCCGTCGCGCGACCCTGCTCGCCAAGGATCTCGGCTGGATAAGAAATTACCGCGCCCTGCGTGCGGGCGACGTGTTGATGATCGAACCGCAGGCTGACGACGCGGCGCATGTCGCGCTAAGGCAGGTTCCGCAGATCGAAGGCGCTGCGGTGACCATGGACGCGCGGACGGGGCGTGTGTTGGCGATCGTCGGCGGCTGGTCGTTCGCCGCATCGCAGTTCAATCGCGCGACGCAGGCGCTGCGTCAGCCGGGCTCATCGTTCAAGCCATTCGTCTATCTGGACGCGATGGAGCAGGGGATATCGCCCTCGCAGACTTTCGATGATTCGGCAGTCTCTTATGGCTCCTGGCACCCGAGCAATTACGAAAAAGATTTCTGGGGACCGACGACGCTGCATGATGCGCTTCGCGAATCCCGCAATCTGGTGACGATCCGGCTTGCCGCGCATATAGGCATTAAAACGGTCGCCGATCTCGCGACCAATATCGGCCTTGTTCAGTCCATGCCGCATGTCCTTCCGGCGGCGTTGGGCGCCGTTGAGACGACGGTGCTGCGGGAGGCTGGCGCGTATGCGACCATCGCCAATGGCGGGCGAAAAGTGACGCCGACGCTCATCGACGATGTGCAGGACCGCGACGGGCACGTGATCTGGCGGCCGGAGGGTCTTGCGCTTTCGACCGCGACGCCCGATGCGGCTCCGGTCGACGCGCAGCCGGACGCAGTCTTTCCCTCGGCCGGGCAGGATCAGGCTGGGGCAGAAGGCCCAGCGACGACGGCTCCTGATGCAGCACAACCAGCCAAACCGGACGCATCGCAGGCGCCGCCGCCGATCGTCCCGCCCGGACGAGACGCTCTTCCGGCGCTCGTGGACGGTCGTAAGAGGATCGCCAGCGCCGACAGCGCCTTCCAGATCACCACGATGATGCAGGATGTGATCCGCCGCGGCACCGGCGTCGCCGCCGGGGCGGGGATCGATCACCCGATCGCGGGCAAGACCGGCACGAGTCAGGATTTCAACGATGCATGGTTCGCCGGATATTCGGCGGATCTGGTCACAGTCGTCTGGATCGGTTTCGACACGCCGCAATCCATAGGCAAGAACGAGACGGGCGGCGCCATCGCCGGACCGATCTGGAATCGGATCATGAAGGCTTCGCTCGCAGATCGACCGAAGCTCGACTTCCGGGCCCCGGAAGGGGTGACGCTGGTGCGTTACGACACCGGGCGCGGGGTCGCCATCGACGCCTTCAAGAACGATCAGATTCCGGGCCAGAGCGCCAGCTTCGCCAGCGCGGCCGATGCGGGCGCCCTCACGGCTGCGGACACGGGCGCGGAGAACCTGCCTGATTCCGAATCCGACATGGTCGAGACGGGCGGCAGTCCGGCGCGGCCTCAACCGGGTGCGGCTCAGGCTGCGGGAACTGAGGCTCGCCCTGCGGCGCCTTCTCAGCCCGCCGGGGGTGACATTGGCATGGGCGGCCTGTATTGAGGCCGGTCCTGTAATCCCGAGACGGAGTTCGGTCGTCATGTCCGCCGAGACGGAAGCTCTCAACGAACAGATCAAGCAGTCGGTCGCGCTGCTGAGGAGGCATCTTTGACTGGGATGTCGCACAGGGCCGTCTGGCCGAACTGAATAACCGCGCCGAAGATCCTGACCTGTGGAATGACGCCGAGGCGGCGCAGAAGCTGATGCGCGAGCGCACGTTGCTCGCCAATCAGGTTGAGGGCGTGCAGAAGCTGGAAGGCGAAGTCGCCGACACGGTCGAGCTGGTGGCGATGGCCGAAGAGGAAGGCGACGCCGATCTGGTGGCGGAAGCGATGGCGACGTTGCGCCGCCTTGCGGAAGAGGCGAAACGTCGTGAGACCGAAAGTCTGCTGTCCGGCGAAGCTGATGCTAATGACTGCTACCTCGAAATCAACGCAGGCGCAGGCGGCACCGAGGCTCAGGACTGGGCCGAGATGATCCTGCGGATGTACTCGCGCTGGTCAGAGGCTCATGGCTACAAGATCACCATCATGGAAAGCTCCGAAGGCGAGCAGGCTGGCCTGAAATCCGTGACCATGCAGGTGAGCGGCCCGAACGCTTATGGCTGGCTCAAGACGGAGGCGGGAGTGCATCGTCTGGTGCGTATTTCCCCGTTTGACGCCGCTGCGCGTCGGCAGACGTCGTTCGCATCCGTCTGGGTGTATCCGGTAGTCGACGATACGATCGAGATCGAGATCAACGAAGCGGATCTTAAAGTCGACACGTTCCGCGCATCCGGCGCCGGCGGACAGCACGTCAACAAGACGGAATCCGCCATCCGCATCACGCATATCCCGACGGGAATCATCGTCGCCTGTCAGACGGATCGGTCGCAGCACCGGAACCGGGCGACCGCGATGGGGATGCTGAAGGCGCGTATGTACGAAGCCGAGTTGCAGCGCCGGGAGGCTGCGGCGGCGCAGACCGAGGCGGCGAAGACCGATATCGGCTGGGGGCATCAAATCCGGTCCTACGTTCTGGCACCGTATCAGATGGTCAAGGATCTGCGGACTGGCGTCGAAAAGGGCAATCCCGACGCGGTGCTCGACGGAGCGCTCGACGACTTCATGGCGGCGTCGCTCGCGGCCCGCGTCGGCGCCACACGATCCGAGGCGAGCGCTTCGGCTCAGTAAGGCTTCTTGCCGCTCGCCGAGATTGGGATACGCAAGCAAAAAAGGCGCCCTCGCATTTAGCGAGCGGCGCCTTTTCATTATGCATGATGCGGTAGAGTTGAGCTTCTTGTGGGCATTGGCGCCGGGCAGGCGTCCTGCTCGCACAGCTATGCGAGAGTTCGCATTTCTCGAGTAAGCCTCAGGGATGAATTTGTTATTATTCATCCGTCGTTTCTTGGGGGGCGTTTAGCGCGCCCATCCTGTCGCGCGATACGCGTCAGGCATGTCAACGCGGCCCAGATTAAATCCGATTTGGACGATGCTTCGGTCTGCCGCAACTGTGCCTCAGGCACTGATGCGCAGGCGCACGCCGCGAAGAAGAAGGGGCGTGGCGAACGCCTGCGGGGGCGCGCTCAAACCGCTGTTAGCGTGTTGAACCGAGCGTCGTACGGCGCGTTGTCGGCGAATCACTCCAGCGACGTTTTTTTGTCGCCGCTCGATTTGCTAGCATTTTCGTGAGCAAGTTTTCTGCGCTCGGCCTGCTGCCCGCCGTGAGCCGCCATTCTTGCCGCAAGATGAATACTGGTTAACTTTTGAGCCGAATGCACCGAAAATGAACGTTTTCATTTCGGTAAATATCTTTCTTGACATCCCTTGCGGTCGATTGCCCAATCGCAACGGCCAGAGGCTCCATCCGTCGATCTGTCGCCCTTGTCCAGACGGCAAGGTGGACGGGAGAGCGTCACAGGGCTGCATGGCCAGCCGTTCGAAGAATCCGGCTGAGCGCCTCGGGGCATAGAATGTCCGGGGCGCAGTCACGTGACGAAGTCGAGGAGGTTTTCAGCATGATGGACTACGCGCAACAACAGCGAAATCCGATGAAGCGCGCCATCGGAATCGGTGGTGTTGCCTTCTTGTCCCTGATTTTTGGCGTCATCTACATGACTTGGGTCGACAAGGCGCCGAAGTCGGAGAACCACGCTCCGATCAAGACCGAGGTGATCAAAGAGGTGAAGCCGCCGCCGCCGCCGCCGCCACCGCCGCCGCCGCCGCAACTTACCACGCCGCCGCCGCCTTACATTCCGCCGCCGAAGATTCAGGTGCAGCCGCCGCCGCAGCAGGTGATTCAACACGTCACCCACACGCCGCCGCCGAAGCCGATGCCGCCCGCAGTGGCTGCTCCGCCGACGCCAGGACCTGTCGGTCCGCCGGTTCCTGATCATTTGGCTGGTTCACGCCCGATCAACCACGTCCAGCTCACCTATCCGGAGCAGGCCGAGGAAGAAGGTCGTGAAGGCAAGGTGACAGTTGTGTGTGACGTCGAGCCCTCGGGTGAAACCAGCAACTGTAGCGTCACCAGCGTCCAGGGTGGTCAGGTCTTCGCTCAGGCGGCGCTCGATTATGTCCGGCGCGCCCGTTACGCCCCTGCCACGCAGAATGGCGTGCCGATCAAGGAGTTCCACCACGCCTATACGATCACCTTCAGCCTGAACAACGACTAAAGCCTGATCGCACCCCCCAATCCTCTCGTCGGCCGAGACCGGCGAGAGGTTCAGACGAGGACAAGGAATAAATGAAGAGACTGCACCGCCGCCTTTCGGTTCCCGCTCTGGCCGCTCCCGCGATGGCGATGGCGCTGAGCGTCGCCTCTCCAGTCGTTGCGCTGGCTCAGGACGCCCAGCAGCCTGCCGCAGCAGCGCCTGCACCCGACGCGGCGCCTGCTCCTGACGCGGCTCCGGCTCCTGCCGCAGCGCCTGACGCTGCTGCGCCTGCGGCTTCTGCTCCGGCCGACGCCCCTGCCGCTGACGCATCGGCTCCTGCCGCGGCCCCGGCTGACGCTCCGGCCCCGGCTCCTGCCGCCGAGGCTCCACCTGCTCCGCCGCCGGCTCCGGCGGGTAACCCGTATGGTCTGGGCGCGCTCTGGGCGAACGGCGACATCATTGCACGCGGCGTTCTCGTCATCATGGTCATCATGTCGGTCGGCACATGGTACATCATGATCACGAAGTTCTTTGAGCAGGCGCGTCTGTTCTCCGCCGCGAAGGAAGCTGCGAAGAACTTCTGGACGAAGCCCTCCCTGCAGGAAGGCGCCGCCGCCCTGAAGTCCAGCTCGCCGTTCCGCTATATCGCTGACACGGGCATTGTGGCTGCCGAGCACCACGAAGGCACGATGCAGGAATCCATCGACTTGTCCGACTGGACGTCCTCGCAGATCCAGCGTTCGGTCGACTCCGTGCAGTCCAACCTTCAGGGCGGTCTGGCGTTCCTTGGAACCGTCGGCTCCACCTCTCCGTTCGTTGGTCTCTTCGGAACGGTTTGGGGTATCTATCACGCTCTGACGGCCATCGGCATCGCCGGACAAGCTTCGATCGACAAGGTCGCCGGTCCGGTCGGTGAATCGCTGATCATGACGGCCATTGGTCTCGGCACCGCGGTCCCGGCCGTGCTCGGCTACAACCTGCTGGTTCGTCGCAACAAGGGCGGCATGGACAAGGTCCGCAACTTCGCTGCTGACCTCCAGTCCATCCTGATCGGCGGCATGCGTCATGGCGCTTCCCACGACACCATCGTGGTCCGTCCTGACAACTCCCCGACCTCCACAACGATCTCGAACCGGGTGGCCTGATCATGGGAATGTCCGTCGGAGGCGGTGGCGACGAAGACGAGGTTGTATCGGCGATCAACACGACGCCTCTCGTCGACGTCATGCTGGTGCTGCTCATCATCTTCCTGATCACCATTCCGGTGGCGACTCATACGGTGAAGGTGCAGCTCCCCAAGGACGCCAACCAGCCGAGCAAGATCAAACCCGGGAACATTACTCTCGCGGTGACGGAAAACGGCCAGGCTTACTGGAACGAACACCCGATCAAGAGCCACGCCGATTTGCTGGCGCGTCTTGAGCAGGTGGCTGTCCTGAAGCCCCAACCGCAGATCCAGATCCGCGGCGATGCGCAGTCCCGTTATGAGGCGGTCGGCAAGATTGTCGCGACCTGTCAGGAAGCCGGGATTTATCACATCGACTTCATCACCGAGCAGCCTCACTCCGAGTGAGGCTGCAAGGCCCCCGCTTCGGCGGGGATCTGGGATGTAATGTGACGAAAGGCCATGTGGTCCCATCGTGTGACGGGACCCGGTCAATTTGAGAAAGTAGAGTCATCATGGGCATGAATGTCGGGTCGGAAAGCGCGACCGAAGACGAGGGCATTGTCGACATCAACACCACGCCGTTGATCGACGTGATGCTGGTGCTTCTGATCATGCTCATCATCACCATTCCTTTGCAGACACACTCCGTGTCGATGGATCTGCCCCAGGGCAATCCTCCGCCGTCTTCCGCGCCTGATCCTCAGGTGGTGACGGTCGCTATTGACTTTGACAACAGCATTTCCTGGAACGGCACGCCGATCACCAGCGAAGCGGATCTCCAGAATCATTTTCTTGGCGCCGTCGCTATGCCGGATCAGCCGGAAATGCATATCCACCCGAACCGTCTGGCCGACTACAAGACTGTGGCCCATGTTCTCGCCGACGCGCAGCGGCTTGGCGTGACGAAGCTTGGTATTGTAGGGCAAGATCAGTTCATGGAAGGGCAGTGACCTGATGTCGTTTCGTTTTTCGCGCCTGACGCTTCTTGCAGGCGCCGTTTTCTGTTTGCCTGTTGCTCTGGCGACCGCGCCGATTGCGAGCGCCGAAGACGCTCTGAGCGCCAAGGTGGGCAAGCCGCTTCAGGCCGCCCAGTCCGCTCTCGCTGCGCATAATTATCCCAAGGCGATGGCGGCTGTGAACGAAGCTGACGCGATCAAGGGAAAGTCCGATTACGAGACATATACCATAGCCCAGATGCGTGCTGCGGTTGCGGCCCAGTCTGGAGACGTTCCGGCTGCAGATTCCGCTTATGATACGCTGATCGCTTCTTCGCGTACGCCGAAGGACGCCAAGGCCCAGATGATGATGGCCGAAGCGACGATGGCGTACACTGCGAAAGATTACCCGCTCGCTGTGAAGTCAACGGAACGGTATCTGAAGCAGGTCGGGCCGAACCCGCAGATGCAGACGTTGCTGGTTCAGGCTTACTATCTCCAGCAGGATTTCAAGAACGCGGCGCGTGTCCAGCAGGACATGATCGATGCGGACATCAAGGCGAACAAGGTTCCGCCCGAGAGCCAGCTGCAACTCCTGGCGACTTGCCAGACGCAGTTGAAGGACACGGGGGGGATGACCCATACCTATGTCCTTTTGGCCAAATACTATCCCAAGCCTGAATATTGGGCGCAACTTCTGCATGGCCTGGAGACCAACTCCAAGCTTCCGCCAGCGTTGCAGCTCGATCTTTATCGAATTCGCATTGCCGCCGGAAACCTGACGTCGACGGCCGATTTCATGGACGCAACCGAGATCGCGATGCAGGCTGGCCTTCCTCAGGTCGCGCTGGATATCATGAATCAGGGCTACGCTCTTGGCGCCTTGGGCAAAGATGCGGGCGCTGCGCGCGAAGCGAAGCTTAAAGCGCTTGTGGTCAAGACTATTGATGACAAGAAGGCTTCAATCGCCGCTGATGAGGCTGCGGCCGAGAAAGCGCCGAGCGGCAACGCGTTGATTACGGTCGGCTACAACTACGTGACGTTTGGTCAGGCGGACAAAGGGCTGGATCTGATCAAGAAGGGCATCGCCAAAGGACCGTTCGACGTGAATGTCGCGAAATTGCACCTTGGACTGGCTCAGGTTGCGGCTGGTAAGACGGCGGATGCGATTGCGACGTTCAACTCCGTCGAGGGAGATAACGGTGCGCGTGATATTGCTCAGCTTTGGGTATTGAAGCTGCAGTCGAAAAAGTAAACGGCATTAAATATGTTCATAAAGGCGGCGAAGGCTTTGATAGCCCGCCGCCTTTTTTATTACGCTCACTAAGCCTCCGTACCCACTTGCAATGGCATACGCTTTTGACGATATGCAATGTTGCGCTTATTTTTGCAGCGAGTTCTGAAGGATGCTGAGTCGTGTTGAATTCGTTTTCCCAAATTAATCTTGAGGCGTGGCAAAATGAGCATTTGCAAGTTCATTTCCGTGACTTGCTACTTTCAGGTTCTGTAGAAGGACAGAGATTTGCGGCAACATATATTGGACTTGCTGACCCTACTGGCCTAGGTAAGGGGGAATTATTTCATAGCGGCGCTCAGTGGCTTGAGTTGCATGGCGATGATCGTTCCGCAGAAACGGTTGCCAAAATTGTTTATATCTCCAGTCGAAAAAGAGATAGTAACTGGGGTGGAATATATAAATATTTGCGCAAACATATCTATTTAACCGATGGGGAATTTAAAGATTTCTGTTTCATTAGTGATCAAAGATTCGATAGAGTTCCCAGTGTCATTCGGCAATGTAGACCGGATAAAAAATTGTATGCTTTGCGTGAGATTGAACAGGTAGGTTTATTTAACAAAAATAGAAGTGTTGACTATTTTTGTTATGATAAGTCTTCGGCTTATGAGTATCTTCAGAAATTTTATGGTCGTGATATTGCGGCTCTTTTTAATATAATTAATACCCCTCAAGCTGAGTCTGATTTTTTTCTGGTCGCCTCATTGTTGAGGGATGGCGGGGTCTCTGCGGATGTGTGCTCTGTCGGCCGGGCACCGATAGCTAAGCTCGTGAACTCTTTAACGGGATTGGGGATTGTCGAACGTAATGGCGGTATCGAAAAGAATTTTTTGTGTGCCCCTTCGGGGCATCCGGTTGTTTCCAGATACTTCCAAACGCTTGTTTCTTATCTTGATATGTGCCTGCTGAAGAAAATATCTCCTGATTATAAAGAGTTTTCGTCAAGGTGGGCTTTTGAGGCATGTCTTTGCGATATGTTTTCGGAAAATGTTTCGTTTTCGGAAGATGCGTCCATTACGTTAATTGACGGTTCTATTTACGACGGCTTTATCGAAGCCAGTGGTGAAGAGGAGAATCTGACTCAGCAGGATGTAGACGCTCCCTTCCCGCGAATTAGACTGTCAGGGATTGCTAGTCCAAGTATTTATAAAAATTCTATTCGTGCCGAATCTGTGGTCGGCATGCTTCCGGGAGCCTACTACCCTCCGTCAGATAATGTCACGATTATCGGTGAAGACCGGGTCCCTCATATTCTTCAGCAAATTCATGCGCCGATCGCGGTGCCTCCTCTGAAGCTTTTTCAGTGCTATGAATTGGGTGTCAGTGGGCATGGCTGCTGCTGGCATGAGGGCCAATTTCTAAGGCTTGAGTCCTATCTGTCCTTTGTCGCCGAGAGCGAAACTCTTGGCGGGCACTGGATGAGGCCTTCTGATGCGTCAGATATACGATACGTTGATGAGCCCGCAATTGTTGCGTTTGGGGCTGGCTATGGCTGCTACGGTCATTATCTGGTGGATGACGTGCCACGCATCGCTCTGGCTCGACGGATATTGGGCGATAAGGCCTTTGCGGACAGGAAGATCGTAATTCCTCAAAAGACGCCCGGATGGGCGATCAATGTGTTGAAAATTTTGGGGAGAGTGAATGAAGAGCAGTTCCTCTTTTTTGATCACGAGAGGGAGTTTCTGAAAATAAGAGACGCGCTTGTTCCGTCTTTTGGGCATCGCGACTACAGGTTTCATCCCTTTGTAAAAGAATACTACCAGTCGCTGTCTCCGGCCGACGTGACGCCTACGCGGCGTATTTGTCTTTCTCGACGTGCATGGGAGCCAAACAAGGTGAACCAACGTGTCTTTGAGCAACAGGAATTGTTCGAGGATATGGCGAGGCAGCGAGGGTTTGATGTTATCGCTCCTGAGACTCTGCCTCTAATGGAGCAGATACGCCTTATCGCTGAGACACGATGCCAGATAGGTGAGCATGGTTCTGCACAGCATGCATCTATTTATAATCGTTATGGCATGACGGTTGGAACAATAAATCCGTTGACAGAAATACAGACAAATCTGGGTCGTATTTACGGTGACACAAATGTCATTGTGTTTGCGGATGGAGAGCGACGCGATGAGGCCGGCAACACCTTTTTCTCGATTTCTTTGGAGAAGTTGGAGGGCTTTTTTGATGCCGTCATGCAACAAGATATGCAACGCTGGGGGTAAGAGAATTTTTTTTCCAGGTGCGCGTTTTTTTCTCTTTTGCATGATTTTTTTGTTTGAGGTTAACTATTCAGCATTGGCTCAGTGGAAAGGTGCTGTAGAAAATAAGAATAATTTCTGCTGTTCTTCTCTTGGGGGCGTGAGAGAATTTTTATATTATCCGGAAAACAACATAAAGATTCAAAATGGACCTTCGGTTTCTCTTGGTGATAATCTGAACTATAATATTCTAGATAATAGATCTATGCTGATTGGTGGAAGATTTTATTCTGACTCCGTTCCAACTTTTATTTATGCTGCCCCATATGGGGGGAGCGCTTTAGGAACGGTTCTAAGTGTAGCTATGACGAAGCGTGGAGTTGGGGGCGAGCAACCTGCGTTGGCACCATTTGGTACCGATGGACCTGGGGGACTCTCTGGTTACCCTGAAATGGACGCCGCAGCGACGTGGGTATTTGCCCATGGAACCAAGCCTTGGGTTACAGTCGGTGAGGATTTTATTAATTCAGACTCGCGTCGTCGTGTGGTGTCTTTCGACTCGCGGCACGCTTTTTTCTCTCCGGCGTTACCAACGCAAGAAGTAAAACTGTTGCGTGTAGGGATGCATGTAGTGACAAATATTTTGGGTCCAAGGCACAGCGGTGCGAGGAGAGAGCGTTATTGGAAGCCATTTAACGGATTTTCTGCTGAAGTAACTGCAATTTCTGCTTCTGGTGACTCTATCGAAGTCGGTGGATGGCGTGTGCTTGGAGATGGAGACGTAAACCCTTCGCAGATTCCACTTTCTAGCGGTCACCTAGATTTACATACATGGCCTAGTATAATTCATCCCGCAATTTTCATAGGCACTTACACTCATGCTATAGACAATAATTCTATGTGTTTCTTAGAAAAAAGAGAGAATTTTCCATCGGGTGATGCGAATGCGCCTGAGGGAAATCAATTTGGCACTCCGGTTAATGACTGCGAAATAGAGGAGGCCGATTTGAGTAGCGCACTACCTGACTATGAGGGGCGCGCTAAAGGTATTTTGGTTACTTATAATGGCCCTAATAAGCCGAGTTTGGATAGCTATGACTTTATGGCAGCAGGCCTGACACCTAATGGTTTTGTTGCGTGGAATGGATCGAATGCCAACAATTTTCTATCCGATGGCTTCTATGCACATGGCAATAGTGGAGTTTTTAGTAAATTCGATAATGTTAGCGGAAACGTTATTGGTGAAAAGGGTGACACTAGAGAGTTGGCAGAGTTTATAGGTGCCAGTGCGGTAAATTCCGACAAAAATGGCATAGGCGATAAGTTGTCTCTTGTGGCATTTGAGGAGCTACTTTCCGATCAAAACGACATGAGAAAAAGTTTGGCCTCAAATGTTGCGATTCATTGGGGATATTTAGTAAATGGCACCGATACTAATGTGGCAAATCTTACCGGTGGTGACAAAGTAAACATGGAACGGCGTAATGGAGATTTGATTTTTAATTCTGACGGGAGAGGGGGAGTAGATATAGTGGGGGGAAATGCGTCTGGTGGAGTGTTGTTTGACGCGGCAGGTAATTTGATTTTGCAGAGGCCTCAAGCGGCGTTGGAATTTGCTCAAGAAGGCAGCCTCTCTGCATTGCGAATCGAGTCGAACGGCAAGAATACAATTCGGTTTATATCCAATACAGGCGATAATGTTATTTCTTTGTCGGATGATTTTGTAGGAAAAATTTTTCGAGCCTCACAATATTTTCAGGAGAAGTTAACAACCCCAGCATCATCAACGGCTGCCTGTAATGAGGGGCAGTTCTCCGACGATCAAAATTACCACTATGTGTGCGTCCAAAAAAATAGATGGAAGCGGGTGAAGCTAAGCTCATGGTGAAGGTCAGATTACATGGAATTGTTCAGGTAATGTGGAAAGATATCATTTTGATAAAGGTCGAACGTATCTTGAAACTCTGCGGTATTGAATGGAAAGTTGTATAGGCTAAACCATGTTGGTTTTTTACTTCCGAGCCACATTTCGGCGCTGACACGTTGCAATGCGCTGGGGTGGCAAAAGGTTTCGTCTGCGAATACACGACTGTCAGGTGCTTCGAGCGATGAAATATAGCGTGACGTTGCCCACCAAAAATTACCTTGAAAGTGAGGTCGAGGCCAGAGGTGATAATTTATACCGGCCACATCATGTGTTTGCAGGGCCTGTATGCAGTCTGTCCATCGTTCTAAAACGCCGTATTCGAGCATCAACCGCCATCCGTTGATGGCTTTCACTTCTTTCATATTTGTATTGTCTACGAAGTGGCGAACTCCTTTCGTGTGGAAATAACATACAGCTTCAAAATTCTCCTTTTCTTTTCGACAGGAATTGTATAAATGTTTTAGTGTCAAATTTTCGTAGTGACTTTCGTTGGGTGTGGATTCAAGTATTGTGATGAATTTGTAATGGCTTATTAGAGATTCTACCTCTTTATGCTGACTTCCTGATATGCAGCAATACACCTCACAGTTTTGCATGATTCTGCTTGATATGAGTTTTTTTATTTGAGTGTCAACAAGAACGGACCAGCCAAGTCCAGATTTTGGTGTCCAGATGTGATAAAATACTGCATATTTTTTCATGTGAGATGGCCCCGTAGAATTAAATTACGAATTCTTTTTTATAATACCTGCGCTGATGTTGCGAGGCAAGATCGTGCGTACCGCGATGCTGGAACTTTATTATATGATGAATCTTGTCTATTTTTTTAGATTAGTTGTCGTAAATATAGGCATGATATAGATCGATATTGGCTTAATGTAAAAATATGGACGCGCAGATGAATGTTGTTCAGCCGCCCCTCATGCGAGTAAACATGAACCTCGAAGCCGCCCTCGAGCGCCTCTTCGCTCTCCTGCGCATCCCCAGCGTCTCGACCAAGGCGGCGCACGCCGCAGACTGTCGCGCAGCGGCTGAGTGGCTGCGTGAGGAACTGACGACGATCGGCTTCGACGCCTCCGTGCGCGACACGCCCGGCCACCCGATAGTCGTCGGTCATGCGAAGGGCCCGGAAGGCGCGCCGCATGTGCTGTTTTACGGTCATTACGACGTGCAGCCTGTCGATCCCCTCAGTCTCTGGGCGACGCCGCCGTTCGAGCCGCGCCTCTCGGAGAATGCCGCGGGGGTGAAAGAAATCGTCGCCCGAGGCGCGTCCGACGACAAAGGGCAGGTCATGACCTTTGTCGAGGCCTGCCGCGCGCTGCGCGAGACGGATGGCGGTTTGCCGGTAAGCGTGACGATCGTGATCGAGGGGGAGGAGGAGTCCGGCGGGGCCAATCTTCTGCCCTTCCTTCTGGCCAATCGTGACGAGTTGCAGGCCGATCTCGCGCTGATTTGCGACACGGGAATGCTTGACGCGCGGACACCCGCCATCACGACGATGCTGCGCGGCATGGTGGGCGAGGAAGTCGTCATCACGGCGGCCGACCGCGATCTTCATTCCGGCATGTTCGGCAATGCAGCGCGCAACCCGATTCAGGTTCTGTGCGACATCATCTCCGACCTGCGCGATCCAGCGACGGGTCGTGTCACGCTAAGCTGCTTCTATGACGGCGTGCCTGACATGCGGGAGTCCGTGCGGGAGCAGTGGCGCGCCCTTGGTCCGACAGACGCGGAAAGCCTCGGCGCCGTCGGGTTGAGCCAGGCGGCAGGGGAGGTGGGGTACACCGCGCTCGAGCAGACCTGGTGCCGTCCGAGTTGCGAGATCAACGGCATTTCCGGCGGGTACGAGGAAGACGGGTTCAAAACCGTTCTGCCCGCGCGCGCCTCCGCGAAGATATCGTTCCGTCTGGTCGGGGATCAGGACCCTGACGCCGTTCGCGCAGCCTTCCGCGCGCATGTGCGGGCGAGGCTTCCAGTGGATTGTTCGGCGGAGTTCATCGCGCACGGCGGATCCCGCGCAAGCGTCGTCCCCGAAGATTTGCCCGCTCTCAAACCCGCTTTGCAGGCTCTGACCGATGAGTGGGGGACACAGGCCGCAGTGATCGGTTGCGGTGGATCAATTCCCGTCGTCTCGGAACTGAAGCAGGCGCTTGGCATCGACTCGCTGCTGATCGGGTTCGCTCTGGACGACGACCGGGTTCACTCGCCAAACGAAAAATACAGCCTGACGTCCTTTCATAAAGGAATTCGGTCCTGGGTCCGCGTGCTGCAAGCGTTGTCGGCGTGACGTCGCCGCTCGCCCTGACAATGGGAGATCCGGCCGGTATTGGGCCGGAGATCACCGTCGGCGCATGGCGGGCGTTGCGGGAAACCGGGCCTGCGTTCGTATTTTTGGGCGATGCGTCCTGCCTGCCCGATGACGCGCCAGTTGAGATCGTCGAGGACGTTTCCGGCGCCGCCGCCTGTTTCTCCCGCGCAATTCCTGTGTTGCAGTCGCAGCTCTCCGCGCCCGTTCTTCCGGGCTCTCCGGATGAGGCGAACGCTCCGGCGGTCATCGACAGCATCGCCCGTGCGGTAGGTCTGGCGCGGGCGGGCGCTGTCGGCGGAGTGGTCACCAACCCGATCAGCAAGGCGGTATTGCGCAAGGCGGGATTTCCGCATCCCGGCCACACGGAGTTTTTGGGCGAGCTCTGCGGCGTTCCGGGACGGGAAGTGATGATGCTGGCGAGTCCCATGCTGCGGGTCGTGCCGGTCACGGTGCATGTCTCGTTACGGGAAGCGTTGGATACATTGACCGGAGAGGCGATCGAGGCGGCGGCGCGCGTCACGACTGCGGCGTTGCGGCGTGATTTCGGCCTGCCGAACCCGCGCCTCGCCATTGCGGGCCTCAACCCGCACGCGGGCGAAAGCGGCCTGATGGGGCGAGAGGAAATCGAGATGATCGCCCCTGCGATCGCGCGCCTGAAAGCCGAAGGCGTCGATGTGTTTGGCCCCGTGCCGCCTGACACCATGTTCACGCCCGCAGCCCGCGCGCGCTACGACGCTGCGCTGTGCATGTATCACGATCAGGCGCTTATCCCCCTGAAAACGCTTGATATGGAGAACGGGGTCAACGTCACGCTGGGCTTGCCGATCGTGCGGACCTCGCCAGACCATGGGACGGCGTTCGATATCGCGGGAAAGGGCGTCGCGCAGGCGGACAGCCTGATCGCGGCGTTGCGTCTTGCCGGAACTCTGGCGCACAACCGGGCTTCGTCCATACAGGAGAGGCCGGAATGACCGGACCGGGCAGCAAAATTCTTCGTCTCGGCGTCAACATCGACCACGTCGCCACGTTGCGGAACGCGCGCGGGGGCTCTGGTCCCGACCCGGTGGCTGCGGCGGCTCTTGCCGTGGCGGCGGGAGCGGACGGCATTACAGCGCATCTGCGTGAGGACCGGCGCCACATTCGCGACGCTGATCTGGCGAGGTTGCGCGCCGAGATCCGGGCGCCGCTGAACATGGAGATGGCGGCGACCGAGGAGATGGTCGCCATCGCGTGTGATCTGAGGCCGCACGCCTGTTGCATTGTTCCGGAACGCCGGGAGGAGGTCACGACCGAGGGCGGTCTGGACGTATCGGGGCAGGCGGCCTCCTTGGCGCCGTCCGTCGCAACGCTGCGCGCGCGTGGATGCAGGGTGTCGTTGTTCATCGACCCCGACCCCAGGCAGGTGGCGGCGGCCGCGGCGGTCGGCGCGGCGGTCGTGGAGCTTCACACCGGCGCTTACGCAGAAGGGGTCGATGGAGAAATCACCCGCCTGCGGGAGGCAGCAAGGCAGGCCGCGTCGCTGGGGCTGGAAGTCCATGCCGGGCATGGATTGAGCTTCGGCAATGTCGCCCCTGTCGCCGCTATTCCCGAAATCGCCGAATTGAACATCGGTCATTTCCTGATTGGGCAGGCGGTGTTCGATGGGCTGGAGTCGGTAGTGCGGGAAATGAGGGCCCTGATGCTCGCCGCAAGGGCGTCCATTTCGGGTTGAATTCGGGGATTTCTCGGCACACCCGGGATTGCTCCGAGAGCGTCGCCAAGTATCGCGGCTGAACACGCGACGGCAGTTTTACCGAGCGCTAATGTTCTGCGGTTACTGTGCGCGGATGCCGGTTGCGTTCCTGGAAAAGCCAAGACTCGCGGCGACATTGGTGCTGCTTCTCGGACTGTCGTCCGGAGCGCACGCGTCGCCGCTCGGGTGCGGGGAAGCGGCGGACATCGTCGAGCGAAGTCTCGACATCCCGCAGGGCCTGCTCGCGGCGATTGCCAAGGTTGAAAGCGGCGGAAATCCATTTGCAGTAAACGTGAACGGTCGTGCGTTGCGCTTCCCGAGCGAGGCTATGGCGAGCGAAGCCGCGCGGGTGATGAGCAACCCTTCCGCACCTGGCGCCAGACCGAAGATTGATATCGGGTGCTTCCAGATTGATCTCGCCTGGCACCCGGACGCTTTTGTCAGCGTGCGGGCCGGGTTTGATCCCGTCATCAACGGAATCGCCGCCGGGCTGTTTCTGCGGCGCCTGCATTTATTGACCGGAGATTGGCGAGAGGCGGTCGCGCGTTATCACGCTGCGTCCAGCGAGGGCGCGCGCTACGCGCTGGATGTTTTTCGGGTGTACGAAGGGCAGGGCGATCCGCATCGAACCGCCGGGGAGCGCCGCGGGACGGAGTTCGCTGTCGTCCCGCAGGCAGGTCGCTCACAACGCCGTAGATGGATTTCCTGCCTGCGTGGATCCGGCGTGACGATCTTCGTTCCGGCAAAGCGTGGCGCGGGGTGCGCGACGCCCGCCGGACATCAGCGGCTCTGACGGGGCGAGGCGCCCCGGCCTAATAAGGCTTACCGCCGGTCGCAGCTTTGCGTCAGACGGTTGAAATACAGGCCCGCCGAACACGTCACGACATTGCTCGGCTGCGCACTGGCCCCATAGGCCTGAGCCGGGTAGGCAGTCGCGCCGCCATAGGACGCGGCTCCGTATCCCGGTTGGGAATACGCCGGGGCTGCGGTCGCCGGAACCGGGTAGGACTGCTGGGCGTACCCGGCGGCCGGGTAGCCGTATCCCTGAGAATATCCATAACCGCCGTCGGCGTACGTGGACGTTGCGGCGGCTCCGGCCGCAAGACCGAGCAGGGAGCCGAAGGCGAAAGGAGCGCCCCAGCCCCAGCCCCAGCCCCAGCCGCCCCATCCACCCATGTAGGGGTAACCGCCCCAACCATAGTAACCTGGATAACCACCCCAGCCGTAATATCCGGGATAGCCACCCCATCCGCCGCCCCAGCCCCAGCCGTTACCCCATCCGCCGCCGCGCCAGCCCCATCCGCCGCCGCCCCAGCCAGCGCCTCGGAAGCCGCCTCCGCCCCAGCCGCCTCCACGGAAACCGCCGCCACCGCCCCAACCGCCGCCGCCGCCACGGAAGCCGCCACCGCCGCCTCCCCAACCACCGCCGCCGCCGCCATGGAAACCACCGCCTCCACCTCCGCCTCCGCCGTGGAAGCCGCCGCCTCCACCGCCACCGCGTTGGGCCAGAGCAGGGGCCGTGAAGATCAGCATCGAGGCCAACACGGTCGACAGAGGTAAGAGACGCCGCGGACTCATCTTGTTTCTCCCGAAATCATCGTATCGCAGCGGATCGCTGGAGGCCGCTTGCGTCGACGAGCAAGCGCGCGACGCGGGGCGGTCTGATCGAAACGATCCCGACCGCGTCGTGTTCCATATGGAGAGCCGACGCGGCGATATGAAGATTAACCGCGAAACGTCACTGGTTTATGACAGAAACGCGGCCTCATGGTGGCTGCGTCGCTTTCAGGCATTTGGTTTTTGGAAGGCTGGTATGACAGCGCCTTGGGAACAAGGCGTCGGGAATGTCATGAATGGCCGGTTTTTCCGGCGTTTACCTGGTCGGAGTGAGAGGATTCGAACCTCCGGCCCCTGCGTCCCGAACACAGTGCTCTACCAGGCTGAGCTACACTCCGATGCGGTGCGGGGCTAATACCCCTCATCCACGCGCGTCGCAAGAGGGGGCAAAAAATTCCTTGGCTCCCTCGCCGCAACCCGGGCTGCAGGGGGCGTCGTTACAGGCGCTCGGTCTCGACGTCAGACGAACCCGGGGTGATGGTCGCGGCCCGCAGAAGCGCCAGCGCCGCTTCCACGTCAGGCACGGTTTCGACCAACCCGCGCGCCCCGGGAGTTGCGAAGCCCTGCTCAACCGCCGCGTCCAGCATGGCGATGACTTTGGCCGCCCAGTTCTCGACATCGACGATCAGGATGGGCTTGCGGTGCAGTTGAAGCTGCTTCCACGTGATGATCTCCATCATCTCGTCAAAAGTACCGAACCCGCCGGGTAGAATCGCAAACGCATCGGCCTGCGCGAACATGAGCTGCTTGCGGCTGTGCATCGAATCGGTCACCACCAGTTCAGTCACGCCTTCGTGCATGACCTCGCGCGATTCGAGGAAGTCGGGAATGACCCCTGTCACCGAACCGCCAGCCGCGATGGCCGCGTCCGCCACAGCGCCCATCAGCCCGACGTAACCGCCGCCATAGATCAGACGCCATCCCTCGCGAGCAATGCCGCGCCCCATATCTTCGGCGGCGGCGCGATAGGCGGGCAAGTTGCCGAAGCGGGAGCCGCAGAACACGGCGACGGAGGAGATGAACGCAGACATGGTGGGGAAAACTCCTGCGATAAGGCGTGCGCGCATGATTGCGACGGCGGGTCGGCGACGTGTCAGCGGGCGATGCGCTAGACACGATGGCGCGTCGCCCAAGATACAGAGATGGCGCGGCCAGCCAAGCGCGACAGCCAGCCGTCAGGCGGAATTGACCTTGGCGCAGATTATGCGGCGCGGCGGGAAGGTCTCAGGGCGGCGCTCAGGGCCACGCCAGCCAGCGAAAACGCGGCTGCGACAAAAAACAGCGCTTCGTAGCCCCATATAGGAATGATCATACCCAGTCCCGGCCCTGACACGCCGATGGCGAGGTCAAGAAAGATTGAATACCCGCCGAGAGCGGCCCCGCGATTCGCCGCTCCAAGCCGCCCGACCGCTTCGACGCCCAGAGCTGGAAACAGGAGAGAAAAACCCGCGCCCGTAAGCGCCGCACCCAGATTGGCCAAAGCCGGGGTGTGTCCGACAGCGAGGGTCAGCAGCCCCAGCGTCTCAACCCCCATCGAAATCAGGGCGACGTTGGCTCCGCCGATGCGGCCGATCATGCTCGCGAAGAAGAAGCGGGTCAGCACGAACAGGGCGCCGAACAACGCCAGCGCGCTGGCCGCGCCGCTCCACGACCGTGCGTCAAAATACAGCGTGAGGCAGGACGCAATGGCGCCGAAGCCGATGGATCCTGCGGCCAAAGCCATGCCGTAGGGCAGAACGTTGCGGATGACGTGCAGGAAGGACGGCGCTTCGGCGTGCGGCGCGGGCTTCGTCGTCGCGTGACGCCGGGCCAGAGGGACGCAGGCGAACATCAGGATTGCGGCGAGCAGTCCCACCCCGGTCAGTCCGCCGAACCCGCCGTGGTGGGAGAAGATCATCGTGGCGATCGGGGCGCCCAATGCTATGCCGCCGTAGGAACAGACGCCGTTCCAGGAGATCACCAGCGCAGTGCGCTCGGGTCCGGCGCGATGGATGTTCCAGATGATCACGCCCACGGCCACCCAGCTTTCGCTGAAGCCGAGCAGCAGGCGCGCGGCGAGCGTCAGCGTCAGGGCCAGCCCCGGGGAAGATGGAATGAGCCCGGCTCCGGCAAGCAGCAGGCAGGAGAATCCCCCGACGATCAGGCCGGTGACGACGACGCCGCGTGCGCCGGTCGTGTCGATTCTGTTGCCCGCCCATGTGCGTGTGGCCAACGTCGCGAGGTATTGCGCGGAGATCGCGAAGCCGGCCAGGACGGTGCCGTAGCCAAGGGTGCGATGTACGAAAAGCGGCACCACCGCCATTTCCAGCCCGATGACGGTATAACAGGCGAGCGTGAACAGTACGACCGGAAGTATGCGCGCCGTGGCGGAGGTGGTGAACTCCGCGACGCGCGCGGAAAGGTTCAACATTAAAGAGACTCCCGATCCAGCGTTCTTTCGTTCAGCTTAGGGCCTCTGGCGAAAGGCGCCACCCTTCGGGCTGCGTGTAGTCGCCATGAAGTGCCCCGATATGCGAACAGGAGCGAATAGATGACGGCGAGAGAAGACGGGCGCAGTACAGAAGCCATGCGTTCCGTGGAGCAACTCGATCCGGCGACGCTGCGTCAGGCGGATATGTCCGACGACGGGGGCTACCTCACGCTATCCTCTCGCATCGCCTATGAAAATCCGTGGACAAAGATGCGGGAGGACATCATCCGGCGTCCGAACGGTCAGGATGGTCTTTACGGCGTAGTCGAGCGTGGGGAGTTCGTGGTCATCCTGCCTCTGGGTCAAGTTGATGGCGAACCCACGGTGACGTTGATCAACCAGTTTCGTTACCCGGTAGGGCGGCGGATGTGGGAATTGCCGATGGGCATGTGGGAAACCCGGCCCGACGCGAATCCGGACGAGGTCGCGGCAGGCGAACTGCGGGAAGAGACCGGGCTGATCGCCGACCGAATGACGCATGTCGGCGTGCTGTATCAGGGAGCCGGTTACTCCACGCAGCGCGGGCACGTGTATCTCGCGACAGGTCTGACACAGGGGCCTGCCGAACTGGAGGCGACCGAGCAGGACATTACGCGCCACACAATCAGCCTTGTGCAGTTCGAGGAGATGTTGCGCGACAACGTCATCACCTGCATGGTCTCGATCGCCGCATTCGCGCTGATACGGTCGCGCGGATTGGTCTGAACGCGACCGGAGGCTCCTGCCGCGAATTCATGCGGCGAGTCTATTCGCGCCTCCGTGACTTGACAGCGTCTTCTGCGCGTCATTGTGAGAAGGCGGTTGCTCTGGTCTGGCGGCGCGGTGGGAGGCACGATCAAGCCCACGCGGTTTTATGGCTGCTCCTCATCGATCGTCAGGAATGGACGGAATGCGACACGATACAGCCGAAGCCGGAGAAGTGGTCGCTGGCGAAGACGGCGTGGTCGAGATGGCGGGGCAACCAGTTGTCCCGCCGCCGCCTGTCTATCCTGAGGACGATAAAGTGGAGCGGGCGGCGGAAGTCGCCCAGCAGCAACGCGTGCATGCGGCGGTGCGCCGGGTGCAACTCGGCCTGACGCAGGTCTGTCTGCTGATTCTCACGATTCTTGCCGTTCTTTACACCCTGCGTTTCGCTGCATCGATCGTGCTGCCCATGGTGCTGGCCATGGTCACAAATCTGATGCTCGGTACGCCAATGCGCGTCATCACCCGCTGGACGCGTCTGCCGCGTATGATCGTCGCGTTTTTCATGATCCTGCTGACATTTTGCCTGATTGTCGCAGTCTGCGCGGCGGTCTCCGTTCCGGCCGCCGGTTGGCTGGCGCGCGCACCCGAAGGGCTGGTCGCCGCCGAGCAAAAGCTTGCGGTGCTGCGTATGCCCATACGCCTTGCGGAGAATGCGGCTCTCCGGATGCAGACGCTGCTTGGAGGCGGCCACGTCCAGTCGGCGGCGACGCCGGCGTCGCCGGGATTGAGCCAGTTCGGCTCGTCTCTGTTGCTCGGCACGCGGGCCTTCATGGGGCAGATGTTCACCTTTTTTGTCATGCTCTTCTTCCTGCTGGCGCAGGGAGACAGCCTGATGCGACGCTTTGTCGAGATCATGCCGACTTTCGCCGACAAGCGGCGCGCGATCCAGATCGCATCGCACGTCGAACGAAACATCTCGCTTTATCTCGCGACCATCACGATGATGAACGCGCTCGTGGGGCTGGCCAATTTCGCGCAGTGCTGGCTGGTCGGGATGCCTAACCCGTTCTTGTGGGGCGTCGTGGCTTTTGCTCTGAACTATATTCCGATTATCGGGCCGTTATCGGGTATGGTGATCTACCTGTTCGTCGGGCTTTTCGCGTATCCCACGGCGCTGCATGCGCTTGTCGCCCCGGCGGTCTATCTCGGCATCCACCTGCTGGAAGGCGAGACCATAACGCCATTGCTGCTGGCCAAACGGTTTACGCTGAATCCTGTTCTTGTGATGGCGTCGCTGATGTTCTGGGACTGGATGTGGGGCATCGCGGGTGCGTTCCTGTCTGTCCCGATGCTGGCGGTGCTGAAGATCGTCTGCGACCATGTGGACGCCCTGACGCCGATTGGCCACATACTCGGCGGACCAGGGCGGCGGTTGAGGCGGTAGCCGTCTTGCAAGATCCGCCGCGGTATCAAAGGACTTTTAGCTGGTCAGTTCAGGTGGACAGTATCTTGTCGCCGATGGCCAGCCAGCCTGCCTGCTCACGAATCAGGGCTTGGACATTGTAGCTGCCGAAAATACGCGTCAAACCGCGACGTTTGAACAACTCCCTGACTACGTCTGAGGCCGGGGTGGAAACTCCACGCAGGGTTCCTCGGCGCAGAGCGCCATGTTGTTCCTCGAATGCAAGCCAATGGAGACCTGCGGCCGCTGCGAAGCATGCGTGTCCAAAGCAAAGCTTGACCCCTGTTGCGGCGCTCGCTCCCGTAACGGTGGACGCCATTGCGGCATAGGAGCCGACATGGCCTGCGATCAGGCCGGTCGGAACTACCGAACCGCCGAGTTTTAATGCGCGTACGCCCAGTTTCCCGGCTTTCATGCGAACGACCACATCGCACCACTCGACCAACATTTGCTCGCAATCCGCAGGGAGGCCCCTTGCTATCTGATGGAGTTTGACCAGGTGGATAAAGGTCGTGAGGCTGGAATTCAGATGGCGGGTCCCACTGCCTACGTTGACGCCGTGCGTTCCCAGCGAGCCGATGGCCCCGCCTAGCCCGAGCAGATCGCCTCCCAAACTCTTTCGCTTGCGGTTGTTAAGATATTCTAAAGTGACGCGGTTCCCGCTAGACAGTGCGCGGTTGTCGTCCAGCAGGGGGTTGGCGGGTAGGCTGGCCGTTTGCGTCGCGCTGTATGCGCTGGAGAGCGCGTCCAGTCCGTTGCCAGTGATTCCTGCGCCCGTTTGCACGGGCGCTCCGCCACCGACAATTGCCCAGGCTATGTCCGATGCGGCGATAAGCTTCGCCTGAGTATCGAATTTTCCGGCTCCGACCTTTCCTGCGGCGTCGAGGGCTCTGGCGTGGCGAATTTCGGCGCTACCGGCTGGGGTGCGAGTTGATGCGTTTGAGGCGCCACTCTGCATCCCTTGCGCGCCGCTTTGGGGCGAATTGGCCATTGCCGTTTTCGCTGCGGCCGGGGCCAAAGGGTTTGGGCTTCCGGTTCCGGTGGCGCCTGATCGCGGTGCACCAGACGGAGTGGAACGGAATGTGCGCTGCGACATGGACATTGGGGCGGGAGGGGCTGGTCGGACCATGCGCTTTGAACTCACTGTTGGCGGACGTGGTGACGTCCTGTCAGGGTGAGCCATTCATTGGTCGGGTAACAATAAAAAAGAGGGCGCTGAGGCCCAGGAAATGGTTTCAACCGAAACAAAACGCCCAGAAACGGAGGTTACTCCCTGCGAAGCACCTGATCGTTCAGGAAGGAGGAAAGCTTTCCCGCCGTGAAATCCTTTTTGAGCGCCACTTCGTCATAATGGTGCTCCACCCAGTCAAGAAACGGAATTCGCCCCTCGGCCTCGGCGCGATATCGCATGAAGAACGCGTCGAGAATGCCCGTGCGAGACCGGTTGAAATGCCCGTAACGCCAGGAAAGCTGCTTCAGCGCCTGAGTAGCGGTCCCGCCTTCGAAGAGGATCACCAGCCCGGAGGCGAGTCCCGCTCGGTCAGCGCCGGATTTGCAGTGCATCAGTATGGGGAAGGCTATGCTGCGATACAGCGAAGCGAAGCGCAGGATGCGATCCCGGTGCGGGGCGCCGCGGCTCTCAAAGGCCATGTCAACGTGGTTCAGGCCGATCTGCTTCGCCGCGTCGCGTGACAGTGCGTCTGAGCCGCAGCGGCGGTGGCCGCGCAGGTTCACGAGCGTTTTCAGATCGAAGCGCCGCGTCGCGGCGGCCAAACGGCGCGGGGTCGGGTGGTTGCAGCGATACACCTTGCCGGGAATGACTGCGTGGAAATTGGTCCAGACCAGTCGAAATACGGCGTGGTCCACAAACAGGCTGTCGGTCCATGCCTGACGGCGGCCCCTCGTCGTAGCGAGGCTTCCCTGAAACACGCAATCGCTCCCGGCGGTTAAGGGACTGATTATAGGGCGTGCGCGCAGTCGATGTCCAACACACGGCAATACCGTTGCGGAAACGTAAGATGACCGAACAATCAATTGAGAAAAGCCGCTGAGGCGCGAAAATGAAAGGCGGAAATCTTTCGTAGAAAAAAGTTTATGTAACGGTGTGTCTCTGCGGCAACTGCAACGGAAACGTCACACACAGGCGAGGATGGGCTGTTTATCAGGACCGCGCCTTCAGCAAGCGGCGTCCGTTGGTCCGCCAATGCTGCCAACGTGTCAGGATGAGGTTTCATTTCGTAATGATGTGAAAATGTTCTGACGCAACGGAACTTATCCTTCCAGCCCTCAGGATCGACATGGCTTCAGTTTTGTCCCGCCTTCTCGCAACCAGCATGCTTGTGGTCGTCGCCGCACCTGTTTCGCTCGCCTATGGGGCGTCGACAGCTGCGGTCGGCGGAACGACCGTGCGGCACGATGCGGGGCGCCGCAGCACGGAGGACCGACCATCCATGATGGGCGCCACGGCGCCGACGGACACGGCTCAGGAAGAACGCGTGACGGTACAGGGATCACGTCACAGCCAGATCGCCGCAGGCCTGATGATCAAGGAAGACGCGCCGAAATCCCGATCGACCGTCACTCAGGCCTTCATCGCGCACCAAAATCCCGCCAGCAATCCGATGCAGCTGATCTCCCTGCTGCCCGGCGTGAACACCACCTCGCTCGATCCGTTGGGTCTCAGCAGCGGCTACATGTCGATGCGCGGCCTTACGCAGGATCAGGTCGGTTATACGCTTGAGGGGTTCCCGCTCAACGATATTGGTAATTACGCTATTTATCCGCAGGAAATCACGGATGCCGAAAACCTGCGCACCATCAATGTGGAGCAGGGATCAGCTGATCTCGACAGCCCGCATATCAGCGCAACAGGCGGCGCCGTCGACATGTATCTGCTGAATCCGAAGGAGAAATTCGGCGGGACGGTGGACGCGTCATACGGCAGCTATAACTCGCGGCGCATTTTCGGTCGCGTCGACACGGGGCGGGTCGGAAACTCCAACGTCAAGGGTTTCGTGTCGTTCTCGTATGCCGCTGAGGATTCGTGGCGCGGCCCAGGCGGTCAGAACAAGATGCACGGAGAGACGAAGTGGGTCGACGAATGGGGTAAAGGCAACGTCATTTCCTTTACCTTGGTGGGCAATCACGCCACCAGCACGCTCTTTCCATCAACCCACATGTCTGACTGGAATGCGAAGGGCATACACAACGCTTATTCTGGAACATGGGATCCAAAAAACCCGAGCAGCGATTATTACGAGCTGCATAGAAATCCGTTCACCAATATCTATGCCTCGGCTCCGTCAACTTTCACGCTCTCCGACCACATCAAGCTCACGGAGACTCCGTATTTCTGGTACGGCGACGGCAATGGCGGCGGCGCCTATTCCGAAAATCTTCAGAACTTTCAGTGGGGAACGCAGAGTTATACGGGAAGCGTCGGTTCATACAATGCTTCCAACGTGGATCAGGCGTTCGGCAATACGGGCAAGAACAAAGGCAATATCCTTCTCTACAACCCGTCGAACACCCAGACCTATCGCCCCGGCGCCGTTACGAAGGTCACCATCACGACGGGCGTCAATCGCCTGATGCTGGGGTACTGGTTTGAATACTCGAAGCAATTCCAGACCGGTCCGTACAGCCTGATAAATTACGCGACGGGAAAGCCTCTCGATATGCTTGGCGGTGGCCAGAACCTTGTCCTGTCCAACGGTGACACGGCCCAGTATCGCGACACGCTCACGCAGACCCGCATTCACACGCTGTTCATTGCCGACAGCCTGTCTCTGCTGAATAACCGTCTGAACATCGAAGCGGGTTTGAAATATACTTTTGTGGGCCGTCAGGGGCATAATTTCCTGCCAGACACCTCGACCGGTCCTTATATCAACCAGTCGTGGCAAGAACCGCTGCCCGCCGCCTCGATCCGTTACAAGATCAACGCGGAAAATCAGCTTTTTGCTTCCGTGACGACGAATTTCCGAATTCCGATGAACGTGTCGCTGTACGATTCCGGTGCGTATTACAAGGGTAGCGGATATTCGACGCATGCCAACCCGAACATGCGTCCCGAGGTCTCCATCTCAGAAGAACTCGGCTGGCGCTATCAGGGGCCTCTGGTCATGAGCTCCCTGACCTATTTTCATTACAACTTCACGAACCGACTCTACAGCCAGACCGTTCAGTTGCCCGGTGGAAACTATTACAGCCGTTCCTTCAACGGCGGCGGGATGCACGCAGACGGGCTGGATTTCGAAATCGGCACGCGCCCGATTTTCTACCATATACGACCATATTTTTCCGCCGAATACGTGCACGCGATCACGGACAGCAATATCGCGGCGTCTGGAGGCATCACGGATTACGTTCGCTCGAAAGGAAAATACGCACCCCAGACGCCAGCCTATCAGTTCGGGTTTAACCTCAGCTACGACGATGGCCATTTGTTCGGCGACTATAGCCTGAAATATGTCGCCCGCCAGTATTCGACGTTCAACAACGATCAGCATATTCCCAGCTACGTGCTGATGAACATTGATGTCGGATACCACTTTCCTGACATGGGACGCTTCAAGTCTCCGACAATCCGCCTGAACCTGCAAAATATCGCCAATAACCACTACCTGGGCTATGCAAGTGGCGTACAGGCGAACGCCACGTCCGTGAAGGGCGTATTTGGATCGACGCTTAAAGGCTCCGCTCCGACTTATGGAATCGCGGCTCCGTTTGCTGCGCTCGCCACAGCCAGCGTAGATTTCTGATAAGTGCGGGGAGGGGAGTTTTCCTCCCCGATATGCGCGTATTTCAGAAAATGTGATGCATTGATTGGTGTAAACGGAAAAGTGGAGAGTCGTGTCACGTTCCGGCTGTCCACGCTGCCGAGGCGTGCTACGTCGTAGATCGCTGGCCGACAATGTGGCTGCCCAACGCGGGCGCCACGCCTACTCGCCGATCGCCGGCGTCGGAACTCCCCGTAGTCCGATCTTCATCCGTGGCTGTCCGGGAATGACAACCCAGTCTCCAGAAAAATGGATTTTTCCAACATAGTTTTTACTTTTCCACGCCACTGCGCATGTGTCGGCGTCAACGACATAAAGCGCGCCTTCGCTGCCAGAATATGTCGGGACGTAGAGATAATGACCGCCGACAAGAGCAAGCGGTTTTTCAATCAGGCTGACCTCGTCGTTGACGACGCAATGGCTGCCGCCACGGGTCGTTATCTCAATAGGCCCTTCCCAGGTGCGCGGCGCTTTCGGGTCGTCGGTTTCGCCGAGCGCGATCGTATAGGAGCCAGCGGAAATTTGAGAATCGACTGGACTCAGTGTGGTGACGGTTGCCGCGCCGTTGGCGTGGGCCACGACAGGGGCGTAAAACAGAAAAAAGGTCAGTATTTTTTTCATGGTTTCATTGCCAGAGCGGGAACGAAGCGCGCGAAGTATTCCACATTTTTTAAGTCCGCCCGTTTCCACGCGAAGTTCAGCCCCTTGTTCTTGTAACCTGTGCCGCCAAGCCTTCCCCAATACCCCATGGCGTCGCCGTGGTTGCTCTTCCCCGGAATCACGATGACGACATGGCCATGGCCGCTTTCCTGTAACCCGGCGACCACCAGATATCCTTGTGCAGAAAGAAGCGACGCCCTGGCATGGTCATGATTGAGTTTGGTCCACATGCCGTCCTGCCGCCAGGCGTCGACCAGTTGATTGGCCAGTCCAGTCATGGGAACGCCAAGGTCTTTGGCTACGGCGCGAACAAATCCGCTACAATCAGATTTGTGGGCCTCCCAGCGTTTCTCTGCAATCGCGATGATCGGGTAATGCTCGTTCATATATCGTCTCTAAAAGTTGTCTGATGACGATAACGAACACAGAGTTTGCAAATCAATGTTACATTTGAGCGTTTGTTTACTTTTTTAGATTTCCGCCCACCGAAATGGACGACTCAACTCCCGATCGGGAGTGCAGCCAACAAAAAACGCCGGAGGCTGATCCAGCCACCGGCGTTTTCCGTTACCGCCCAGAAGTGTGGAATCAGAGCTTGCGCTCGACCTGCATCTCCTTGATCCGGCCAATGGCCTTCGCAGGGTTCAGACCCTTCGGGCATGTCTGCGTGCAGTTCATGATCGTGCGGCACGCATACAGCTTGAAGGTGTCTTCCAGCGAGTCCAGACGTTCGCCCGTGTGCTCGTCGCGGCTGTCCGCGATCCAGCGATACGCGGCGAGCAGGGTGGCCGGGCCGAGGTAACGGTCGCCGTTCCACCAGTAGGACGGGCAGGACGTGGTGCAGCAGAAGCACAGGATGCACTCCCACATGCCGTCCAGCTTCGCGCGCTCCTCGATCGACTGGCGGCGCTCGCCGTCCGGCGGCGGGGCGCTGTCGCTCTGCATCCACGGCTCGATGGAACGAAGCTGTGCATAGGCGCCGTCGAGGTTCGAGACCAGATCCTTGACGATCGGCATATGCGGCAGCGGGTTCACCGCGACGTCGCCCTTCACGTCCTGGATCGGCTTCAGGCAGGCGAGGGTGTTCTCGCCATCGATGTTCATCGCGCAGGATCCGCAGATGCCTTCGCGGCAGGAGCGCCGGAAAGTCAGTGTCGGGTCGATGTCGTTCTTGATGTGGATCAGCGCGTCCAGCACCATCGGTCCGATGGCGTCCAGATCGACTTCATAGGTGTCCATCACCGGATTCCGGTCGTCGTCCGGCGTCCAGCGGTAGATCTTGAAGCTTTTAACGTTCGTGGCTCCGGCGGGAGCGGGGAAAAACTGTCCCTTGCCCACCGTGCTGTTTCGCGGAAGTGTCAGTTCGACCATGTTCAGCCTCCCTCGTTCGTCCGATTATACGGCGGGTTAGTAGACGCGCTTCTTCGGCGGGAAGACCTCGGCCTCGTCGGTCAGGGTCTTCATGTGGACCGGGCGATACGTCATCGTCGTCTCACCCTTGTCATTCAGCCACGACACGCTGTGCTTCATCCAGTTCTTGTCGTCGCGATCCTCGAAATCGTCGCGCGCGTGGGCGCCGCGGCTTTCGTGACGGACTAGCCCGCTTTCCAGCGTCACCGTGGCGTTGGCGAGCAGGTTGTCGAACTCCAGCGCTTCCATCAGGTCGCTGTTCCAGATCAGCGAGCGGTCGGAAATCGACATGTCGCTGGAGCCTTTCCAGATCTCCTGAATCTTGTCGCAACCTTCCTTCAGGCTGTCCTCGGTGCGGAACACCGCAGCGTGGGCCTGCATGTCGCGTTGCAGACGGTCGCGCAGTTCGGAGACATGCGTGCCGCCCTTGGCGTTGCGCACCTTGTCGAGACGGTCGAGCGCGAACTCGCCGGCGCCAGCGGGCAGGGGGCGCACGAAATCGTTCGGCTTGATGATCTCGGCGGCGCGGCGCGCTGCGGCGCGGCCGAAGACGATCAGGTCGAGCAGGGAGTTCGTGCCCAGACGGTTTGCGCCATGGACGGACACGCAGGCCGCTTCGCCCACAGCCATCAGGCCCGGCACGACAGCGTCAGGGTTGTCATCCGTCGGGCGAACCACCTCGCCATGAATGTTCGTCGGGATGCCGCCCATGTTGTAGTGAACGGTCGGCAGAACCGGCACCGGCTCCTTCGTCACGTCGACGCCCGCGAAGACGCGCGACGTCTCGATGATGCCCGGCAGACGCTCATGCAGCAGGTCGGACCCAAGATGCTCGAGATGCATCATGATGTGGTCCTGCTTCGCGCCGCAGCCGCGACCCTCGTTGATCTCGACGGTCATGGCGCGCGACACGACGTCGCGGGAGGCCAGATCCTTCGCCGTCGGCGCGTAACGCTCCATGAAGCGCTCGCCTTCGGAGTTGGTCAGGTACGCGCCCTCGCCACGGCAGCCTTCGGTCAGAAGGCAGCCCGCCGGATAAATGCCGGTCGGATGGAACTGCACGAACTCCATGTCCTGCGTCGGCAGGCCCGCGCGCATCGCCATGCCGCCGCCGTCGCCGGTGCAGGTATGAGCGGAGGTGCACGACAGGTAGGCGCGGCCGTAGCCGCCGGTGGCGAGAACGACCGTCTTCGCGTTGAAGCGATGCATCGTGCCGTCGTCCAGGCACCACGCCATCACGCCGCGACACGCGCCTTCGTCGTCCATGATCAGGTCGACGGCGAAATATTCGACGAAGAACTCGACGTTATGCTTCAGGCACTGCTGATACAGCGTGTGCAGGATCGCATGGCCAGTACGGTCGGCGGCGGCGCAGGCGCGGGGAACCGGCGCCTTGCCGTATTCGCTCATGTGGCCGCCGAACGGGCGCTGGTAGATTTTGCCGTCTTCGGTGCGGGAGAACGGCACGCCGAAATGCTCAAGCTCGTGGACCGCCGGAACGGCTTCACGGCACATGTATTCAATGGCGTCCTGGTCGCCCAGCCAGTCCGACCCCTTCACGGTGTCGTACATGTGCCAGCGCCAGTTGTCCGGCTGCATGTTGCCCAGCGAGGCGCCGATGCCGCCCTGCGCTGCGACAGTATGGCTGCGCGTGGGGAAAACCTTGGTGACGCAGGCGGTGGAAAGTCCCGCGGCGCCCATGCCGAGGGTGGCGCGAAGGCCGGAGCCCCCGGCGCCGACGACGACCACGTCATAGGCGTGATCGACGATCCGGTAGGCTCCCCGCGAGGGAGAGGAAATAGCGTTCATTACGACGGCGCTCCCGTTGTCTTGCGACCAGTCAGAGTACTGCGAAAGCCGACGCGCGCCCGCTTGCGGGCGGCCCGGCGCGATACGGTCAGGACCGCGAGGAGGATTTGCCCAGCGCGAGCTTCAGCACGGCGATGACGCCGAGCAGCCCGACGAGCCAGGTTCCAAAGCGGACCAGCAGCTTGGTCGGAAGATGAGCCTTCCCGTGAACGTAATCGTCGACGATCACCTGCAGGCCGACTTCGGCGTGGTAGAAGCTGGAGATGACCAGCGCCGCGAGCATCGTGGCGTTGACGGGCTTGCCGCCCCATTTCGTCACGTCTTCGTAATCAGCGCCGCCAAGGCGAAACATCTGGACGACGAACCAGCCGGAAAGAGGCAGCAACGTCGCAGCGGACACGCGTTCCGCGATCCAGTGCGCGGTGCCGGAATGTCCCGAGCCCAGGCCGCGCGCGCGGCCGAGCTGGGAGCGCATCACTTCGTGACGCGGTGAAACCGAAGCATCCATTGAATCAGATCCCCTTCGCCTTGGCGCGTCGACTGGCGCGGACGCCGGACACGCAGAGCAGGGCGGCGGCCAGCGTCAGGCCGAATCCCGCGATCACGCCGACGGCGACAGGGCCGTCTTCGTTGAGTTCCTGCTTGTCGTAACGATGGCCCGCATCCCAGATGAAGTGGCGCAGCCCGCCGACCGTGTGCCAGACCAGAGACAGAATCCAGCCTGCAAGCACGACCTGTCCCAGGGGATTTCCGGTCACCTTACGCGCCGTGGCGAAGGACTTCGGCCCGCTCGCAAGCGACGCCAGCCACGCCACGCCGAGCGCGGAGCCGGCCGTCGCCGCGACGCCGGTGATTCGGTTGGAGATCGACAGAAACATCGACAAACGCATCTTGTAGACCTGAAGATGCGGCGACATTGGTCGTCTGATTAGAGTGCCGTCGCTACGGCTCCCGACATAAAGCGCTTCCCGGACATCCTGCATCGTCGCCTTCCCGCGTCGTTACACATGAACGCCGGTTAATAAACCGACGTCGTTGTGGAATCGGTCCTACGCCGCAGGATTTCGGGGGTCAATTCGGGAGGGGGACACGAGACCGAGAGGAGCCGCGCGGCAATCAGGCGCGTAAACCCGCAGGGTGGCCGGAGGTGTGACTCCGATTAACGCTCCTGAAGGCGCCTCGCTCTGGCTCGCCGGGAGCGAGGCGCATCCGGGGAGGGCGGCACCCCCCCGCGCGTGATCAGGCGGCCTTGTCGAGCAGACCCAGCGCCACCATGGTTTCGGCTATCTGCACTGCGTTCAACGCAGCGCCTTTGCGAAGGTTGTCGGACACGCACCAGAAGGCCAGTCCGTTCGGCACCGTCGGATCGATTCGCAGGCGAGACACATAGCTCGCGTCCTCGCCCACGCATTCGATTGGCGTCACATAGCCGCCGTCCTCGTGCTGATCCATCAGCACCACGCCCTCGGCTTCGCGTAGCGCTTCGCGGGCGCGCTCAAGATCGACCGGCTCATCGAATTCCACTGCGATGGCTTCTGAATGACCGATGAAAACCGGCACACGGACGCAGGTGGCGAGAACGGCGATGTCGGGATCGAGAATCTTGCGGGTTTCGACCGTCATCTTCCATTCCTCCTTGGTCGAGCCGTCATCCATGAAACGGTCGATCTGGGGAATGCAGTTGAACGCGATCTGCTTCTGGAACTGTTCGATCTTCGGCGGATCGCCGACGAAGCTGCCCTTGGTCTGGGCGAAAAGTTCGTCCATCCCGTCCTTGCCCGCGCCGGCGACTGCCTGGTACGTGGCGACGACCACGCGCTTGATCGTGAACAGGTCGTGCAGGGGCTTCAGCGCCACCACCATCTGGATGGTCGAGCAGTTCGGGTTCGCGACGATCCCGCGCTTCGCTTTGCGCAGGGCCTGCGGATTCACCTCCGGCACCACCAGCGGCACGTCCGGCTCCATACGGAAATGGGACGTGTTGTCGATCACGATGCAACCGGCTTTGGCGGCGCGGGGGGCGTGCACGGCGGACACCGAAGCGCCGGGGGAGAACAGGGCGACGTCCCAGCCTGAGAAATCGAACGTCTCAAGGTTCGCGACCTTCAGCGTGCGGTCGCCGAACGAGACTTCACGCCCGGTCGAACGCGGGGAGGCGAGGGCCACGATTTCGTCAACAGGGAACTTCCGCTCCGCCAGCGTTTTGAGCAGTTCGCGCCCCACCGCTCCGGTGGCGCCGACAACCGCTACCCGATACCCCATCGTCCTGTTTCCCTTCTCTCCACGCGTTGCGCCGCCGGGCGTTGTATTCCCGGCAGCGCTGGCATGTTTCGCGTTGACCGTCACGCGGATTTGCTCGTGACACCTAGAGCAAATTGGGGTCGGCTGAAAAGCAGGCAAGCCCTGTTCGCCGCTGGCGATAAGACGCTGCCAGCCAAATTCCAAGGCAAAAGCTGGTCCGACCGAGCGACCGGCGACGATCCCGCGCGCCAGATACGGCGCGGGACGGTATTTCGGAGGAACGCTTTATGGCTACCGCCCGTACGATTTCTTCACTCGCGCGCACGGATCGACCGGTCGCGCCGTCTGGCCGGAAGCCGGCGCCCGACTGTACGCTGGTTATTTTTGGCGCGCACGGAGATCTGACGAAACGTCTGCTGACGCCCGCGCTCTACGACCTCAAGGTCGCCGGATTATTGTCCGACGGCTTCAGAATTGTCGGCGTCGACATGGCTGACGATACGCTCGAAGGCTGGATCGAGGGGCTGACGGAGATGATGGAGGCGTTCACGAAGGACGCCGCAGGCGAATTCTACACGCCGTCCCTCAATGAAGAGGCATGGACATGGCTCAAGGAACGCCTGAGCTACGAGCGTCTGGACTTCACGAATCCTGACGAACTGAAAAAACTGTCCGCGCATATCGACAGCAACGCGGTGTTCTACCTCGCCATACCCTCCCGGTTCTTCGCCCCGGCGGTCGATGCGCTGGGCGCGTCGGGCCTCACGAAGGAGCCGGAGGGAGGTTTCCGGCGCATCGCGATTGAAAAGCCGTTCGGAACGGACCTCCAGTCCGCGCAGGAACTGAACCGGCGGATTCTCGACGTCGTCAAGGAACAGCAGATTTTCCGGATCGATCACTTCCTGGGAAAGGAGACGGTCCAGAACATTCTCGCCATGCGCTTTGGCAACGTCCTGTTCGAGCCGTTATGGCATCGCGACTACATCGATAACGTTCAGATCACCGCCGCCGAAACGGTCAATGTCGAAAGCCGGGGATCGTTCTACGAAGGGACAGGCGCGTTGCGCGATATGGTGCCGAACCATCTGTTTCAGATGCTCGCCATGGTCGCTATGGAGCCGCCCGCCAGTTTCGCCGCCGAGAAGGTCCGCACGTCGAAGCAGACGCTGTTCGAATCCATCCTGCCGGTAAAGCCGGAAGACGTGGTGCGCGGCCAGTACACGAAGGGCGAGGTGAAGGGGAAGTCTGTTCCGTCGTATCGCGACGCCGACGGCGTCGCGAGCGACAGCGTGACCGAGACCTATGTCGCCATGAAGCTGGAGATCCAGAATTGGCGCTGGGCGGGCGTCCCGTTCTACCTGCGCACCGGCAAGGCGCTGTCGAACCGGCGCACCGAGATCGTCGTCGAATTCCGTCGACCGCCCCTTACGCTATTTCCTTCGGCCGACACGCATGCCCCGCCGCCGAACCGAATCGTTCTGAATGTGCAGCCGACGCAGGGGGTCACTCTCTGTTTCGCCGCGAAAAAACCGGGTCCGGAGATGCGGTTGTCGGACGTCGAGGCCCGTTTCAGGTATCCGGATTTCTTCAATCGCGAGCCGAACGTAGGGTACGAGACGCTGCTGTATGACTGTCTGTGCGGCGATGCGACGCTGTTTCAGCGGGCGGATAATATCGACGTGGCGTGGAGTTCGGTCGAGCCTGTGCTCGAATCCTGGCGCAGCGAGAAGACAGCTCCGGAGCTTTACGAGGCAGGTACGGCTGGCCCGGCTGGCGCCGACGAGTTGCTGGCGCGCGACGGGCGTGAGTGGAGCCCGATAGACCAGAAGAGCTAGCGGGCGGTAAAAGAAGGCATCAGCGTCGCCGTGACGGATCGATATCCAGTCGGCGCCGCTTTCCTGCCGCATTGCCCGTCGATGCTGGCGCGTGGCCCGGCGTAAGCGTTTTGCCGGGCCTGAGTTTTAAAAGGGAAATCCCATGAACGTTCGTCGTTTCCGAGGCGCTTTCGCTACGCTGGTCGTCTCGCTGGCTGGCGTGTCCAGCCTGCCCGCCGCGCACGCCCAGTCCTTCGGCGGCATTCTGCAGGGCGCAGCGCAGGGAGCGGCCCAGGGCGCCGTCAGCCAGGGCACGTCCTCTCTGACAAACCGCATGGGCGGCGCAAGCTCGCTCCTCAATGGCAGCCTGCCGAACCTGTCCTCGGTCAGCTCCAGCAACCTGACCGGCGTCCTCGGCTACTGCGTGCAGAACAACCTGATCAGCAGCCAGAGCGCATCCTCGACCCTCAACTCGCTGAGCGGCCAGTCGGCGATCACGGGCGGCAGCGGCTATTCTGCGGGTCAGCAGGGGCTGTTGCAGGTCGGAAACGGCAACCAGCTTTCGCTGAACAGCCTGAACCAGAGCGCGAAAAGCGCCCTGTGCCAGCAGGTCATGCAGCGCTCGCAGTCGCTGCTCTGACCCTCTGTTTCCGCGCACCGTCCTCCATAAGGCTGGACGGTGCGTGCTTATTCGCCGGGCGGGCGGAAGGCCGCAGGCTCAGACTGCGTGCTTTATGGCGACGCCGGACCGGGTTCGGTTTTCCGAATGGCTAAAAAGCAATCGCCCGGGCAGCTACTACGTAGGCTGCGTGGCAGGCTTCCTGCGCAGAGTATCTATCGCGGCTCAAGGCTGCACTGGATGCGGCGTCAATGCAGGGCGCGCCTGGATCGCGTGGCCAATTACGTCAGAAATTCCGACGCCCTGCCAGGGCAATTTCTTCAAACGCCCGACAAGTTTTGTCTGATTGAAAGTGTTTCTGCTGCGGCAGGGACTTCTTGTGACGCTGCGAGCGTAGCGACCACGTCCCGAGCGTAGATGGACTCAGCATGTGCTGACGGGCCATGCTCGCTTGCGCCGGATGACGCCTGAAAGCGGAGCCGGATCAGGCGGAAGTTCCGCCCGATCTCGTCTGGACTCAAATGAAGACAGGCGAACCTGTCAGAGTTTCTCGACCTGCGCGTATTCCAGATCGACAGGCGTCGAGCGACCGAAGATGGAGACGCTGACTTTCAGGCGGCCCTTCTCTTCGTCGATTTCCTCGACCACGCCGTTGAACGACGTGAACGGGCCATCGGCGACGCGGATCTGCTCGCCGATCTCGAAGGAGACAGCCGCGCGAGGACGCTCCACGCCTTCCTGCGCCTGCTTCATGATCCGCTCGGCTTCAGCCTCGGGGATCGGAGAGGGGCGGGTCTTGGTGCCAAGGAAGCCGGTGACCTTGGGGGTGTCCTTGACCAGATGCCAGCTCTCGTCGGTCAGTTCCATCTTGACCAGCACATAGCCGGGAAAGAACTTCCGCTCGGAGTTGACTTTCTGTCCCCGGCGAACCTCAACCACGTCTTCCGACGGGACCAGCACCTGATCGATGTGATCGGCGAGGCCTTTCTGGGCCGCCTGCTCCATGATGTGGCTGGCGATTTTTTTCTCAAAGCCCGAATAGACGTGGACCACGTACCAACGCTTGGCCATTTCGGTCTTCTAGCCTCCCAGCCCGAAAAGCTCGCGAACGCCCAGACCTATGAGCTGGTCGACCACGAAAAAGAAAATGGAAGTGAGCGAGGCCATGGCGAGAACGGCGCCAGTCGTCACAAGCGTCGCACGCCGGGACGGCCACGTGACCCTCTTGGCCTCGGCTTCCACATCCCGCAGGAAATTCACCGGACTGACAGACACGAATGACCCTTCATTGAGAGAGTTCGGACCCTGGCGCGCCGCATCCGCAGCGCCTTTCGCCATTAGTCCCGGACGCATGCGGCGTCGGAAAACCGACCCCGCCCGCGCCACTGTCGCACAAGCCGAAGGGAAAACCCACCGGATGTCTGGTCGGGAAGGTCTGGCAGGGGTGGAGGGTCTCGAACCCCCAACCTCCGGTTTTGGAGACCGGCGCTCTAGCCAATTGAGCTACACCCCTGCGGAACCGCCCTGCGGATGACGCGCGGTGGAAGAAAACCTCCCTCGTCCGTCAACCAGGCTAACCCGGCGCAGGCGGCGGAACAGAATATGTCGGGCGTTTAAAGTCAAGAGGGGGGAGGGCGATAACCACGAAACACCTGAAGAAAAATCGTCAGGCGCTTACGAATTGGGAAAGATTTCCGCTCACGCTCGTCTCGAATCGGCGTTTGCGAATCACGACGATTAGGGGGCGTCGGGATTATACGTCGCAACCGTCGGGCGAAGCCTTGCGAACGAGCGGGTTGTGCAGTAATGGGGCTCCAGACGCGGGCGTAGCATAGTGGTAATGCAGTAGCCTTCCAAGCTTCTGAGGAGGGTTCGATTCCCTTCGCCCGCTCCATCTTCCCTTCCGATCCCGTCAAAACAAGCATCTGCCGCGACGCGTCCTCGCGTCCAGCATTGCGTGCTTTCGGCCCTTCGTCGAAGGCGCGGACGGTGGCCGCTGAGAGATTCGGGCGAGCATGAACGGCGCAGGCAAGGCAGTTTCCAGGAACCTCGTCCTTGTGGCGTGTTCTCTCAGTCTGGCCCTCGTGATGATGGACGTCACCATCGTCAACGTCGTGCTGCCTTCGGTGCGGCGGTCCCTGAGCGCAAGCATCTCCGAACTGCAATGGTTCGTCGACGCCTATTCCCTCGTCGTCGCGGGTGGGTTGATGACGGCTGGTTCGCTGGCCGATCGAATCGGGCGCAAGCGGGTGTTTCTCACTGGAATTATCATGTTTGGCGCGGGTTCGGCCCTGTGCGGCGGCGCGGGTTCCATGTCCTCCCTCATTCTGGCGCGCGCCATGCAGGGCGTCGGCGGGGCGATGCTGAATCCGGTGGCGCTGTCGATCATCGCCAATGTCTTCGTCGAGCCGAAGGAGCGCGCCCGCGCTATCGGCGTCTGGGGGATGACGTCCGGGGCCGCTTTGGCGCTCGGACCGATGGTGGGCGGCTTCGTCAGCGAATTCATCGGCTGGCGCGCCGTTTTCTGGATCAATCTGCCGATCGGGCTGATCGCCCTGTTGATGACGATTCGCTTTGTGCCTGAGTCGCGCGCGCCTGTGTCCCCGCCGCTCGATCCCTTCGGTCAGGCCGCGATCGCGGCCGCCGTCGTTGCGTTGTCTGCGGCGTTGATACAGGGGCCGGACGTCGGCTGGGGGAGCCCTCTGGTGCTGGCGTTGAGCGGATTTTTCCTCGTGTCGGTTGTCGGTTTTGTCGTGATCGAAACCCGACAGCTCCGGCCAATGCTCGATTTTCGCTTTTTTCGGTCGCTGCCGTTCTCTCTCGCCACTGTGGCGGCCGTTATGTGTTTTGCGGTTTTTTCCGCCCTGCTGTTCCTCAACACGATCTATCTGCAGGACGTGCGGGGGCTTTCTCCCGCGAGGGCAGGGATCAGGCTGATGCCTTTTGCGCTTTCGGTGATGATCTGCGCGCCCTTGGCGGGGCGTCTGATCGCAGCCAGAGGTTCGCGCGCGCCCTTCCTTCTTGCGTCTTTGGGGCTGACGTCCGGTGCGGCTTTGCTAACCGAACTGAGTGCTGACACACCTGACTGGTTGCTGACCATAGCGTATGCGGTCGCCGGGTGTGGTTTCGGGATGTGCAACGCGCCGATCACCAACGCAGCCGTGTCCGGAATGCCGCGATCGCGAGCCGGAGTGGCGGCTGCGGTTGCGTCGACCAGTCGCCAGATCGGCGCCGCTCTGGGGGTCGCCATCGCTGGAACCGTGCGCAGCGGCGCCCACGTCGACTCAGGAGCGGACCCTGCGGCGGCCTTCCTTGCTGCGACGCATCCGGTCTGGTGGCTGTCTGTCGGGCTTGGAATCGCTATCGGCGTCTGCGGGTTCATTGCGACCGGAAAACGCGCGCGCGACTCGGCGCTTCGGGTGGCCAGCGCGTTCGACGCGCACGACCGGCCGGGCTGACGCCGCCGCTTCGCCGGCCCCGAAGCGCTCGATGGTGAGGATTTTCTCCCCGTGCGCTGTATGGATAAATTGTCATTAAGGTCCGAAACTGCCGACGCCTTCTGTTGCGCGGCCTGAATCTCCATGCTAGAGGCCGCGCCAACAATGAAAGCGGCCTGGCGTGCGCTTCTGGTCCCGCGACAGTGGACCGAAACGATCTCGCCTGCGAACGCGCCTTGGCAACGCAGAAGGAAAGAGCCTGAAGAGTGGCCACCGCCGTAACGACCGCCCGATCCGCCGTGCGCGCCCCGACTGGGACAGGCGGCGGTCTCGCAGGACGCTATGCGACCGCGCTGTATGAAATCGCCGCAGATCGCTGGAAGCTCGACGAGGTTCTGCCTCAGGTCGACGCCCTGATTCGTCTGATCGACGAAAGCTCAGATCTGCAGCGCGTGCTGGGCGACGCCCGTCTGGATATTCGGGACTCCCGCAAAGCTGTTCTGGCCGTCCTTTCCGCCCAGGGTTTCAGCGAGACACTTTATAATTTCCTCGGCGTCGTGGCCGACAATCGCCGTCTTTCGCGGCTGCGTGAAATTCTGGCGGCTTTTGTTGCGCTCGCTGCCGCGCGTCGCGGCGAGATTGCCGCGGAGGTCGTCAGCGCCCAGCCGCTCACCACCGCGCAGCGCACCCAGCTTCAGGGCAAGCTCGCCGAAGCCGGTTACACGCGCATCGCGCTTCAGGAACGGGTCGACCCCACCATCCTCGGTGGTCTGGTGGTCCAGGTCGGTCCGCGCCTCTATGACAATAGCCTGCAATCCCGCCTTGTCCGCCTGCACTACGCCATGAAGGGAGCCGCGTGATGGAAATCCGTCCCGCCGAGATTTCGGATATCCTCAAGCAGCAGATCGCGTCCTTCGACACGGCGTCCGAGACGGCTGAGACCGGCACGGTTCTGTCCGTCGGCGACGGCATCGCTCGCGTCTATGGCCTGCAGAACGTCATGGCCGGCGAACTGGTCGACTTCCCCGGCGCGGGGCAGAAAGGCATGGCCCTGAACCTCGAGAACGACAACGTCGGCATCGTTATTTTCGGTGGCGATTCGGAAATTCGCGAAGGCGACACGGTCACGCGCTCCGGCGCGGTGGTCGAGGTCCCGGTCGGTCGTGGTCTGCTGGGTCGCGTTGTCGATGCGCTCGGCAACCCCATCGACGGCAAGGGGCCGATCACTGACGTTACGCTGACGCCCGCCGAGGTGAAGGCCCCTGGCATCATGCCGCGTCAGTCCGTTGGCGAGCCGATGCAGACCGGCATCAAGGCGATTGACGCGCTGGTTCCGATCGGGCGCGGTCAGCGTGAGCTGATCATCGGCGATCGTCAGACCGGCAAGACCGCCATCCTGCTCGACACCATCCTCGCGCAGAAAGAAGTCAATGCGCTGGGCGACGACAAGAAGTCGCTCTACTGCATCTACGTCGCGATCGGTCAGAAGCGCTCCACCGTGGCGCAGCTCGTCCGCACGCTCGAAGAGCGCGGCGCGATGGCGTATTCGATCGTCGTCGCCGCCACGGCGTCCGACCCGGCGCCGATGCAGTATCTGGCTCCCTACGCCGCCTGCGCGATGGGTGAGTTCTTCCGCGACAACGGCATGCACGCCCTGATCTGCTACGACGATCTGTCCAAGCAGGCTGTCGCTTACCGCCAGATGTCGCTGCTGCTGCGCCGTCCGCCAGCTCGCGAAGCTTATCCGGGCGACGTGTTCTACCTGCACTCCCGCCTGCTGGAGCGCGCAGCGAAGATGTCCGACGCCAATGGCGCCGGGTCGCTCACGGCGCTGCCGGTCATCGAGACGCAGGCGGGCGACGTTGCGGCGTACATCCCGACCAACGTGATTTCGATCACTGACGGTCAGATCTTCCTCGAGACCGATCTGTTCTATCGCGGCATTCGCCCGGCGGTGAACGTCGGCGGCTCGGTTTCGCGCGTCGGCTCCGCCGCGCAGATCAAGTCGATGAAGCAGGTCGCGGGCAAGATTAAGCTCGATCTCGCCCAGTATCGCGAAATGGCGGCGTTCGCACAGTTCGCTTCCGATCTGGACCCTGCGACGCAGAAGCAGCTCGCGCGTGGCGCCCGTCTGGTCGAACTGCTGAAGCAGCCGGAATCGTCCCCGCTGTCCGTTGAAGAGCAGGTTGTTCTGCTGTTCGCCGGCACGCGCGGTCTTCTTGATGGAATCGCGGTCGACAAGGTCGTCGCATGGGAAGCGAAGCTTCTCGGCGAGCTGCGTGGCCCGGCGAAGGACGTCATCGACACGCTGCGGGCGGACAAGCAGATCAGCAAGGACAGCGAAGCGAAGCTGGCCGAGCTTCTGACCGACTTCAACAAGCGCTTCGTCGGCTGATCAGGGGCATCTCCCATGGCTTCCCTGAAGGAACTCCGCGCTCGGATCGGCAGCGTCAAATCGACGAAAAAGATCACGAGCGCGATGAAGATGGTCGCCGCAGCCAAGCTGCGGCGCGCGCAGCAGAAGGCTGAGGCCGCGGGTCCTTACGCCGTCGCGATGCGTCGGATGTTGGGCGAACTCGCCGCCGCCATGGCGGGGCAAGACGGCGCGCCGAAGCTTCTGGCAGGCACGGGCGGAGATCGCGTGCATCTTCTGGTCCCGATCACCAGTGATCGTGGTCTTGCTGGCGGGTTCAACTCGAACATCAACCGCCGCACGCGTCAGACGGTCCGCAAGCTTCAGGCTGAGGGTAAAATCGTCAAGCTTCTGCCGGTGGGACGCAAGGGCGCGGATTATCTCGCCCGCGAGTTCTCCGATCTGATCGTTGATCGCGTGATCGGCGTTGGCGGCAAAGAGCTTCCGTTTTCCGCCGCCAGCGACCTTGGCGACAAGATCGTGTCGCTGCTTGACGCTGGCGAGTTCGATGTCTGCACCGTGATCTACAATCAGTTCCGCAACGTGATGTCGCAGGTTCCGACGCCGCTGCAACTGATTCCGTTGGGTCTTGATGACGCCGCCGCCGCTGAGCCCGACGCAAACGCAGCGCAGTATGAATTCGAGCCTGACGAACAGACGCTGCTTGAACGTCTTCTGCCCCGGAACCTGCAGGTGCAGCTTTACGCCGCGATGCTGGAATCCGCTGCAGGCGAGCAGGGTGCGCGCATGACGGCCATGGACAATGCGACCCGCAACGCGGGCAAGGCGATCGACCGTCTGTCGCAGACCTACAATCGGACGCGTCAGGCGAACATCACCAACGAGCTTATCGAGATCATGTCGGGCGCCCAGGCGGTCTGACAGACTTCTCTTCCAACCGCGTAGACGAAACTTCCCCCAGGAGCTGACCTCATGTCGGACACCATTAATCAGACCCAGGCCTCAGCTTCCGGGGCTTCGAACAACGTGGGCCGTATCACGCAGATCCGCGGCGCGGTCGTTGACGTGCAGTTCGACGGCGCCCTGCCGAAGATCCTCGGCGCGCTGCATGTGAAGAACGGCGAGAACACGCTCGTCCTCGAAATCGCGCAGGAAATCGGCGAACACGAAGTCCGCTGCATCGCCATGGACACGACGGACGGTCTCGTCCGCGGTCAGGAAGTGATCGACACGGGCGCGCAGATTTCCGTGCCTGTAGGGCCGGAAGTGCTCGGCCGCATCATGAACGTGATCGGCGAGGCGATCGACGAGAAAGGTCCGATCCGCGCCACGCGCCGCGCTCCGATCCATCGTCAGGCTCCGTCTTTCGAAGAGCAGGCGTCGGCGTCGGAAATTCTCGTCACCGGCATCAAGGTCGTCGATCTGCTGTGCCCCTACCTGAAGGGCGGCAAGATCGGCCTCTTTGGTGGCGCGGGCGTCGGCAAGACGGTCATCATCCAGGAACTGATCAACAACATCGCCAAGGCTCATGGCGGCGTGTCGGTGTTCGCGGGCGTCGGTGAACGTACGCGTGAAGGCAACGACCTGTATTTCGAAATGCAGGACGCCGGCGTGATCAAGGTGAACGAGGACGGCTCCACCGAGGGCTCCAAGGTGGCGCTGGTCTACGGCCAGATGAACGAGCCGCCGGGCGCCCGCGCGCGCGTCGCGCTGTCCGGCCTGACGCAGGCTGAATACTTCCGTGACGAGGAAGGTCAGGACGTCCTGTTCTTCGTCGACAACATCTTCCGCTTTACGCAGGCTGGCTCGGAAGTGTCGGCGCTGCTGGGCCGCATCCCTTCCGCCGTGGGCTATCAGCCGACGCTGGCGACCGAAATGGGCGCGCTTCAGGAGCGCATCACCTCGACGAAGAAGGGCTCCATCACCTCGGTGCAGGCCGTCTATGTCCCTGCCGATGATCTTACCGACCCGGCTCCTGCTGCGACCTTCGCCCATCTTGACGCTACGACGGTTCTTAACCGTTCGATCGCTGAAATGGGCATCTATCCGGCAGTCGATCCGCTCGACTCCACTTCGCGTTCGCTCGATCCGAAGATCGTCGGCGAAGAGCACTACAAGGTGGCGCGCGACGTGCAGCGTATCCTGCAGACCTACAAGTCCCTGCAGGACATCATCGCCATCCTCGGCATGGACGAACTGTCCGAGGACGACAAACTGATCGTTGCGCGCGCTCGTCGCATCCAGCGCTTCCTGTCGCAGCCGTTCCACGTCGCCGAGGTGTTCACCGGAGCGCCGGGCAAGCTGGTCGCGCTGGAAGACACCGTGCGTTCCTTCAAGGCGATCGTCGCCGGCGAGTATGACGATCTGCCGGAAGGTGCGTTCTACATGGTCGGTTCGATCGAAGAAGCGGTGGCGAAAGCCGAGAAGATGAAGGAATCGGCGTAAGCCGAGACCGGAAGGGACAGTTCAGATGCCGATCAAGGTCGAAATCATCAGCCCCGAAAAGGTTCTGGTGTCCCGTGACGTCGACATGGCCGTGATGCCGGGTGAGGAAGGCGATATCGCCGCCATGCCCGAGCATGCGCCGATGATGCTTCTGCTGCGCGGCGGTACGGTTTCCCTCTACGAAGGCGAGACGGTTACGGATCGCTATTTCGTCGCGGGCGGCTTCGCCGATATGACGGCGACCCGTTGCACGATCCTGGCTGACCAGGCCGTGCCTGTGACGGAAATCTCCATCGACTCCGCAACGGCTCGCCTTGAAGAACTGACGGAAGCGTGGGACGCGGCTGACAAATCCGACATCACACGCCTCGATGGCCTGATGGCGAAAATCCAGTCGGTTCGCGCCGAAATCGAAGCCGGTCTTCCCCCCGAATAAGACCAGAGACCCGGAAGACCGCTTGGATCTTCCGGGTTTTATTCATCCAGCAGGGCGAGAGCGCGCTCGCAGAAATCGATCCAGTGCGCTTCCGATTCAATGCCCGCCCGCAGGATGAGATGACGCAGTCTCTGTTTGCGCGTCGTATCCGGATCAGAAAAATCCTTTTCTTCAAGCGCCAGATAATGGGCGAGTGTTGCGCGATGCGCAGCCAGTCGCGCCTCGACGCCCGTCGTTAAAGCCGTCGGGCCGAGAATTGCGGCGGCGCGCAGACGCACCATCAATTCGTCCCGGACGGGTCGCGGCGCCTGGAGTTCTCCGACCCATCGCTTCAGCTCCGACAGGCCTGCGGGCGAGGCTTTATAGGCGCGCTTGCGTCCGCGTCCGGTTTCGATCGGTAGAGGTTCGATCCAACCTGACGCCTTCATGGTGGCGAGTTCCCGGTAAATCTGCTGGTGCGTTGCAGGCCAGAAATACCCGATGGAGCGGTTGAAGCGGTCTGTCAGTTCTGCGCCGCAGCAGGGACGCTCCACCAGCGCGGTCAGCAAGGCGTGGGCTAGCGACATGCTCGAGTGGTCCTGAAGCCAGGTTAGTTCAAATGAATGCGTTCGAATGGGAAAAGTATTTGCTGGAACAGTAAAACAGGGCAGCGGCGCCGAGTCGGATTTCTACGAAGACATCCGTCAGGCTTACGTGAAGTAGTCCCACCGCCACATTCGACGGCGGCCGGTTTGCGGAAACTACGACTCAAACTCGTTCCGGCGTCTGATCCCCCATGACACGGTCTGGTGATCGTGCCCCTTGTCTGGGGCCCTGCTCCGTTCAGACAAGGCGGAGAGGCTTCACGCGACAGTTCAGTTCACAGGGCGACGCCCAGCCTCACCCCCTGATCTATCGCCCGTTTGGCGTCCAGCTCGGCAGCCACGTCCGCGCCGCCAATCAGGTGAACAGACGCCCCTGCCTGCCGCAGAGGGGCTTCCAGCTCTCGCCGGGATTCCTGCCCGGCGCAGATCACCACAGTCTCCGCCGGGATCAGCTTGTCCTCTCCACCGACGCTGACGTGCAGCCCCTCTTCGTCGATACGCCGGTATGTGACGCCCGACACCGAGACGACGCCTTTCGCCTTGAGTGCGGCCCGGTGAATCCAGCCGGTGGTGCGCCCGAGCGTTTCACCGGTCTTCCCCTCTTTGCGCTGCAACAACGCGATGTGGCGAGGGGAGGCTTCGACTGACGGAACGCGCAGGCCGCCGGGTTCGCGGTAATCGGTGTCGACCCCCCACTCGGCGAAGAACTGGGCAGGTTCTGTAGCGGCGTCGGGGTCGGGTTGGGAGAGAAATTCGGCGACGTCGAAGCCGATGCCGCCCGCGCCAATAATTGCGACGGCCTGACCGACGGGCGCGCCGTGCAGCACGACGTCGACATAGCTGAGGCTTTTCGGCAGGTGGACGCCTTCTATCTCCGGCATGCGCGGCCGGACGCCGGTGGCCAGGACGATTTCGTCGAACGACCCCGCGAGCAGTTGCTTTGCATCGACCTGCGTGTTCAGCGCCAGCTTTACGCCTGTCAGGTCGATCTGACGGCTGAAATAGCGGAGCGTATTGGCGAATTCTTCTTTTCCGGGAATGCGGCGCGCGATGTTGAACTGACCGCCGATTTCGGATCCCGCTTCGAACAGTGTCACGTCATGGCCACGCGCTGCAGCGGTGACGGCGCAGCTCAGCCCGGCGGGTCCGGCGCCGACTACGGCGATGCGGCGAGGGTTAAGGCTGGGCTGAGGGTTCAGGTCGGTTTCGTGGCAGGCTCGCGGGTTCACGAGGCACGACGCGATTTTCCCGGCGAACGCGTGGTCAAGGCACGCCTGATTACAGGCGATGCAGGTGTTGATTTCATCGGCGCGCGCCTCGCTGGCTTTGAGAACGAAGGCCGGATCGGCGAGCAGCGGTCTGGCCATGGAGACGAGATCGCAGAAGCCGTCTGAAAGCAGGGCTTCCGCCACGTCGGGCGCGTTGATGCGGTTGGTTGCGACCAGCGGCACGGAGACGTGCCCCTTCAGGCGCTGCGTCACCCAGGCGAAGGCGGCGCGCGGGACGCTGGTCGCGATAGTGGGCACCCGGGCCTCGTGCCAGCCGATACCGGTGTTGATGATGGTGGCGCCAGCGTCCTCTATGGCTTTGCCGAGTTGAATGACCTCGTCGATGCTCGAACCGCCGGGGACCAGATCCAGCATCGACAGCCGGTAGATCAGAATGAAATTGGGGCCGACCCGCTCGCGTGTGCGGCGGACAATCTCGACCGGGAAGCGGATGCGATTTTCGTAGGAACCGCCCCATTCGTCCTCGCGCGCGTTGGTGCGTGCGGCGATGAATTCATTGATGAGGTAACCCTCTGACCCCATGATCTCGACGCCGTCGTAGCCGGCGGACTGCGCTAACGCCGCGCACTGAACGAAGTCTTCGATCGTCCGCTCGATGTCCTCGATGGAAAGGGCTTGTGGCGTGAAGGGGTTGATCGGCGCCTGAAGCGCGCTCGGGGCGACAAGGGTCGGCTGATAGGAGTATCGGCCGCAATGCAGGATCTGCATCGCGATCTTGCCGCCGTTGCGATGAACCGCGTCTGTGACCTGGCGGTGTGGCGCCGCCTCGGCCTCGGTCGTAAGGCGCGCGGCGTGCTTCATGGTGCGGCCTGCGTCATTTGGGGCGACGCCGCCGGTGACGATGAGCGCGACGCCCCCCGCCGCGCGCTCGGCGTAGAACGCGGCCAGACGTTCGAAGCCGTCGGGCGCTTCCTCCAGCCCCAGATGCATCGATCCCATGATGACGCGGTTTTTCAGCGTGGTGAAACCGAGGTCTAGCGGCGAGAGGAGCGACGGGTAGCGCTGCATGGCGCTGGTCCTTTATGCAACAAGTTGCATATCAATAATCCGGTTAATAAATGATAGCAATGGCGTTTGATATCGTGGTCAACAGGGGCAAGGAAACGGACCTTGTGGCGATCCGAGAAGGAGCGTTCAGGAAGCCAGAGGATGGAAATTCTCGCCGCCGCCATATGGTCGGGGGGAGGAGGGCTGACTGATGTCGCCGACAGCTCGCCTGACTTTTTAAGGTCAGCTTCCAGACCGAGGCGTTTCCTGTTCCGTCAGCTGGGTTTCAGCAGAAGTGCGTAGCGTGCTCTCACACAGTGAGTCTGGTTTTGTTCACGCTCGATGCTGCATGTAATCGCCACGGCAGCAGGTTTTATAGATATAAATTAATGTGTTGGAGCGCTGTCTCAGGCCTCTCGTCGGAGATCAGCTCAGACGCTCTGTGGCGTAGCTTCTAGCGGTGCTGACAAAACAGGATGGATGCGACAGGGCAACGAACGCGCGGCCTAGCCTGTCGTGACCGGCTGCATCGGCCCCTCTTTTGAAGCGGAAGGGGGAGAACGGGGACGCTGACTGGTGGAGAGCGTCGAAAACCACCGGAGGACGGCGCGTCTGTGCGTTTTTCCGGCGGCTCCCCCTGATGTCGATGGCGAGGCGGTTAGTGGCTCAGCCGCGCCCACGATATCCCGGCACGTCCTGCGCGGGAACCCACACTCCGGCCGGAGCCTCGCCGGTCTGCCAGAATACGTCGATCGGCATTCCTCCGCGGGGATACCAGTAGGCGCCGATGCGCAGCCATATCGGGTCGAGTGTCTCCACCAGCTTCTGAGCGATCGTGACTGAGCAATCCTCATGAAAGGCGCCGTGGTTGCGGAAGGACGTGAGGTAGAGCTTCAGCGACTTGCTTTCGACGATCCACTCGCGCGGGATATAATCGATCACGATATGGGCGAAGTCCGGCTGACCTGTCACCGGGCAAAGCGAGGTGAATTCCGGTGCGGTGAAGCGCACTACGTACTGGCGATCCTGATGCGGAGCCGGCACGCGTTCAAGATGGGCGGCTTCGGGCGATGCAGGAATGGCGGTCGCCTGACCGAGCTGCGTGAGAGCCGCAGCGCCGTTGTCGTGTTCTGTCATCGGGTGGCTCCGATAGAAAATTCGGGAGAATGGGACGCGCCGATCCTGTGGGCGCACAAGCGCGCCGGGTGTGTCAGAGCGCAGCCGCCTGCGTCAAGCGTATCCGTTATGGCTACCGTGGCAGCTTTCGTTCCAGCGGGCTCCTGTGTAAGAAATGGCTCATGGCCAAACCCGCCCGACACAGCTTTCCGGAACCGCGCCTTATCGTGCGGACCGATGATCTCGCCGAGACTGTCTCCCGTCTTCGTAACGAGCCGTTCGTCACGGTCGACACGGAGTTCATGCGGGAACGCACCTACTGGCCGGAGCTGTGCCTTGTGCAGCTTGCTGGCGCCTCCGAGGTCGCTCTGGTGGATGCGCTGGCGCCCGGTCTGGACCTTACGCCGCTGGCCGAGCTGTTCGACGATACGTCGGTCGTGAAGGTGTTGCACGCGGCGCGCCAGGATCTGGAGATTTTTCTCCACCTCTTCGACCGCCTGCCCACGCCAATGTTCGACACGCAGGTCGCGGCGATGGTGGCGGGTTACGGTGAACAGGTCGGCTATGACAATCTGGTGGGGGCGCTTACCGGCGCAGTCATCGACAAGAGCCATCGCTTCACCGACTGGTCGGCAAGACCCTTGTCGCAGGCGCAACTGACATACGCGGCGGCGGATGTGACGCATCTGCGCGATGTGTATGAGCATCTGCTGCGCATCCTCGCCCGAGAGGAGCGTGGGGCGTGGGTCGCATCCGAGCAGGCGGCGCTCTCCGACCCGGAGCGTCTGCGGGTCGACCCGGAAAGGCAGTGGGAGCGGCTGAAGGCGCGCACGGGCAATCGTCGGATGCTGGGCGTATTGCGCGCGATCGCTGCCTGGCGCGAGATCGAGGCCCAGAACGCCAACATCCCGCGCCAGCGGATGCTCAAGGACGAGAGCCTGCTGGAGATCGCGGCTACGGCGCCTCGGACCGTCGAGGCTTTGGCCCGCGTACGCGGCGTGACGCGCGGTTTTGCCGAGGGGAAGAGCGGCGCCGGGTTGCTGGAGGCCGTCGAAATCGCGCTGGAGCTTCCGGACGCGGAGTTGCCGAGGCCTGCGCGGGGCAAGGGCGTCGACGGCCCGCGGGCATCTCCGGCTCTTGTTGCGTTGCTGAAAGTGCTGCTGGCCCATCAGTGCGAAAAGCACGACGTTGCGCAGAAATTGGTGGCGACGTCCGATGAATTGGACGCGTTCGCTCTTGAACAGGACCAGGCAGGCCCCATCATGACAGGGTGGCGCCGCGATGTGTTCGGTGAGGAAGCGCTGGCGTTGTGCGAGGGCAGGCTGTCGCTGGGCGTCAAGGGCGATCGGGTGGAACTGATCCGCAAGGGCGACGCCCCGACGTAAGCGGGGACGTTTCCGGCGCGATTCGTTCATACAGAGTGATCCACCGGTTATCCATAGGGTTATCCAGCCCTTTGTCCCCAAGATTTTGTGGCGCCTTCCTTGAGCCGACCACAATATAATCCTATTTTCCGCCAAACTCGGAGTGGCGAGGACCGTTCCGTCAAAGGGAGGCCGATGTCATGGACTGGACGGAAGAGACGATCGCTCGTCTGAAAGAACTGTGGGAGCAGGGTCTCTCCACGGCCGAAATCGGACGCCAGATCGGCATCACGAAAAATGCTGTGGTCGGCAAGGCGCACAGGTTAGGTCTGCCTGCGCGGCCGTCGCCAATCCGTCGGCCGGGCGGCAAGAGCGCCAGCGCCAAGGCGGTGGACGTTGAAAAGTCTTCGGCGCCTGCGGAGCGCACAGTTGCAACTGCGGAAGTTGTGGCGGAGCCCCCGGTGAGCGTCGTGACGACAGCGCCTGCTCAGGCGGCTGTCCCCGTGGAGAACGCGCCTGCGCCACCGGTTGCTGAAGCGCCGATCCGAGAGGCGTCGCCTGCCGCTGAGGTCGCGGAAGCTGTCGCTGTGGTCGAGGCGACGGAAGTTTCGGCCGTCGTCGCCGAGACCTTGGCGGAGTCTTCCCGTTCCGCCGCAGCTGCGCCGGTCAAAACTGCAGAGGCGCGGCCTGTGGCGTCGAGCCCGGCGACTGCGAACCCGGTTTCTCGCGAACAGGTCGCCACGCCTGCGCCGACTCCAGTCAAAGCGGCCGCGCCGCGCGCCGCCTTCCGCAATGTAGTCAGCCCGCCTGCTGAGTCTCGCAAGCGTGGGCCAAGCTGCTGCTGGCCGCTTGGCGATCCGGGAACGCCGGGTTTTCGTTTCTGCGGCGCGGCGCCGTTGGCTGGAAAGCCCTACTGTGCGGAGCACGCGTCTTTGGCGTACGTAAAGTTGCGTGACCGTCGCGATAACGTGGCCTGATAAGGGCGTTCGCAAGTTCGGCCGTTTTTTATGGCCGGACTTGTCAGCTTTCGCGCCGTGCGCGTCTGGAATCGGTCTGGCTGGCGTCTTGACGCCTGCGGCCGGTGTCCTCGTCTCCTTACAAAACAGACTGATTCAACATCGTAATTTGTCGCGCGGCAGGCTCGCGTCGGAGCCGCCAGCGGCGATAGTCAGGGCGGATGCGTCCGATTTCCCTTCGAAAACGAGGGTCGCCTGATCGGCGTAGCCTTATCTGTAAGGGCCAGCTTTTGCGCTGCTGTAGTTGCCGGCTCCGAGGTGATTCCTCGAGAGCGAAGATCAGAGAGCGTCGTGTCCTGAGGGATTGATCGCGCCGGGCAAGCGCCGATTGTCGTTCGGGCTGCGCAGTAAGATGGGCGGCATGAAAAATGCGACGGCCCGGCCTTAATCCTGGCGAACGTAAAAGAAATTAGGCGACGCTTCATTTCTGTGCGGCGCCGAGCGCTGGCGTTCAATCTTCAGAACATCGGGAAGCGGGCGTCGAAGACGAGGGGGTGCGTCAGGCTTCCCTATCCGAAGCGCTATGCGGACTTCGGAGGAACGGAGGCGAAGTTTGAGAAGCGCTTATCCGGGAAAATCCGAACAGGAACAAGGGGGCCTTGTTTCCAAAAAGAAAGCCCTGCATGCGCGAACGCTATACAGGGCTTCTCTTCAGGACAGGCGGGTGCAGCGCCCGCCTGTCGCCGTAATCAGGCGGCGCTGGGCGCCGGAGTGGGCGTCGGAGTCGACTGCGCCGGAGAGCTGGAGGAGGACGCGGAGGAAGGGCTCGCTCCGTCGGTCAGCATTTCAAGCTGGCCGGTGATCTGGCCGCCGTCTTCGACACGCAGGCGCTTGCAGGTGGCCTTGCCAAGCAGGCGTCCGGTCGCGCTGACTGTCAGGCTGCCGCGTACGGTCAGGGTGCCGTCGACCGTGCCGGCAATTTCTGCGTCCTCGACTTCGACGCCGCCGCGGAACAGGCCGCCGGGCGCAACGGAGAGTTGCTTCGCCACGATCATGCTCGACTCAACAGTGCCCTCGACGACGAGGCGCTCTGCATCCTGCACGGATCCCTGAACGCTGATGCCGCGTCCGACCACGAGGGTGCGGCGCTGCTCTTCCTCGCGGCGAGGCGCAGGGCCTTGCGGACGCTGCGCCATGGGGCCCGGCGCTCCGGCGGGGGCTCCGCCCGGCGCGCCTGTAGGCACGGCGTTGGGCGAAGGGGTGGAGCCAGGAGCGGGCGGGAACGGGGCACGACCCATAGATGGGGTATCCTTTGCTTGTGGAGGAAATAAGGGCGCGCCGCTTTTGTCTGGCGCTGGGGGGCGGGCGCCAGACGGCGGCGCGGCTGGGGCCGCGCTGGGGGAGGGAGCGGACTGGCCGGTCTGACTTTCGTCTGGCTTACGTCTTCTGAACAAGAAAACCCCGTCACTCTTGTGGCTGCGTGCTAGAGGTCACACGACGCAGCCGGATTCTGGGTTCACGCGAACGTCAGGCTGACGGCTTCACCGACGCGACCCGAATGACCTTCACGCAACCTGCGCGAGCGTCCACGTGCTTGATTCGGTTATACGCATCAATGTGTTCGCCACAAGGCGTTTGCTGTAAATTTGAGTTAAATTCGCTCTGCCTGTTCCTTGTCCTGCAAGGCATACGTGGCGCGGTCCGACCGATGCGGATAAGGGATGGACCGCGATACATAGGGAAGAGTTATGAATACGCTTTACGACCTCCTCGGGATCGGCAACGCGATCACGGACATAGTGGCTCGGGTGGATGCCGATTTTCTTGAGCGGCACGGGCTGACGCCGGGATCAATGTCCCTGATCGACGCAGATCGTGCGGCGACGCTTCGCGCGCAGATCGCCCCGGAGAAAGAGTCAGGCGGCGGTTCGGCCGCCAATACATGCGCCGTCGCCGCGGAACTCGGGGCGCGGGTCGCCTATCTGGGCAAAGTCGCCGACGACAAGGCTGGACGCGCCTTCTCCGAAGATCTTCGTGCAAGCGGCATTACATTTCCGTCGCGCCCTCTGGACGGGCGGGAGGGCGCGAACCTGTCCACCGCCTGCTGCGTCGTTCTCGTCACGCCGGACGGCCAGAGGACGATGAACACGTACCTCGGCGCCTGCACGCACTTCTCGCCGGACGACGTGCTTGCCGATGTCGTGGGCGCGGCGAAGGTCGCCTATCTCGAAGGCTATCTTTTCGATCCGCCGCAGGCTCAGGAAGCGTTTCGTCGCGCAGCTACGATCGCGCACAAGGCGAAACGCAACGTGGCGTTGACGCTTTCGGATCCGTTCTGCGTGGCGCGCCATCGCGACGCGTTCCGAGATCTGGTGCATGGCCATATCGATATCCTGTTCGCGAACGAGGATGAGATATGCTCCCTGTATCAGACTGAAAGTTTTGAGGATGCGGCGACGCAGGCCTCACGGGATGCGAGTTTCGTGGTGCTGACGCGTTCGGAGAAGGGAAGCGTCATCATCCGCGACGGCGAAAGAACGAATATCGCGGCGGTTCCCACGACGGTTGTCGACACGACAGGAGCGGGAGACGCTTACGCCGCCGGGTTCCTCGCGGGGCTGACGGCCGGACGTTCGATGGAGGAAAGCGGGCGTCTCGCCTCCGTGGCGGCGTCGGAGGTGATTTCCCATTTCGGAGCGCGGCCGTTGACCTCGCTCTGGAAGGACATCGCCCTTTAAGGCGAGGCCTTCTGCATGGGCGTCTTCCGGAGGGAGTTCTTTCCGGAAGACATGTCCTGAGATTTCGCCGTCGAGTGCGGCGTCGCGCCGAACTCGACGCCGTAGGCCTTCAGCACGCTGCGGGCCTGTGTCTCCCATGGCGTGGGGACGAATTCCCGCACCACCTGTCGCCGCCACTGCTCTAACCCAGCAGGGTCGTCGAGAACCTCGCCGATTACCCGGAGCGCGTCGTCGATGTCCTCCGGATCGAAGTAGCGCCCCAAAGGCCCCCCGGCCTCCGGGATCGATGTGGTGGAGGACGCCACGCAAGGCTTGCCGAAACTGAGGCTTTCGGTGACCGGCAGTCCCCATCCCTCAAAGATCGAGGGGAACGCGGTGAACAGGCAGCCTTGATAAAGTTCGGCCAGTTCCGCGTCGGACGGGCCGCTGATCAGCCTGATTTTTCCGTCAAGCCAGTTGGCGTTTTCCAGTTGCTGCATCAGATCGGCGACAAGCCAGCCGACCCGACCGGCGAATACCAGTGTAGGGACATCCTCTGCAGGACGTTCTTCCAAAAGACGCCGCCATACCCGAAAGAGCAACGCGTGGTTCTTTCGGGCCTCAATGGTCGAGACGAACAGGACGTAGCTGCCTTCTGGCGGCAGGTGAGGCGAACGCTGGGCGCTGGGCCAGCGCTTGCCTGACAATTTTGGGCGGCCAGCGTCTTGCTGCGGCGTTTGGCCGAAGCCCGAGCCCATGCCGATCGACTGCACGGCGTCGTTAAGGAGCAGGCGCTGTTCGACAGCATGTGCTTCGACGTCGCGCCGTGTCGCGTCACTGATGGCGAAAATCCGGTCCGCGAGCGGTAGGATCATGCGGTGCCATTGAGAGAATGTGGAGATGATGCCGCGATCGCACCATTCCGGGCACCTGATCGGTACGAGATCGTACATGAGCAGACCGAAAGACATCCGCAATTCATCACGGAGCCAGCGCACCGAACGTCCGTAGTCCGCATGACGCCAGGGCGATCCAGGAACGAAGAACGCATCGCCCGGGCGTGCGGCGTCAGCCAGGCGAACGCCTTCTTCCACCACGACGGCGTCTTCGCCGACTTCCGCGAGTAGAGCCTCGCGTTCGATATTGGCGCGGCGTTTGACGTCAATCATGCGCAACGCATGCTGAACAGCGTTAAGGGGTGCTACCGCGAGTTGTTTTACGACCTCCAACTGCGTGTCGAGTATGGCGGGCAGCAGCGCGGCATTGTCGGCGGGCGGCGCAAACGGAACGCCCGGTCTCGGCGGCGGAGGCGCTGCAGGAGGTGGCGCCTGCGTCGGCGCGGCGCCGGTCACGCTGTCGAACAGCGCGTGGATATAGGTCCAGTCGACGGTTACGAAGTCGCACGGGCCATGACCGCGGCGCACAAAGCGGACATGGTCTGGCGCCATAGTCACCAGAGCACGGCTCAGCTCATACACGACACGCTGAATGCCGCTCGGGCGATTGTGGTGGGAGAGGTGATAAAGCAGGTCGTCGATATCGACCCATAGCGTGCGGCCAGTCATTGCACGCCTCCCTTGACGAGGGCAGGCGTCGGGAGTTTGTTGGCGGACACGTTGTCTGCGCCTTCCGGTTTATGAGCAGCGGCGCAGGCGTCCAGCACGGCGTCGGCTGTTGTTTCCCAGGAAACGCGCGGGAAGTCCTTCGTGACCTGCTCCCGCCAGAGAGCGAGGCCTGCGCGGTCGGCGATCACGTCACGGATCACGGCGGTCGCATCCTTGGCGCTTTCCGGATTGAAATAGCGGGCGAAGGCTCCGCCAGCTTCCGGAACGGATGTTACGTTCGAGGCGACGCACGGGCTGCCCATCATGAGGCTTTCCGTCACCGGCAGACCCCAGCCTTCAAACAGGGAAGGGAAAACGGTGAACATGCAGCCACGATAGAGCCAACGCAGTTCTTCGTCGCTCGGATCACGCAGAAGGCGAATCTTGCCATCCAGCCAGTCCGTGTTTTCGAGCTGTTGCATCAGGTCTGCGACCAGCCAGCCGACGCGCCCGGCGAAGACAAGAGTCGGTACGGCGTCCGCGCCCAATTCAGCGATGAGGCGACGCCACACCCGGAAAAGCAGCGCATGATTTTTGCGTGCCTCCATTGTCGATACGAAGAGCACGTAGGTGCCAGGTTTGGGCAATCCGCCCGGCGGCGTGGCGTCTTTCGGCTCATCCTGTTGCGCCGTCAGGCCGAACCCGGTGCCGAGGCGAATGGTGCGCACCTTGTCGGCCAGACGCAACCCTTCCTCTTCCGCGTAGCGCTCCACGTCGCGCGCGGTGGCGTCGCTGATCGCCAGAAGGTGCGCGCACTGGGGCAGGGTAGAGTCAAGCCAGTGGCGAAAAACTTCGACCAATGACTGCGCGCACCACTCGGGGCGGCGGACGGGGATGAGATCGTAAAGTAGCAGGACAGGCCGCAGCCCGTGAATCTCGCGAACCACCCGCAGGCGTTCGCCAAAAAGCGGATCGGACCAGGGGGCGCCCAGAACGAGGAAGATGTCGCTGGGCGCGGTGTCGTAGGTCGGGATCGTCGGCGACGCCGAAGAGAACGAATCGATGGAAGTAATAACGGGCCGCTCGGCGTGGTGCACGGTCGATGTCGCAGCAGAGGCTTCATGCGAGGTTTCATAAAGCCGTCGCGCGCGCTTAAGGCTCCAGTATCGTCGCGCCAGTCGAGCGGTGCGGACCTGCATCACGCCCGCGGTAAGGAACGGGTTGGCTATGCTGGGAGGTAATGCCTCCAGACGCCGAATAGCGCTGTGTCGCGCATGTTGCATCAGTCCCACGGGAGTAAACATGCACAAAAGTCGTTTGAGCATGCGCTTGGCGCGTCTATCGACAGGAGCGGACGAAGTCGGGGAGGGCGTCGGGCGAGCCACTTTCTGCGCCGGTTTGTCGGTAGACGGCACGCTCTTGGACGACGTAGGCGCCGTGTCGCCGGAAAGGCGATCGAATATGGCTTCAATGTCACGGAACGCGATTTTGGAAAGTGCCGAACCGTCAGCGCCGCGTCGAACGAAAACAACGCGTGGAGCATCGGGTCTGGTCTCGGCTCTTTGCTCAAGAACCCTCAGAATTTCGTATACCAGACGCTGAATGCCGCTCGGGCGAGGGTTGGAAGCAGCATATTGGAAGAGATCGTCTACATCGATCCAAAGTGTATAGGCAGGCGTTTTGTCTGAAGAAGGGCTAGCCATATACAGGAGTTCCGTAGCAAGTCTGGTTTCCGGCAGACGCAAATATACACGCCAATGCCGATCTGTACATCGTGAACGTTTCGATGGACCACATGTTTATATGAGCGTCAAGCGCATGCGGAAACTGTGTTTCGAGGGGCGGAACCGGGGGAAGTCTTGCGCGCCGGACGCTTTGCGGGCACCCCTTGAAGCATGAGATTCCTCCTTCCGTTTTCCATGTTGTATTGGACGATCATCAGGAATGGGGTTTTTTTCGTGCAATGAACTCTCGTCGTGACGCGGACAAGGCGGCTGCGGTAGTTCAGGTCTTCGCCACTGCTCTGGGGCGCTTGCCCGAACGGCCTGCGGTAGAGCATTTCGTTTCTGTAATGGAAACGCTGGATGCGCCGTTTGCGGACGTGACCGCTGTGGACCGTATGGCGGACATGATCGTCGGTTCTGACGAATTCCGCCAACGATACGGCGCTAAGCACGAGTCCGATGTGCTATTCGTGCGCGCATTGTTTCGCGACGCGTTAGGCCGCGAGCCCACGACGCTCGAATATATGCGCTTCGCCCGCCGGTCGAGCCGAGCCTCGGTGCTGGCGGAGGTGGCCGGGGCCCCGGAAATTCTGGGCCGTTTCGATCCGTTCGAATGGCTTTATCCGCATGGCGCGCCAGTGCAGGACGATCGCGCCTATGCCTTGTGGGCAGAGAGATATGATAGCGAGGGCGGGCCGAAAGATGCTCCGCTAGCTGCGGATCAAAAACCGTCGATCACCTTTTTATTGAATGTGCCAGCCTGGCGTTTTGATCTTCTGGAAGAAACGCTTGCCTCATTGCGGACCCAGACTCATCCTGGGTGGGCGGCATGTGTCGCGGCGAGCGTTGACGACTTTCGCACTGTGGAGCGACTGCTCGATGGGGCGTGTAAAGATCCACGCGTGCGGGTTCTCTCCGTGCCGCCCGACGTTGACGCGCGACAGGTTGCCTTTCAGGCAGCGGAGACGCCGTTTATCGCCTTCCTCGAACCCGGCGATCGTCTGAGGGCGTCGGCAGTGCAGTTTATTGCGGAAGCTTTGGCGGAATTGCCTGAAACGGCTCTGCTTTATACCGACGAGGACAGGATCGACGCGCACGGGCGTCGATGGGGCGGGCGTTTCAAGCCCGGATGGAGTGACGATCAACTGCTGGGCGGCGACACAATTGGGCAACTCGCCGTCATGGCGCGCGAGCGGATTATTGCGGTTGGCGGTCTGGACGCGGCTACCGCGTGCGTGAGAACGGCTGAGGCTTGCGACGTTCGGCAGTGGAGTGTGGAGGAGCGGGAGCGGGCGTTCCAGCTTGCAGTAAAGTTACGCGTTGCGGAGGCGACGGCGACTGACCAGATTGTGCATCTGCCGCGCGTGCTGTTTCATCGCGGGCGCGGATTTTCCGGACCGTCGCAGATGGTGGCTGCCCGGGCGTCCCCTCATGCGCCTGTTTTTGTGGAGCATGCTGTCGTGGCGCGCCATATCGCCGATTGCCGTCCTGGCCTGAGGTTGACGGAGGCCTCTCTGGACGTAGCAGGTCCGACCACCCACAGCATGCTGTGGCCCCGTGTTCTCTACCCATTGCCGACAGTCATGCCTACGGTTTCGATTGTCATTCTGACGCGTGATAACCCGGATCTGCTCGCGCGCTGTCTTTCCGGATTGCTCTACGACACGGATTACCCTGCTTTCGACGTGACCATCGTCGACAATGGAGGCGTCGAGCCTGAGGCGGCGGCGCTATTGCGGCAGCTCGCAGCCGATCCACGTGTGACAGTGCGACGGATCGACACTCCGTTCAACTGGGCGGCGCTGAACAACGAGGCGGCGCGCGGCACGAGCGGCCAGTTGTTGCTTCTGCTCAACGACGATATCGAGATCCTGCGTCGCGACTGGCTGGATGAGCTGGTCCGGCAGGCGCTTCGCCCGGGCGTCGGCGTCGTCGGCGCGCGCCTGCTCTATCCAGATGGAACGCTGCAGCATGGCGGTATGGCGCTGACGCCGGACGGAGCGACGCATATCCTGCGTTACGCTTCGTCCGGGGAAGGAGGATACCTTGGCCAGATCGGGTGGCAACGCGACATGCTGGCGGTGACGGGAGCCTGTCTGCTGATTCATCGCGCATTATTTGAGGAATTGGGCGGGTTGGACGAAGAGTTTCGCGTGACATGCAACGACGTCGACCTCTGTTTGCGCGTTGTCGCCGCGGGGCGGCGCGTCGTGTGGACGCCGCACGCCGTGTTGACCCACATAGATGGCGCAACGCGGGGAAGGGACTATCGGTCGGACCGTCAGGTGCGCTTCTTCAGGGAAACGGCGCGGTTGATCGGCCGCTGGAGCGCGCTTATCGCCTCGGACGCGACGATAAATCCCAATCTGAAACTAACTGATCGGGACGTTCTGCTGGCGCCGCCGGCTGATCAACATGGCTGTCCCGAGGGGGGAAGATGACAGGGCTGGGCGTCAAGGCGTAATGATCGCCCTTCGATCAGTCAGTGGCGCTTTCTCTCTCACGCAGTGCGTGCCTGCTGCGCGTCCTTGCCCAGTGCGCCGAAAGTTTATAAGCGACTCAGTGCAGGCGCTTTCCGGGACGTTTGGCTCTGAAGTTCAAACGCAGGGGTTTCAGACGCGCGGCCGACAGTGGCCGGTCGGACGGGATGTTAAGGCGCATGTCGGGATGAGGACAACGTGTGCGATGATCTCCATAGACCTGGCCGCCGCCGCCGAGCTTTCCGTCACGTCCACCCGGCCCAAGGTCGAGGATCGCGGCTTTATGGTCGATTATCTGCGGCGTTCTGCGGAAGCGATGGTCGCGTTCGCTGAGGATGAGGCGGCTCAGGCGGCCATGCATGACCTTGCAGAGCGTATCTCCACGTCACTGGCTGCGGGTGGACGGCTGCTGGTCGCAGGGAATGGCGGCAGTGCGGCGGACGCGCAACACATCGCTGCGGAGTTCACCGGGCGTTTGATGTATGATCGTCGTCCATTGAGCGCAGTGGCTTTGACCACGGACAGTTCAAGCCTGACGGCCATCAGCAACGACTACGGCTTTGCCGAGGTGTTCGCGCGCCAGGTCTCGGCGCTCGGCTGCCCCGGCGACGTGTTTCTGGGGATTTCGACTTCGGGGAAGTCGCCAAATATTCTGCGCGCCTTCCAGGCGGCGCGAGACGCTGGCGTGATCACGGCTGCGTTCTCCGGTGAAGCTGGAATCGTCGGGGCGACATGCGATGTGACCGTGGCTGTTCCTTCAGCGTGGACGCCGCTGATCCAGCAGATGCACATCACCGCAGGGCATATTGTCTGTGGCCTCGTCGAGCGCACGCTCTGCCCGCAGCGCGTAGAAGATTGAAATCCACGCCTCGGCGGAGCGCTGTAGACGCTCTCGGTAACACGCCATGCGTCGGCACGAGGTTTACCCGGGCGAACTGATCCGACGGAGGCAGGCATCGCCAAGGCAACAGACTCTGGAAAAATCGATGGCATGGCCTCATGACAACCGCAGATGACGCCGATCATACGTCGGGAGGGGCTTTCCAGCGGTTGCGGTCGCGGTTGGGCGTGTTCGGGTTGAATGGCGGCGAGCCAGTGAGCACGCCCGATTTCGGTCGCGCTGATCTCCCGCGCGAGGCCTCCGACGTCGACCGCTTTCCTCCTGTTGACCAGGAAACGGCGGACATGTTTCTGGAGCGGCGTTTCGTTGAGCTAATCGAACGCGTTCATGCACAGGATAGTCACGTTCGTGGACTGACCGCTCTGGTCGTGCGGCTTGAGGCCCAACTGCGCCGCGCGAACGAGGATATCGCCTCTTTCCGGCAAGCTGGAGTCGCTGCGGGTAGCGGTCACGCGGCTTCCGGCGCTCCTGCGGGGGAGAGCACGGCGACGCCCGGAGGGGAAGCGCAGCAAAACGGCGCGACGAAGCAGGACGCTGCGGATGCAGGTGACGACGCAGATCAGGATAACGACACACGGATGCGCCGCAACGGAGTGACGTTAGGCGGCGAACGTCCGGGTGATCAGGCTGGCGGCGGCGACTGTTCAAGCGCGTGCGATGAAGTTGTGTGTGGCGGCGCGCATCCCTCTTCCGAGGTGGCGGGGCATGGCGATGTCGGCATGTCCGTTGATGCTGACGCGCCCAATGACGTAATTGGGCGCCGTGATGCGGCGGAGCCCGGTCGCGGAGACGCATCTCACGGTGCAAGGGGCTCTGGCGATGTGAGTTCGCAGGGGCGTGCAGGTCCGACGGACGAAGCGGCGGAGAATGGCGGCGCGGTTCAGCATGGCGTGGTGGTTGCGCGTGAACGTCTGCCCGGCAGTGGCGATGAGGCCGCAGTTGCTGCAGTTTCGTATGATGTCGTGCCGGATTGCGATGACACAGGCGCGGACTACGAGGCGAACGCGGCTCCATCCCTCGAGACTTCCAGCGCGCTGGCGAGATTATTGCGGCGGGTTCCTGCTTTGGGAAGCATACTGCGCCGTCGGACTCCAGTATCTTCAGACCGGATGCAGGCCCAGTCGTCTGGTCAGGAGCCGTGGTCTTCCACTCTGGTTGCTGGTTCGTCCCTCTCGCCCGAGGGGGTGGTTGATGAGGCGCCCGTCTTGGATGCTTCCGGTCCGGAAGCCGGAACGCCTGTATCTTCCCACAGCGAATGTGAATCCGGTCAGGATGTAGAACGGCGGCAGCATGCCTTGCATGAGGCCGCAGCGGAATCGGCGTCGGAGACTCTGCCGCGCGCATCATGCGCCCTCACGCCCAGGAGCGCCTTCGATGACGATATGGCGCTGATTTCCGGATCGTCGTTGTTCGACGCGGAGTGGTATCGCGCCCAATGCGACGCGCGGCCTGATCGAGCCGAACTAACGTCTGAGACGAACCTCGTCGAACATTATTGCCGTGTGGGTTGTGAACTGGGGATCGATCCGCACCCACTGTTCGACTCGGTTTATTATCTGGCAGGCGTTCTCAGTCGTTCCCCGTCTGAAAATCTCGTCGGCGAGGCTGGATACGGTGTTCAGGGCAACCCGCTGGCGCATTATTTGCGCGCTGCGCCCTATGCTGCGTCAGACCCGCATCCTTTGTTTGAGGGGGCGTTGTATTGCGAGGGAGGGCTGCCCGGCCCCTTGCGTGGTTCGACTCTGCTGGAGGATTTTCTCGACAGAAATGGCGGCGCGCGACCGAATCCCGGTTTCCTTCCCGGCTGGTATCGCGCTGAATATCTTGCTGCAGCGGCGCTCGAGATCAATCCGCTCGTTCACTATGTCACAGTTGGAGAGAGTCTCGGACTGGCGCCGCATCCGCTGTTCGATCCCCGCGCGTACCTGGCTGAACATCCGGAATTCACTGAAGTCGGCGCATTAACCGGATATCTCCTGTCTACGCGAGATACGCGAGGCGTCGGGGAGGACGACCCGGCGCTGCCGCCTGCTCCCGTTCAGGGTTTTGGAGCTGCGGTCGCGCCGTATTCCGCTGTGATCGTCGGTAATTCCTCGCCTTACGCGCTATGGCGCTGCATCTACGCGCTGACGACTCAGGCGAATGTCGACGTCATATTGGTCGGCGTGGAGGACGCCATCGTGAAGACGCTGCTGGCTGCCCTGCCGGTTCGTGTGGCCCCCACGGTCAGGCTCGGGCTGCTGCGGGCCTTGGGCGATCTGGCGGTTGTGATGGAAAGCAGCTTTTGGCTCGCTGCGGGGGCGCTCGACGCTATAGCGGCGTCATTTGCGCAGGACGAGCGGGTCGTGCTGGTCGCCCCCGGGATTGTCGAGGCGGCGGGAGCGACGATTTCGGATGCGGCTTTGTCGGGTGCGGAGGGCTCCAGACAACACGGGAGAACCGTCAAGGCCGCTTCGCTTGAGGGCGGATGCTTCGTCGTGCGTTGCTCCATCGCGACGACTGGCGGCGGAGTGGACGCATGTCTCGACGCGGCGCTCGATCATGTCGGCGACCTCGCCGGGCGTTCGCTGGCTGAGTGGGGGGACGCCCTGTCGTCGCATATGCGAAAATCCGGGGGACATGCCCTGCAGCGCCGCGATGTTGAGGCGATCCGACATGTTCGCCGCTCTCTGCTCAGCGATGTTCCTCAGCCGATAGACGAATCCGGGCTTGGCGCCGGGGCGACTGCTTCAATGGCGCGAAGTGTGGTGACGGAGCCTGCGTTCATGGCTGTGGTGATCGACAGGGCGGGTTCGACTTTGGGCCGAAGTCTCGCAGGTGAGGCGGGGCGCGGGTATGTGTTTTATGTTGACGATACGGCGCATGGCCGCATGCCGCGCGCTGACGGCGGGGAACGTCTGGACGACTGGCTGGAGCGTCGGGGACGGGACGTGTCGGCTATACTGGTCGGGCCGGAAGCGGCTGCGGTGGACGTCCTTGCGACGCTGCGAAACGCAAGCGGCGCTCCTGTCGTGCTGTTCTGGAACGGCGAGAAGACCGATGCGACCGAGAGCGCGCTGGCTGGGGTCGATCTTGTTCTGGCGTCTGGGGCGGCCGACGTGGCAGGGCTGCAAATGCTGGCGGCGGATGCCGGCGTGACCGTGGTTTTCGCAGGCGCCGATTTTGTGGAGGGCGACGCCTTCCGGCTCATCGCTGAGGCTCTGCGATAGATCGCCATTCTCGCGCGACGCACATGTTTGCGTGAGGCGCCAGAACGTGACGTGCATTACAGTATTTCATTTTTTACAGTGCCAGTCCTCTGCCGGGGGCTGACTGCACATGTCGCCGGGGACCTCGAAGACACATAAATATAAAAGAGAGACCGTTCATGAACATCATGTCGCAGCAGGCCTCCCTGTCCAAACCGCCCTTCAAGTCCCGTTACGAGAATTATATCGGCGGAGAGTGGGTCGCCCCGGTTGGCGGCCAGTATATGAAGAACATCTCGCCTGTTAACGGTCAGGTGTTGTGCGAGGTTCCGGATTCTCGCGCGGCGGACATCGAGCTTGCGCTCGACGCCGCGCACAAGGCGAAGGAAGGTTGGGCGCGTACGTCCCATGGGGATCGCTCCACCATCCTTCTCAAGGCGGCGGACCGCATGGAGGCCGAACTGCAACGCATCGCGGTTGCGGAATCCTGGGACAACGGCAAGCCGGTTCGCGAGACGATGGCCGCCGACATTCCTCTCGCGATCGATCATTTCCGCTATTTCGCCGGATGCCTGCGCGCGCAGGAAGGCGGCATCAGCCAGATCGACGAAACCACGGTCGCGTATCATTTCCACGAGCCATTGGGTGTGGTCGGGCAGATCATTCCGTGGAACTTCCCGATCCTGATGGGCGCATGGAAACTGGCGCCGGCTCTCGCCGCCGGAAACTGCGTCGTCATGAAACCGGCCGAGACGACGCCTGCGAGCATCCTTGTGCTGATGGAAATCATCGGCGACCTGTTTCCGCCGGGCGTGCTCAACATCGTCAACGGTGTGGGACGTGAAGTCGGCGCGGCGCTGTCTTCGAGCAAGCGTATCGCCAAGATCGCGTTCACCGGCTCTACGGCCACCGGGCGCGGCGTTGCGCACGCGGCGGCGGAGAATCTGATCCCGGCCACGCTGGAACTTGGCGGCAAGTCGCCGAATATCTTCTTCGCCGACGTCATGAACGAAGATGACGGATATCTCGACAAGGCGCTTGAAGGTTTCGCGATGTTCGCGCTGAATCAGGGGCAGGTCTGCACCTGTCCGAGCCGCGCGCTGGTGCATGAGTCGATTTACGACCGCTTCATCGAGCGTGCCTTGGAGCGCGTGAAGGCGATCCGTCAGGGCGACCCACTCGACCCAATGACGATGATGGGCGCGCAGAACTCGAAGATGCAGGAGGACAAGATCCTTGGCTACATCGACGTTGGCAAAAGCGAGGGGGCACGCCTCCTGACCGGCGGCTCCCGCCCGGATCTGGGTAAGGCGTTCAATGACGGGTTCTACGTCGAGCCGACCGTGTTTGCGGGCGACAACAGCATGAGGATATTCCAGGAGGAAATCTTCGGACCTGTCCTCGCCGTGACGACGTTCCGCGATGAGGCCGAGGCGCTGGCCATCGCCAACGACACCCCCTATGGACTCGGCTCCGGCGTTTGGTCGCGCAACGCCAACACCTGCTACCGCATGGGGCGCGGCATTCAGGCGGGCCGCGTCTGGGTGAACTGCTACCACGCCTATCCGGCGCACGCAGCGTTCGGCGGCTACAAGGAATCTGGCATCGGTCGTGAAACCCACAAGATGGTTCTCGATCATTACCAGCAGACGAAGAACATGCTCGTCAGCTACAGCGAGAGCAAGCTGGGCTTCTTCTGATCGTTGTCGCCCCCGATGACGAGTAACGTCGGGGGCGGACTTGCTTTCATGCGTTGCGCAGGAGAACACTCGTCATTCGAACCGAAAACGGCGTAGCCGCCGGGTGGCTGAAAGGGGGCGTTCAATGCAGCAAGCGCAGTCGCTCGGACGGCTTCGTAATATCGGCAAGGCCGCTCTTGCCGATTTTCGCGTTCTGGGGATCGAGACTGTCGACGATCTGAAATCGAAAGACGCAGACACGTTATATGTCGCGCTCTGCCGCCAGACCGGGCAACGGCACGACCCCTGCGTCCATGACGTGTTCGCCGCAGCAATCCATCAGGCGCAAACCGGGGAAGCTCTCGACTGGTGGAAATTCACGCCCGCCCGTAAGGCGCGTCAGGCGGAGGGAACGTTTCCGGTCGTTGCCGCTTCTTCGTAATGGCACGCGACAGCGTCGTATGCTCGTGAGTGACGTTGGTGCTCCAAGTTTCACAAATGCTTTCTTCTGACCAATGTTTTGCGAATTTATTGTGTGGTCTGCCCATTTTCACTGAGCGCGGTTTCGGTCGAAACGACGTAGCCCGCCGTGGTGACGGGCTCCACGCATTTGAGCGACGTCGCTCAAATGCAATCCACTACCCGACGGGCGGCGTAATGGGGCAACGGACAATAAGATAGGGCGGCTGGCGCAGGTTATGACCGCCGTTCATCGCGGGCAGGCGGTTCCACTGCCCCAGAACGCAGTAAACATGCCGATCCGTAGCGAAGATTCCATCTGGCCAGACAATGCGCCGGTCGCGGGCGATCACGTCGATGGAGCCGTCGACGTTGCGACGCATGATGGCGTCGTGCTCTCCGGCGGTCAGATAAATGCGGTTCCAGGGATCCGTGGCCAGACCGTCCGTCATCACCTTCTCGCCCAGATCGACCACGGCTGCGGCAAGCTGCTCCTCCGTCGCGTCGAAGTTCGACAGCAGCGCAGTCGGCAGCCTGTAAAGGCGACGGCTGGTCAGGGGGGAGTAGTAGAGCATCGCGCTGTCCGTGCTCAGCGTAATGCTGTCGACCCCGCCGGTCGGAAACTGCGCATGCTGCGCCTGATACCGGCGCGGCTTGCCCTCCAGTACGGCGACGAAGCCTTTCTCCGCGACAATCGAGGGGTGGCCGGACAGGACGCGCCGTTGTCGCCCCGTCGCGATGTCGATCACGACAAGCGCGGGCGACGTTCCGAACGACGAGTCCGCGACATAGACGACGCCCTGCGCGCCATGCGTCAGATCGACCCGCAGGTCGTTCATATGGCTGTCGGGAAGCAGCGCGGGCGACTTGAGGACGAGACTGGCGATGCGTCGGCCAGAAGCCGGGTCGAAGCCGACCACTTTCGCAGCGTCCGGTTGTAGAGGCTTGCCCGCGATCTTGCCGTCATCAATGCCCCACAGACGCCCGCGCGTGTCGATGGTCAGGCCATGGAGCGAGATCAGTTTTTCTTCGGGCGGCAGGGCGCTCGGGCGTGTCGTCTCGGCATCGGGAAACGCCGTCAGACGCCCGTCGCGCAGTTCGTTAAGCGTCGGCTGGTCATGATCCTGCGCATGACGCGGCAGGCTGATGAAGACGCGCCCGTCGGGCGTGACGGCGATGCCGGACGGCCCCGGATCGGGCAATGCGGCGATCACCTCCATCTGCCCCGCTGGCAGCATGTCCTGCGCCACCGCCACGCCCTGCGCGTCCGGATTGACGCCGGAGGCCGCGTTAGCCGCTTTCGCAGAAGCGAGGGCGATGGGAAGCGCAGGCGCGGCGGCGGCTTTGGCCAGCAGGGAACGGCGGCCGAAACCGACGGATTGGCGGGGCATGGGGCTTTTCCCTTCACGGCGGCGCCGGGTTTGAGAGGTCATGATCTGACCTTACGCGGTAAGGGGCGGAGGTGTCGCCCCGTGCGTGAGGATGGTGAGTGGCCGCCTTGGGGGGAGGACGGAAGGTCTGCTTTATATGTAGATTGTCATTTCATCAGACATAGAAGAATATATTTTCACTTCTAAGGTCGGATAAAAAAATGAATGACTTTCCAACGCACACCATGTTTTTTTCATTGGCTATGTTTATTCTGTTAATAATTATTTTCCATACATATGTATACAGAGCCAAACCAAACGCTCGTTTTTTAAAGAAAGTTGATTATTGGTGGCTTGCATTTTCTTCTTTGTCTTTATTTGGGGCTGTTTATGCACAAAAACAACTTTACGCAGATAATATTATTAGTCGCAGTAATTCAATAACCCAAGAAGACATCGAGTTATTAAAGAAAGAAATTTCTTTTCAACGTAATTACGTCTGCAATACCCCATGGGTAGAACCAAAATTTCCAGATCCGGACGCCATTACTAGATACAAAACGCGAAATGAGGCGTGTGAGTGGTTTAAGGGACAAGATGAAAATGCCAATAAGGAAGGAATTACTTTCAAAGACATCATAGATGTTGCTGGCGAGCCTGTTCCAGAAAAATTGTCACAATGGGAAAATAATGAAATAAATAAATTACTGGTTATATCCAAAAAACAATTAAATGAAAACGGATACATCCACAGCGAATTTAACAGAAGCTTTCCAGAAGAAATAATAATATTTATTTTCCCATACATTTTAGTATTGGCTCTTGCCCTGAGAATTACAAAAGTAACTGGAGAATTAAGGATTCAAAAATAACAATAATATTCTCTCGCAATGATAATTATAATTTTAGACAAATCAATTAATTGAGGTGTAAATATAACATCTTTATAAAAAGGTCGGATATGCAGAGAGGGTCTGGACCTATTTTTGTCAGAAAAGAGGGGCGAAACCGGCCACACCAGCGTGCAACGTAATCGCCCAATTTAAAGAACAATAGAACTTCATTTGATCGCGCCAATCTGCGAACCCCACAGTGGTACCCGCCGGAGCAAGCGGGCCTACGGAAAAAGACCTCAGCCCACTACCGCCTCGCTCCGGCTGCGTCTCAGCAACACGACCGTAAGCGCGCTCCCGGCACTGGCGCAGAGCGCGCCGAGCAGGAAAACAGACCCGTATCCCGTGTGGTCGGCAAGAAGACCGGCGATCGGGCCGGTGGCGCCGTAGGCGAGATCCTGAAACGCGGCGAAGCCGCCGAGCGCCGCTCCACGCAGTTGTGGCGGGATCACCTTCACGACCTCGACACCCAGAGACGGGAAGGCCATCGAACATCCGGCCCCGGTCAGCAGTGCGCCCGCGAATGCGAACCACGGATCGGGCGCGCTCCAGAGCAGCCACTGGCCGCAGGCTTCCACGGCGAGGGAGGCGACGGCCACACGGTAGCCGCCGATCCTGTCGGGCAGGTGGCCGCAGAACACGCGGGTCAGCACAAATGCGCCGCCGAACAGGCTCAGGCCCAATGCGGGATAGGGCCAGTGACGGTGCAGGAAATACAGCGTCATGAACGCGCCGAGGCCTGCGAACCCGACGCCTTGCAGGCCAACCGCTGCGCCCTGCCCGGAGATGCGTCCGAGCACGCGCCAGAATGACTCGCGCCGTCCGGCGGCGATGGGGGCGGGCGCCACGCCGAGCACGAGCAGCAGCCCCAGTGCGGGGGCCATCGCGCCGACGGCCATGACGCCGCCAAAGCCAAAATGATGAAACAGGGCGAGGCCGACTGGCGCGCCTACGGCGAAGGCGCCGTACATCGCAGCGCCGGTCCACGCCATGACCTTCCCCGCACGCGGCTGGCCCATAAGGCCGATGCCCCAGCCGAGCATTCCGACGATGGTCAGGCTCTCCCCAAGGCCGAGTAGCAGGCGCCCGGCGATGAGCACCGCATAGGCGAGGGAGGGAGGCAGCGTGGGAAGCGCCGCGGCTGCGCAAAGCGCGCTTGCAACGATATAGAGAATCAGGCCGCGCCGTTTGCAGACATGGCCGCCGAGCCGATCGGCGACGCCACCTGCGTAGTTGCGGGTCAGGATCGTTGAAAGAAACGCGATCCCGACGGCGAGTCCTGCGAACATGTTGCCGAAGCCCGACAATCCCGTGACGAAGACGGGAATCACCGGCAGCGACAGCGCCACGGCCATGTATGACAGGAACAGCGCGGCGCTGAGCCGCGCCAGGGTGTCTGTTCCGAACTCCTGCCCGGTCGCCTGTCCGTTTCCGGGAGGAGCGTTCATCGGATCAGAGAGGCTGGAGAAGATGGATTGCGATCGGTTCGGCCAGCAGGTCGCCGAGTTTGCCAGCCATCGTTTTGAAGTGATCGGTTTCCAGATGCGCGTTAAAACCCTCGCGACTGGCCCAGCGCTCGATGATCACGATCGTATTCGGATCGTCGATGTCGCGGTGGGGGGTGTAAGCGTGATTCGCCGTCTCCGCACGGGACGGAGCGACGCACGGCGTGATTGCCGCAATGACTTCTTCCACCTTGCCCGGTTTGGCCTTGACGATGGCTGCGACGTCGATGGTCGACATGGGGGCTTCTCCTGTCCTGTTCGTCTGGTTGGCGTTTTGGCGCGTGGGCGTCGGGGCGCGGTTGTGCGCGTCCCGTGCGGCGCGTCAGGGGGTAGCGATTGAGGCCGCTTTCATATTCGGCGTCTTTTCGAATAACGCGGTTCCAGCGTTTCTCCTACCGGCGTCGCCGGGGTTGACGGAGATTTCATAGCGCATGGAACGCAGCGTCGGATCTGCGCCGGCATTACGCGCGATGGCGTGCGGCGGGCCGGGATCTGTTGGCCTGAGAGCAACGGCTCAAGGAAGAACATGGAGTCGTATCGGCTACGCCAGACGTGCGGGAGCGTGAAGTGGGGCGAGTAATCGACATCGCTACGGGCCGCTGGGCTGGATGAGCAGGGTTCCGCCAAGGCGTGGACAGTGTGAATCCGGGGGGGTAGTCCGGAGGCTTCGTTTTAACGGTTCACCTGACGAATTTTTGGACCGTGGAAGACGCCGCAGCGTTTTTGCCCGGCTCGGATGTGCGTATGGGGGCGTCCCCTCTGCGAGGTTTTTCCGAGGTCATTCCATCCGGAGACGTTGCCGCCGGAATCACGGGGCCCCATATGTGATCGGGGACAACTAGGAGAGTTCGGCGCACGTCTGGGCGGCCGCCCAGACGTGCGCCTCAAGCGTGCCTTCCAACACCGGCGCGACGCGGCTTCGGGGACGAGGGGCGGGGCGTGCATGGGGCTGACCGCCTGTGGCGGGCTTTTTCAAAACGAATTTGCAGGCTGCTGCGTTTGCAGGATCGTATTTCAATGACCGGAGATGCCATGACGGCCGAATTTCGCGTGCGTCGCCGATGAACGAAGATGCTATCGTTCTGATTTTCTTTGTGTTTTGTGGCGGAATGTTGGCGCAGTGGGTGGCGTGGTGGTTCAAGCTGCCGGCGATCGTCCTGTTGTTCTCGCTCGGTTTGCTGCTCGGCCCCGGCCTTGAGCTTCTGCATCCGTCCGACCTGATCGGGCCGATGTTTCACGTTCTCGTATCGCTCGCCGTGGCGTTGATCGTGTTTGAAGGCGGGCTCGCGCTCGACTTCCGACAATGGCAGAGCGCGGGCGAAGGGGTGCTGCGGCTGACGCTTGTGGCGTTGCCGATAAACTGGGGTTTGGGGGCTTCGGCGGCTCATTACGTCGGTGGGTTGTCCTGGGGGCCGTCCTGTCTGTTCGGCGCGATCATCGTCGTCACCGGACCGACCGTGGTGCTGCCGCTGTTGCGCCACGCGAAATTGCGGCCGCGGGTGGCTGCGTTCCTGCGCTGGGAAGCCATTGTGAACGATCCGGTGGGCGCGATTCTGGCGACGCTGGTTCTGGAAATCCTGCTGATGAAGCCGGACGAGGGGTCGAGCGCTTTCTTCACGGCGCTTCTGCCGCACCTGGTCGTCAGCTCCGTCGTGGCGATCGGGTTGGGGGTCGCCGGTGGGTGGGGCGTCAAGCAGCTCTTTATCCATGATCTGATGCCTGAGCCGTTGAAGATGCCTTTGCTGCTGACGCTGGCGATGACGGTCTACGCTCTGGGAACGCTGTTCATGGACGGCGCGGGGCTGATGGCTTCGACCGTGTTCGGCATGGCGCTCGCCAACATGCGGGTGCCGGGACTGGGCGAATTGCAGCGCATGAAGGAAAGTCTCGTCGTCCTGATCGTGTCGTTGCTGTTCATTCTGCTGACGGCGGATCTGCAGCGCGTGGTGTTGCAGCGCCTGTCCTGGTCGATTCTCGCCCTGACCTGCGCCGTGATTTTTGTCGTGCGGCCGCTTGGCATCTACCTTGCCACGCTTGGCAGCGCGCTAAGCTGGCGCGAGCGCGTGTTCGTGGGCTGGATTGCGCCACGCGGCATCGTCGCCGCCGCCGTCGCGGGCGTTGCGGGCATACGTCTCAGCGAGGCGGGGTTCGAGTCCGCACAACTGGTCATGCCGGCCGTATTCGCCGTGATCGGCAGTACGATGCTGTTGCACGGATTCTCGCTCCGTCCTCTGGCGCGGCGGCTGAGGCTGACGCTGTCTGACGTTCCTGCGCTGGCCATTGTGGGGGCCAATCCGTGGTCGCGGGATCTGGCGCAGGCGGTGTTCCGCGCTGGTACGCCGGTGACGCTGGTGGATACTGCGGCCCGTCCTCTGATACCTGCCCGGCGGGCGGGGGTGCCCGTTCTCCGCGCGGAGATGCTTTCCGAGGCCGGGGCCGAGAGTCTGGAGGAGCGACCTGCGGACTACCTGATCGCGACCACGCCTGATGCGATCTACAACGGCATGGTTTGCGCACATCTCGCGCCGCATTTCGGCCGTGCGCGTGTTTATCAGGTCAGTCCGGGAGTCGCGCGGCTCGACGAGTATCGTGGGCTCAGCCGGGATGCCCGCGGCAAGGTGTTCGGGTTGCCGGAGTGGAATTTCACCCTGCTGGAGACGCTGTATCAGGAGGGGTGGCGGTTTCAGGCGCTTGAGGTGACGATGGCGACGCTCGACGCCTTTCTGCAGGCGAGAGGCGATCGTCTCGATTTCATCACGCTGCGGCCGGGCGCCGGGATTTCGATCCACTCTGCGGAAGACTCTGCGGGGACGCCGCCCTCTGCAGGGGATGTCGTGATTTCGCTTGTGCCGCCGAGGGCGCCTGATGCGGCGGCGGAAGCGCAGCCGGTAAAAGCGATTGAGACCGCCGGAAGCGACGCCCCGGCCGTATAAATGCGTTTCGGCGGGCGAGAGGTTTGAAGCCTCACGCGCCACTTATGGAGATTCACGGGCGCGCTCCTGACGTCTTTGCGTGCGCCCGCGTCAGTATCCGGTCGGGCGCCGATGTGGTCGGAAGGTAAATTGGCCCAATATGGTCGTGTGACGCCTGGGCGTCTCCGCCATGCTGCGTCACTGTGACGTTGGGCAAGGCCTCGGGCTCAGGCCTTCGATTCAACGCGTCGGAGCCGCCAGCGTTTTGCGGGTCCAGGTTCTCCGACTTGCGCGATCAAGCGCGCGTTCCCCGAGAGCCGGTCGATCAGGATTGCGGTCGCGGAACGTCTATCGCCGCGACGCCTGACGCCAGCACGGCCCGGAGATCGGCTTCCGTCAGCGCGATGCAGCCTTCCGTGGGTTTTCCGTCCGGCGATTGAAGGTGCATGAAAATCGCAGACCCGCGTCCGGGGACGATGGGCGCGTCGTTGTGACCAAGGACCACGACGATGTCGTACAGATGGTCCTCTCTCCACAATTCCTCGTGACGAGCGGGGTGCGGCAACGCCACCTGAGTGTTGTAGTCGGCGTGCGTCACGTCGTCGCACCAGCCGTCGGACTGCGCGATCGGTTCGAGCGGCAATCCGCCGACTTCCGGGCGTTTTACACGGTCCGCGCGGTAGAGAACGCGTCTGAGCGCGAGCGTTCCTGTCGGGGTGGCGTGATCGCCTTCTTCCTTTTTGGCGCTCACTCCGGCGGCCCCGATCACGGCGCGATAAACCCTGTCGGCGCAATGCAGTCGTGCGTCGCTGCCGCTTTCAGGCACGAGGGTCGCATGTATCATCAGACTATGCCTCGGAGGTTTGCTGTCATTGCGACGAAAATCGACAGGATGGTCCGTTTCGCCGTCGGCGCCTTTTCCCGTCGCCGGATCGGTGGTCTATAGCGGAATAGATGGCGCCGCGCATGGCCCCTCCGTTCTCTTTGCCGAGGATGGCGGAACTGGCGACGACGCCGAAAAAACGCGACCGGATATTGTCGCGGCGGTGGTGGAGGGCTAGTGAGCCCCCCACAGAGATGGTGAGGTGACGATGTCGGGCGCACGTCCTGTTTTAATTGTCGACGATGACCAGACGCTCCGACAGATGCTTGTCGAACAGCTGCAGGTCGAGGGCGAGTTCCAGCCTGTAGAGGCGGCTTCTGTGGCCGAAGCGTGGGCTGCGCTGCGAAAGCCGGAGTCACGATTTGACGCCGTGATTCTGGACGTCACGCTGCCGGACGGCGACGGGCGCGATTTCTGCGTGGAATTGCGGCGCGAAGGCGTGCGGATGCCGATTATCATCCTGACCGGCTCGGATGATGAGGCTGATGTGGTGCGGGGCCTCGACGCGGGCGCCAACGATTATGTGGCCAAGCCCTTTCGCATCGCGGAATTGCTGGCGCGGCTGCGGGCCCAGCTGCGCATTTTCGAGAACAGCGAGGACGCCGTGTTCACGGTCGGTCCCTACACGTTCCGCCCGTCTGCCAAGCTGCTTCAGGAGGCGGCGCGCAACCGTCGCGTTCGCCTGACCGAGAAAGAGGCCGCGATCCTGAAGTTCCTGTATCGGGCTGGCACGCGACCGGTGCCGCGACAGGTTCTGCTGAACGAGGTCTGGGGCTATAACGCGGCGGTGACGACGCATACGCTTGAAACGCATATCTATCGGTTGCGTCAGAAGATCGAGCCCGACCCCTCCAATGCCTGTCTTCTGATCACGGAAGGCGGCGGCTATAGGCTCGACCCGGAAGGCGGCGTGCCGCAATCCTGAGAGCAACATCTCGATCGCCTCGGGCCGCCTTGTGCGGCCCTTGTGATTCTTGCGGGTGTGATTCCTGCAGGTGAATTTCGATTGGGCGTTTGGGGATGCGCGGTTCGGCCCGGTATGCCCCGTGCGCGCGCAGACTGGGGGCGTCAGGCCGCAGGCAGACGCGTCAGACCGCCAGATCGACCACGACGGGCACATGGTCGGAAGGGGAGGCCCAGTCGCGCGCTTCCCGCACCACGGTCATCCCGGTCAGCGACGGCTTCAGGTCTGGCGTGATCCACACATGGTCCAGCCTGCGGCCACGATTGGAGGCGCTCCAGTCGCGGTTGCGGTACGACCACCACGTATAGAGCTTCTCGCCGGGCGGCACGAAATGGCGCATCGCGTCGACGAAGCCGGTCTCAAGCCAGGCGTTGAGGCGTGTGGTCTCCGGCGGCGTGTGGCTGACGACGTCCAGAAGCTGCTTGTGGCTCCATACGTCATGCTCCAGCGGCGCGATGTTGAGGTCCCCGACGATGACCGAGCGCGTCTTGTGGTGGGTAGCGAACCACGCCGTCACTTCGTCGACGAAAGCGAGTTTGTGCGCGTATTTCGGATTGGCTTCCGGGTCCGGGATGTCCCCGCCCGCCGGGACGTAGAAATCATGAATCTCGACGGGCCCGCTGTCGGTGGCGATCGTCGCGGCGACATGCCGGCAGTCGCCTTTTTCGCACCAGTCGGGCGTGTCTTCCGACGCCACGAGCGGATAGCGCGAGAGGATCGCCACCCCGTTGTACCCCTTCATGCCTTTGCGCACGAAGTAGGGATAGCCGAGTTCGGCCAGCGCCTTCTCCGGAAATAGCGGGTCTGGGACCTTCGTCTCCTGCAGACAGATCACGTCAGGGGCCAGATGCCGGATCACCTCGCCCAGCAGAGGGAGTCGAAGGCGAAGGGAGTTGATGTTCCAGGTCACGATGCGCATGAGGATCGGGATCGCCTATCGAGCGGATCGCGGCAAGAGCAATTCGTGGCGACGTTGTGTACCTGTCCTTCGCGTCGCGCCGGTTTGAGGCCGCGTGGCGCCGCCGATCGCGTTCCCGTCTTGTAAACTGCGGCGTCTGCGCCGATTTTCTGTTCATGATTTTCCCCGCTTCCTAGCGCTCGGCGAACGAAGCCCCTCCAAGGATGCCCCATGCTGAAGGCTGCTGTTTCGGACGATGTCCGCGCCCTACACGAGTCGTTGCTGACCCTGGACAGCCACATCGACATTCCGTGGCCGGACCGTGACGACGCGTTTCTCGATACGGCCGGGCGTTGCGTCGATTTCCCGAAGATGCGGCGGGGCCATCTCGCGGCGGGGTGCTTCGTCGCCTATATTGCGCAGGATTCGGTCGACGCTGACGGCCATGCGGCGGCTCAGGCGCAGACGCTGGAGATGCTGGCGGCGATCGATCGCATGCAGGGCGAGCGCAATGGTCTGAAGGCGCGCGTGTGCGACACCGTGGACAAGATGGAGGACGCGTTTCGGGAGGGGGTTCTCGTGGTCATGCCGGGCGTCGAGAACGGATACGGCATGGGCGACGACATCGGCATGCTCGCCCGCTTTCGCGCTCTTGGCGCGCGCTATGTCACGCTGACTCATAACGGGCACAACGCGCTGGCGGATTCGGGACAGCCGAGCCGGAAGCTCGGCGATCCGGAGGCGCGCCATGGCGGTCTGTCGGCGCTGGGGCGGGCAGCCATTGCGGAGATGAACCGGCTGGGGATGGTGGTGGACGTGTCGCACACGTCGCGCGACACGATGTTGCAGGCGGTGGAGGTTTCAGCGACGCCGGTCGCCGCGACCCACGCGTGCGTGCGGGCCTTGTGCGACCATCCGCGCAATCTGGACGACGCGCAGCTTGACGCGCTGAAGGCCAGCGGCGGTGTGATCCAGATCACCGCCGTGGGGGGGTTCCTGCGTCCGCGTGCAGAGCTTGGTTCTCGTAGGGCGACAGTGGCGGACTACATGGATCATCTCGATTATGTCGTCCGCCGCATCGGCCCGGAACACGTCGGGATCTCATCTGATTTCGACGGCGGCGGAGAACTGGACGGCTGGCGGAACGCGGGCGAGTCGCTCTCCCTGACGGCCGAACTGGTCAGCCGTGGCTACGACCGCAGCGAGATCGAAGCGTTCTGGGGAGGGAATTTCCGTCGCGTGCTTCGTGCCGCCGAGCGTGCCGCTACGGCGGCCTGACCTAGGCTCTGTGGGCCGGTTGAAAAGGGTCTGGAGCGTTCTGGCGTGGGGATATGGAACAAATCAGGATCACCTTTTCGGCCTGCTTCTGTGAATTTTGTCCACTCCCGGGATTGACACGAGTTTTTTTCAGAAGGTTTCGGAGGCGTCTCCGAGATTTGGCGGCTAATAAGTGGTTAAATTTATATACTTCAAAGGGTTAGCATTCTTGGCTAAATTTTATGCAATCCGAGGGATGGCGAGGAAGACCGGGACTTCCATAAATCTGTCATCTTTGATTCCACAGACTTATCCACAAGTTCGGTGGATGAAATCGAATGCCTGAATCGTCCGATCTTTCCGCTACGGAAACGCATGAACAGGAGGCCTCGCTTCCTGTGGAGGAAACGGGCGGCGTGCCGACTCAGCGCGGCGTCGGGGTCATAGCCGAGGCGCTGAAGACAATGCCTCTGTCGCCCGGCGTTTACCGGATGATCGGCTCGACCGGAGAGGTGCTTTACGTCGGCAAGGCGCGCGCGCTGAAGAAACGGGTCACGTCCTACACGCAGCTTTCGCGCCTGCCCGAACGGATACGCAGGATGGTTTCGGAAACCGTCGCGATGGAGATCGTGACGACGCATACCGAAGCCGAAGCCCTGCTGCTTGAGGCCAACTACATCAAGCGCATGAAGCCGCGCTTCAACATCCTGTTGCGCGACGACAAGACTTACCCATGGCTGGTGCTGACGGAACAGCACCCGTTTCCGCAGATCGCCAAGCATCGTGGCAAGATGGAGAAGGGCGCCAGCTATTGGGGGCCGTTTGCGTCGGCGTGGGCGGTGAATCAGACGGTGGCGATCATGCAGCGGGTGTTCCTGCTGCGTACCTGCACGGACTCGATGTTCGCATCGCGGACACGTCCCTGTCTGCTGTTCCAGATCAAGCGATGTTCGGCCCCCTGCGTCGACCGGATCAGTCAGGAGGATTACGCGCATCTGGTGACGCAGGCGCGGGAGTTCCTGTCGGGGAACGACAAGGAGATCAAGGCGGAGTTCGCTGCGGAGATGGAGCGCGCGGCGGAAGCGCTCGATTACGAGCGCGCGGCCACGCTGCGCGACCGCATTCGCGCTTTGGCGCAGATGCAGGATTCCAGCGTGGTGAACCCGGCGTCTATTGGCGACGGCGACGTGATTGCGGTCTGGCAGGACGCCGGGCAGGCCTGCATTCAGGTGTTCTTCATTCGTGGTGGCCGCAACAACGGCAACCGGGCGTTCTTCCCCGCGCACACGCGCGACGAAACCGACGCGGACGTCTTGCAGGCGTTTCTGGCGCAGTTCTACGACGACAAGCCGCCGCCGCCGCTTGTTCTGGTCAATTGCGAGATGCCGGAAGAGACGCTTCTGGCTGAGGCGCTGTCGATCCGGCGGGGGCGTAAGGTGGAGATCCTGCGGCCCCAGCGCGGCGAGCGGCGGGACGTCGTCGAACACGCCGAAACGAACGCCCGGGAAGCTTTGGAACGCAAGATGGCGGAAAGCGCCGGACAGGCGAAGCTGCTTGAGGGCGTGGCTAAGGCGTTCGGCCTGTCCGCGCCGCCGTCGCGGATCGAGGTTTACGACAACAGCCATATCATGGGGACCAACCCCTATGGCGTGATGATCGTGGGCGGTCCGGAAGGCTTCGAGCGCCGCGCTTACCGAAAATACGGCATCAAGGGCGCGATCACGCCAGGAGACGATTTCGCGATGATGCGCGAAGTGCTCGAACGTCGGTTCGGCCGCGCCTTGCGGGAGGCGGCGGAGAAGGCGGGCGCTGCCTCGGCCTCTGGCGCGGGTGTGGCGGGTGACATTGCGGCGACGGGCGGTTTGTCGGGGCAGAGGTTGGACGTCGCGACGTCGAGCGGCGCTGTCGGAGGAGAAGAGACGCCAGTGACTTCCTCTGCCGGAGGGCGCCCTGAGGGCGCTGGAGCCGACTGGCCGGACGTGTTGCTGATCGACGGCGGCGCGGGACAGTTCTCGGCCGTGCGCGGCGTTCTGGACGCCCTGGGCGTCTCGGGGGTGAAGCTGGTGGCGATCGCCAAGGGACCGGATCGTGACGCAGGGCGCGAGTGGTTTTTCACCGACGACCAGCCGCCGTTTCAGTTCGAGCCTCGCGACCCGGTGCTTTACTATCTCCAGCGCCTGCGGGATGAGGCGCATCGCTTCGCCATCACCACGCATCGGGCCGGGCGGTCGAAGTCGCTGGTGAAGTCGGAACTGGACGACATTCCGGGCATCGGGGCCGCGCGCAAGCGGGCGTTGCTGAACCGGTTCGGGTCCGCGCGGGGCGTCAGTCAAGCGGGTTTGAGCGAGCTGGAGGCCGCTCCCGGGATCAACCGGGAAACGGCCCGGTCCATCTACGGTCATTTCCATCCCGGGTGGACCGGGGGGTGAGGACGCGCGGGGCCATGAAATCGTCTTCCATAGCCTTTGTAATAACACTTTTGTGGTAGTTACCGTTCCGGGGAGACGCGAAGTGGAGTAGCTTGCCGCCATGATCACCGATCTGCCGAACCTGCTCACGTTGTCGCGGATCGTCGCCATCCCGGTTCTAGTCGCCCTTGTGGCGATGGCCCGGCCCGGCGCGGACGCTGCTGCGTGTCTGCTGTTCATCGCGGCGGCGGTCACGGACTATTTCGACGGGCAACTGGCCAGATCATGGAAAATGCAGTCTGATCTGGGACGGATGATGGATCCGATCGCCGACAAGCTGCTTGTCGGCGCGTCGCTGATGACGCTCGCCGGAATGGGCAGGCTTCCTTTCGACTCGCTCTGGCCCGCGATCGTCATCCTGTGCCGGGAGATTCTTGTCAGCGGGCTGAGGGAGTATCTTGCTGCGACGCGCATCAGTCTTCCCGTCACGCGGCTTGCCAAATGGAAGACCGGTTTCCAGATGACCGCCATCGGTTTTCTGCTGGCGGGGGACAGCACTGGGGCGTTGCTGGGGATGCCGTGGTTGCATGTTGGGATGTGCGGGGCGGTGATGCTCTGGATCGCGGCGGTCCTTACGCTCATCACCGGGTGGGATTACCTGAACGCAGGTTTGCGCCACGTCGGTCGTACCGCGCCCAAAGGGGCCGTCGATTCGGCGGGGTAGTCAGTCGGTTTTGATGTGCTCGCGCAAATCTGGCTCTCAGGGTCTACTGATGCGCGAGAACCTGATGATTTAGTAAAATGCGCAAATACTTCGTTCTTTCGCTAAGCAGTAATTTACCTGATCACGCGACAACGATATCAATAGGACCCGATAGCAGGTGACGCTCATGTCGCGCGGGACCGATATCGGCGAGGTAGAACTGATGCGGAATGCCGCTCTTGTTGGGTTTCTTCTTCTGTTGAGCGGTTGTTCCGGGTTCGGCGAATGGCTTTCAGACACAGCCACGCTGCCGGGCGCGAATCCAAATGCGCCCCATGGCGATTCCGAAACCATGCGCCGCGTACGTGGCTACAGCACGGCGGAGACGCCGATGCTCCCGCAAAACGGCAATATCTGGCCGGGTGCTCCTGAGCCTCTCCCGTCGCTTTCGGACGTGGCGTCTGAGCGTTCCAGCGTTCTGCCCGGCCATGATCTGCATGATGGCGGCGATATGGCCATCGGCGACGACGTCCCGGACGCCAGCGCCAGTTTCTCCGGCGCCGGATTGCCGAGCAGCGAGCCTGACGTGGCGGCCAAATACGGCGCTGGCAAGGCCTCTGGCTCCAACATTGAAATCCCGAATGGCGACGGCACGACCACCGTTATTCACCCCGACGGTTCGATCGCCACGTTGAAGAACGGCGAAGTCCACAAGGAGAAGGCTGGTGCTCCCGCCAAGGCTGCGGAATCGACGGCGACCCCGGCGAAGCAGCCATAAGAAGGACTGTCAGCCACAGTTGGCGACCCGAAGGCGATTGGCTAAGAGTGGCGCATGAGCGTCACCGTCCTATATTTTGCAGCATTGCGCGAACGGCTGGGTAAATCGTCCGAGACCGCGTCGCTGCATGACGCCACCACCGTGGGCGAATGGATCGCTGCGCAAGGCCGCGTTGATCCTGCGCTGGCAGATGCTTTCGCGGGCTCGGGTGCGATCCGTGTGGCGGTTAACAAGACGCTGGCCGATTTGCATGCTCCCCTGACTGACGGTGACGAGCTGGCTCTGTTTCCGCCAATGACGGGTGGTTAGGGCGGAATGGGCCGCGCCTGACGTTTCGGGAAGCACGCGATATGACTGTCACTCCGCAAACAAGTGAGATCGTTGTGCGTGTCCTCGTTCAGGAGGAGGCGTTCGATGTGGGCGCTGAAACTGCTCGCCTGCTTGCGGACAGCGACGAGGTGGGTGGCCTGGGTTCATTCCTCGGCGTGGTGCGGGGTGGGGGCGGCCTGACGGCGCTGTGTCTGGAGCATTATCCTGGGATGTCGGAGGCTGCGCTAAACGACTTGGCGGAGCAGGCTGTCGCGCGTTTCGATCTGGCGGGGTGCACGGTTATCCACCGTGTCGGGCGTCTTCCTGTCGGCGCGCCGATCGTGCTCGTATTGACCTCCGCCGCGCACCGGGCCGCAGCACTGGATGCGACACGCTTTCTGATCGACCGCCTCAAGACGGGCGCGCCGTTCTGGAAGCGGGAAGAGTTCTCCGACGGTAGTTCTGTCTGGGTAGAAAGCCGCGCCGAGGATGACGCGGCCGCCGCTGGGTGGTGAAGGTCTACCCGTCCTTCAGCACACGGCGTATGGCGTTCGCGAGAAAGTCGAGTTGCTGTTCGCTGATTGTGAATGCGGGCGTCAGGTAAACGATATTCCTGAACGGCCGGATCCACGCGCCTTCCGCCGCAAAACGCGTCCGCAAACTGGCCGGGTCGGCGATACGATCCATTTCCACGACGCCGATGGCGCCCATGACACGCACGTCGCGCACGCCAGGCAAGGTACGACAGGGTTCCAGCGCCGTGCTGAGTTGAGCCGCGATGGTCGCGACCTGCTCCAGACGCGGCTCCCGTTCAAACAGGTCGAGAGACGCGTTCGCGCATGCGCAGGCGAGCGGGTTCGCCATAAAGGTTGGCCCGTGCATCAGCGCCTTCTCAGGATCGTCCGAGAGAAACGCCTCGTAGACATGCCGCCGGGCAACCGTCGCGGCGAGGGCCATGGTTCCGCCGGTCAGCGCCTTGGACAGGGTGACGATATCGGGAACGATGTTCGCCTGCTGACAGGCGAACATCGTTCCCGTGCGGCCGAAGCCGGTGAATATTTCGTCCAGAATTAACAGCAGGCCATGCCGGTCTGCCGCGCTTCGCAAGAACGACAGTGTCGCCGGGTCATGAAACACCATGCCGCCCGCGCCCTGCACCAACGGCTCCACGACAATGGCGGTAAGAGTCGATGCCTGTGTCTGCAAGAAGTTTTCGAACGCTGCCCGGGTCGCATCGTCGCGGGGCAGGTCGATGACGGCCTGCTCCGGCATCACGCCGGAAAACAGATGGTGCATACCTTCTTCTGGATCGCAGATCGCCATCGTCGCCAGAGTGTCGCCATGATAGCCGCCCTTGAAGGCCAGCAGCCGTCGTCGCTCCGGCTCACCCCGGTTGATGCGATACTGGATCGCCATCTTCATCGCCACTTCGACCGCGACGGAGCCTGAGTCCGTGTAGAAGACCCGCTCAAGGTCACCCGGCAACATGGCGGCCAGCCGTGCGGCCAGACGTAGCGCGGGCTCGTGAACCATGCCGCCGAACATGACATGCGGCATCCGCGCAAGCTGTGCTTCGGCGCAGGCGCGGATATGGGGGTGGTTATATCCATGGCAGGCTGTCCACCATGCGGCGACGCCGTCGACGAGTTCCCTTCCGTCATGGAGCGTGATGACGCTGCCCTGGGTCGAGCGTGCGGGTAGGGGAGTTGGCGCAGTTTTCATCTGGGCGTAGGGGAGCCAGATGTGTGGAAGGCCGGTTTCATACCACTCCGATGACGGCACGGGTTTGTCTTCCTTTTGTTCTGGCTGTGGTCATGTGACCGCTCGGGTTGCGCCGCACAGGCGCGTCGAGACCCTCTAGCATCATTAGCCTGCGTTCCGGCAGTTCCTAAATTAGGGAGCGTGATTCGGCTTGAGTGCTCGAATTGGCGAACGAGGTGACCGAGGGGTGGTGCGCGGTTGGTTGTCAGGGGCTGAATGCGTGTGACGGTTGATGAGACCAGCGCCGTGGTGGCCTTCTCACTCCCTTTTTTGCATACTTAACGTCACGGCGGTGAGAGATGTCAGAATGGCATCCTGCTTAAAAATTGCGATACGGAATGTGATCGCTGCATGTGATCGGGCCATTCATCCATGTGGCTGGTATCCAGATACAGGAAGTGGATCAGTGCGTTGAGTATGGATCACGGTAAGGAAGAAAGGCTCTGACATTTACCAAGGTCTGTTAAGGGGTCGGATTATCCTAGACGTGTTTGAGACGCTTTTTTGAGGGCGATGCTCCGCTTGGATCGATGCGAGTGTCAGAAAAAAGACGTCCGTGTTGGATGGTCCTATTCGTGCGTCTTTTTTTATAAAAATCACCGTGTACAAAGTGCATTTTGTCAGAAATTTTGCGTTGCGCCGTTTGTTTTGTGGTGATGTTATTTAACGTGAAGTGTGAGAAACTTTGACAAAAATGTTGATGAGTTAAGAAAGGTATGGACTCGTCACCTGGCGTATGGTCATCTCGTCTAAGATGTAAGTGATAATAAATTTGATTCTACGTCCCATGTTTCATTGAAACTTCGGCAGTTTCTTCGGTGGATTTTCTAATGGCCGCCCAGGATTGATCGCGAGGAGTCGGTGTCCATGGCTGCGCACGCAGGGGAGCGTCATCATGTCTTTACTTGGAAAAATCGCTGTTATTACTGGTGGAGCGCAGGGTATTGGACGCGGTATCGCATTGCGTCTCGCGACAGATGGCGCCGATGTCGCGATCATCGACATGAAGGATGACAAGGCTGAGTCGGTTGCCGACGAAATTCGCGCCTTGGGTCGAAAAGCCACGACATTTCGGGCTGATGTCGGTGATCGGGCGCAGGTATATGCTGCAATCGAACATGCCGAGGCGGAACTCGGCGGGTTTGACGTGATGGTCAATAATGCTGGTGTCGCGCTTGTCGGTCCGGTCGCGGACGTACAACCTGAAGAGGCCGAACGGATTCTGCACATTAACATGCTTGGCGTGCTCTGGGGCATTCAGGCGGCTGCGGCCAAGTTCAAGGCGCGTAAACAGAAGGGCAAGATCATCAATGCGTCTTCGGTCGCCGGTCACGACGGATTTGCGATGTTGGGCGTTTACTCCGCGACGAAATTCGCAGTGCGTGGGCTGACGCAGGCGGCGGCGCGTGAATATGCGTCGGACGGGATTACAGTGACGGCGTATTGTCCTGGTATCGTGGGCACCGACATGTGGGTCGAGATCGACCGCCGCTTCGCCGAAGTTACCGGCGCTCCTCTGGGTTCCACCTACGAAAAATATGTTTCCGGAATTGCGCTTGGTCGATCCCAGACGCCGGACGACGTGGCCGCGCTGGTTTCATTTCTCGCCGGTCCGGACTCGGATTACATCACTGGTCAGGCGATCATTAGCGATGGCGGATTGGTTTATCGCTAGCGCGCGACGATAAGGGCCGATGGCATTGATTTTTGGAATATCAGGACGAAGGCTATATTCTCTTGATATTCCATTCCCGTTTTCAGTGCGCCAAATGTCTGGAGGGAATGAATCTCAACGGATCGCGTCGTCGTCGTCGCGTGTAGAGTCAAGGAAAATTCGCAAAAGGTTATTTTGCAAATATTTCCAGCGGTTGTGTCGCTTTATTCATCGCAGGATCGACGCATCCCCAAAGTAGATGCGTTGGCCCCCCCCTCTCCATAGCAAATATGGAGAGAGGGAGCTGTTCTCGTCAGTCGTTCTTTTCGAGGAAGGCGCTGATCGCCTTGTTGACGTCACTGACTTTTTCCATCTGTGGCATATGCCCGGTTTCGGACAGCACGCTGACGGCGACTTTGTCAGGCAGCGACTGCGCTGGTGCCGATGACAGGATCTCGTCATTCTCGCCCCAGATGACCTGCACAGGACCCGGGTAGTTTTCAAGGGTGGCGCGGAGATTGTCGGCCTGCTTTCCGTCGGGGAAGCAGGCGTCTGCGATAGTGCGCAACGCCCCTGTTGCGCCGTCCAGTCGTTTGAAGCGTATGATATTTTCGATCATACGGCGCGAGATCAGTGACTTGTCGTGAACAAGGAGCTGAAGGATCGGCTCAAGGGTTTTGCGTCGATCTTCCGAGATGAAGCCGTTGATGAACGTCATGTTCACGTCGGGACCAAGCCCGGCCGGGGCAATCAGAGACAGCGAGGCGACTTTCTCTGGAGCAAGCCGCGCCAGCTCCAGCGAGATCGCGCCGCCAAGAGAGTGGCCAATGACATGAACTTTGTCTGCGTCGAGAGTTTCCAGAAGCTTCGCGACGGTTCCGGCGAAACTGGAGGGCTTGCCTTCGCCGGCGCTCTTGCTGGACTCGCCGTGACCGGGAAGATCGAAGGCAATCACGCGGCGGTCATGGGAAAGGGCGCTCTGGTTCAGCATCCAGCTGGTCAGATCGCCGCCGAAACCGTGGATCAGAAGAACGGGGAGTTGCGAACCCTCGGCAGCGCCCACGTCCTTTACGCGAATGTCGAGGCCATCGACGGAAACGGTGGAGGGCTCTGCGTCGGCGGCGGAGGCTTCCGTGTCCGCAGAGGCGTTATTGGCCTGAAATTCGGCTATGAACGCGTCGATGGCGTCGTCAGCGACGCTGGCGTCCGCAACGACGCCGAGTAGCGCGCCGACCGGCAGCGTTTCGCCTGCCGCGACGACCTGACGCCGTAGAACGCCCGAGACCGGGCTCTCGTAGCCGTTCGTAATCTTGCTTGTCTCGATATCGGCCAGTTCCTGACCTGCGCTGACTGTCTCGCCGACCTGGATGAGCCAGTCGGCAAGTTTGCCTTCCGTCATGGCGAGGCCGAACTTGGGCATGGTGACGGGGGTAATGGCGCCGGACATGGATTAAACCTCCTCTTTCATCCGATAAGACATGACGGATTTCACGGCCGCTTCGATCTTGTCTGCGTTGGGCATGTATAGCGCTTCCAGCGTCGACGAGAACGGAACCGGGGTGTGCGGCGGCACGACGCGGCGGATCGGAGCTTTAAGGGCGTCGAAGGCCTCTTCCGCGACAAGGGCCGCCACATCTGTCGCCAGATTGCAGCGCGGGCTCGATTCATCGACGATCACAAGACGTCCCGTGTCGGCCACGCAATCGAGGATCGTCCCGGTGTCGAGCGGAGACGTCGTGCGCGGGTCGATAACTGTGCAGGAAATTCCGGATTTTTCCAGACGATCGGCTGCTTCGTTGGCGAAGTTCACCATGCGTCCGAACGCGACGATGGTCACGTCGTCGCCCTCGCGGGTCAGGTTCGCCTCACCGAAGGGGATGGTGTAAGAACCGTCCGGAACGTCTTCCTCGTCATCATACATGACCTTGTTTTCAAGGAAAATGACCGGATCGTCATCGCGGATCGCTTCGATCAGCAGGCCTTTCGCCTCATATGGAGACGACGGGATGACGACTTTCAGGCCCGGAATATGCGTGAACAGCGGGTAGAGCGCCTGACTGTGCTGGGCGGCCGCGTTGAAGCCTGCGCCGTACATGGCGCGGATAACCAGCGGCGTGCGGGCTTTTCCACCGAACATGTAACGGAATTTTGCAGCCTGATTCATGATCTGGTCGAGGCAGCAGCCGACGAAATCGACGAACATCAGCTCGGCAACCGGGCGCAATCCGGTGGCGGCGGCTCCTGCGGCGGCGCCGATATAGGACGCCTCGCTGATCGGTGTGTCGAAGACGCGATCTTCGCCGAATTCGGTCTGCAATCCCTTGGTGACGCCAAGCACGCCGCCCCATGCGTCGGTCACGCCGGACGTTCCGCCCCGACCGCCTGCGACGTCTTCGCCCATCAGGATGACGCGTGGATCGCGTCGCATTTCCAGCCGCAGCGCCTCGTTGATCGCCTGGCGAAAGCTTTTTTTGCTCATTGGTTCAGGTCTCCGTGTGCGTCTGCGGAATCAGTAGGCGACGTAAACGTCTTTAAGGAGATCCGCGTCTTCCGGCGTTGGAGCCGCCTTCGCGGAGACGACGGATTGTTCGACTTCCGCTTTTACGGCGGCGTCGATTTCGTCGAGCGCAGCGGCGTCCAGAAGTCCGGCTTCGGTCGTGCGCCTGCGGAAGTTGACCAGACAGTCGCGCTCGGCGCGTTCGCGTGCGACTTCTCCGTCGATGCGATAACTCATGGAATCGCCTTCGAAGTGCCCATACCAGCGGGAGAGGTGGACGTGGACCATAGCGGGGCCTTCGCCCGCGCGCGCGCGTTTGATCGCTTCCCCGGCAGTCTCGTAGACCGCGAAAAAGTCCGTGCCGTCACATTCGTAGTAAGGCATGCCGAAGCCTTCAGCACGGGCTTTCTGAGTTCCGGCGACGGCGTAGGATGCGCCGGTCGCTTCTCCATAACCGTTGTCCTCGACAACAAATATCGCAGGCAACTGCCAGACTGTGGCCAGGTTCAGGCTTTCCAGCGTCGAGCCCTCGTTGGATGCGCCGTCGCCGTAGAACGCGACGGCCACGCCGCCGTCCTTCAGCAGTTTGTGCGAGAGAGCCGCCCCGCAGATGAGCGGCGGCCCGCCGCCGACAATGCCATTTGCGCCAAGCATTCCCAGAGACAGGTCGGCGATGTGCATCGATCCGCCTTTGCCGCGACAGACGCCAGTGCTGCGTCCATAGATTTCGGCCATCATCCCATCCACGCCGACGCCTTTTGCGATGCAGTGGCCGTGTCCGCGATGGGTGCTGGCGATGGTGTCGGTGTCCGTCAGATTGGCGCAAACGCCGACGCCAGAGGCTTCTTCACCGCAATAAAGATGAACGAATCCCGGGATTTCGCCCGTGGCGAACTCGACATGCAGGCGTTCTTCAAAATCGCGGATCGTGCGCATGGATCGGTAGGAACGAAGGAGTATATCTCTGGCGATTTGCATTGATTGCGCCTTATTCATCAGAGGTTCGGTGGTCGATTGACCGCGTCGTCCGGCTGCGCCATGAATTCGTCACGAGCGCCAGCGTCAGGCGATGTGAACGACTTCAAAGCGGCGCGGTTAAGACGCCGGATAATCAATGTCACGCGCATGTGACCTATAGCGGCCCTAACTGTCGCGGATATGCGACACACATGGTTTGGGTCAGGAACGGACCGAAGCAATGCACGATGTGATCACGATCCCGGAGGAGCGCTTCGCAGGACTCAAGCCGCCGCTTCGGGCGTCCTGGAGCCGCTGCGCCGGAGATTATCGGATGGATCCGGCGCATCAGGTGGGGGCTGATCTTCTGTGTGGCGCCGAGTTGAGGCAGGCCTGCTCGCGGATGGGCGCCTTGATGAAGACCGCCGACCCGGAGCTTGACCGCCTGCATGGCATTGTCTCGACACTTGAGTACACGGTGCTGCTGTCGGACGCCGAGGGGGTCGTCGTTTCGCGACGGGGCGATGGTCCATTCGAAAAGGGGTGTCGCCGGTGGCATCTGTGGCCCGGCGCCCGTTGGGGCGAAGGCGAGGCAGGCACCAACGGCATCGGCACCTGTCTGGTCGAGGGCGCGCCGGTGACGGTGCATATGGAGCAGCACTGGCGACTGGGCTTGCGTTATCTTGCGTGCACGGCCGTTCCATTTTTTGGTCCGGACGGGCGTGTGGCCGGGGCGCTGGACGCGAGTTCGATCCGACCGGATCCAACCGGGCGAGTGGCGGTGATGATGGAGGCCGTGTTGATCGACGCGGCGCGGCGCATCGAACGCAGAAGCTTTATCGAGGCGTTCAGCTCGCACTCGATCGTGCTTCTGGGGGAGGGAGACGGAGTGTCCCTGCCGATGGTCGCGTTGGATGAAGCGAAGGTCGTGGTGGGCGCCACGCACGCCGCGCGCGTCAAACTGGGACTGGGCGATCGTCCTGGCGGCGATGTGTGTTTCGATCTGGGCGCCCGGGGTATGGGCGCGCCGGATTTCATGGAGGCTGAGCGGGCGGTGATCGAAGGCGCGCTGGCCATGGCGGGCGGGAAAGTAAGTCCGGCGGCGCGGCTTCTGGGCGTCAGTCGGTCCACATTGCACAGAAAAATAAAGGCGCTGCGTGAGCAGGCCTGACGGCCTGTGAACCCGTTTGAAAATGCGCGCAGGCGATGATCCGGCGCGCATTTTCTGTGCCTCGACGTTCGCGACCAGCAAAGCCGCTCCACTCTGATGCTCGAAAGCGCACGCTGGCTGCGGCTTGAGCCGGGCCGCTCCCGCTCGCTGGCGCATAGTTCCATATCGGTTCTGAGCACGCTTCCGCCGCTTGGGGAACGTCAAGGACCGCGCTACAAGCGACGCGGGCCGATCCGGTTCGGTCTGCGGGGCGCATTGCGTCGTCCGCCATTAATCCTCGGTGGAGCGCGGCCATGGCTGACGGACGTCTTGTTATAGGCACGAAGCGTTATTCGTCATGGTCCATGCGGGGGTGGCTATCCGTTCATCTGGCTGGTCTGGATGTCGTAGAAGAGCTCGTGGCGCTCGCCCAGCCTGACACCGCTGAGCGTCTTACTGCGCTGTCTCCCAGCGCCCGGGCGCCTTATCTGGAGCATCTTGGCGTCAGCGTGTGGGACAGCCTGGCGATCGCCGAATACTGCGCGGACATCGAGCCGTCTCTGTGGCCCGTCGATCCGGTGAAGCGCGGGTTCGCCCGGTCCATGTCTGCAGAAATGCACTCCGGTTTTCAGGCGCTGCGTGTGGCGATGCCGATGAATCTCGGCCGCGGGGGGCGAGGGCTGGCCAACGGAATTCCAGACGCGGTTAGAGCCGACATCGCGCGGATCGACGCGTTGTGGACGGAAGCTCGGGATCGCTTTGGCGGTGGAGGCCATTACCTGTTCGGGGCGGAGTTCGGCAATGCGGACGTAGCGTTCGCGCCGGTCGTCGCCCGGTTTCTGGGTTATGGCGCGCCCCTGTCGGCGACGGCGCAGCGCTATGCGGAGGCGGTGCGTGCGCATCCTCTCGTCGCACGCTGGTATGCCGAAGCCGAGGCGGAGCCGACGGAGTGGCTTGCCGAACGCTACGAATCTGCAGATTGACGGCGGCGGTCGGCGGCGCGCGTGTCTGGCGGTCTTGTCACGGTTCTTCCTCCACGTGAACGCTTTGCGCCGGGCGAAGCCGGGGCGGTGGCGCTGCTTGTGCGTAGCCTCGCAGAGCCCGGTGAGACTGTTGTTGGCGGCTCGACCACGGGACAGCCGTTTCAGGATGTCCGATTTTTAGCCGCCATTGATCGAGGGCCGTGGCGTTCCCGGTGGCCGCGTCGGCTGTCTCCGCCGTTCGGCGTCCGGTTTGGCCCGCTTCGATACGCCGCTTCAGTTGCGGCTGTTCTCGACACGTTACGGCCGACTGGCGTTGAAATTCATAACCGACCCGAAATCGCACTGGCCTTGCGACGCTGGTTTCCCGATATCCCGATGCGTCTTGTCCTGCATAACGATCCTTTGGGGATGCGGAAGGCGGGGTCTGCACGGGAAAGGGAGACGCTTGCGCGTCGGGTCGCCGTAGCGTGTGTTTCCGGCTGGCTCCGGGACCGTTATATTTCTAAAACATCTTTGTCGGCGTCTGATGTTGCAGTTTTGCCGAATTGCGTCGACCTCGGGGCTCTGCCGTCCTTGAGGGCGGAAACCGACCGCGAAAAGCTGATTTTGTTTGCTGGGCGCGTCGTGGCCGATAAAGGGGTGGATGCGTTCGTCGCAGCCTGCGCCGAGGCGCTGCCGAAACTTCCCGGCTGGCGGGCGGAGATTATCGGCGCCGATCGTTTTGGGCCGGATTCGCCTGAGACGCCGTTTCTGTCGGCCCTGCGTGTGCGGGCAGCTTCGGCGGGCGTCGCCATGGCGGGATATAAATCTCACGACGCGGTCTTGGAGGCGATGGCCTCCGCCGCGATAGTAGCCGCGCCAAGCCGTTGGTCGGAACCGTTCGGACTTGTGGCGCTGGAGGCGATGGCCTGTGGTGCTGCGCTGATCGCGTCGGATCGCGGAGCATTGCCGGAAGTCGTCGGAGAAGCTGGAATCTTGGTGGATCCGGATCGTCCAGACGTGTTGGGAGATGCAATTACACGTCTAGCCACAGATCGGGCTTTGCGGGCGGACGTCGCCGCGCGCGGCGTTGCGCGCGCGGCCAATTACGATCTTGCGCGAGCGCGAGCGCGTCGCGCAGCGTCTGAGATGAGATAACTGAAGGAGCGCCAGCGGCGAAATCCTGTGTCTGCGGGTTACTGCGCTTGGGTTGGAGGGTTGCTTGCAGGGTTTCGTTTGTGTGTATTTTTCAAATACATCATATAGGAACGCATTTTTTCTGATTTTGATGAGAAATTTCCGACGCCGCCGCAAAAATGAACGAGGCCGCAAATCGGAATTTCGTGAAAATTCGCCGATGGCCAGTTTTGTACAATGGATTTTAGGTATTTTTTATCATAATTCCCATTTTTTATGATCGCGTAATTGAAGGCGGATTGGTCATAGGCCCAGTGAGACAGGCCGTGCCTCTTGATGATATTCTTCGATATGATACCGATCATGCTAGAAACATCCATCATGTTTTCTTTGGATGAGTATCCGAAAAATCCAGAATTGATAGCGTCGATTTCGGTATCGCGGAGAAGTGCGTCATCCTTCTTGAAACTGGCGATGAACCACCCGCTGTTTTCTATAGTCGCTGCGTCATATCGGTCTTCCGTATTGACGAGTATATTTTCAGTTTTTATCAGATAATTTTCGAGACTTTTAAGGGAGTTATTGCACACGATGTCTGCATCTGAGTAAATGACCGGATTGTATAGACGCATTTTTTCAATTACTTCTTTTTCATATCTTTTGTATACGTGATCTATGAGGCCGGTAGATTCGACATTAATTATTTCTATGCGATTATGAGAAATGGTGTTTGGTATTTTTACGTTTTCTACATTTGTAAATATAACGTAGGAAAAATCTACTTCGGAGTAAAGAGAGTAAGATTCTATGGACGCAAATACCGAAGTGAGAATTTCTTTTGATGAAAGAGCACAAAAATAGACGGCTGGATTTCTGAAAGCAATTTTTCTTATGCAGGCGAATTTATCGGCGATGTAAATATTCTTGTTTTTGACCGATATATCTAGATTATATTCCATGGGAAAATTATTAATCCCATCCTGGATTGCAAAAGATTTCAGTTCTATGCTTCCCTTGTCGATAATCTGTCCATTGTCGGTGTAATGTAATCCATGAAGAGATATGGAGCGAAGAAACAAAAACATATCTTCTGTTATCGGAAGAAATTTTTCCCATTTTTCACGAAGTTTCGTGAGAAGCAGTTGACCGTCCTCGTTTGACGACAAAAATATTTTTTTTGAGGAGTAATAGAAGAATGCGTTATCCATTTCGATATAAGACGATGCCTTGTTTGACGCCAACGCGTGAAAAACGCCATCGACTTCATTCACGCAGATATCGACGCCAGCATATGTGAGGCGTAAATTGTCGCTATCGAACATGACGCAGTCATTTTTGCTGATATCGACAATTTCGCAGAAATGGAGTGCGTTATTTTTGTTTGAAAGTATTTTCCCGTGAAAATCCATAATATATTTTAGATCGCGCCGTGACGTGACGCCAGCGGCGATGGACGGATTGTGTGTTGCTGTAAAGTAGGGCGAAGGCGTGATCATAAGATAATCCGGGTCGCGCGTGAGGTGGGACGATTACCAGAGCGTCAATGGTGCAAAGAGGTGGAAAATAAGTGAAAATGAGTTGGAGAGCAACCATCGTCAATCGTCTTTCTGTGTTTAAAATGCTGAAAGCTCCGCGGGCGGTTGTTGGTTTGTGGTAAATTCATTGAAATAATCACAATGAATATTTATGAAATTGACTAATTTATTGCGCATATAATAGACGATATATCTATTTGATAACTGCATGCGCGGTTCAAGCGTCGTCATGAGTTGTCCTGCCGACGTCTGATGCTCATACCTGCGTGATCTAACGATATCAACTTGAAGCCTTCTACCACCCTTACAACACTATGGAAGGTTGGAGGCCCAAAGGCGGACGCAGCAACTGCTGGCGAATTATACGGCAAACGACCCGAGCCAGAGCGGATGAACCGTCGCGAGGGTGTCGTTGCCTGGCCCGCGGATTTCGTCAGGCCAACCGTTCGTAAACCCGGTCCGTTCGGCGAGCATCCCTCAGGCTGGAGCTCGGGCATGACGATTGTGGTGGAACTTTTCGCCTTCTCGCCGCATGAACCATGCGACAGGCCCCGATGCGGTCTGCAACGGCATCACAGGGTGACGGCATGCGTCTGGACGACGAACGTGAGAGCAACAACATCGACGATATCCGTGGAAGCGGCGGAGGCGGCGTGCGTGGGCGGACGCCGATCCGGATTGGCGGCATAGGCGGGGTGTTGCTGGTTCTCGGGGCGATGTATTTCGGCGTCGATCCGCGGATCGTCCTCAATCTGCTCGATCAGGGATCGGGCGGCGCTCCATCGGTGGTCGCGCAGCAGCAGGCTTCATCGTCGTCGCCGACGGCTCCGGCCAGCGATCCGCAGAAACAATTCCTCTCCCGCGTTCTGGCGTCCACGGAGGACGTGTGGACAGCCTATTTCCAGCAGATGGGGAAAACCTATCACGATCCGCGCCTGGTGCTGTTCTCCGGCGGCGTCCGCTCTGCCTGCGGCTACGCGGAAACCTCCGTCGGGCCATTTTATTGTCCGGCGGACCAGAAAGTGTATCTGGATCTGACCTTCTTCCGTGAGCTCAAGGACAGGTTGGGAGCCGGGGGCGACTTCGCGCAGGCGTATGTCGTCGCGCATGAGATCGGCCACCATGTCCAGAACGAACTGGGCATCATGGAGCAGGTGAATCGCAGCGGGGCAGCGGCGAAAGGCGCGACGGGGACTTCGGTCCGCACGGAGCTGCAGGCGGATTGTTTCGCAGGAGTCTGGGCGCGTCGTGCAGATGACGCCAAACGCATCCTGCAAACCGGCGACGTGGAGGAAGGACTCAACGCCGCAGCAGCCGTTGGCGACGATCGGCTGGAGCGGCAGGCTCAAGGCTACGTAGTGCCTGACAGCTTCACGCACGGCACGTCCGCACAAAGAGCGAGCTGGTTTCGACGTGGCCTCAGCTCTGGCGATGTCCGCCAATGCGACACCTTCAGCGCGTCCACCCTGTAGCCAGCAGCGTCGTGCGGGCAGGGTTGGACGAAAGGCGCTTCGGTCCTCTATAAGCGCTACCCCTTCCCGCCGGGCCGCAAGCCCGGCCTTTTCCTAGAAATGGACCGGGTTTCATGTCTTGCACCGTGGGCGCGCAGCCCCCGTCATCAACGACGCTGCCTTCACCCATGTCCGGCGGCGCGTCGCAAATGCGCACCTTCGCCCTCGCGTCGTTGGGCGGCGCACTGGAGTTCTATGATTTCGTCATCTTCGCCTTTTTGGCGAAGGTGATCGCTGCGCACTTCTTTCCCGCAAGTCAGGCCGAATGGCTGCGTCAAACCGAGACCTTCGGGTTGTTCGGCGCAGGGTACCTGGCGCGACCGCTGGGCGGCCTGATCATGGCGCATTTCGGTGATATTTCGGGCCGCAAAAAAGTCTTTACATTCAGCGTTCTGCTCATGGCGCTGCCGACGCTGGCGATCGGCCTGCTGCCCGGATACGACGTGCTGGGCGTCGGCGCGCCGTTGCTGCTGTTGTTGCTGCGCATGGCGCAGGGGGCTGCAATCGGCGGGGAGGCGCCGGGGGGCTGGGTGTTCGTCTCCGAACACGCGCGACCGGGGCGGGCCGGTCTTGGAATCGGCCTGCTGACTGGCGGACTGACGGGCGGCATCTTCCTTGGTTCGGCGTTGATTCTTGCGCTGCACGGCGTGATGTCCGACGCGCAGATCGCCGCGTGGGGTTGGCGTATTCCGTTTGTCGTCGGCGGTATTTTCGGCGTGGGGTCGATGATTCTGCGTCGTTGGCTCGACGAAACGCCGGTGTTTCGCGAGATGCATGCGCGTGCGGAGACCGCCGAAACGCTGCCCGTAGCGATCCTGCTGCGCCAGCATCGCCGCGCCATCCTGTGCTCAATGGCGACGACCTGGACCCTGACCGCGGCCATCGTGGTGCTCGTCCTGATGATGCCGCCGCTGATGCAAACGCTTCATCACGCGCCAGCGCAAACAACGATGACCGCCAGCCTTGTCGCCACGATCACGCTAACCCTCAGCGTGATCATCGCCGGAGCGTTGTCGGACGTGCTGCCTCTGCGGTTGTTGGCGGCGATCTATGGGGCGTTGCTGGTTCTTGGCGCCTTTGGGTTATACGCCATAGCGCCGTCGCATCTGGCATCGCTTGTCGCTTGGGCGGCGCTTAGCGGGTTTTGTTCCGGCTTTGTCGGGCTGGTGCCGGTGGGCATGTTGCGTGCGTTCCCGGCGGCGGTGCGCTTCTCCGGCCTGTCGCTTTCCTACAATGTCTCATACGCGATCTTTGGCGGCCTGACGCCCGCCGCGATTTCCGCGTTGACGCCGCAAACGCCGCTCGCGCCTGCGGCGTATGTCGCGCTGACAGCCGCGTTCGGCGCCTGCGCCTTGTTGTTTTCGCCTGACCGGGGCTGATCTGGTTCGTGAATCTTGTCGGGAGCGGCGATTTTCAAGGGCCCGTCCGCCCAGCGGGAAGCTGGTCGGCGGGTGAACAGCCGCATTGCCCGGGGAGTCGTGGCGTGGTTGCATGCGCCACCTGAAATACCTGCGTAAGGATCGCTTGTGCACAAGAGAGCACTCTTCCTTCTGACTTCGGCAGCCCTTCTGGCGCCCTTCTCAAACTCTTTCGCCTCCGACGGACCGCAGCCGCTACCCCTCCCGGCCAAGCCGCCCGTCGCACAGGACACGCCCTATCCCGGAACCATCGACCTGCATGTCGTGGCGACCGATCTCGACCGGCACATTCTTTCGGTGTCCGAACATGTCCCTGTTCCGGCGGCGCTTTCCGCCAAGGGCGGCGACATGGTCCTGCTCTACCCCTCCTGGCTGCCGGGCAATCACTCGCCGACCGGCCCGATCACGCAGTTGGGCGGTCTGGTGGTTAAAGTGAGCGCCAAAACGGCGACCTGGACGCGCGATACGGTGGACGTCAACGCCTTTCACATCGCAGTCCCCGCAGGCGCGCAAGCTCTGGACGTTTCTTTTCAGACGCTCAGCCCGATCACGCCCGAAATAGGGCGTGTCGTGATGACGCCGGCCATCGTCAACGTGCAGTGGAACCAGACCGCCCTTTACCCGGCCGGGTACTACACGCGCGACATTCCGTTCCGCACGAGCCTGACGCTTCCACACGGCTGGGGCTACGGCACGGCCCTGCGTCCGGACGCCGCCCGCAAGGGGACGCAGGCCGCCGGGGGAGACGAGGTCACGTTCGGCGTCGTTCCGTTCAATACGCTGGTCGATTCACCGCTTTTCGCGGGACGGTATTTCCGTCGCATAGAGCTGACCAAAACCGGCGACGCCCCCGTCTCGCTCGATCTGGTGGCTGATCGGCCGGAATACCTTGCCGCGACGGACGAGCAGATCGCAGTTCACCGCGCGCTGGTCGAGCAGGCGCAGATGCTTTTTGGCTCGCATCATTACGACCACTACGATTTTCTGCTCGCGTTGACGAACGAGCTTGGGCGGATCGGTCTGGAGCATCACCAGTCCAGCGAGAACAGCGGCCCCACCGGCTATTTCTCCAAATGGGACAAGACCTTCCCGGCGCGCGATCTTCTTGCGCACGAATACACCCATAGCTGGAACGGAAAATTCCGCCGCCCCGCCGATCTGTGGGCGCCGGACTTCAACACGCCGCAACGCGGCTCCCTGCTGTGGGTCTATGAAGGCCAGACCCAATACTGGGGATACGTGCTGGCCGCGCGCGCCGGGTTGATGACCGCCGATCAGGCGAAAGACGCGATCGCCATGGTCGCCGCCACGTACGACACGCGCGCCGGGCGCACATGGCGTCCTTTGCAGGACACCACCAATGATCCGGTCATCGCCCAGCGCGCCGCCCTGTCGTGGCGGAGCTGGCAGCGTAGCGAGGATTACTATTCCGAAGGGCAGCTTGTCTGGCTCGACGCCGACACGCTGATCCGCTCGCTCTCGGGCGGCAAACGCTCGCTCGACGATTTCGCCCGCGCGTTCTTCGGCGTCGATAACGGCAGCGTCGTCACCCGGACCTACAGGTTCGAAGACGTGGTCGCGGCTCTTAACGGCGTTCAGCCTTATGACTGGGCCACGTTCCTGCGGCAGAGGCTGGACGCCGTCAGCGCCCACGCGCCGCTCGACGGACTTGCGCGCGGCGGCTACGCGCTGTCTTACACGGACGAGCCGACGCCTTACATCAAGGCCTATGAGGCGATACGGAAAATGCGCCTGTTCGACTTTTCCATAGGCTTCTCGATCAATAGCAAAGGCATGCTGACGAACGTTCTGTGGGGCGGCCCGTCGTGGAAGGTGGGGATCGCCGCCGGGGAGAGCATCGTCGCGGTGAACCGGCAGGCGTATGACGCCGACGACCTTTCCGACGCCATTGAGCAGGCGAAAGACGGGAAAGCGCCAATCTCGCTGCTCGTTCGTTCGGGCGACAGGTTCCGCACAGTCTCCATCGATTACCACGGCGGCTTGCGGTATCCGCACCTCGTCCGACTCGAAGGTAAGGACGATGTGCTCGGGACGATTCTCGCCGCGCGAAAGTAACGCGGAACCGGCCCTGCTCCTCGTTTCATGACGGTCTGATGGTTGGGATGCGGGGCCGGGGAGGAAAATGACGCGCGGCGGCTTGCGTCGCGCGTCTCAACTGGCTAAACAGCGCCTCACCGAGACCGGGTGCGTAGCTCAGCGGTAGAGCATCGCCTTCACACGGCGGGGGTCACAGGTTCAATCCCTGTCGCACCCACCACGGTTTCCCTCAGAAAATAGCTGGTTAGTGCGGGTTCGCTGTTTGTCAGTCCGGATTTTCGGTTAATTCTGGCGTTGGTTTGTCCGGTTTTATCCAGCGCCAGTTTACATGAATCTGCGTAGTGTTTTGCGCGCTGGCATTGCTTGTGATTCGCGAAATTCTTTGCGGGCTGCTGCGACGCAGGATGGACAATGCAACTCGTGACAGGCGAGATTAAGTCCGATGAGTCTCTTGTCTTACCATTCGATCGTGATGAGCTCGGATTTCGTCGACTTTACATTTTTCAGCTTGTGGACGCCCGGCTTTATCCACCGCACTTCACCTGCTTGCATGGCTATCTTCTCAGGCTTGCCGACGCGCCAGTTCTCCTCTTCTCCCGAACTGGTGATATCTGTGATGGCGAGATTATTCAGGGCGATCAGAAGGGTGGTGTTGCGATCACTCGCATCCGCCATGACGCCCCCCGGATCAATCGTGACAGGCGTGATAGTGAGAGGCTGCTTCTCGGTCTGGACGGAGATGATGATCAGCCCCGGTCTGCTGCTGCCTTCCGGCGAAAACAGGATATCGTCGCCGGGTTTCGCTTCACCGTAATCGCCCCTCGAGATAGTTTTGCCGCCTTTTCCGGTCATGCCGCCAGTTAGCGCGATCCACACGGCTCCATATTGGTTCGTCGGACGCAAATGATAAGGCACACTCACAACCTCAATTGAGGCATCATGGACAGGCGCCGACGAAACGGCTTGCTGAGCGCGTGCGATGGCCGGAAAGGATGCTGTCGACATACTTAGGAAAAGTGTGAAGGATACTCTGAACACGGCTATTGCTTTCTACGGTTATTTTTGACCGTTATAGTCGTTAGGGGATCTTTGGCCATTGTTTCGATGATGGATTTCATGGCGTCTTCTGTCGTCCTGATACATCCTTCTGTCACGTGATCGGGGCCAATGCCCCGTTTGGCCGACCTGTCAGGTATGGTCGCCCTTCCTGCGTGAACGCCAACCCCCGTATGTCCGCCAAAAGGCATCATCCGAATGATGCCGTATGATCCATACTCGCCGTTGATGGTGTCTGCGCCAGATTGGGAGTGACGATGCGGCGCTGTCCGGTCCTGAAGCTGTAGAATCCCATTGGGGACAAAATGTAGCGTGGCATGGCTGTCCGTGCGATTGTTCGCTCGCCAGAATCCAACTGTGACGCCATCGTTATTGTTTAAAGTAATGGTTTAATGATTTCCGTCGAATGTTAAAGTTGACATTGAGAGTCCCTGCTTAATTTTGTGCAATGTAAATAAATTCTTAGAATCATAACGCATGAAACGTCAAAACAGAAAGAGGCGTATCGAATGATTTTTCGCCAGTGTCGGGCGCGGCGCCAGCGAAAGGTCAGCCCTCGCCGCGTGTCGGCTGACGTTCGGCGTGAGGCGCGCGCAGGACGGCTTCGTCAAACAGAGGGGAATTTCCCCCTACGCTTCCGCAAGATTGCGCCTGATATCCTGCGGCGGCACGCCATAGGCCCGCAGAAAGGCCCTGCGCATGCGGTTACGGTCGTCGAAGCCGGTTTCTCGCGCGATGACCTCGATAGGATGCCGCCCCTGCTCGAGCATCAGCCGTGCAGCTTCAAGGCGTAGTTTTTCGATGGCCTTGGCTGGAGATTCCCCTGTTTCGGCGCGGAAGAGGCGGCTGAACTGGCGGGGACTGAGATGCGCGGCCTCGGCGAGTTCCTCCACCGCCAGAGTGTTCCTCAGGTTACGCCGGGCGTAGTCCATGGCGCTTTGAATACGGTCCGATTTGGGCTCAAGCGCCAGCAGGGTCGAATGCTGGGACTGCCCGCCCGCGCGGCGGTGGTAGAGCACCAGTTTCTGCGCCACCGATCTTGCGATGTCGCGCCCCAGATCCTTTTCGATCATCGCCAGCGCAAGGTCGATCCCGGCGCTCATCCCGGCTGAGGTCCAGATCGCGCCGTCGATCAGGAATATCCGATCCTCCTCCACCTTGATCGCCGGAAACCGGGTGCGCAGTTCGGGTGACATGAGCCAGTGCGTGGTCGCGCGCCGTCCGTCGAGCAATCCGGCGTCGGCAAGGACGAAGGCGCCTGTGCAGATTGAGGCGAGGCGCCGGACGCTTTCAGCGGCAGTTCGGATATATTCCAGCAAATTAGGCGAGGAAACGGGAATGCCCGTCCCGCCCAGGACGATCAGGGTGTCGAAATGCGTGTCATCCAACGCCACGCTGTCGACGGACACGGCGTCTGATCCACGGATCGTGCCGCCGGCCTCCGAGCGGACCGATACGTCGTAGACCGGCGGGTCGCTGACGAGGTTGGCGACCTCGAACGCCGTCGCGGCGGCGAGGCCGATGATCTGGAAGCCCGGATAGATGATGAATCCGACGCGCTGCATGGCTGTGATCCTGTTTGTCTTGAAAAGACGCATATATGACATTCAAGACAAATTCCAGCCCGCCTATGGTTCCTCCAGACGAAGGCGACGGGCCTTCGAACGAAAAGGAACCACGACAATGACAACGAAACATCTGGGAACGGCGTTGGTGACGGGCGCATCGTCGGGCATCGGCGCCATCTACGCAGACCGGCTGGCGCGACGCGGCTACGACCTGATCCTGGTTGCGCGCAACCGGGAGCGGCTTGACGAAATGGCGGCGCGGATCACGGACGCGACCGGGCGGTCCGTCGAAGTTGTGGCGGCGGATCTTGGCCAGAGCGCCGACGTGCGCCGGGTGGCGGATATCCTGAAGACCGATCACAGCATCACCGCGCTGGTCAATAACGCTGGCGTCGGCTCGTCGGCTCCGGCTTTACAGTCAAATATCGACGCTATGGAAGCGATGATCGACCTGAACGTCGTCGCACTGACGCGGTTGACCTACGCCGTACTGCCCGGTTTCGTCACGCGGGATCGGGGCGTGATCATCAATATCGCGTCGATCGCGGCTATTGCTCCGGAAATCCTGAACGGCGTGTATGGCGGCTCCAAGGCCTTCGTGCTGGCGCTTACGCAGTCTTTGCACAAGGAGCTGTCGGAGACCGGCGTCACGGTTCAGGCGGTGCTGCCGGGCGCCACGGCGACGGAATTCTGGAATGTCGCAGGCACGCCAGTAGAGCATCTGCCGTCTGAAATCGTCATGAAAGCGGAAGACATGGTCGACGCGGCGTTGGCCGGGCTTGATCAGGGCGAATTGGTGACGATCCCGTCGCTGCCGGATGTTGCGGACTGGAACGCCTATGAAGCCGCACGCCAGACCCTGGCGCCGAATCTTTCTCGTTCCTCGCCTGCCGCTCGTTACGCGACGGCGCGTGCAGACGGCCACAGAGCCGAATGAGATCGTAATCTCATCTTCATGTCATCGTTTATCGTAAAGGATAGTAGAAATGTCACGCGTTAAAAATCATAGCCGTGCAAATGCGGCTTTCGTTCTTGCCTCTCTGTCTTCCCTGCTGCTGGCGGCGTGTTCCGACATCAAACCTCGTAGTGTGACGACGCAAGATCTGGCCTTCGCCGCCACAACGCCGATGTCGTATGCTGCTTACGAGCAAATACACGGTTGGGAAAAGTAAGATGAAAAATGGCCCGACGATTTTCTCTTGAATGGATCGGGCTGCAGATACGTATTCCGGCGACCGCGGCGGGTTGTGTGAACAGGGAAGGATTCCGAAAATGAGCGATGAATACACACCTAGGTGGTCGGGAGAAGGCGAGGTCCGCCATGTCGTTCTCTCGTCCGGAAACAGGATCCGATATCTTGTGACGGGCAGCGGCGCTCCGCTTCTGCTGATGCATACATTGCGGACGCAACTGGATTATTTTCAGCGCCTTATACCTCTTCTGGCGGAACGTTTCACCGTCTACGCCGTGGATCTGCCGGGCATGGGTTGGTCCGACATCCGCCCTCAGGCAGTTTATGACGAGCCTTCTGTACGGCGGGACATGCTCGATTTCATCGACCGCCTGTCCTTGAAAAATCTTGTCCTCGCCGGAGAGTCGATGGGGGCGACGCTGGCGCTGAGCATCGCGGCGCAGCGGGGGGAGGGTATCCGCTCGGTCGTAGCGGTCAACACGTATGATTATCCGCAAGGGGTAGAAAGAGCGAACGCTCTCGCGTCGTTCGTCGTCAAGGGAATGCGTATTCCCGGTGTCGGAAAAGTCATTTCGAGTATCGAGAACGAGCAGGTTCTGTCGGGCATTCTCGGTGGCGGGTTTTACGACCGACGCAAATTGCCATCGGATTTTGTGTCGGAGTTGATCCGAAGCGGGAAGAGGTGTGGCTATCCGACGGTCGAAACGTCGTATTTCAGAAGCCTTCCGAGTTTTATGGCGGCCCGGGTGCTTTATGGGCGCATCAGCGTTCCGGTCACGTTGGTCTATGGCGATCACGACTGGTCGAAACCATCCGAGCGCGAATCGGTAAAAAAATTGATACGTGGAAGCAATATACGGATATTGCCAAACACGGGGCATTTCGCTTCGTTGGAAAATCCAGACGAGGTCGCGGGCGCCATTTTTTCGACGCCCTGATGTGCGGCGGCGTCCGTAGCCAAATTTCGCCTGCCCCTTGAGGAAAGATCGACGCCGCCAATGACGGATCATTTGCAGCGTCGATCTTTCCTTTTCTTCGCAAGGAATATTTATAGAATGGCCTTGCCTGTCTGCGGGTCGGAATGATCGGTTACATGTTGCACGATTTCGGAGCCGATCGAGACCAGTTTCTCGACCAGTTGCGCTCCTGTTTCGGCGGAACAGAGCCGAGGGTCTCCTCCCCACACGCCACCGGGCACCGTGTCGCCGCCTTCCAGAGGAACTGTGATTGTGCCGCCGTCGCCAATGGCAAGCGACGTAAAGCCGGTGACGGGCAGGCCCCAGACGTCACTCGGTGTGCGGGCGGCGTGGAGATGTTCGGGCCTGATCAAATCAGGGAAAAGATGCATCACGACGCTGGTCAGCGGGTTGCAGCCGTGGCCGCTTGATCTGGCGGCCTGTTCTTCGCCGATAACGCCCGGCAGCAGATCCTGCGCGACGCGCCACAGGTAGAAGGACGGCATGATTACGCGCTGTTCAAGCCAGACTTTTTGCGTAGCATCGTTAATGACGCCGCAATTGCCGCCATGACCGTTGATGAAGACGACGCGCGTAAGGTCGTGGCGGAGCAGGCAGCGCAACATATCGTCGACCACAGCGCGTAGCGTTGACTGTGACAGAGAGATTCCTCCTGGCATATAGCCGAAAAAATCTTCCCCGCCGAACGGGACGACCGGAGCGACATAGGTCTCCCGCCCGTTCCGCGTCGCGCGCTCCGCTATTTTTTCAGCGATTTTCGCGGCGCTGAGGTAATCCCCCATGGGGGCGTGGGGGCCCTGATCTTCAAAACTGCCCATGGGCAAAAGGATGACCGGTTTGCGGACTGCGGCTTCGCGCATTTCTGCGGCGCAGAGTTCAGCGAGGTAATACGACGAAGGCATTGCGAAATCCTTGCTTCAGAGATCACGATCGGCGGGATGCTGGTTGAAAGACGGCGGCGTAAAACGACGGTCATTCCGCCAAAAGCGGCGTGGGCGTGAGGCGGGTGACGTGGGCCAGCCTGCCGAGGCGCTGGCGCGATCGGTGGCGGTGAACCTTGCGTGCGGTTCTCCCTAGGTGCGACGCGGCATGGCGCGCGGGGCTACGACAGGATCGGGGGGCATGCTTTACCCTGCTTTTGCCAGATAGGTCGAGGCGTGGGCGGATCGGAAGGCGCAGGAGGGGGATGGTCGTCTTTCGCGCTGAACTGAAAAATCGACGCCGTCTCCCTTGACCAAAGCGCTCGGCGCCCTCGACATTCACGACCGTCGTAACGAAGCGAATGGCGATCCCGCCGCCGGCTGGTTGAGTGTCGGACCGGTGGGGTAATTGCCGTTGCTTCGACTGATGCGGCCCGTCGATGCTCGTTCGAGTGGATGAGCGCGCCGGAGTGTGAACTGCGTCACGGATTGGAAGCACGGCGTTCCGACGCGTTACGGCCCAAGGAGAACCGCCTATGATCGTTCATCCGCCACTTTTCACATGCGACAAGACTCCTGTCGTTGGAAAGAAGGGCGTCGTCGTCGCCAATCATCCGATGGGCGCCGCGGCGGGTGCGGAGATGCTCGCCGCTGGCGGGAACGCTTTCGACGCGGCGGCGGCGACGTTGCTGGCGCTCACGGTGGTCGAACCCATGATGGTCGGCGTGATGGGCGGCGGCCTGTCGCATCTGCGTCTGGCTTCCGGCGAGCACATCGTCATCGATGCGCTGTCCTTCGCGGCTGCCTCTATGACGCCTGAGATTTATGAGCCTCTGGAAGATGAGGGGCCGCGTTATATGGATGCGGTGGGGCGGCGCAATCTTGTCGGACCAACCGCCGTGGCCGTTCCGGGAAATCTGTTGGGCTGGCATGCGATGCAGACGCGCTTTGGCAAACTGCCATTCGCGGATGTTGTCGCCCCCGCCATCAGGCTTGCCAAATCGGGTTTTCAGGTCACGCATTATCTCTCAGGCGCTATCAATGAGAACGGCGGGGATCTGCTCGTTGACCCGGTGATGCGTTCGCTGTTCCTGCCGGACGGGCGGGCGTTGCCGGTCGGTTCGCGCCTGCGTCAGCCCGTTTATGGAGAAGCGCTTGAACTGATCGCCGCCGAAGGGGCCTCGGCGCTGCACGGTGGGGCGTTGGGCGAGGCGCTGGTGCGGCGCATTGCCTCCGGGGATGATCCGGGCTGGCTGACCGAGGCCGATCTGCGGGATTACCGGACCGTAGACCGGGCGCCGATCGTCGGCCGGTATCGAGGTTTCGATATCGTGGGGCCGCCTCCGCCTGCGTCGTCCGGCGTGCATGTCGCGCAGATGCTGAACATGCTCGAGGAATTCGACGTTGCAGCCATGGGTTTCGGCAGTGTTGAGAGTCTGCGAGTCCTGACTGAAATTATTAAAATCGCCTTCGAGGATCGTCGTCGGTTCAGTGGCGACCCAGCTTTCGTGGATGTCCCCGTTGCGCGGTTGACAGCCAAAGATTACGCGCGCGATTGCGTTGCGCGCCTTCACGACGCGGGCGGTGCGCTTGCCGATATTCCTGCATACGGACGGGAAAGCGCGGACACGACGCACGTTACGGTCGCGGACGGGGAAGGAAACGTCGTGGCGGCGACGCATACGATCAACGGTCTGTTCGGCGCCCGTTTCATGGACCCTGAAACGGGGATCATTCCCAATAACTACATGAGCAATTTCGACCCTCATCCGGGGCACGCGCTTTCAATCCAGCCGGGGAAGCGCGTTCCGACGTCGATGGCGCCGATGATGGTGTTGCGCGACGGCGCTCCTCGTTTCGCTCTTGGCATGCCAGGCGGGTTGAGAATCTTTCCCTCAGTGTTTCAGGCCATCGTCAATCTTCTCGATCACGGCATGTCCTTGCAGGAAGCGGTCGAGGCGCCGCGTCTCTGGACGCAGGGGGCGGAGGTCGAGATTGAGCCAGCTTACCGGCTGCGGGAGGACGCGCTCGCACAGTCCGGATACGACGTGCGGCAGAAACCGCACATTGGCGGAGGGATGAACGCAATTGGGTTCAGGGCAGACGGCGCTATGGAAGGCGCGGCCTGCTGGCGCGCGGATGGTGTGGCGATCGCGCTTGGCGGCGGTCTTGCAAAGCCTGGCGTGCGCTTCTGGCCCGATCGTGCACCGGAAAATGCTTCGGATGGCTCGGTTGCGAGCGACGCGGCCAGTGCTTTGGTCGGTAAGTCGGAGTAACGTTTTGAGGCGGTGTGGATGATGGTGGTTTGAACTGATTTGTAAACGATTTTTGCCATATTTGCCTAAGTTTGCAGTATTTCGGGCCGATGTGATTGCGGTTCGATAACGGAGATACGAAAGCCGATGTCCCTGCGTCTTGTGATTTTAGACCCGATGCCGGAAGCGGGGCTCGCGAGGTTTTCTCTTTATGTACCTGAAGGCTTCACGCTTGCGACAAGCCGGAGCCGCTCAGCCGAAGACCAACTGGCGGCCATCGCGGACGCCGACTTCGCAATCACCGGGGATGTTCCGGTAACGGCGGACATGATCCGCGCCGGCGCTGCGGCGCGACTCAAGGCCGTGCAGAAATGGGGCGTCGGCTACGACAATATCGACCTTGAGGCCGCTCGCCAACGTGGCGTGCGCGTCATGCGCACGACGGGAAGCAACGCGGTTGCGGTGGCGGAGACCGCACTAGGTCTGATCCTGTCGCTGGGACGCAATATCGTCTCTGGTCATGTCGGGTTGCACGAAGGCCGGTGGCTCAAGGGCGCATTGGGCGGAACGTCGCGGCAGCTCACAGGGAAAACCGTGGGCCTGATCGGTCTTGGGTATATCGGAAAGCAACTTGCCCGGTTTTTGCGAGGATTTTCCTGCACGGTTCTCTATTACAAGCGCACGCCGCTCTCCCCGGTCGAGGAGCGTGAACTCGGCGTGCGTTACGCTCCGCTCGACGAGGTGATCGCGACCTCGGACATCATTTCGTTGCACTGCGCGCTTTCGAAGGAAACAGAGGGGCTGATCGACAAGACCGCGATCGAGCGGATGAAGGAGGGCGCGTTCGTCGTCAACACGGCGCGCGGGGGGCTTGTCGTCGAGGACGATCTCGCGGAGGCGGTGCGAAGCGGGCGTCTCGGGGGGGCGGCGGTCGACGTTTATTCCGTCGAACCGATCGGGCCGGATCATCCGTTCCTTGAGGTTGATCGTATGATTGTCACGCCGCATATCGGCGCGATGTCGGCGGACGCCTATGCGGGCAATGTCGAGCGTATGCTTCACAACATACTCTGCGTGGCGGAGGGGCGAGAGCCGCCCGAGTTGGACGTGCTGGTCTGACGGAGGCCGTCGCTCCGTCTTTGATCCGGCCTACGGATTGACGCGCCTTGCTGCGGGGCGACACACTCGGTTCATGACGCTGATCTCATCCCGCGACGCCTTGCTCGTCATCGACGTGCAGAACGACTTCCTTCCCGGCGGCGCGCTTGCGGTGCCCAATGGGGATGCCGTGGTTCCGTTGATCAACCGCCTGTCGGCGCTACCGTTCGGAGCCGTCGTCGCCACGCAGGACTGGCACCCCCCCAGTCATGTTTCGTTTCAGACAAGCGAGCCAGCTGGGCCTTGGCCGCCGCATTGCGTGGCGGGAACCGATGGGGCGGCCCTCGCCGCAGGACTCGATTGCGCACCGGTGGCGCTGGTGTTGAGAAAGGGACGTAGCAAGACGGTCGACAGTTATTCTGCCTTTCTGGACAACGACCATGCCAGTGCGACGGGGCTGGCGTCGTGGTTGCGAGAGGTTGGCGTCGAACGTGTGTTCGTTACGGGGCTTGCGCTTGACTACTGTGTATCGGCCACCGCGGTTGATGCAATGAACGAGGGCTTTGAAAGTATTGTTATCGTTGATGCTTGTCGCGGCATCGGGCCGCGCGACGAGGCGTTGCAGAAGCTTGCTGCTGCAGGCGTCGGCATTGCCAAAAGCGCCGCGCTTGCCTGATCACGTTAATTGTCGCAACAAGGAGATCGCAACGTTTTCGGAACGACATGCCGGGGGGCTAGGTGCGGACGGCGTTGTGGCGAGGGGGAGCAGTATGCGTTCTGAGCGGAGAGCCGGCGCGTGAAGGGTCCGGGGGGAGTCTTTACGGAGCAGCGTCGGCCAGAGGGTTTGGAGAGTGGACGTTTGGGTAGGTCGTTTGCGTCGTCTGGACGCCGCTCCCTGCTGCGCGGCGCAGCGGCGAGTTTCGGCGCAGGCATATTGCCGGGCGCCCTGCGTCCAGCATTAGGCGCCTCTCCCCTTAAACCTGTCGCTGAAGAAGATGCGCTGGTCGCATTCGGTCACACGGGGCCGATCACCGATGGCGGGTGGACGACGGCGCATGACCTCGGCGTGCAAGCGGTGCGCAAGGCCTTTCCGAAACTGAAAACGGTTTTCGTCGAAAGCATCCCGTACTCGGCAGACGCGACACGAATCTTTCGGCAATTCGTCGCCGAAGGCGCGCAACTGGTCATCTCCACCTCGAACTATGGCGACTTTATCAAGGATGTGGCCGATCGTGCGCCGGATGTTGGGTTTTTGGAGTGTGACGGACATACGGTGACCGGTAATCTGGGCTGGTATTACATCACCCACTGGTATGCGAGCTACATCATCGGTATCGCGGCCGGTTTGATGACGAAGACGAACCAGCTTGGTTATGTCGGAACGTTTCCGATTCCGTCTGTCTACGCAAGCGCCAATGCGACGCTGCTGGGCGCGCAATCCGTCAATCCGGCGTGCACGATGCGCGCCATAGCCATCAATGCATGGTTCGACCCGCAAGCCGCGACGCAGGCAGCCAGCGCACTGGTGGACAGCGGATGCGATTTTCTGTGCGGCATTACGGACGAACCTGCCTATCTTCGTGTGGCGGAGGCCCGTGGGATCAAGGCGGCGATGTGGAATCTGGGCATGCGGCAGTTCGGGCCGAAAGCCTATGTCAGTTCGGTGACGCTGGATTTTTCTCGTTTTTACGTCGAACAGGTCCGCGCTCGGTTGAACGGTTCCTGGCGCGGGGCGCCGCATTTCCTCACTCTGTCGGACGGCGTTGATCGCGACGCATGGGGCGAGACCGTGCCACCGGACATCGCGGCGCGGGCGGATGCGATGCGTACGCGCATTCTTGCCGGATACAACCCGTTTCGCGGTCCGATCCGTGACAACACTGGTGCGATCCGTGTGCCAGAGGGAACGGTCCTGAATGATGACGCCATCTACCAGTGGGATTGGGGCGTGCAGGGGATGACCGGCCTTGGTTGACGCGGTCGCACAGGAGGCCGGGATGGAAATGCCTGCCGCTGCGCCAGGCACCCCGCCGGTTCTGCAACTTGTGGGTATATGCAAATATTTTCCGGGCGTTATCGCCAACGAAGACGTCAGCCTCGATGTTCGTCCGGGTGAGATCCTGGCTCTTCTGGGCGAGAACGGCGCGGGCAAGTCCACGCTGATGAACGTGGTGACGGGCATCTATCAGCCTGACGCGGGCGAGATGATTCTGGACGGATACGGCACCGAGTTTGCATCCCCACAGGAGGCGATCCGCGCAGGCGTCGGCATGGTGCATCAGCACTTCAAGCTCGTGCCCGCGTTCACAGTGGCCGAGAACATCCATCTTGGCTGGTCGGAGACGCCGCGGAACGCGTCCCCCGCCGTTCTGGAGGCCAGAACGCAGGCGTTGTCCGAACAGTTCGGCTTTCCAGTAAATCCGTCCGCGCGAGTTGAGGATCTGTCCGCTGGCGAGCAGCAGCGGGTCGAGATTCTGCGCGTGCTCGCCCGTCGGGCTCGGCTTCTGATCCTTGACGAACCGACGGCGGTGCTGACTCCGGCGGAAGCGCGCGACCTGTTCTCGGCGCTGCGGGCGTTTCGCGCCGGAGGCAACGCCGTCATCATCATCAGCCACAAGCTTGACGAGGTCATGGAGATTTCAGACCGCGTCACAATCCTTCGCGGCGGCCGCAATGTCGGGACGTGGGAGACGCGGGAGTGCTCTCCGCGCATGCTGGCGGCGACGATGGTCGGGCGGGAGATCGTTCCGCAGGACATGCGCGCCCGCGCCGAGGGGGCCGCGCCACGCGGCGCGGCGCCGGAGTTGAGCCTGCGCAGCGTTTCGGTCCGCGATGAGCGCGGGATCGAGACGCTGTCGGACGTGACGCTTGATGTTTTCGGCGGGGAAATTCTCGGGATCGCGGGCGTGGCGGGCAACGGGCAGCGTGAACTGACCGAGGTTCTGACGGGGTTGCTGTCTCCGGAGCAGGGCGAGGTGCTGCTTGGCGGCCGGACGGCGGCGCCCGGAGCAGACGCTTTCGCACGCTCAGGCGTCGGACATATTCCACAGGACCGGCTGCACAGCGCCCTCGCGCCGTCGCTGGGGACTACGGACAATATGGCGCTTCGTGAATACCGGGCACCGCCGATTGGCGGCTCCGGGCTCTTTCGCGCTGACGCAGCGCTTGCGCTGGCGCGCGAGATCGCGGGCGTCGCGGAGGTCCGTATTCCGGATTTCGGCGCTCCTGTGCGCAACCTGTCTGGCGGCAACCAGCAACGTCTGGTCGCGCGTCGCGAAATGCGCATCGCCAGCCGCGTGCTGGTGGCCGCCTATCCGAGCCGGGGGCTGGATATCGGCGCCATCGCGACCATGCACCGCTATTTTGCCGAATTGCGGGACAAGGGCGTCGCTATCGTGCTGGTTTCCGAGGATCTGGAGGAATTGCTTAACCTGTCAGATCGGATCGGAGTGATGTTCCACGGGCGGTTGATGGCGACGCTCGACGCAGAGGACGCGGATATCGAACGGATCGGGCTGCTGATGGGCGGTCGCAATATGGGCGAGGATGCGGCGTCGGGTGGAGGCGTGGCGTGACACGGTTTCAGCGCTTTCCCACAGCGCCAGCCCGGCTGGTGCTTGCGTGGCGGGCCGCGGCGCTTGTGGCTGCGGCGTTGATCGTAGGCGTGTTGTTGGCGCTGTCCGGGCGCGACGTGTTCGTTCTGGGCGAGCTGGTGTTGCACTCGACGGTCGGTTCCCGTTTTGGGCTGGAGGATCTTGCGCTTTTCATGACGCCCCTGGTGCTGACCGGCGCCGCCGTCACGGTCACCAGCCGCATCGGATTGTGGAACATCGGCGGGGAGGGGCAGTTCTACCTTGGTGCGATCGGCGCGGCGGGTGTGGGGCTGTATCTGCCCGGCCCGCAAATTGTCGTGCTGCCGCTTATGGCTTTGGCCGCGATCGCCTGTGGCATGGCGTGGATCATCGTGCCGACCCTTGCGCGCGCTTATGCGGGCGTCAGCGAGATCATCACCACGTTGTTGCTCAACTTCGTGGCCGGGCTGCTTACGTACTGGCTGGCGACCGGTCCATGGCGCGACAGGGTTACAGGGGCGCTTGCGTCTTCTGGTCGCATATCGGACGCCATCCCCGAATTATGGGGCGTCGTGCATTGGGGATTTCCGCTTTCGCTGGCGATCGCGGCGGGGCTGGCGGCAATCATGACCTGGACAGGCTGGGGATACGAAGTGCGCGTCAGCGGCGCCAATCCGGGCGCCGCGCGCTATGCCGGGATGCCGATGCGCGGCCGCGTGATCGCCGTGATGCTGCTCTCCGGTGCGCTTGCGGCGCTGGCGGGCATGTTCGAGGTCGCCGGGACGGTGCACCGGTTGCAGGGCGGCATGGCGGATAATTTCGGCTATCTAGGGATTGTCGTGGCGGTGCTGGCGCGGCGGTCCTGCCTCGCGGTTATTCCTGCGGCGTTGCTGATGGCGCTGATCCTTGACGCCGGCATTGTGTTGCAGACGCAGCAGCTTGCGGCCACGGCGGTCCTCGCCATTACAGGACTCGTGCTGTTGCTGATCGCGATTGGCGACGAACTGGCGCATTACCGACCGGTCGCGCCTGCTTCGTCCACCCGGTCGGGGGTTGCGGCATGATCATGCTTCTGACTGGTCTTTTGACGACGGCGGCGCTGGCGGGCGGGGTGCTCTCGCTTGCGGCGCTTGGTGAGGCGCTGGCGGAGCGGGTCGGCGTGACCGACCTCGGCGTGGAAGGACTGATGTCCATCGGCGCGGCGACGGCGGCGCTTGCGGCGCTCGCCTCCGGGAGCCCGTGGGTCGGGCTTCTGGCGGCGATCTGCGTCGGTGCGGCGGGCGCCGCGGCCTTCGCCTTCGCCGCCGTCGTCATGCGAGCCAATCAGGTCCTGTGCGGGCTGGCGACGACGTTTCTTGGTCTCGGTCTGTCGGCGACCATCGGCCATTCAGTGGCCGGTCTGCCGTTGCCCGTGACGTTCACGCCGACGCCCATTCCTTTGTTATCGTCGATCCCGGTGATCGGGCCTGCGTTTTTCGGACAAAATCTTCTGGTGTTCCCGATCTATCTGGTCCTTCCGGCTCTGCTGCATATCCTGCTGTTCCACACACGCCATGGTCTGAACATGCGCGCGGTTGGCGAGAATCCGGCTGCTGCGGACGCTGTGGGCGTTCCGGTGCAGGCGATCCGGTTCTGGTATACGGTCGTGGGCGGCGCGTTCGCGGGTGCGGCGGGAGCGTATCTCAGCCTGGCGGTCATCCCGAGCTGGTCGGAAGGGATGGTGTCTGGTCGCGGCTGGATCGCGGTCGCGCTGGTGATTTTTTCCGGCTACCGGCCCTTCAACGCCGCCGGAGCAGGATTGTTGTTCGGGCTTATCAGCGCCATCGGCTTTCTGGGGCAGGCGCGCGGCTGGCCGATCGCGGCGCCGGTGCTGAACATGCTTCCTTATCTCGGCACGCTGGCTTTCATCATCCTTCCTGTGGTGCTGTGGAAACGCATGCGCCGCGCCATGGCGGCCCCCGCTGCGCTTGGCGCCCCATATTACCGTTCGGTGCGCTAAGGTCGCAGCCGCAGGCCGGAAGGAGGGCTGTTCCGGGCGTGGGGCGTGTCATCCCCAGGGCGCCGTCGTTGCCGACGGCGTGCCGGAAGATGGACCAGGCGGCTGCAGGCGGCCGATTGTCGGCACGGAGAAGGGCGGGATGACTGACATAGCGGCGCGGCCGGAAGATGACGACCGGGCGATTCTGGACCAATGGTATCCCGTTGCGTTTCTTGCGTCCCTGACGGCGGGGGAAACGAGGGTCCGTCTGCTGGGTCACGACCTTCTGGTTTCAGGCGACGGCGATGGGTTCGCGGTGCGGCGCGCGGACACGGCCGCTTTACTACCAGCGCGCAAGGCTCACGCCTGTCTCTGGACAACGCTGGGGCGTCCGAAGGGTGACGTCGTCGAGATCGCGGAGGCTGCGGAACCCGATCGTCGCGTCGTGCCCTGTGGGGCCATCAATGTGCGGACATCAGGCCTGCGGGTCGTCGAGAATTTTCTCGACATGGCGCATTTCCCGTTCGTCCACACCAATATCCTCGGCGCGGAGCCAATCACCGAGGTCGCGCCTTACCGAACGGAGCATCGTGTCGACGTCGATGAAATCTGGGCGACGGAGTGCCGGTTCGAGCAGCCGCAGGCGGCGCGGTCGTCGGTTGGCGGCATGACCACGGATTACGCCTACCGCGTGGCGGCGCCGTTTCTGACCCTGCTTTACAAGTCCTGCCCGAACGATCCGACGCGCCCGGACGTGATCTGCCTTTTCGTGAGGCCCGTCGATCAGGAGCGTTCGGTCGCCTATCCTGTGATGTTTCTGATTGACGAAACCTCTTCACAAGCTGAACTGGCGCAATTCCAGCAGCGTATTTTCGTGCAGGACCGGATCATTCTGGAAAACCAGCGCCCAGCGCGCCTGCCGCTTTCGCCCAAGGCGGAGATTCCCACCCGCGCCGATTCGGTTTCAGTCGCCTATCGCCGCTGGCTCAAGGCGGCGGGCGTGCGTTACGGGGCCATAGGATAATCGGGTCGCCGCGCGGGCTGCTTCCAGCCATCGCCCCTAAGCGCGTTCAGACGTGCAGGACGTTGCGGCAGATCGATTTCGCGAATGCGCCGGAATCCAGAGCGTCAGGAAGACGGCCGATCAGCTTCAGTTCGTCCGCGTATTGGGCCATCTGGTCGCGCAGCCATCGTCCAAGCAGGTGAACCGGCCGCGGTTCATGGGCCAGCATCGCATCGACGGCGTCGTCATCCATGTCAGTCAGGTGATGCGAGAGAAGCGTGGAAACTTCGTCCGTATGCGCCGCGATCCATCGACACGTATCGCGTAGCGCAAGGGTGAGGGCGACGCTTCCGTCCGGGTCGCTGTCGAGGAATTCGTCCGTAAGGCCAAGCACGAGATTTACGCGCTCGGCATATAATCCAGTGGTTGAGCCGGCCAGTTCCTTGAGCCCGGCGCCCGGCGCGGTCAGCAGCGTCCATGCAAACGGATCATGCGCCACGACGCCGTCGATATCTCCTGCGGCAAGGGCTCCCGACACCTCGTTCATGGGGAGCAGGGTCCAGTTCACGCTCCGGTCTGCGTCTATGCCCTTGCGGCGGAGCAGCACCGAGAAAAAACGCCGATCGGCGCTGTCTTCGTCAGTCGTCGCTATCGTCTTCCCGACGATGCTCTCCAGTCGCGTCACACCGCTTTTGACGCGAACAAGAACCCGGAAGGAACCTGCCGTAAGGCCAGCCACGAGTTTAGCGGGAATTCCGTCATGCAGCCGTGGCAGCCAGGAGAGGGCAGGGGCGACCGCGCCGACCGCGTGGTCCTGCGCGATTTCGCTGATAGCGCTGTTGCCCGTGGGTGTCTCTCCGGGCGTTTTGACGTCGAGGCTGTAGTTCGCGAAGAACCCGCGCTCTCGCGCGACGATCAGCACCGGGTCGCGATCCGCGTGCGGCCAGCGCAGGGTCAGGGTCCTGAAGCGGCCATCCGGCTCACGGTGGCTCTTCGTCGGGTGGCGCAACTGCGTCGCCACGCCATACGCAGCCGCCGCGCCGGCTACGCCGCCTGCCAGCATCAAGGCGCGCCTGCGCCCGGTCGCCGGTTTTTTTCCGTCCTGCGCGGTCATAGGCTTCTGATGCGTCTCCGGCTGCGCCCTGCAGGCTCCTTGCTGCCCTCAGCCGCGCCGGATGTCAAAAATGCCGGGCGAAAAAATCTTTGCCACAGGGGCTTTACGGCACCGGGCTGCCTTGGCTATACGGTGCCCCGCTGGTCCCGAATAGCTCAGTTGGTAGAGCAAGCGACTGTTAATCGCTGGGTCGTAGGTTCGAGTCCTACTTCGGGAGCCAGCCTTTCCCATATATTTCAAGAATTTAGTCGCACGGTTGCAGATTGGTTCTGCTGACAACAGTGTTAGCTTATCTTAGCTTAGTGCCGAGCGTGCAAAGTTAGGCCCAATGGAATCAATGGGTTAGCTAATATGAAGAAGCCCCCTAGCTTAGTTTTAGCTTGCAGTGCGAAGCGCTATACACCCAAAACTGACAGCGAGCCGCGCAACACGCATAAGACGATACGTTCTCTTTTGGAGGACGTATGAACTCACTTATTCCTCAAGACCCGGAATCGTTAGTCCACGCAGCAGACGCTATCGGTCACACGATCAAGAACGTGCCTGGTTTGTATGATGCCGTTTATGAGACCATCGCACATGTCTGGATTGACCCGATAAGGCGGCGGAGAAGGGCCAAGAATCTTCAGTACGAACTGGAAATGGCTGAAAAGATGATTGAGGGGAAACAGCGCCTTGACGATGTATCGGCAAAAGTAGCCAAGGAAATCCTCGAACCCGCTATGGAAGAGGATCGTGAAGAGCTTCAAAAGTTATGGGCCGCCCTGATTGCGAGATTACTGACAGGTCAACTATCATCGATTAGGAAAGAATGGATTGAGGTCATTAAGAGCTTAGAGGTCGTTGATGCTGCGGTTTTGAAATGTTTGGGCGACCTTAGTAAAAACACGTCTAAACGTGGAGACGGCAGTGTGTGGGATGCTCTTGATTTTTTGATTAAAGACAAATGGCCCCAAGTTTCAATCGGAGAAGATGAGATATTCCTCAGTGTAAAGCACTTAGAGAGGATAGGACTCATCGGAAAAGCTTTTAATACAAAAAAAGAACTTCCTTTTTGTGTGGATCGCTCAGGAGAACGATTTAGCTACGCTTTGAACATTTTGGGGATGAAGATAGTTGAGATCACTTCACCGGTAATTATGTCCTAAAAGGGCGCAGTTGCGGAAAATCTACACTCAGCAGAAGTTTATGGTGGGTCCTCGATATATCGCATTCGATGCTACGATAAGCCAAACAGCGTTATTCTCGATCACGCAAACCGGACGCTAAGCGTGCTCCGTAAATTAAAAATAATTTATAAAATAAAATACACCCGGCATTATAGAAACTGTCACTTAGCTTGGTTCAGCTTAGCGTGATTTTATTCCTTGTAACTGCTTGATAATAAAATGGTATTTTGGTCAACACGCTACTGTTAATCGCTGGGTCGTAGGTTTGAGTCCTGCTTCGGGAGCCAGCTTTTCAGAAAGTCCCTTATAAAAACAAAAAACTAGCGTGTTTGTGCGCTTCTCCGTCCCTCGTGTTGTCCCTCATACGGATTGCGTTTAGGGAGCCTCCGAGCGTGCTTGTGAGGCGTGATTCTGTTCGCTCGACCTCAAAGCGAACCGCGCCAGCATCGCCGCCTCGGCGCGTCCGTCATCCTTCTTCGTGTTGGACAGGCCGACGTTGCTTGGGGGCAGCCGCATGGCGACGCCGTCCTCAAGCATACTGACGCTGCGCCCGAACGAGAATGCGACAGCCGGTCCTTCGCCCGGATCATCGTCGCCAGAAGTGGCGCGGACCCGACGTTGCGCATCGCGTTGCCCGTTATTCTGACCGAGCTGCCAGTGAGCAACTGTAAGGGATCGTGAGGCGCGGCTATGAGTGAAGATCTGCGCTAGCTTGTTGGCGATCTATGAATCGGCGGCGACGCTTGATGATGTCTGCGTCGCCAATAGCGTCGACCGGCTGAAGCCTGTCTTCAAGCAATATCCTCTACGTTGAAACACACCCTGTTTCGTGGACTGAAGAAACTTCATTCAGGGGGGGGGAAGACCGCCTATGCTGCGCACAAACAACTGGAACGCGACTGTATGTAATAAGCGCTCGTTTCTATCGCGCTCTTCTAGAACCGGTCTCGTGGTCGACTGGCGTCTTTTGTGGGCGCACCACATATAACATCCTTGCGGAATACGATTTAAGTGGCCATTTGGCGGAAACCGGGTCACAGCCGCTCCCGCAGTCCGGAAACAACATAAGCGCGGTCAAGGGTGAAAAATATGTCCGATGAAATAACCTCCCGTGTCGAGGCTCTGGAGAGGAAAGTCTCTGAGATACAGGAGAAAATGGGAGAGGCTAGCCCGGAGCGCAACGCGCGGAACCTCGACCTCATCAGCAAGATCGTGGCGTCTATCTCTGTCAATATTCGTGAGTTGTGGAAAGCCGTGAAGATCAAGCGGCACTGAGAAAAGTTCGTGCAGATACCTGGTCGCGGCGCATCTGGCTTGACCAGGAGCGATCTTCTTTCGCCTGTGAAAGGTGATTAACCGCCAAACCTTCCCTGGTATTCAGGGGCAAGGCCGTTCTGAGAACGACCTGAACCGGGCGTATTTTGCAGGCTTGCGCCAAAGTTGACTTTCTGTTCGGTCAGGAGCGCGCCGGATGGCCGATCCAGCCGCCCGCCGACAATGTCTTTTCAGTGCGCAATCTGTGAGCATGCGACTGGACCACCGGCCTTCGGCGACCTCGTTCAGGCGCGCGAGAATAAGCAAAGCCTGTCGGACGGTGTGTTTTCGAGGTAAGATGCCTGACGGATTCACTACTCCCGGCACGGCGGTAAGATGCTCTTCTTTTTCTTCATAATTGCCCTCACCATCTCGATCCTGCTGGCAATGGTTCTGTTCGCGGCGTTGCGGGTGCTGTGGAAGCCGATCCTGATAGTGATATTGGTTCTGTGGGCGATAGGTTACTACAAGCATGAGATCGCGCCTCACTACCACAATGCGGCGACTGAATTGTGATGGTTGGGAGGGTGGAGAGGTAAGGGGCGGCAGTTGATTGCCGAGGCTTTGCGCTTGAGCTCGGGGGACTCACGCACAATGAGTTTCGTCCTGCGACCCTCCAAATTAGAGCTCTGGCCACCTGAAGGTCGTTACTTTTTTTCGTTCGAATCTGTGTCGTGATTCATTGGCATTTCTTGTGTCTCGCAGAGCGTAGTGGGAGTTTTTGATCCCGCCAGACTCAGGAGTTGTTTGGTGAGTCGGAGATGAAGCCTTCCGATGGCCCGACAGGTTCGCGCGTTTGCTTCTGGAGAAGCTCGCGCAAAGGCGCCGCAAAGGATAACCTTTGCGGCGCCTTTACTGCCGAGGGAAGTCGATGTCCTGTCGGGGACAATTGAGAACGTATATCATTCTCAATTGGAGTCAACTAAAAATACGCCGGAGGTCCGCAGTGGCCATAACCGATCATATTTATGAATTTGTCGGTTGGACGGCGCCGGTGAGCCGGTGACAGATGAGGCATGTTCTGACGCCGTCCTGAACACCTTAACGCTATGAGTGCGCCGGGGTTTTGGCGGACGGCGCGATCCATCCCCGATTTGTTGCGCCGCCCAACGCATAGTGGGGTATTCGTTTTTAATTCGCAATGATTTACATTGCCGAAAGGACGGTGTTTCTGTCGCCTGTCTTGGGTAGCGGAAGGAGCCGTTAGTCTGGCTTTCAATGCTCAGGGTTGCATCAAGACTTTGGCGTCTCCAGCGGAGCCCGGGCGGATCTTTCGCCTGTAAGCCTGACGGACGAAACCTATAACGGATGGCCCCTGTTCGACATCTGTCGATAGCGCCACCTTCATCGCATCACGGGATGTTACCGACACTTGCTCTTCGTAACTCGCGCGGCCGTCGTGATGCGGGCAACGTGCCGAAAGCTTTTCCCCGATGGAGTTCAGATGAAGCGCGTATTGGGTGTTTGTGCAACGGTCAGCCTGCTCGGCGCGCAAACTGTACTGTGCAGCGCCGCTTCGGCGCAGACGAGCACGGTCTACAACGGGCAGAATTACACGTCAGCTCAGTCCGCTGCTTCTGGAGATGGAGAAGCGCAACCCGGATTCAGGCACGGGGAAGGGCGGTGCAAGCGTCCGCCACCGCCGCCAGACGGAAAACGTGGACCTCCTCCCGGTGGCCGCGATATGCCGCCGCCTGACGGTGGGCCGCCCCCTTCAGCGAACGGCCGCCCCCCGCCGCCGCCGCGGGATGGTTGCCCTCCGCCTCCTCCACCGCCCGATGCGGCAGCGAACTGAAAATCAAGATGTCGGCTGCACGAGCCTACAGATAACCGCCTTCGTCACCCGATCGGAGGACGACCGTTCGCTTGGTGGCGGGCGACTGGTTCGTACACCCAACAGGAGTTCAAGGCATCAGCGCAATCGGGAGTATTCCTGATCGCAATGTCTGCGCATGGGATAATTCGCGCCAAGAGGGTCCGTGTTGTCGACGGTCTACGCACACCAGAGGCGAGGGGGCAGCTCTCGTCGGTATGCGTCTGACAAGCGTCCGTTAGTCACCCGGCGACCGCGTGGCCCCGACTGAACGTCGGTCCCACGCAGTGGCAGATAAAATGGATCAGTAACCACCGCCCTGTTGGCCGCCGCCATAGCCGCCTTGGCCGCCACCGTGTCCTCCGCCGTAGCCGCCGCCCTGTCCTCGACCGTAACCGCCACCGCCACCCGGACCGCCGCCGCCGGGGCCCTGCGGGCCGTCCGGCGGGAAGCATGCGGCGAGGCCGAGAGTCGCGATAGCGAGCACAATTATCTTCTTCATAGAATCATCCTTCTCTCAATCTCGATGTATCGTTGCAATACAATCATGGCGACGACACGTCGGCGGTTGTCACGGAATGCAACGACAGAAGGTCTGCTCTTGCCGTCTCGCAGGCGCTCGCTTTTCGGAAGGCAAATCTTTTTGGAGAGAGTACGGACGTCGGGCGCAACATGATTCGAGATGGCCGCGCTGTCGGAGGCTGTCACAACAGCCTTATGTGCTCCCGTCGGTAAGCGGAGCACATCCGCCATTGGAAAGGGGTAGGGAACGGACAATCCGCCTTCGGCATTCAGGGCGAAATTGAAGGCGGAGTTTGTCGCTGGACACTTCATCTTCCAGAGAGCGTCGCTTGTGGCGGCATCGCCGCGACCATCACGCTATCGCGATTGAGCCATTAATCGCTACTAAACTGAATTAGAATAACATATATACGAAATGTGCCTTAACCCAAGGGCACACCTTCCCGCAGAATCTCGCGAAGGCGCCGGGGCGTCCTGCAACCAGTCCCGGCGTTTTCGCGAGAGCTGGCCTCGCCTGGTCTGGTGGCTGAGGAAGCCGGCAATCAGATTCGGGCGACCTACCAGTCTTCCCGATGTCCGAGCTGCGCTAAAATATCTTTCCTGAGAGATAAAAGTTTAGGATCGTCGCGATGGCGTCGCTCGGGGAGCGACACAGGGATATCCGCCAGAATGCGTGCCGGTCTGGGGCTGAATACGACGATTCTTGTCGCCAGCAAGAGCGCTTCCTCGACGTCGTGGGTGACCATCAGGGCCGTGAACTGCTTTTCGCGCCAAACCCGCAGAATCTCCGTCTGCATGGTCAGGCGCGTCAGGCTGTCCAGCTTGCCCAGAGGTTCGTCGAGCAACAGCAACCGCGGGTCATTCACCAACGCACGGGCGAGCGCCACGCGCTGAGCCATGCCGCCCGAGAGCTGGTGTGGCCATGCGCGTTCGAAGTCGAGCAGATCGACGAGTTTCAGCGCAGCGGTGACTGCTTCGTCGTCGGCGCGTCCGTTTATGTCGTGCCCCAGCGCGACATTGCCGCGAACTCTCCGCCACGGATAAAGCGTCGGATCCTGAAACATGATGATGCGATCGGGCCCGGGGCCTGTCACGGGCGAGTCGTCGCCATAGATTGCCCCTTCCTTCGGGGCTTCCAGCCCTGCGATCAGACGCAGCAGCGTTGACTTGCCGCACCCGGACGGGCCGAGAAGCGCCACGAACTCTCCTGGCGCCGCCTGCAACGATACATTGTCGATAACAGGGACAATCGCGCCGTCTGAATGGAAGGCGTGGCTTACGTGTTCGAGGCGCAGGGCGAGGGGCGTCGTCCGGCTGGGGGAGATCACCATTTCAGGCCGTCCTTCTGCCAGTTCAGCAAATGGTCGCGCAGTTTGAACAACACTGTCATCAACGCAGAGCACATCAGCGACATGACAAGCAGCGCCGCGTACATATTTGGATAGGCCGCCCATCCCTGCGCCCACTGCAGATAAAACCCGAGACCTGATTTCACGCCCAGCATTTCAGCGACGACGAGCATTGAGAACGACGCACCGAGGCCCATGAACAGCCCGACGAAAATCTGCGGCGTAGCGGCGGGTAAGGCAACGTGAAACAGCAGGAAGCGCTGTTTTGCGCCCATCGTGCGGGCCACGTCGTAATAGGCTGGGTCTACGGCGGCGATGCCGGACCATGTCAGCACTGCGACGGGAAAGCCAGCCGCAAGCGCCATCAACGCGTCTCCAGCGACTCTGCTTGATGGGATCAGGACGAATGCAAGCGGCAGCAGAGCGACAGGCGGCAACGGTCCGATCAGCCGCATGATCGGACGCACCCAGTAACGGAAGCGGGGCGACCGCCCCAGTCCCGCGCCGACGGCGATCCCAAGCGTCGCCCCGCCCAGATATCCGATCGCCAGCAGCGCGAGCGAATGCAGCAGGCTATCGCCGAGCTTGCGCCAGTCGCTCTGAAACACGTCGAGCAGGTCCTGAGGCGTTCCAAAGAAGGGGCGGGGAAGCCAGAGCAGCTTGGCTTGCGCGACTTCCCACAATCCGAACCCTACGCCAAGCGCGATGGCCCATGGCGCGCGGGCGGACAGGCGGCGACCAGCTGCTGCGACCAGAAGGACGACGCCAAGGGCCGCGAACAGAACGGCGAGGTCGTTCGTGGCGGGAAAATCGTCGGCGTCGGGAGCGCGCCACGTTACGAGCGCGGCCACAAGCCACACCGGACCGGCAAGCCACGGGAGCGTCTGCGCCAGCGGGAAAGCACGCCGAACGGTCGTGACATTCGGGGAAGGTGCGAACCGGACGGATGAGGCGAGGCGCTGGCTCATGAGCTGAACAGATCCTGAGTAAATCGCTCGGCGTAGCGGTGGGAGTCGAGCGACGGTCGGAAGACGCCGACCTGCTTCAAAGCGTCGGCGTAAAGCACGATCTCATCCCGGAAAGCTGCGCCCGACGTCTGGTGATGGTGGCCCTGCGCCCGGATGATGGCCGCCAGATCCGCCGCGTTCGCTTTCGGCGCGTATGGTTTGAAGATTTCAGCGGCCTCGTCCGGGTTGCAGGAGAGCCAGGCGCCCGCTTCGAGAATTGCGCGCGCAACACCCGTAGCGGTCGCGGGATCATCCCGGATCAGCGATCCGCGCAACCCGACGACGCAGCATGTCGTATGCGCCCATTTGTCGCGCATGTTGCTGTCGATCTCGACCAGCCCGAACTGTTTTTTCTGCATGGTCGAAAACGGATCGCCGTCAGAAAAAGCCTGCACCTCGCCGCGTTGCAGCGCAACGGGCAGCAGGTCGACCGGAAACTGCCGCCATTGCACGTCCGTTTCCGGGTCGACGCCAGCCTCTTTCAGGCGAATGGAGAAAAAGTTGCGATCCGGGCCGCCGATATCTGTGACGCCGATGGTCTTCCCACGCAGGTCCTGAAGTTTGGAGAGGCCCGAGGTCGGCGTGGTCATGAGGAACATGCATCCCGCGTGCAGCCCCGCGACCAGCTTGACGTCGAAGCCCTGCTGCAACGGCTTCAGCCAGCGCAGGGCCATCCCCGGCGCTCCGTCCGCCTTGCCGGTGGACAGCGCCTCCAGCAACTGATCGGTGGATCCTGCAAAATTTACGTAATCGACGTCGATATTACGACGCGCGAAAAATCCCTTTGCCTTCGCAACCGGAACGGCGGCCGTGCAGACGGCAGTTTCGTTCCACGCAATCGTCACCTTACGTGGCGGGCCGGATGGCGCAGGCGCCGGGCTGTCGCCGGACGCTGGCATGCAGTTCATGTCGTGGGGACCATCGGCGCGCGCGGCGAAGGGGAGCGCCGCGCCCGCGAGCAGGCCGAGCGTCGATCGGCGGGAAAGAGCATAGGAAGATTTCATCGTCGACCGAACCTGTGTCTTCAAAATTGCGTCGTGAAACGGGGAAGGACGTGAAAGCGACGGTCGAACCATGCAAGGCCGTGTCCGTCGTCCGACGGGTGAGCGATAGCGTTGACGCGACAGAACAGAACGTCATGGCTGCCGGAGGTCTGCACAGACGCAACGGCGCAATCGAGCGTCGCGACCGCCTGCTGGAGAAGGGGCGCGCCGCTTGCGCCCACGCGCCACATGCCATTGGCGAAACGTTCTTCCGAACTCAGGCGACTGCTGGCGAACGCGCCCGCGATCGCTTCCTGTCCTTCGGCGAGTATGCTGATCCCGATCGCGCCGTTGCGCAAAAAGGCGGCGTGCGACCTGTTGGACCGGTTGAGGCAGATCAGAACGGTGGGCGGCGTGTCGCTGACGCTGCATATGGCGGAGACGGTCAGTCCGTGCCGCCCGTGCGCGCCATCCGTCGTCACCAGTACGACCGGCGCGCCGAGCAGGCTCATGGCGCGCCGAAAATCGTCTTGCGTTACATCGCCGGGAGAAATTGTGGCGGTGGGTGTGTCCGCGTCACGCAGCATGGGAGATTTCCGTTGACGTCAGGCCGAGGGCCTTCAGAATCGTCGAGGTCTCCGTTCGCTCCATCCAGTCCGGAGAAACATCGGCGAACAGAACCTTGCGATCCGGAGAGATGATCAGGACAGCGGGCTTCGGCAGTTCCCATACGTCGACGCCGTTGAGCGCGTGCGGCGTCCCCCCCTTGGCTTCCGCAGCCGCGCGGGATGCGTCGTCAAACTGGTAGGTCACGCCGAGGGCCCGACCGAAAGCAAGTTGCGGGTCGGACAGCACGGGAAACGGCAAAGCATGCGCCGTGGCGATGTCGTTCAGAGCCGGGAAGGGCTGCGGCGAAACCGCCGCGAGCGCGACCCCTGCGGCCTGAAGCGACGGCCAGAGAGTATCGCGATAATACGGGAGGGCGATATTACACGCCGGACAGGTCGCAAAACGAAACAGGACAATGACGGCAGGCCCTTTTTCGGTCAACGCGTCAAGGGAAACGGATTCTCCGGCGGCGTTGCGCAGCGTGGCTGGCGCCAGCGTGTCCCCAACCTGCACATGAGGGGATGCGGCGTGGTCGCGGCGCAGCGTCGCGCGCTGGTTGACGTTGATCGCAAGCGCTTCCGGCGCCCATGTCCTGCGGCGCTCGGCGTCGAGCTCGCGGAAGAGGGCGTTGAGGCTCGGGGTGCTGTCTTTCTGGTTATTGGCCACGGCGTTCATCCTGATCGGTGTTTTCGCGCCATTTCTTATGAAGGACCGAAGAGCGCGCGGACCACGAAGTTTTTGTCATCAGGCTCTTGGGCTTAGCTCAACGATTGCCGATTGTGCGGGCGAGAAGATCGCCGAGATCGCGTGCGGCTTCTGACAGACCTTCCCGTTCGACCAGCACCGTTTCGATTTCCGGTAATGGCGGCAGGGCATCCGGCGCCATGATCGGCAGCCTTTCGGCGGCGGCGAAGCGACGCGTGCGGCAACTCAGGCCAAGGCGTCCCCGCACCCCCGCCCGCATCGCCGGGAGGTTGGGCGTCTCCAGCACGATCCGGTAATCACGTCGCGCCTCTGTCAAAGTCCGCAGCGCGGCGTCACGAAACCTGCAGGGAGGTTCGAGCAGGGCGAGCGGCAGTTCGTCGAGTTCGGTCAGCGCGGTATCGCCCAGCCAGACCATCTGGTCGTGGCCGACGATGCGCCAGCTCGCGCCGGGTCGATCTCCGTGCTGACCGAGGCACAGCACGACGTCGAGCCGAGAGCGGTCGAACATCTCCAGAAGCTCCGCCGATCCGCCGACGCGGACGATAAGGCGTGCGCGGGGGTGTTCGAGGCGGAAACGGTTGAGCACATCGGGAAGAACCGTGTCGGCGAAATCCTGCACCATCCCTACGGTGATCGGGTCTTCGTCCACGCTCTGTCCGAGCGTGTGCATGATCCGATCGTTGAGAGCCAGAAGCTGGCGCGCATAGGAGACGAGTTCCTCGCCTGGCGCCGTGAGGGTCAGGCGACGCCCGTCCCGCCGGAACAGTTTCTGTTGCAGCACATCCTCAAGCCGCTTCATCTGCAGGCTCAGGGCGGATTGCGTGAGGAAAATCGTCTCCGTGGCCTGCGCCATCGAGCCAGCCTCGACGATCGCGACAAACGATCGCAACAGTTCCGTAGGAACATTGCGCGCCATCCGTTGAGGGAGCGTGGACTGGGACGATTGCGACACGGGGACGTCTCCTGATGACGCGGGTTGTCGCGCGTCGAATAAATCACTTAAAATGTAAGTTATATAAATATATATGGACCAAATTAATACATTTAACAAGTGTTTATATAATTAACTATTTCAGGTGGTGAAAATGATTTTCTCGCATTAAAATATTGATAAAAAAGATTTTTTTCGAACGGCAGGAGGGCGCATACGACGCGACGTTCGAGCCACGTTCGATGTGTGCTGCGCGACGGTCGTATGCGCCCCCGGATTGGACTTCAGCGCAGGTTGGGGGCTGGGAAGAGGCCGTTACTGAAGTTGGAACACGTCTGAGTCAGGCAGGTCCGAGCGATTTGAAAAGCCAGAATGGGTCTCTCAGCAGGGACAACTGGACATCAAAATCTGCAGGGCCAGTGACGCCGCTTCGTCGAGCGTGGCTTGATTTATAGAGCGACGTCTCAAGTGATCGTCTTAAATTTTACGATTCCGGTTGCGATTTGGCGACGGGAAGAGAGTTGGTATGTCGAAATTGCTCGGACGACCTGCCTGCACCGTCATCGCCGGGTCACGTCGCGAGCCGATAATTCGAAATTTCGATCAGGTTTAGATCCGGGTCACGAATATAAACGGACCGGATGGGGCCGTTGGCCCCTGTTCGCTCTACCGGGCCTTCCTCGATGACTATTTTCAGTCTGATCAGTTCGACGATCACGTCCTCGATGGGTGTTGTGGCGATGATGCAAAGATCGGCGGAACCCGATGTGGGTTTGTGCGCCTTTGGCTCGAATTCATGGCCGACCTGATGAAGATTGAATTTCTGGAGTCCGAATTGCAGAGCTTTGCGTCCCGTTCCGAACGTGACGATTTCGAAGCCGAGAACGTCCCGGTAGAATGCGCATGTTTTTTCGATATCCGCGACGGTCAGAACCAGGTGATCGAGGCGATCAATCTGAATCATTGTGCATATCCTTGTTCGGTTTTGCATACGCCGCCGCGGGGGGGCGGGTCAGCGAAAAGCTGACATGATAAGGCGGTCGAACATCCGGTCGGACAGGTGACGCCGCAGGAACAATAACGGCCGCGCCATAAGCCCGCCACTATACCGGGTGGCCGGGCGTCGTGCGTTTAACGCTCGGGCAACCAGATTGGACACTACTGCGGGCGGCGGAGCCTGACGCTTGCCCCGCATGTTGCGGAATTTCTCGACCATCGCAGCGTAGGCGCCGCCGCCCGAAAGGCGTGCGGCTTCATCCGCTGCGATGCTCTCCCATTCTGAGGCTATTCCGCCGGGCTCGATCACGATCACCTCGATCCCGAACTGGCGCACTTCATTCCGCAGCGCGTCTGAATATCCCTCAAGAGCGAACTTGGAGGCATGGTACCAACCGCCGAGCGGCAGCGCGAACTTTCCCCCGATCGAGGAAATATTGAGGATCGCGCCGTCGCCAGCGGCGCGCATATGAGGAAGACAAAGCTGAACAAGCCGGGCGGCTCCGATCAGGTTCGTCTCCATCTGACGGCGGGCTTCCGTCATCGGCACGTCTTCCAGCGCTCCGTATTGGCCGTAGCCGGCACCGTTGACCAGCACGTCGAGACGACGTTGTTCGTGCATGATCCGGCTGATCGCCTGCGTCATTGAAGCGTCGTCGGTGACGTCCAGCGCAATGGCGTGACCGCCGACAGCTTCGATATCCGCCATATTTCCGACGCGGCGTGCGCCGCCGTAGACGACGTAGCCTTCCCGGATAAGGCGCAGGGCTATGTCCTTGCCGATGCCGGACGATGCGCCCGATACGAGGGCGACGGGTTTGGAAACATTGGCCATGTCAGTGTCACTCCATGCAGTTTTATTCACATGGCCATTCAGATAATCTGTAGGGAAACCCCACAGTCAAGAGGCGCGCAATGCTGATCAGTGAAGTGGCGAGGATCGCTGGCCTGTCAAAGGACGGCGTCCGTCATTACGAAGAGATAGGCCTGATCGCCTCGACCGAGCGGCGGGCCGGAAGTCGCGTCTATCGCGAATATGACCCTGCCGTGCTGACCACGATAGAAAAAGTGCGTCAGGCGCAACGCCTTGGTTTTTCGCTCAAGGAGATTGGGCCGCTGCTGAAAGCGCATGGCGCTGCGAACCTCACGCCTGAACAAACGGTTGTCTTTCTTGAGGAGCGGCTCGACGTAATCAGGGGCAAGTTGAAAGTTCTTCAGGAGGTCGAGGCTTTTATAAAGACAAAACTTGATCACTACAAAAGGGAGAAATTATCGAGATCTGACAAAAAAATATAGCGTTGTCGCCGTGTTTAACAAAAGCTGGCCTCATTGTGCACGGCGGATCGATATCCGTCAGACTCAAGCTTCGGCACTGACGTTAAGGATAATTCTTGCCGGTTGTCAGGACGTTATCGGGCGCGCGAAGTGTCAGTCATCGACCAGTTCGAAGAGAGAAGACCCGGTTTCGTGTTGAAAACCGTCCGACAGATGTCTCGATTTATACCTGCGCCCAGCGCGGCGAAGATCGCCCCCTGCGTATCAGGTGAGAGCGAGCCGTCCCGCCCCGCCGAGCGCTGAATCCCCCTGCGGCGTGTGAATGCGTCCGCACAGCACGTCCCGATAGTGACGTTCGAGTGGATTGTCCTGACTGAGCGCCGGATTTCCGATCGCCGCGACCGCTTTGCCGACGGCGGCGATGGCGTTCTCCGTCACCGTGTATTTGATCAGGCCAGCGTCGGCGTCGCCTCGTTCTCCAGCGGCTTCGCGCGCCAGCCCGTGTTCGATCAATGCGCGATTGGTGAGCAGCAATGCGTCAATCTCGCCCAGCAGGGCATGAAAGCGCGGCAGGCTGGCCAAAGGCGCGCCCAGATTGGCCGGGGTGCGTTCTTTCAGGTAGCCGACCAGCCAGTCGCGGGCCGTGCGCGCCACGCCGTCGTAGAGCGCGCCGATGACGATGGCGTGCCAGCTCGCCAACGCGACGGCTTCGTCGACGGACGCGCCCGGCGCCTTCAGCGACACGAGGTAACGTTCCGGGATTTCCACGTCCTCGAAAACAATCGTGTGGCTGGCGGTCGCGCGCATGCCCATATGACGCCAGCTTTCTTCGATCCGCACGCCCGGGAGATCCAGCGGCACAAGAACCTGCCCCACGCGCGGCGTTTCCTCGTCGGTACGGGACCAGACGACGCCCCAGCGAAGGGCGGTCGATCCGGTGGAAAAGATCTTGCGACCGCTGATCAGGAAACGTCCGCCTTCACGACGGACCGTTGTGGCGGGCAACCCGCCCCGTGCGGGGGTGCCAAGTTCCGGCTCGACGCGCAGTGCGTTCACCAGAGCCCCGTCGCGCACGACGCTGGCGAACACCTCGTCGCGAACCTCTTCCGACCAGCCCGAGGCACGCGCGATAGCGCCCGTCTGAAGATATTGCATCGCAAGGATCAGCGCCGTCGTCGGATCGCCGGTCGCTACACGTCCGACGATCTTCGAGATTTCGGTCACGCCTATGCCCGTGCCGCCCTTGTCGTGCGGCAACGCGAGAGCAAGCAGTCCGGCTTCCTTCAGGTCGAGAAGATTGTCCAGCGCGATCTTTCCGCTGCGATCGTATGCTGGAGCACGTTCAGCGAAGATCGGAACCAGCCTGTCCAACGCAGCTTCGATCGCGTCCGACGGGCGATGCAGTCGGGGTGTGAGCACATTCATCGAGCGATCTCCTTGTGTCGCGCCGCCCGCGTGTCGCGGGCGTGAAGGACGGTGGTTGTGACGTTCCAAAAGGTCACGATGAAAGGCCGAAGCAGTCATTGCTGATAAGCAGTGCTGGCAGGACGATAACAGAATACGTCGACGACGGGCGCTTCATATTGCAGGTCGGCGCGGCTGATCGGTAAGAGGTCATCCATCGCGGGCGAGCCTGAACACGTCCTCCATACGCCAGTGCTGGTTGGCGTAGCGCGGGTTTTCGCTCCATTCGTCCCATCCCGACTCCCGCCGGTATTCGCCGAGCAGAGGCGTTATGTCTGACGGCGTGAGGCGCGCCGCCATCGCAGGTTCGGCTTCAGGATGAACAAAAAGTGCGTCCGCCGTGCAGTAAAGTTCACAGAGGAAGCATGTCTGGCAGTCCTGCGGACGGGCGATCGTCGGTATATGCTCCGTCTTTTCGAAGACGTCGCGCGGGCATGTTGCGACGCACTGATTGCAGGCGGTGCAACGCTCAATGTCGAGAGAAGTAATCATGAGACGGTTCCGGCAGCCTGGCGACGCGTCCAGACGGCGTCTGCGCCGCCCGAAATTACATAAGCCGGAACGTCGCTTCCGTTAGTGCTGCTGTCGGTGCGGCGGTGCATGCCGAGACTTCCCGTGCGCGCCGCGGCGCTTGCGACGCACCAGCGCGCGGTTGCGGTCATGGCGGCAAGCTCTCGAAACCGCTGGCGTTCGCGCGGTTCGGCGGAAGGAGGCGTCGCGTCGCGTAACGCGCCCCATGCGGCGGAGAGGCGCGTGGAAGCTGCGGCGAGCGTATCGGCGCTCCTGAAGTACTGACGCGTCGGGGACAGCATTTCCTCACGCAGGACGATCTCGACTTCGCTCGAAGCGCTGACGTCCAGGCGCGTCGGGCCTGTCGACAGCGTGGTCGCAAACGCGGATCGCGTCGTCGACGAATTCGTGCGGTCACGTCGCGTCGACAATCCGGCGTCACCCAGAGGCTCTAAAATCGATCGCTGGGCCAAAGGGTTTTCCAGCGCGCTGCGAGCAGCGGCTTCGGCTGCGATGCAACCTGACGCTAAAGCCCATGCGGCGTTGACGGCGCCTCCGCCGGTGACCGGTCCTGTTACGGGCTCTCGCGACGCGACGTCACCCGCCACGTACAAGCCGGGCACGCCAGTTCCGGCGTCTTCTCCTGTGACGCGCACGCCGCCTACGCCACGTATCGTCCCCTCGCCCAGCAACGAGATTGGAAAGCGTTGCGTGAAAGGATCTATTCCGAGCCTGCGAAATGTGAGCGTCACGTTCGGAGAGATCTGGGGCAGCTGACGACGGACGATCTCCGGCGTCGCCGACAGGTCGCACAGGACCGGCCCGCCTTGCAGCGCAACGGCGATAGCACTGTGATCGTTTGGCGCTGCGGGTTTGGCGATCTCACGCCCCTGCGTGTCGTAATATCGTGCGAAACTGAAAATCATCGCGCGGGACAGCGGCGTGTTTGCGGGGGCGACAGTAAAGAAGGAAGAGAATTCCATCCCGGACAACGCCGCGCCGGCTTCGACCGCCATCAGCAGGCCGTCGCCGGTATTGTTCGAACCGCCCAGAAGGTGCGAGCGGAACGCGCAGCCTCCCGTTGCGAGAACCACCGCGCCGGCCCGCACCAGCCACTCGTCCCCGGCGCCTTGCCGGGAGACGCCGCGCGCGCCGGAAACACGGCCGTCGCGGCGTGCAAGAAGCTGCAAGGCGGGGCTGTGGTCGAGCAGGATCGCGCCCGCAGCAAGGGCCTTCTCGCGGAGGGCGCGGAGATATTCCGGCCCCCGCAAGGCGTGCCGCCGAATGGCGCCGGAATCGTCTGGCGTGTAATGATAATGCGTGCCGATATCGGGGAGAGTCCGATACGTTTGGTCTATGATGCGCTCCATCCATCGCGCGTCGCCCAACCCTTGGGCACCCGCCATTCGACGAGCGATCGCTTCTTCCCGCAACCGTGCTTCGGGAGGAACGAACCAGTGTCCGGGACCGGCGGAGGCGGCCACGCCGGATGTTCCGCAATACCCTTTTTCTGCGACGATGGCCCGGACTCCGGCCCGCCTAGCCGAGATCGCGGCCCAACATCCGGCCAGCCCGCCGCCGATGATCAGGACGTCCGTGTCATATGTTCGGACCCGGTCGCTCACGGCGCGGCGAAACCAGTGATGAACGCGGCGGCGACCGGACCGCCATGGTCGACAAGATTGGCGGCGTGATAGGCGTCGAGCGTCGCCTGTTCAGCCTGAACGACGGAAGGGTTGACGGGGCCGGGGGTGGAGATCAGCTCCTTCGCCACAGCCACGGAAACATCCTGCGGCATTCCCGTCTGGCGTGACAGGATGGCCGCGTATTCGCTCTGGTGGTTTTCCGCCCAGCGCGAAGCCTCGCTGACGCGACGATAGAAATCGGTCAGCAAGGCCCGCTTGTTCTGCAGAGCGGAGTCAGTTGCGACCAGGAAACTGTTGTTGGGCAGCACGGTCTGCCCGTCGGCGACCACGTGTCCATGATTTTGCACAAGGTTGAGGGACACATACGGCTCCCATGTCGACCACGCGTCGACTGCGCCGCTGTCCAGCGCCGCTTTCGCCTGCGCTGGAGGCAGAAACACGATACGGGGGGCGGGAGCCGGAATCGCGCCGGTCTGGATCAGACGCAGCAGCAACAAATGACCGATGGAGCCGCGCCCCGTCGCGATGATCTTGCCAGACAGGTCTGCTGGTGTGCGTATCGAGGAATGCTCGCCTGTCACGACGGCGGTCGTATGGCCCGCGCCCCTCGGGGGGAGCCAGTAAGCGGCCTTGATCGGCTGCCCGGCGCCCCAGGCGAAGAGGAACGGCCCGTCGCCAGCGACCCCCGTGTCCACCGCCCCGGCGCCCAAGGCCTGCAGCAGCGGCGCTGCGGCGTCGAATTCAACCCAGCGCAGGCGGTATGGCAGATTCTGATCGGCCTTCGACGCCTGCAGGACCGCCTTCTGAAGCCCCCTCTGGTCGGCGACGACCAGTTCGTCCTCCGCGCACGCCGCTGTCGCCGTGATTGTCAGAGCGACCGCGAAGGCGAGGAGGAAATTGGCTGCATGCAAGAATGGGCGCGGCATTAAGGGCGGTCCTGAATTGTTCCGGCAGTTGGTGACATCGCCTGTGGACGGCTTGCTGTCGGGAGAGTGCCAACCGACGGGAAAGGGGGCAAATAAAACACATCAATGAATGTGATTAATTAATTTAACATTCAAGGTCGTATATAATGCACTACCGTCGCGCCCTGAACGTGGAAATCGGAGCGCGAAACATGTCGGAAACCCTCATAAGCATAGCGTCCCGAGGGCGATCTCAAGGAGCCAGCGGGCGGATCACCCTTCGGGAACTGGGGCGTTTTCGTCGGTATCTGTCGCCCCTACTTCTTGTTGCGGTATGGCAGGCCGCATGCGCTTCCGGCTTCGTGTCGACGCGCCTCGTCGCGTCGCCGTGGCAGATTGCGCAGACTGCAGCCTCTCTCATCGCTGACGGGACGCTGACATCGAATCTTGGCGTGTCCCTGCTGCGCGCGGGCGCTGGGTTCAGTATTGCGGCGGTCGTCGGCGTGACGTTGGCCCTGTTCTCCGGACTTTCGCGCGTCGGGGAGGATCTGGTCGATGCGCCGCTGCAGATCATGCGCACGTTGCCCGCACTGGCGCTCGTGCCGCTGTTCATTCTGTGGTTCGGCATCGGTGAGACGCCGAAAGTGCTCCTCGTCGCGCTTGGGGCCACGTTTCCGATTTACCTGAACCTCCACAAGGGCGTGCGATCGATCGATCCGAAGTTGCTGGAAATGACCCGTACACTGGGCCTATCCCGTCTGGACACGATCCGTAATGTGATCTTGCCGGGCGCGTTACCGGATCTTCTCATCGGCGTTCGCTACGCTGTCGGCGTATCGTGGCTGATGTTGGTGGTCGCCGAACAGGTGAACGCGGAAAGCGGCATCGGTCATATGATGATGGACGCGGAAGACTTCCTCCGAACAGACATCATTATGGTCGGCTTGCTGGTTTATGGCGTCCTCGGTTTGCTTTCCGATCAGATCGTTCGTTTCCTTGAAGCGAAGCTTCTCGTCTGGCGTCCGCTGGCGCGAGGAGCGACGCGATGAGCGCGGCGCTGAAACGCGTGCAGGGCGAACTTGCCGCTGCATCCGTCCATGCTGCGAGCCATGAAGACGGCAATGTCGCAGTGATCGTCGAAGGATTGACGCGACGCTTTGGGGACGGCCCTGCGGTGTTGGACAGACTCGATCTCGCTATTGCCCCTGGTGAGTTCGTGGCGCTTCTGGGGCATAGCGGTTCGGGCAAGTCGACGCTCTTGCGCACACTGGCGGGTATCGATCCTGTCGTCGAAGGCGCGGTATCGCGTCCTCGGGAAGTTTCGGTCGTCTTTCAGGAGCATCGTCTGCTTCCGTGGAAGCGTGTCTGGGAGAACGTTGTTCTGGGGCAGGAGGGAAAGGACGGACGGGATCGCGCAGCCGCGATTTTGGAGGAGGTCGGACTCGCGCACCGGATCGACGCGTGGCCGCTGACCCTTTCCGGTGGCGAGGCGCAGCGCGCAGCGCTCGCGCGCGCGCTTGTCCGGGAGCCCGGGTTTTTGCTGTTAGACGAGCCTTTCGCGGCGCTGGACGCGCTGACGCGTTTGAAAATGCAGGGGTTGGTCGGAGAATTGTGGAAGCGGCGGCGCTGCGCTGTCCTGCTGGTCACTCACGACGTCGACGAGGCGCTGTTGCTGGCCGACCGCGCCGTTGTGCTGGAACGCGGCAGGATCAGGGTGGATATGCCGGTGGCGCTTGAGCGACCCCGTAAGCACGTCGATCCCGTCTTTGAAGATAAGCGCGAGACGCTTCTTAAATCGCTTGGCGTTTCCCTGTAGGAAATCGAAATCTGCGCGCCGCAGTCGCGACGGCGCGCAGACCGTCAGCCCGGAAGAAGCTTTGACAACGCGGGTGAGAAAACGGCGGCGACGTTGGCGTCCTGCGGTAAAACGCCCGCTTTTGCAAACGTTCTCGCTACGGCCTCGGCGCTGACGATATCGTCCTGTCGCCAGGCTCGGGCGCGATATGGCCGGTTCTGCGCGCGCAAATAAGCGAGCACGACATCTTCGGGAACATGAATGACAGGCGAGACCACTTTGGCCCATAGCGCCTTGTCGGCTTCGAGCGTGGCGTATGCGCGGTTGAGCCTGTCAAGATAATCGGCGGCGGCGGCGCGGAAAGCCGGATCCCCCAGTTTACGCGGGTTGGCGCCGATGAAGTAATGTCCAGAGAGAATGTCGGCGGCGCTTTGCAGAACCCGCGCTGCGCCAGCGGTTTCCAGTATCTGGATTGCGTAACCGTATGTCGCCCACGCATCCAGACTGCCGGATTTGATAGCGGTCAATCCCTCGCTCATCGAAAGGGCGACGGGCTGGATATCCGTCCATGAAAGCCCGGCCTGCTCAAGCATCCGGATCAGAAAGTAATGTGCTGTAGTGGCGCGGATGTATCCGACGCGTTTGCCGCGCAGATCGCTGATGGATTTATAAGGAGAGTTGGCAGGCGTGAGCACCGCCTGATCGGTTGTAGGGCCTTCGAGAGTAGCCACGACGGCGACATTCGATTTGGCGGCTGCGGCGAACACCATCGGGATCTCGCTCCAGCCGCCCAGATCGATGGCGTCAGCGTTGATGGCCTGCGCTATGAGGTTGCCGGAATTGAATTCGCTGTAGGCCACGGCGTAAGGGAAGTCTGCGACGTGAGCCGCTGGCAGCAATGTTGAGTCCGCGCCACGAAAAGTCGCCACCCTCAACGTAACGCCCGGATTTGCGGCTCGGGCCCGCGTAACCAGTGCTCCACTAAGACAGGTCATCGCGGCCGACCCAAGAAAATTTCGGCGTTTTATGGGCGTAGTTGAAATTTCTGACATGGAATATGTTCTCTTGGGTGGCGGAAAGGTGCGCGCAGCGCAATACGAGCACTGCCGACTCGTGACGAATATTTCGAAATCAGAGGCGTTTTCTTCTTTGGTGAAGACCAAACGATGGCGCCAGAGAGACGATGATTCAACGATCGAAAAGTACAAATATTATAAAGCATCATATTCAATATTGTAACGGACGCCTGGAGGCGTGAACGTGTGATTGTCGGCGTAAAACATCCAGGGGGGGCAGGGAGTGTTGAAATAAACCCATTGAGCCTATTTCGGATGGCGACCAACGAATGGGCATCTGGAGTTTCTCGCGGAGGCGAGGGGCCTCATATCACGAACCGTGAACGAAAATTACATTGAAGGGAGTTTTTAGATTGCTGAACCGGACGCGCTACGGGCCGCAAAGGTTCTCTAACGACGTTCAGAACAAATGTATCTGAGGCGACCGTAGGGATGCGGTGTATGGGCGTTGCGATGTGCGTAACGCCGCGCGTCGTTCGCTGCGGGGACGACAGCGGCTCGGGAGCCGTCCCCGCACTTAAAGGCGAAAAATATTGAGTTCAGAACTCGGTGCTGACCGTGCCGAAATATTCGCGAACAGAGCCGCGCTCCATTGACTGGTAATCGGTGGACACAGGGAACCCGTTCTCGCCCATCATCGCGATGTATTTAGCGTTGAAGAGGTTATAGACGTTGAAACCGAACGTGACGTTTTTCAGAGCCCAGTAATCGCCAAACGAATATTGAGCGCCTGTGTTGGCCAGCCAGTACGCCGGAACATAAAGATTATTGATGAGCGTGAAGGGACGTTTTGAATAATAATTGACGTCAAAATGAACGTTGAAGCGCTTGTAGGAGTAACTGGCGTTCGCCTTGTACATCACCTGCGGATAGCCGGTCATTTTGGCGCCACGGAGATCGTGATAATCCCCGTTTCCGTCCATGATGCTGACGTTTTTACTGTATGTGAAGTGATTGTAGCTGACGGAGTTATAGATCGACAGCCCACGCAGCGGTCCAGATGCGAACGGTCGTATCGTCGCCGATGCGTCCATGCCGTACATCGTCGCCTTGCGAGTATCGAGCAACGATGTCTGCGGGTTGTTGAGCGAGCCGACCGAAGCCGAGATCAGGCGATGAGAGATATTCGCGTGATACGCGTCGACCGAAGCAGTCAACAGGCGAGAGTTGTAACGATATCCCACCAGATAGATCCAGTCCCGCTCAGGCCGAACGGACCGACGAATGCTATCGAAAAGCTGCTGGTTCGTGACGCCGGAGCCAGAGGGGCTCGAAATCGCCCAGGGCGACGCACTGCCGCCGGTAGGCGCCACGGTATAGGGGCGCATGTTTTCCGCGATATCGAAGTAGAGTTCATGCCCGGGAAGGAAGTGCCAGCTGACGTTGATATGCGGCAAGAAAGCAGACGCCGCCGTCATCGAACCGTTGGGCAAGTTTCCTTCATAAGTCGGCAAGGTGCCGTCGTACGATTCCTGATTTGTGTAGTTTGATCCGCCAGACGTCGTCTGCAGCATGGATTTGAAGCCGAGCAATACGGTCAAATTGTTCAGCGGACGCCACGTATCCATGACGTGATACTGGAATGTGTTGGTGTTCCACTGAAACCCGTAATTCTGGGCGAACGCGGGGCCATAGGTCGTGTAAGGGCCGACGGTTTTCAGCGGCGACCCTTCGCCCAGAACAGGTTCGTTGTACCAGAATTGTCCGGCCCACTGATTGTTGTTTTCATACCAGGCGCCGGTGTTGATCGTATGTTTTCCGATCTTGTACTCGAACGCCGAATTGAAGCCGTAACGCTCCTGTCGATACTGCCAGACCTGCTCGGACAATGGCGCTCCGGTCAACGACGGTACGTAGGGGTCGCCATAGGTGGCGTAGGATGTGTCGCTGTGTCCGTAAAGCGTCGTAATCCAGCGTAACCTGTCGGTAAGCGCGAGATCGAATGTCATGCCGCCGATATAATCCGTCGACGCCTGCCCTGCGTCATAATATGCGACGCCAGCGGTTTCGTTCGTATTCTCCCAGCCGGCGGGCAACTGGTTCGGACCGCGTTGCGCCAGAGGTTGTCCGGTCAGAGGATTTGTGATCGGTCCGCTCGAAGCGCAGGAATTTCCAGGATTTGAAAGCCCGGAACAGGCCCAGTTCCATTGCGCCGCCGCATACGCCCCAGCGTAATTCGGGTAGAACGATTCCGTTCGCCATCCTACCGTGTTCAGAATATCAAGAGACTTGTCCGCGTATCCCCAGACCTGCGCGTTGGTCCAGTTGAAAAACGCCGTCATCTTGCTGCGCTCGCCGATCGGCTGCTCCAGCTTGGCGTCGGTCTGTTGCATGAATGCGGGGCTGGGCGCGTCGTATTTTTTCTCGTAACTCCGTGAATAATCTACGAAGAATTTTGTTCCTGTGGAATTGAGAACGCCGCTGTCGACCCGAACATAGGTGCGTTTCATGCCGTAGCTGCCGAAGCCCTGCAGCACCTTGCCGCCAAACTTGTCTTTCGGGGGCGTGATGAAAAACTGCATCGTCCCGCCAAGATTGGTATTCGAGGGCAGATCGACGGCGCCTGCGCCCTGCGAGATGCTGCTGTGATCGATATCGTCGGAAATGACGGCGTTGTTGACGTTGAGTCCGTTGATATTTGTGTATGTCTGGTCGTTCAGCGGAACTCCGTCGACGGTTACGCCCAACTGATCCATGAAGAAGCCGCGCATGTAGATGCTGGCGCCCCACGTGTCGATGCCAAGGGCGTCGGTTGCGCTGAAGCTCACGCCGGGGACCTGAGCGAGCATGCGCAGCACGTTGGAGCCGGACACCATCTGCTCGATTTCGGCTCGTCCGACCACCACTTCAGAGTTGTGCGAGATATGTCTTTGCGCAGTTACGGCGACAGCTTCGTCGCCATTGGCGACGAGGTGCGCAGGTCTTTTGGCCGGAGCGACTCCCGCCTGACGCTGGGCCGCTCCGGTTGACGCAGCGGGCGTGACCGCGCCGCCGTGCGTTGCTCGTGTTTTGCCGTGACGTGCGACGTGTTTCACCGCCGAGGTGTCGGTAGCAGCTTTAGCCGCAAGCCCTCCCAAAGTGGAACTGCCGATAAACACCGAGCTCCACAACGCTATGCGGGATACTTTGTTGCGCGGGAGAAGGCGGCGAACCATGAACGCTCCATTTCGTTTTCACCGGCTTCGCTTGGTGGTCGCGCCTGCCGGTTTTTGATTGGCGCCAGTATCGAAATCGTGCTGCGACGCACGCAAGTGTTATTGTATCGAAATGAGTGTGAATTTTTCGGTTGCGTTCGCATTGTGTCGTTTTCGCATCGTTTTGTTCCGACGCGCTGCGTGCTCATGCTCCGGTGGGCGACGTTTGTGCGGCCAGACCGGGTATGGCCGGACCGACGTCATTTGCGGTCCAGCGCTCGCCCCCGATTGAGCATCGTGTCGCCAAAGCGCGTCCGAATCGAATCTATGGCGTTCTGCACGGCGGCGCGGCGGCCCGAATTCGGGTCAGCAAGGTCAGGCGGGTCGGCCGCGCCCAAGGGAGCCAGCCCGTTGGTCCCTATTCCCAGCAGGCGGTACGCTGATCCATCGATTTCTTTCGTCAGCAGATCGCGAGCAAGCGTGAACAGACGCTCCGGCAAGATCGTAGGCGTGAAAAGCTGCGCGGCACGCGTTCGCGTCTCGAAACGGCTGGTGCGGAGCTTCAGCGAAACCCCCGTCGCCGCAAGTTCGCCTTTGCGAAGCCGGCTCCCGAGGCGTTCGCAGAGCAACCACAGACGGCGCTCCAGCTCTGCAACATCGGAGATGTCGGTTGCGAACGTTGTTTCGACGCTGACCGATTTGGCGGGACGAGACGGGGTCACGCGCCTCGCATCCTCGCCTCGTGCGCGCGCAGCGAGCGACGGCCCTTGCGGGCCAAGTCGCCGCGCAGCGTCGTGGTTGCTCAACGCGGCAATGGCGCCGAGCGTGGTGAAACCTGCGCGGCCAAGCGCTCGTTCCTGAGCGGTCCCGACTCCCGGAAGGGTGCGGACTGAACGCGGGGCGAGCCACTGCGGCGCTTCGGCTCCGATAACGCCATATCCCCGCGGCTTGTCGATTTCGGCGGCCAGCTTGGCCATCATCGGGTTCTCGGCGAGCCCAACGGAAATCGAAACGCCAAGCTCTCGTTCCACCGCCAGCGCAAGGCGGGCGGCCACCACGCAGGGCGGAGCCCCGTGAAGCTGCATCGTTCCCGACAAGTCAAGTACGGCTTCATCGATCGACCTGGCTTCGACCAGCGGCGTCAGGGCGCTCATCATCTCGCGCATCGTCTTCGCGACGGCGCGATAGGCAGAAATGTCCGGTTCGAGAACGATGGCGTCAGGGCAAAGCTGCCGCGCCTGTCGCATCGGCATAGCCGACCGCGCGCCGCTCAGGCGTGCGATGTAGCAGGCGGTGCTAACGACGCCCCGATCGCCGGTCCCGCCGACCAGCAGGGGCTTGCCCGCCAATTCCGGCCGCCGATGCTTCTCGACGCTGGCGAAGAAGGCGTCGCAGTCGACATGGACGATGGACAGCCGCTCAAGATCCGGGTGCGCGACGATCCTGCGCGACCCGCACGAAAGGCAATGTGCGACGGGCGCGCCGCGCGGCAGGAGAGAGGCGCAATCCCGGCATAACGCCGGAACGCTTCCGTTCGTCAGCGGGTCGTTTCGGAGGGCTCCCACAGCCATGCGGCCCCCCGTACGCCGGAGCTGTCTCCGTGCTTGTTGCCGAGAATCGGAGTCTTGCAATCGGGGGTGACGACGTGGCGTTGCAACAGCCCCGGCGTCCTCTCTCGCACGGCGCGGATATTCGAAACGCCCCCGCCGAGCACGATTGCGTTGGGGTCGAGGATGTTGATCAGCATCGCGCAGGCGCGAGCGAACCGATCGACGTAGCGATCGAGCGCTGCGACGGCTCTGGCGTCTCCGTTCGCAGCAGCGTCTTCAATTCCCTCCACGCTACGATGGCCCGGTCCCTGCCAGTCTTCCGCCAGCGCCGATCCGCACAGAAAGCGTTCCAGACACCCTTCGTTGCCGCAGAAACACTTCGGCATCGGGAACTCTTCCAGACGTGGCCAGGGCAGGGGCGTATGGCCCCATTCGCCGGCGACATGGTTGAGGCCCGAAACCAGTTTGCCGTTCACTACCAGGCCGCCGCCCATGCCGGACCCGATGATCACGCCGAACACGACGTTCTTCCCGGCAGCCGCCCCGTCTATGGCCTCCGAAAGCGCGAAGCAGTTCGCGTCGTTCTCGACGCGGGCAGGACGGCCAGCGACTTCAGGAAGATCACGCTCGAAAGGCTTGCCGTTAAGCCATGTGGCGTTGGCGTTTTTCACCAGGCCGCTCGACGCATCCGTCGATCCCGGAATGCCTACGCCGATTGGTAGCGGGGCGCTTGAGGAGGATGCGCCCAGTTCATCGGCGGCCGAGTTCGAAAGGTCGCGAATTGTAGTGAGGAGTGCGTCATATTGTCCCGGATTCGGCACGCGCCGACGCAACTTCATCTCTCCTGTGCGGTCGAGGGCCACGATTTCGATTTTCGTGGCGCCAACATCGATTCCAAGCCGCCAGTCGTTCATAGCTCTTCAGCCTCGTTTTTGTAGGAAGCACTGCCGCGCGCGGCCGCTTCACATGAATTGGGGAGGTCGGATTGTAAGGAATCGCGCAGGATGGTTCTTATGTCTACCTTTGCCGCAATCTGCCGGAGATGGATCGCGCGTCGTGAATGAGACAATCCTGGATGTAAGGGGCCTTGGCTGCCCGTTGCCCGTGTTGAAAGCCAATCGGGCTCTTCGTGGCCTCGGCGCTGGAGACAGGCTGCGAGTGCTTGCGACGGACCGCGCTTCCGTGTCTGACTTTCAGGCGTTTTGTCGGGAGAGCGGGCACGCGCTGGTTGCGTTTGGCGAAGAGGGCGGCGTTCTTTCTTTTGTGATTCGCAGAAAACCGGACTGAGCGCCAGCTGTGGCCCGTTTAGGTGTCGGCGTCGGTCGCTGAAGCACGCATGGCTGGACTGTTTCCCACCCCCGCAGGGTTGCGTTTGAGGGATCGCGGGGAGTAAGGGCAACGGCTTGACGAATGGCGGAGCGCAATCCGGAATGGTTGGACGGAAATGAGCGGCGACATTGCCTCAATGTCTTTCGAAGAAGCTTTGGCTGAGCTGGAGCGCATCGTAAAGGGCCTCGAGGGCGGGCAGCTCAAGCTGGAAGACGCGATCACCGCCTACGAACGAGGCGCCGCGCTGCGCGAGCATTGCGAGAGCAAGCTTCGTGCGGCCGAAGCGCGCGTACAGGCGATCGTCCAGCGTGCGGACGGTGCTCTCGATACAAAAAAAATAGCGGATTGAACGGGTTATGACCATCACCGGCGCGGTTCAGCGCACAGCCTCCCCTGTGGCCAGTCAGGGCCTTGAAGGAAACAGCGCGGGAGACGGCGTCGCCCTGCGCGCATCCCTGCGCGACAGGGCGGCGGCGATCGAAGCTGCCGTGGATGCGCTGATTCCTGCTGTGCCAGGGCCGGAGGCGCGCGTGGTCGACGCCATGCGTTACGCGACGCTCGGCGGCGGCAAGCGTTTGCGGGGATATCTGGTCGCGGAAGTGGCGGCCCTGTTCGCCGAAGGCGCGGACGCTGACGCCCGCGCTTATCGCGTCTCCGCCTCCGTCGAGATGCTGCACGCCTATTCTCTGGTGCATGACGACCTGCCCGCCATGGACGACGACGATCTGCGGCGCGGTCAACCGTCCACGCATCGCAAGTTCGACGAAGCGACCGCCATTCTGGCGGGTGACGCCCTGCAGACGCGCGCCTTCGAAATTCTGGCCGAGACAGCGACGCACAGCGACGCCGTGGTGCGGACCGACCTTGTGCTGGCTCTCGCCCGTGCTTCCGGCGCTGCGGGCATGGTCGGCGGACAGATGATCGACATGGAGGGGGAGGGACGTTCGCTTTCCCTTGAAGAGGTCCGGCATCTGCACGCGCTGAAGACTGGCCGCCTGATCCAGTATTCCGCCGAGGCCGGGGCCATTCTCGGTCAAGCGACGACTGAGCAGCGGGAACGCCTTGCAGCGTATGGCCGCGATATTGGCGCGGCCTTCCAGATCGCCGACGATGTGCTCGACGCGACTGCCAGCGCAGAGGAACTCGGCAAGACTGCGGGCAAGGATCTTGCCGCTGAAAAATCGACCTTTGTCGCGTTGCTCGGCGTCGATGGCGCCCGGCGCGAAGCCGAGGCGCTGGCGCGCCGCGCGACGGAGGCTCTCGCCCCCTTTGGCGAAAAAGCTGAACGCCTGCGCGATCTCGCGCGTTATGTCGTCGAGCGCAGGAGCTAGCATTCATGACCGCGTCGTCTTGCCCCACTGTGGGTCGTTTTCCGTTGTTGGACCGTGTTGATGTTCCTGTTGACCTACGGAACCTGTCGATTGAGCAGCTGAAGCAGGTTGCGGACGAGCTTCGTTCGGAGACCGTGGACACGGTTTCGACGACGGGCGGTCATTTCGGGTCGTCGTTGGGCGTCGTGGAGCTGACGGTTGCGATCCACGCGGTGTTCGACACGCCGGACGACCGCGTGATCTGGGACGTGGGGCACCAGACCTACCCGCATAAGATCCTGACAGGCCGTCGCGAGCGCATCCGCACGCTGCGCCAGCCGGGCGGGCTGTCGGGCTTCACGCGCCGCTCGGAGAGCGAATACGACCCGTTCGGCGCAGCCCACTCCTCGACTTCGATCTCCGCAGGCCTGGGCATGGCGGTCGCGCATCACCTGCGCGCCGGGGACGATCCGTCCTACAGGGAACGCAACGTCATCGCGGTGATTGGCGATGGCTCGATCT
>NZ_AUBI01000009.1 GCF_000429165.1 Acetobacter nitrogenifigens DSM 23921 = NBRC 105050 | reverse complement strand
GACCTGGTGGCTATGGCGGGGAGAGATCCACCCGATCCCATCCCGAACTCGGACGTGAAAAACCCCAGCGCCTATGATACTGCGGCTTAAGTCGCGGGAAAGTCGGTCGCCGCCAGGTCTTCCAACCCACTCTACACACACATAATCACCCAACGCGGGGTGGAGCAGCCCGGTAGCTCGTCAGGCTCATAACCTGAAGGTCACAGGTTCAAATCCTGTCCCCGCAACCAACGATACCGACACTCCCGTGAGCCCAGCTCCGGGAGTGTTCGTGTTTTTAGCCTTTCCAATGGCTTGCCGTTCGATCCAGGTCAGGATCGTGCCCAGTTACTCCATACAGCATTGCGTCAATCTCGCCCCGGTTCGGGCCGGGAGTGAGTACGACCTTCTCGATTAGCGCCCGCAGCGCCTCGGCGGCTTCCAGCCGTTCCTCGGGGCGGTTGAGGGCGTCGGTCAGGCGGCCGACCTTGCGGGCATAGACCGCTGAGGCACTCGGCAGCAGGTCAGGCACGTCATCGGGGACGTCGGACAGATAAACCTCTTCGCTCAGTAGTCTTTTGCAATTACCGAACCACTCATAATAAAAAATAGGCAGCCTGTTTAAAGCGCCACTATTGCTTCAGTAACAATCCGACCGGTCATACCATCAGTAATCCCGAGATCCGTGACATGTGGACCCGGGTTGCAGGCAAGGCTGGCGCCAATGACCAGCTTGACCAACGGCGCCGGAACGTCTGTGGCGATATCCAGAGACGCTGCGCGCATAGCCGCGAACCTTTCGGCCACAACCAGCGGCGGCTCTTCAGAGAGTAATCCGCAGACGGGCAGGTCGAGCACGCAAGTCGATTTGCCGTCGATCACAGCGGCCATGCCACCGCCGCACTCAATCAGGGCATTCGCGGCCGCTGCTAAATCGGTGGGATTGCGGCCGAACACCGCGAGGTTATGGCTATCGTGCAGAATCGTCGTGGCGAAAGCGCCGCGCCATTCGCCCCACCCCTCCATCACACCGATGCCTGGTTTGTCGGACATGCCGTAGCGGTTGAACACCGCCATGATAATGCAGTCTTCCGGCAACACGATCGCGCCGTTCTGGACGACGACGTTCCGCTCCGCCCAACGGGTGAAGCGTGGTGTATGGACGGTATGAATGCGGACTTTTTCGCCGTCGGCCAAATCTGGAGCGGGGATATGGAACGCGGCTTCCGTCACCGGGGCGAGCTTCATTGTGCCCTTCGGTGCGATCAGCGTGTCCGGCCTGGGAGACGTCGTCAGCGCGCCGCCTATTGCGGCTTCATGCCCTGACACGAAAACACGCTGAATCGGGAGGGAGGACAGGTCGCCATAGATGACCATGTCGGCTCGGCGACCCGGCGCAATCAGGCCGAGATCGTTACGTCCCAACCAGCGCGCTGCGTTCAGCGTGCCGCAACGCAGGACATCCAGCGGCTTCATGCCTGCCGTAACCAGCAGACGCACGAGAGCGATCACGCCGCCTTTGGCGACAAGGTCGTCCGGAAAGATATCGTCCGTGCAGAGCGTCACCGTCTGCGGTACATGGCCCAGCGTCTCGAACGCCTTTACAGCTTCGATCGCCATGTCGGGGTGGGACCCGCGAAGTTCGAGCGTGAGCCCTGCACGGAGTTTGGAGAGTACGTCCTGCTCGCCTGTCAGTTCGTGGTCGGATTCAACGCCTGCAGCGCAGAAAGCCTGCAAAGGGGCATCGGACAGACCGCGTGCGTGCCCGAAGACGCGCTTGCCGCTGTCGAGACCAGCCTGAACAATACTGCTCATATGAGGCGAACGTTCGATGACGCCGCGCATGTCCATGACTTCGGCGACGCCGATGATCTCCGGCCAGGAAAGCATTTCCGCCATGGCGGAAGCGTCGAACACGGCGCCGGCGCGCTCCAGGCCCGGAGCGGATGGCACGCAAGACGGCGCTTCTACAAGAATGCGCAGCGGCAGGTCGCGGGCGGCTGCGACTGCCCAGCGCACGGCGTCAAGGCCGCCGACATTGCCGACTTCATGCGGGTCCCAGCAGATTGTCGTGGTGCCTTGCGGAACAACGACTTCCGCGTAGCTGCGGGGCGTGATCATCGAGCTTTCGATATGAAGATGCGTGTCGATCAGGCCGGGCGCCACCACCGCGCCGTCAAGTTCGATGATGCGCGCGGCATCCGCTCGTCCGCCTCTGGGATGCACGCTTGCGATCAGCGGCCCAACCAGACCGACGTCAGCTTCCCGCAATTCGCCAGTCACCATATCGGCGACGAGGCCGCCAGTTAAAAGAATATCGAAAGGATGCTCGCCAGCCGCCGCTTTCACTGCACGATCGCGCAGCGCAGGATCATCGAGGTCGGCCCCCGGCTTTGCCTTTATCTCTGTCATTTTTGATGACCCTTTCAGGAGTTTCAGTGATGCAGCGTCAAGGCGCTGAGCGCGACATAAACTGCCAGCAATAAGTCGGTGAGCAGCAGCACGGGCGCTACCCGGATACGCAGGGCGAGGGCCATCAACGTGTAGGCAAAGGAACCGGCAGCAAGCCCGATTACAAGATTGCCCGTCGTGACGGTCAGAAGCATGATCAGAACGGCGCTGACTGTATTTTCCAGCTTCGAACAGTCGAGATGGCGGATGCCCTCCATCATCATCACGCCGACCATGACCAGCGCAGGCGTGGTGGCCTGAGCGGGAACGGCGGCGATCAGCGGCCAGAAGAACATCGCGAAGGTGAACAGGATCGCCACGAGGATGGCGGTCAAGCCGGTTCTGCCGCCTGTTTCGACCCCGGTTGCGGACTCGACATACGCTGCGATCGTCGGGCTGCCGATGCAGGAACCGACCATTGAGGCCAGCCCGTCCGCAAGATAGGCGGCGCGTGCGTTTGGCAGTTTTCCGTCAGCATTCATCAGCCCCGCCCGGCGCGTGACGCCGATAAGGGTCGCCGTCGCCGAGAAGAAGTCGCCCAGGAAAAAATACCCGGCGAGCGGCAAGGCCAACGCCAGATGGTTCATGAACGACCCGAAATCGAACGCGAACGTATAATCACTGGGCCAGGGCGGCATCTGCACCGGAGCGGCAGGAAGGTGAGTAAGCGCATCCCCATGCGCACCCGGCACAAGCAGACCGATCAACGTCACCGCGACGATCGAAAGCAGCAACGCTGCCGGCACGCGCAGAGCCAACAGAACGGGAGTGGCCAGCAGAGCGGCCCCGGCGAGCATCACGGACGGCTCCCGCAGATCTCCGAAATGCCCGTCGCGGGTCAGCAAGCCGCCGCCCATAAGGCCAAGCTTCGCGATAAACAGTCCAAGGCCACATTGCAGCCCCGTGCGTATCGCTTCGGGGAAAGCCATCACCACCTGTTCACGCAGGCGACTTGCCGAGAACAGCGTGAAAACGATCCCCCCGACCAGAACCATCACCAGCGCGGTTCCGTAAGACACGCCGCTTCCGGCCACGGCCATGGCAAACACGGTGTTGGTGCCCATGGCGGGGGCCAGAGCGATCGGCAGACGTCCGATGAACCCCATGAAAAGCGACCCGACGATCGCCGCCAGCGCCGTGATGACGATCAACGCGTGCCGATCCGCCCCCGTGACCGACAGAATCTGCGGGTTCACGACCACGACGTATCCCATCGCGCCGAATGTCGTCAGTGCGGCTAGAAATTCGCGCGTGAGACTGGTTTCAGGCGGATTGGCCCGGTCCGGCGACAAAAAACGCAGAATGCCGCCACCAGAAGGGGGCGCCGCGGGCAGGTCGGGGGTGGACAGGGCCTGTCTCCTTCGTCAGGGCGATGAACGGCGTCTGTAGCATTAACGTTTTGGTTCAGGAATTGAGGCTGCTCTTTAGGAGGGCATCGGCCCGTTGATTACTGTGAGCAACGGGCCGAGCCATCGAATCCTTCGGCGAAAATCTGATAGAATTTTGCAGCATCGACCGCCGTAACGATGTGTACCACCGGAGCGCCCTTCAAGGACAGCGACAGCGGGCGGGCGTGGGCGCGACCATAGAACATCCCTCGCGCGATCTCGACATCCATCGTGGCGTCTACGGACGACGTCACCAGTTCCGGATGTAGCGCGACCGCCGTGGTCAGTTCATCCCACATCGGGATGCCGGGCTGCGCGTAACGGGCGAAATATGCTGCGAGTGGCGCTTTTTTTCCTTTGGCCTGCTCTCGTAGTTCCGTCTTGAGCAGGACGCCGAGCGTGACATTTCCCATATTGGTGATGCTACGCCACGGAGCGGTAAGCACGATATGCGCCGCCTCCGGGTCAAAGATCATGTTGAAATCGGTGTAGAAATCGATCTCGTGTGTTTTTTCGACAGCGATCTGGGGATGATCCGTGTCCAGCAGGCCGCCCATGAAGACCAGTTGTTTGGCGAGCCCGGCGAATTCACTGTCCAGCTTGATTGCAAGCGCGACGTCGGTGAGGGGGCCGCCCGCCACGATGGTCACCTGATGCGGGTAACGATGGACCGCGTCGATCATGGCGTGAGCGGCGCTCTCCCCATGAGGAAGCGTCGGCGTAAACCCTTCAGGCATCGCCGGGATCAGGGACGGTTGATCCGGGTGCCCCGTTGGGTGGCGGGGGCTGGCGGGTTGCCATGCGCCCTTCCAGATGATGCGGCCGTATTGGGCCTCCCAGGCGTACATCTCGTTTGCAGTGCGGACCAGCGGCATTTCCGCGCCCAAATAGAGAGGGAGTGACGGGCATCCAACCTGTTTGAGGAAGGCAAGGAGATGGGCGGCGCCCTCGTCACGCCACGCATCGCCCGTTACAGCTCCGACGCCCAGAAGCCTGGCGTGTGGATCGGATAGCGCAGGATAGAGAGACTCGATATTAGTCTCTCCAGGTCCCGAAAAATCGTTGTCGATAAAAACGAGATTCTGATCGGCGTCAGTCGGCGAGGCGGCTGTGGCTGTCGCGACGATTGACAGCGTCAGGGCGGCGGCGAGTGAGACGCGGCGAAGGACAGCGCCTGTCATCCGATCAAAAATCATATCGTAACGAACCTCCAATGATACGTGGGTCGTTGATGTAACCGGTATAGTTGTCGAAATCGAGCGCGCCGATGCCGATGACCTTGTTTGTGATGTTTCGAACGTAGACGCTGGCGGAGTAGTGATGCTTCGTGTCTTCGTAGGCTAGGCTTGCGCCACCAAGGAGCAGGGCCTTGCCTTCAAATTCTACGGAACGGTAGAGCGTGAAAAATTCCTGACTACGCCATGACCAGTCCGTGGACAGAACGAGTCGTTTCGTGTTGGTGAGCGGAATCCTGTAGGACGCGTTCAGGTTCGCGATCCAGCGGGGCGCATAAGGCAGGCCGTTGCCATTGATTTTCGCAAGCCCGGTCGTCGCGTCGATCGGGTTGAGCATCGTGCAGCCTACGCCGCATGCGCCAGACTCCAGACCGGGAGAATGGATCTGGGTGAAATTGTAGCTCATGTTGGCGCTGATCGAGAGATTCTCGATCGGGTAAGTTTGTGCGCTGAATTCAAACCCGCGTCCGACGACATGATCGGCGTTCAACAGCTGGATCTGGTTTGACGTTCCGCCCGACGCCGTCAGCTGCATGTTCTTGGTGTTCCACATATAGGCTGCGCCGGTCAGCTGAACGCGGCCCTGTGCGAGGTTCGCCTTGTAGCCGAGCTCAAACGACGTGTTGCGTTCTGCTGACGCTTTGGAAATGTAGCTGTTGCTCGTTAGACGCCCCTGAAAACTGGGGGCGAGAAAGCCCGTCGCAGCGCGGAAATAGACGCTCATGTTCGGCGTAATCTTGTAGTTTACGCTCGCGTCCCAGCTGATGTTGTTCGAGTGCGAGGCCTGGGACAGAGCCAGCGGGCCGTCGCCGCCAAAAATGCGTGTCGCGCTGAAATTTTTGAAGTCGTATGTGTAACGAATTCCACCAGTGACGCTTAAGTTATGTAAAATGTCATAAGTCATGGAATCGAATACGCCGACTGAATTCTCGTTCTGGCGCTGGTTGGCGAGTTCCGTCGTCTTCATAGTTGTCGAATTGTAGTTGTAATCGTAGTCGTCGAGAAATTCGTTAAAGTAGTAGACGCCAGCCTGGTCAAAAAACTTTCCGGTTTTGACGGTGTAGACGCGGAGTTCCTGCGTCGTCTGGCTGATTTTCGGCGCCGACGTTCCGGTCTGAACACTGAACGGGACCGTTGAAGGATTTCCGCCGTCGATCGAACCGATCGAGCTTAGGGAGCCTTCGGTCCAGGAACTGATCAGCTGAACGCCGAAATGCGCGAAGTTCTTCGTGGCTTTGATATGCCCGCCTGCAGTCGTCAGATTTTGGGCGTTATCGCCGTTCTGCGAGACGTTGTAGATATCGTAGCCGGGACGAATGCCCTGATAACCATGCTGGTACAAATTGGCGCGGAACAGGGTGGCTGTGCCCTCGACATGACGGGCGTTGACCTCGAAAAGGATGTTGGCCGAATCATCAATGGTGTACAGGCCCTGCAGGCGCCCTGCGATATCTTCGTAACCCTCCAGGCTCTTCTTCCAGCGTGGTCCGTCATAGACGTTATGAACCCAGTTATCTCGGCGCTGGTTGATGATCGAAAGCCGCATCGAGAACTTGTGCGGCACGACGGCGATATTCACAGCGCCTTGCGTAACTGCGGAATTGAACGTGCCATAACTCTGGCTGATATAGCCGGTCGTCTTGTCCTCCGGCCCCTTTGAGTGGATGTTGATGACGCCAGCAGGCGTATTGCGACCGAACAACGTCCCTTGCGGTCCGGCGAGCACTTCGGTGTCTGCGAGGTCGAACAGCGGAAAGGAGCGCAGGACCGGGTTATCCAGCACCACGTCGTCATAGTACATCGCGACGGGCTGGGCCGAGTTGGTGTCGAAGTTCGCGTTGCCGAGGCCGCGGATATAGATGCGCGGGAAGGTGCGGCCAAAAGAGGACTCGATATTGAGGCTGGGCGTGCGGCCAGCCAGAGAACGGATATCGTCGCCGGCGACGGTCAGTGTGGAAATCTGCGACGGCTTTATCGTGTATACGGCTTCAGGCACGTCGGTGGCGCGTTCATTGCGACGCCGCGCCGTGACGGTTACGGCCTCTTCGCTGCGGGGCAGTCGCCGCGCTGCGGGACGCCCCTTCGCTACCGGCCTGGAGGCGACGGCGACAGGCGCCGCCGGGCTGACGGCGTGTGCTGCGACAGCGCGTTTTTGAGGCTGGTGGGTAGTCGCCGCGACTGCTGTCGAGCTGCCTGCGATGACAAGTGCGCCTATCGATCCGGTCATGAGAAGCACGGAACGAGCAGAGCAGAACTTAACAGGCGTCATTTACCACCGCGGCGCTGAGGGTTGAGTTTTCTATTGTGCCGAAGCACAGCCATTACCGCACAATGTTGCGTTATCGTATCTTGTGCAGGCAAGTGCAATTTTTGTGGCTACCCGTTCTAAAAAACAGAACGCCAGCTCGGCTGTCAAGATACGTGCGGGCGGGGTGCTTTTTTGAAGACGCGAAAGAAATTCTCCGTGGTCTGCGCCGCTAACGCGGCTCGGGAAACTCCTCGCAGGCGGGCGAGAAAGTCGAGCGTATGGACAATGTGGGCGGGTTCGTTTCTCTGGCTCTCGAAGGGTTTTGGCGCAAGCGACGGCGCGTCGGTTTCGAGAAGGATACGATCCGCTGGCAGTGTGGCCGCTATCTCGTGCAGAGCCTCGCGGCCGTCATGGGTCAGGAGGCCGGAAAACGATATATAATGTCCAAGCTCAAGATTGGCGCGCGCCAGATCCCAGCCACCAGAAAAACAGTGCATGACAACGGGGAAACGCCCTTCGGCGTCCGTCCTTCGCAGCGTCGCCTCCATTTCTTGGTCTTCGCCCACGGAATGAATGATCAGGGGCAGCTGTGTGTGTCTTGCCGCATCGATATGGACCAGAAGATTACGCATCTGCGCGTCCCATGGCGCATCGGTGAGGATGCGGTCCAGGCCGACTTCGCCAATGCCGATGACTTTGGGATGAGCCGCCAGCGCGATGAGCTGCTCCACAGTCACGTCATTTTCTTCGGCGGCCCAATGCGGGTGCGTGCCTACCGAATGAAAAATATCGCCGTGGTGCTGTGTGCGTTGTAGTGCGTGCTGATGGCGGCTGACCTGAATGCCGATGTTCACGAAGCGGCAGACGCCTGCAGCCCTTGCTCGAGCCAGGACGTCTTCGAAATCGGGCTCCAGCTCGTCGAAATCGAGGTGGCAATGGCTGTCGACCAGCACAAGCCCGTTATCGGCGCTCATTGCATTTCTCCTTCAGGACGCCCGCGCCATGCGTCGAGCGATGTGACAAAGGTCATCATGACGTCGAACGCAGCGGCGACGTCTTTTAATTCGACGGTTTCTGCGGGGTGGTGGCTTATTCCTCCCGGGCTACGGATAAAGAGCATAGTCGTGGGAATCCAGTCGCACATCATCATCGCGTCATGCCCGGCCCCGCTCACAAGGCGTTTGCGTGGGTGTCCGGCTGTCTCGATACAGTCTTCAAGCCGTGCGGTGAGACGTGTGTCGCACAAGGCGGGCTCGAAATCCTGTCTATCGAAAATCGTCGCTGAAATGTTTCGCCTCGCGCAGATAGTCTCGATCAGCGATGTCACGTCGAGAACGCTAAGATCCAGACCGGAGCGATCAGCGGACCGTAGTTCGACGGTAAAGGCGACCCGGCCAGGTATGATATTTATGGCCCCGGGAAAGGCTTCGGACTTCCCTACGGTCGCGCGCAGCCGTCCCTCGCTTTGATTGGCGTAGGCCTCTATCCCCAGAACGATTTCGCTCGCGGCGGCGAGGGCGTCGCGACGCATTTCCATCGGGACGGTGCCTGCATGGCCTGCTTCGCCCTTCAGGATGACGTGAAAGCGTCTTATGCCGACAATGGCCTCAACGGCGGCAACTGACAGTCCCTCTCTATCCAGAATTGGCCCTTGCTCAATATGGAGTTCCAGATATCCCAGAAACTCATGTGGCGAGCGATGCGCCCTCTCAAGGCAGGCAATGTCGAGGCCGACGCCTTTCAGCGCATATTGTAAGGTGACGCCGTCCTGATCCTGTATTCCGGCTACTGAGCCAACGGATTTGCCGCTGAGCGTGCGTGAGCCGAGCATGGATTGAGGGAAGCGGGAACCTTCCTCGTCGCCAAATGCAGCGACCTCGATGGCGCACGGCAGGCGCTGGTTGTTTGACCGCAGCGCGGACACGCATTCGATCGCCAATACGACTCCAAGCATGCCGTCAAAAGCGCCGCCGTTTCGAACGCTGTCGATATGCGAGCCAATCAGCAAGGCAGGGGCGTCGGGCTGCGCTCCTTCATATCGGCCGATAAGGGTGCCTATCGCGTCGCGCCGGACCGACAGACCGGCTTCCTGCATCCAGGCCATGACGCGTTCTGATGTGACTGTGTGCGCCGACCCCAGAAAAGGGCGAAAGAGACCGTCAGGAATATCGCTGTAGGGCGCCTCACTCAACTCCCGGCACCGGTTCATCGCCCGCTGTGCGGATGATCGTGAGTCGTGCGCGATGAATCGATCCATTTAGGTTCGCCAGACATGAGTGAGCGGGGCGCCGGCCTTGACGTCGTTTCAGCGCGGACGGCGGCACTATAAGGAGTGTCGCCCTCTACGAGAAAGGTTGGAATTTCGTACGGAATGTTGCCTTTTTTAGAACGCATGATTTAAGAACGATATGATGGTCTAGGTCGCGTCGGGGGGCATATCTTCAGGTAAAGGGCGAGCGATGGTTTTCCATTCGAAATTTTCAAGATATTTCGCGGAGATTGTTTCGCAGGGATCAATGAGAAAGGCGGCGGACGTGCTTAACGTGGCGGCGTCTGCTGTGGACAGGCAAGTGCTGAATGCGGAACAGACTCTGGGAGTGAAATTATTCGATCGGCTTCCATCTGGCCTGCGGCTGACGTCGGTGGGGAATGCGATTGCGCAACAGATCGCGCGCTGGTCGAATGATGAAATCACGCTGCTTCAGCACATAGAGGAGTTGCGTAGCGGCAAGGGAGGAGAGGTGCGAGTAGCTGTCGCCGATGGATTGGCGGTGAGCTTCATTCCTGCGCTTGTCACGCATCTGCACGAAGTTTCGTCGAAACTTCGCTTCAAGATCACAGTCGCCAATGCGACGACCTCAGCAAGCCTCATTCGCGCCAACGAATGCGACATCGCCTTGACGTTCGATCCGCCGTCGTTCACGGGTCTGCGTGTGGAGGCGCAGGTGGTGTCGCGGATAGGAGCGCTCGTAAATATCGGACACCCGTTAACAAAAAAACCCCGTATTCGTCTGGCCGATTGCCTAGATTACCAAATCATAGCCCCGGACTCATCCACGGCTTTGTGGTCGACGGTGGAAAATCTCTTTGCGGAAGCATCACTGGCGTTCAATGTCGTATTCACGTCAAATAACGTCGCGCTGCTGTGCGACATGGTGAAGCGCGGCCTGGGGATCGCGATCATGCGCGATTTCGATGCAGTGGGTCATCTGGCGGATTGTACTTTTCTTCCGTTGCCCGGCGTAAAAACGGCGCCACAAAATCTGTCGCTGATAGTGTCGAGCACCAATGCGTTGCGGCCCGGGCTGGAGCCTGTCATCCAGGAAATCAAGGCTGCGCTGGAAGCAATAGAACAGACTGATCTGCCCCGCATGAGAAGCTGATACTGCACGATTCTGAAGATTTTTCGGCCATTGGACGAAATCCGTCGCCATTGGGGTCCCGTTTGGTTTCTGCGGTCCAATTTGGGAGACGTTGGTTATCTTCAGATTTTATAGGGAAATTTGCGTGTCATATGTTTTGTAATGCCGGATCTGCATGATGCTACGGACAGAAAGCCAGCCATTCGATTTTCAACGCAAAGGTTTTCGTTGATCGGGGGGAGTCTTTCGATACGCGGTAGGGATCGAACGGACCGATAAGAAAACCAGGTTGGGTAAAAATCGTCCACCTTGATCAGTTTTTTCTTTCAAAAATGGATCAAGATAGACTTACTGCGGCGTAGGGCGATGTGATCATCGCGCCTTTTCGCGGCGGAGCGAAGCACATCCAATAAGATTATTTTTTGCGAATAAAAATGTGAAATGGAAAACGCACATTGATCGGTATATTTTCCATTTCATTCACAAGAAAAATCACGTCAGAATGATGACTCGTGCTCGTAGAACATGCTCTCAGTATCTTTAGCGAGGCTGACGACGTCCGCATCTTGCGAGTTTTTGACTCTCTCGCGAAGCGTCGGCTTTAGCGTTCTGTAGTTCTGCTTGATGTACTTGAGGTAATCACGATCAAACGCTGCGCCATGCACACCGCTCATCCGGAGAATGATTCGCTGTCCCTCATTCGAGGGGGCCGTAGCCAGCGAAAGGCTGTGTTTGGCGGCTATCTTTGCCAACGTCGTCTGATTCGTGGTGTGATCTTTCAGAAGCGTAACGCTTAACGCCGCGATATCGTTGCGAGCGGCATGGGTCGCAGCAAGTTTGGCCAACGCGATCTCCGTGAGATCCATATCGTTCAGTTTCTGCACGAAGTCGGCGTCGGCGCTCGCCAGCGGCGTCACTTTTTCCAGGGGGGGCAGAGGCGGCGCAGGTGGCTGTCCCGGTCCTCCGCAGCCTCCGAGGGCGAAAATGATCATAGCGGAACTGAGTAGCGTCAGCGACGGACGGCTTAACTGCTGAGGCATGGGTAATGGGTTCTCCCTGAGCCCGCATCGTCATCCAGCCGAGTGGTTTTGGAGACGAAGAAAAAAGGGGCGTTTGTGTGCAGAACTCTGATCTCTGCGTATTCGAATTCATGGTCTGCGCGCACCGTGCGCATATTTTTATAATGCAGACCGCGCGTTGGAATGGCAATGGCGAAGTAGAACCCTGCTTGTCGTGCTGAGGTAGGAACGTGGTCAAGGGATACAATATGATATTGTACAATTTTTTACGAAATTTTTTGAATTGAATCAGATGCGTTTCTTTTTCCTGTCCATCAAAAGCAATTGCTTTTGCGGCTTGCGCAAACGTGAAAGAGCGAACTACGGTTGGCGAGAAAGCACGCTTTGACGCGTGTGTGCTGAATCGTCTGCGGAGACTGACCGAACCAATGAACCGCCAAAGCCTTCTCAACCTGCTTGCGATGTCTTCTTTGTCCTTGAGTCTGGGGGGATGTGGGTACTTCGATTCACGGGCTGCGCACAAGGCGCAAATCACAATGATCGGGATGACGTCCTACGATCTCCAGGCTTGTGCGGGAATCCCGGCCTCTACGAAGCAGCTCGACGATACGACTCAAATTTATGTTTATACAGGAACGCACGCGCAAGCGAATTACGGCGGCTCGACCCTGGTTCCCATTGGCGATATTGCCACGACCATCCAGCAACTGGGTGGCGGCGGCGGCACTACGTGTTCTGCAGTCATTCGCCTGGACCATGATCGGGTGTCGGACGTGCATTATACTGGAGACGATGATGAAGTGATCGGCACGGACGGGGTCTGCTCGATTATAACACGCGGGTGTGCTCGCCAGCCTGAAGGAACCATGAAGAGTTCTGCTGGCGGAATATTCGGGCCGGTTTCTGCGTTCCACCCACCAAAGACACCCAACCAGTCGGCGGCTGGCACATATTCGACGCAGTCTGGGACAACGATTCTCAATACCGACAAGAAGTCATCGGATTCTGTTATAATCCCGCGCACGCAATGACGTCAGTCTGATTTGCAGGGCCATTGCAAAGCTCACTAAGTTTGGTGAGCTTTGGGGCTTCGAATTACTTCCAGAGGAAGCTTTCCAATCCCTATTCCTCGTTCGGGAATCGGAATTCTTCTTGCGGGCGCGCAAATCTCCGGAACGCGGATTACCGCCACTCTGTGTCGATGAGTGCCGGTAAGTCCGATTTCGCAATCACGCGGCTCGTTAAGTGTCTGCGGTGCGAGATTCCGCAACTGACGAGAACGCTGTCAATGCCATTCGGTTGTGGCGCAACATTTACGTAGGCAAGCTTAAATATGGAGCCTGCTTTTAGCAGGTCCCTATCGAAATCGACTTTGGCTTCATCATCGAGACTGTCCGCCCGGTTGCTTGTGCAAGCATCCCAACGAGGCGCCGTCAGAGAAGCGGTCTCTTCGGGCGACGGTTCAACAGGCGACTGCCACTGACCGTCGCGGTGATCAGAGCGCATGATGAAGCCAAAGCCAGGCAGAGCATCGACGCCCGTGTCGGTAGATACATGAACAGGCAGGCGACGGACGTGGCCCCCAGTGTTTGCCCGCTCAGACGCGAAAGAGACACCATGCCGCTGGCCCCGCCTTCGCGGCCTGTCCTCGCGGAAGCCATCATCGCGCGATTGTTCGGCGGCTGGAATATCCCAAAGCCGGTTCCCGCGATCAGAATCGTGGCGGCGATCACCAAATTTGGCGCCGTTGGCGGCAGGCAGCACAGAGCAAAGAACCCGACGCCCGTCAGCAGCAGGCCGAGGGAGGAGACAAGCCCCACGGGCAGTCTGTCCGCCAATCTGCCCGAGACGGGCGAAGCGATCGTGACGCCGATCGGCCATGCGGTGATCAGCAGGCCCGTCAGGGACGCGCTCTTTGCAAAAACGGCTTCCAGAGTGAACGGGATTGAAATCATGAACAGGTTGGAGGTCAGAAACCCCATCACGCCGACCAGAAAGGCTGTGCGAAATGGTCCGTGTTTCAGAAGATCAGCCGGAAAGATTGGATCCGGGCGGTCATGCTGCCTGCTCCACAATATGCCGATCGCAAGCGCCCCGAGCAGGAGCGGTCCGAATCCCGTAAGGCCCAGATGGCCATGGGCAAATTCGTCCAGCCCCAGAGCGATGCCTCCCAGAGCGAGAACAGACAGCAGCGCGTGCGGCGCATCATAAGGCGCAGAAGAACGCGGGGTCTGGGGAAGAGTAAAGGACGCCAGGGCCAACGCGGCGCCGCCAAGGGGCACGTTCAGCCAGAATATCCAGGGCCAGCTTGTTACGCTCAAAACTGCGGCGCCGATGCTCGGACCGAGCGCCACCCCCACTCCGATCACCAGACCGTTGAGGCCGATGCCCTTGCCCAGTTCGGCAGGTGGGTAAATGAACCGGACAAGCGCCAGGTTGACGCTCAGAATGCAGGCGCTGCCCAATCCTTGCAGAACGCGCGCCAAGGAAATTTCAACAAGCGTGTGCGACAGCGCGCACAGAATCGACGCGACAATAAAGATGGCGGTGCCGATGCGGCACATGCGCGCGAATCCCACGCGTGACCCTAGGGCGGCGAAAGGCAGCAGCGCGACAAGGGAGGCGAACTGGTACGCATTGACCACCCAGATTGAGTCCGACGGCGCGACATGCAGATCGTGACCGATCGTGGGCAACGCCACGTTCGCCACCGAGTAATCGAGAACTGCGAGAAGCAGGCCGAGCGCGACGGCGGTCATGGCCGAGACCCGCGCGAGACCGTAAAGGCCCGGCCCGGGAGCAGAGGGGCTCGTCATGATGACGGCTCCTGAGCATCTGCGGGGCTCATGCTCCCGTGGGGGGGAAGAGATATCTGCAGAAGGAGCGCGACTGGCATGACGGGAAGGCTAAGTCCAAAAAACGCCATCACAACGCGTGCGGCGGGATGCGCCCTGAGAACACGTCGATAACCTGATGGGCGCACATCATGGCGGTCCGCAGAAGGGCTTCCTCCGTCGCCGCGCCGATATGCGGGGAGAACACGATCCGCTCACACTGAAGAAGAGGATCGTCGGACCTTGGCGGCTCCTGCTGCAAGACGTCAAGCCCGGCTCCCGCCAAACGCCCCGATGCGATCGCCGACAGCAGAGCCTGATGGTCCACCGCTGCGCCACGGCTGCTGTTCAGCAGTATCGATCCGGGGCGCAGGAAGCCGGTCGTCTCTTCCGTGATGACCGGGGAGGCATCGCCCGGTCGTTCGGCGGGACGATGCAGGGAGATGACGTCTGACGCGTTCAGCAGGGCGGGCATGTCCGACGCAGGCGTCACTCCATGCTCTGCGAAGACCTCCGCTGGCACGCTCGGCGACCATGCCAGCACTTTCATGCCGAAGCCGTTGGCGGCGATCCGGGCGACTTCGCGGGCGATGGCGCCGAACCCGACCAGACCCAGGGTCTTCCCATACAGCTCCATGCCGCCAGCGCGATAGCGAAACGCCCAGTCATTTGCGCGCACGGCTTGGTCGGCCTCGCCGATACGGCGGGCCACGGCGAGCATGAGCCCAATCGTCAGTTCGGCGACCGACCGACTGTTTGTGCCGGGCGCGCGCGTCACCGTGACACCGCGAGCCTTGGCGGCGGCCACGGCGATCCGGTTTGTGCCGGAGCCATGGCAGGCGACGACGCGCAGCGCCGGAGCGGCGGCCAAAGCTTCCGCGCTGAATCCCAGATCGCGCGTGATGAGGGCTTCGGACGAACCTACTTCCGCTATGACGGCGTCCATCGTCATGCTGGATGCGAAGCGAACCTCGATTTCCTGGCTACGCAGAAAATCGACCGCCTTTTCAGCGATAGGCTGGGTAATAAAACACGTCGGCATAAAAATTGGTGTCCGGATCTGCAGTAAGGATGGGAGGCGGCGTTCAGGGCGCGCCCAAGCCTCCGCCGCCGGGCGTCAGCAAATGCAGCCGCTCATCCGATGCGATGACATGCAGCCCTTTCGATGGCAACGACCGCCCTTTTGAGGTTTTTACGATGCCCGCCGCGCCGTTGCTCCCGCCCAGAGCGCCACGTGGCGGATATTTTACGCGATCAAAAGCGGCAAGGAGTTCGAACGATGCATCGTTTGTCGTACCGATCTCCATGATCTGCCCGTCGCCTCCGCGGGTAAGGCCCGCTCCGCCGCTGCCGTCGCGCAGTTCTTTCTTCCAGAAAATCAGCGGACATTGGTTTTCAGCGATCTCGACAGGAGTACCGTGGACGCCGGACGGAAACGCCGTAGCCGACAGGCCGTCCAGACCCGGCCGCGCGCCAGTGCCGCCATTGGTGGTGATCGCCAGAGCGAAAGCTCTGGGTTTCGAATCGCCATCAGGAGCCCAGACTCCCCGCACGGCAATATTCCACAGACAGGACGTGCCTTCGGCGGGGACGCGATCCGGCAAGGGCGTGCGCAGGCAGCCAAACACCATGTCGGGCAACATCTGCCCGATGATGTGCCGAGACGAGACCGGGGCGGGACGCAGCGCGTTCAGAACCGATCCCGCAGGCGCGTCCACGCGATAGGGCGCAAGCGAGCCGGCGTTATTCGGCACATCGGGCGAGATGGCGCAGGCGAGGCCGAAGACAGTGTACGCCTTCGTGTAGGCCAACGGCACGTTGATCCCGCGCGTGACGGCGGCGGGAGAGCCGTCGTAGGAGACGCTCACTCCGTCCTCTGCGACGGTCAGCGTCGCTTTCAGTTCGAGTGGCGCGTCATAGCCATCCACCGTCATGGCATGTGACCAGCGCCCTTTCGGCAGGGCGGCGATTTTTTCGAGGACGGCCTGACGGGAGCGATCAATGATATAGTTCGCCAACGGCTCGATCGTATCGATATCGAACTCATCCATCATATCGCGCAGTGCGACAGCGCCCGCTTCGTTGCAGGCGACCAGAGAATAGGTATCGCCTTCCGTATCCACCGGCAGGCGCGTGTTGGCGCGGATCATGGCCATCAACGTCTCGTTCACCACGCCCTGATCGACCAACTTGAGCATGGGGATCGACAGGCCTTCCATAAACACATCGGTGGCGTCGGGGCCATTGCCCAAACCGCCGATGTCCATCAGGTGGCCTGTGCATGAAAACAGCGCCACCAGTTTTCCACGATAGAAGGCCGGCGTAGTGATGACGAAGTCGTTCAGATGTCCGGTGCCCATCCACGGATCGTTGGTGATGTACGCGTCACCTTCCTTCATTGTCTCGACAGGAAAATGACGCAGAAAATGGCCGACCGATTCCGCCATGGAGTTCACGTGGCCCGGCGTGCCAGTGACGGCCTGCGCCACCATGCGGCCCTGCGTATCGAAGACGCCTGCGGAAATGTCCTCGCACTCGCGCACGATCGGGCTGAAGGCGGTGCGAATCAGGATGCGCGCCTGTTCTCCAACGACGGAAATCAAACGGTTCCACATGATCTGGAAACGGATTTCCTGTTGCGCGTTCGTCGGCGCGTCGGTGTGGGGGGCGTTCGTCGTCATGCCGCAGAGTCTTTCATGGTCAGGACAATGTTGCCGCTGCCGTCGATATGCGCGTCATACCGGGCGGATACGTAGGTTGTGGTTTCATCTTCACGGATCAGCGCAGGACCGTTCAGGGCGCTGCCGGATCGCATGGTCTTGCGATAATAAACCGGCAGGTCAACGATTGCGCCGATGTCGCCGGAGAAGAAATCACAGCGTTCGTCGGGTTGGGTCTGTTGTAGCAGTGGCGTGGGCGCATAAGGCTCCGGCGTCGCTACAGGCGCCGAAATAGTGACGGACCAATTCATCACCTCGACAGCAGCTCCCGGAATGGCGCGTGAGAACTGGCGCGCATAATCCTGCTCGAACGCAGCACGGAGGGCAGCGACGTCTGACAATCCGGCTTCATCGTTCGGCAAGCGTACCGTGATCTCGTGTCCCTGCCCGACATAGCGCATGAAGGCGTTGCGCTCGACGCGAAGAGCGTCCCGGCGAGAGTCCTGCGTCAACACATCCATGATGGAATCCGCCATGCCGCCAAGCAGTGCGGAAATGGCCGCCGCATTGAAGCTATCGTCAATACGCATAGGGTGCGAACGGACTATTTCGAACGCCAGAGGCGCAGCGAGGAAGCCGACAGCCGAACCAACGCCTGCGTTGGACGGGATCACCAGACGCCGCACGCCCAGCTTCTCCGCTACCCGCGCGGCGTGGAGGGGGGCTGCGCCGCCAAAGGCGATCATCGTGTGTTCTGCGATGGCGACGCCTCGCTCCACGGCGTGAACGCGCGCGGCGCTGGCCATGTTTTCGCACACCATCTCGTAAACCGCGTGGGCCGCCATTTCAGCTGTCAGGCCAAGCGGTTCGCCGATATCCGAGAGCAGCGCCTGCTTCGCGAGTTCGGGGCGCAACGTCATGCTGCCTCCCGCGAAACCTTCCGGGCGCAGCAGGCCAAGCGCGATGTCGGCGTCTGTGACGGCGGGCCGCACGCCGCCGAGGCCGTAGCATGCGGGCCCGGGAACTGATGACGCGCTTTCCGGTCCGACCGTTATCCGTTTCATCGCGTCGAGATGTGCGATGGAGCCGCCGCCCGCCCCGATTTCGACCATTTCAATGACGGGAATACGCAAGGGCAGGCCTGACCCCTTCATAAACCGCGTCGTGCGATCGACCTCAAATGTACGTGACGAGGTCGGGCGAAAATGTTCGACAAGGCAGACCTTGGCCGTCGTGCCGCCCATATCGAAGGACAGCACGTGACTGTCGCTCATCTTCTGCGCGCATTGCGCGGCAAAGATCGCGCCACCCGCCGGGCCGGACTCCACCAGACGCACGGGAAACTGACTGGCGGTCTCAAGGGAGGTCAGCGCCCCGCTCGACGTGACGAGATAGAGCGCACCTTTAAAACCGTCTCGGGACAAGCCGTTGCGCAGACGGCCCAGATAGCCCGCCATCAAAGGTTGCACATAAGCATTGGCGACCGTCGTGGAGGTGCGCTCGTACTCGCGAACTTCCGGGCAAACTTCGCTGGAAATCGATATGGTGGCATGAGGAAGAGCTGTCGAGAGGATATCGCGCGCACGCGTTTCGTGCGAGTGGTTGGCGTAAGAGTGGAGGAAAGCGATGGCGACGCTTTCGATCCCGATCTTCCGAAGTTCGTCGGCGGTCCTGAGCAATTCGCCCTCATCAAGAGGTTTTCTTATTTGTCCACGAGCGTCCATGCGCTCTGGCGCCGTGAAGCGCAGGGCGCGGGGGACAAGCGGCGCAGGCTTTCGAAGCATCAGGTCATATTGATTGAAACGACTCTCCGTGCCGATTTCGATCACGTCACGAAATCCCTCCGTGCCGATAAGGGCAGTTTTGGCGCCCCGTCTTTCGATAATCGCGTTTGTCGCAAGCGTTGTGCCGTGAACGAATTCGTCGACATCCGACAGGCTTGTTCGGGCGTCCTGCAACGCCAACGCAGCGCCACTCATCACGCCTTCTTCGGGAGCAGACGGCGTTGTCAGCACCTTGCGCGTATAGCGCCCCTCTGGAGTGTCGAGCACAACGTCGGTGAATGTGCCGCCGATATCAACGGCGAGGCGAATGGCGGTCCTGTCGGTCATGATGTTCGTCGATGTCCTGAAAGATGTTAAGCTCGCTCGGGGCATGCGCTACGGCGCGCAGGAAGCTGGAGGGGGTAAGCGATGGCTTTACGGGGGCGGAAAGAAGGGGAAACTGGCGAAATGGGTGGAGGCGCGAACGCCCGAGAGCCGGAGAGGCGGCCGTTCATTGTCTCGTCCTCGCATCTTGCGACGCCGGGGAGCGAGGACCTGAGCGAATTCGAATTTTCTCTGACGGTCGCCAATAATGCCTTTCAGCATTGGATCGTTCGCTGCATGGCGGCGGCGGGTTTGCCGGATTTGTCGGCGATCGAGACGTTGATCCTGCATCACGTCAACCATCGTGCGAAGGAAAAGAGTATTCCAGACCTGATGTTCGCGCTGAATATTTCCGAACGGCATTATCTGAATTACGCGATGAAGAAGCTCGACGCACGCGGGTTGATCGAACGACGCAAGCAGGGCAAGGAGGTTTTTGTCCGGACGTCGGCCGCAGGCGCCGGGTACTGTGCGGAATACGCCCGCCTTCGAAACGTTTGCCTGCTGGAACTGGTTCCGGATGATCGTCGGGTCGGCGGTACGGTCATAGCGGAGGTCGCGAAGGCGCTGCGCATTCTCAATGGATTTTATGAGCAGGCGTCGAGGTCCGTGTCGTCCCTCTAACCTTGATCTCCGGCCCGTCATGACGCGATCACGGGTCGGATGCTGAAAACTGCTTCCTGATATCCTATCGGCGTACCGTCACGGGCAAGTTCCCTGGTGATGAGTCCATCCGTGGGCGCCCGGATCGCAAGCCGCAATGGTCCGATACACACGAAGCCGATCACATCATCTCGCAAAACGGAATCCCCAATGCTCTTTCCTGCGCCTGTAAAGAGTCCAAGTTCTGGACTTTTTACAACAATGTCCAATTCGGCTTCCGAAGGAGCGTCGTCCGTATGAGGCCTCGTATTCGGTGAAATATCAGGACTTTCGGCCTCCAGCACGACGGACAGGAACGTGTCGTCATTTTCAAATTCGAATACGCCTGCGCTATGGCGGCGCATGGCTGCGACCAGGTTTTCAAGAAAATCGCCCGCGATCGGATCTCCGGTCTCGTGTTCACGTTGGCTCATGGCTGCTCTCTCGTGCGGCGTCGGTCGAGGGTATGAACGGTAAAGACGCCAGCTCGAAAATCCGGATCGTCCAGAAGACGCTTGTGTCGCGACGCAGTCGTCGGAACGCCGTCGATTTGCAACTCTTCAAGAGCTGTCGACATTCGGCGAATCGCGTCGTTACGGTCGGAACCATGGACGATGAGTTTGGCGATCAGAGAATCATAATGTGGCGGGATGGTATATCCGTCGTGGATATGGGTATCCACCCGGACACCGGGACCGCCAGGCGCGCGCCATTTTTTTATGGTTCCCGGCGCAGGCATGAAAGTTTCCGGATCTTCCGCGTTGATACGACATTCCAGCGCGTGACCGTTGGTTCTGACATCTGCCTGTGTGAAGGACAGAGACGCGCCGGTCGCGATCATGATTTGCTCACGCACGATGTCCACGCCGGACGTCATCTCCGTCACCGGATGTTCGACCTGCAGGCGCGTATTCATCTCGATAAAGTTGAAATTCCCGTCTTCATAAAGAAACTCGAACGTACCTGCGCCCGTGTACCCAATGCGGGCGGCAGCGTTGGCGCAAGCCAGGCCAAGATCTGAAATCCGATGTTCAGGGATGCCCGGCGGAGGCGCCTCTTCAATCAACTTCTGATGCCGCCTCTGCACAGAGCAGTCACGAGCGCCCAGCCACACCGCATTTCCGTGAGCGTCCGCGAGTATCTGGATTTCCACATGACGCGGTTCACGTAAAAACCGTTCTACATAAACATCAGGATTTCCAAATGCGAGAGCTGCCTCTTTGCGAGCGCTCTCAACGGCGTCCAGCAATTCATCAGCTTTCATGACGACACGCATGCCCCTTCCGCCGCCGCCGCCAGCCGCCTTTACGATGAGCGGATATCCGATCGCATCGCATATCGTTCGGATTTCGTCGGGATCGAGAGGTAGCGCGGCATCAGAGCCGGGCAGACAAGGAACGCCGTTGGCCTTCATGGCGCGCCGGGCGCTGATCTTGTCGCCCATAAGGCGCATGACCGATGAGGCAGGACCAATCAGTATTAGTCCTGCCCGTTCGACGGCTTCGGCAAAATCAGCATTTTCAGAAAGGAAACCATAACCAGGATGAATGGCGTCCGTTGTCGTCAAGGCCGCTGCGCGGAGTATGCGCTCGCCGTCAAGATAACTATTCGTAGCTGCTGCAGGGCCGATGCAGATGGCGTGATCAACCAGTCTCAAATGCGCCAATCCGGAGTCGGCCTCGGAATAAACGCCCACTGTGCGCAGTCCGAGAAGCTTGCATGCGCGCACGATGCGCAACGCGATCTCGCCCCGATTGGCGATGAGGACCGTCCTGATATCAGGCATCAACGGTCTCCACTGCAAACAGTGGAGCGCCGGGTTCTACGGCTTGTCCGTCTTCGGCTATGATTTCGACGATCTTGCACGGGAACTCGGCCCCGACCCGAGAAAGAGTTTTCATGACTTCGAGAATGTAGAGCGTCTGCCCTTCTTGCACTGCTGCGCCAACGTCGACGAAAGCGGGCTGCCCTGGTCCTGCGGCTCGGTAGAAGACGCCATGCATGGACGATGACACGATACGCGTCGAGGGTCCGCCTGCTGACGTTTTTGTAGAAACAGGCGAAGATACGCGTCCAGTCTGGGGTGCGACGGAAGCAACGCCTGATGCGACCGGCTGACGAACGATGCGGTAGCGCTCTCCGGCGTATCCGACTTCCAGTTCCGCCACGCCCAGCCTTTGCATACGCTCCATCAGGGCTTCAGCGCGATTTAAATCGATCGTCATCGACGTCGTTTCTTCCATTTATGTTCTTGCTTTTACGGATATTCCCGCCGCTTCAAGGTGGGTGCGCACTTTTCGGGCCACATCGACAGAATGAGCGTTGTCGCCATGCACGCAAATCGTGTCGATCTGCGCTGGCAGCATCGCGCCGGAGCGGGTTTCGATGGCGCCGTTGGAAATCATGCGGACCGCGCGCTCCGCGGCGAAATCAGCATCGTGAAGAACGGCGTCAGCTTCCTTGCGTGACACCAGATGGCCATCTTCCGTATACGCGCGGTCCGCAAAAATTTCCGAGAATACGGTCATACCGCGTTCCCGCCCGATCCGCTCGAGATGACTCAGCGCGATGGCCATGATCGGCAACGTTGGATCCACGCTACGAACTGCGTTGGCGACCGCTGTTGCGACGGATTCGTCCCGTTCGGTCAAGTTGCCGAGGGCTCCATGCGTTTTCAGATAGGTAATTTTGTGCCCGGCATAAGCGGCCAGAGCTTGAGCGGCCCCAAGTTGATAGGCGATGATACGTTCAATTTCGCTCGGGTTGAACGGCATGACGCGTCGTCCGAAACCCCACAGATCTGGAAAACCGGGGTGGGCGCCGACGGAGACGCCCTTTTCGCGCGCCATGGCGAACGTGGCCGCCATCACCTCGGGATCGCCGCCATGGAACCCGCAGGCGACGTTGGCCGATGTTACGATGTCCAACATGTCGGAATCGCTTCCGATAGTGTAATGACCAAAACTTTCACCAAGATCGGCGTTCAGGTCGACAGTCAGATCGGGCATTCCGCAAAGTCCTTCTTGAAACGCATTATCGGGCGAGGAGCGTCGTGCGTGCAGATTGCAACGCGAGACCAAGCTCATGCATTCGGACGGCTTCCGCCCGAATAGCTGCAACCGCCTCATCCAGTTCGACACGGATAAAACGTATCTGCCGACCAGTCTGGGTTTGGGCCAGAAGGCGCAGGTCCGGCTCGATCACATTTGCGATCTTGGGGTAACCGCCGCATGTGTTGGCGTCGGCCATCTGGACAATGGGCATTCCGGCGGAAGGGACCTGAACCGTTCCGGGGACGATTCCGTGCGACAACAACTCCAGCGGGGAGCGCAGGCTCAATGGCGTCTCGCTCTCCAGCCGATAGCCAAGGCGGTTTGCTGTCCTTGTGACCGTCCATAGTTGCTCAAAGAACAGCGCCTGTGAATCATCAGTGAACGCATCGAATTCGGCGGCAGGCAGGCAACGAACCTCAGCCACGTTCTCAGGGAGGTCGCACGGATGCGCCAGCCCATACCCACTGGATGGCATGTCCTTTGCGTCAGAGGGAAACGCGGCCAGCCGTGTTCCGGCTTCCAACGCTCGCCCCTGATATCCTCCAAACCCCCCCTTCATGTCCGTCGATCGGGATCCCAGAACAACCGGAACATCAAGCCCCCCGGCAAATGTCACATAACTTCGCGCGCCGTTGGCCGGAGCGTGCAGAGTCAGGATCTGCCCCGCCCGAGCCTTTGCGGCCCAATCGGGAGGCAAAGGCTCGTCATCGAGACGAGCGACCCCGCGGGCGCCTGTTACCGCGAATGCCTGATCGGCATGAAAGCGAATTTTGAACGGAAAGAAGACGACTTCGATTCCTGCCGTATCGATATCGTTGCCGAGCAGCAGATTGCCCAGTTTCAAGGCTGCGGAGTCCATGGCCCCTCCCCGGGACACACCGAGCGTCATCGTTCGGGGGCGGCCGAGATCCTGGATGGTGTTGAGCGGAGAGCCCGTCAGGACTTCGATCATCCGACTCTCCTGAACTTTACGCGATCACCCAGTCGAAACAGGCACGGTTCGACGCGCTGCGCGTCGAAGAGAATTTCCTCGGTTTTGCCGAGAATATGCCACCCTGTCGGCGACGTGCATGGCATGACGCCAGCCTGCCCGCCGCCGATGGAAACCGCGCCTTGCTCGACACTGACGCGCGGCGACGCTCGTCTGGGTATCGCGAGGCGTGGGTCGAGACCCGTCAGGTATGCAAAGCCCGGCATCGCTCCGATCGCGGCTACGCGGTATTCGCCCGAGACGTGAGCCGCAATGACTTCTTCCTCAGTCAAGCCTGCAAAACGCGCTACGACCGGTATATCCTCTCCGAACGTTCCACCGTAAGTCACGGGCAGCACGATTTCGCGAGCCGGTGAGGCGTCGACCAACGTGTCTTCCCAAACCGCTCGCAGGCTATGTTCGAGTATAGCCGGATCATATTGAATAGTGTCGAAGACGATCAGGAGGTTATTCACGCCCGGCACGGCCTGAAGAATTTCCGGCAGAGCAGCCATGCGTCGCGCGACCGCCCAGATGCGTTCCTGCACGCTGTCGTTGAATGCGCCGCGCGCGGCGTCGAGTAACAGGGCGCCCGCTCCCGCACTGCTGATGCGGATCATGACGTAATGGCTCTGTGCGCGTGAATATGGCGACGCGGCATCAGAAACACGGCAACCGAGCCGACAAGAATGATGAAGGCAGCAATATAGAAAACAGCATGGAAGTTACCGGTAGCCTGAAGAAGATAACCCGTGAGGACTGGCGCTGCGATCCCAAGCCCATTGCTGAATGTCAAGGTCAATCCGGTCACCGAACCAAGGCTGCCGCGCTCTACGAGGAGATCGGCCAAAAGCGCCATGTTGGCTCCGGTGCCCGCTGTCACACAAGCGATGGCGACGATCAGCAAAGCGGTGGCCGCAAGTGGAGAGTGACAGAGTGGGAATGCGCCAAGCATGGAGGCCATCGCCAGAAAAAAGCTTACGGCATGGCGCCGGGTTCCGGTCGCCGCTTCGGTGTTTCGGACCGAACGTTCGCCGAGCTTGCCAAGAGCCAGGGACAGCATGGTGGCGCCGAGGTAGCAGTAGGCCGTGTATAGTCCCGACTGCATAAGCGAGAGATGAAACGTGTCGCGCAGAATCGTCGGTAGCCATGACATTAGAAGAAAATTGGCGTAATTTCCGCAGCATTGCGGAATTACTATGCCCCAGAAATCGCGAGATCGAAACAAGGTCGGGATTGAAATTAACGCGAACGCATCTCGCGTATCACTCATCTGCAATGCGGATTTGGAGGGATATATCCAGAGCCATGCCAATGACCACATAAGGCCGAGTGCACCAAGGATTGAAAATGTTGACCGCCAACCGAATGTTTCCACCAGCCAGGCGCTGGCGACTGCTCCGGTCGCCAAACCAATAGGAATGCCGCAGATAAAGGCCGTCATCATCAATCCCCGTTCGCCGGGGCGTGCCCAATACCGCATGACCTTATTGCCGAGAGCGAAAGTAGGAGATTCCCCCACTCCGAGCAAAATGCGTGTCGCGATAAACGCGGGAACCGTTGTCGCTATGCTGCCGAAAATCATGGCGAGAGACCACAATGTCACGGCCGCGGCGCCCACAAGACGCGTGCCGACTCGGTCGAGCGTTATGGCGCTGGGTAAGTTCAGAAAGAAATACGACCATAAAAAACTGGACAGCACCCAGCCAGTTTCACTTGGAGAAAGGCCGAATTCCTTCGCCACGCGAGGCATGGCGACCGAGAGGGCCGCACGATCACCATAGCATATGACGCACATGATGATCGTCAATGCGTAGATCGTGAAACGGAGCCGACGTGAAGCGTCCGCCCCGGACGTGTATGAAGACGGCAATGCAGGCACCTCGCGTTATGTGAGGACGGTCAGAACGAGAAATTCGTCCTGACGTAATACATGCCGCCATTGAAACCATAAGGCGAGTAATAAGAGTACTTGTAAGCGCCGAACAATGGTCCCGAGATGGATTTCGGGATGCGGGTCGGATATTTGTTCCCAAGATTGTTGGCGCCGATCGCCAGACTCCACTGCGGCAGAATCTTGTACGACACTTCAAGGTTGGTCAGGAAAGCCGGGCGTTGCGTAACGCCGGCTGCTGTCGGGCTCGCCAAAAACAGCGTCGAACCATAACGCTGCTCTTGCACGAAGACGCCCCATCGTCCGCGATTCCAGTTCAGTGAGAGGCTTTCCCTGTTTTTCGGAGCCGAATGCAACAGCATTTGTTCGGCGTATTTATTGTAACTGCTGAGACCGTACTGCGCGAGCACAGCGGGGGTCTTGTTGTAGCTCCGGACCTCGTTGTCGGAATAATTGAAAGTGAAGGCGAATTTGAACGTGCCTGCCCGCTGCGTGTGCAGCGTGTAGTCGGTGCTGATGTCTCCGCCGTAAGTCTGCGTGTTTATCGGGTTTGTGTAGTATGACGCGTACGTGACGTTCTGCAGTCCTGACGATGCGAGAATATCCGCCACCTCCGTCCCGCCAAGCGTGGTCGTGCTGGCGAGGCGGTCATTGATCGCGATATAGTAAAGGTTTCCCGTGAAATGCCAGTTCTCCAACGGCGTTGCATCCAGACCGACGCTGTAGCTGCGAGAGTACTCCCCTTTGATCTTGCCTGCGCCAAGAGCTTGCGCTGCGGCGCTGCTGTTCGGCAACTGATCTACGGAGTAGGTGGCGAAGGGTGCGTTGTAGAAATAATAGGTCTGACCAAGAGTTGGCGGACGATAGCCGTTGTTGACGCTCGCGCGGATCGCCCAGTTGCGGTTGAAATTATAGCGCGTGCCGATACTGCCGGTTTCGACTGTCGCCAGATGAGAGTAGCTTGTGGCCCGTCCGCCAATTGTCCATTCCCAATTCTTCGTGACAAAAAAATCGAGATTGACATTGCCCTCGTAAATATCACGACTGCGGTTTGTTGCGGCTGCGGGTATGTTTCCGCCATGATCGGTTGCGCCAAGACCGTACCAGGAGTCTCTCTCGCCCTCGGTCATCTGGAATGTATCGCGGCGATATTCACCGCCGAGTCGCAGGCCAATCGGTTTGGGCAACCATGACGTCTGGAATTCGCGCGAACCGCGCACACCGGCTGATAATTCGGACGTAATGGCTTTTCCGTCATAAAAATTGCGTGGGCTGCTGTCACCGAGAGAGACGTTGTTACTGTGAATAGTTGAATACGCCTGATCGTCACGTCCGTAGTTGACGTAAGCGTCCCAGGAGAAGCCCAGCGCGTGAGCCTTGATCCCGTTGTCGGTTTCAAAGTCGTACTGGTCCATCGCGATGTAAGGAATGGCGCCATTTGGCCAGAGAGTGCTGTTCGTCAGGCTGTTGGCGGCGCTGCGATAGGTCTCTGCGACATTGACGCGACGGTGACCGAACGTGCTGGTGCTGTAGAGATTTACGTTATGCGCGAGAGGAATTTCCATGTTTTCGCTAAGCGTTTCCATCGTAGACTTTGGAACGCCGAGCATGCGATTGACGTCACGACTTGCCGTCTCGTTGCGTGAATCGCCTGTGGGGTAAAGTTGCCCGACGAAATCCCCGCTTCGGTTGCTGGGTTGTTGATGCGTCACCTGGGCGGCAAGATCGAGATACCCGCCCTGTCTTCCCAGCTTCATGCCGTAGTCGGCGTATCCGTTCACGGCCTGTCCGTCGCCAGCGTAGAAGCCGCTGTTCTGGAAGTTGACCGATCCGTCGTGATCTCGGTTTTTCAGGACGATATTGACTGCGCCAGCGATTGCGTCTGCGCCGTACAGGGCGGATGCGCCTTCGGTTATGACTTCAATATGATCGATCGCGGAAATGGGAATCAGCGATATGTCGGCGGGTTCGGTGCCCCAGTTGGGACCGGCGTTCGCGTTGAAATTGGCGCCGAGATGACGACGGTGGCCATTGACCAGAATCAGCGTGTCGTCAGCGGATTGGCCGCGAAGCTGCATGGTCTGCACGAACGCGTTGTTGCCGACGCCGGGTTGTGGCGGAGCCGTGATCGCAGCCGAGGCCTGCGCCAGCGCGCTCATAACGTTGGTCTGACCGGTGCTGAGCAATTGCGCGCCAGAGATCACCGTAACCTGGGTGGTGCTGTGTACTGGCGTTGACGGAGACAGGACGGAGGTGCCGATTGCACGCCCTGCGACGTCGATTTGTTCAGGAGACGCATTGGCGCGGATGGCGCTGCGCTGGGAGCGGGCCGCGATATGCGGGCGACTGTCCGCCGCAGGAACGGTGGTTGAGGCGGGCGACGGCGACACGGCGCGCCTGTGCGCGACATGCTTCGACGGTGTGGCGCTTGACGCGGCATAGGTGAGTGTAGGGATTACGAGAGCGATACCGCAAAGGAGGGCTGATTTTAAACCGATGAGACGAGTCATCTATCGACCTTGTGCTCTGGAGGCCTGTAGCGCGGCATCTCATGTGATTACGTGTTCATAATATATGTAAATCACACACGATTCGGTTTCGCAACATAAATGTCTCGATATCGAACTGGAGGCCGCCGTGTAGTGTTATGTGCGAGTGGTCGGTATGATGAGGAGCGCGAAGTCGCAAGCCGTATCCTGCTGCCTAATCACGCGATAATTGGTCGGACGAGCGGAGGCTGCAGGATCTCGGCCGAATGCGGTCGCAAGGGTACGCTCGGTGGCGGGACCAGAAGGGCCGTGCACTCGGCTGATGGCGCTCTCACGCCTTGCGAGCCTTGCGTCAGGCGAATCTGTGAGTTCGAAAATTATATTTGAAATATAGAAAAAATTACGACGAACGCTGGTCGATTCATGGTCTGCTGGGCGTTAGGTTCCCCAACCGAGCGGCTAATCGTCGCTGCGTGCGCTCCGGTTGCGCTTGATGCCAGCCCGATGAGCCTTGCCGTCCAGTCTGCGCTGCCGGGCGGCGCGGCCAGGTCGGGTGGCCACGCGGAAAGCGGGCCTGTGCGCGGCTTCGCGGATCAGTTCAGCCAACCGTTCGATCGCGTCCTCGCGGTTGCGCTGCTGCGTGCGAAAGCGCCGGGCGGTTATGATGATCACTCCGTTGCGCGTGACGCGGCTTCCGGCAATCTCCAGCAGGCGGGCGCGCACGCGCTCTGGCAGGGACGGAGAGAGGGCTGCGTCAAAACGCAGCTGAGCCGCAGTCGCCACCTTGTTGACGTTCTGCCCGCCGGGGCCCGACGCAAGGATGTAGCTGACCTCCAGCTCGGATTCAGCCAGGGACAGTCCGGGAAGGATCATGATCGCCATGCGGGTTCGTATAGCACGTTTTTCGTCGGAAGCGCGCCCGGCCGGCACACAGTGGCTAACCTGCCTCTATACGAAACCGAGCATCAGGGGTGTTTCTTAGTTCGGGACACCGTCGATCATGACCGTATCGATGAAGGTTGTTTTTGCCTTAGATACTGAAAGTTCATTGTAAAATCTCGAATACGCAAGGGGATTCTGCCCCGAGCGAGACGTTCGCGTAAAAAGCGATCAGTTGACCTGCCCGTGGTCACTACGATGCTCCGTAATCAGGAACGTGGCGGACCTTATGCTCGGAAAGCAAGTTCGCGCAGCTTGACTTCCCGGCGACCCGGCGCGCGCGGCGAACAGGCGCGACAGGAAAGTCCCGGAAGAATATAACGCAGGTCGGCAACGTATCAGGCGTCGCCTTGAATTTGTTTGATCTTGATCAATGCGACGACGGCGGGGGGAAAGCTAACCCCATCAGGCGACCCCATGACAATGGTGAGGCGCTGTCCCTACGGAGTCGGTCATGACGATCAAAATATCGGTCCTCAAGGAAACAAGGCCCGGTGAAAGGCGGGTGGCCATGACGCCAGCAGTCGTTCCCCGGCTGGCGCGTCTTGGGGCGTCGATATCGCTGGAGAAAGACGCAGGGCTTGGGGCGACGTTCGCTGATGGCGTCTACAAGGATGTGTCTTTCTCCAGCGGCGTTGGCGCGCTGGTGTCTGATGCTGACGTCGTGCTCGCCGTCCAGCCGCCCGCAATCGAAGCGGTCGAGGCGATGAAAGCAGGAGCGCTTCTGGTCTCCTTCCTGTACGGAGCGGCGAACCCCACGCTTGTCGAGGCGCTGCGCGATCGGAAGATTACGGCGCTTGCGATGGAGTTGATCCCGCGCATCAGCCGCGCGCAGTCCATGGACGCCCTGTCAAGTCAGGCGGCGCTGACTGGCTACTACGCGCCGCTTCTTGGCGCCGTGAACATGCCGCGCATTCTGCCGATGATGACGACGGCGGTCGGGTCCTTGCGGGCGGCCAAGGTTCTGGTGATGGGGCTTGGCGTCGCCGGGCTTTCGGCGCTCGCCACGGCGCATCGGCTTGGCGCCATCACGGAAGGTTATGACGTTCGGCCGGAAACCGCCGAACAGGCGCAGTCGCTCGGCGCGAAGTTCGTGGATACCGGCGTCGACGCACGCGGAGAGGGCGGATATGCGCGCGAGTTTACGGCGGACGAAAAAAACCATGTACGCGGGGTTCTTTCGCAGCATATCGCCGATGCGGACATGATCATAACGACGGCGGCCGTTCCTGGCAGACGGGCGCCTGTGTTGATTTCCGCCGATCAGGTGGCGGCTATGAAACCGGGCGCCGTGATTGTCGACCTCGGCGCGGAAGGAGGGGGCAACTGCGAGGGAACGAAACCGGGCGAGACTGTGCGGGCCGGTCCGGTGACGATCGTCGGCCCGCTCGACGTGCCTTCTGCGCTCTCCGAGCACGCAAGCGAGCTTTACGCCAAGAATATTCTCAATCTTTTGGCGTCAATCGTAAAAAATGGCGCGATAAAACTTGATTTCAGTGACGAGGTGATCGCCGCAACCGCAGTCTCCCACAATGGAGAGATTCGCAACGAGGCGGTCCGTAAGGCCGTCGAGACGTATGCTTCAACCAACGAAAAGGCTGCGGGATGATCATCGATAGTTCCATGACGTGGCTGATCGCGCTCTACATCTTCATGCTGGCGGCGTTTACTGGCTATGAGGTCATCAGCCGCGTTCCCTCGATCCTGCATACGCCGTTGATGTCGGGGTCGAATTTTATCCACGGCATCGTGGTCGTCGGCGCGCTTCATGCGCTTCTCACTGCGACCGGCTTGTTCGGTCAGGTCGTCGGGTTTCTCGGCGTGGCGCTCGGCGCGGCGAACGCAGCGGGCGGATATGTCGTCACCGACAGAATGCTCGCCATGTTCAAGACGAGCGACCGAAAGGGCGGCTGATATGTACGTGCAGCATCTTATGGGGCTGAGTGGCCTTCTCGCCGCTGGTCTATTTATTTTCGGTCTGAAGAGGATGTCTTCTCCGGTCACGGCCCTTTCCGGCATCGTCGTGGCGGGCGTCGGCATGGTGGCGGCGGTCGCCGCCAGCTTCCTCGTCGTGTTCGACCTGATGCATGCCGGGAATGACCGGCTTGGCGTGAATGTAGCGCTTGCGCTCGTGGCGCTCGCCGTTGGCGCCGGATGGGCGTGGTGGAAGGGCGGTAAAGTTGCGATGACCGCGATGCCACAGATGGTGGCGTTGTATAACGGCATGGGCGGCGGCGCGGCGGCGTCGATCGCCGCTGTCGCACTGTCCGGCGACGCAGGCGGTTCGCCTCTCATTTTGGGTGTGACCGTCATTGGCGCGCTGATCGGTTCGGTGTCGCTGACCGGCTCGGTCATCGCCTGGGCCAAACTCGACGGAAAGATCAACCACCCCTGGCGGTTCGGCGGTCAGAGGATCGTCAACGGCGTGATTTTCGCCGCGACGGCGTTGCTCGGCGTCGGTGTGGTCATCTTCCATGGCGTGCCGAGCGGCCTTTCTCTCGCCATCCTGTTTTTCTTCGGCGCACTGGTGTTCGGCGTTATGATGACGTTGCCGATCGGCGGTGCGGATATGCCAGTCGTCATTTCGCTATATAATGCCTTCACCGGCCTTGCTGTCGGTCTTGAAGGGTTCGCGTTGCAGAATCCCGCGCTGATGATTGCGGGCATGGTTGTCGGATCGGCGGGAACGTTGCTCACGGCGTTGATGGCCAAGGCGATGAACCGTTCGCTCTCCAACGTGCTTTTCTCGAATTTCGGAGACCTATCGGGCGCAGGCGCGGCGGACGTGAAAGGGGAAATGAAGTCCGCCGACGCTTCCGACGCGGCCATCAACATGCGTTACGCCTCGAGCGTCATCATCATTCCCGGATACGGGCTGGCCGTGGCGCAGGCCCAGCAAAAGCTCTACGAATTCGTAAAACTGCTTCAGGCCGCAGGCGTGGACGTGAAGTTCGCGATTCATCCCGTCGCAGGCCGCATGCCGGGACACATGAACGTGCTGCTGGCCGAGGCGGGCGTTCCGTATGACATTATCTTCGATATGGACGATATCAACGCGGATTTCGTCAATACCGACGTCGCGTTGGTCATCGGCGCGAATGACGTCGTCAATCCTTCGGCGAGAACCGACAAATCCTCGCCGATCTATGGCATGCCTATTCTCAACGCCGATCAGGCGCACCAAGTCTACGTCATAAAACGTGGGCAGGGAAAAGGCTACTCCGGTGTCGAGAACACACTTTTTTACCGGCAGAATTGCAGCATGGTTTATGGCGACGCCCAGGCCGTGCTCACGCAGATGGTACAGTCCGTGAAGGATCTCGGGGCCTGACCAAAACTTGAAGCGTCGAACCTTCGTTTAGGATAAGGAGCATTCGAATGACTTATGCGACCGTCAATCCTTACACTGGAGAAACTTTGGCGACGTTCCCGGACGCGACCGACGCGGAGGTTCGCGGCGCTTTGGAAAAGGCGCATGCGGCCTTCCTGCAATAGCGAGAAATTTCCTTCGCCGAACGCGCCCGTGTTCTCCAGTCCGCCGCCGATCTCTTGCGCCGCGATGGTGACGCCTATGCGAAGCTTCTGACTCTGGAGATGGGAAAGCTTATTGCCGAAGCGAAAGCCGAAGTTGATCTGTCGGCAAGAATTTTCGAGTATTACGCACGTAATGCCGCGACGTTGCTGAAACCTGAAAAACTGTCGGTGCTTGACCCCGCCGAAGGCGACGCGATGCTGGTTCACGAGCCTCTGGGCGTTCTGCTTGCGATCGAACCCTGGAATTTCCCCTATTATCAAATCGCCCGCATTCTTGCGCCCCAGCTTTCCGCCGGAAACACGCTTATTCTCAAGCACGCATCGAACGTTCCGCAGAGCGCTGCGGCGTTCGAGAAACTGATGGCGGATTCTGGATTGCCTGATGGCGGATTCAAAAACCTCTATGCAACCCGAGAGCAGATCAACTTCATTATCAACGATCCACGCATGCACGGCGTAGCGTTGACCAGATCGGAGGCGGCTGGGTCCGTGGTTGCGGCCGAAGCGGGCAAGGCTCTCAAGAAATCGACGATGGAGCTTGGCGGTGCGGACGCCTTTGTGGTTCTTGCTGATGCGGATCTGAAGAAAACCGTAGACTGGGCGGTTTTAGGCCGCCACTGGAATGGCGGGCAGGTCTGCGTCTCTTCCAAGCGGATGATTGTCGTCGATGCGGTGTATGACGCCTTCCTTGAGGGGTATCGGAGGGGGGTAGCGAATCTCGTCGCGGGAGACCCCTTTGATCCGCACAGGACTCTTGCGCCGCTCTCTTCGAAAAAAGCCGCAGATGATATCAAGGAGCAGATTCGTCAGGCAATCAGTCATGGCGCGAAGGCAGAGGAGATCGGGCCGCCTGTGCCTGCCCGCGGCGCTTTCGTGCAGCCTACGATCCTGACAGATCTTGGCGAGGATAATCCCGCCCGGTACTGGGAATTCTTTGGACCGGTCTCCATGGTGTTCCGCGCGAAGGACGAGGAGGACGCCATCCGGATCGCCAACGATTCGCCCTATGGGCTGGGTGGCTCCGTCTTTACGGCCGATGCGAAGCATGGCGTAGACGTGGCGAAGCGGATTTCGACGGGCATGGTGTTTGTAAACCACCCGACGAAGGTTGAGGCGGACCTGCCATTTGGGGGCGTGCGACGTTCCGGTTACGGCCGTGAACTCCTTGGTCTGAGACTCAAGGAGTTTGTAAACCACAAATTGATAGACGTCGTCGATATCGACGCGCGCTTCTGATCTTGTGGACGATCACACCCGCCGCGCGGGAGATGATTCCCCCCATGGCGCGCGGGTGAGGTTGCTGCTCTCTTCCATCCGCAGGAGTTTGCGATGCACGCCATGGTCCTGAACGCGATCGGTTCTCCACTTGTCTGGACCGAACTTCCCGACCGTAAGCCGGGGCCTGGCGAGATACGCGTGAAGGTCGCCGCCTGCGGCGTCTGCCGCACTGATTTGCATGTGGTGGGCGGGGAACTCCCTAATCCGCATGTCCCGATCATTCCGGGGCATGAGGTCGTCGGGCGTGTGGACGCTCTGGGGATGGCGTCACTGGACTGGCGTTTGGCGAGAGGGTGGGCGTACCGTGGCTGGGCCATACCTGCGGCGTCTGCTCCTATTGCCGCCATGATCGGGAAAATCTTTGCGACGCTCCGGAATTCACGGGCTATACGCGAGACGGTGGTTATGCGACCGCCGTCGTTGCGGACGCCCGTTTCGCATTCCCTCTTGGCGAAGTGGGAGATGACGTTTCGTTGGCGCCGCTGCTTTGCGCAGGACTCATCGGCTGGCGTTCACTCGTCATGAGTGGGGAATCCGAAAAACTCGGTCTTTACGGTTTCGGGGCAGCCGCGCATATCATTGCGCAGGTCGCTCGCAGGCAGGGGCGTTCGGTCTACGCATTCACCAGGCAGGGCGACGTAACCACGCAGGATTTTGCGAAGAAAGTCGGCGCAGTCTGGGCTGGGGGCTCTGACGACAGTCCGCCGGAACCGCTAGATGCGGCGATCATCTTCGCTCCGGTGGGCAATCTTGTACCTGCCGCACTGTGAAAGCCGTTCGAAAAGGTGGTCGCGTGGTGTGCGCGGGCATTCACATGAGCGACATACCGAGCTTTCCGTACTCAATTTTGTGGGAGGAAAGACAGGTCCTTTCCGTCGCAAACCTGACCCGGCAGGACGGGGGCGATTTCTTGAACATCGCGCCGAAGGCGGGGATCGTGACTCACACCACTGCTTACTCTCTCCGTGACGCCAATACGGCGCTCGCTGATTTGCGTGCGGGCCGCTTCGGGGGGGGCGGCGGTGCTCGTTCCTTGACAGGTGACTTGTCAACAAAAACGCACAGAGAAGAAGTTTTTCAAAAACAATACTTTTCAGCGTGAAATTCAATCGTTCAATATTGTCGTCACGCGTTTTTCTGGAATTTGCCCTGAATCCATTTTGAATGACAGGGGAACTTCCACGACGCTTGCGCCGTGGCGGATACACATTCAGGGTATCTTTCATTGCCGAAGATTCAGAGATTTCGGCAATCTTTTCCGCCCGGCGCAAGGAGTGTCTACTTCTTCGAGCGCATCATTTTTTCAACCGGCCGAACGTCGCGGTCCCTCTTGCGCCGGAAGGGAGCGCCAGTTCGCCACGCTCGACTTTCCTTACAAGATACTGATAGGTCTGCAGCGCCTGCGACCACATGTGATCACCGATCTTCAAAGCCTCGTAACCACTGTCCTCCTCTGCGAACGCGGGAAGCGGTTTGATTGCAGTGTGGTAATCGCAGGCGTAGAAAAGCGGAAAGGAATAACGTTCCTCTCCGACCTTGCGGACGCGATGCGCCGTGGCGACAAACGCGCCCGCTGTCATCACTTCAAGCATGTCACCGATATTGACGACGAATGCTCCGGGGCGCGGCGGCGCGTCGATCCATTCGCCCCGCTCGTTCATGACCTCCAGCCCCGGCGCGTCCGCAAGGAGGATGGTGAAGCATTCGTAATCCGTATGGGCGCCGATGCCCGGCGCGTCCTGGGCTTCTGCGTCGTACGGATAGTGGATCATGCGCAGTTTGGACGGAGGATATTTGGCCATGTCGTCAAACGTGTTTTCAGGAAGACCCAGGGCCAGAGCGAATCCTTGAAACAAAGTCCGTCCGAGCCCGAACACCGCTCGGTAATAGGCTTCAGCGCGCTCCCTGAAACCGGGAACGTCCGGCCAGTCGTTGGGGCCCAGTAGCGGCGTCCCGGCCAGCACCAGCGGGTTGTCAGCAGGAACCTCGTAGCCGATATCGAAGGCTTCCTTGTGATCCGGACGGCCTGTTCCATATACTTCTTCGCCTTCGGGGACATAGCCTTTGTGTGTTGCCGAACGCCCGATGTAATACGCCATCTTGCGTTCCATCGGCAGGGCGAAGAGATCCCGTGCGGCACTCCTCACGCCGTCGATGAGCGTCGGGTCGACCCGGTGCCCGGAGATATAAAGGAAGCCGATATTGCGCGCAGCGTCGCCCAGTTCGCGGGCGACGGCCTCGCGCTTTTCAAGATCGGTCGAATAGAGGCCAGAAATATCGACCTCAGGGATTGAGGTAAAGGATTTCGTATCCGCCATGGTCTGCATCTTTCTAGTTTTTGTAGAAAAAGTCGGATTGATTTTTCGCGGGGAGTTTAAGGTGAGCTATCGAAGCTTCGAACACAGGGGCGGCGATGGGCGGAGGTCGCTGAATCAAAAAACAGGTTTGACACGGACCGCCGCGCGAAAATTTATAACGCTCCAGAGCCTCTTCCACCCGTGCGCGGCTCGGGGCCGTGCATGACCGGCGCGACCTCTCCGGTGCTCCAGACGATATCGCCGCCGACCATCGTCAGCAGCACCTTCGTGTGGGAAATCTCCTGAGCTGGAATCGTCATGACGTTACGATCAAGGACGATCAGGTCGGCGAGTTTTCCAGGTTCGATCGAGCCGGTCACATTCTCCTGCCGCAATTCGTATGAGGAGTTCATAGTGATCGCACGCAGCGCGGACGCGCGCGAGAGAGGAGGCTGCGAGCCAAGCGGGCCGCGATATTGCGTCCCGGCCTCCGGATCGTTTTCGCGCGTGACGCCAACTTTCAGAGCGAACCACTCATTGAGCGGGTCGACCGGCCAGTCGGAGCCATAAGCGATGCGGGCGCCAGCTTTCTCCAGCGCGTACGCGGGCTCCATCGCGGCGACGCGGATCGGACCAAGCGCGTCTTCTGTGGCGCCGGTCGTATCGGGCGCGCGCTTTTCCCACTGAAAGGACAGGACTGGAATCGCCCCAAGCTGCGCGAAGCGGGGAAGGTCCGATGCGGTGACCATTTCGTCATGCGCCAGGGCCGGCCGGAAATCAGAGCCCGGCAACGCAGATCGGACCTGTTCGACGGCGTTGAGCGCGATATGGACCGCTCCGTCGCCATCGGCGTGCATATGCGGATCGAAACCGGCCTTGATCAGTGCTTCAAGCAGCGGCGTCAGCACTGCGGGCGGAAAATAAGGGGTCGGGCCGAGTGACGTTCCGGGTTCCCAATCCGGCCGAGCCGCCGTGCCCTTGTTAACGCGGTAGGGCTCCGAGACGATGCCGGTCAGTGCGGGCGCGGAAATCACTCCGTCCATGAAAAGCTTGACGTTTCGGATGGTGACGCCCGGCGCACGCATGATCGGTCCCTGATCGTACAATCGGCGCATGCGGACAGCGTAATCGGCCGCACCTTTTGCGTCTGGCCCCATAGTGGGGGTGATCAGGGGTGCGAGATGCGCGCGCGCGGTGAGGACGCCTTTTTTCTGAGCGGCCGTAAAGGCGTGAAAATCCTGTTCACGGGCCATCGCGTCGAGAAAGCTGGTGACGCCCTGCGCGCGTAGGGCGGCAAGCGCCGCCTGTGCGGCTTGAAGATACGCGGCCTCGTCCGGCGGCGGTTCGGCCTTGACCACATAGTCCATGGCGCTGTCTTCGAGCAGCCCGGTCGGTTGGCCGGAGGCGTCGTGATGGATCTCCCCGCCTTCCGGAGCCTTGGTCGTGGCGTCGATCCCGGCTGCTTTCAGCGCGGCGGTGTTCAGCAGAGCGGAATGGCCGAAGGAAGAATGGAGGACGATCGGATGCACCGGGTCGATCCTGTCGAGCGTGGCGCGGGTCAGGACCGTTCCCTTGGGCAGCATGGCCTCCTGAAACCACGCGTTGACGATAAGCCACCCGCCGGGGCGCGGTATCGACGGATCGTTGCGACAGGCTGTAACGCGCGTGACCAGTTCGGCCTCCGTCAGCGCACGGTATTGCAGGGAGCAGAAGAGCAGCAGAAGTCCGCCGTCGAGCGGGTGCATATGCCCGTCCACCAGCCCCGGCATAAGCATCCGGCCATGCAGGTCTATGACTTTGGCATGCGGACCTACGCTGGCGCGAACCGCCGCGTTGTTTCCGACAGCAACGATCTTACCATCTCGCACTGAGACGCCTTCGGCGACGCTATCTTTTGCGTCCACCGTGTAGACATAGCCATTGACGAACGCTGTTTCGGCAAAAGGCGCCGATGCGGCGTGGGCGCTCGCGACAAGGACTGCGAGAAGGGGCGACACGGTGACGCTCCGGATCGCAGTCCGGACGTTTGTCTTTCTCATGGTCCGCGCCTTTCCATATTCCAGTGGTTGAAATGGCGACGCTCTTCGTCCGCCATCCAGCGATTGAGCGCCCACAGGTTTGCGACTGGCGCGTCCGTGAAGGGAAGGGTGTGCAGATATCCGTCCGGTCCAAACTCAGGCGTCATCGTCGTGGTCTCGTAACCTCGTCGACTCTGGGAGAGCCATACGGATTCCCAGAAATCCTGATGAAATCTCCGTTCTTTCCCATATTCCGGAGCGGCAGGGTGCGGGACCTGAGGCCCCTGCGCGTAACCGATCCGAGCCTGAATATGATGCACGCGTTCTACGAACAGGGAAAGATCGTCTGTAGGGTCGTCAAGAAGCCGTTCGCAGACGACGACCCAATGACTGATGTCAACGGTGAACAACGCGTCGGGACAACGCGGCAGGACGTCCAGCGTGATCCACGGCGAGGCAAGAATGCGCGAGCGATGCGTCTCGAAAACGCACCGAACGCCTCGCTCGAGACCAATTTCGTGGGCCTTGTTGATAAAATCCGCCTGAAGCCCGGCATTCCACCGATCATTGCCGCCCAGCACGTTGACGAACAGCGGACGCATTGGCGCGACGCGGTCCAGCGCAACGCGCAGGTCGTCAAGATGATCGTCGAACGTCGCGGACTGTCGGGGAATCACGCCGCCGCCGGTTAAGGCGATGGCAATATACTGCATTCCGCTGTCTGCAAGAATCCGTGCTTTCTCGCTTGCTTCGGGAGGCGTTTCCGGAGTTCGCGCCTCTACGCCCGTGAAACCTGCAGCGTGAGTTTCGGGAAGGATGTCGCGCCATCCACGCCAGTCTCCCCAGAGCGTCCGAAACAGGTCAAGTCGCATGATGTCCTTACGGGATTAGAGTTCAAAATAGCGAAGTGACAGTGTCTGGAAAATGAAAACTGGCAAGAAAACGACGTCTCACGTTTCCCGTCGAGTGGCGCTGGATGAAGACGCCTTGACGCTTCGTCTGATCGGACTGCCGCGTCCAACTGGAGAATGACGTTCGCGAAGGACAGGGGTTGAGTCCGTATCGGTCAACGAAGCACAGAGATACGGTTTTAGAAATTGTAACGCAGATCGAAACCGACCCAGCGGGGCGTCTGGATATACTGAGCACGGCTGTTGTCGCTGCCGGTAAAATCGTAGTTGACGCCATGCTTGTTGAGCATGTTGTCGACATAGACCGCGGCGGTCCATTTGCCGGTTTTCGGACCGACTTCCATGCGCATTCCCATGGAGCTGATCTTGTCGGTGACACCGTTAGGATCACCGAGCGCCACCAGCATCTTGTCTTTCCAGGTGTAGCTGACCTGCAGCGTCACGCGATATTTCGCCGACACGTCGATGCCGTAACGAGCATAGGCGCTCCATGAGAAACGTGGAGCAAATGGCAGGGAAGAGTGCGCGGAGACGTTGGTTAGCAGAGGCAGGCCAGAGATGTTGGTGACTGGAGAGATAACCTGACCATCAAGATAGGCGAAAGAGCCATGCAGATCGAGATTGGGTAGGAGGTTGTGCAGCGTCCCGGACAACTCGCCGCCACGGGTGCGGGAGCGTGAGATAGGTCCAAGACTCAGCGACGTGATCCCTCCCGGCATCTCCGCCACGAACAGGGTCTGCCGGTTGTGATACTCGTAATCGAACAACGCCCCCTCCAGCTGAATCTTGTCGTGAAGCAGGCTGGTCTTGGCGCCGATCTCGTAGGCGATCAGATTTTCGGGACGCACATAGTCCAGCGCGCTGGCTGCGCTGACAGGCGCCGCGAAATATGCGCCGGGCTTGTAACCGTTGGAAATCGAGCCATAGACGATCGTTCCCGGCATGATCGTATAGCGCAGACCAACCTTTCCGGTCAGACGCTCGTAGTCATACGTGGAGTTACGGTGGGTCAGGCTCGCGCCGGGCGTCCCTGTCAATGCGCCGCCATCGTCCACTGTGCCGCCGTGGAAACCGCGTTCATCATAAGACAGACGGCCCGCTGCGATAAAATCCAGCCCCTTGACGATATGGGTGACGGTGTTGACGTAAAGCCCAGTGGACAGATTCTGCTGCACAAAGTGATCGGTAAGATTGCCGTTCGGGGTGTCGAGCAGGAAGGAACGGAAGCTGGTATAAGCTCCATTAATCTTGTCGAAGGACTCATACACGCCGACAGTCAGGTCGAGCCTGTGGGCCAGATTCATACGCATGTGCATATCGTGCGACTGTGCGATGTACGTGTCGTTCCAGCGGTAGTCGCCGATATGGACTGCCTCGCCGTCATAGTTGTCGTAATCGTCGCGGCGGTAGAAATCGATTCCGGTCGCGGAAGTGAATGTGCCGAAATCGAATTGCCGTGTGTAGTTGAGGCCGACGCCGCCGCCATTTTCATTGCGTCGCACAGGAGTATCGCCCACGTTGACGGCGTTGGCCGCAGGGTTGGGGCCAACGCCGATCGTTCCGTTGGGCAGGCCGTTGACTGCATCGCCAGTCACGTTCTGCGGCGAGGTCGGCGTGCCCTTGTCGCGCGTATAGTGGATGTTCAGCATGAGCGACGAGCGATCATCAATGTCGAACCGCGTCAGGTTGCGCAGGCCGAGAATATCCTGTGCGCCGTACAGGGAACCGGTCTTGATGTCATGCTGCCATCCGTCGCCCTTGATGTAGCTGAACGAGAACCGGTTGAAGATGCGGTCGGTGATCGGCGTGTTGATGGCGCCGCGCGCCGTGTTCGTGTTGTAGCTGCTATAGCCCCACTCAAGATATCCACCGAAATGATCGGATGGCTTGATGGATTCCACATTGATGGATCCGCCGGTCGTGCTGCGTCCGTATTCGAATCCCTGCGGGCCTTTCTCGATGCTCACGTTCTGCACGTCGAACATTTGGCCATTGTAAAAAACAGGATAGGGCGCGAACACGCCGTCCTGATAGATGCCGATTCCTCCCATGTTCGTGCCGATATAATCGTCAAGTCCGATACCTCGGATTGAAAAGATCGGCGTCGTGCCGGACGTGGCGTTGACGGCGGTGACGCCCGGAACGAACGCGGCTATTTCCTTGGGACTGACGATGTGGAGCTGCTCGATCTGCCTCCCGCTCAGCACGTTGACGGTGTTGGCCGCGGTGCGAAAGCGACGCGCCAGCGAACTGGTTACGGTGATCGCCTCCGGGTCGCTGTGAGGCGAGGCGTGGGTTTTCGTAGCGCTGGCTACGGATTTCCTGGGAGCCGTGGCGGAGACGGCAGCGGGGCTGACGCCCGACAGGAAGAGCGCGGCCAGAGCCATCGGGCGAAGCGAAACCGGACGCGTGTTTCCGCGAGAAACAGAGTAAACCGCCACTGCGCGCTCCTTGTCATGGCTCCCGATTTTTCGGGCTCATCTTACGTTGCAAATACAAAACAAGTATCTTTCGTATTCGTTATCAATATTCGAAAGATCACTTTTGATGGCGTATAACTTTCTTCGTTCTGGCTGGCTGTCACGAGCGGATGATCCGATGTTTCCTGCGCCCTCCGGTGGACGACGGCCACGTCAGGACGCAACGTGACATCAGCGACGCACGCAGCCAGCAGCGGCGGAATTTTCGCATAATTCTGCGTTCTGGGCTCGCGGTTTTCTGTGTCTGTTCGGAGATCATTGTCGCCAGTCATGACTGTTTGTGACGGACGATCAAAACACGCTACCGCCTTCCGTCGGCAGGATCAGGACGGCTCGGAGAGGCGACGCTCGCAGGGCTTCAGAAGCGGATCATTTCGTTCAGAAAGGCGTGGGCGCGGGCGCTGCGGGGCGCGGTGAAGAATTCTTCTGGCGGGGTGATCTCCTGCACGCGTCCCTTGTCCATGAAGACGATCCGGTCTGCGATCCGACGTGCGAACCCCATCTCGTGCGTAACGCAGACGGTTGTGATTCCCTGCGCGGCAAGATCGTTGATGATCAACACCACGCCGGAGATCGCCTCCGGGTCGAGCGCCGCCGTAGGTTCGTCGAACAGAATGATCTCGGGGTCCATGCACAGCGCGCGTGCGATCGCCACACGCTGCTGCTGTCCACCAGACAACTGAATTGGGTATTTCGACGCCTGTTCGGCGATTCCGACCTGCGCCAGAATGCGGCGGGCCGTATCTTCGGCCTGCCCGCGCGGAATGCTGCGGACCAGACGCGGGGCGACGGCGCAGTTTTCCAGCACGGTAAGGTGAGGGAAAAGGTTGTAATTCTGGAAAACCATACCGACCCGTCCACGGAGTTCGGTAAGGTCTGTTTTCTGGTCGATGATTTTTCCGTCGATCATCAGAACGCCGCTGTCATGCGGCTCGATCCTGTTGAGGCAACGGATGAAAGTCGATTTTCCGGAGCCCGACGGACCCAAAACCACGATCTTCTCACCTTGCTCGATGTCGAGGCTTATGTGGTCCAGCGCCACAAATTCATTGTAGAGCTTGCTGAGATCGCGGATGGAGAGCCGTTTTTCCGGATCTGGAAGGCGATTAAGCGTCATGGGCGGCAGCCTTGTCCCGATCGGCCCATGTAAAGCGGCGTTCAATTCGATTCTGCACATAAAGGAAGAAAAAGACGATCCCGAGATACCACACGAGAGCGGCCGAATAATACTCCGTAAACTGGAAGGTGCGGGCCACCTGAATCTGCGTCACCGCAAGAAGTTCCTGCAGCGATATGACGGAGGCGAGGGAGGTCGTCTTCAGCAGGCTGATGAAATCGTTGATGGTCGGCGGCAGCGCGATCCGAAGCGCCTGCGGAAAGACGATATGCCAGTAGACATGGGATTTCTTCATACCCAGCGCTTCGGCGGCGAGCGACTGCCCACGGTCGACGGCGCGCAGGGCTGCACGATTGATCTCGACCTGATAGGCGGATTCGTTGATCGAGAGCGAAATCCACGCGGCGAGGAACGGCGTGAACCAGCTTTCCCTGAAGACTGGCAGGAACTGCGGCAGGGCGTTCCAGATGAACAGAAGCTGGAGCAGCGTCGGCGCCCCCCGGAAGACTGCGACATAGGCGCTCAGTACCGGATGGATCAGCGAGCGGCGTCCATTGAGCGCCAGAGCGATGGGAATAGAGATCGCGATCGCCGTCACGTGCGACAGAAGCGCCATGATCAGCGTCATCGCCGCGCCCTTGAAAAATGCGCGGGAGGTCAGGGCCGAAAGGAACGTCTGGACATCGAAGCGGGACGGGGCGCCGCGCGCAGGGGCGGTTTCCTCCAGCGTGTCGCCGATATTCCATTTGTGTGCGAGCGCAGTCAGCGTCCCGCGCCGACGTAGCTCTTCTACCGCGTGCTCCAGACGCGCCTTGTCCACGGCGTCCTTGCGAATATAGATCGCGAAATCATGGAAGTCAGGAATATCCGGCTTGAAAATCGTGGTTACTTTACCGCCGAGCTGCTGCCGGCGGTAAAGCACCTCCACGTCCTGACTCATCGCGGCGTGCGCGCGGCCGAGCAGAACCTGCTGGATGACCTGATCCTCGCTCGGATAAAGCTGCACCCGGATGGGCGGCTTTCCGTGCGCCGCCAGAGCGGTGTTCTCGATATCGATCAGCCGGCCGTAGCTTGTCCCGGTTTCAATGGCGACTGTCTGTCCGGAAAGCTCGGAGAAGGACGATATCTTCGGCGTTCCCGTGCGGGCGATGACGACCATCGAGGACTCGTAATAAGGGATCGCGTCGAAATTCCGCTCCCGCGTCGCCTGTCGCATGACGCCGCTTATGACCATCCCGCAGCGCCCGGCGGAGAGGCTGGGAAACATCCCTTCGAAATCCATCTGTACGATGTCTGGCCGCAGATTCCAGACGCCTGCGATCTCACGGACCAGGTCGACGTCGAAGCCAGCCAACGCGCTGGCCTCCGCGCCGTTCACGAAGGTCATCGGCGGCAGGGTCGGGTTGGTGCAGACCGTCAGCGTTCCATTGGCGGCGAACGAAGGGAGCGCCTCGGCCCAGGCGGAGATCGTGGCGAACATTGTCACGAGCCCGGCGGTGAGGACGCCCAGCAGGCCAGCGCGTCTCAAGGGCGTACCTCGTCGAGAATCGCCCGGAATGCGTCGATCATGACCTGTGTCTCCGGAGACGGCCGGGTCAGAAGATAAAACCCGTGGGTCACCGAAAGTCCTTCGAACGGGATTCGCCTCAGCCGTCCTTCAGCTTCCATAGGGGCCGCGAAAAGTTCGGGGAGGAAGCCGATATAGACGCCCGAGAGAATTAGAAGCGCCCGGGAATCGATATTTTCCGCCGTGGCGGAGTAAGTCATTTCATCGCGCAGATCGTCCCAGCGTGGAGACGACGCGGCTTCAGACACCGCGATCATGCGTGCGGAAGCCAGCATTGCTCGGGTAATTGCGCCATCGGCGGCGGAGAAGAACGGATGGCCTCGTCCGCAGTAGAGGAATGACGCTTCCTGGAAGAGCGCGGTCGTCTGCATTTCGGGACGCTGTTGCGGGTAAAGCGTGATTCCCGCCGTTGCGGCGCCGCTGCGTACGGCGAATTCGACCTCGCGAGGCGAGGCGGAATGCACGTCCAGATGGACGGCGGTGTAGCGCGTCGCGAAACGTTCGATGGCGGGGAGCAACGCCGTGTCGCTGTGAATCTGGATGGTGTCCGGTAAATAAAGACTGAAACGACCGGTGAGCGTGCCGCTGGCGTCGTTCACGCGTTTCTGAAACGCATCCAGATCGGCGAATAGCTTCTGTGTGGCGTCCAGCACGATGGCCCCGGCAGGGGTAAGTGCGAAACCGCTGCGACCACGTTGGCACAGCACCAGATTCAGTCGCTTTTCCAAAGAGGAGATGTCGATGCTGACAGCCGACTTACTTTTACCCAGCGCGACCTCAGCCGCAGCGAAGCCTCCATGCGCCGCGACGCTCGCGAATACGCGCAGGAGCCGTAAATCCACTTCGGCGACCCGGCCCGCGAAACCGCTTGAGGGGTGGCGGGGCGTCGGTCGGCGGGATCTGACAGCCTGACTGCGGGGCAATAGCCTGTCCGTTGTTGTGTTGGTTGATCGTTTCATAAACCAATCAAATTGCAAGGCGCTTCGTCAAGAAAAAAGTATTTTGTTTCCAAAATCGTATTTGAAATTGGCTGTTTTGCGGAATAGTTTTGTATTTGCAAAAGTGAAATTGAGCAGAAAGGAGGCGAGGCGTCCCGGTGATCCGTGATAGCGTACGCCAGCGACACACAAGTGATTCCATAGATCTTACGGGAGGACGGACCGGGTGACGGCGAACAAATGGTTCATCGACAGCGAGACTGGCGATCTGTCGGACGTGCTGCTCTGTCGGCCGGATTATTACTCTTGGATTCCGAGCAACGACATTGCGATCGAGACGCTGGAGCGGAACGGTCGCCTCGATCAGCAGGCGCTGCAGGGGCAGTTCGACGAACTGGTGCATGCGTTGGGCGCGAATGACGTCACCTGCCATTTTCTTACGCCGCAGCAGGGCATGCCTTATCAGGTCTATACGCGCGACAGTTCGCAGACTACGCCATTCGGCACCGTCGTCACGAAGCTGATGCGCGATGAGCGCGTCGGCGAGGAGGCGGAGATACGCAGCTTCTACGGTGACGACGCGGTCTGGCGTTCATGCACCAAAGGGCACATTGAAGGCGGCGACATCCATATCATCCGGCCGGGTCTTGTCGTCGTTGGCGTCACCGGATGCCGTACCGACGAAGCGGGCGCGGCTGAGTTTCTCAGCTGGTTCGAGGAAGCCGGGTGGACGACCAGGGCCATACGTTTTCCAAAGCACTTCCTGCATCTCGACGTGATTTTCGCCATGGTGGCGGAAAATCTCGCTTTATGCGCAGTCGATGTTCTGGCCGATGAGGACCTGGACTGGCTCCGCGCGCAGGGGATACGCCTTCTGCCGGTCACGTATAAGGAAGTCATGCGTGATATGGGCTGCAATGTGCTGGCTTTGGGACGCGAACGCGTCGTAAGTCCACGTCATTCAAAGCGCGTGAATGAGATGCTGCGCGCGGAAGGTCTGACGGTGGTCGATCCGGAGTTGAACCAGTTCTCGCAGGGCGGAGGCAGCGTGCATTGTATGACGATGCCACTTCGTCGCCGTTCTCTGGCGGCGTCCTGAGCAGATCGTCGTCATCTGAATCGGGCTTTGATTTGAGCGCGGGTATCTGTGAAGTCGATGGCGACACTATCTTTCGTTGCAGGAAGATCTCATAGCAGGGGAGGATTCTTGCGGGAGGGGCGCTGTCGCCACGAATTCGGGACGGTAGGGAAGGCTCCTCCCCACCGGTTGAGCGGGACCAGACGCGGCGTAGGCTTTTGACAGAAAATCCGAGATCGAAATGTTTCAAACTCCGCCAAGCGTGGCACAAAAGATTATGTCTGAGTTGGGCGTGAGGCGTGTCGGATGTGAGTTTCCACTGGGATTGCGTTTAAATGGCTGCACAGTGTCGCGGGATCGGTTTCCGTTTGGCTCCCACCTCTGAGAATAACCTTACTCGACGTAAAGATTTTTAAAATAGCACAGATCAGAGTCGCTGTTCCTTGCTCAAGTCCGTCCGATAACCAGCTTGCGGCATACGCCGAACAGGCTCTCCCTGAGCCACTGGTGCACCGGATCATTGTCGCGGCGTGGATGCCAGGCCTGAAACGCTTCCACGTTCGGCAGCACGAAGGGAAAGTCGAAGACTTGCAGGCCCAGCGCGGTAAGCGGAACGCGGTCCAGCGCCATACCCGGAAGCAGTAGAATGAAATCCGTATCGGACATGCTGTCGATCATCGCCTTGTAGTTCGGGACCACCAAAACGACGCGTCGGGTCAGGCCGTAATGATCGCGTAACGCCCAGTCGAGAGGTCCGTGAGCCCGACCTCGCCGCGATACGCTGATGTGGTCGTAATGAGTCAGGTTCTGCGGCGTTATGCCTTCGTCGAAAATAGGGTGGTCCTGTCGAACCAGCGCGCGCATCCGGTCATAAAAGATGGTCTGCCGCCTGATTTCCGGACTCAGCATGTCGGTGGCGCCAAGGTAGAGGTCAATGCCTTCGTTACGCAGCGCATCGCTGGGCGGTTCGTCAATTTCCGGCGCGAATACCAGTTCGCAATTCGGACACTCTTCCCGAAGCTTCCGGAGCAAGGGCAGCGCCACTGCCGCAGTGACGACGTCGTTGGCGCGGATGGTGAATTTCGGCGTCATGTTACGCAGGTTGGACAGGGCGCGCGTCTCGATCAGACCGTCTGCTGCCCGCACCACCTCCTGAACACGGTCGAGAATGCCGAGGGCGAAGGCGGATGCGGTTAACTGCCGCCCGGATGGAACAAGGATCGGGTCGCCGAACACTCCGCGAAGCTTGGACAGATGGCGGCTCATCGCCGGCTCGCTCACATGCATTCTTCGGGCTGCGCCGGAGACGCTTTCCTCCTCAATCAGAATTTGCAGAAAACGCAGCAGATCAAGGTCATATCCTCGCATCCGCGCATACTACCCTTCCAGATGAGTCACAAGCCACCGAAAACCGTTCCGAAAAATGAAATCCAGACTTAATCGGAATGGAGGTTTTTTCGCATTCGATTGCGTTGATGATGTGGGCCATGATTTCGGAAACTTGCGACACAAATGGCGGCGAAGCCAGCCACGTAGCCTCGCCCGACGGGGCGTCGGCATCCCCGCCGCTCGCCGTTCAGCAGGCTGCGCCGGTTATCCATGCGTCGCCGCCCATGCCATCGTATATTCCGCCTTTCGGCGTCCGGACGATCATCGGGTGCGTCGGGATGCTGCTTGCTGTGCACGTCGCGGGCTTCAACGAACATGTGACGGAGAACGGTCTCGCCGACATTCTCGGGGCGATGCACATCAGCCACGACGACGGTACCTGGCTGATCACGATCTACGAGGCGTTTAATATCGCGGCCATGGCGTTCACGCCGTGGTTCTACATGACGTTCTCGATCTACCGGTTCTCGATTTTCATGACGGCGTTGATGGCGCTGCTCGCCATTCCGGCGCCGTTCATGCCGGATGTGACGTCGCTGTGCGTGCTGCGCGCGTTTCAGGGCATGGCCGCAGGGTGCCTGCCGCCTGTGCTGATGACCGTCATGCTCAAATATCTACCGCCAGAAATTCGTGTTTTCGGCATTGGCGGGTACGCGATGAGCGCGACCTTCGGCCCGAATCTCGGCCTGCCGCTCGAAGCGTTCTGGTTCGAACATGTCGGGTGGCATTGGTTGTACTGGGAGATTATCCCGCTTGCGGCGCTGGCGGTCGCGATGATCGCTTACGGCCTTCCGCGCGATCCATTGCATATGGAGCGATTCGAGAAGTTCAACTGGTTCGGTTTGATGGTCGGTTTGCCCGCCATCTGTTCGCTGGTGATCGTCCTGTATCAGGGGGACCGCCTGGACTGGTTCCGTTCGGCGACCATTACGCATCTTGCGTTTTGGGGAGGAGCGGCGTTCGTCGTCTTCCTTATCAACGAGGCGTTCCACCCGAGCCCGTATTTCAAGATTCAATACTGGCGCTCACGCAACATTCAGGCGTCGCTGATTTCTCTGGTCGGTATTCTCGCGATCTGCGGGTTGCTGTCGGAGCTTCCGGCGACATACCTGGAAGAGATCCGCGGTTATCGTCCGATCCAGACGGCTCCGGTCGCTCTCGTGGTGGCGTTGCCGCAACTGATCATGCTTCCGTTGATCGCCGCCATCTGCAACAGCCGCCGTGTCGACTGCCGCTACGTGCTGGCAGGGGGAATGGCGTGTCTGGCGGCGGCAGCGTGGTTCGGCACATGGCTGACGCCTGACTGGGTTCGCGACAATTTCTACGTCATCCAGATCCTGCAGGTGTTCGGACAGCCGATGACGGTCATCCCGACGCTGATGCTGGCGACGCTTGCGCTAGGTCCTGCGGACGGTCCCTTCATCTCCGGCATGGTCAACATGCTTAAAGGACTGGCGAATGCTGTAGCTTTCGCCATCTTCGCCGCCGTGACCCGCCGTCGCGAGCAGTATCATTCCGTGATGTTGCTCGACCACCACGGCGCCAACGGAACGACGCTTCAGGGGTTGGGCGACCCGATCCAGCAACAGTTGGCCGGCACGTCGCCCGATGCGGGCCATGTCGCGCACAACGCCCTCGAAGTCTTCCACACATACGTCCACGAGCAATCTGTCGTTCTCGGGCTTGCCGATATCTATTTCGGCCTGATCTGGGTCTGTCTCGGCTATGCGGTCCTGAACGTCCTCCTGCCTCGTCGTGTCTATCCGCCTCGCGCTCCGGCGGCGACGGCTCCCGCTCACTGAATTTCGCGGATCTGAATATAATGATTTACAGAAAACCACTGCTTTACGCTGGCTGCGCCGCAGCCGTGCTCGCGATCGCGGCTTGGGGCGGCAGTCGGCTCGTTTTGGGCGACGGCGTGAATCAATACACCAACGACGCGTATGTCACTGCCGATTTCACGGCAGTCGCGCCCAAGGTGTCGGGGCGTATCGACCGCGTTCTGGCCGAAGATAACGAAGCCGTACGCGCGGGCGAAGAACTCGCCCATATCGAAGACGACGATTACCGAGCCGCTCTCGACGCCGCAAAGGGCCGTCTTCTTGCCGCACAGGGCGCTGCGCGAAATCTTGAGGCGGAGCTGACGCGGCAGGATTCTGTCATCGCCGGAACTCGTGCGGCCGTGGAGGCGGATCGGGCCGACCAACTGTTCGCTCAACAAAACATGCAGCGGTATCGCACCCTGTCTTCTGGCGGCGCAGGCACCATCGAGCAGAAGCAGTCCAGCGAGGCGAAAGACAAGGAAGCGGAGGCCGCCATTGCGCGGGATCAGGCCGCGACGGACGCCGCTATCCGTCAGGTCGATGTCCTTAAAGCGCGACTGGTTGAGGCGCAGGGACAGGTCATGCAGGCGCAGGCCGACGAAAAGCAGGCCGAACTGAACCTGTCCTACTGCACGATCCCGGCGCCAGTCTCCGGCGTCGTTGGCGAACGTGGCGTTCGTGTGGGCGCTTATGTGCATCCCGGCACGGCGATTCTCGCTATCGTGCCGACGCAGGCCGCCTACGTGCTCGCCAATTTTCAGGAAACGCAACTGACCAAAGTGCAGACCGGGCAGGCCGCCACTGTCCGTGTGGACACATTCCCGGGGCGATCGCTGAAAGCGCATGTGGACTCTGTAGCGCCTGCGACCGGCGTCGCGTTTGCGCCGATCCAGCCGGACAACGCAACCGGCAACTTCACCAAGGTGGTGCAGCGCGTCCCGGTGAAGCTGACCTTCGATCCGGGGCAGCCTCTTGCTTCCAGGGTTAGAGTGGGCATGTCGGTGGAAGTCAGCATCGACACAGGTTCCCGCCTATCCGGTCCTCATGCTGACGACGCCCGCTATGTCTGGCGCTGACATGCTCAGTGCAAACAGGCCGGACGCTGCCGAAGGTCGCAAACGCCAACTCCGCCCGACGCTGGCGGCGACGCTCTGCCTTGGAGCGCTGACCGCATGCACGGTGGGGCCGGATTACCACAAGCCCGAGATCAGGAGCGCAGCGAACTGGCGCCAGAGTCTGCCGCCTTCGGAAAGTCGCCCTGTCGAGACAATGGCCGACCCGCAATGGTGGCGCCTGTTCAACGATCCGACGCTGACGGCGCTGGAGAACGACGTCACGGCCGCGAATCTCGATCTTCAGGCCGCGTCCCTGCGCCTGATGGAGAGTAACGCTGAACGCAAGATCGCCAGCGCTGCGCAGATGCCTCATATGGAGGCAAACGCCTCTTACGCTCGTGAGCGGGCCAGCACAAACGGCATCCTCGGCCTGCTTGGGACCATCGAGCGGGAGCAGGCGGGATCGATCGCCAGCGGCCAGCAGGGGTTCGGTCCGACCGCACTGCCGGGCAGCGTCGGCAACCCGTCGTTCAACCTGCCGCAGTATGGAATGAGCGCATCGTGGGAAGTCGATCTCTGGGGACATGTCCGCCGACAGGTCGAAGCGGCCACGGCGGCGGTGCACGCGACGGAAGACATGCGCCGCGATCTGCTCGTGTCGCTGATGGGCGAGACCGCGCAGGATTATATCGACCTGCGCGGCGTGCAGGCGCGCATCGGTATTCTCGACCACAACATCCAGATCGCGCGCGACAGCGTGCGTCTGACGACGCTTCGTTTCCAGCAGGGCGCCGCCACGCGGCTGGACGTTGCGGACTCGACCGGGCAGCTGCACACCTTCGAAGCCCAGCGTGGCCCCCTGGAGAGGGAGGAGGTGCATCTTCTGAACGCGCTGAGCTTCCTCGTCGCGCAGGCGCCGGGCGCGCTGAACGCCCGTCTGGGCAAGCCGTCGGCGATTCCGCCTGTGCCTGCGAGCGTGCCGGTCGGCCTGCCGTCTCAGCTTGCCGAACGGCGGCCAGATATCCGCGCGGCGGAGGATCGTCTGCACGCAGCGACCGCTTCCGTTGGCGTCGCTGTGGCGGATTTCTTCCCGCGCATCACCCTGTCAGGCAGCCTCGACATTCAGGCGCTGCAGTTCAGCGGCCTCGGGTCATGGGCCTCCCGCCAGTATGGTTTCGGCCCTACCGCGACCTTGCCATTGTTCGAGGGAGGGCGTCTGACCGGGCAATTGCATCTGCGCAAGGCGCAGCAGAAGGAGGCGGCGATCTTCCTGCAGCGGACCGTGCTCAAGGCCTGGCAGGAGGTCGACGACGCGATGGCCGATCTCTCAGCCTCGCAGTCTGAACGCGATCGGTTGCAGGAGGCCGTTCATGAAAATCAGATCGCGGTGGAGACTGCGCAGGCTCAGTACAAATCGGGTTCGTCCGACTTTCTCAATGTTCTGACCATGCAAAACGCGTTGCTGGCTTCTCAGGGGCAGTTGGTTGACGCCACCGCGGAGGTGTCCCGTTCCGTGACGCGGCTTTACCGCGCGCTTGGCGGCGGTTGGGAGACGACTTACCCCGTCGCATCGCGCCCCGCGACGTCTCACGGCTGAGCGGAGATCCGACAAACATGATCACGATCCGCCGCGTCGACATGCTTGGGACAATCCATGAAGCGGGAGTCGATCTCCGTTGTCATTTCGCGTTCGGCTCCTTTCAGGATGCAGCGTATGTCCATGATGGCCGCCTGCGCGTCGTCAACGCCATGCGTATCGCATCGGGAGCGCAGTTTCGCCTCGGCGCGGAGCAGAATGTAGATATCGTGACATGGTTGGCCGAAGGCGCGCTGAGTGCGACGTCTGAACTGTTTCCATCCGAGACGATCATGGCCGGGGGACTCCACGCGATCAGCGCAGCAAGCGGGTGTCAGTCGTTCGGCTGGCGCGCCGGGCCGGTCGGAGCGTCTTGCCTTCAATTCTGGTTTCTGGCCGATAACGAAGGCGGAGAGCCGGCGCAGGAGACGCGTCTGGATTTTCCTGCAGCCGAAGACGGAAGTTTCCGTATTATCGCATCCGGTTTTCCGGAAGATGATCCGGAGGGGACGGAGGCGGTCATCGACGGCGCCCCTGTGACGTTGCGGTCCAGGTCTCGTCTCCTGCGCGCGACGTTGCGTGCCGGGGAGGGCGCTCTCTATCGGACAGCCCCCAGCCGCACCCTGTACATGATCGTCGCAAAAGGCGGGGCTTCACTGGGAGGGGAGCTTCTTGCCGCGGGAGACGCCGCAAGGATCGACGGGCAGAAGGAGGCGGTTGTCATCGCGACGCAGGACGCTGTAATTCTGCTTGCGGATACCGCGAGCAGATAAAAATCTCTTTTTAAATCAGTCTTTTATTGCACGGCTGCGATCTCTCCGCGTGCCGTTACGCCCGGATCTCCTAGAGCCCCATCTAGGCGCGTCGGTTCACGGGTGAAACGTCGTAACGTCGCCTTGCATGTATTTTTAGCAGGACGGCGAAGTCTCTCTTTTCGGATAAAGATTTCCAGATCGTTCGTCTCGACGACGGCGTTTGTCGCACGCGCCTCGGACAAGGCGCGGTTGTCCAGGCGCGTTTCCAGTGAACTCCGGACGCGCGGCGCGTGGTCGCGACGGGAGGCTTGTGCGGTGGGAGAGAGCGTCGGCGCCACCGGGGCAGGTTTGCGTCGCCACATCGCTGTGTTGAATATTTCTCGTTTTTCCCAAAGCGTCGAACCCGTCACCTTCCGGGTCTGTTCAGAAACGGGAGACGACGATGGCCGCCACAACCCGGCGACAGCTCAAGCTTGGTGCTATCCTTGCAGGAGCGGGAACGGATTTTACCCAATGGCGTGACCCGGATCTGCCGGGCGATGCAAGCGTCGACATCGGCTGGTATATCGAAAACGCCCGGTTGGCTGAGGCGGCGAAATTCGATCTGGTTTTCATAGTCGACAGCCCGTTCATTACTCCGAACACCGCGCCGCATTTCCTGAACCGTCTTGAACCGTTGACGCTGCTGTCGGCGCTGGCGGTTTCGACGTCCCGGATCGGGCTGGTCGGCACGCTGACCACGACGTACTGGGAGCCGTATAACGTAGCGCGTCTGTTCGGTTCTCTCGATCAGATCAGTCACGGGCGCGCAGGCTGGAACGTGGTGACGACCGGTCTGGAAGGCGCCGCGCGCAATTACAACCAGCAGGCCCATCTGGATCATGCGGTTCGTTATCGGCGCGCGCGCGAATTCGTCGACGTCGTGCAGGGGTTGTGGGACAGCTACGAAGACGACGCTTTTCCCCGTGACAAGAGCACAGGCGTATTTCTCGATAAATCGAAGCAGCATGCCCTGAATCACAGGGGCGAATTCTTCTCCGTCGATGGGCCTCTGGCGCTCGCCCGCTCGCCTCAGGGTCAGCCGGTAATTTTTCAGGCTGGGGACAGCGACGCCGGGAGACGGCTTGGGGCGGAGATCGCCGACGCTACGTTCGCCGGGGTGGACGATCTGGAGTCCGCTCAGGCGTATTACCGTGATCTGAAGTCCCGGGCGGTCGCATTGGGCAGGGATCCTGCGTCGATCACCGTAATGCCCGGCATAGCGCCAATCCTCGCCGAGACTGATGAGGAAGCGCTCGCCCTCGGGGAAAGCCGCAACGAACACCAGAGCATCGAAAAGAAACTCGTCGAGCTGGGCAGGGCCTTCAATTATCATGATTTCAGCCAATACCCGCTTGACGGGCCATTTCCGGACGTCAGCAACCTGACGCTGAACAGCTATAAAGGACGAGCGGAACGAATCCTTCGGGGTGTGAAGGCAGGCGGCCTGTCTTTGCGCGAAGCCGCAGAGCGTTATGGCGCTTCCCGCTTTGGGTTCGTGGGTTCTCCGGAAACCGTCGCCCGACAGATCGAGAACTGGTTCCTCAATGAAGCGGCGGACGGTTTCAACATACGTGTGACTTCGCCGCGTGATTTTCATCTTTTTCGCACGCGGGTAGTTCCCATCCTCCAGCAGCGCGGTCTCTTTCGAGCCGAATACGAAACGGACACGCTGCGCGGCCATCTGGGGCTACCGGTCCCGGAGAACCGGTGGACAACGCAGCGCAAGGCTCCCTCCAGCGCCCTCGATGCAGCTTGACAGGACGGAACCACAAAGATGCCGCAAGAACGCAAGATTAAACTGGGTCTCATCCTTCATGGCGTTGGGCGCACATGGGATGATTGGCGACATCCTGACAGGGATGTCCGCGCGAGTACCAGCCTCTCATTCTATCGGACGCAGGCGCAACTGGCGGAAAGAGGGAGATTTGACTTTCTGTTCGTCGCTGATTCCCTATCGATCAATGAGAAATCCAGTCCCCACTATCTGTACCGTTTCGAGCCGCTGACCATCCTTTCGGCGCTCGCCGCAGTGACAGAGCATATTGGCCTCGTCGGCACGTTGAGCGTCAGCTACACGGAACCCTTCAATGTTGCGCGCCAGTTCGCGTCGCTCGATCACATCAGCGGCGGTCGAGCAGGGTGGAACGTCGTGACGTCATGGTTGAGCGATACGGCGGCGAACTTCGGCAAGGCGGCTCATCCGGCGCATCACGAACGGTACCGCATCGCCGCCGAACATCTTTCTGTCGTGCAGGGCCTTTGGGATAGCTGGGAGGACGACGCGCTGGTTGGCGACAAGCAGGGCGGCGTCTTCGTCGATGCGGCAAAGCTGCATCGCCTGGATCACGTCGGGCCCTACTTTCAGGTGAGGGGGCCGCTGAACATCGGACGCTCGCCGCAAGGTCAGCCGGTGATCTTTCAAGCAGGCGCTTCCGAGGATGGGAAAGATTTCGCGGCGCGCCACGCGGAGGTTGTCTTCTGTGGGCCGCAGAACCTTGAAGAGGCCCAGACTTATTATCGTGATCTGAAAGCGCGTGCCGAGCGCCTGGGCCGCCCCGACGGCGCTCCGTTCATCCTGCCGGGCGCCGCTCCGATCGTCGGACGCACCGATGAGGAGGCTGAGGCGTATTATCAGGAATTATCCGAGCTGACCTCGATCGATACGGGACTTGGCTTTCTTGCGCGCGCATTTAACGATCATGATTTCCGTCAATACGATCTGGATGGCCCCTTTCCAGACGTCGCCCGTATTGGCCAGGACAGCAACCAGAGTGCGTCGCAGCGTATTCTGGAGCGGGTGCGGGCGGGAAATCTGACGGTCCGTCAGATCGCGCGAGAACTCAGTACGCCACGCGGCGACTTCGTCGGGTCACCGGAGAAAGTTGCGGATGCGCTACAGCGCTGGTTTGAGAATGAGGGAGCGGACGGGTTCGTTATCTTCGAGGCGTTGCCCGGTCAGCTCGAGCGGTTCGTCGATCTCGTGGTCCCGGTGCTTCAGCAACGCGGTCTTCTGCGCGTCGAATATGAGCATGATACGTTTCGCGAGAATCTTGGACTGCCTTTCCTGTCCAACCGCTACGTCGCAGAGAACAAGCACGCTGGCTGAAATACGCCCGGCGTCGCGCGGTCCAACGAAGGCGCGCCCCGGACCTTTCCCAAAATGTGCCTCAAGCGCGCCGGTGGCGCGCTTCGGTCTGTTCTGATCAGGCTCGGGTCAGTTTACTCACAAACCGCGATCGGGTGATCTGCGGCGAGCTGACGTCACGTGGTCAGGCTCGCCTCGGTGGATGTCGGTTGTTCAGCGCGTCGCCAGGGCGGGCGTGGGCAGGCGGAGGGCGAAGCGTCCCGGACCCGCGACAGCCAGAGCGACAAGGCCGCCCGCGATGCTGATGTTCTTGTAGAAGTGGATCATCATGTCGTAGCGAAGCGCTCCGTCCATGGTCCAGAAATGATGGCCGATGAAGCCGGTCACTACCGTGTATAGGGCAAGCGCGATGGCGAGAGGGCTGACCAGCACGCCCAGAACGAGCGCCAGCCCGATCCCAAGTTCGGCCAGTATCGCGACGATCGCTGCGACAGCCGGAACAGGCGCGCCGGTCTGCGCCATGTAGGCGACTGCGCCGGAATAATCCGACAGCTTGCCCCAGCCCATGATGATGAAAAGGAGAGAGAGTGCGAGGCGGGCGGCGAGAAGAAGGGCGTCGCGGGAGATGATGGCGTTCATGAGAGCGTCTCTTTTCGAGGTCAGGTTCGGCGGGAGCAGTTGTTGTCTTCCCCGCTGTTGCACTCACGATACGATCGTACCATTCCAAAATAAATGGAAACAATAGAAACTGATCGGTTCTGTTTATTTATCATCCCTCCGCCAATCCAGCATGCAGGGCATGCCGATGCGGTTGCTGTCTGTCGACAGGTCGCCGCGTTGCGCTTTTCTTTCAATCACCGGTGCTGTCACAATAACTTTGGGTCTGTAGATTGCCTGGATGAGCGCTCCCCCTGTCAGCTACAAACGTCACCGTTTTTCGCGCGACCTGATAGCACACGCTGTGTGGCTGTAATTCCGGCTTCCACTGAGTTTCAGGTTGATCGAGGAGATGCTGCTCGAACGCGGGATTGTCGTGTCATATGAGACGATCCGCCGCTGGAGCCTGAAATTCGGGGTGCCGTATGCGCGCAGGCTGCGCTGAAAGTGGGCGAAACGCGGAGACATCTGGCATCTCGACGAAGTCCGGACTGCGATCGGCGGCAGGCCGCACTGGCTGTGTCGGGCCGTCGATCAGGACGGTTACGTTCTCGGCGAAATCCTTCAGACGCGACGCAATACGAAAGCGGCGAGACGGCTGCTGACGCGGCCTCTCAGGAAGCAGGGCGCCGGACCAGAACGCATGATTACCGACAAACTGAAATCTTACGGTGCAGCGAAGCGTCGGATCATGCCCCTTGTGGAACACCGGATCTCACAAAGGCCTGAACAACAGGGCGGAGAACTCACATTTACCGTTGCGAAAGCGTGATCGCTCTCCCCGCCTGAAAAATCACTCAAACGCCTTCCGATACCCCACCCCAGTTAACGTGACAGCGCCCCATTCATTACAAACAAGAGAACCCATAAATGATCGGCAAAGGCAGAAGTGCCGCCAACGCCATTATTCTCGGCGGCGCAGCCCTGTAGAGGGTCAGCACGATAATCTCGGAAAGGATGACCAGACTGATCAGAAAGACGCCACGTGAGATCAACTGGGCATTAAGAGCATATAATGCGCACAAAGAAGCGATTAGGCACGTCATAAAAATCAACGGATTTGTCTTCGGGAATACATTTGCTCTTTCCATAGAGTTGCTCCTCCTAATGGATCTCTATTTCGCCAGAAATCTGTAATCCGACGGAAGGTGTCACTTGCCGTGGCTGTCCGCGTCAAGGCCATGCCACGCGTAATACGAAAACCCAGCCACAGCCCCACCGATGAGTCCGCCAGCGGCAACTCCTGCCAGACCACCAAGCAGGCCAACCTCAGCACCCATTTCCGTGCCAGCGAGCATCGACCCGACCACACCCATCCCGGCTACAGAGCCTGACGCCGCCGCTTCTCCGGCACCCTTCGAATCGTCTCCGCCGCCAGCCCCGCCAGCGACAAACAAGATCTCTTCGATCGTCAACTCTCTGATCATTTACAATTCCTTTAGTGTCGTTACTATTTGTAAATGAAAATGAAGTCGTATCGTTGTCAAGACATTCTGGCGCTGTCACAATAACTTTGGGTCTGTAGATTGCCTGGATGAGCGCTCCCCCTATCAGCTACAAACGTCACCGTTTTCCGCGTGAGCTGATTGCACACGCTGTGTGGCTGTAATTCCGGTTTCCGCTGGCTTCAGGTTGATCGAGGAAATGCTCCTCGAACGCGGGATTGTCGTGTCGTATGAGACGATCCGCCGTTGGGGCCTGAAGTTCGGAGCTGCATTTGCGCGCAGGCTGCGCCGCAGGCGCGCGGCTCCAGGCGACGTGTGGCATCTCGACGAGGTCAGGATCGTGATCCGTGGCCAGGTTCACTGGTTGTGGCGCGCCGTCGATCAGGACGGCTACGTTCTCGATGAAATCCTGCAAAGACGACGCAACACGAAGGCGGCGAAGCGGCAGTCGACGCGGCTTCTCAGGAAGCAGGGCCCCAGACCAAAATGCATTATTGCCGACAAACTGAAATCATACGGAACAGCAAAGCGTCAGGTCATGCCCTGTGTGGAACACCGATCTCACAAAGCCTGAACAACAGGGCGGAGAATTCGCATCTGCCCTTGCGAAAGCGCGAACGCGCCATGCAACGGTTTCGATCACCGGGAGGCTGTCAGCGCTTTGTCACAGTCTTCTCCGCCGTGCGTAACGCCTTCGCTCCACCAGCCTCAATCGACAACGCCATAGCCCGACATCTGCACCGTCTCAGGGCGTTCGCTCAATGGAATAGCGAGATCGCTCTCCCCGCCTGAAAAATCACTCAAACGCCTTCCAATACCCCTCGCCAGTTCACGTGACAGCACCCCGGATGGCCGTTCAGAGCAGTTCGATCGCGATGGCGATCGCCTCCCCGCCGCCGATACAGGCCGATGCGACGCCGCGTCGTTCGCCGCGCGCTTTGAGTGCATGGAGCAGCGTAGTGACGATGCGTGCGCCCGTGGCGCCGATCGGATGCCCCAGAGCGCAGGCTCCGCCGTGCACGTTGAGACGCTCTGCGGGAATCTCCAGTTCCTGCCGAGCCAGCATGGCGGTGACGGCGAAGGCTTCATTGACCTCCCAAAGATCGACGTCGCCCACGCCCCAGCCGACGCGCTCCAGCAGGGTGCGCATCGCCGGAACGGGCGCTACGGTGAAATCACGTGGCGCCATGGAATGGACGGCGAAGCCGCGGATCAGCGCCTGAACAGGCAGGCCGAGGCGCTCGGCTGAACTGCGTCGCGCGAGTACGACGGCGGCCCCGCCATCAGCGATGCCCGACGAACTGGCGGCGGTGATGGAGCCGTTCTTTCCGAATGCTGGCCGCAATCCGGGAATTTTCTCCGGTTGCGCCTTCAGGGGATTCTCGTCGGCGTCGATAACGACCTCGCCCTTGCGGGAAGCGACCGAAACGGGCGCGATCTCGGCTGCGAACGCGCCGCTTTCGACCGCATGGCGGGCGCGCCGCAGGGTTTCAATCGCGTAGTCGTCCTGCGCTGCTCGAGTGAAGCCGTATTCCTCTGCGGTTTTTTCTGCGAAATGCCCCATGAGCTGGCCGGGCTCGTAAGCGTCTTCCAGCCCGTCGAGGAACATGTGGTCGTAGATCTCGCCATGGCCGAGGCGATAGCCGCTGCGCGCCTTGGGCAGGATATAGGGCGCGTTCGTCATGGACTCGAGACCGCCCGCCACAACCAGCTCGTTTGTTCCGGCGACGAGCGAGTCATGACCGAAGCCGATCGCCATCAACCCGGAACCGCAAAGCTTGTTGATCGTCACGGCGCCAGTGCTGAACGGGGCACCTGCGCCGTGAGCGGCCTGCCGGGCCGGATTCTGCCCGAGACCCGCAGGCAGAACGTTGCCCATGATGACTGCCCCGATCTGTGAGGGTTGCAACCCCGCACGTTCCAGCGCCGCCTTGACTGCGGTCGCGCCCAGTTCGGTCGCTTTCACGCCGCTGAACTGGCCTTGAAACCAGCCGATGGGCGTGCGGGCGGCGCTGACGATGACGATCGGATCTTCAGTGCTCATGACGGGTCTCCCTAAGTGGCCATGACTGGACGTTTTCTTTGGTCTGGCGACGGCCAGGACGCTGGCGATCGTGACCGTGAAGAGCAGTGTCGCTTTTCGACGCTCGAAACGTTCCCCGGCTCCTGGTGTGATGATTCTGCGTCATGATTTCACCGCGCGTTCCGTTGATGCGTCGTCATGCCCCGCCTGACGTGTCGTTCGTGTGCTTGAGGGGGGCGTGTGTGTCAGGCTTGCGAGGATTGTGCGCCATTACCCGGGACTTCGCGTATGTCGGGCGGAGATCAGAACCAGCTGGCTTCCGGCGCCATGAGTGGAGCGGCGCCCGCTGCGATCTGTCGGGCGAGCGACTGGCTTTGCGGCAGCATACGCGTGGCGAAGAAACGGGCGGTGGCGAGTTTCCGGCGACCCGTCGTCGTGACGTCGCCCACCCGGAGCACTGCGTCTGCGATCCGCAGCCAGAGCCAGCCATACGCCACCAGAGAGAAAAGGCGCAGATAATCGACAGCCGCCGCGTTACGTTCGTCGACTTCCGAAAGTGCGCCGCCAAGACGCGTGGTGACGTCGTCCAGGTGTCCCAGAGCCTCGGAAAGCGCGTCGCGTTCTGTCGTCAGCTCGCTGCGATCCGCCGTGGTCGCCAGAGTTTCGCGGATCAGGCCGAGAAAGCGCCGCAGAGGCGCGCCGCCGTCGAGGTCGAGTTTGCGGACCACCAGATCCTGCGCCTGTATGCCGTTCGTGCCTTCGTAAATCTGCGTGATGCGGGCGTCACGGACATGCTGCTCCTGCCCCCATTCGCGGATATAGCCGTGTCCGCCCAGCACCTGTTGCCCAAGAACCGCCGCTTCGAAGCCGAAATCAGTCAGCGCCGCCTTGATGACCGGGGTGAGCAGGGCGACGAGTCCGGCTGATTCCGCCCGCGTGGTTGCGTCGGGGTGGGTGGTTTCCTTGTCCATCTCCAGCGCAGTGAAGAGCACGAGCGCCCGCCCGGCCTCGATGGTGGAAAGCATGGTCAGAAGCATCCGGCGGACGTCCGGGTGGGCGATGATCGGCGCGGTCCCCGACGCGCCGGAGGCGCGGCCCTGAAGACGCTCCTTCGCATAGGCTGCTGCTGTCTGGTACGAGGCGTCCGCCACGCCGAGTCCTTGCACGCCGACGAACAGACGCTCAGCGTTCATCATGGTGAACATGGCGGCGAGCCCTCGATGTGGCTGACCTACGAGCCAGCCCTGGCAACCGTCATAGTTCATCACGCAGGTCGGCTGCGCATGTATGCCCATCTTGTGCTCAAGCGCGCCGACCGAGAGCGTGTTGCGTGCGCCAGGAGAGCCGTCCCCGTTCACCAGAAATTTTGGGCAGAGAAAAAGGCTGATGCCCTTTGTGCCGGGAGGGGCGTCGGGCAGCCGCGCGAGGACAAGGTGGATGATGTTCTCCGCCATGTCGTGCTCGCCCGAGGAGATGAAGATCTTCGATCCGGTCACGGAATAAGAGCCGTCTCCGCGTGGCGCGGCCGTGGCCTTCAGGAGGCCGAGATCGGACCCGGCGTTGCCTTCGGTGAGGGCCATGGCGCCCGTCCACTCACCGGAAATCATGCGCGGGAGATAGGTGGATTTGAGATGCTCGTCCGCGTGGGCCTCGATGGCCTCACAGGCGCCGCGCGTCAGGCCGGGAAACAGGCCGAAGGAGAGGTTGGCTCCGGACAGCATTTCATCGACCAGAATCTGTACGGCGCGCGGCAGCCCCTGACCGCCGAATTCCGGCGACGCCGAAAGCCCGGTCCAGCCGCCGTCACGAAACGCCGCGTACGCCTCGGCGAAGCCCTTGGGGGTATGGACGACGCCGTTTGCCAGACGGCTCCCTTCCTCGTCGCCGCTCCGGTTGAGCGGGTGAAGCTTTTCCGCACAGAACTTTCCCGCCTCGTCAAGAATGCTCTCGATCATGGCGAGATCCGTCTCTGCATGCGCCGGCAGCAGGGAGAGCGCCCCGGGCGCATCGAGTACGTCGCGCAGCAGAAACATCATGTCGGCGACAGGGGCGGTGTAACTGGGCATGGTCCGCTGGTCCTTGGCGTGTAAGGGGCAACAGTTTCGGAAGGCTGGAAGTAAAGGTCGCGTTAGTTCGGGAGAGGTGCTGCACTGTCGATCAGGAAGCGGTGGCGATCTGGCGGCATCATTGCGTGGCGTCGACGCGTCTGGTCATGCGGCGCGCGACTTCAGGCCGCGCGCCGACGCGGATTCGGCCAAGGCGATGTTGTGCGCGATCGAGTCCCTGTCCTGCTGTTCCATGTTCGTATCCGACGCTCGAGAGACAAAATCAAACGATTGTTTGTTTCGTAGAGTAAGCATGGCGCATCGTCGTTGTCGATGCCCGTCGTTGGCCGCGGCTGTCACAGATGGTTGAACCGGTCCAATGTTGGTGGTCTTGGAGAGGTCTCGAAAGGTCAACCGCGACACGCCACGTCGACGCCGCGTGTTTATGAGGGCTGACTGCGGGCGCCTAGTCTGCTCAGGCTGTGGTCTCGCGGGTTTCGATAAGCGCCGAAATTAACGAAACCCATCCCGCAATCAGAGAATCCCTACGTAGGCCACCCGCCGCCGAGCGCCCTGAATGAGCTGACCGCCGCGCGCGCTGCGTTGGCTCGGTTGAGGGCGAGTTGATCCTGCGAATCAAGAAGCTGCCGGTCTGCGTCGAGCACATCGGTCAAGGGAATGACGCCCGCCTGAAAAGATTGCTGCGAAAGATCGCGGGCGCGGATCAGGGACGCAACCTCGATTCGCAATTCTTTTGTTCGCTGCTCACTTTGTACGAGAGTCGTGAAGGCGTTTTCGACGTCCTCTGCGGCATGAAGCACCGTCAGCCGGTAACGCGCCAGAGCTTCGGCGTTGGCGCCGCGGGCCTGTTGGACTTCGGCGTCGATCTTGCCGAAATCGAATATCCGCCAGCGAATGGCGCCAGACCCGGCCGCCTGAAAGCCTGGCGCAGTGAAGAGTCTTTGCGGATTGAGGCTTTGAAAGCCGAGCGCGCCAGACAGCGACAGCCTGGGATAATAGTCGCCGAGCGCCTGGCCGATGCGCGCGTTCGACGCCGCCAGACGGCGTTCCGCGGCGAGGATGTCCGGCCTGCGGCGAAGCATCTCCGCAGGCGTGTCGCCGTCAATGGCGGGGATGGCGGGGATATCGGCGCGTGCGTCCAGTTCTGCTGCGTAGGCGCCGGGTTGCGCGCCCATCAGCACATCCAGGCGATTGAGCTGCGCCTCTAGTGCGATACGGATCAGCGGCGCGTTCTGACGCGCGGATTGCAGCAGAGCCTCGGCCTGCGCGACTTCGCGCTCATTTGAAACGCCGCTCGCGCGTCTTTGGCGAACCAGATCCAGAAGGTGGCTGTCTACTGCAATCTGTTTTTCAACGACGGCGAGCCGCGCCTGATCGCCCCTGATCTGGAAATAGGCATCGGCCGCGTCGGCCGCTACCGTGACGCGTTCACCCAGGCGCTCCGCCTGCGCAGCCTGCTCTTCATCCCGCGCGGCTTCCTGTCCGCGTCGCAGGCCGCCGAACAGGTCGATCTCCCAGCTTGCTGCGCCGCTGACGTCATAAGTGCGATAGTCGCGGTGGGAACCTGGAGTTGTTCGAACCACATGTCCGATCAGGCTTTCACGCGACATCCTGTTCGCGGACGCTTCGGGAGCGAAATCCAGTGTAGGCAACAGGCGCGCCGTCGCCGCCTCGGCCGCGCCACTTGCCTGGCGGACGCGGGCGAGTGCGGCCGCGAGGTCAAGATTTTGACTCAATACGCGCTGCTCGATGCGAACAAGTTCCGGGTCGTGAAACCCGTTCCACCACGCGTCCAGAGACGGCGACGGCGCTGCGCGGCGTGCGTTCACGGCTGCGGCGCTATGAAACGTATCGAGATGGGGGTTCGGCGCTTTGTAATCCGGCCCGACAGCGCAGGCGGATGACATGAACGCCAGAGACAATGCGACGCCGGGCCTTAACCAGCCGGCAGTCTTGCGAACAGGCGAAGAGATGACGTCCTGTTCTGCCGGGCGATGGGTGATCGTCATGGATGCTCGACTTTCGAGGGGAGTCGGACATGGACTGTCCGGCTGTAGTCGAGTGACTAATAGACATTATCGTCACTCGTTGTCAATTCGCCCCGCGTAGCCTACTTACAAAGCGCGAACCGTCAGCCACAGGAGTCAGGATGCGTACGCCCCAAAACGGACAGCGCGGTCCGGTTGACCACGAGCGTCGGGATCAGATCATCGCGGCGGCCATCGAACATTTCGGGCATTACGGGTACAAGAAGACCACAATCGCGGATCTGGCCGACGCGATCGGTCTTTCGAAGGCGTATATTTATAAATTCTTCGATTCGAAACGCGCGATCGGAGAGGCGATCTGCGCGCTTCAGCACGACCGGATGCGCGAAGACGTGCAGGTGATCGTTGACGACGGGAAGGCGGCTTCGGACCGGATGCGCCGGGTCTTTCTGGCGCTTGCACGCAGCACCCTCCTTCTGTTCTCACACGAACGGAGGCTGCACGACATCGTATATTCGGCTGTAGAGGAAGAATGGCCATCTTCGAAGTTCTTTCATGAAGCGTTGCGCGCCATGGTGGAACGTCTGATTCACGAAGGGCGCGATGGCGGCGAGTTCGAGCGCAAAACGCCGGTCGACGAGACCTCCAGCGCCATAATGCTTGTTCTGCAATCCATCTATCATCCTCTTTTGCTTGAGCAGCACATGGACACGCTGGAGGGCGATGCGGCGGTTCTGGCGAATCTCGTTCTGCGAAGTCTCGCCCCCTGAGCCGGTAGAAAATAGAATTGTGACCAATTGACAATATAGTCACTCGTGTACAATTTGGGCTCCCTAACCCAGTGGGAGCCAGATCATGGCTGGAACACGCCTTTCCCTTCTCGCTACAGCTAGCCTTTGCGTCGCTTTGGGGCTGTCGGCCTGTAAACAAAAAAATGAGCCAGATCCCCGCACGGCCGAGCGCGTCGTCGAGGTCGTGCGGATCGACCCGGCGGCGCCCGGCGGGCGTGCCTACACTGGGGTTGTAGCGGCGCACGTGCAAAGCGATCTCGGGTTCCGGGTTGCCGGCAAGATCGTCGAGAGACTGGTCGACGCTGGACAGACTGTTTCCAAAGGACAGGCGCTGATGCGTCTTGATCCAACGGATTATGTCCATGCAGTAACGACGCAGGTTGGCGGCGTGGCGTCGCTTCAGGCGCGCTGGAACCAGACCGCGGCCGACGAGCGTCGCTATCATGGCCTTGTGGCGACCGGCGCTGTTTCGGCTTCGGTCTACGACCAGATCAAGGCGGCTGCCGATAGCGCCCGCGCTCAGCTGGATGCAGCGATTGCTCAGGAAAAAATAGCGCGAAATCAGCATGATTACGCTTTCCTTCGTGCGGATGCGGATGGCGTCGTCGTTCAGACGCTGGCGGAGCCGGGCCATGTCGTCGCAGCAGGTCAGACGGTTATCGTGCTGGCGCATGAGGGACCGCGTGAAGCTTCGGTCGAACTGCCAGAAGGTGTGCGCCCCGCCCTGCATTCGACGGCGGAGGCCGAGCTGTACGGAAACAGGCTCAGCGTAACCGCACGTCTGCGCCAACTCTCCGACGCAGCGGATCCGCGCACCCGCACGTTCGAGGCCCGTTACGTTATGGAGGGCGCGGGCGCGGATGCGCCGCTTGGTGCGACGGTGCGCGTCCGCCTGCCTGACGCGAACGATGCCTTGTCCGCCTTTGTCGTGCCGTTGGGCGCGATCGACGACGAAGGAAAAGGTCCCGGAGTCTGGAGCGTGGACGAAGGTGCGTCGACGGTCAGTTTTCATCCGGTGAAACTCGCGAGCGTAGGTGATGAGACGGCGACGATCGTTCCTGGGGCGGATCTGCGTGCGGGCATGTTGATCGCGGCGGTGGGCGGCCACTACCTTCATGCCGGGGAACATATTCAGATCACTTCGACGAAAGTCGCGATGCAATGAGCGGATTTAACCTCTCCGCCCTCGCGGTGCGCGAGCGTGGAATCACGCTGTTCCTGATCATAGCGCTGGCGTTATCGGGAGCTTTCGCCTTTTTCAGTCTCGGTCGAGCCGAAGACCCGGCTTTTACAGTCAAGACTCTGACCGTGGCGGCTGTCTGGCCCGGCGCCACTGCGAAGGAGATGCAGGATCTGGTGGCGGATCCTCTTGAAAAGCGCGTGCAGGAACTGCAGTGGTACGATCGCGTGGAAACGTTGGCGCGACCCGGACTGGCGTTGATGATGGTCACGCTCAAGGACACGATTCCGCCCGCCGCCGTGCCGGAACAATTCTATCAGGTCCGGAAAAAACTCTATGACGCCATGCCGCTTCTGCCCCAGGGCGTGCAGGGGCCATTCGTCAATGATGAATATTCAGACGTCGACTTTGCGGTCTATGCGCTGGACGGTCATGGACTTCCCGAACATCTTCTGGTTCGGCAGGCGGAGACCGTGCGGCAGCGCCTTCTGCATGTCCCCGGCGTACGCAAGGTCGATATCGTCGGCGAACGTCCGGAACGAATATTCGTCAATTTCTCCAACGCCAGACTGACGACGCTGGGGATCAGCGCGCAGGATATGTTCGCTGCGCTGCGTCGTCAGAATGCGGTGACACCGGCGGGTTCGATCGACACGCGTGGCCCGCAGGTCTTCGTGCGTCTGGACGGGGCGCTGGACGATCTGCAAAAAATCCGGGACATTCCTGTCACCGCCGAAGGCAGGACATTCAAGATTTCCGATATCGCGACGGTTGAGCGTGGATATGAGGACCCGCCAACCTATCTTGTTCGGCACAGCGGGGCGCAGACGCTGATTCTGAACGTCGTCATGCAGGATCACTGGAACGGACTGAAACTGGGCGCCTCTCTGGCGGCCGCAGAAAAGACACTTGGCGCAGATCTGCCGTCTGGCGTCACCCTGACGAAAATCGTCGATCAGGCGGGAATTATTCACGCCGCGGTCGGTGAGTTCATGCTGAAATTTTTCGTCGCTCTTGCCGTCGTGATGGTCGTAAGCCTGCTCAGCCTCGGCTGGCGCGTCGGCATCGTCGTCGCGGCGGCCGTGCCGCTGACGCTGTCGATCGTCATGGTGATCATGCTGGTGACGGGCCGGGCTCTGGACCGAATTACGCTGGGGGCGCTGATCATCTCACTCGGGCTTCTTGTTGACGATGCGATCATCGCAATTGAAATGATGGTGGTGAAGCTGGAGGAGGGATACGAACGCACGAAAGCTGCCGCCTATGCATGGAGCCATACGGCGGCGCCGATGCTGGCGGGCACTCTGGTGACGATCATCGGTTTCACGCCCGTTGGCTTCGCCCGGTCGACCGCGGGAGAATACGCAGGGAATATTTTCTGGATCGTCGGTTACGCGCTGCTGACTTCCTGGTTCGTGGCCGTGGTGTTCACGCCCTATCTTGGCGTGAAGCTGTTGCCGGATATCAAAAAAATCGACGGCGCTTACGAACATATCTACGCCACGCCGAATTATCAGCGCTTCCGTCGTCTTGTGGTGTGGGTCGTCCGCCGCAAGCTTCTGGTGGCTGGAACCGTTCTGTCGCTGTTCGTGCTGTCTGTCTTGGGGATGGGCGCTGTCCGTCAGCAATTCTTTCCCAGCTCGGACCGTCCAGAATTGCTGGCTGAAGTGCAGATGCCGGAGGGAACAAGCATCGAGACGACCACACGGGTTACCGCTCGTGTGGAGGCGTGGCTGAAAAAGCAGCCGGAAGCGAAGATCGTCACCAGCTACGTCGGAGCGGGTGCTCCCCGTTTTTTCCTGGCCTATAACCCAGAGCTGCCAGACCCGGCCTTCGCGAAAATTGTGGTCCTGACACTGAACGCTGAGGCCCGCGATCACCTGCGCGATCGTATGAGGCAGGCGGTGGCGCAGGGCATCGCTCCCGACGCGCGAATTCGTGTGACGCAGTTTGTCTTCGGTCCGTACACGCATTTTCCGATCATGTTCCGGGTTATGGGGCCGGACGTCGATCGAGTGCGTAGCATCGCTGCGCAGGTGAGCGAGGTCATGCGACACAACCCTGACACGCGACAGGTGAATACCGACTGGGGCGAGCGTGCGCAGACCGTGCATTTCGTGCTGGATCAGGCGCGCCTGCAACTGATCGGTCTGTCGCCGCAGGAGGCGTCGGAGCAAATCCAGTTTCTGTTGCTGGGCGCTCCTGTGACGCAGGTGCGTGAGGATATTCGGGCGGTGGATCTTGTGGTTCGCAGCGCGGGGCTCGATCGTCTTGATCCTGCGCGACTGGGCGATATGAGCATCAGTAATCGGACAGGCCAACTGATTCCGCTCAGCCAGATCGGGCATGTCGAAATCGACGCGGAAGATCCGGTGCTGCGGCGGCGGGATCGGGTTCCGACGATCACGGTGCAAAGCGACATCGACGAGGGAATGCAACCACCGCAGGTCGCTGCGGCGATTAATCAGGCGCTGGCCCCGGTGCGGGCGACGTTGCCGCCTGGTTATCGCATCGAGGTCGGCGGCAATGCGGAGGAATCCGGAAAGGCGAACGCAGCGCTGGCGCCGATTTTCCCGGTTATGATTCTACTGACCCTGATCGTTCTGGTGTTCGAGACCCGCTCTATTTCCGGCATGTTCATGGTGTTTCTCACGGCGCCGCTGGGATTGATCGGGACAGTGCCGACTCTGCTGATTTTTCATCAACCGTTCGGTTTTAATGCGATCCTCGGGTTGATTGGTCTGTCGGGAATCCTGATGCGCAATACGTTGATTCTCATCGGGCAGATCAAGGTGAATCAGGCGGCGGGACTCGACCCGTTCCACTCGGTGGTCGAAGCGACTGTGCAGCGCGCCCGTCCCGTTATCCTGACGGCATTGGCCGCTGTGCTCGCCTTCATCCCGCTGACGGAATCTGTATTCTGGGGATCGTTGGCCTATACCCTGATCGGGGGCACGGCGGCAGGAACAGTGTTGATTCTGATGTTCCTTCCTGCGCTTTACGCAATCTGGTACCGTATAAAGCCGTCAGAGGAGCCTGTTTCGGGCAAACCGGAGAGTCCGCTTGAGCTAGCGACATCGTTGTGAGGCTGCTGGCCTCCCCCAGTATCTCTATGGGATTATGCAGGCTGTCCGCGCGGTGTGCTTTAGTGAGCAGGCTTCCCGCCCTTGGCGGCCTGTTCTTCCAGTGTCTGATGCGCGCGCCAGATCAGATACTGACGGATCGTCTCGATTTCTTCGGGGGACAGCGATTTGTCGAAGCGATCCATGCCGAAGGCCTCGAGCGCGCCCTTGCCGACGATGGATTCGAATGCCCCGTTGTCGGCGATCGCCGACGAGTAGCGCAGGTCAGGCAAAACGCCGTTCGATTTGGCGAGATTTCCGTGACACCACTGGCAGTATAATGCGAACTGACGACTTCCCGCGAGCGCGCTCTTTTTGTCATAGTCATGCGGCGGCGAAAGGGGTGGCAGCGACATCACCTGTGCGGGTGGCAGGCTATCGGCGCCGTCCAGAGTAAATGCGAGGATGCGGGAATGATTGGTGGAACCTGGCTTCCTGCGCTCCAGACCGCTCGGGTAAAGTCCGTAGCCTCCGCCCCAACCGACTTCTACAGCGACATACTGCTTGCTATTCGCAAGGTAGCTGACTGGAGGCGCAAGAATTCCGCTTTGTGCGTCAAAGGAAAATAGGTCCTTGCCGTTTCGGGCATCGTAAGCGTGAAATTGCCCGTTGGCCAAACCCTGAAACACAACATCGCCAGCTGTCGCGAGAAGACCGCCGTTGATCGGATCTGTTCCTTCCGGCGTGCGCCAGGCGGCGCGCTGGTGCACAGGATCCCACGCTACCAGCCAGCCGCGAAGATCCCTGGTGATTTTTGCAAGTGATTGGTAAGAGTCCCGTGCATCGCTTGCGACGGTCTCTTCGCCCAGATTCCAGGCGTCCGGATGAACCTCCATCGTGTGGGCGGTTTGATAGAAATCGGGCGCTTGCTGGACAGGAATGTAGACGTATCCGGTTTTCGGGCTGTACGCCATTTCCGGAACGCCGTGCCCGCCCATGGTGCCAGGGAACCCGTACCAGAGGTTCCCTTTCGTGGAATAAAGCGCGTCGGGGGTAAAAAGAGGACGCCCGGTCTTCGGATCCAGTCCCTTCGCCCAATTGACGTAGACAAAGTTCTTTCCAGACAGAAACTCGCCGGTTTTGGCGTCAAGAATATAGAAAAATCCGTTTTTGGGCGCGTGCGCGATTACGTGCCGCATGGTTCCGTTAATCGGCAGATCCAGCGTCATGATATGCTGGACGGAGGTATAATCCCACTGATCTTTAGGAGTTTCCTGAAAGTGCCATACATATTCGCCGGTATCCGGCTTGACGGCGATGATGCTGGAAAGAAACAGGTTGTCGCCCTTACCCTCAGACCGTAGGAGGTAGCTCCATGGGGATCCGTTGCCGGTACCGATATAGATCAGGTCTGTGACAGGGTCATAGACGATTGAATCCCACGCGGTGCCGCCGCCGCCCTGCGTGAGCCATGCGCCGCCCTTGCTCCAGGTAGGATACGCCACCTTGCGCAATACATCGTCAGAGGCCGCGTGGTCGGGTGCGTTATGTGCGTTCGGCACGGTGTAGAAACGCCATGACAGCTTGCCGGTCTCGGCGTTGAAGGCGGAAATAAACCCGCGCGCGCCCAATTCTGCTCCGCCGTTGCCGATGACAATCTGCCCTTTGGCGGCAAGCGGCGCGCCGGTGATGGTGTAGGAGCGTTGCGAGCCGAGTTCCGCGTCGTGCGGGATCGTATCGACGCTCCACACGACATGTCCGTCATGCTTGTCCAACGCGATAAGACGGTTGTCGTATGTCGCCACATAAATCTTGTCGTTCCAGAGAGCCGGGCCGCGGTTCACCACGTCGCAACATCCCTTGTCGGCGAACGAGCGTACGACCTTGGGATCGTAGGACCACAGCAGTTTGCCCGTCGCCGCGTCGACCGCCTTGACCATGCTCCAGGCCGTGGTCTCGTACATCACGCCGCCCTCGACGATCGGCGACCCTTCCTGCCCCCGATTGGTGTCGAGATCGAGATGCCACGCCAGATGCAGGCTACCGACATTGTCGGCGTTGATCGCGTCGAGCGGGCTGTAACGCTGTTCGGACCACGTGCGTCCGTGCCCCAGCCATTCGCCCGGATGGTCGTCCGCATGCGTTATGGCGTCGCCGGTGGATGCGCCCGCGCCTGCTTCCGCGTGGGCAGTCAACGAGGCGGAGATGAGCAGGCACAGGGTGAGCGCCGTCTGGCCGAGCAGGGCTCCTGCGCGGCGGGTCAAGGGCCTCGGGGCGCGGGGGCGATGGGGCATGTGGCGTCTCACTCTCAACCGTATGGCGACGACAAGCCGCCCTCATTGTTCTGAGGCGCGAACGATATGCACGGCGCGCCGTCACCACAAGGGATACGGCGTCCCTTCGTCTCCTTGAATAATCTTCAAACAAGGAAGGAAAAACCTATACAGGCGCCGTGATCGGCGGCGGGACGTTCATGGCGGCAAATTCTGATCTGACAATGTTGCGACTGCGTCCGAATTGGCTTGCAACTGATTATTATACCCATTATCACATTGATATAACATGATTTTTTCATTGCGCGTCATCATGTCATGCGATACATAGACCCGCATATTTACTCGAACGGACCAGAAAGAAGCGCGTTATGGCCATCAAAGACCCGAAGGTTGTCGAATACCTCAACCTGCAGCTCACCAACGAACTGACGGCGATCAACCAGTATTTCCTTCACGCCCGGACGCTGCGCCACTGGGGCGTCACGCTGCTCGGCAAGAAGGAGTATGAGGAATCCATCGAAGAAATGCGTCACGCCGACTGGCTGATCGAGCGCATCCTCTATCTCGGCGGCCTTCCGAACGTGCAGCGTCTGAACACGATCCTGATCGGTCAGGACGTCAAGGAAATCCTCGAATGCGATCTGAAGCTCGAAGAGAAGGCGCTCGCCGATCTTCGCGATGGAATCGCATATTGCGAGAGCGTGCGCGATTACGTGTCTCGTGACCTGCTGCTGAAGATCCTTGATAACGAAGAAGAGCACGAGGACTATCTGGATCGCCAGTTCGACCTGATCAAGCAGATCGGGATCGAGCGTTATATTCAGCTCAACTCCGCGTCGGCTCCCGATCAGGAGTAAAAAAGCTAGCGACAGCGGGCGGCGTCGGTCTTGGATAAGGACCGACCGTTTGCGGTCAGCGCATACGTAGCGCCCGTCGTTTATAGTCAAAGGCGGCGAGCGGCTGTTTCGGTGAAAATGCCAAGGGGCGCGAAAGGCTGCTGACGCAGCTTCTCGCGCCCCTTGGCGTATCAGAATATTTGGGTGGGGCGTGCCTCCCTCGATCAGCCCGGAAACGGCAATACTGTGAGGAATTCCAGCGTTTTCTTTCCGGTAGCATTACGCCGCGAACGCCTCGTTCAGATGCGCCCGACGCGATAGTAAGAGACGCGGGGAAGCGCAGGCCGAATGCTCTCCCCCGCTTCTGATATGTGTGTATTGCCGATGCGGACGCTATGTCGTCGGGGGTGCGACGGCGGCGACGATCGCGGCTCCCTTGGGACTGCCGAGGCCGGTCACAGGATCCCAACCCTTTGCGGCAGAATAGCCGTTGTTGTCGCCGGAGACGATGTCATTGAACGCTGTGGGCGTTGCGTAAAGTCGGGCGTTCACAAAACCGGCGGGGTGGCCATTTTTCTCGTTGGCCAGGGCGATCAGCGCGGCCCAGAGGGGCGCTACAGCGCTGGTGCCGCCGATGACTGTCGAGGTTCCGTCCACCGTCACCTGATACCCTGTCTCCGGGTCGGCGTTTCCGGCGACATCCGGCACGCCGCGATATGATTCGTCATTGCCGCTTTGCCAGTCCGGCTTCGTAAAATGAGTCGAATAGCCGCCGCCGGTGGCTCCACCAGATGCGCCGTCGTTCCAGGCGACTTCGCTGCCCGAGCGCGGCAGGCGAGTGCCGCCGCAGCCCAGGGCGTGCGGGCTGGAGGCTGGAAAATCGACCATATAGGTCTGGTTTGTGCCGTCCGACGCGCCGTTGTCGCCTGATGCGACGGTTACGGTCACGCCCATGGCGCCGGCCGCCTGCATGGTCTGGTCCATGGCGTCCATATCCTGGGCTTCCCAGCCGCTTTCCGGGCCGCCCCAGCTAATGGAGATGACGCTCGGCGCATTCGTTTTGTCATGCACGGCGGTGTTCAGTGCGTCGAAGAAGCCGCTGCCCTGATTGGGGCCGAAATAGACGGCTATGTTGGCGCCGGGCGCGACCGATCCGGCGACCTCGATGTCGAGTTGAACTTCTCCATCCGCGCCGCTGGGGTCATTGTCGGGAGCATTGGAGGCGCGGTCCACGCTGACTGCCGTCAACGTTCCGGTGCGACCGACGCCCAGAGTTTTGAAATAGGCCGCCATCTGCGAGGCCTGATATCCGCCGCCCAGTTCGATGAGGCCAATCGTCTGCCCCTTGCCGGTGACGTCTGTCGGAAATCCATAATGCTTGGCAACGTCCACGGGAGACCAGGACGATGTGGATCGCGCCGCTGCGCTGACCATCGAGGTTCCCTGAGTTGTAGCGTTGCCCCCCGATGCAAGCAGACGCCGAAAATGCGCGCGTGCGACCGGGCGTTCATCGAAGCCCATGACGGCGACCACGTCGTCGCTTAGCTCCGGAGGAAGGGTCAAAGACCCTTCTCGCGCCATCGCGGGCTCGGCGCGTCCAGCGAAGCGGTACAGTCCCAGTTTCTCGGGCCGAAAAGCGGCGCAGGCCTGCTTCACCGTGCCAGACACCCGCACAACATGCTGGGCCGCGTCCGCCAGATCGACCGTCATGCCATGCGCGCGGGCATACGCTTCGACGCGCGAGATGGCGTCGGAGCTGGCTCCGTGCCGGGCCGCGAACTCCTCACGACTCAACGGCGCGGCGGTGGGGTCGATAGGCGTCGAGGGCTTGAGCACGATGGTCAGGTGAATCGTGCGGTCTTGCGGCACGTCCCCCACGCGTGCGCAATCTGGATGCGTCGCGCTGACGGGGCGGGCGAAACTTCTTGCGAAGGGGAGCGGTTTACTGGCTGTCATGGCTCAGTCCTTTGTTGTCGAGCATCGGGAAAGCGAGTTGCTGCAGCCGCCGATCCTGAGAGACTCGAAGCGAAACCCGCTGCGGCATCATGAGCGTCTCCGCCGGGCATGACAGCCGTCAGGGTGCAAACGCTGGGACGGTGTCGCCGTTCGCTTTGGGCGTTTTCGTCCGGAGGAGTCGCAGGTGTGTAACGGTCTGCATTTTCTGTATGTGTTTGTGGATAAATTATGACGTCATATGACGATTGTCTGTGGATTCTGTCTTTCTGGCTTTTTGAATAAATAATATATCCGAATAAATTTTATTTATATGAAAGAATTTTATAGAATATCTCTGCGAGAAAAGCGTGTATGATTGAAAATGACAGATATACAGATAAAATGTGATAATACGAGAAATTTGACGTGTATTGCGGATAATTAATGTTTCGTGACTTTGTCCCGATTTGTTAACATTTTGAAAATATGAGGATTGCGTCAAGATTCCGAATGAATAAAAAACACCTTCCCACGACCTCTTGAACAGAGGGAGAGGCATAGTTGCCGGGTCGGCTTGTGCCGGAGCTGCGCGCCTTTGTGGGACGCCGGCTCAGACGCGCGAGGATTGTCTATCGGATTTCTGCTGGCGAGCATGTCATGCAGGATGCCTAGGGTATCCGGCAATTACAGGTTCCGGATTATCGGTTGTGAGCGTTTTCATGAAGGCGCCTGATTCCTCCCTGTCCGGATCTGCTCTAGAAGTTGGAGAATGAACGACAAACCCGCCATTGTCTGGCTCCGCGAAGATTTCCGCCTCGCCGATAACGCGGCCCTGACTGCGGCGACGCAGACCGGAGCGCCGCTCCTGTTGATCCATATCCGGCCCGAGCGCCCTTACGGCATGACTGCTGTGGACTGGTTTCGCGAGAAAACGCTGGCGCATTTTAACGTGGACTTGCGATCTCTGGGTGGAAAAGTTCACGTTTTCGCCGGAGATTCGGCGCGTCTGTTGCCCGAAATCGCGGCGCGCGTTGGCGCAGCGGCGGTGTTTTGGAACCGGCGTTACGATCCGGTCGGGCGGGAGATCGACGCCGGTTTGAAGCGGGAATTCGCCCCCTGTGGAACCGAGGCGCACAGCTTCGCAGGCGCGTTGCTTCATGAACCATGGACGGTGAAGAACCGTGTAGGGCAGCCGTTCAAAATCTTCTCCGCCTATTGGCGCGCGGCCTGCGAGGCAGGTTCGCCAAGGCCACCGCTGCCTGCACCGCGAGAACTCAAATTCTTTACCGAGCCAGTCACCGGGGCGCAGGAGGAGCAGCTTCCATGGCCCGCGTGGACGTCCTCGCTGGATGCGCATCATAAATTCGGAGAAGCCGCCGCACAGGACCGCCTTGTCCGCTTCATCGCTGACGATCTTGGCCATTACGAGGATGAGAGAGACTTTCCTGACCGTGACGCGACCTCTGGCCTGTCGCCTTATCTGCGTGTTGGACAGATCAGTCCGCGACAGGTGTGGAACGCCGTAAGCGACGCGTCTGTGAACCCTGCTCATGCTGCCGCACGCGCCAAATTTCTGGCGGAGCTTGGGTGGCGGGAGTTCGCGTGGTCCGTCTTGTGGGAGCATCCGGGCCTTGCTGACCATGCGCTGCGCCAGGAATTCGAAGGCCTGCCGTGGAGGACCGACCCGTCGGGGCTGGAGGCGTGGAAGCGGGGACGGACCGGCTATCCGCTCGTCGATGCGGGCATGCGCGAACTCTGGCGCTCGGGCGTGATGCATAATCGGGTGCGGATGGTCGCGGCGTCGTTTCTGGTCAAGCATTTGCTGATCGACTGGCGTCTTGGCGAGCAATGGTTCGCCGAGACGCTGGCCGATTACGATCCCGCCAGCAACGCTTTGAACTGGCAGTGGTGCGCCGGAACGGGGGCGGACAGCGCCCCGTTCTTCCGCATCATGAATCCGGTGCTGCAGTCCCGGAAATTCGACCCGTCGGGCGTCTATATCCGCAGATGGGTTCCAGAGCTGAAATCGGTTTCGGACAAGGACATTCATGCGCCGTGGGAGAGTCCCGGCGGGTTGCCTGCGAATTATCCGCTTCCCATTGTCGATCATGCAGCGGCTCGTCGGCGGGCGCTGGCCGCATGGGACGGCGTGCGGGGCGGCGATGGGCAAGCGTAACAGCGGATTTGTCGGCAACTATGTCTGCGTCGATGAGTCACTATAATCGCGGGCTCCTTGCGTTCCTGAAGATCGACGCTGTTGGAGAGCGCTCTGCGCCGGGCCGACCGCGGCTCTTCGCCATATCCGCCCACATCTTCAGACAGGAGCCTACTTACCGTCCGGCCGTCTTTCGCTAGACTGGCGGGAATGTCCGCCTATTCCCCCTATGACGCGCCAGCCATTATCGCCCGCCACGGCTCGTTTTCCTGCCTGACGCCCGATGGAGAACTGCTGTCGCTAGACCGGGACGGCGCGCTCGCTCTCATCGCGAAGGCGGGGCCGCCTCTGGTGGTTCATGCCCCGGAGGCGGCCCGCAAGCTTGGCCTGCCGCCGCCGGGGCAACCGTCGCCGTGGTTCGATCTGCTGGAGCTGTTCGCCTTCGTGCATCCGGCGCATCCGGCCGCCCCTACGCCACTCGGGTTGTCGCTCGCGCTAGGCATGGCGGACGGTGCGGTCGACGTTGATCGCCTGCCGGGTCTGGCGACGCGGCTGCTGGCGGATCTGCGCGGCATGCCCCCGGGAGAGACGCGGGAGATGACGAACGCGCTCGCGGTGAGACTGCGTGCGGTGGGGTGGATGTGGGGCGATGCGGTCATGGAGGCGCTCGATCTCGAGGGACCTACGCCGCGATCGGCCATGCAGCCCGGCGACGCGATGCGGATATGGCGGGCGCTGCCGAAATGGGAGGAGACGCCGCCACGTCCCGCGCCGGGCTCTCGGCCTGTGACGCCGGCCGAAGCGCGCGCCCGGCTTGCGACGATCCTCGGGCCGGGGGCGGAGACCCGCGTGGGGCAGGCGGACTTCGCGGGCGTTGCGTCCAGTGCTTTTGCGCCGCGCGAGAGCCGGGGGGCGCCGCAGGTGGTCCTCGCCGAGGCGGGCACCGGAACGGGGAAGACGCTGGGCTACATTGCGCCAGCCAGCCTGTGGGCGGAACGCAATGGCGGGGCGGTCTGGATCAGCACGTATACGCGCCATCTCCAACGACAGATCGAAAGCGAGACGGCGCGGCTGCACCCGCGCGCCGCCGCGCGCCGCCGCAGGATCGTCCTGCGTAAGGGGCGGGAGAACTACCTGTGCCTGCTGAACATGGAAGAGGTCGTTAACACCGCGCCCACGCGCGGAGCGGGCGTCACGATCGCGCTGTCCCTGCTGGCGCGCTGGGGGCTGGCGACGTCTGAAGGCGACCTGTTCGGAGGCGATCTGCCGGGCTGGTTCGGAGAGGTTTTCGGTCACGCCATCGTCGCGGGCGTCGCCGACCGGCGCGGCGAATGCATCCACGGCGCCTGCCCGCATTATCAGCGGTGTTTCGTCGAGCATTCGATCCGTCGCGCGCGGGAGGCCGATCTCGTGGTGGCGAACCACGCGCTTGTCATGTCGCAGGCCGCATGGGCGCAGCAGGGCGCGGCCAATCCGGACGACGCGGCCAATGACGAGGACGGCGTACCGACGCGCTACGTGCTTGACGAGGGACATCACGTTGCTGACGCGGCAGACAGCGCCTTTTCGCTGGAACTGTCCGGACTGGAAGCCGCTGAACTGCGCCGTTGGCTTCTGGGGGCGGAGGGCAGCCGCTCCCGCGCGCGCGGGCTAAAGCGTCGTCTGGATGATCTGGTGGTCGGATCCCCGCGACTGGAGACGCCCCTCGACGCCGCTCTTCTGGCGGCGAAAGCCTTGCCTGCGCCGGGGTGGTCGGCGCGGCTCTCCCTCGCTGACGAAGACGTGGGGGAGCCGCCGGACGTCGTCGAAAGCGACCCGTGGAGCGTGCTCGCTCTTCCCTCGCCACAGGCTTCGGAAGCGGAGCTGATCAACCCGACAGAGGCGTTTCTTGCCCTGCTGCGGGCGCAGGTGCTCGCACGCACTGCGGGCGCCAGCCGGGTGACGCTGAACGGGCGCGAGTGCGATCTGTATCCTCTGGCGCCGGGACTCGCCGAAGCAGCGGCGGCGCTTTCACGTGCGTTGGGTCGTGTCGCCGAACCTCTGCGCACGCTGGTCGACCGCCTGCAGGATCGTCTCAGCGAAGAAGCCGACACGCTGGACGCGACCTCCCGCGGGCGGATCGAGGCGATGACGCGCACGCTGCGCCGCCGCGCGCTGTCGCGTCTCGACGGCTGGGTCGCAATGCTGAGCGCGTTTGCCGCGCCACCCGAAGAGGGAATCACGCCGCAGTTTATTCGCTTCATCCGTCTGACGGCGCGTGGAGGACAGCGGCGTGGCGAACTGGACGTCGGCCTGCATCAGCACTGGCTCGATCCGACCATTCCGTTCGCGGCCGTCCTTGCCGCACCCGCGCACGGATTGCTGATCACTTCGGCCACGTTGCGTGACGAGACTGGCGCAAAAAGTGGAGACGCGGTCGAGCGCGCGTGGGAGGCTGCGGAGTCGCGCGTGGGTGTCAATCATCTGCCCGCGCCCGCCGTGCGGGCAGCCTTGGCCAGTCCGTTCGACTATGCAGCGCAAACCCGTGTTTTCATCGTCAACGACGTCGCTCATCACAATGTAGATGCGCTCGCTGCCGCCTATCGCACGTTGTTCCTCGCGTCGGGAGGCGGGGGGCTTGGGTTGTTCACCGCAATTGAGCGATTGCGCGGGGTGCATCGTCGCATCGCCGAACCGCTAGAGGCTGAGGGGGTTTCGCTGTACGCGCAGCATGTTGACGCGATGGACAACACCACGCTGGTCGACGTGTTCCGCACTGAAACCCATTCCTGCCTGTTGGGGACAGATGCGATGCGCGACGGCGTGGATGTGCCGGGGCATGCGCTACGGCTGGTTGTGTTCGAGCGGGTGCCCTGGCCGCGCCCGGATATCCTGCATCGCGAACGCAGACTGCATCTCTCGCAGGGTGCGCCGGGGCTGTACGACGAACGGATCGCGCGTCTGCGCCTGCGGCAGGCGTTCGGACGCCTGATCCGCGCCCGCGGCGATCGCGGCGTTTTTGTGCTGCTGGAGCGTCGCACGCCGTCGCGCCTGCTCAGCGCATTCCCCAGCGGCGTGCAGACGCAACGGATGGGACTGGCCGCAGCGGCGGCGGAGATCAGGAGGTTCTTCGCAGAGACGCCGCAGGGCGGAACGTGAAAACAGAGTCTTCGCGGGGAGTTGCGCGCAACAGACATTGCGTGTTCGTGTAACGAAAAGCCGTTAAAGAAGCAGCCTGAGTTTATTATCGACAGTGCGTGCTTCTTGGGGAAGATCGACCGCAGTTCAAAGCGCGTGTTCATGCCGTGCGTCCAGGCGTTGTAGCTGGTCGTCGCAGGAATTTCGATCACATCCGGAGCGCCGTCAGGGCGAAGCTGACGATAGGGTCGGACGTCGTGCCGCCACGAAAAAGATGTTTGCCGACCGTTCCAAACAGTATGCTGGCGCCATATTCGTGCATCCAGGCGTTGTAGCTCCGGGGTTGGCGGTTCGAGGCTGTCGGCGTTGCGAGCGGATGAACAGGCGCCGAGAGGCGGGCAGGTCATGGAGAGCGCCATTGTTCCTGGGGCTGTCACGGCGAGGCCACGCGTCGCAGCTCGGGCAGTCTCGTGAATCAAGGTTGAAGGCTGTCGTAATTTCAGCTGGTTTGACGAAAGTTGTTGGTCGGTCCGTCGCCGATCGTTTTTTCATGAAAGACGGTTTCTTCTGTGCCGTAGCGGGCGCCGCCACTCTGGGCAAGTCGCTTCAAACTCTCTAAGAGTGCGGATATGCGAGGCGGGACGCAGTTCATGAACCGGATATTGGCCAGCTGGCCATTGGTTCTGCTCGCTCTGATGGCGCGGTTGAGTTTCGGCGGTCTCGTTTTACCGCAAGCCGCTCCCGACGATCCCGTGGCGCGTGTCGCGGCGCTGTCCCTCCTGTGCGACAGTCAGCACGTTGGCGATGGGACCCCGCACGAACACATCCCTTCCGACATGGGCGATGGGATATTCCTGCTTGGCGACGCGCTCGACAACCCAGCCCCGGCGTTCGTGGCGTTCGCTCTGCTTTTTCTGACGTTCTGTGTTCCGTGCGCCCGCGTCTGGTGTTTTCCGCCGGTGCGTGGGCCGCCACTGCGCCGCGTCGCCAGTCTCTACCCGCAGGGACCGCCAGCCTGATCTGAAACGAGTTTTCGTAACCCGCGTGTTCGCTCGAACGGAGGCGCGGAGTATTTCTGTTTCATTCAGGTTATACCATCATGATTCGCATCACAAAAGACGCGCGCCGCGGCGGCGCAATCGTCGGCGCGCTTGCGCTGGCTATGCTTCAGCCCGACTTCGCCAGAGCGTCCACCGCTCGTCCGCCGTCGCGGTCCACGCATGCCGCTCCGGCCGTTCCAGCGCGCCGCGCGCAGCAAAAATCGAAACCCCGCCTTCAATCGGACCGCCCGGCGCCGCGTCCGGAAGAGATCACTGTGAACGGCGTGGACCGGCTGTCGGTCGCGGCGCGGCCAACGGGACAGACGACCTACAGCGCGGAACGCAGTGATTTCGCCAATCGTTCGGCGCAGACTGTCGCCGACATGATGGCGACCATTCCCGGCGTGACTGTGATGCAGGGCAACGGGCCGCGCGACACCGTGATCTCCGTACGTGGCTCAGGCGCGAGGCAGTCCTACGGGCTGAAAAACCTCTCGGTGACAGAGGACGGATTTCCCGTCACCCAGCCTGACGGAACGGCTCGTGCGGATCTGATTGATCCGCATGCCTATGCGGGCGTCGACGTCTTTCAGGGACCGGCGTCTTCGCTCTATGGAAACTACGCCATCAATGGGGCGATCAATTTCCGGACGCGCAACGGCGCCGACGTTCACGGGGTCGAACTGGGGTCTGATTTCGGCAGTTTCGGGATGATCAACAACTACGTCACGTTGGGCGCAGGGAACCGCAGATATGACTTGATGCTTTTCGGCAGCGATGTTCGGGGAAATGGATTTATACCGAACAACGCCTATGCGACCTCCACTGAAAACATGCGTCTGCGCGTTGTCCTGACACCGGCCGATCGTCTTGTGTTGAAGGTGATCAATAACGTCACGGACACGTTTCTGCCACTGCGCCTGTCTCTCTCGCAGTATTTGGCCAATCCCTATCAGCAGGGATGCGCGAACGCAGCCAGCGCCTCGAACGGTTGCGCCTCGGTCAACCTGCTGAGCAACGGACGTTACGGAGCGACGCGGGCGACCAGTCCGCAGCAGGCGGGGCTTGGTCGCTTTGACCGACGGACGATTGTCGGTTTGCGCTGGGAACATGATTTCAACGCGCAGACCCAGTGGAGAACGCAGTTCACCTATGATCAGCGTCATGTCGATCAACCGACCTCGACTACAGCCTTCGTCGGCCCGTTCAATTCCTATAATGTGCAGACCGATCTTACGAATCGTGGACACATCGGCGCGACGCCTTTGACAAGCTTCGTTGGCGCGAATTTCGATTACATGGATTACGGGTATCAGGTGTACAACCTGACGCCGCAGGGCGGCGCGACGCGCGGCGCGCTGAATTCGACGTCCTATGGACACCAGTTCAACATTGGCCTGCGATTTCAGGAAGACTGGAAATTCGCGCCCAAATGGCGGGCCGTGGTGGGGTTGGGCGGCACATACTCGGATATCGGGGCAGTCGAGACGCTCTACGCCTACGGAGCGTCATCGCGTTCGCTGCAATATGTTACGGCGAACAGATATTTCTTCAATCTCGCCCCGGAGGCGTCTCTCGTTTACGCGCCATCAAAGGCGTGGACCCTGCATACGCGCGTCGGCACGGCCTACGCCACGCCGTCATATTCAAGCTTTTTTGTAACGCGGCAGGGAAATTACGGAAACAACACATCCCTGAAGAGCGAAACAAGTCTGGGTTTCGATCTGGGCGCGGAGTGGCGTCCCTCGGCCGATATCGACGTGCAGGCGACGGGGTTTTACGAATTTTATCACAACGAGTTTGTCAGCCAGTCCGCAGGCGTCAACACGGCCGCCGGAAGCTACACCTTCAACGCGCCAGCGTCTGAACACCGAGGCGTCGAACTTGGCGCAACCTGGTGCCCGCTACGCACGCGCATGCCCGGCTTGCAGTTCAAGCTTTCCTACACCTATGACAACCAGATCTACACGAACTACATGGAGACGCTGACCAGCGGGGCCGTGTCGCGCAGTTTCTCGCGAAAGGGGCGTTATATCCCCGGCGTGGCGCCGCATTTTTTGAACGCACGTGTAATGTACGATCAACCCGACGGCGTCTTTGAAGGGCTCGGCGCGTTCGCGGAAGTCGCATGGCGCAGCGATATGTGGATCGACAACGCCAATATTCTCAAGGTTCCCGGTTATGCCTTGTTGAGTCTCGAGGTTCATTACGACCCTCCTGCACGATTCGGGTGGGCGCATCGATTGCATAGCTATTTCGAGGTGCAGAACGTCACCAACCAGATTTACGCTGCGGGCGCCACGGTGATCGCCGATAGCTTGCTGAGCAGTGGGCGACAGGCCGGGGCCGCGACGCTGGCTGGAAAAACCGGATCAATTTACGCAGGATCGCCACGCGCCTTCATGGGCGGCGTGCGCGTGAGATTCTGAGGGAAAATTAAAATGAAGCCAAAACAATTTTCCCTGTGGCCAGATCACCGCACCATCTGGCGGTGGCACTTCTTTGCGGGACTTTTCTGTCTTCCGTTTGTGGCGTTTCTCAGCCTGACCGGCTCAGTCTATCTGTTCAAACCGCAGATCGACGACTGGATTGACTGGCGCCTCGATCATCTCTCCGTCACAGGGCCTGCGGCGTCGCCGACGCAGGAGGTGCGCGCGGCGCTCGCCGCCGTTCCGGGCGGGCGCTTGCTCGCCTATGAACTTCCGCGAGGCGTCGGCAGCGCGGCGCGCGTCGTTGTCGACCATGGTGGCGAAGCGATCCGTGTTTACGTCGATCCGTCTTCCCTCTTGATACTCAAGAAGATTCCGGAAGAGTCGCGGTTCGAACGCATTGTCTTCAAGCTGCATGGGCAACTGCTTTTGGGTAATGTCGGTTCAGTGATCATGGAGATGGTGGCCTCGTGGACGATCGTGATGATCGTCACCGGGATATATCTGTGGTGGCCGCGAGGCGGCGCGCGAGGTGGAGGAGTGCTCTACCCCCGCGTCGGCCGGGCGCGTGCGCGGTGGCGCGATTTGCATGCCGTCACAGGCCTTTGGATTTCCCTGTTTCTGGCGCTGTTTCTGGTCTCCGGGTTGCCGTGGTCTTTCGTATGGGGGCATGCGCTGGCTCGGGTTGAGACCACCGTGGGTAAACTGGCCTCGGTTCAGGATTGGGAAATAGGAGCGGTTTCAGCGCGAGACGTCATCGTCGGACACCCCGCGGAAAATTCTGGTGCGATTCAGCGAATGCCGGGCATGGACATGGGCGACATGGATATGCCGGGCATGGATATGGCCCGGTCGACCACCGCGATATCGCCATCGGCAGATCCGCTTGCAGGGCTGGACGCAGTGGTCATCGCAAGCCGACGTCTGGGGTTTCCTGCTCCCGTTCTGGTCACGCCGCCTGCCCGCATCGGCGCGCCATGGCGTGTGCGCTCGGACACGCAGGATAGACCACGCCGCGTCAGCGCCCTTCTCGATGCGAAGGGAGCGGTCCTCTCCATGGAACGATTTTCTTCGAAAGGCGTGGCTGATCGCGTTGTCGCTTACGGCGTCGCCGCGCATGAAGGACAACTGTTCGGTTGGGCCAATCAGGTGCTCAATCTGTTCGTCGCAACGGGTTTGCTGACTATGAGCGTCGCTGCGACGATCCTGTGGCTGCGGCGTAAAACGCCTGGTCATCTGGGCGCTCCGTCGCCGCTCGCCAGCCAGCGGGTTGGCGTGGGATCTCTTGTCGTTATGACGGCGCTGGGCGTTCTTCTGCCTGAACTTGGCGCGTCGTTGCTATTGATTGTCGTGGCGAGCGTCATACTGAAAAAGACATGATATTTGGTCAGCTCATGGCGTTCGTATTCGGCTGTGGCGCGACCCGTCCTCGCGCGATAGCATCGGGCGATGAAGCGAATGTCCGCCCATGAGCATGAAGCGAGCGTTTGTATTTCCCGGTGGAATCTGATCGAAGACGGAGCGCCTTTGAAAACGGCGTCTTCGTATCTGCTGCCGGTAACTTGCGATGGCGTCGCCGCAATGTTGAAGGTCACCGCCGATCCCGACGAGCAACGAGGCGCCGCGTTGATGGCGTGGTGGGGCGGTGCGGGCGCCGCGCCCGTCCTGAAGCATGACCTAGGCGTCATTCTGCTTGAGCGCACCTCCAGAGATCGCTCGCTTGCGGCGCTTGTTTACGAAGGAAGCGATGACGATGCGACGTCGCTTCTCTGTGCGACGGCCGCGCGCCTGCATCTGCGTCAGGGGGGGGATGCTCCATCCCTGAAGCCGCTCGAAGACTGGTTCGCCTCTCTGCTCAATCTATCGCAGACGGATGAAGCGTGGATCGTGGGATGCTCGACACTGGCGCGGCTGTTGCTGAGCGAGCAGAGCGCCGCTGTGCCTTTGCATGGCGATCTGCATCACGGCAATATTTTGGATTTTGGATCGCGCGGCTGGCTGGCGATAGATCCGAAGGCGCTTTGGGGTGAGCGAACTGCTGATTACGCCGCCATGTTCCTGAATCCAGACCTTGCTGACCCCGCTCGACCGTTTGCGGTGGACAGCGGGACGTTCGAACGTCGCGTCCGCACGGTCTCCAGCCTTGCAGGCCTCGACTCTCGAAGATTGCTGCGATGGATACAGGCATGGAGCGGCCTTTCGGCGCTCTGGTTTCTTGAGGGCGGCGGCGATCCTGTCGTCCAACGCAGGATCGGGGAGCTGGCTGCTCGATCTTTGGCGCAATAGGTGTCCGGGACGCGGTGAAAGCGTCGTGACAAAAATGTTCTCTGGCCGGAATGTTTTGCGTCTTTCGGCGCCAGTGCTGCCGCGTGTTCAGGGTCATTTCCGATTAGTTGTGAAGCCGCGTTCGGCTCCGGCGCAATAGGCGTACATTTATCGAAAATATTTCAACAATTGATTTTTATAACAAGAAAAATCTCTTTTTTGGTTGCGTCTGTTCGTTCGTCTGGCAAATGCTCCGCCAGAGCGCGTCGGCAGCGGTCCCGCCTGCGTTCGCTCTGACGGAAGGGTCGCTCCTTAATTCGTCAATTCGACAGCGTCGCTCGTCGTGACGCGCCCCAGCATCGGGAAGATCTTCTCGAAAGCGAAATCATGCATGTCTTTTGAAAGGCTTGATGTTACATCTTCAGCGACCACAACGCCGTAGCCATGTTCGTGCGCCGCGCGCGCCGTGGACTCGACGCCCATGTTGGTCGCGACGCCCCCCAGAACGATGGTCCTGACGCCACGTCGACGGAGTTGAAGATCAAGTTCCGTTCCGTAGAAAGCCCCCCATTGTCTTTTGGTGACGCGCAGATCGGAGGGTTCGGCCAGATCGTCGCAGAGTTCGGACCAGTTTGCGGGGCGGCTGTCTGTTGGCGGCGCCAGCGAACGATCCACGGGGGTTTTCACGGCGTCCGCAAAGTCAGCGGCGAAGGCGACATTCACAAGTACTACCGGGGCTCCGGCGGCACGGAAACGTTGCGCCAGCAGTTTGGAACGAGAGAGAATAGCGTCGCTGGCATGCGGCTCCAGCTGATAGCTCATGATGCCCTTCTGGAGATCGATCAGGACGAGGGCGGTTGTGGAGGCGGGTAGAGAAATCATCCATTCTGCTCCGGCATGGCGCTCGCGCTCCTGCGCGTTGTTCGATCAGGAGCGGTCGGGTAGAATTTGAGGGTGCGTTCAAGTAGGAGCATTATTTGAGTATGAACTCAAATTCGTCAAGCGGAAAAAACCGGGCGCCGCTGGCTCCGCAACGGGCGGTCGGGCGCCAGCGGGTGGCTGAATTGCTGGACGCAGCGTCGGACATCATTGCGGAGCGCGGCTACGAAGCGACGACAATGGCGGAGATCGCCGCGCGAGCCGGGGCGAAAATCGGTTCGCTTTATCGTTTCTTTCCAAACAAGGACGCGGTGGCGGGGGCGTTGCTCGACCAACATCTTGCGATCCTGACGGAGGCGTATGCGGCGCTGGAGCAGCGTGCCGCAGGGAGGTCGCCGGATGAACTGGCCGACATGCTGATAGAGTTTCTGGTGTCGATCTATCCGCAGGTGAAATCCCTTCCTGCCCTGATGGATATGCGCGAAGACGTGGCGGATTTTCGGCGCCGGTTGCATGCTCATGCTCTGGCGGGCGTCTCGGGAGCGTTGCGCGTGTGCGCGCCGCATCTGGATAAAAAAAATTCTGAAGATATTTCAGCGGTTCTTGTGAACAATATGAAAGTGTTGTTGGGAATGACGCGCAGAACGGTCATCTCGACGCCGGGCGCGCCGGAGGAGTTGCGGTTGATGAACCGTCTGTATCTGTCCAGCAGGTTGAAGACGCACGGAGCCTTGTAATACAGAGCGCCGTTGACTTGTGTGGACGTACGCTGCGCATACAGAAAACTTCTGCGCCGATATGGCGACAGACGGACCTTTATGAGAACCGATGTTTTTCGTTCCGATGGTGAAGATTTTTGATATTTTCTTCAAAAATCAGTGATGTTTTGAGACGCGACCGCTGCGAGCGGGTGGACCCGGCGTCGCGTTCACAGAAAGCCGTGCGTAGCATTGGAAGGTCAGCCCGGCTTTCTGGAAGCGGTCAACTGAGTCAGTTGCGCCGCCAGTCGCTCGGCGCTTGCGTCCACGGGCAGCACGCCCACAAGCCGGTTGTCTCCGTCCATAAGGTAGAGCACGGAACTATGGTCCATCAGATAGGCGCCGGGCTTCTCTCCGCTCCGGGGCGTGCGTCTGTTCGCCATGACGTGAAATTCGTGGAGCATACGGTCGATATCGCCGCTACGCCCGGTAAGGCCGATGATGTCGGGTGAAAACGTAGAGACATAGCTTTTCACCACTGCGGGAGTGTCTCGTTCGGGGTCGACAGTGACGAACAGCGGCGTGATCGCGGCGCCGACAGGGCCGAGCGAGTCCAGAGCCTGGGTTACCGTCGCCAACGTAAGCGGGCAGACGTCGATGCAGTGAGTGTAGCCAAAATAGATTAGGGTTTGACGACCGTGGAAGGTGTCTTGCGTGACAGCTCGTCCGTTCATGTCGACAAGCGCGTAAGGACCGCCGACGGTATCTGGAGTCCTGTGCGCGAGCATGAGACGCAGCCCCGCCGCGCCAAGAAAAAGCGCAGCGATAAAAGCGACGACCGCTACGGACGGCCACCGGCGCTTTAAGGTCAATGGCGACGACTTGTCCGCCGAACGCGTTCCCGGTCGTCCCGATGCTGGGCGCGTCATGCGTTCCTCCTGCCTGCCCGGTCCGACACAAAGTTCAGTTTATAAAAGCCGATGGGAACATGCCATACCCGGTTTGACACCGGAGCCGCCTGTAAGCTGCGTCTTGCAGCGCCGCCCCGCGGTTCAGGCTTGTCCGAACGCAAAGGCGGATCGAGTCAAAGCCTCTTACCTTACCATACGAGGCCCGGCACGCTGGCGACGGGGAACAGACCTTGCGCGTCTGCCTCGGCCTGCGCCAACGCCGGATCGTCGCCAAGTTTTTCCTTATGGATCCCACCAAGAATCCAGAGTGCGTCCACGCCTGCCGCCGCCGCACCGCGCACGTCCGTCGCCAGCGCGTCGCCCACCCCGATCACGCGGTCGCGCGGCGTATCGAGCATGGCCAGCACCGGTTCGTACACCGCAGCGAAAGGCTTGCCGATCCAGTGAACCAGGCCGTTCTTCTGCTCGTAGATTTTCGCTAGCAATCCAGCGCAGATAAGGCGCTTTCCGTCACGGATCACCTCCATGTCAGGGTTGGCGCAAATCATTGGCAGCCCGCGCGCGGCGGCGGCGTCAAGTGCTGCGACATAAGGTTCGAACTCGGTCTTTCCACGCCGTTCGTCCGGTCCGGTGTTCATGACAAAGTCGGCCTCCTCCGGCGTCTCGACCAGTTCCAGACCAAGCCCCTCGAACAGCGCCAGATCGTGGTCGCCGCCGATATGCAGCGCTTTTGTCCCCAGTGACGTGAGCCATGGCGCGACGGCGAGGGTCGCGTCCTGGTCGCGCGAGAGAAGAAGGCGACGGGTGAACTCGCCGCTGGTCATCAGGCCGTCGTAGAGCGTGTCCACGACGCCCATGTCGCGAAGCTGGGCTTGCACGACAGGCCTCGGGCGCGGCGCATTGGAGAGCAGCACGATGCGCTTGCCCGCCGATTTCAGCGCCTGCAGACACGCAATGGCGCCGGGATAGGGGCGCACGCCGTCATGCACACACCCCCACAAATCTACGATGTAGCCGTCATAACGGTCGGCCAGACCGGAAACGCCAGAGAGGCGCTCTATACGGCGGACGGTCATCGGCTTTCTCCACCGTTGTTCTTCAGGTCTGCGCCTTTCAGATCCGACAGCGATTCCACGCCCAGTTCGCGCAGGATCGTCAGCGTCTCGCGCTTCAGACGCGCCAGAAGCGCAGGGCCTTCGTAAGCGAACGCGGAATAGACCTGCACGAGGTCGGCACCCGCGCGCACCCGTTCGACGATATCCGCGCCAGTCTCGATGCCGCCGCAACCCACAAGCCCGAGCCGCCCGTTCGCCAGCCGCGCGGCTTCGCGCAGCATTTCGGTCGCTCGCGCTTTGAGCGGCCTGCCCGAGAGGCCGCCGGTCTCACCCGCGTGCGGGCTGCGCAGTGTCGCGGGACGCGCCAGCGTGGTGTTGCTGATGATCAGTCCGTTCGCCCCACCCTGCGCCGCAGCTTCGATAACGGGCGCCAGCTGTTCGTCCGCCAGATCCGGGGCGAGCTTGATCAGCAGGGGGGGGCGGGTCGCATGACGTGCGTTGATCGCGGCCAGCAGTTCGGCAAGGCGTTCGGAATCCTGCAGGGCGCGCAGGCCGGGCGTGTTGGGCGACGAGAGGTTGAGGACGATATAGTCCACATACGGCTTCACGCGCGCGATCAGCTCCGGGTAGTCCAGTTCGGGCGCTGCGCCGATCTTGTTGATGCCCAGATTGGCGCCGACCGGCGCGCCGGGACGTGTGCCCCGGTCGCGATACAGCCGCGCCAGCCTCACCGTGAAGCGATCTATGCCCTGATTGTTGAAGCCCATCCGGTTGATGACGGCGCGATCCTCCGTCAGCCGGAACAGCCGCGGACGGGGATTGCCCTGCTGTGGACGCGGCGTAACCGTTCCCGCCTCGACAAACCCGAAGCCCAGTTGCGCCAGTGGTCGGACGACGCGTGCGTCCTTGTCGAATCCTGCAGCGATGCCGATGGGGTTGGAGAACCGCATGCCGAACGCGCGTGTGGCCAACGCCGGGTCGTCCTTCGGACGTGACGGAGGAACGCCGGCGCCCAGCAGCAGGGCGTCGATCGCCAGGCCGTGGGCGCGTTCGGGGTCGAGACGCCGGAGCAGGGGAAGGGCAGGGGCGAGAAGGCGGTCGGACAGGTCTTTCATGGCGGCGGATGCTGCCCGAAGGGCGGCGGATTGAAAAGTCAGGATTGCCCCGTTTCGGGAGCAGGGCGCGACAGTCCCGGCGCTGTATGCTACCGGCGCAGCAGGCATGATTCCTGCGCGAACGGGGGCGCGCCGCTGAAAAGACGGCGGATAACGACGCCGATGGAGAAGGCGCAATGACGATGACGCAGGATGGTCGCGAACATGTTGTGGACTCGGGGCTGTTCGACGCGGCGTGGTATCAGGCGCGCCTGCCGAACGCTGGCTGTGACGTAGCGGATCCGCTTGATCATTTCATGACCCTCGGGGTGCGTGAGGGCCTGCCGCCGGGACCGTTGTTCGACCCGTCGCGTTACTTCGCCCGCTCCTGGCATCTTGAAGCGGGGGTGGACAACGCGCTTCTGCATTATCTTCTCGCTGGTCGCGCGGCGGGCGTGGTCGGAGAGGGCGTTTGCGATACGACGCTTCGCGGAGGGGACGGCCCGGTAGAGCCGACGTTGCTGGCTGGGTTTCCGCCGCAACCACGCAGTCTCGCCATCGCGATTCATGTCAGTCGACCGGAGGTGCTCCAGGTGATCTGCCAGCGTCTGGCGACGTTGCCGTGTCACTATACGTTGCTGATTCTCGTCGACAGCGTGGACCTGCGCGGCGTTTGCGAAGCTATTATCGAGAGCGCAGGGATCAGGGAGCCCGCGATCATTCGCCAAGCTCCCGTGCGGGGATACAATATCGCCACGGTATTCAGCGTGTTTCGCAATGCGTTGCGTCATCATGAATTCGCGCTGTTCCTTCATACAGAAGTCGGGGCGGATGGTCGTCCGGTCTTTGACGAATTGCGCCAGAACCTCCTGCCTCATCCGGACGCGTTCGGGGGGCTCTTCTCGCGCCTTGCCGATGACGCCGCGCTCGGCTTGCTGCAACCGGCGCCTCCGTCCGCTATGCCGTACTGGGCGTTCGGCTGGGTTGGGGAGGGGGCGCAGGCGCGCGCGGCGCTGCGGCGACTCAAACCTGACGCGTCATGTCCTGAAGGTTATTTCGACTATCCGGCGGGCGGTATGTTCTGGGCCCGGACACGCGCTCTGGCGCCGTTTCTCGACATGGCGTGGACTGACGCTGATTTTCGTGTCGCGACCGGAGGCGGCGTTGCTGACGCGGCGCCGCTTTTCGCTGCGACGAGTACGACGCGCAGGCGGGGTTGATTCGCGTCGGCTGGGGGCGGCGCAATTTCGATCACTATGAAGCATTTTCATCGGCCCGGTTGAAAATAGCGGTCGAAGAGGCGCGCGTTGTCTCGTTCGATATCTTCGACACGTTGCTTCAGCGGATCGCGCTGACCCCCGACGCGGCGCAACGGTACGCTGGCTGGCTGGTTGAGCGGGCGTATCCGGAAATTCGCAATTTCTTCGATCACCGTAAAAGCGCCGAGGACGCGGCGCGCGCTGCGCTGGACTGGACCGACGACGTCGGGCTTGACGAGATCTACGCCAGGCTGGAGGAAGCGACCGGCTGGAGCGCCGAGTGTCTGGCTTTCGCTCGCGGCAAGGAAGTGGAGCTCGACGCCCGCCAGTTGCAGCCTCGCCCCGACATGCTCGAAGTTTTGCGTCATGCCCGCCAGCGGGGACGCCGCGTGATTCTGGTCAGCGACACCTATCTGCGCCGGGCGGAGCTGGACCCGATCCTCGCCCGGGCGGGCGTTCTTGCTCTGGTCGATGAAATCTATCTGTCTTCCGAACGTCTCGCACGCAAGGACAGAGGCGACATGTGGGACCTTGTCGTTTCCGCTGAAGGCGCCGACGGACTGCTGCATGTTGGAGACAACGAACGGTCCGATCTGCTCAACGCAGCGCAACGCGGCGTGCAGACCATTCATGTCCCGTCGGCGCTTTCCTTGCTGCGCGCAAACCCGGTGGAAGCGGATATTTTCGCTGCAGCGCGTAAGGAATATGTGAGCGATGAGGGCGTAAGGATCGATCGGTCGGACGAAGCGTTGGCGGCGGAGATTCTGCTTGGCCCCTTCGTGGCTGCAACTTTCGGTTCTCCTTTCCCATCCGCTCAACGTGGCGGGGTCGCACGCGCTTTGACGTTGTCGTCGGCTTTTGAAGTGGGAAGGGCGCTGTTTGGCCCGCTGCTGTTGTGCTTCATGGGCAAGCTGGCGCAGCACCCGGCGACCGCGCACGTCGAGAAAATATTCTTTGTCGCACGCGAAGGGTATTTCCTGCTGAAACTCTACGAAGAAGTGCGTGCGCGCTGGCTTCCCGACCTGCCGGAGGGCGTTTATTTTTGCTGTTCGCGGCGGGTCGCCAACAGCGCATCCCTGAGTCGCAGCGGCGATCCGCTCAGTCTTGTGAGGATTGGCGGAGGGTTTCGCGGCACGATGGCCGGGATGCTCGACGCTCGTCTGGGGTATACGGTCGCTCCCGATAGTCCTCTGCGCGCCATGCGGATCGTGACGCCAGACGAATTCGACAAGGCGCGTTCGATCATCACTTTGCTGCGTAACGACATTCTCGCGCAGACGCAGAAAAATGCCGCTCGACTGCATGTATATTGCGAGTCGTTAGGTATTCGTACGAATGGTTCTGCGTTGTACGGAATGGTCGACGTCGGATACAGCGCCACTATTCAACGACGCGTGCAAGAGACGACCGGCGCGCGTTTCGCAGGGTTGTACATGGCGACCGGGCAATTGGCCGCCAGCGTCGAGGAAACGGGAGGCCTAGCATTCGGCCTGCTCGCTGAAGGGGCGGCCGGGGACAGGTTCCAGCGCGTGTGCGGCCTGATGATCGAAGCGTTTTTGACGGCGCCGCACGGCCAGACAATGGGTTATGACGATTCCGTCCCGCCGCGACCGGTTTTTGGCGCCGGCGGAGTGTCTCAGAAAAACTTTTCTGTTTTGGAAGAAATTTTTTCAGGCGCTCTCGATTACTGTCGGGACGTTGTCGAGGCTTACGGAGCGGACGTATTCGGGGCGCTGGCGCAGGGAGAGCGCGCCGCGACGACCATGCTTGGCGCGCTGGCGTCGGGACGCCTTGTAATCGCGCCGGAACTGGCGGAGGCCCTCGCGGTTGACGACCAGTTCTGTGGGCGCGGGGAAATACATATTTTCAAGCACATGACGGACGTTTGATCCCGAACTGCGGCGCTCCCGGAGCCTTATCCGTTCACACGGGTTCAGGGATAAGGCTCCGGTTTGTTGTTTTGGCGAACCTCTTTGTCCGATCAGTCGATTCCGTCTGATCGGATGACGCTCTGGTTCGTGTTGGAGAAACCGTCTTTCAGCCACTGGCTCATAAGCGAATAGGACTGGGCCGCAGCGTGCGCGTCGTAACGGCATAGACCGGAGGAGGCGGTGGCCTCCGTTTCGGTAAAGCAGTGGACTGCGTGGCCGATAACCGTGAATTCCCACGGCGCCGGGCTCTGGCGCATCTCCTGCATGAAGTTCGAGAAATCTGGCGACGTTGTCGCATCGTCCGCGCCGTTCATCACGAGCACGCGTGCGCGGATTTGTTTCGCTAGATCCGGATCGTCTGTCGTCAGGTTGCCATGGAAAGATATGGCGGATGATATATCTGCGCCGCTTCGGGCGAGATCCAGAACGGCGGCGCCGCCAAAGCAGAAGCCGATCGCGGCCATCCGGGTCGGATCGATTGGCGCGCTGTCCGCGTAACCGCGTAGTCGCGCTAGTGCGAAGTTGATACGTCGCCGCATCAGCCGACGGTCTGACAGGAGCGGCTTCGTCGCAGCATGCGCCTCGTCAGAGTTGCGAGGACGAATGGTCTCCCCATACATGTCGGTTAGAAGAATGACGTATCGCTGACCTGCGATATCTTCCGCCTTGCGGATCGCTGTGTCGTTGACGCCAAACCACGCCGGGACCATGAGCAGGCCCGGCCTCCTGGCGGCGATCGCGTCGTCATAGACCAGCAAGCTCCTGAAACGGACGTTTTCGAAAGTCCATGAGACAGGTGTGGCGACCATATGAGCATCAGCGGCGTCGCTCCACCATGACCCGATCAGCATGCAGAGGGCCGCAAGACCATTCAGAAGAATGCGCGCTGTCAGGTAGCAACGCAAAGCATCGAGCATCTACGTCCTCCATCCAATACAAAGTTTCTGGTCAGACCACGCCGTATCGTTAGTGTTGCGCTTGCCGAGCCCATGGTCGCCTTCAGATGGCGGGGCGTCAACGCGCTACGCTGAGGAAGGAGATGACGATAACGAGACGTGGCGGGGCGTCCGCCAAGGTGAGCCCATAAAAAAATTGCACGGCACACACGAGAGAGGGCGAAACACGGAATGTTTCCCCCTTTTTATATATTGATGCCAATCTTCTCCTGGTTTTGCGTTGTAATATCACGATGAGGCGCGTCTGAAGCGGCAATGGCGGAAACTATTGACCCGGATACAGGCAGGCCGCAGGCCGCCAGATCGACCAGAAGCTGTTCCGCCATAGCGCGCCACGCGGTGTCGTTTTCTGCGGCGGGCGGAACCACAGGCATTGGCTGAGCCTCGATCACCTGGATCAGCGCTTCGCGGAGCGAAGCCGCGTCTGGGTCGCAGAGCGTGGCCTGCGGCTGGTTCCGAAACTGCTCCGTCAGGCCGCCCACACTCGTTGCGACGATCCATCGCCCGGCGGCGAGGCCGATTGCGCCGACGCCGCTCTGGCTGGCCTCGGTGTAAGGCAGGACAATCACGTCGGCCCATTCGACCAGCAATCCGATTTCTTCTTCTGGAACCCAACGGTTTTCAACCGTAACCTGCGGCATGGCGGAGAGCGCCCGCAACGGTTCAGAGTCCGGCCCTTTGCCGACGATGCGACATTCAAATGAAAGTTCGGATGGAAAACCGGCCAGCGCCTCGGCCAGCATCCCGAACCCCTTGTATGGGAGCAGCCGCCCAAACATCAGTAGCCGCAAAGGTCCAGGTTCGCGGGGGCGGGCGGAGTTCGGAGGAGTCACGTCATAGTTGAACGGGGGGTGCGACGCGACGATGGTGTCCTTCATTCTTGTCGTCGGCTGCTCCCGCAGTTGCGCGGCGACGTGCCTGGTCAGTGCGACGATGACGTCCGCCCGGCGCAGGAGCGCGCGTTGCAATGTCATCTGTAGTGGAAATCCGTCTCCCGGATGCGTCACCGCGTCATGCACGATGACGGCGAATGGCACGCTCAGGCTCTGCAGGATCAGAGCCATCAGCAGATCCAGCGGCCCGACCATCGCGCAGATCGCGAAATCCGGCCGCCATGAGGATAGCCGACGCCGCAGTCCCAGGACCATGGCAGGAGCAGTTAGAAGCCGTTTGGCCAGCCCCCAGACGTTGTCATACGTGTCGACGGGACAGAGAGGCAACGTCCGCGCGACCGGCGCAGATAGAATCTCTGCGCGGCGCGAGGGAGAAAAAAGAATTTCCTGCTTCGGCAATCTATGGATAGACCGGGCGAGGTCGAGTGCGAAACGAGGGCCGCCGCCTCGTCGACCCCATTGCCAGATGAGCACGCGGCTCACGGCGCATGACCCGGCGGCGCGGCGAGGCGACGCGTCACGTCGAGGAGCGCTGCGCCAGAAAAGCGTTCGCGCGCCGCGATCTCGGCGTTCATTCCCAGCCGCGTTCGCAGCGCCGCGTCGTCAGCAGCGCGCCGTAACGCGCTGACGGCCGAATGGAGGTCAGCTTCGGCCCATTGCGCCCCTGGCGCCTCGAACACGCCGCGCGGATCGCGCGCGGGAACCAGTCTGAAGGCGACGGGCAGGCCGCAATCCGTGTCGATGAATTCAGCGGTGGCGGACCAGTCCGTAGCGATGACGGTGCGTCCGAGTAGCATGGCCTCTGCGGGGACGAGGCCGAAACCCTCGCTGCGGTGCAAGGAGAGAACGATATCGACGCAACGTGTCAGGGCGTAGGAATCCGCGATCGGAAGCAGGCGTTCCTCGAAGCGGATGTTCTGCGCGCCGCCGGTAGCCTCGCGCAGCATACGCATATCGGTGGCGTAATGCTCGGCGTGCGAAATCTTGAGCACCAGAATCCTGTCGCGGCGGTCTCCGAAAGCTGCGCGAAACGCCCGGATTGCCGCCAGCGGGTTTTTTCGCTCGAAGCTGGAGGCGAGACTGAACGAAACGAGCACGACGACGGCGTCTTCCGGCAGGCCGAACGCGGCGCGGTCGAGGTAGGCTGGAAGGATGGGAGCCGCGGCCAGCGCATGGGGCACGACCCGCACGCGTCCCGGCGCCAGTGGTTCGATGGCTCTCGCGCTGAACGCCGAAGGCGCCCACACTTCATGCACGCAACCGGCCCCGGCGCTCCAGAGCGGGGGTAGGGTCGGCAACTCCCAGGCCCAGTAACCGACTATGCGCCGCCCGCGCAGGAAGCGTCGCCCGAGGCGGAGCAGAACGGCGGGCAGATGCGGCGAGTTCACATGCAGGATCAGGGCTGGTCGCGGGGCTTGACCTGAATGACCGCCCCGGGAGTGGGCGCGATCCGTTCCCTCCAAGAGCCCGGCGCGCAACGGCGTGACCGGCACACTGAACGCTTCCAGAGCCCGCAGCATGATGCGCGCGCCTTCGCCCAGCCCGGAGTCCCGGTTGAGTTCGCCGCCGACGATCATGGCGCCGTTCGATATTGGCGGCGGTAACGTGACCTTGGGGGCCAGCGCGGCGGTCAGGGCGGCGAAGCCGCGGCGCCTCTGCTCGACCGGGAGGCGGCGCCAGACGCTGTGCAACGGATGAAACGCCTTGCTCACCTTCAGTCCCGGAATAAAGATTTGTCATAAAAAAAGGGCACGGCCCGATCCTAACCCCGACCCGACTGCGCGGGAAAGAGCGTGTGAGGTCGAAACGTGGTCCGAAATGTCGGAGTGACGGGTAAGTCGGGGAGTGGGGACGTCGCAATAACGTGCAAAGTTTCGCTCAGATTGCTTTCGCGGGATTGCGAGGACCGCGCCTGAGGGTCAATACTCGGCGGCATGACAGATATTGCGCACCCCGACAGCCCGTCGCATGGCGACGCGACGAGCCTTTCCGTCCAATCCGGCGTAGCGCAATCGCACGGACGTACTGCAACCGCGGCGCCTGCGCCGGGCTCCACGGACAGCGTGGCGATGCTGGCTCATATTGTGTCTTACGACACGACCAGCGACCGGTCGGATCTGCCGCTGATCGACTGGATTTCCGGCTGGATGGACGCCCATGGCGTCAGCTGGTCGCTGAGTCACGATCCGTCGGGCGAGAAAGCCAACCTGCACGCCATTATAGGGCCGAGAGAGGCCGGAGGACTGGCGTTCGCCGGGCATGTGGACACCGTTCCGGTCACGGGTCAGGAATGGACGGGGGACCCGTTTGTGCTGCGCGAACAGGGCGGCAAACTGATTGGTCGAGGCGCCGCCGATATGAAAGGTTACGTCGCGTGCATGCTCGCTGCGGTGCCTGATCTTGTGCGCATAAAGCTTGAACGCCCGGTGCATCTGCTCTTCACATTCGATGAGGAAATCAGTTGCGACGGCGCTCGCGTCGCAATGCAGGACGCGCTTGAAAACAACCTTCTCCCGTCGGTCTGCGTCGTCGGTGAGCCGACCCTGATGACGCCGGTCATTGCGCACAAGGGGCGTCTCGCGGCCCGCCTCGTCGCGCGCGGCAAGCCAGGCCATTCATCTCGTCCGGCGGAAGGCGTCAATGCGCTGCACGCATTGGGAGAGGCGATGGCGTGGGTCGCGGCCGAGGCGCGGCGCCTCGCGTTGGAAGGTCGAAAGGTCGAAGGCTTTGAGCCGCCCAACAGCACCATCCAGATCGGTTTTGCGCAGGGCGGAACGGCGATCAACATCATCCCCGAACGCGCCGAGGCGCTTCTCGAATGGCGCAACGTTCCCGGCGACGACTCGCACGCCATGATGGCGCGGATGGAGAAGGAGCTTGAAGCGACGACCGGGCGATGGATGCGCGAAGCCGATCCGGAGTGCGGCCTGAGTTTCGAAGTCCTGAACGAACTGCCGCCGCTTGCGCTCGCCGCGGACAATCCTCTGACCACGGCGGTCAAGCTCGCCACAGGCGCAAACGCCGAAGAGTTCGTCTCCTACGGCACCGAAGGCGGCATCTATCAGCAGGCCGGAATGACCAGCATCGTCTGCGGTCCGGGCAGCATTGAACAGGCGCATCGTCCGGACGAATGGATCGCGCGGACGCAGCTTGAACGTTGCGACGCTTTCATCCGCGATATGGCGCAGCGCGTCTGCACGCGGTCGACCGGGTCGGCATGACGTCCGCGGGCCGCGAACCGCTACCCGTTCGCGCGCCCGCGCCGCGCCTGTCGGAGACTCTGCCTCCGACGCCGCCGCGCCTGCCCACATTCACGCTGGAAATTTCCCCCCCGGATCTGTCGCCCTGGGTGGCTGGCAACACGGGCGTTCCCGGTCTGCATCAGTTCGATTCCGGAAGGCCGGGGCCGCATGTCGCGGTCAGCGCGCTGATGCACGGCAACGAATACGCAGGCGCCATCGTACTGGCGGAACTGCTGCGAGCGGGGGTGACGCCTCGGCGGGGCAAACTATCGCTCGTCTTCCTTAATCTGGCTGCGTTCGCCCGGTTCGATTTTGAACGTCCAATCGCATCGCGCTTCGTCGATGAGGACATGAATCGCCTCTGGCGTCGTGGCACCCTTGATCAGCCAGTGGCGTCCAGCGAACGTGACCGCGTTCGCAGCCTGATCGGATTTTTCGATACGATTGATATGCTGCTCGACCTGCACTCAATGTTGTGGCCGTCAGATCCCCTCGTGCTGTCCGGGCCGAGCGAAGCGGGATGCGCGCTTGCGCGGGAGATCGGGACGCCGCCCCTGATTGTCAGCGACAGCGGGCACGCGGGCGGGCCTCGCCTGATTGACTATGAGCGTTTCGTCACTCCTTCCACCGGCGCGCGGGCCTGTCTGCTTGAGGCCGGGCAACATTGGGCCGCAGCGACTCTTGCCCTGACCCGCAAGGTGGTCTCACGTTTTCTCGGCGCCTGCGACGTTATAGGCTCCGCCGAGGCGACCGGGACGCGTCCCCGTGTGGCGGAGGTTACGGAATGCGTCACCGCCAGAACGACGTCGCTGACGTTTCTGCGTAATTTCCGGGGCGGTGAGATCATTCCCCTTCAGGGTACGGTGATCGCGCTGGACGGCCCGGAAGAAATCCGTACGCCTTATGACGATTGCATGTTGATCATGCCGAATCACCGCGCTGCGCGTGGCCATACGGCGGTACGACTGGCGCGGGTAGTCGCATAGTATACAGCCCGACTGCCGTCGGCTGAGGAGCATACGAGTTGCGGCAGTTTTGAAACGATTCCGCTGGGTAGCGGGTCGTGCTGCTTCGCCGGGTTGCTGATCAACGGCCTGTCCGACCGGGTCTGTTCGCGGATGAGACTCAAGAAACGCTTTTTTACGACGGCAGTTCGTCGAAGAGTCGGCGTCACGGGATCGGGGCGTTATTGTTGAAAGGGTTTTAGAAACTCTTTTGTGAGATTTGGCATATTCGGAAGTTTGGGCGGAAGGATGTTCTCGTGCTCAGCCTTAACTCCTCCAGGAGAAGCGCAGAGCGAGGCGGTTACGGTGTTTTGCTCAGGTCAGAACGCCAAACTCCCTCATTGCGGGAACGAAGTTTTCGTTTTCATGTTTGGAATTGGCCAGCTTTATCAGAGCGAAACGCTGAAGCGGCGCCAGCGCCGCCCATTGCGCCGACGTTGGTGGAGAGACGCCGTCAGTCCCTGCTTGCCGTATGACTGCCTCGGGCATCCGGTCTGGAGCAGTCCATCCTTCGAATGATTCGGAGGGTAGAAATTTTGGCGGTTCGTCCGTTTTGGCTGCGATGAGGGAGAGCACCAGGTCACGATAGCTCCCCCGCTCCTCTGCGGATTCGGCAGAGAGCGTCGTCAGGCTCTCACGGTCTTCGCGAGAAAAGCGGCTCCATTGTCGCAATGACAGCTTCACGCCGCAGAGATCGAGCTTCTGTCGGGCGACCATTGGAATGCACCGGAGGGATCCGGCGAAGTCGCTCTCGAAATTGAAAATCATATCTATGACTCGGTTCTTTCGCCCAACGTCCCGAATCGAAAATTTCGATGTCGGGACACCGGACGGCGCGTCTTGGCGAAAATCAGGCCGCCGCGGCTTCCCGCGTGGCGTCGGCCATGGCGACAATACGCACGGGGATGGACTTCGCTGCGGGCGTTCCGCTGATATCGTCGAAATGACTCAGCGGCAGAAGAGGGTTCAATTCCGGGTAATATCCCGCGATCGCGCCGCGCGGCATCGGATAATCCAGCACTGTCAGACCCTCAACACGTCGCGTCACGCCGTCGCTGGAGATGGTTTCGAGCGCCACGCGCGCGTGTTTTTCCAGCCCGCGTTCCTCACGCTCAGCAGCACTAAGGAACAGCACCATACGGTCGTTATAGACGCCGCGATAACGGTCGCTGTTGCTGTAGATTGTTGTGTTGTACTGGTCGTGCGAGCGAATGGTGGAGAGGCGCAACATGTCGGGATCCGGCACGTCGCTGTCCACGGCGAGGCCGGGGATTACGAGGAAATTCGCCTTACCGGTAGAGGTCTTCCACACCCGGCGACGCGGTGGAATGTCGAGGTGAAATCCCTTGGGGTTTTTGATCTTTTTCGGAAAATCTGTGTATATTTCCGGGTAAACCTGTGCGATTTTTTCCCGGATCAGATCGTAGTCCTCGATATAACTTTCCCACGGAATATGGCTGTCGGGCAACGTTGCGCGGGCGATGCGACAGACGATTTCGACTTCCGCCCGCAAATCCGGGCTCGCAGGCTCGAGCACGCCGCGAGAAGACGTCACGTTCGACATCGCGTCTTCGATGGTGACGAACTGTTCGCCCGCCGACGTACGATCGATCTCGGATCTGGCGATCACCGGAAGAATCAGCGCGTCCTTGCCGTGGACGATATGCCCTCGGTTCAGCTTGGTCGCTATGCCAACGGTGAGGTCGAGGCGACTCATCGCCTCATAAGCGATGATTGTATCGGGAATGGCGTGGATAAAGTTGCCGCCCATGCCGATGAAGACTTTGGAGCGGCCGTCGATCATTGCCTCCACGGATTCCACGACGTGATGCCCGTGTTCGCGCGGCGGTTCAAAGTTGAACGTGTCGCGCACGCGGTCGAGATAGGCCTGGGTCGGCTTTTCGTCGATGCCGACCGTGCGGTCTCCCTGCACGTTCGAATGTCCGCGAATGGGCGCGATGCCGGCGCCGGGCTTTCCAAAATTCCCACGCAACATCAGCAACGCCGCAAGTTGCTGGATCATCCGCGAACCCTGCTGATGCTGCGTGATGCCCATGCCGAAGCACAGGACCGTCGCCTTGGAGCGTGCGTAGATCTCCGCGACGCGACGAATCTGTTCCTCGGAAATTCCGGAAACGCGGGTGATATCCTGCCAGCTGCAGGACAGGACCTCGTCGCGCCATGCTTCGAAACCATGCGTGTGTTCGGCAATGAATTCCTGATCCAGCACCTTTTCGCCAGCAGCGTCCCGTTCCAGCAGGGCCTTGATCATGCCTTTCACAAGGGCGAGGTCGCCGCCGATGCGGATGTGTACGAATTCGCTGGCGATGGCAGTCGAGCCGAACGTCGCCATCTTCACCGGGTCCTGAGGTTCGGTGAAGCGGATCAGCGCGCGCTCCGGCATAGGATTCACGACCACGATCGGCACGTTGTGTTTGCGCGCATGGACGAGGTTGCTCATCATGCGCGGGGAGTTCGTGCCAGTGTTCTGCCCGAAGATGAAGATCGCCTCGGCCTTGTCGAAGTCCGACATCACGATCGTGCCTTTGCCGACGCCGATCGCATGCGGCAGGCCGCGTGACGTGGGCTCGTGGCACATGTTGGAACAATCAGGGAAATTGTTCGTGCCGTATGCGCGGACGAAGATCGAGTACAGGAAAGCGGCCTCGTTCGAGGTACGGCCAGATGTGTAGAACTCGGCCTCGTTCGGATCTTTCAGGGCGCGCAGATGCCTGCCGATCATCGCGTAGGCGTCGTCCCATGTGACAGGCACATAGCGATCCGTCGCCGCGTCATAGCGCATGGGCTCGGTCAGGCGCCCCTGTTCCTCAAGCCAGTAATCGCTCTGCGCCATCAGTTCCGTGACGGTATGCTGTTCGAAGAAGGCGCGCGTCACGCGCTTCTTCGTGGCTTCCACAGCCAGCGCCTTCGCGCCGTTTTCACAGAACTCAAGCGTCTTTTCGCGGTCCGGGTCAGGGAAGGCGCAACTGGGGCATTTGAAGCCGCCAGGCTTGTTCATGGAGAGAAGCGCGCGCGATCCCTTGCCGAGGACACTCTGCTCCAGCAGCGCCTTCGCGGTCGCTTTCGCAGCCCCCCAGCCGCCAGCCGGGTGGTCGTAGGTCTCGTAGTGGGGTTTGGCGGTTTCGCTCATGACAAAAGCCCTCTTTATCCTTCAAACGCAGCCCTAGACGGGGCGGGACGCCGGATCCTGATTGGAGATGGGCGTGGTCCTGTAGGTCGCGTAAAGCGCGCCCCCTGTAAAGACGATGCCGCCGACAAGGTTGCCCAGCGTTACCGGAATCTCATTCCACAGCCACCAGTCGGCAAAGGTGACATGCGCCCCGAGCATCATGCCAGCCGGGATCGCGAACATATTCACGACGCTGTGCTCGTAGCCTTGCGCGACGAATATCATGATCGGGAGCCACGCGCCGATGATCTTGCCGATCGTCGAGGTCGAGGCGAGGCCGACAACCGAGCCCAAGCTTACCATCCAGTTGCAAAGTATTGCTTTTGCGAAGACGGTCGCCAGCCCGGCCGCCCCGAACGCTTCATAAGCCGTCGTCTTGGATACGGCGAGCGCGCGCAGCTTTTCTCCAAGCGGACCACCTGAGACGTTCCCGCAATCGGTGATCGCGATCCAGAATAGCGCAGCGTAAATCAGACTGCCGAGCAGATTGCCGAGAAACACCAGCGCCCAGTTGCGAAAAACTGCGCCGCCGCCGATGCGTCCGGCAAATGCGGCCAAAGGCATCATGCCGAAATTACCGGTAAGCAATTCCATGCCCAAAAGGACGATGAGCACAAACCCGGCAGGAAAGAGCACAGCTCCTACGATGAATTGGCCGGTTTGCGCCGCCACAAGGAAGGCAAGAGTCGTGGCGAAGGAAAGATATGCCCCGGCCAACATGGCGCGGATCAGTACGTCCTTGGCGGGAAGAGCGGCCTTCAGGGAGGCAGCTTCGATCATGTTGTCGAGAATGACGGAGGGTTTGACGTAATCGGCCACCTGGTGCGCGCCTTTATTTTATTCGTTGTGCGTCAAAGTTTGATACACGATAGCCTCTGCGCGACATGACCGACATTATACCTGAGTATCATGTCGGTCGGGCCGCAGCGTCAGAAAGGCAGGCTCGGGGCCGAGTTCAGGGAGTTCAGAGCGGTTTTGCGTCCTGATCGATCACGTGAATCTGATGTCGAGGGTACGCAGGTAAGTCTGCAGACCTGCGTCCTGAATTGGGATCAGGCGGGCGTCCCTGTCAGACTCGTTGAAATGGGCGTGCCAGTATCCGGGCGGCGTTACAAAGGCGCAGCCGGATTCCCAGTCGACGCGGGTGGGATCGACCATATTGCCGTCCTGATCGATTTCTTTCGACAGCAGGGAGTAGCATCCCTTGTCGCAGTCGACGATAAAGTCGAGTGCAATGGACTGGTGGCGATGCGGCTTCTGCTGCGTATGCGCGCCGATCATTCCGTACATCGCCCAAAGCACATGCGTCACCGTGCGGGTGTGAGGGAAATTGGCGTTGCCTAGCAAAATGCTGACCCGGCTTTTTTCACCTGCGTTCGGCTGAGATGCGACCGTCCGTAATTCGGCGTTTGCTTTTTCCGCCCGGTAAAGTGTCGGCTCGAACCGGGCGACGGCAGGCTTCACGCCAAGGTAGCGCAGCAAGGGGGCGTCATTGACGTAGTAGAGTGCGGCCTCGCCTGTCGCGCTCAGCTTGATCGCGCCGACGCCGGGGGCGGTAAAGAAATCTCCTTCGTTCCATTCGAACGTCGCGCCGTGGGCCTCGACCGTGCCTGCGCCCCGAATAACGTAGAATACTGTCGACGTCGATTCAGGCTGTAGCGCGAGAGAGTCGCCTGCGGCGACGCGAACGAAACTGGCGCAAAGTCCAGGACCGGTCGCTGGAGCCTCGCATTTCAAAGCCTCGCTCATGTCCAGCGGGACGACGCGTGACGCCCCCTCCGCATAGAGATCGGGCGAAAAGAAATGGAATGGAATTCGGGGCGTCAGGCTCGGGCGGATGGGGTTCGCTGCGGTGCTGTACTCAAAGTATTCGGCGTCCCGCGTAATGGCGGGGCCATCTTCGTCACGTAGCGTAACCGGGCTCTGCTGCGGTGAATATTTGTCCATGGCGGCTCTCCTTTTTGAAGTTTTTTAAGCGCTTCCGGCAGGATATTGAGCCGCCGCCGTGTTGAGATCGATAACCCGCGCCGCATAGGAGTTTTGTCGCAAGGGGATGCTAACTGTATGAAACCTCACCACTCGGTTGCAGCGCGGTAGCGGTTTTCGAAAAAGGAGATGAAGGCTCGTACTTTTGAGGGGACAATTTTTTTGGGGGGGTAGACGATCCAGATTCCCTCATCGGCTTCACCTCCCGAAGAGAACTCATAATCAGCCAGGACATTTTCCAGCAAACCCCCCTGCAGGTCGTCATTGACGAGCCAGCGGGGCAAGACAGCGTAACCCGACGCCCCGATAGCAGCGGCCCGGAGACATTCCAGATCGTCAGATCGCAAAGGTCCCGAGACCTTTATTTTTTCCCACCCCTCTGCGGCCTTGAAAGCCCATGTGCCGCCGGATTGCAGGCCGAGCGGCAGGCAGGGGCGATGAGCAAGCGCCTGCGGCGTCTCAGGCCGACCGTTGACGTCCCTGAAGGACGGGCTGACGCAACAACAATAATGGTTTGGCGCTATTTTTCTTGCGACAAGCTGTGAATCAGCCAGCGCGCCGATCTTCAACGCAACGTCCACGCCGCCTTCGATGATGTCGCGTTCGGCGTCGGCCAGAATCGCTTCCACTCGTATCATCGGGTGTTGGGCCAGAAACTCTCCCAGAACGCCTACGACATGCTTCCGCGCGAACGCGCCGGGAAGCTGGATGCGAAGCAACCCCTGCGGCATGGCGTTGAGAGTGGGGACCAGTGAACGAATCTGTTCGATATCATCCAGTAACGAAAGCGCCTTTTCATAAAAAACGCGGCCCATTTCCGTCAGATGCAGATGACGTGTCGATCGGTTGAAGAGGGCTGCTCCCAAATCCTCTTCCAGAAAAGTAATGTAGCGAGAGACGGTGGAAACCTTAATTCCGGCTTCCTCTGCGGCGCGGGTGAACGTGCCCAGTTCGGCGGACCGGACGAACACTTTCATGGCGGCCAGATAGTCCATCATCGCTCCACTGACGTTTTACAAGAATGCCGCTGCAATGGTTTCGGCGTTTTTGAGGCGCATGCGCGTCGCGCCCTTCGCCAGAAGGTGACACCGGGGGCATGCGCACAAATTGAATTGCGCGTGTGGCCATGACGCCATGAGGGCGGTCGCCTGGCGGGCGCTGCAATCAAAGACCCGCGAACTGCTCCGCTTCGGTCACCTTTCTCCAAAACACGCTCAGCGACCGCGCTGCATTTTCTCGTAACGCGCGACCAGCCTGTTGCGTCGCAGGGCCGACAGGCGCTGTATCCAGAAAATTCCGTCCAGCTGGTCGATCTCATGCTGGTGACAGACCGCCCGCAGGCCGTCGGCCTCCTCGGTGTGTTCATGCCCGTCAATGTCGCAGTAACGCACGCGCACGCGGGCTGCGCGATCGACGCGCTCGTTCACGCCCGGCATGGAGATACTGCCCTCCTCGTGAAGGAGCGTCTCTTCGGAACGCCAGATAATCTCCGGGTTGACGTATGTGTGTGGGGCGTCTGAGCCGGGCAGGTCGAGCGTTACGACGCGCATGGAGACGCCGATATGGGGCGCCGTTATGCCAATCCCCGGCGCCGCGCGCACGGTGTCGAGCAGATCGACCGCAAGAGTGCGAAGGGACGCGTCAAATACAGTCACTGGCGCCGCGACCAGACGAAGGCGCTGATCCGGGTAATGGACGAGGGGCTGAATCGTCATGGGCGTCGGTTTTCGTCGTTTTGGGCGATCCCCGCCCGCATGAGCGGGCGGTAAGGTGAAAGAGCCTGCGGGCGCCGGCGTCGCAGGCCACATTGCCTCACTTGTAGATCGGGAACTTCGCGCACAGGGCCTTCACGCGCTCATGCACAGCGTTCTCCACCGCCGCGTCGCCTTCGCCGCCGGATGCGGCCAGCGCCGTCAGCACTTCGTCGATCATCTCGCCGACGGTGCGGAACTCTTCCTCGCGGAAGCCGCGCGCGGTCGCCGCCGGGCTGCCGAGGCGGATGCCGGAGGTGATTGCGGGCTTTTCCGGGTCGAACGGTACGGCGTTCTTGTTCGCGGTGATGCCCGCGCGCTCCAGCGCCTGCTCGGCCGCCTTGCCTGTGACTTTCTTCGGGCGGAGGTCGACCAGCAGCAGATGGCTGTCGGTCCCGCCGGTGACGATGTCGAAGCCGCGCGAGATGAGCGTCTCGCCCAGCACGCGGGCGTTGGCGGCGACGGCCTTCTGATACTCAACGAACTCGGGCTGCAGCGCTTCGCCGAAGGCGACGGCCTTGCCTGCGATCACATGCATCAGCGGGCCGCCCTGCAGGCCAGGGAACACGGCCGAGTTGATCTTCTTGGCCAGCGCTTCGTCGTTGGTCAGGATCAGGCCGCCGCGCGGGCCGCGCAGCGTCTTGTGCGTGGTGCTGGTGACGATATCGGCGTGCGGCAGCGGGCTGGGATAGAGTCCTGCGGCGACGAGGCCCGCGAAATGCGCCATGTCGACCATCAGCTTCGCGCCGACTTCGTCCGCGATCTTGCGGAAGCGCGGGAAGTCGATGATGCGGGGATAGGCGGACCCGCCAGCGACGATCAGCTTCGGCTTATGCTCGCGCGCCAGACGCTCCATGTCGTCGTAATCCAGCTCGCCGTCCTGAAGACGGACGCCATACTGGACCGCGTTGAACCATTTGCCGGAGTAGTTCGGCGCCGCGCCGTGCGTCAGATGGCCGCCGGCGGCGAGGCTCATGCCCAGAACGGTGCCGCCCGGCGCGATGGTCGCCATGAAGGCGGCCTGATTGGCGTTCGCGCCGGAATGCGGCTGCACGTTGGCGAAGGCCGCGCCGAACAGCTTCTTCACGCGCTCGATGGCCAGTACTTCGACCTTGTCCACCTCGAAGCAGCCGCCGTAATAGCGGCGGCCCGGATAGCCTTCGGCATATTTGTTGGTGAGAACGCTTCCCTGCGCCTCAAGCACCGCGGCGGACGCCATGTTCTCGCTGGCGATCAGTTCGATGCCTTCGCGCTGGCGGACCATCTCGCCGCCGATCGCAGCTGCGACGTCGGGGTCGACAGCGCTCAGAGGAGCCTGAAAAAATCGTTGCAGATTCGTCTCGCTCACCTTTGAAATCCTTTTTTCGACCGCCAGCCACGCAACCGGCTAAACCCGCCACCAGACCGCTGAACCGGCGACGGGACCGTAACAGCCCCGCTCATACCGCCTTGGCGAGCCCAAGGCCACATGCTTCGGGCGGAGACGTACCCCGCGACAGCCCGCGCCGCAACGGCTATCCACGTTCAGAAGACAGAACCCGGAGACACAACTTCATGTCGCAGACGGAGAGGCGACCGGCCTCAACTTCCCTGTTTCGCCTCAAGCCCATCAACGCGGCGGCCGAGGAGACGGGACTCAAGCGGGTTCTGGGGGCTGGTAATCTCGTAGCTCTGGGCGTCGGCGCCATCATTGGTGCGGGACTGTTCTCGCTGACCGGCATCGCCGCCTCCGAGAACGCAGGACCGGCGGTCGTGCTGTCCTACCTGATCGCGGCCGTCGCCTGCGGTTTCGCCGGGCTCTGCTATAGCGAGCTGGCGAGCATGATCCCGGCCGCAGGCAGCGCTTACAGTTTCGCCTATGTCTCCTTGGGCGAGTTCGTCGCCTGGATTATCGGCTGGGATCTGGTGCTCGAATACGCCGTTGGCTCCGCCACCGTCTCGGTCAGCTGGTCGCGGTACGTCGTTTCCCTGCTGGCCGACTGGGGCGTCTCGCTGCCGGAGAGGCTGACAGCTTCCCCGTTCGAAACCGTGCGTCTGGCGTCTGGCGCGGAGGCTACGGGCATCGCCAATCTGCCTGCCGTGTTCGCCATCGTCGCCATCACGATGCTTCTGATCCGCGGCGTTTCGGATTCCGCGAAGGTCAACGCCGTCATCGTCGCGATCAAGCTGACCGTTATCGCCGCGGTCATCGGCTTTGGTCTGCCCTACGTGCATACGACCAACTATCACCCGTTCATCCCGCCCAACGACGGAACGTTCGGGCATTTCGGATTCTCCGGCGTGATGAGGGCCGCTGGCACGATCTTTTTCGCCTATATCGGTTTTGACGCCGTTTCCACGACGGCGCAGGAGGCCCGCAACCCCGCGCGGGACATGCCGATCGGCATCATCGGCAGCCTGCTGGTCTGTGTGACGGTCTATATGGCCTTTTCGCTCGTCCTGACCGGAATGGTGAATTACCACGACATGCTCGGCGACGCCGCCCCGGTCGCGACCGCGATCGACCATACGCCGTTCGGATGGCTCAAGACGGCGGTGAAACTGGGCATTATCTGCGGCTTCACATCAGTCATGCTGGTTCTGCTGCTCGGTCAGAGCCGCGTGTTTTACGCAATGGCGAGCGACGGGCTGCTGCCGTCGTTCTTCGCCCGCACCCATGCCCGCTTCCGCACGCCGTGGCTGTCAAACCTGTTCTTTATGCTGGTGACTGGCGTTCTGGCCGCGTTCCTGCCGATCTCGGAACTCGGGCACATGACGTCCATCGGCACCTTGCTGGCGTTCACCATTGTCTGCATCGGGGTGCTGGTCCTGCGCCGGACTCAACCGGACCGAGAACGTCGTTTCCGTATTCCGGGCGGCGTGACCGTGCCGGTGCTTGGCGTTTTGAGCTGCCTTGCGGTTATGGCTTCTCTGGACAGTCTGACGTGGATCCGGCTTGTCGTGTGGTTGCTGATCGGGTTCGCGATCTATTTCGGATACAGCCGCAGTCGCAGCGTGCTCGCTCCGCGCTGAGGCGCGCTCTGGTTGTGGGCGGCGCGAGGCCGGAGCAAATCCCATTCAAACGGTGTCATTTGAATGGGTGAGGGTGCTCGATAAAGTAAGAACCTGAAGCTTTTCCAAGGTTTCCGTGTTTGGCGGAAAAGCCCTGAATCCCGGCTTTCCGGAATCTCAGTCTTTTACTTTCCGCGCCAAAGCCGCGAGAGCCTCAATCTGGCGCGACAGGAATTCGCGCGTTCCGCTGTCACTCAACTCCAGTGTCTCCGCATTCACCTTGGAGCCCGCCAGCCCGATCATCGCTTCCGGCTTGTTCAGTACGAACGCGTCGAGAAACACGAGGCTCTGGCGGAGGTGATACTGCGCCCGCGCTCCGCCGATAGCGCCGGGTGACGCCGTCTGGATCGCCACAGGCTTGCCCGCCAGCGGCTGCGGCGAAACGCGTGAAAGCCAGTCAATGGCGTTCTTTAGCGCGCCCGGCACGGAGTAGTTATACTCCGGCGTGACGATGATCACGCCGTCCGCAGCGCGGATCTGTTCCGCCATGGCCAGCACGGGAGCCGGGAAACCCTGCTCCTGCAAATCCTGATCATATAGCGGGAACGCGCCAACGGAGCCCAGAGCGCTGATCGACACGCCTTCCGGCGCGAGGGCCGGAAGAGCGCGAGCGACAGCGGCGTTGATCGATGTCTTGCGGAGGCTGCCGATGAGTGTGACGAAATGGAGCGAGGGGGTGGTGGTCATGAAAGATGTCTCCGAAAAAATGCGAACGTGTCGGCGTGTAGCTGGACGGCCGGTCTTCGCTGAACGGGCTCAGTGAAGGTGGCGTAAGTCACACGATAAAATAGTCGAAGCAGAAGACGATAGTTTGAGCAGATGCCGGGCGCGCATTGCGCTGAAAAGGCGCGGCGAATTTCAGGAAAGTGGCTCCACAAAACAGTCGATACCCTCCTTTAATTGCGGGCGCAGGGCGTCCAGTGGCTGATCAGTCGCAAGTGTGATCCAGAACATCCCGTCCAGAAAAGCGAGGATGCTTCGTGCAGTTTGTTCAGCAGTCATGCGCAGCCGAATCTCATTCCGGTCAGAAAGCTGTTGCAATCGTGCAGTAAAAATCTCCATGGTGTTCTGAAGGATCGGGCGAAGCGTGTCGTGAAGCGTGCCGGGGTGCACGCTCTCCGCGTGCAGGTGCAGGCGGCTACGCACGACCGTCAGGATGTCGAAGCCCATCTGGTTTTCGACGGACGACAGCAGGGCGACGATGTCCAGCCATCGTGCTGGAAACGCATCCTCCAGAGGACTCCCGTAGCGAAGCGCCTCAGCGATAATCTCGTCCTTGTTTGCAAAGTGGACATAAAGAGCGCCGGTGCTCATGCCTGCTCGCCGGCATATGTCGCTGATGGAGGTTCGATCCACGCCCTTCTGTGCGATGCACTCGATCACAGAGCGCAATATGCGTTCGCGTTGCGCCAGCATGTGCGCGTCGTCTCTTTTCGGCATATGGACTCCTGCAAACGAGCATTCGGTATGTCGATTCGCGCATCCGCACAAGTCTGTTGACATTGCAATAAAAGAACGAGTATTCGTTTTTTTATGACGGGAGCGAAATATGCGGGAGCCTGTTCCTGCAATATCGGCCGTCCACACATGTCCCGCGCTCACGTAACGGCGACGAGCAAAATTCGATTGTCGAACTTCTCCAGTTGAAGATGTGCGTTTGGCGAGCGTGTCCAGATTGCGGTTTAGAGGCGTCAAAGGAGTTTAAATTCTCGTGGCACATCAGGTTCACATCGACGTCGATAAACTGGATGGACTGCTTGCGCCATTTGACAGCACCAGTGCCCCTGGTTTCGCCGTAGGCGTCGGATTGAAGGGCAGGCCGGTCTATCGTCGCGGCGTGGGTCTTGCTTCAATCGAAACATCGACGGCCCTGTCGCCCTCGATCAGAATGCGCATAGGCTCGACCTCAAAACACTTTTGCGTTCTGGCGTTGATGTTGCTGAAAGAGGACGGCCTTCTGTCGTTGGACGATAGTCCGAGACTGGTGCTGCCAGAGTTGCCGGCTTGGGCGGACGATATGACCATCCGTCAATTGATGGCGCACACCAGCGGCATGCGCGACAGTCTTGATATCTTGATGCTATCCGCGCCGCCAAGCGCGCCGATCGCCGCAGACGAGCAGTTCAAAATGCTCTGCCAAACAAAGAGCGTCAATTTTCTTCCAGGGAATGGATGGAGTTATAATAACGGTGGTTACGTTCTGCTGAGCATGATCATCGAGCGACTGAGCGGCGCTCCGCTTGGCGAGTTTCTGCGTGAGCGCATTTTTTTGCCTGTCGGTATGGTCGACACAATGCTGCGCCCTTTGGACACGGACCTTGTTCCAAATAGCGCGACGCTTCACGTGCCCGATTTGTCGGGTGGATGGCGCCGTGGCGTGATGGGTGCGCCTGTCGGGGGCGAGGGCGGCATTGTCTCGACAGTGGATGATATGCTGCGCTGGCTTGCGCATATGAGCACGCCGCGCGTGGGTTCCGCAGAAAGCTGGGCGGAGATGCGGACGCCTGCCGCGAGTCACGGCTACGGCCTGGGATTGATGATGGGCACATATCGCGGTCTGTCCACGGTACATCACGCAGGCGGGGTCATAGGTGGATCGTGCCAGATGCTGAAAGTGGTCGATTGCGACCTTGACGTTATAGTCATTAGTAATGGACGGAACGCACTTGATCTTTATAACCTGGTGGATGCTATTATCGACAGTTGTGTTGCGGATTTGCCGGTCATACAGCAGGATACTGTTGGAGCAGTTGCTACAGGAACGTATTATTCGAAGAACAGTGGTCGTGTTTTAAAAATTTCTGAGAATAATGGAAATCCATTTATGATGATAAATGGAATGACGCTCCCCGCTAAGCGTGACCGATCTGGGGCGTATTCTGTTTCGATCATGCCCACTGATATCCGGGTGATGCCGGACGGGCCGGATTTCGAGACGTTAAATGCAATCGAATTCGAACGGACTGATCGCCTGGAGCGAGTTCATCCTCCGGCTTCTCACAGCGAGAAAAAAGAATTGTTTGGGGAATATAAATCAGAAATTTCAGAACTTTTTGCGTTTATAAACGGTAATGTAATGCGAGTTTCCGGGGTCAACGGTAGCCAGGATTATACGTTGGAGCAGATTGGGTCTGATATCTGGATGGCCACAACACAATCATTTTTTCCAATGCTTGTAACATTAGAAGTAAGTGAATCAGGAATTCTTATGAGTAGTGGGCGTACAGCCAGACTGCATTTCAAACGACAATAGAAAGTGAGAAGGCCGCTCCGTTTAGGTCATCGGAGCGAAGAACGTCGTTTCTAATCATGTCAGTGTGGTCAAAGTTTTGAATTTTTAAGGATTTTTTTTATGAATGACCATGCTCGGGCCGAATCGGCGTTACGAATTTTCTGTGGTGGGATAGGCACTGAAACCAACACGTCGTCGCCAATTCCAACGAGTTGGTCTGCGTTTGAGACAATGAGCGGTTTTTCCCGGAATAACCTTCAGGTTGATTTGAGCGACACGCGTGGAGAGCCATTTTTTGAACTTCTTGGTGAAAAAGCACAACAAGACGGTCATCGTATTTCTTTCGGCCTGATGGCGCAGGCGCTCCCAGGTGGACCAACTCTCGATCATGTTTGGGAGACTCTCAGTGGACAATTGATTCGGTCTATAGTGGAAACCGGCCCATATGACGTCGTCATTTTGTGGTTACATGGTGCGATGGTTTCTACCACCTGCTTCGATTGCGAAGGAAATTTTCTTGCGCGCTTGAGAAATGCGGTGGGCGGAAACGTTTGCATAGGCGTCTTACTTGATCCTCATGCGCATCTGACGGACGTCATGATAGAGAATTCATCTATCATGATGTTTCTTAGGGAGTATCCGCATACGGACACTCTTTCACGCCTGTCCGAGTTATATGACGCCTGCATAAAGATTGCGCGTGGTGACATTCATCCGGTTGGAGCACGATACAATTGTCAGATGATCGGTTTGTTTCCGACGTCTGATAGGGATATGCGTGTATTTACGGATGAATTGCGGTCGCTCGAAGCGCAAATTAAATGTCTTTCCATTAGCCTCGTTCACGGGTTTCCGTGGGGAGATACGCCGTTTACCGGTGCGCAGGTACTCGCGTATTCGGATGGAGACCTGAGTTGCGCCGAAGAGATAGCCAGAAAATCTGGAGAAAGATTTTACAAACTCAGACGTGCTTTTTGTAAGAAACCCTACGATCTGAAGTGTATTCTTCGAGATTCTTCTGAACGGCCGTCACATGGGCCATGGATCATCGCGGATCAGGGTGATAACCCGGGTGGCGGGTCCCCTGGTGATTCCATGTATTTATTGCGATCGTTTATGGAATTCGGCGCGACGGATTGTGTATTTGGCGCTGTCTATGATCCCGTAGTCGTGAAAACGTGTATTGAAGCTGGGCGCGGTGCGATCCTTCCCTTGCGGATTGGCGGCAAGATCGGCTTATCTTCTGGTCTTCCTCTTGACCTTGATAAAGTTGAAGTGCGGGAAATATCTTCCGATCTTAGACAGGTAGGCCTCGATGGAACGTCTATATCCGCAGGAGCGGCAGCGTGGCTCTATGTTGACGGCATTGACGTTCTCGTTATTTCCGAAAGAAGTCAGGTTTATACAGAGAGTTTGTTTCTTAATATTGGATTGGATGTGTCTGGGAAAAGGCTTATTGGCCTAAAATCAGGCCGACACTTTGAGGCGGATTTTTCAAAATTTTCAGAGAAAATATTTTACGTGGCGACGCCGGGAGCCCTTGATATGAATTTTCGTGATTTTCAATTCAGGGAGAGAGATGAAGATTTTTATCCAAGAGTGCTCGATCCATTGGGCCTTGATCATGTCATTGAGAATTGATCGACGTAATCACGAAATTGAAATTCTTGTAATAGAAAAATTTTTTTTTGAATAAGAAATTTTTATCTCAAATTCCTCGGCGGTAGAGTTTTGTAACGATAGCAGGTTCGAGAAAGTGCGACGTTCGCGGCGGGATGTGGAAATAAAAATGTTTTATCACCTTATGCAATCAAAAAAATGGAGGAAGCGTAGCCTCCTTCTTGTCAGCTCGTTTTGCAGTCTGGCGTATCTTCACCCTGCCGGTGCTCGCGCACAGGGTGCAGTGAACGCTGCTGGAGGTCGAAAAACAGGCCAAACAGCAAGTTCTTCAAAGCAGATAAAAAACATCAAAAAAACTGATGCCGTGTATTCTGCTGAAGGAAGCCCGGAAGCAATTACCATATCCGCGTCGCGACGGCGTCAATCGACACATGACGTCGCTAATTCAGTCACCGTCCTTACGGGCGCCAGCCTCGAAGCCAGAGGGGCGCAAGCTTTTCAGGATTATATTTCGCAGATACCCGGGGCCACATTATCCGCTTCCATCCCCGGATATTCGGCGATTACTTTTCGCGGTGTGGCGACGACAGCTGGAATTGATCAGGGTCAAGGAACGACGGGGTATTTTCTGAACGACATACCTTTGACCGATCCGGGGTTCGCAGTTTCCGTCCCTGATATAGACACGTTTGATGTGGCTCGCATCGAAGCTCTCAAAGGGCCGCAAAGTACGCTATTCGGATCGGCGACGTTGGGCGGCGCAATTGATTACATTCCGAATCAGGCGAACGTAACAAAATGGGATGCCGCCGGGGAAACGTCTATCGTTGGGATGCCCGGGCACGAAGTGGGTTATGGTGAAAAGGGAATGGTTAACATCCCGATCATCAAAGGAAGGTTGGCGGTTAGGGGGGTGCTCGATTATCGACAAGATCCCGGATACATCACGAATCTTGGCATCGGGAAAAACACCAACACGACATATACGCGTAACGCCCGGGTCAGCGTAGTATTTACGCCGACGGACGGAACGAAGCTTGCTTATACCTATCTCGGGCAGAGCACTGACGTATCCGATGACCCATATTCAATGTCGGAGGTCTATGGCGCATACACGAAGAAAGTGGCGACGCTGGAGCCGGTTCGTACGCAGACGCAGATGCACGAGTTACGACTGGATCAGGACTTGGGCTTTGCATCGTTAACGGCGATTGGCGCTTTCCTGAGGAAAGGGCAGTCCGCGTCGTGGGACTATACCCGATATTACGGCGCTCTGTTCCCGACGATCAAAGCTCCGACGATTGACAGGCAGAGCGTCGACGGGAAGTCCATGTACTATGAATTGCGCCTGACTTCCAAGGGGCAGGGGCCGTTGTCCTGGTTGATCGGAGCCGCGTATTACGAGACATGGAAGCGTGTGAATAGCCCGCTTTCGACTGCGGGGAGCGGCGATTACCTCGCTTCTATGTATGGATCGGAGTTGGCCAGTCAGTTGGCGCCTGGCGGCGATGTCTGGCAGCCCTACGATGTGAATTATAACGGAGTAGAAAAGTCAATTTTTGGAGAAATATCATACAAATTCCTACATGATTTTACGTTGACCGGAGGTGCGCGTGTGTTCGGAATGTCCGAAAAATCATCCGCGGAAGTCGGGGGGCTGGGGTCATATCTGGCCTATGGCAGCCTCTTCAATTATTCGTCTGGACGCTCTTCACAAACCAGCGCCTTGCCAAAATTCGCGTTCAAGTACGAGCCCGGCAGGCATATCATGGCGTATTTTCAATTTTCGGAAGGATACCGGTTTGGCGCCCCCAATACCAACCCGGTGAGCGCCCAATATCCCACGCCTCGCGAAACGAAGTCCGACAGCCTCAAGAATTATGAGGTAGGCGCAAGGCTGAATTTCTTTCGAGGTCACCTGATTCTGGAGCCAACGCTTTATTATATAGACTGGAGAAATCTTCAGGCGAAACTCGCCCGCCCTGACGGGGTCGGGTATGAGGCCAACGTGGGTCGCGCTACAAGTCGCGGTTTTGAATTTGCGGGCACATGGGTGACGCCTCTTCCGGGGCTGACGTTGCAGTCAAACGCCACATATACGGACGCTCACATGACCGAGGCTGTGAACCTTGGAAACGGCGTGGTCTTGAACAAGGGAACACAACTGGCGGCCAGCCCGAAATGGCAATTCAGTGAGACTCTGAGCTATCAGGCGAAAACACTTTTTATGCGACCAGTTTTTTCGATCATGCACCACTATCAGGGATCCGCCCCGGTGATGTTTGGTAGCGCAATGAAGATGGGTAATTACAACACACTGGATTTGCGCCTGTCCGGCGACTTGCCTACGTCACTCGGTCACAGCGTTCTCTCGATATACGTGAAAAACCTAACCAGTTCCCGGGGCGTCACCATGGGGTATTCAGGTGGAGGGGGCATCTTCGATCAGTATTATCTTGTTCCACCGCGTCTCATCGGGATGACGCTGGCGTGGCATCTATAAAATGACGGCTTTTATATCTGACAAAAACATAACCCGGATGACTCTTGCACTGCGCAAGGGTTGATCCTGTGCGGCAGCGTCGGGCGCAAACGCCGCCGCCCGAAGGTCGGGCGGCGGCACGCAGTCAGTTATTGTCGTCGTCATCTCCGTCGCTTCCGCCGCCCGGCGCGCTATTGCCAGCGTCGCCGTTGTCGCCGTTTAGAGAGATCGCCACGAATAGGGATTGCCCATCGCGCAGGACACGCAGCAGCACCGCTTGGCGGGTCTTCAGAGCAGCGGCGACAGCCGTCACGGCGGCGTGCGGGTTGTCGATCGGCTGATCGCCCACAGCCTGAATGACGTCGCCCGGCCGGACGCCAGCCTGCTCGGCGGCTGAGCCCGGCTTGACGTCGGTGACCACGACGCCGTGGACGGAACTGTCGAGTCCAAGCTGCTGTCGGACGTTGCCAGTCAGCGGCGAGAGGGAAACGCCAAGTTTTTCGCCTTTTGCGCCGACCTGGGCCGACGCGCCAGCCGCTTCGTTCGCGGCAGATTGGTTGGCGATGTGGACGGTGACGTCGCGCGAAGCGCCGTTGCGCAACAGAGTTACGGTTGCGTCCGTGTTCGGAGCGATGGACGCGACCTTCACGGCAAGATTATGCGGCGTGTCCACCGGCTTGCCGTCGAGTTTGACGATGACGTCTCCGGACTTGATCCCCGCTTTCTCGGCCGGGCTGCCTGCCGACACGTTTGCGACCAGGGCGCCTGATGGCGGGGCGCCGGGGGACGGCGACTTCAGGCCAAGCGCGCTCGCCATCGACGGGGAGATCTGCTGGGCCTCGACGCCCAGATAACCGCGCGTGACGTGACCGGTCTTCTGAATCTGGGAGACGACGTTTTTGACCACGTCGGACGGAATGGCGAACCCGATGCCGATCGAGCCGCCTGACGGCGAGTAGATCGCGGTGTTCACGCCGATGACTTTTCCGTCCTGCGTGAACAGCGGGCCACCGGAGTTGCCGCGATTGATCGGCGCGTCGATCTGGAAAAAGCTGTCATACGGTCCGTCGCCGATGTCGCGGCCCAGAGCGGAGACGATGCCGGCCGTGACCGTGCCGCCGAGCCCGTAGGGGTTGCCAACGGCCACGACCCACTGCCCGGGGAGGACATCGTCGGACTCGCCAAGCTCGATGAACGGCAGCTTGTTTGTGGATGTCAGCTTCAGCAGCGCCAGATCGGTCTTCGGGTCGCGTCCGACGATGCGGGCCGCCAGCGTCGTGCCGTCGTCAAGCGTCGCAGTCACCTTGGTCGCGCCTTTGACGACGTGATTGTTGGTCACGGCGTAACCGTCGGCGGAGATGATGAAGCCCGAACCGCGCGCCTCGATCGTCTGGCGCTGGTGCTGCGGCATCATCTGGAACGGAAAGGGGAAGGGGAACGGCGACTGCTGCATGCCGCCCTGTCCGCCGCCCATGCCGCCGCCTTCCTCATCCGCCGCGTCAGCCTTGATGATCGAGGTGATGGAGATCACCGCGGGTTTCACCTGCTTCACCAGGTTGACGAAGTCGGGGATCGTCTGGGTCTGCGTACGGGGCTGAATGGCGCCGGGCGCGTCGGCGCGCGCGCTGCCGATCAGGCCAGGCGTCCCCAACATCGGAGGGACGGCGAGGGACAGAAGTTCGACGCCAGCGACGGCGAGCAGGAGCGAGCGACGTTTATTCCCGGCGGTCCGGGGCGACTGTGTCTGGTCTTGCATAGGTCTTCCGGTAGGCTCCAACTGATCGGGTCGCGATACGCGACCCCTTCTGGACTTGGCGTCGGGGCTGACCCGACATGTCCGTCCGAGACGTGACGAGGTCACAATGCCTTGTGTCGTCGAACCGGCATCATACACGGTGATGAAAAACGCGTTAGGCCGTCACTTTTGACGATTATGCGTCACCTGATCGGCGCCGAGCCGTCCTGTCGGCCCGCAAATCTTGGAAAAACGAGCGCAGGAGGGTCGCGCAGCGCTGCTCATCAACCCCGCCGACGACGTCGGGACGGTGGAGGCATGCTGGCTGGGCGAAAATGCGAGGGCCGTGCTCGACGCCGCCGCCTTTCGGGTCGTAGGCGCCGAAGACAACCCGCCGGACGCGGAAATGGACGGCGGCGGCTGCGCACATGGGACACGGCTCCAGCGTCACGACCAGCGTACAATCGTTCAGTCGCGTCGACCCCAGCAGGCGGGCGGCCCCACGTAGCGCGAGCATCTCGGCGTGCGCTGAAGCGTCATGGTCGGCCTCCACCTGATTCCCGGCGCTGGCGATAATCTGCCCGTGCGCGCCCAGAACGACCGCGCCAACCGGCACTTCGCCACGCCCGGAAGCGGCGCGGGCTTCGGCCAAAGCCTCGTCCATGGCGCTCCATCGCAACAAACCGCCGGAGGCAATCTCGCGCTTCACGGGGAAGGTTCGCGCGAAACGGAGCGCTGATCGGCCGTAGTCACGTTCTGTTTCAAACGCCGGTTGGGCGGGCGAGGATGCAGTGAGTGAAAAATAATCGAAAACCCCTTATTTTCCCTTGCTTGTAACACGACGAGGGCACAAAGTGCAGCTCACAGACATAGTGATCTCTGTAACATAACGGTTCAACTTCGCCGCCTGAAGTGTAGGGAGAGACCCCGATGCGCAGTCTGACACTTGTCTTGGCAGCCGCCGCAATTGGCATCGGTCTGGCCGCCTCCGAGCGCGGAACATTTCATTTCGGCAGCGAGGCGATGCACGCCCGCGTGGCGAATGAGTCTGGCGCAGTGAAGCTGGCTGATCTCTGAAAGGTCGCGCCTGAAGGTCCGACGGAACAGGGTTCAGGCTGAACCGAAGCATTTCGATCGATATCTTTTCAGGATGTCGCCGTTCGAATTCGCTGTTTCGAGTGTGAGGCGCTTCCGCCAACTCAGGACAGTGTTCCGGCTCCTCCATCTCGTCTGATAATCAGGAAGCAATAAAGCTGCGCCTCGTTGCGCCGCCAGAGGCGCTCCCGGGTGTTTCTTCTACTTTAAACGTATGTGCGCGACAGAAATCGTCCGGTTCAAAGGTGTTGATCTGTGTTCGGACGCAGCGCGTATTGGAGCTGACACGCTATTTCCTTTCTGCGTTGGGACGCAGTTGGAGCCGATGGTGTTGCCGCTCTTTACGGCAGCGAGCGCAACCGTCGCCCACCTTGATGTGACGCTTCGCAGATCCGGACGATGATCGATCAAGAGATGAGCGAACGGCCGCCCCATATACCGGCACGGCGCTTTATTCTATGTGAGCGCCATGACACGCGATAACCCCGTCATCGGCGTAACCATGGATCAGGAGCCGGGAGGCTCCGACCAGTATTCGGCCTTTCCATGGTACGCCCTGCGCGCCAATTACATGAGCGCCATTATCGGCGCCGATGGCGTGCCTGTGGCCATACCGCACGCGCCTTGTATGGCAGGGGCTTTTCTCGACCGGCTCGACGGGCTCGTTGTCACTGGCGGCGCCTTTGATATCGACCCCGTATTGTATGGCGACAAGACGCTTCACCCGACTACGCAGCTCAAACCGGCGCGTACGCGTTCCGAGTTGGCTCTGATTGAGGCGGCGCGCGCGCGCGGGATGCCGATCCTTGGAATCTGCGGCGGTATGCAATTGCTTGCCGCCGTTCTGGGCGGTTCCCTGTATCAGGACATAATGGAGGCCATCCCGAACGCGCTACCGCACGAGCAACCCAATCCGCGTGACGAGGCGGGTCATATCGTCATGATCGAACCGGGCACGCGCCTTTCGACGATTGTCGGACGCTCGAGCATGGCCGTGAATTCCTCCCATCATCAGGCGGTACGAGACCCTGGCCAGGCGATCATCGCCGCGCGGGCGGAAGACGGCGTCATCGAAGCCATCGAGGATGGCGAGGCCACGTTCTGTCTGGGCGTGCAATGGCACCCCGAATTTCTTATCGATGCTGGAGACAAGGCCATCTTCGCCGCTTTCGTCTCCGCCTGCCGTGACTGGCGCGCGCGCGTGGGAGTTGTAGGAAACGGCGCGGCGAATGCTGTGAAACACGAAGGATGACGGACATGGACGGGCAGGACGCGCGCGCGCGCGGCGAGCGGATCGCAAAATGGCTGGCGCGCAGCGGGGTCGCGAGCCGTCGCGACGTCGAGCGCATGATCGAGGAGGGGCGCGTCTCCCTCAACGGCGCCCCCGTGACGCATCCGGCGACGTTCGTGACGGCGAACGACGCTGTGTTCGTGGACAAGAAGCTGGTCGAGCAGCCGGACCACACGCGTCTGTGGCGCTATCACAAGCCGGACGGTCTGGTGACCACCCACCGCGATCCGGAGGGGCGTCCGACCGTGTTCGCCTCCCTGCCGGAGGGGATGCCGCGCGTGGTCAGCGTCGGGCGCCTCGACCTTAACAGCGAGGGCCTGCTGTTGCTGACCAATGACGGTGCGCTGGCGCGACGTCTTGAGTTGCCGTCGAATGGATGGTTGCGGCGATACCGCGTGCGCGTGTTTGGCGTCGTGGACCCGAAGCGGCTCGCGGAGCTTGCCGGCGGCAGCGTGTTCGACGGCGTGAAATACGGGCCTATCGAAGCGTCGCTCGACTCGAAAAAGGGCGACAACGCATGGCTGACTGTGGCGCTGCGGGAAGGAAAAAACCGCGAGGTTCGGCGCGTCATGGCCGGGCTCAACCTGCACGTCAGCCGCCTGCTCCGCACGTCCTACGGCCCGTTTCCCTTGGGTGAACTTCAGCCGGGTGAACTGGAGGAGGTTCCGGGCCGCGTTCTGAAAAGTCAGTTGCCGCGCGATAATGAATCGGCTCCCGCTGCGCGTGGAGCGTCGAAGGGGCGTGCGCCAGCGCGCAGGGGCTAGGCGCCACGTGCGGATTATCGGCGGCGACCGGCGTGGGCGGCAGCTTCAGGCTCCACCCGGCAGCGTGACCCGGCCCACGGCGGATCGCGTCCGGCAGGCGCTTTTCGACATGGTGCTGCACGCCTCTTGGGGCGGGCGCGACGCGGTGGAGGGCGTCGCCGTTCTGGACGGGTTCGCAGGCACCGGGGCTCTGGGGCTGGAGGCCCTGTCGCGTGGCGCCGCGTCCTGCGCTTTTTTTGAACGTGACCGCGCGGCCCTTGCCGCCTTGCGCGTCAACATAACGGCCTGCCGCAAGGAAGACGCATCGCGCGTGTTCGCTGGCGACATTCTGGCGCCGCCGAAAGCTGTTAATCCCTGCGGTTTGGTCTTTCTGGATCCGCCCTACGGCAAGGGGCTGCCCGCGCTCGCCCTAAACGCGCTCACTGCGCGCGGGTGGATCGCGCCGGACGCGCTGGTCATCGTCGAAACCGCCAAAGACGAGGCGCCGCCCGTCGACACCGTGGAGATTCTGTTCGAACGCGTCCACGGCGCGGCCCGGCTCTGGGGGTGGCGGGCTGGCGGCCATGGCTGAGATGCTGACGGAACGGGCGTTTTTCGAGAAGGAGGTCAAGAAAAGCCGTTTCCTGGCCTACGCCGCGCCGGTCGACAGCGAAGAAGCGGCCCTCGCCTTCATCCACGAAATTTCGGACGTCGAGGCGCGGCACAATTGCTGGGCCTGGCGGATCGGCCAGCAGTACCGTTTTCACGATGACGGAGAACCCGGCGGCACGGCCGGTCGTCCCATCCTGCAGGTGATCGAGGCGCAGGACATAGATCGCGTCGCCGTGGTCGTGACGCGCTGGTTCGGCGGGATCAAGCTTGGCGCAGGCGGACTGGTCCGCGCCTATGGCGGCACGGCGGCGGAGTGTCTGCGTCTTGCGCCGCGCGCGCCGATCGTGGCGCGCGTGCGCGTGGGCTTTCATTGTCCGTTTTCCGACCTTGCGCTGGTCGGCGCGCGTCTGCCCGGACTGGGCGCGCAGGTCGAGACAGAGACGTTTGACGCGACCGGCGCTGCTTATGTCGTCGTTGTTCCTGTGGAGGGAGCGGAGGATCTGATTGTGCGCCTTGCGGATTTGACGGCGGGGCGTGTGGCCGCGCGCATTTGCGAGGACGTTAAGGGATAAATTCTGCGAATATATTAATTTATATGATATATAAGCAATTTCCTTTAACCCTTTCGTTGTCGTTATTGCCTTACGATCTGCGCGCTGATAGCGCCGTGTTTGTTACAAAACATGACGGCGCATGATGAAGCATTGGGGTCTCTGTCTGGCTTTATGTGCCTCTGGTTTTTCTGTGGCGGGGTGCGTGCAGAACACCGTGACTTCCCTGAGCGCGTCTGGATCCGGCGTTTCCAATGGGTCTGCTGCGACACATAGGGTCGTCGATATCCCGCAGTGGAATCGCTATCGTCTGGTCGACAAGATCGTGACGAAAAACACCGACACGATGCTGAATTACTGGCAGGCCGTGGCGACCGACTGCTCCGCCGAGAAATTTCAGGTTCTCAGGATCGCGAAAGATCCTCAGCACGGAACGGCTACGCTCGTCGATTACTCGGTCAACCCGAGCTTCCCCGCAGGCAACCCACGCTCGCGCTGCAACGTCGCTCCGGTCTCCGCGACAAGCCTTCATTATAAACCGGCGACGGACTTTACTGGCGTCGACGCTGTGCCCGTCACCGTGGCGGGACCGCGGGGGACGATCATGAACGCTCTGTTCCGTATCCGTGTGGTTGATTGAACGTCCCGGACTTGCCGCCGCGCCTGTTTCGGACCACATCGGGGCGTTCTGAACGGATCGGGGGCGGATCATGGCGCATCGCATCGCAGTCGTAACCGGAGCAGGCGCGGGCATAGGTCGCGCCACGGCGCGCGCTTTGGGGCGGGCGGGCTTTGACGTTGCATTGCTGGGGCGCAATGAGGAGCGTCTGGCGGCGGCGGCCGAGGAACTGGAGCAGTCCGGCGTGCGGACCGTGCGCGTCGCTGTCGATGTCGCCGACGAAGCGGCGCTGGACGCCGCCGCAGAGAGGGTCGAGGACGAGCTTGGCCCGATCTCGATCTGGGTCAATTGCGCCGGCTCCACCGTCGTAGGGCCAGTCGCGGAACTGGACGGCGCCGATATCCGCCGCGCGACGGAGGTCACTTATCTAGGCTCCGTCTATGGCTCCACCGCCGCACTGCGCCGGATGCGACGGCGCGGACAGGGCGTGATCGTCAATCTGGCGCTTGGCCCGCGTTTGCGCGGATTGCCGCTGCAGGCGGCGGAGAACGGCGCGCGTAGCGCCGTGGTCGGATTCTGCGAGAGCCTGCGCGCCGAGATCGCGCATGATGGCGATCGCATCCGCGTGGTGCTTGTCCATCTGCCGTCCTTCAATACGCCGCGCTTCGGCTGGACGAAGAATCTGACCGGCAAGCGCCTGCGCCCGCCTGCGCCGATCTTCGAACCGGAAGTGGCGGGAGAAGCCATCTGCCGCGCGGCGTTTCACAACGGCGAGGATATGTGGGTCGGTTTGCGCGGTCAGATTACGCGCGCGATCGACGCGCTCGCGCCGCGCATCGTCGCGTCCCGTCGTGCTCGCCGGGGTTATGCGGCGCAACTGGAGAAGGCGGCTGCGTCCGACGATGCGCCCGCCAATCTGGAGCACAGCGTCGCGGGCGCGCTTTCCGCGTATGGGCCTTTCGATATCGAATCCAAAAAAGCGACGGCGCTGACGCCCGCGTTTCTCGGCGCTCCACTGCCATTGGGCGCCCGCCTGGGGTTGGCGACGCTAGGTCTCGTCGGCGTGCTGGCAGGGGTGTGGGGCGCGCGCAAGTTTAAAATCTGATAAGCGAAGGAAAGAACAGGCTATTCCGGGTGGCGGGCGTTTGCGCGCGGCCCGCTTCCGTTATCCAATAGCCACGCTTGGCAGCATTGCCCCAGCCCCCTGATGCGCCGTGCGTCGATGGCGGCCGCAAGCAGGGTGCGAGATAGAGGCGGCTTCAAGGCCAGTCCACTTCGGGGTGTTTAACCGCTCCACTGCGAACAGCGTATGACTGAACAGAAGTTGCCGCGATGAAAATGCGGCTCCTTGTCCGCGATGACGTCCGCCTTGACGTTGCTGAAGGTAGTGTCGGGCTTGTGCCGGATCCCATCATAAAACGCCTGGATGATGTCTTCTTTAAAATTCGGGGAGCGTGAAAACGCAGCGACGACGGCCTCGCGCTCGGCTGCGGAATATTGAGCGTAGGTGAGGCCAAGCACATCCATCTCCACGCCAGCGGTCACAAGCGCTACGACAGGATGCATGTGTTGCGGCACGCCCGGCGTGGTGTGGAGCGCAATCGCCGTCCACACCGTGTAGGCGTCTTCTTCGGGAACGCCATGTCTCCGCAGGAAATCACGGGCGGCATGGGCTCCATCGACCTCAAACCGTTCGTCCGGGCTGCTGTGGCTCGGCATCAGGCCGATGTCGTGAAACATCGCTCCTGCATAAAGTAATTCGCGGTCGAATTTGAGGCCGCGCTTGACGCCCGCCAGTGCGCCGAACTGGTACACGCGGCTGGAATGGTTGAAGAGCAATTCAGTTTCGGTGTCGCGAATATATTCGGTGATTGCGCGAGCTAACGCGCTGTCGGGAATTGCGGCTTCTTGAGTGACGGACGGCATATTTTCCTCCTGCTGGCTAACCTTGCGCAGACGGTAGGAGTATCGTGAAATGGCTTCAATTGTCGTAATACGTCGATTTCAGACAATTTAGGATCAGGGCGGCCACGGATGAAAGTGCGGTCGAAGACAATTGTGATGGTGGCGTTGCCGGGGGTCCAGCTTCTGGACGTATGCGGCCCGCTGGATGTGTTCGCGGAAGCCAATGCTCAGGTCGGGCGTGAGGAATACCGACTTGTCGTCGCCGCGATTGAACCGGGTCCGGTCCGTAGTTCGTCTGGCGTACGATTGGTGGCGGACCGCATTATCGGCGATGACGAAGATGGGGCGATCGACACGCTTCTCGTCGCTGGCCGTCCAAACGCGGCCGTTTGTCCGGTGGATGACGTAGTCGTCGCGTGGTTACGCAGGCGTGCGCCGACGGCGCGGCGATTTGGGTCGGTGTGTAGCGGCGCCTTCTTTCTTGCAGCAGCAGGTTTGCTGGACGGTAAGCGGGTCACGACTCATTGGGCCGTCGCGGAGGAACTGACGCGGCAGTTTCCCGACGTCATGGTGGATGCGGAGGCAATTCATGTAGCGGACGGGGCTCTCCGAACTGCGGCCGGAGTGACCGCCGGTCTGGATCTCGCGCTGTCGCTTGTCGAGGAGGATCTGGGCCACGAGGTAGCGAGGAAGGTGGCAAGCCAGCTTGTGATGTTCTTCAAGCGGCCGGGCGGGCAGATGCAGTTCAGCCGCAAGGGCGTCGCCGCGTTGCCCGGCCGCTCGGCCCTACAGGAACTGCAACGTTGGGTGGCGGCCAATCCGGGCTTGAACCACTCGGTCGCGAATCTTGCCGGGCGTATGGATCTGAGCACGCGTCATTTCTCAAGGTTATTTCGCAACGAGGTGGGCGTGACGCCGGCGTCGTGGGTCGAAGACGCTCGCGTGAGCGCCGCCCGGCGACGTCTGGAACTGGGGCTGGAGACGCCAAAGCAGGTCGCGGCGTCCTGTGGTTTTGCCGACGCCGATACGTTGCGCAGGGCGTTTGTCAGGCATGTCGGCGTGTCTCCAGCCGAATACAGAAAGAGGTTTTCGAAATTTAGCGTGTAAGCGATGAAGCTTTGTCGGGTAGTTCAGACTTAATTCGTAGAATTCGCGCCGAATCACCGACGCTTCGCTGAATAAATCATTGAGTGTGAGGACATACGGCGTCTTGAGCAGTCGAGCATTATTATGCGGCCAGAGGCGCCCGAACGGCCCGATATGACCATCGTTGCGTGGTGAGGGGAAAACTGCTGGCGATCGGCCATCGGGACGCCGTCTCTCGTCTCGTGCGTTGACGCGTTGCGGCATCGCCCGTAAAAGCCCGCGTTCCGATATCAGCGAAGCCCGAACAGGCGCAGCCTTTTTTGAGCGCCGGAGGCGCCGCTTGCCATGACCATGACATTTGCCGACCTCTCTCTGGCGGAGCCCGTGTTGCGCTCGCTGGCGCAGGAGGGTTACGTCAATCCGACGCCTATCCAGGCCCAGTCGATCCCGATGCTGCTCGAAGGGCGCGATCTGCTCGGCATGGCGCAGACGGGAACGGGCAAGACAGCGGCCTTTGCGTTGCCGTTGCTTCATCGTCTGGCGCAGTCCCCCCGCCCGGCCCCCGCCGGCGGCGCGCGCGTTCTCGTTCTCGCGCCGACACGCGAGCTTGTTTCGCAGATCGCCGATGGCTTCGAGAGCTTTGGCCGCCATCTTGATATCAGCGTGACGACGATTTTTGGCGGCGTCAGCCAGTTTCATCAGGTCAATGCGCTGAAAGATGGCGTGGACATCATTGTCGCCGCGCCGGGACGCCTGCTCGACCTGATCGAGCAAGGACTGTGCGATCTGTCGCAGCTTGAAGCGCTGGTTCTGGACGAGGCCGACCAGATGCTCGATATGGGCTTCGCCAAGCCGATAGAGCGTATTGTCGCAACGCTGCCGAAAGATCGTCACACGCTGCTGTTTTCGGCGACTATGCCGAAATCCATCGCCGCGTTGGCTGAGAGCCTGCTGCGCGATCCGGCGAAAGTCGAGATCGCTCCGCCGTCAACCACGGTGGACCGCATCGAGCAATCGGTCATGTTCCTCGACGCAGCCGACAAGAAAGACGCGCTGCTGACCCTGCTACGTACGCCGGGGATGGGGCAGGCGGTTGTCTTCACCTTGCAGAAGAACATCGCCAACGAGGTCTGCGCCTTCATTGTCGAAGCGGGCATTACTGCCGAGGCGCTGCATGGCAACAAGTCGCAGGGCCAGCGGGAACGCGCGCTCGACGCCTTCCGGTCCGGAGCCGCTCAGGTTCTGGTGGCGACGGACATCGCCGCGCGCGGTATCGACGTCGACACTGTGACGCATGTTTTCAACCACGATCTGCCGAGCCTGCCGGAAAGCTACGTGCATCGCATCGGGCGCACTGGCCGCGCTGGCCGCGCCGGTTTCGCCGTCACGCTGTGCGACGCTGAACAGCGCGCCTGGCTGCACGCCGTGGAGCGGGAAATTGGCCGCGCCCTGATCGTTCACGAAGACCACGAGTGGCATTCAGAAGACGCGCGAAATTCGACCATGCGTCCGCCTGTGTTGGGCGGGGGGCCGGTGAAGCAGATCAAGCCGCAGAAGACGCGTGAGCGTAAAGTGTGGACCGAAGAAGAAAAGCAGGCAGCCCGGATAGCGGCCGGAAAGGTTGTGGAAAACGCGTGATTGAGTCGATGGGCGGGGGACAGATTTTCGTTCGCCCGCCCATTCGCGAAATTGTGGGCCTTATCGTCCGAGCCAGAAAACGGGATGGCAGTTTCATAGAAGAACTAAAATACTCATTCTGCCGTCCCCGGTAGTGAAGCCAGTCCGTTATCGGACATCGGCGGGATGTAGTGCACGCCACAGCGAAGATAGAGAAAATATCTCACCGCACGAGACCATGGTTTTGGCGTATGCGGTTACGAGCGGCAGCTAATTAAGCTTAGCACTTCACTCAAAATTAAAATTAGATATTTCGTTAAATAAATAAAGATTTGTCATTTTCATAAGGGCGTCAACGGGATTGGGCTGTGATGAAAATTTGACAATAACCACCTCCGACTGGGGGTCGACGTAGAGCCATTGTCCATGAATGCCCAGTGTAAAAAATGCTCGATGAGCATTCCCGCTCTGATACCACTGATTGCGATAAGATCCGCCGGGAAGCCAGTCGGAAAAATTCCCCTTCCCCCAGGCTTGCGGATCTCCTCCTGATATCGTTTCGGTAACCCATACTGACGGTATGACCTGACGACCCAACGCCCTGCCTCCACAACGCATGGCTTCACCGATCCTCGCGAGGTCGCGCGGTGTCATAGAGATTCCGCCACCAGCGCGTGGCGTACCCTCTGCATCAACGGTTATCGAACCGGACTGGCGGAGACCAAGCGGGCGCCAGAGGCGTCTGGCGGCGAAATCGGGCAGGCGTTCTCCAGATGCCCGTTCCACTACCAGCCCAAGGACATCGGAGTTCGGCGAGCAATAGTGAAACGGGCCACCGTGCTCACTCGTTCCTTGCTTTAGCGACGCCAGAAATTCGATCACTGTCTCCCGGGGGTGGCCCTCCACCTGCGGATCGAGGAGGCCTGCCCTTCGGTAGCGGGCGAAATCGCCACGAGAGTCGCCATACTCTTCTGTAAAAGCGACGCTCGTGCGCATGTCGAGCACATGTTGAATTGAGGCGTTTCCAAAAGCTGAACGCTCCAGTTCCGGCACATAGGTCGCTACCGGTGTGTCGAGATCGATCAGTCCGTCGCCGACCAGAAGGCCGACCAAAAGACCTGTGATAGATTTACTTGAAGAAAACAGAATATGGCTGGTCTGAAGATCGAACTGCGGCGCGTGAAACTCAGCTATGAAGCGCCCCGACTTCATGACGACCAGGGCGTCCGTCCAGGTGCGGCGCAGCACATCAACCAGCAGTTCTGGCTCGCCTGCAAGTGTGACGGTCTTTTCAGTTAACGGATGGGGGGCAACCGCGGGGTCTTCCGGCTCCACCGAGTATGACCGAATTTCGGCAGTCGGTATAAATTCCGGGACATGACGAAACGCCCATACATTCCATGGAGAGTTTCTCCAGTTGTTTAACTGGACCTGATTTCTCATGAAACCATAGGCATCCGCGAATTGATTGGGCTGCGTCATATGGATTGCTCGTGCCGAAGATATTTATGTGGAGCGCCGGTCATTGCACATGCTGCAGGAAATTATGAAATCGCTCGCTAGGCGGCGACGATAATAAAGCAGCCGGTTCACCGTCATGAACCACGCGACCGTTCTCCATGAAAATGAGGCGTGAGCCAACTTGCCGGGCGAAATGCATCTCATGAGTAACGACCATCATGGTCATTCCTTCCATCGCAAGTGTTTGCATGACTTTCATGACTTCTTGCCGTAATTCGGGGTCCAGAGCAGACGTCGGTTCGTCGAACAGCATCAATCTGGGTTGCACGGCAAGCGCACGGGCAATTGCAACGCGTTGTTGCTGGCCTCCGGATAATTGAGATGGATAATGATTCTTTCTTTCAAAAAGTCCTACCTTGCCTAGTAGTGCTTTGGCAATTTCCTTCGCTTCGGACTTTGAGTATTTTTTGGCTCGGATTGGCCCAAACATAACATTCTGCAGCGCCGTAAGGTTGGGAAAGAGGTTGAACTGCTGAAAGACCATGCCCGCCTGACGTCTTATCTGGCGTATGTCGGCGGACGATCCCAGCACACTGAGCTCGTTCACTAACAAATCTCCGCCGCTAATTTTTTCGAGAGCATTGACGCAACGGAGCATCGTCGACTTTCCGGAGCCGGAAGGGCCGATAATAACGGCAACTTCTCCCGATTTGACCGAGAGTTCGACTGGTCGCAACACCACATGATCGCCAAATCTTTTCGTGGTTTGACGGAATTCAATCATTTCAGGGCAACCTCATCCGTCGTTCTAATACGCGCAATCCTAACGTAAATGCACTGATGACCACAAAATAGATGGCCGCGACTTCCGACCAGACTTCCACGGAGCGAAAATTTTCGGCCATTACTTCCTGACCGCGGCGCGTCAGCTCTCCGACTCCGATCACTATGAAAATAGAAGTGTCTTTTACAACATTAACGAGTTGGTTTCCCATTGCCGGCAACGAGCGTCGAAACGCAAGTGGCGCTATAATATGAGCAAGAACGGCGGGAAAAGAAAGGCCCATCGCCAGGCCAGCTTCCTGTATTCCGCCAGGAACACTATTAAGAGCTCCGCGTATAATCTCGGCGTTATAAGCTCCAGAGTTGATTATAATGGTAATGATGGCGGCGTCTATCGAACTGATGCGAATGCCCGCTATCAACGGTAACGCAAAAAATATGAACATGACCTGGACTACGATAGGCGTTCCTCTGATGAGCGCGACGTAAATATGTGCCAACACATTGGAGATTCGTCCTCCATACTCCAGTGCGACACCAGCCACGACGCCAGACACGATCCCTCCGGCCAACCCGGAGATTGCGATAAGAAGCGTAACCTGCAGTCCCTGCATCAAATCCGGAAAAGCAGATATCAGGACTGACCAGTCGAGATTCATTTTATATTTCCTGTAAAATTATCAAGATTATTCTTCGGTATGTCCAAACCATTTTTCGTTCAGAGCGGCGAGGCGGCCGTTTTTTTTCATAAACGCCAGTTGCGTGTTCGCTTGTGCGACAAGGGGGCTTCCCTTTGGAAAGCCTACACAGACATCGCGCCCCTCGAGGTCGGGCTTGATTACCCGTACTTTACCTTTTCCTCCGGTGTGGGCGTAATACATCAATACCGGCGTATCGTACACGACCGCATCGGTGCGCCCGGCTTCAAGGGCGAGCAACGCCTCGGTAATAGAGGGCATTTCAGCAATCGTCGCATTTTTGATGTTTTCTCTGATGTAGGCGGTTCCTATTGTTCCGGTCTCTGCGCCAATTGTTTTTCCGGTGAGATCCGATGCGGTGTGGATTGTCGTATTGTCGACGCGAGTCACGGCGATCAATCCGCTTTTGTAGTAGGATTCTGAAAAATCGATCACTTTTTGACGTGCGGGTTTTACGAAGAGTTGCGAGACGACAACATCGAGGCTTCTTGTCTGCAAAGCCGGAATCAGGACGTCAAATTCCATCTGTTGAGTTTTCCAGTTCCTTCCGATTCCGCTGGCAATTTCGCTCCAGACGTCGATATCGAAACCAGTGTAGGAACCTCTTTTTCTGAAGCAAAACGGGGGCCCCCCGGCATGTACTCCGACCATCAAGGGGGAGTCACCAGCCTTTGCGCCATGCGACGCCACCATAGCGGGCGCAGCCAGCAGGCCGAGCCGCAAAATTGAACGTCGGTTCATTTTCTCACTCGTTCAGAAAGTCAAAATTGGGTAGATTTTCCGAAAGTCGTATTTTTCGACTGTACTAATTTTTTGAATGCTGGATTGTAGCGAATTCTATCTTCCTCCAGCTATTTCCACTCGGCCGCTCAACCAGCAACCGGAGATTCCTGGATCACCAAGGGTGAAACGAATATCTATTTTTGAGGGTCGTTTCATCGCGCGACCCTGACGGATTGTGATGGGACGATCGGACGCATCGACCAGTTGATTCTCCAGAAGCCCAAAGGCCAGAGCCGAAGCCGCAATTCCCGTAGCGGCGTCTTCAGGATATCCGGAATTTTTCGGAAATTGCCTGGCGTCGTAAATTTGCCGGGCGCGATCATGTGGAGCGTATGGGTATAGTCCAGTCGAATCTATTCTTTCGCATAGACCTTCAACGCGTGTGAAATCAGGCTGCAGCGCGTCAAGAATGGCCGTGCTTTTCAGGGGGATTAACGTCTTGACCCGACTGGTTGCTGCGTTCTGAACGGGGAACGGCGCCAGGTCTTTTTTGGAGATCTGGAGAACATCGAGTATTTCCGCCTCGCTGTCGGCAGGGTTCGGCAATGCATCAATTTTGCCGAGAGGCTGCGTAATCTCAAATTGCGCTTCTGCTCCAACGCCCTCGGCAAGGCGTCCACAAACAATGCCGCTCTTCGTCCAGATTTTGGCCCGCTGTCGAGGCAATTTTCCGTCCTTATGCAGCAGCCAAAGCGCGCCGACGGTGACATGACCGCACATAGCCATTTCGTGATTAGGAACGAAATACCGAATTTCAAAGTCGCATAGAGAGCCAGGAGGGGGAGGCAATATGAACCCGCTTTCAAGGCCGAACTCTTTCGCGATGTTCTGCATCTCTGCGTCAGACAGGCTGGATGCGTCCATTGCTATGGGCGCGGGGTTGCCACCGCCGTGGCCGTCGGTAAATACGTTGACGATTTTCATAGAAATGCCCGACTTCATCGTCACACCCTATCAGATGGTTCGTATGGGCGGACAATAAACGGATCGGGAGTTTCTTTGCGTGTCCCGTCGGGCCGTATCTTATGCCCTATCGGGCCTTCGGCGTTCTGATTTCCGATGGAGAGCGGCCAGTGGTCCGGCGCATGGTCCGGGCCAGGGCGCCGCCGCTTTCAAAACCTACGCGAAGCGCTATCTCGCCGATCGACAGATCCGTGCCGGTTAAAAGTGTTTTAGCTTGCTTTAATCTCGCTCCTTGCTGATACGCCCCTATTGAAACGCCACTTTTTTCTCGAAACAGGCGTGTGAGGTGGCGGCGGGAAATCCCGAAACGTTGCCCCATTTCATCCAGAGGAAGGTTCCGATCAGCATGATTTACGATATATGACTTGAGATCGGCGACCAAAGCCGCCCCGTGATCGTGGCGAGCCGCATCAGGCGTCGCCATGCCTGTCATGACATCGGATATGCACTGCACCAGAAGCGCTGAGGCGATATCCAGACGAAGTGCTGATCCGCCGTATGCCCCCAGATCCTTGCGTATCGCGAGGTCTTGTAGAGCGCGCAGGGCGGCGCTGCGTTGGATGAGAATCGGTCTGTCCGCACGCCGGTAAAACTCCTGCAAAGAACCCATACGAGCATCGACCTTGCGTAACGCGTCTTCAGTAACGTACAGCGCTATATGGCGGTGAGACGCCAGCGCCGCTCGGGTCTGATGGCCGCGTCTGGAGGGGACCACCGCAAAGCATTCCTGAGACAGCCAGACGCCTTTGGAGCGACCTTCATGCTTCAGTTCAATGGCTCCCTGACTGGGGAGCATGAACATCACGCAATCGTGCCAATGCCACGGTTTCGCGTAATCGCCCGAACTGCTCAATGCTGCGAGTGTTTGATCGGCGGCGATTAAATTCTGTCTGTTCTGAGGACAGCTAACCGCTTCAAATGACCGCAGCATGACGTTCCTCCATGAGGTTCACTGCAGATTAGCGATAATTGCGATATATTTTCAAGAAATGTGATGGGATGCTTCTGCGACGCTTCATCCAGGTGAGGCGCCATGCCTGGGGTATGTTGCAGGTCAATGCGCAAATTTCGCGGACAGATATTTCCAGGAAAACCAAGACGCCATCATGAGGCGAAGTCGAAATGAACTACGTGATGTTTGATGCTCATGTAGAATTTGTTTTAATTTTGCAGTAATTATGAAAAATAATATGTAGTGTTGCTGTGATATTGATTGAAGGCCCTATTGTATGCGCGGAGTCCACGCTTAATTCCACTCTTTCCTAAGTGCCCGATAAAGTGGAACAGCCGCTACGAGCGCAATCAGAGAAACCAGCAGCAGAAACAGAACGCCGGAAATGTGTTCGGCATTTTCCGTGCCCTGCATGCCAATTGAAGTCTGGAATGCCTTAAACCACGGGCTCATGCACATATTATAGATAATACGCGTGACGAATGCGGTCCTGACCAGTGCGTTGGTTGCCAGAAGCGCGGCGGCGAGAGCAGCGCAGATCGATAAAGCAGCCGGTACGATTTTTCTCATAATCCGATATCTCGTGGCGTGGTTCTGTTTCAAAGAAAACGTAGAGAGCTCGCGCGCCAAGCGTAATTTAAAGGGGGTATGACGCGCTTTAGTTACGCCGAACGCTGGTTTCTGGGACCCGGGTTCGGTCGAGTGTCGGTATTTTATCGGTCACTTTTTGTAGAAAAGGAAAGAAATCAAAAATTCGATGTATATTTATTTATTGGGAAGAATTTTTCCCAATAAATAAATATTTACGGATCGAATAAATCTATGGTCTTACTTCAGTTTGTTGCATGTTGGCTTCTGGCGTGAAAGCATCACGTCAGAAGCCAACGGCGAGAAATCAGGCCTCAGCCGAAGCCGGGCGCATCTTCACGATACGGTCCGGATCGGTCACGACGCCGCCGCCGCCCGAGCCGCGCTTGATCTTGTCGACAAGATCCATGCCCTCGGTCACTTGTCCGACGATCGTGTACTGCCCGTCGAGGTGCGGGGAGGGCTCGAACATGATGAAGAACTGGCTGTTGGCGCTGTTAGGGTCCTGCGTGCGGGCCATGCCGACCGTGCCGCGCTCGAACTTCGCTGCGCGCGTGAACTCGGCCTTCAGATCCGGTAACTTGCTGCCGCCGCTGCCGGTTCCTGTCGGGTCGCCGCCCTGTGCCATGAAGCCGGAGATGACGCGATGGAACGCAACGTTGTCGTAGAACCCTTCCGCAGACAGCGTGCGCAGGCGCTCGGCCGCCAGCGGCGCGATGTCGGCGCGAAGCTGGATGACCACGCGGCCGGAAGCCAGGTCCAGGTTGAGCAGGTCGCTCTTGTCGATCTCGGACATGCGTAAATCCTTTGGTCAGGCCGGCTGTGAGGCTGGCTGGTGAGCCGATCCTTTTGCGCCCGGGCGGGCGGGGGATCGACGAACGCCTCCCCTTACGACGCCCTTGGGCAAACGTAAAATCATGGAGGGGTTTCGTGATTAGAAAATTGGCGCCGTGGCGCCGCGGTCAGCGCCCCAGTTGCGCCTTGATACGCCGTGCGGCGCCCTCGGGCGCGAAATCGGAGATATCGCCGCCGTAAAAGGCGATGTCGCGCACGAGGCTGGAGGAAATGGACTGCGTACGCTCGGACGCCATCAGGAAAACTGTCTCGATCTCCGGCGCCAGCTTGCGGTTGGCGCCCTGCATCTGGATTTCATAGTCAAAATCGCTCAGCAGCCGCAGCCCGCGAAAGATCAGCGAGGCGTTATAATCCCGCACCGCATGAACGAGCAGCTTGTCGAACCCGACCACCTCGATCTCCGAGCCAGTCTCCTGAATCAGGCGAGGAAGCTCATCGTTGATGCAGGCAATGCGCTCATCGCTCGACAGAAGCGGTTTCTTCCCGGCGTTCGTCGCCACGCCGATGACCAGTCGGTCAACGAGCCGCGCGGCGCGCTCGATCACGTCCAGATGCCCGAACGTAACCGGGTCGAACGTGCCGGGGTAGAACCCGATCCGTGGCGACGATTTAGGCATTTTCCGTTCCGTTTTCCTCGTCAGGAGCGGCGTCTCCACCCTCCGAGTCATCTTCCAGAACGGGGAACACGCTGGTGACCACCTCGGTTCCGTCAAGACGCAGAACTGTCACACCGCTGGCCTGACGCGACATGATCCGCACCTGATCCACCGGCACGCGGATCAGGCGACCCGCGTTGGTGACAAGCATGACGTCGGTGCCCGGCAGGACCGGCAGGGTCGCCACGACCTCGGACCCGCGCTTGCTGGACGAGAAGGTCATGTTGGAGATGCCCTGTCCGGCGCGGCCGCTGACGCGATAGTCGTAAGCGGAGGAGCGGCGGCCGAAACCGCCATCGCTGACTGTCAGCAGGATTTCCTCGCCTGCCTCAAGCTCAGCGAAGCGCTCCGGCGACAGGGTGGCGCCCGCCGTCGCGACTTCGTCTTCGGCCTCGGGCGCCGTCGCATCTTCGGCTTCGTCTTCTCCGGCGGCATTCTCGGCGCGACGTTTCGCTGCCGCGGCGCGGAGGTAAAGCTGACGCTCCTCAACCGTGGCGTCGACGTGGTTGAGCACGCAGAGGCTGTTCACCTCGTCGCCCTCGGCCAGCTTGATGCCGCGTACGCCCGAAGAATCGCGCCCGGCGAAGACGCGCAGTGTCTCGTCGGTGATCTGGAAGCGGATGCAGCGCGCCTTGCGGGTGGCGAGGAACACGTCCTGACCCTCGCGGCAGGTCGCGACGCCGATCAGACGATCGCCTTCATCCAGCTTCATGGCGATCAGGCCAGAGGCGCGGATGTTGCGGAAATCGCTCAGACGGTTGCGGCGAACGCCGCCGCTGGCCGTCCCGAACACGAGGTGCAGCGATTCCCACAGCTCCTCGTCCTGCGGCAGCGGCAGGACTGCCGTGATCGAGTCGTCGCCGAGATCGGGCAGCAGGTTGACCAGAGCGCGGCCCTTGGCGGTGGGGCTGGCCTCGGGCAGGCGCCACACCTTTTCGCGGTAGGCCTTGCCGCCAGAGGAGAAGAACAGCACCCATTGATGCGTGTGCGCGTTGAACGAACGGACCACGATATCGTCGCCGCGCCGTCCGGCTGCCGTGCGTCCACGTCCGCCACGGTTTTGTGCGCGGAACACCTCGAGCGGCGTACGCTTGATGAAGCCGTCGCGGGTGATGGTGACGACCATCAGCCCCGGTTCGATCAGGCTTTCGTCCGTCTGGTCGCCTTCGTAGTCGGTGATCTCGGTCATACGCGGCGTCGCGATTTCGGCGCGCGCGATGAGAATTTCCTCGCGCATCACTTCCATGCGGCGGATATGGCTGCCGATGATCGCCAGCAATTCGTTGATCTTGGCGGCGACCTCGGTCAGCTCGTTCTGGATCTTCTCGCGCTCGAGGCCGGTCAGGCGCTGCAGGCGCAGTTCAAGGATGCCGCGCGCCTGCGCTTCGGTCAGGCGGACCTGGCCGTCGATGACGACATTGCCCTCGTCATGGATCAGGGCGAGCAACGGCTCGACCTCGGCCGCATCCCATTGCGCAGCCATGAGGGATTCGCGCGCTGTGGCGGCGTCAGGCGCCGCGCGGATCAGCCTGATCACTTCGTCGATATTGGCGACGGCAATGACGAGACCGACGAGGATGTGCCCGCGATCACGCGCTTTGGCGAGATCGAAGCGGGCGCGACGCAGGATGACCTCTTCGCGGAAGGCGATGAACGCCGAAAGGACTTCGCGAAGACCCATCAGCTGCGGCTGGCCGCCATTAAGGGCCAGCATGTTCACGCCGAACGAGGTCTGGAGCTGCGTGAAGCGGTAGAGCTGGTTGAGCACGACTTCCGGCGTGGCTTCGCGCTTGATTTCGATGACTACGCGCATGCCCGAGCGGTCGGACTCGTCGCGAATGTCGGAAATGCCCTCGACCTGCTTCGAGCGCACGAGCTCCGCGATGCGCTCCTGCAACGTGGCCTTGTTGACCTGATATGGAATCTCCGTGACCACGATCGCCTTGCGGTCCTTGCGGATCTCCTCGACCTCGGCCTTGGCTCGGATGATGACGGAGCCGCGCCCGGTGGCGAAGGCGTTGCGGATGCCGGAACGCCCAAGGATAAGGCCGCCCGTCGGGAAGTCCGGTCCGGGGATGATTTTCATCAGCTCTTCGAGCGTGATGTCGGGGTTCTCGATCATCGCCAGCGTGGCGTCGATGACCTCGCCGGGATTATGCGTCGGGATGTTCGTCGCCATGCCGACCGCGATGCCCGTGGCGCCATTGATCAGCAGGTTGGGGAAGGAAGCCGGGAGAACCTTGGGCTCGTGTTCGGATTCGTCGTAGTTCGGCTGGAAATCGACCGTGTCGCGATCGATGTCGTCGAGCAGGAAGGAGGCCGCCTTGGCCAGACGCGCTTCGGTGTAACGCATGGCCGCAGGGCTGTCGCCGTCAACCGAACCGAAATTGCCCTGCCCGTCGATCAGCTTGACGCGCATCGACCAGTGCTGGGCCATGCGAACCATGGCGTCATAGATCGAGGCGTCGCCGTGGGGATGGTATTTACCCATGACGTCGCCGACGGCGCGGGCCGATTTACGGTAGGGCTTGTCGGCGGTGAAGCCGCTTTCGCGCATGGCGTAGAGGATGCGGCGGTGAACCGGTTTCAGGCCGTCGCGCACGTCCGGCAGGGCGCGGCTGACAATGACCGACATCGCGTAGGCGAGGTAGGAGGAGCGCATTTCCTCCTCGATCGTCACCGGAACGAGGTCCGAGGGCGGAATGGGCTGGTCGGGGGCGTCGGTCAAAGCGTTTCCGTCATGTCGTGGGCCGCGCAGCCCCCGGTGGAGGCGGGCGCGACAAATCTATTACAAAGCGGCGACACCCTAGCATATGCGAGTCAGGGCGGTAAGGCGTGGCGTGTCGGGGTTGCTTCGCCGTGCGTGACCCTGTTCTGCGCTCGCGCCCAAAGCGACGCTCTATTTTAGACGCTTGTGTGAATTTGCCTTTATGACGTCCGGGCGCCTTTGACCTCAGCCATCATGGCGCTCTGATAGAAATCGGAGCCGGAGTTGGCGGTCATCGAGTTTTTGCCGGGACCGGAGAGAGGCTGCATTCCATTCAGTCGCTTGGCGTAGTTTTCGGCAAGGGTCTTCCTTCCCTCGCCTGTGGTCCAGCGTTGTTCTTGCTTAACTTCAGATCGGACCATTCGCCTGTCCGCACGGCTTTCCACTCCCGCTTATCTTTCTCGCCAGTGGGGGAGTGGCGAACGGTCAGATGAAGTTGCGTGTCCTTTGTTGAATGTGACGTGGATGTCCGGGATATCGCCGCGGGCCAAGCTCGTCCCCTATAAGTTGGACATTCTCAGGATTTTGAACCGGCCATGAGCGGCGTCCTGCATCTACATCTCAAGATACGATTTATGCTCTTCGTTCAAAATTGCGCTGCTTTGCCTGGGTCCAGAAGATGCTTTGTTGATCGGATTTTGATCTGTTCTGCATGGTTGTCGCAGTACTAATTTACACGACAAAAAATATACAATTTGTCAGTGGCAATGAAATACATAAGTTCTCTCCTGAGGGTCTCGCCCGGTTTTTTCCGTGATTGGCCTATTCCGCGTAGGCGTAAGGGCCGCCGCGTTCCAGCGCCCGACGATAGGCTGGTCGGCTATGGATACGGTCAAGAAACGCCGCCACGAACGGCCTCTTCGGACCCGGCGTCGCGCGCGATGTCGCGGCTTCCAGGGGGAAGCTCATCTGTATGTCAGCCGCGCTGAACTGCTCTCCCGCGAACCAGGGATTACGGGACAGGGCGCTTTCCCAGAAATCCATATGAAGCCGAATTTGCGGGTCGATAAAGCTCCGGCTCGTCTTGTCGGCGATCATCCTGACCACAGGTTTGACAAGAAAGGGCGAGCGTCCGGGAAGCATGGAAAAGACCAGCTTCAGAAGCAGCGGCGTCATTGCAGAGCCTTCTGCGTAATACATCCAGTATGTGTAGCTGAGCCTTTCAGCTGTCCCTTCCGGCGGAACCAGGCGCCCGCCCCCATAGGCCGTCACGAGATAGTCGATGATTGCGCCGCTCTCCGCGACGGTTCTGTCGCCGTCCTGAATCACGGGCGCCTTGCCGAGCGGATGAATCTTTCTCAGTTCCGGCGGCGCCAGCAAAGACCCCTGCCGCTTGTAGGCCCTCAACTCGTAAGGAACGTCCAGCTCCTCCAGAAGCCACAGGATGCGCTGTGAGCGTGAGTTCTCAAGGTGGTGCACAATAATCATCGACGCTAGCTCCTTCCGGCCACAGGTTTCCGGGCGACGCCGGATTAGGCGTGAACGCGCCGGAGCGGCTGGCGGTGTGCAAAGATGTAAAGCGTCAAGGACAGTCGTACGGCGTCGGTCCCCGCGGGCGTCTGCGAAGCCTGTCGCCCGCTCAGTTGGCGCGTTTGGCGGCGGCCTTGACGGCGAGGTGAAGCTGCTTGTGCAGTTGCAGACCATGCGCCAGTCGCTCCGCGTCTTTGGGGAGCAGCGTGAAGCCCAGAGGCCCGTAAGCCGGATGCTGGAAGGCCAGAATCGAACCGCCGGATTCAACGTCCGGCTGCACGGCCCAGCTTGTGCGGCGCACCGGCGTAAACTTCGCGCCCTCGATGCTGGGGGTTACATCCCCTCCGAGCGTCTGGTTCACGGCGCCCAGCGCTGCGATGAGACTGGCCAGTTGCGCGCGGGACAGATTGAGTGAGAACGAGGCGTCGTCCGCCGTAAAGGCGACGGTCGCGTGGGTGCGATCATCGGATATGGCGATGTGAACATGCGGTTCCATAATGCTCGCCCTTGTTTCGCGTTGAATGCCGCACTCTTTCACGAAGACGTGCGCTCGCGCCATAGGTTGCGCCTGATTCTCAGGCCGCCGGTCTGCTTTCGGAGGTTTTCGGGCGTCCGGCGAGGCCGCCCGCCCAGACCCACCACGACCGCGCCTGCGTAAGAGCGCTCAACTGCGCCGCCGCCCGCCGCGCCGCCTCCGGCGTATCGAATATCCCAAAGCATGTCGCGCCCGAGCCGCTCATACGCGACAGCAGACATCCGGGGAGCGCGTTAATCGCGGAGAGCACATCGCGGATCGTCGGGCAAAGTGCACAGGCGGCCGCTTCCAGATCGTTATGCAGGCGCGCCAGATCGGTCGCCATTTCTGCTGCGCTGGCCCATGCGGCAGGCAATGCCGGAGCTTCGGAGAAACCGCCGTCGCGCGCGCGAAACACGGCGGGCGTCGAGACGCCGAGCCCGCAATTCACCAGAATCATGCCGCAATCAGGGAGCGCAGGCGCGGGATCAAGGCGCTCGCCAACGCCGCCCATTCGCGCGGAGCGCTGCGCGAGACAGACCGGCACGTCTGCGCCAAGCTTTTCCGCCAGTTCGAACAGACGTTCCTCGGACACGGCAACGTCCCATGCCTGTTGAAGCAGTCGCAACGCCGCTGCAGCGTCGGCCGAGCCGCCGCCGATTCCCGACGCCACGGGCAGCGTCTTTTCAAGAGTCAGACTGCCCGTCGGCGTGTGTCCGGCTTCGGCAGCCAGAAGGCGTGCGGCGCGCATAACAAGGTTGTCGTCGGTTGCGTCCGTCGAAAGCTCCGCGCCGAAGGGACCCTCGACAGACAGGGAAAGCGCGGCGGCGTCGGACGAAAAAAACAGCGTGTCGGCGGCTCCGGCGAACACGGCGAGGCTGTCCAGCAGGTGATAGCCGTCGTCCCTGCGTCCGGTCACATGCAGGTAGAGGTTGATTTTCGCGTGCGCGGTTTCGGTCAGGATCAAGAACTTCAGTCCGTTCTGGCGCCCGGGAAGGGGCGCGCGGCAAGGGAGGGCGTCCGCCCCGTGCGTCGATCATCGGGCTGCGCCGGATCGAGGCCTGCTCTAGCCCGAATGACGATTTCGTTCAAAAGCAGGCAGCGTCAGCCGCCGTTGGTCGCTGTCGAAGCCGCGGCGGGCGACGCAGGCGCGCCCGCGTCGCTGAGCGCCTTGCGGATCCGTTGCAGATCATCGGGTTCGGGCTTCAGGCCCAGAGCCACGTTCCACTGATCTATGGCTTCCGTCTTGCGGCCCAGACGCCAGTAAGCGACGCCAAGATGGTAATTCACCTCCGGGTCGAGCGGCGTTTGCTCCGCCGCATGCTCCAGAAGCGTCGCCCCCTCCTGCGTCTGGTGGTTCTCCAGCAACGCCCAGCCGAGGCTGTCCCGGATCGCGGCGTCATCGGGATCGAGCGACGCCGCGCGTTGCAGCATCGAGATCGCCTCGTCCTTGTGCAGGCCGCGCTGAACCCATCCGTAGCCGAGAAAATTCAGTATCAGCGGCTCGTCCGGCATCAGCTTGCGCGCCTCCTGGAGGTCTGCCTCGCTGCGGGTCCAGTCCCCGGCGCGCTCGTAGGCGGCGGCCCGCCCGAACAGCAACGTCCAGTCCGCGAGGTGCGCGGCCTTTGCGGAGGCGATGGCGCGGTCATAGGCGGCCGCCGATCCGGCCCAGTCTTTCTGTTCGAACAAAAGCATGGCCAGCGCGCGACAGATCAGGATTTGCCCCGGCTGGCCTTTTTCCAGATCCTCCAGTTCGCGGCGGGCGTCGACGGGATCGCCCAGCGCATCCTGCAACAGCGCCGTGCGATAGCGCGCCACCCGGATCAGCGGATCTGTCGGCTCCACGCCGCGCAGGACCTGTAGCGCGATATCCTTGTGATCACTGTTCTCCTCTACTTCGGACAGCATCAGCCGTGCGACGGAAAGGTGAGGATCGAGCGACAGCGCCATGCTCAACATCATGCCCGCCGCCGCGTCGATCTGTTTTTCCGCGTCGGCCTGACCGACGTGGGCGGCCTGCTGGCGTAACACATAAGCCCCCATCACATATGCGTAGGCTGCGCCTTCGGGGATGGTCGTCACCGGCGGAGCTGTGATGGCTTCCTGCAGATCTGCGCTGGCGAGGGCGAGTGGCGTGGGGGCGTCGGTCAGGCGACGCAGAAGCGCGCGTCCTTCCAGTCCGTGTCCATCCTGCCAGAGCAGGTTGGCGCGTGCGCGAGCCAGCAGGAGGTCGTCGCCTGTCGTTTGCGTTGTCGCCTGTCGGAAAAGTTGTTCTGCGCGGGCTTTGTCACCAGCGATGGAGGCGATGAGGCCAGCGTGGATGACATAGAATGGGGTCATCGGCGAGGCGGCGCGTCCCGGTCCCGCCAGCAATTGAATCGCTGCGTCCGCCTTGCCGACTCCGGCGAGGCTCCATGCGTGGAGAAACGGTTCTAGCAACCGTGTAAGGGCGTCTTTTGGCATCGTCGCGAAGGTCTCGGCTGCGGCGCGCCAGTCCTGCTTCAGGATTGCGCTGTTTCCCAGCACGAAGGCGGTGACGATCGTCCGTTCCTCCGGGTGTCCGGACATCGCGCGAGCAAGCGCTGGCGCGTCGGGCGTTCCCGCGAGAGCGCTCTGGATGAACGCCTGACGCGTCAAAGCCGCATCACGCGGATCGACGGCGAGCGCCGCGGCGAAACGTCGTGCGGCTTCCGCGTGATCGTCCAGCCGCGCGGCCTGCAGGGCGACAAGGTAGTCGGACGAGTCGACGGGGGAGAGGGTGGTGGCGCCGGACGGGGGCGCGGCTGGCGCCGTGTGGGCCGGAGGGCGATGGACGTCTGCCGCGTGCGCTACGTTTGCGCCTCCTGAAATGTCTACGCCGAGTCCGCCCCACAGGATTGGCGTCAGGAGAGCGAGGAGCGGGGCCGGACGAGGGGGCATGGCGTTCTTGTACTCTTGTATGAAGACTGAAGCGTCAGGGCGCCGGGAGAATGAGGCGCCGCGTGGCATTGCGCCTTATGGCTTTAAGGCATTGCGTCCGGGACGTCAGGGCACGTGGGGGATTCTCTTCACGGCTCTGCGTTCGCATGTCGTCATCGTCCTGCGGGGATGTCCCGGTTGACAGGCCCGGTCGGCCGTCCCGCTCTCATGCTGTAATATGGGAGCGGGATCGAAGGCGTGCGAAGCGGTTGGGGCGCACGGAAGGCCGCATTGGGCCGGGCGGACAGCATCTGAGCAAGGCGATCTGGCGATGATGGGAATCTCCAGGCTGCGGCCCGCGTGGCGGGATTTCGTCAATACGTGTAACTCGACGAAGGGGTTGCGCCAAATCATGATGTGGCCGCGGCAGGAGGTGGCTATGGGGCGTCGGAACGGAAGCATGGCGGTTCAGCACGGCCGTTTATCAGTTCTGGCTGAAATGTCTGATCGAGCCAGGTGGGGCGTTTGATGGAACGCGAAATTGCTCAGGCCCCGTCGCGCGGCGACATCGCGGCGCTTATGCGCATGCAGATGGAATGGGGGGTCGATGCGATCCTCGACGATGCGCCGCACGATCGTTTCGCGAACTCGGCTCGTAACGCCCTCAAGCCTCCGGCGGAGGCCGCCGAGGCGCGGGAGCCGACTGCGTCGGCTGGCGCCGGGCAGGTGGGGCGTCAACCTGTTGGCGGGGCTCAGACGACAGCTGCTTCTGTCCGGCCATTGGTGCGTAGTACGGCCGCGACTGGCGCCGAACCCGCTCTTCCGGACGTCGCCGCGTTGCTCGGACTTGCGTCGGTCGAGGCGCTGGCGACGGCGATAGAGAGCTTCGACGGATGCACGTTGCGGACGACCGCCACCCACACCGTGTTGCCCTGCGGGCCGGTTGGCGCGCGCGTGATGGTGATTGGCGACGCGCCCGATGCGGATGAGGACCGCAGCGGGACGCCGTTTTCGGGAGCGGCCGGCGCCCTGTTCGACCGGATGCTGTCGAGCATCGGCCTGCGTCGGGAAGAGGTGGCGTTGGCTCCGTCGATTCCGTGGCGCCCGCCCGGTGGTCGTCCGCCTTCGCGCGCGGAAAGCCTGGCGTGTCGACCGCTGCTGCTGCGGGCGATCGGCCTCTACCAACCCGAGCGCCTGCTGCTGTGCGGCGGGCTCGCGACCCGGATGATTCTGGGCGAGGACGCGAACCCAGGCAGGTTGCGAGGGCGGTGGAGAATGAGCGGCTGGGGCGAGGAATGGGGGCCGAAGCGCCCTGCGCTACCGATCCGACACCCGCTCCAGTTGCGCGTGGGTTCTTCCGCTCGTCGGGAGATATGGAACGATTTACTGTTATTGTCTGTTACTCTTGATGAACTGCGGTGAAATAAAGGCGTCATCGCCAAATATTTGTTTAAATGTGTCAGGAATACGATTTTTATCATTGCTCGTTGTGATCGAAGTAATATCCTGAATTCAATGCTTTAGGCGTGGATACGTAGGCCGTATTGGTGAGCGGATCAGCGAAAGCTTGCTTTCGCGATCGGGAACTTATAAACCCCGCCGGACTATGCGAGTCATCGGACAGTTCTCCCAAAATGTAGCCGTGCGCGTTCTGCTCGCGGGCGCAGCCTTGTTGACCGGAGCGTCAGCCACAGCGAGGGCTTCCGCCCCCGGCTCGGGCGGCGGCGCCGACGGTGCGGCTGACGCCGAAAGCGGGGCGCGGCTCGCACGTTCCGGCGAACAGTACGCCATGGCGATCCCCCGTTTCGCAGCGCACGGCGGCGACGATGCCGTGGCGCTCCCACGGCCGCTTTCTTCCGACATTGCGACACTGGTGCGGTCGATATTTCGACTCCAGCGGCAGGGCGCATTTTCCGATGCTCTGGCGGCCACGACCCGACTGACCGATTCGACTCTGCTCGGCGACATACTGGCCGAGCGCTATCTCAATCCCGCGTATCACCCCACGGCTCTGGAGCTGAGGCAGTGGCTCCACGCCAACGCCGACATGGCGGACGCTCCGGCGGTGTTTGCGCGGCTGTCCTCCATGCCCGATCACGGCGCCCTGCCGTCCCAACCGTCGTCAGCCATGCTGGGCGGCGTCGGCGGCGTGAATCGTGACGATCCTTTCGACCGGGCCTTCACCCGTAATCCGCTGCTGGACCGGACTGTGGTGGAGCGCGCGACGCAAGGCGTCAAGGGCGCTCGTAGCGCTATTCACCTGGTCTCGATAACGCCCGGCATGACTGCGCCGTACGCCGCGCAGCTTGGCGGTGAGGTCGCGCAGCTCCTGCTGAGTCAGGGGCATGGCGCGGAGGCGCTGGAGATGGCGACCGACGCGTTCGTGCGCGGCGACGGAAAGGTCGGTTTTCCGGCCTATGTCGCCGGTCTCGCCGCCTGGGCGCTCGACCGCAAGGCTGACGCCGCACCGTTCTTCGAAACGGCGTCGCGGGCGCCGCTTGCGACGCCGGAACTGAAATCGGCCGCCGCGTTCTGGGCGGCCCGCACGCATCGCGAACTCGGGGAAGACAGCGCATTTCGTCCATGGTTGCAACGCGCCCTGACGGCGCCGAATAGCCTGTATGGCCTGCTCGCGCGCCGGATGCTCGATCGCGCGCCGCGCCATTCGTCTGGCGGCGGCGTGACGAACGCGGCGCTGGAAACCCCCGTGGACGACGCTCCGGTGCGGCCCGTATTGACCGAAATCGACGTGGAGGCCGTCGCCGCCACCCCCATTGGCAAGCGCGTCTTTGCGCTGTTGCAGGTGGGCGAGCAGGAACGCGCGGAGAACGCTTTCCGTCGCTACTGGACGAATGTGCTACACGATACGGCTCTGGCGCGCTCCATGCGGCTGGTGGCCGAGGCTGCTGGACTGAATGACCTCGCGCTCGAGATGGAGGACTCTATCCAGAGTCTGACGCAGGCCGCCGATCAGGAAGCGCCCAATCTGCCGCTGCCGTCGCTGCATCCTCGGCACGGGTTCACAGTCGATCCGGCGCTCGTTTATGCGCTGACCCGTCTGGAATCGAATTTCAAGCCTGGCGCAGTATCCGGCGCCGGGGCGCATGGGCTGATGCAGTTGCAGCCGGTGACGGCCGGTTTCGTCACAGGCGACGCCGCGCGCTTTACTGCGGCGCCGGAGGCTCTGCACGATCCGGGGCTGAATCTCGAGATCGGGCAGACTTATGTCCGCTACCTTGCTCATCTGACGGCGTCGAACGCCGCCTCATCGCCGGATGGCGGGGATCTTATTCGCCTGCTGGCCAGCTACAACGCCGGTCCTGGCGCGATCGGCCGTTGGGAGGCGTCTAGCGGCGCCGCGACCGATCCTCTCCTTTACATGGAGCGCCTGCCGAATCCCGAGACCCGGGTCTACGTGTCGCGCGCGCTGTCGTATCTCTGGATTTACGCTGACCGTATGAACCTGCCAACGCCTTCGCTGGAGGCTCTGGTGCGTGGCGAGTGGCCTGCGTTTGCGGCCGAGCAGACGCTCGCCACGGCGCGGGGGCGCGCGCATCTGATTCACTGATCAGGCGACTTCTCGTCGATCAAGGGTTGCCCTGACCCCGGTGAGCATGTACAAGCCGCCCCGTTGGTGAGAGCCGGTAGCTCAGTCGGTAGAGCATTCGACTTTCAATGGGAGCGCGGTCGGGAAACCGGTCGTGGAACAGGCCTTAAATTCGGTGAACGCTCTGGCTCACGCCGTGCCGATACCGAGCCAAGCAAGTCGGCTACGACTTGAAGGTGTAGAGACTTGACAGGGCCCGCCTAAAGACTTCGGTCCATGGCGAAGATAAAGTCCAGACCACGAACCTTTACGGGCGGCGAAAGCCGAAGTGGTACGTAATCGAATGGTCGAGGGTTCGAGTCCCTCCCGGCTCACCAATACCCCCCAAAATTGACTGCTTTCTGTTCTCGGCTGGAAACGTATCTGGCTCTCACTTCGCGCGCCGGTTCCATCAGCTATCTCCGGGCGTGCGGCCAATCATTTTAAAAGCCCCCTAGATCGACGCCAGATATCCGCCATCGACAGGCAGGCACTGCCCGGTGATATAGGACGCCGCGTCGGAGGACAGGAAAACCGCCGCTCCGACAAGGTCGTCGACTGCGCCAAAACGTCCGAGGGGAATCTTGGCCTGCATCGATTCGACCCACGTCGAATTTTCGTAAAACTCTTTCGTCATGTCTGTGTGAAAATAACCGGGAGCGATCGCGTTGACCCGAATGCCGAGAGGCGCCCATTCGGCGGCCAGAGCGCGGGTCATTCCAAGTATTCCTGATTTGGACGATCCGTAGGGCGTCGCCGTGGGCACGCCGACATAAGAGGTCAGGGAGGCCAGATTGATGATCGCGCCGCGTTTGCGCCCGGCCATGCGAGTGGCGGCGGCTTGGGCGACGAAAAACGCTCCTTTCAGGTTGGTGTCGATAATTCTGTCCCAGAGCTCTTCTTCGATATCGAGAGAGGGGCAAACGTCTTCAACGCCTGCGTTGTTGATCAGTACGTCGATCTGGCCGATGGCGGCGAACGCTGATCGAATGCCCGCTACGTTCGTCTGATCGAGCGCGATCTGTTCGACCGAACCCCCCAATGCTGAAATTTCACGGGCGGTTTCGGCAAGTGAATCGATTTTGCGAGCCGCGATGACGACGTGGCATTCCGCCTGGGCGAAGCCTAGAGCGAGCGCCCGGCCAATTCCGCGGCTGGCGCCCGTGATCAGGACGCAACGGTCTTTCAGAGAAAACCGTTGCCATAGCAGAGGCTCGTCGCGATTCATTGTTTGTCCTTGATGGCTGGTTTTCGCTCTCTTCTCTGTATACGAGCATGGGCATCCTGCTCCGCTCAAGCTTTGTGATCGTGGATAGCCTGACTCCTGGCGTCTCCGACTTCAGCGTGATTTTTTGGTCGCATACGGCGCTTCGCTCTAAAACGGTTTGTCCCGTGCTGTAATGGGGGGCGTCGAGACAATGAACGCGGTATGGTGTTGTAAGCGAGAAAATCTTTGGCATTGCCGTACAGAGGGTGGATTCTAATGTGAAAATACCATTTTTTATTGGAATAATTGGATTTTTTGCGACCGATGCCGACTGGCAATTTATCGGTTGAAGGTAAAATTATTCAATAACATACAAGCGATGTTTTGTTGTGTATCGGTATGTTCTGCTTGAATTGAACATCGTTCGAGAATAAATAATAGCCATTGTATATCCTTGTTTCGTTATAAGAGCATAAGATTATATTTCGATTATAAAATGTTTTTTTGAATAATTTTTTTCGAAGCCTTGCCATGAAAAAAACTATATGGCTTCGTCGATCAGGCGCCTTTCATTCCGAAACCGTGACATCTATCGTTCAGCCGATGACAGGCCGCAAGTAACGGATAATCGCCTGAAGCGAAAGGATGTGTGCGTCCATGCCCTGACACCTGAAGCCCATCCACCGATCCGCACGACTGCGGTTTAGGGTTCGTCTTCTTCGTTGCCGCCGGAATCGAGTGTGCGATGCTCTGTTTTGAACGGGTCTTACTGTAACGAATGGAAAGGGCTGGTTCGCGGGACGTCCTGCAGCCCTGCGGTCGGGCGAGGCTCGTGTTGGCGCCATGGCGTGCGGCAGCCTTTCGCTTTCGTCTTCCGATTTTCACGCGGTCGCTCTCGTGCGCCGCTCAACGCAGGAACCATCTCGATGTCTGATTTCTCGGTGACTTTCCACGATCTCAGCGCGACCAAGGGGTTTCCGTCCGAACTTCTCAAACGTACAGAAAGCGATCTTTCTGTCTTTCTCGACCGTGTGAAGCCGATCATTGAACGGGTGAAACAAGAGGGCGATGCCGCCCTGCAGCACTTCGCTCGTGAGCTGGACGGAGTCACGGCGCCGGAGATGACGATCCGCGCGACGGAAGAAGAGTTCGACGAAGCGTTCGCCAGGATCGAACCCGACGTAATGGACGCCATCAAATACGCCATCGGGAACATCAGGCGCTTTCATGAGGCGCAAAAACCCGAAGATAGCTGGATGATAGAGGTTCAGCCCGGAATCTGGGCGGGGGACCGGTGCCTGCCGATCGACTCTGTGGCGTGCTATGTGCCGCGTGGTAAAGGGTCGTTCCCGAGTGTCCTGAACATGACGGCCATTCCCGGCATGGTTGCGGGCGTACCGCGTCTGATCGTCGTGACGCCGCCAGCGCATGACGGGCGCGTGGACGCTGGAACGTTGGTGGCGGCGCGGCTGATTGGGGTCAGGGACGTCTACAAATGTGGCGGCGCACAGGCGGTCGCGGCAGTCGCCTTCGGTACGGAGACAGTACCTGCCTGCGCGAAAATCGTCGGTCCGGGCAGCCCATACGTGGTCGCGGCGAAACGCCTGTTGAGTGACGTTCTTGATCCCGGCGTGCCTGCGGGACCGAGCGAGGCGATTATTCTCACCGACGACAGCGTCGATCCGGTTCTTGCCGCCCTGGATCTGATTATTGAGTCGGAGCACGGACCTGATTCTTCCGCCTGGCTCGTCACCAGCAGTCGTCGTGTGGCGGAAGGCGTACGCACGGCGCTGGAAACGCATTGGGCGGCAATGGAAGCGAAGCGGGCAGGCTTCTCTCGTTCGGTTCTGGGCGGCGAGCATGGCGGCATTATTCTGACTGCAGACTTCGATGCGGCTGTCGCGTTCACCAACGCCTACGCGCCGGAGCATCTTGAAATCCTGACTGCGGATCCAATGGCCGATCTGGGCCGCATCCGTAACGCGGGAGAGGTTCTTCTCGGGCATGCTACGCCGGTGACGCTGGGTAATTATGTGCTTGGCCCGAACGCGGTTTTGCCGACCAATCGTGCTGCGCGAACACACTCGCCGTTATCCGTTCATGATTTCATGAAACGGATGTCGTTCGCCCGGGTGTCTGACGAGGCTTACCGCGAAGCCGCGCACCACGCGGAACGCTTCGCGCGGTTCGAGGGTTTTGACGGCCATGCACGCGCGGTCTCTTCCGCCCGTCCAATGCCGAAGGTTGCGCCGCGATGAACGTCTTCGCGCCGCACGAAGTGGGGGCGGCCGGAATACTACGCGCAAGGCGTGAAGGTCGACTTGATGAGGCGAGCCAGGCGCTTGCGCAACTGATCAGGGAAGAGTTCGGCTTTGAGCCCTATGATATTTCGTTCGGCACAGATGGCTACAGCCTCAACTCGGTAAATGGCTTCGTGACGCGCGACGACGGCGCTGTGTTTTTCTTCAAGTTTCACCATGAGGAAGGCGAGGAATCGGTTCTTGAGGAATTCTATCGTGGCGAGATCCTGCAGGACGCGGGATATTCCGTGGACATGCCAGCCTATGTATGTCGGCGGATAGGGCGGCAGATCCTGCTTTACGACCGGCGCACCACGCCGCGTCTGGCAGACGCAGCCCGCGCTGTGGATCTGGGGCGTTCACTCGCGGGCGGCGATCATGATTCTCTGATCTCTGCGCAGGATGAGCTCGATCGTCTCAGCGTCAGGATATATCGCGAGACCTGGCATCCGATTGATGCGGCGGAGAGCGCCGCCGAGCCGATCCATCAACTATTCTACCACCGGCTCGCAGCTCCGGCGGACGCGGATGGCCATGTTTCGCTGGGTGGCCGCGCGGCTGCGTTCTTCGCTGACGAGCGACTCTTCGCATTGTCAGGCGCGACGCTGACAGGGGCGCAGGTAAAAGCGCTCCACTGGGTGATCGATGGCACGCGTTACGAAGGCACGCTTGGCGGTATTCTCGAGCGCAGTCTCGCCCTGCTATCGCCTGCGTCTCTCGCGCAGTATGGCGGCGTGATAGCGCATGGCGACGCACATAACGCCAATGTCTGGTTTACGGCTGCGAAAAACGCGACGCCCTCTTCACTCACCTTTTTCGATCCCGCGTTTGCAGGACGCAATATCCCGGCTCTGCTCGCCGAGGTGAAAGCGACGTTTCACAATATCCTTGCTCATGCTGACTGGCTTTATCATCCGGCCGACCTTGCCGAGGCTCCTGCGCTTCGGCTGAAGGGAGGCGTCGCGCATGTGACGACCAACTGGTCTCTTACGCCGTTGCGTCGCGCGTTCCTGCGCGGCAAGGCGCGTCTGTTGTGGCGTCCGTTGTTGGCGGATCTGCGCGCCCGTGGCGCGCTTCCATCTGAGTGGCGAGAGACATTGCGCTGCGCGTTGTTCTGCTGTCCGACGCTGGTCATGGACCTGCGCGTCCCCCCGCCGGAAATCGCCGCGACTGAGCAGCCTGCGCGTCACACGCCTGCTTCGTCCCTGCTTGGACTGTCGATCGCAATGATGTGCGGCGCCCCCGCCTTGGGCGACGATCTGGTGTCGCAGTTCCTGACCGCGATCGATCCGGAGACCGCAGCGCCTTCGTTTGAGTCGATCTGAGATCGGGCTCGGTGACGGATGCTGCGGGAGACTGCGATTGCGACCGGAGCCGTCAGAAAGATCGCGGTGACGCCAACGATTTCCGTCATAAAGCTGGATTCTTCGTCTGGCCCGATCACGCCGAGCCACCGTTGGGCGTACTTTATTGACGCTGTGTGGCTGGGGCGTGTGATCGCCGCGCCTACAGTTCAATTTATTCAAGTCGATCAATCCGGCCGCCGGTCTGGCGTCCAATGATGTAATACGCGCCAGGAGGCAGCGGCCCCTCGCCTGCGACCGCCGCTGACGCAAGACCGGTCGTCAGCAGCGTAAGGCAGTGTCATGCGAGTGGAGACGCCTCGCGCTCGGCGATGTGGCCGGCGAGATAATCCGCGTCGTGCCACACGCCCCAGATGAAGGGCGATGCGCGCCGCGACAGCCACGCGAGGCCGAGGAAGTAGAGGCCGGGCGTCTCTGAAACGCCGCAATCATGGTGCGGTTGGCCGTGTTCGTCGAAAACGTCCAGATCTATCCATCCGAAATCCAACCGGTAGCCGGTCGCCCAGATAATCGTGCTGATCCCGGCTTTCGCCAGATCCAGTGTCGTCAACGGATTCGTCACGCTGTCTGGCAACGCGCCAAGTTCGCGTGCCGCGGGTTCTTCGGGCAGATCAAGGCCATGCTCGCGAACATAAGCGTCCGCCGCGTCGAGCATCGCAAGATAGTTGGCGTCGCCGGCGGCCACGTTGCGTTCGAGATCGGCGGCAAAACGCAATGCGCCGTTCTCATAGGCTTCGGTGCGACCGACAAGGGTGATGCCCGTCGCCGCGATATCACGAAAATCGACCGTATGTCCGCCGCGCGCGCCGCTGACCGCAATCGTCACATGTTCGGTGCCGGGGCCGGGAACTTTCATGTCCCACATTCCCAGAACGCCGAGCCACCAGACGAAATCGCGTCCTCGGTAACGGCGGGGCGGCCGGTCATGGGGGCCAACGGACAGCCATACGTCGCGTCCTGCGCGACGCAGTTCCTCGGCGATCTGCGCGCCGGACGATCCGGCGCCGACCACGAGCACGCCGCCGTCGCGCAAGGCGCTCGGGTTGCGATAGGCGTTGGAATGAATCTGATCGACTCTGCTGTCCGGCGGCAGGATCGCGGGAAAGGTCGGTTTCTGAAACGGGCCGGTAGCCACGACCACGTTGCGGCACCGGATCGTCCCGTCAGCCGTCTCTGCTTCGAAGCCTTCTCCTTCCGGGGCGCTGCGCAGCGCCGTGACTTCGACGCCGCAACGAATGGGCGCGCCGATCTGGTCTACATATCCCTCGAAATACGAGACGATATCGGATTTCGAGGCGAAGCTGTCGGGATCGAGTTGCTCGAATTTGCGGCCTGGGAAGCGGTCATGCCACGCCGGTCCGTTTGCGACGAGGGAATCCCAACGCTCCGCGCGCCAGCGTTGGGCGATTTTTCCACGTTCGACAACAAGATATGGAATGTTGCGCTTGCCGAGATGTTCGCTCATCGCGATACCTGCCTGCCCTCCGCCGATAATGAGGGTATCGACGGCTTCCACTGCATTTCCTGCCGACATGCCGGAGGTCTCTCCTGAACGGACATATGAAGCCTCTGTCAGAGGCGCGTAATCCTTGCTAGTGAAATTCCAACGAGATCGAAACAATTGAATTGATAGGGCTTGCTTAGAATTTTCCTAAGAAGCGCCGATATTTTGTTTCGAAAAAGATGCATCGATTTCTTGAATCTTTGCGGGACGCGCTCGTGGGGGTTTGTTTGGCGTGCATGTCGTGCTGTCTGGCGTCTGCTGTCGGAGTGGAAACGCCGCTCCAAACGTACGACGCACTTGACGATCCAGCACGCTGCGTTTCTTCAGGATATGGTTGATGGACGGCTTATGGCCCCGCAAATAGATTGAGAGTGTCGACACTGGCATCTGGAAATTCTGGGAGGGGCAGGGCGAGGCGCTTTTTTCGTGCTCGATTCAAGTGCGGTGGTGTCCGCAACGCTTCTTGACCCCAGCGCAGGCACGGACGTTTGAGTTGGACGACACTCCGTTCGCCACTAATGCGGCGGCCGGTGGTTACACGGCGGGGCGTCACCGATTGCCGGCGGAGCATCGGAGCCGATTGTAAAATGCGCCGTTCACACGGGGCGCATGTCGAGATGTATGTGTGCCCGAGGGTTTGTGCTGGAGGGCTGCGGTAGCGTGCATGGCGGCAGCGGAGCGTCTTTCCTGAACGCGCCAGCTGTCGCTTGTACTCCTGAGGCCTTCACAAGCCTAGCGTGAACCAACAGTATTTGCGGGATGGACGAATATCAGAAGTCCGACTTTGTGCAGCCCTGCTGTCACGCCTGAGCCCGGCGCTGCGGGCCGTAGTCCCGGTCCGCCGCCATAGGGCAGAACGTCAAACAATCTTCTTGAAATTACCGACGTAAAGCCCGGTGCGAAGACGTCGGAGCACTGCGTCTCAAAAACCCGGGCGGCGCGACGGTGAAAGCCGTCGGCCGACCGGACTGTCGTTATTGTGCGGCGCCGGACGTCGCATCCAGCGGCTTGCCGTTGTAACGTCCGGTAAGCGTTTTCAAAAAGGCGGTGATATCCTCGATATCGCCGTCTGACAGATCGCGCCGCGGGGTCTGATAGCGCGCCATTTCACGCACGGCCTGCTCCAGCGTCTTAGCGCTTCCGTCGTGGAACCACGGGCCTGTTAGCGCGACATTACGCAACGTAGGCACAAGAAACCGCTGGCGATCGAGTTCGTCCTGCGTCACTGCGATGCGTCCGCTGTCGGCGTCGGTCAGCGCGCCTCCGCGTTCATGGAAGTAATCGCCTTCCAGGCCCATGACTTCCATTGCGCCGCCGCCCATGGCGGGGCCGTTATGACAGCCGGAACAGCCAACGCTCTTGAAGAGTTCGTAACCGTGCTTTTCCTGCGCGTTCAGTGCCGAGGCGTCGCCCTTCAGATACAGGTCGAAGCGGCTATCCGGCGTTATCAGCGTTTTTTCGTATTCCGCGATCGCGTCGGTGATCGTGTCCTTGCCGATAGGCTGGTCGGGATAAAGGCGGGCGAACGCATCGGTATAATATGGATCGGACGACAGTTTTCCCGCGACTTCCGACCAGTCGTGTGACCCCATCTCCAGCGGGTTCATGACTGGACCCGCCGCCTGATCGGCCAGAGTCTTTGCCCGCCCGTTCCAGAACTGGACGATGTTGTAGGCCGAGTTGTAGACGGTCGGCGCATTGATGGGGCCTTTCTGGCCCTTGATGCCGGTCGCCGTCACCAGATTGTCGACGCCGCCTTTGTCGAGCCCATGGCAACTCGCGCAGTTCAGCGTGCCGTCGCCGGAAAGGCGTTTGTCGAAAAACAGTTTTTCTCCGAGAACGACCTTGTCCTTATCGACTGGCAGGCTCTCGGGGATGGGCTGCACCGGTTCGGCGGCGAAAGCGGGAGCGACCCCGGCCGTCTGGTAGTGCGCGCGTCGCTCCGCCTTCACCCAATCCAGAATGGCGTTACGCTGATCGCCGGACAGATGCGCGTGCCAGTGCATCAGCAAATACTGCGCCGGAGGCATCCGGTTCTGCTGGATGACTTCTTCGATGCGCGACAACTGTTCTTCGCTCGGCGCGTCGCCTTTACGAAACGCCTCGATCACCGGCTCCATTCGGAAATGACGCAGGCCTTCACGCAGGTCGTGCTGCATCAGTTGATGAGCGCCCGGTAGGCTTGCATAAAAGGGGAGGGCGGCGCCCTGCGTATGGCAGTAATCACAACGCGCTTCATCCAGCGCGTTGAATGCGGCCAGAGCGACGGGGTTATGCCGCGTTGGGGATTCTGCCGGAAGCGTAGGTGCGCCAGCGCGATCATAATGCGTCAGATAAGCAACCGTAGCGCCGTAGGCGAGCAGACCAGCCCCTGCGATTCCCAGAACAATGCGTTTCACCTGCGCCCCCATGTCGATGCCATGCATTCCGTGCATCGATGTGAGGGGTGTGAGTTAATCTGTCAAAATAATAATTTTGATGAAAACAATCGACTATGTCGATCAGGCATCGTCGCCTGTTGGCCCCTCGCTCAACCGTTGGCGCGCGACGGCGACATAGGACGGATCAATTTCAAGCCCGATCCCGCGCGCGCCCAGTCGCGCGGCGGCCAGAAGGGTCGTCCCGGTCCCCATAAACGGGTCAAGAACACGGGCGTTCGGTTTGCCATGCAAGCGGATACAAAGCTCGGGCAATTGCACCGGGAACGTGCCGGGGTGATTGAATTTCTGTAACCGATCCTGAACCGTTTCATACGGCACGAACCAAGTGTCGCCGCGACAGCGGCGGTCCTGCGCGTGGCCGCGCCGTGCGATGTTGCTTTTATCCTTGAACGGCACGCCTGCTGCCAGCCGATCCAGCAGTACGTCGCCCTTCAGCGTGAGATGGAACAGGTGCTCATGGTTCCGGTTGACGTAGCGGGCGCTGTTGACCGGCTTGAAATGCCCCACGGAATCGCCCGGAATCGCGATCGATTTCACCCACGAGATATGGTTCTGCAGCGCGAACAGGGAGCGCAGGCGCACTGCAAGTTCGAACGGCAGCCAGGGCTCTGCGGACGTGCCTGCGATGTTGAGGAAAAACGAGCCGTCGGGCCGGAGCACGCGGCGAATTTCAGTCGCGACCTCAATCATCCAGTCGAGGTACTCGTCCTCCCGACGCCGATCGCGGTACTTCGCGTAGCCCAGGCCGATATTATAGGGTGGCGAAGTGACCACAACGTCGATTTCGCCCGCCTTCATGCGTTGAAGCGCTTGAAGGCAGTCGCCAAGCACGATTTCCTGCCCGGCGACATGAAAACGGCGAAGGCGGGCAGGCTTCGTCGCCGGGGCGACGGAGGAAGGCGCTTTAGGCGATAGAGGCGACGCTTTTGTGGCGTGCTCACCCGCTTCCGACCGTCTGGGGGTCGGCTTCGAAGGCTTCACAGGCATATGGCTTTAGCGCTCCGGGCGAGCCTGTGCAGCGTCAGGCGCTCCGCGCGGCAGACAGGCGCCAGCTGGAGCCAGCGTTGAGAAGGCGCTCGAATGTCCAGAGATCGGAGAATTCGGTCACAGATTCCGTGCCGTGCACAGGCTGCCCGTTAGAATCGACGGTCAGGCTGATCTGGTCCGACACCACACGTGCGTCGATCGAGACCGCAGTGCCGGCAGCGATGTCCGCCATCCTGACATCTTCGATCGCGATCGAGTTGATGCCGCGAATCTCGCTACGCTGAGTTTGTCCGGCTGCTTCGCGCGCAGTGATCGCGGCGTCAAACGCAGTGAAGGCTTCCGGCGTCAACCGCTCCTGCAGCACGGCGCGATCTCCGGCCGCAAACGCTGTGACGACCTGACGAAACGCGCCTTCCACACCGGTCAGGAACTGCTGCGGGGTAAAGCCGCGATCCTTCTCCGTCACGGCTGTGAGGACCTGCCCGAGGCGTGTGCCGGACGCCGGAATGTCGAATTTCGTCGTCGAACTTTGCTCCGGTCGTCCTTCGATAATGGGGCCAACGGGTTCGCGCGCCATCGGCGGCGCCACGGGCGCAGCCTGAAGCCCCGCCTTCTTGCCCAGAACGCTACGCAAGCGAAGGGCGAGAAACGCCGCGATCAGGGCGAAGAGAACGAGATCGACCGGAAAGTGGCCGAGGGAGAAGTCCATGTGCGGCGTCATCCGTAGTTCATGCCCAAGGCGTCACGCTCTGACGCGCCCCGAACGTCTGGTCCAGATACGATAGAATAGGCAGCGGCGCAGGCTGGCGCAATGACCGACGGTCTATAGCGCCAGCCGCGCCGCCGGGCCTGCCCGTTTCACGCTGCGAAGAGCGATAGGAGGCAGGGTCTCAAAAACATTGCCGAGCGGCGGCCTGAGGCCTTATCTCAAAAGCATGATCGTTCTCAGACATTGCGAAAGCGAGTTCAATCGCCTGTTCACCGCCACGCGGCGCGATCCGGGCATCTCCGACCCTCCGTTGTCCACGCATGGTCTGGCGCAGGCGGACGCGCTCGTGACGGCGCTGGCCGGGCAGAAGATCCGCCGGATTCTCGTCTCTCCGTTCACGCGCGCCCTGCAAACTGCCGCGCCGGTTGCGCGAGCGCTCTCCCTGACGCCTCAAGTGCGCCCGCTCATCCGGGAGCGCGCGGCGTTTTCGTGCGATATCGGCTCTCCGCCTGCTCAACTGGCGCTGCAATGGCCAGGACTCGATTTCTCCGGGCTGGAGGAGCAGTGGTGGACTGAAGGCGTTGAAACACCTGAAGAAGTGGAGGAACGCGCCGCCCTCTTCCGCGCGGAGATGGCGGCGGACCCGGAGTGGCCGCACACGCTGGTCGTTTCCCACTGGGGTTTTCTCGTCGCCTTTGCTCGCGTGAGCATGGAGAACGGGAGTTGGCGTCGCCTCGACCCGACGGCGCCTTTGACACACTGATCGCGCCGGGCTGAAGCTTCAATAATCTTCCGGCCGCGAGACGGTTGGCGAAGCGCGCACGCCATGCTACCGCCGCGGGAGCCCTACCACGGCACGAGACGAAGGAATCGACCACATGTCCGACACGAACCAGACCATCGCCGAGGGAGCGCCGCCTGCTCTGCCGCTGGCGATCAACCTGCAGTACACCAAGGACCTGTCGTTCGAGGTTCCGGCCGGAGCCGAGATTTTCGCCTCCCTGCGCGCCGCGCCGCAGATCTCTGTGAACATCGACGTTCAGGCGAACCGCCTGCAAAACGACCAACAGGTGTTCGAAGTCGCTCTGACCATCAAGTCGGAAGCGAGCGAAGCTCCGGAGACCGAAGGTGGTCCCGCCGGCCGCAAGGTGTTCATCGCTGAGCTGACCTACGCCGCTGTCGTTACGCTTACCAACGCGCCGCCGGAACTGGTCGAGCCGATGCTGCTCGTCGAAGTGCCGCGTCTGATTTTCCCCTATGCCCGTAACATCATGGGCGATGTGACGCGTGATGGCGGATTCCCGCCGGTTGTGCTGCAGCCGATCGACTTCGTCGCCCTGTGGCAGGCGCGTCGCGCCGAGTTCCCGCAGACAGCCGGCAACGCCTGATCGGGTTGATTCACCCTTCGGGACGCAAGGTGAGGATTATCGACGCGATGCACAGGTTCAATTCTCCAACGTTTTCGCGTTTCTCCCTGCGTTTCGGCTCTGGTCTGCGGCGTTCGGCGCTGCTGCCGGTTCTGGCTCTTTGTCTTGCAGGTCTGTCTGGTTGCGCGGACACCGAGTCCGCCTCTCAGCCTTCCGCTGACGCTCAGCCGCCTGCGGAGGCGCCAAAGCGCATACCACCGCAGGACTTCCCCCCGGGCACAGTGGCGGAGATTCCGCCGCCGGAAGGGACGAAGCTGGTCAACGATCCTTCTGCGCCAAACAATACGCCGCTATGCGGCGCTGCGGCGCAGGAAGCGAACGCGACTGGCGCATCGATTTATCCCCAACCTCTGTCGAGTGGCGACAGCTGCGTGCAAAACGCCTGCTTTGACCCGGCGACGCTGACCTACATCGCATCGGACGGCACGCGACGCGTCTGCCGGTAAGGCGATCGCCCGACCTCGACGGACCGGGTAAAATTTCGCCAGAGCAAAAATACGGCTTGTTCGCGGGCCGAGACGTGCGGGGGGGGGGTTCCTGAGCGCGCCAATCTAAAGATGTCGCCGTGCGAAACCGTGCACGGCCGTCAGTCCGCCGCACAATTTTGCAAGTCCCGGCGTTTTCCGTCCGGCGGAAGGCGCCGTGTGCAAGCGATGCAAAGGTTCTCCGACTTCTCAAATACCACGCCTGCGATACGTAAGACTGCGAAGACGGAAAATGTGCGGGCGACAAGCGCCTTGAGGCGCCGTTCATCGCAGGGTAAAATAATCCCTGAACATACGCACTCATTTCGCGAATGATTGGATAACTGTTCGCGCGTTTCGGGCGCGGGTCTTACGTCACGATGCGGCGTTAGCGCCGCTCACTCTCACATTCAAGGCATGCAGCGCCGAGCAAGCCGGCGTCTTTGCCCAAAACTGCTTGCACGACCAGCGGCGCATCACACTGCACCAGAATTTTCTGCCGTACGCCGCGATCGATCGCAGCGATCAGGGCCGCGGAGCCGCCAAGTCCGCCTCCCACAGGAATGATCGTAGCGCCTGTCGTATTCACGACCAGCGCCAGCGCGGATCCAAGGTAGGCGAGATAGATGTCCATAGTCCGCCTGGCCTCAGGCTCACCGCCCTCCCACCGCGTCAGTATCTCCCTGCTGGTCGCCGCCGAACCGCCAGCCCACAGATGCAAGCGCTCCAGCGCCCGTGCTCCGGCAATGGTGTCGAGGCACCCGGTCTGTCCGCACCCGCATCGAAACGAGGGAATGACGCGGGACAGGTCGAGCCCGGGCGGCGTTGCCGGAGGCGGGATGATGAATGGCCCATGTCCCCATTCCCCCGTCACACCGCCAAGGCCGCGCACGAGACGCCCATCGATCACGAGGCCGCCGCCGACGCCTGTTCCAAGAATGACGCCGAACACATTTCTATGGCCGCGAGCGACGCCAAAACGCGCCTCTGCCAACGCGAAGCAATCTGCGTCGTTGGCGATCAGAACTTGTCGCTGCGTACGTTCCTGCAAAAGCGACGTTAGCGGCGCGTTCGCCAGGCATGGAATATTTGCGGCGTGGACGACGCCAGTTTCCGGGTTTTCGACTCCGGCGATGGCGATGTGCAGGGCTATGTCAGGCCATGGCGCGCAAAGTTTTGTCAGGATGTCGGCAAATGCCCGTATATCGTGGATCGGAGTCGGTTCGGCCTGACGGTGGGCGACGCGGCCGTCCGGGCTGACGACTGCGAAATCAATAAAGGAGCCGCCGATATCCGCGCATAGAATCATAAAAATTTCCGCATCTCTGTCTCACGCTCGTCGATCTGCGTGGAAGGCTCCGTCGAATGAATTCGGTTATCGAACGTCCGGTTTTTTGTAAATAAGATACAATGATTGCGCCGCAAATGGTTCATTTCATAAAAAAATGGTAGGCGTCATTTTCCCGCCGTTCTGTGGACGGACGCTGCTACTGGAGCCGCTATGCTTTCGCCCGGCCATTACCAGATACTAACGACTCTCAGCCGCGGCGGACCGTGCAGTCGCACAGACCTCGCTCGCACACTGGGTGTCAGTAAGGCGAGTATCTCGGGACTCGTGCGGGATTTGTTGAACCAAAATATCCTGTGTGAACAGGAGCTTGTGTTTGGAGTCGGGCGACCGTCTGTTTCGCTGGCGGTACGCGCCGACGCGGCGAGCTTCATAGGCGTGTCCCTGCAGCAGGATCCGGCCGTGCTGGTGCTGACTGATCTGCACGGCTCTGTGCTGGCGCGCGTGGAGGTGCCGCGCGCGGAGGATCCAGACCTGTGCGTCGAAAGTCTGGTTGCCGCAATCGATCAATTGCGTGCTGCGGGCGGCGCATCGACCGAGCGGCTGTCAGGCGTAGGCGTGGCGCTCCCCGGCTTCGTTTCGCATGATCGTCATACCTGCGTCGCCTCGACAGCGCTTGGCTGGCGCAATGTCGATATCGGCGCGGCGCTGACAGAGCGCACGGGGCTGCCGACTTGGGTGGAAAATGACGCCAACGCTTTGATTCTGGGCGAACAATTATTCGGCCCGCTGCGTGGAAGTCCTGATTTCAGCATGGTCTTCGTCAGCTACGGCATCGGTTGCGCGCACATCGTCAACAGGCGTCTGCTACGCGGCAACGCGGGCGGCGCGGGCGAAATATCGCATGCTCCCATAGCCATCGAAGGGTTCGGGGCCGCGCCATGTCGCTGCGGCAACAAGGGGTGTCTTGAAACTGTCGCGTCTCTTTTGGCGATCACCAATGCCGCGCGTCGAGCGGGGTTGCCTGAGGAAATCGGTCCGCTGGCTGCTCTGGCGGCGAAAGGGCAACCGGATGCGTTGGCGTTGCTGCACCGGGCAGGGTCGGCGTTGGGTCTGGCCACGGCGCAACTGATTCAGATGCTGGACCCCAGCCACGTCGTGGTGATGCTGGACCCGGCGCTGCACGACAGTGTTTTCGCGCATGCGCTGCGCAAGGAAGCGGATTCCCATATTCTCCATCGTGAGGGACCGGGGACGATGGTCACGTTCCGCGACTTTGCGCCGGAAAACTTCGCCAGCGGGGCGGCGAGTCTCGCCGCACGCTACTTCATTTCTGGCTCGGATGAATTGTAAGGCGTGCGCGTCTCGGTTCTCAGCGCAGGCTGATTGTCGTCTGCGCCCTCATTGTGCGACAGAAATGTGACATTTTCACAACAATGAGCTGGGTACGAAACGGAAATAATTTGTTTATATGATAAATTAATATATGAGGCTTTTGTAGATATTGCGGACAAAAGCGCGCCTGATCATTCTAATTTCAGGTTGGCAACGAACGGAGGCGCCGTTCGAATTGAGGAATAGAGCGCGATGCGAGTGTCCCTACGACAGATTTCAGTGTCCTGCACGGTTCTTATCGGACTTTTTAGCGTAGGCGCTCATGCGCAGACGGCTCCAAAAGTTAAGACGGTTGGCAAGGGCAATGTTCGTCACGCATCCGCTGCGGCGGCGGATGCGCCGTCCGCAAGCGGTCTGTCCGCGTCGGTTCTGGGGCAGTTCACGCAGGCGCCAGAGGAAATTTCAGTAAAGGGTGGTCTTCCTGCGGCGACGGGTATCACAAACCGTACTCCGGGCGGCGGATTGATGCCGGTCCAGACGGCGCCCCGCTCGCAGAGCGGCGTCACGCGCGATTTCATCGCCAAACAGTCGCCGACGTCCAATATTGCGTCCCTGATCGCCGATCTTCCGGGCGCCACAATGTCTTCGCAAGATCCGCTGGGTATGACCGGCGATCACATCACCATGCGCGGAATGAACGAGACCCAGATCGGCTACCTGTTCGAGGGAGCTCCGCTGGCGGATCCGATTAACTACGCGCCGTACACTACCATGTTGGTGGATACGGAAAACCTCGGCTCTGTCACGGTGTCGCAGGGGCAGCCGGATCTGAACGCTCCGTTCTATAACGCTGTTGGCGGACAGATCACCGCGACCGAGATGAATCCGTCGCATAAAGCCGGAGGCTTTATCGAGGCGGGTGGAGGAACGCACAGCGCCAACAAGGAATTTCTCCGTCTGGAAACAGGGGATATCGGAAACACAGGTATTCGTGGCTTCGTGTCGTTCTCGCATTCCGGCTATAACAACTTCCGCGGCCCCGGCGGTTTGTTTCGCTATCACCTTGATTCGAAATTCGTAAAAGAGTGGGGGCAGGGCAACAGCATCGCCGCCGTATTCTCCTACAACCGGCAGGAGGCTACGTCCTGGCGCGAGCCGACCAAGGCTCAGTGGAAAGAGTATGGTCTTGGCTTCAACTACGCGTCCCAGTTCACGCCCGGCGAGAGCACGTACTACAAGCTGAACCGCAGCAACCTGAACAGTCAGCTGATCGTGCTGCCAATGCACTTCACGCTGGCCGATAAGCTGAAGCTGCAGGTGACGCCGTATTACGTGCATCAGTTCGGTCCGTCGCTCGGCGGTGAAAATATCCCGGCTTCGGGCGGTTATTACGGAACGCAGCAGTATGGCACCATCACCGCTGGCACCAATGTCAATGGCAACATCCTGACCTCCAGCCGCGATCCGTGGAATCAGAAAACGGGTGGCATCAACGTCTCGGCTGACTGGGCGATCACGAAGTCGAACACCTTCTCCTTCGGTTGGTGGTACGCTTACACGACGCATGAAGAGCTTTCGGATTTCCGGCCGGTCTATGCAAACGGGCAGGGTTGGTCGGGCGACGTCATCACCGTCAACGGGAAGATTCTTTCCGGCTATGACCTGAACTTCGTCCAGCAGGTCAACACGCTGTTCATTGCGGACACCCAGAAGCTGTTTCATGACAAGTTGACCCTCAGCGCCGGTTTCCGTGTCGCGATGGTGTCACGTCAGGGCACGAACCTGATCCCCGGCGCTGACCCTTACAAGTTGCAAGGCAATTACTTCGAACCGCTGCCGCAGTTCGCCGCCAGCTATCAGATCACGCCGCATGATCAGGTCTATATCAACGGCACGACTTCTTTCCGTGCGCCAGAATCGGTCGAGGCTTACTCTCAGATTTTCGACCCGAACAGCTCGCACGCCGTTGAGCAGCCGTCGAGCCTGAAACCGGAATACTCAATCGGTGAGGAAATCGGGTATCGCCATCAGGGATCGTTCTATAATTTCCAGGCGTCGTTCTTCAATTACAACATGACGAACCATCAGGTGACGTCGAGCGGCTACATCCCGAACACCAATATGCTGATCTCCAGCCCGATCAACGTCGGCGGAGAGACCGCACGCGGCGTTCAGGCGGAACTGGGCTTCAAGCGTTGGCATCACTTCGCTCCCTATTTCTCGGGGCAGTATCTGCACGCGACCTTTGACAACAACTACAACACGGGCTCGGGCCTGCTGCCGACAGCTGGAAAAACTGCGGTTGGCTCGCCGAAATTCACGGGCGCCATTGGCCTGAGCTATGACGACGGCACCTATTTCGGAAACTTCCAGCTGCGTTACGTGGACACCCAGTACACGACGTTCATGAACGACCAGAAGATGCCAGCGTACCTGACGTCCGACGTCACGCTCGGCTATCGCTTCAAATCCTACGGACGCGTTCGCCATCCGCAGATTCAGTTGAACCTGATGAATATCGGCGACAACAAATATCTGTCCGGCGCCGCAAGCTATACGGCCAGCGCCAATTCGCGCGTGACCTCGACCGGCGCGACTTACGCGGGCAGCTCGCCGACCTATATGGTCGCCGGTAACTTTGCGGCCTTTGTGTCTTTGTCGGCAGGGTTCTGATGTTACGCGACGGCTGCATGTCCCGCAGCCGTCGCGCCAATTTTACGCGTTGACGCCGGATCCCGGTAGGCCGTGGCCTGCCGTATGCAGCCGGGAGTGTTGTCATCGCTGACGGTTTTCGTCCGATCGCATGATGTTCTAGAACGGACGACCGAACGGGACGGGGCGCCTCTGCGCAGCGCCTCCTGAAAACAGGGAGTAAGGCGTTGCGGAAAATGATCGAGAGCCCGGCTGGCTCCTATGGCTGGCGGCCGGTGCTCATCATGGCGGCGCTGTTCTTCAGCATCGGCTTCGTGACCTGGTTGAACGGCCCGCTTATCACCTTTGTGCAGGTGGCGTTCAGCCTTGACGACGTCACGGCTTTTCTCGTGCCGATGTGTTTTTATCTGGCGTATTTTTTCTTCCCGCTTCCCGCGACGATGCTTTCCCGAAAGATCGGGCTTCGTAAGGGGCTGATCGTCGCTCTCTTCGTCATGGCGGCGGGAACGGCGCTTTTCGGCGAGTGCGTCACGGCGCGTTTCTACGCCGGGGCGCTCGGGGGACTGACGGTCATCGGCGCCGGGCTCTCCCTGTTGCAGATCACGGTCAATCCTTATGTCAGCCTGCTTGGCGATCATGACCGTGCGGCGCAACGCATCGCCATCATGGGTACGGCTAACAAATTTGCGGGCATTCTGGCTCCGATGCTGTTTGCCGTTCTGGTCATGCCCCATGTGAGCGAAGTCGCCGCCAGCCTTCGCAGCATTCCTGCAGGACCAGAACGCGACACGATTCTGGCCAATTTCGCGCACGCGGTGCATGCGCCGTATGCGGCGATGGCCGGTGTGCTGGTTCTGCTCGCCATACTTGTCGCGCGGTCCTCTCTTCCTGAAATTTCCCTCGACGCCGCAACGCCGACAACCTCAGGCTCTCGCGCGCACCCGCTTTGGCTCGTCACCGGGGTGTTGTCGATGTTCCTTTATGTCGGCGTCGAGGTTCTGGCCGGTGATGCGATCGGGCTTTACGGGCGCTCGTTCGGACTGTCGCTCGACGTCACCAAATATCTGACGGCGCTTACGCTTGCGGCCATGATGGCGGGCTACCTCGTCGGCATGGTCGTCGTACCGCGGTTCGTCACGCAGCGGCGTTATACAGTGTTCTGCTGTGTGCTCGGCATCGCGTTCTGCTTGCTGGCGCTGGTCGCCGCCGCGACGTCCGGCTCCGGGATGGCGCCGGTTCTATGTGTGGCGTTGCTTGGTTTCGCAAACGCGATGATTCTGCCAGCCTTGTTCCCTGTCGTGCTGGCGGAGGCCGGAGCCGACCCCGGAACGGCGACTGCGTTCCTCGTCATGGCGTATTCCGGCGGCGCCGTCATACCGCAGATTTTTGTCCATCTCGCGCCCCGCATCGGTGTTGCCGAGGCGTTCATGGCGCTGGCCATACCGTGCTATGTCGTCATCGCTGTCTGGATGCTCGCCTTCATGGCGCGCACGGCCGAGACGTCATCCCCGGCAGGCCTGAAGCTTACGGAAGGTTGATAAGCATGAAACTGGTCATCTGCCCGGACGCGGCCGCCGCCCGCGCGGTGGCGGCGCGGGTCATCGCCCGTCAGATCCGCCGCAAGCCGTCCTCCGTTCTGGGGCTTGCCACGGGACGCACGATGGAGGCGATCTATCAACTGCTCGTCCGGGAGCATGTCGAGCTTGGTCTCGATTTTTCCGAAGTCACCACGTTCAACCTTGACGAATATGTCGGCCTGCCGGGCTCACACGAACAGTCTTATCGCCATTATATGCGCGCGCATCTGTTCGATCGGGTGAATATTCGCTCTGAACACGCGCACGTCCCTGACGGCGCTGCCGCCAGTCCGGACGTAGAGGCTTTGGCTTACGAAGCTGCGATCGTCTCCAGCGGCGGCATCGACCTGCAATTGCTTGGGCTCGGGGAAAACGGTCACATCGGCTTCAACGAACCGCTGTCGGCCCTACGCTCACGCACCCGCGCCGTCACGCTCGACCGCGCCACGCGGGAGCAGAACGCAGGCATGTTCGGCGGCGATCCGGATAGCGTTCCCGCGCGTGCGCTGACTATGGGCACCGGGACCATTCTCGACGCCCGCGAAACGCTGATGGTCGTCACGGGAGCGGCCAAGGCGGATATTCTGGCGCGCGTCGTGGAGGGGCCTGTTTCCGCCTTCGTGCCGGGATCGGCATTGCAATTGCACGAACGCTGCCTGGTCGTGCTTGACGAAGCTGCAGCGTCTGGCCTGACGCAGCGCGACGTGATCGCCTGGCAGATGAGCCACGACCCGGAGCTGACTGCGTTGCTTGAGGCTGTGCAGGGGTGACGGCGAAACTCGTTCCCGGTCTTGAAGTTTGCGTCGATTCCATCGGTGGTCTGCGCGCCGCGTGGGAGGGAGAGGCGGACCGGATCGAATTATGTGCGGCCCTGTCGCTAGGGGGGCTGACGCCGTCTCCCGGTTTGCTGGCCGTGGCGGCGCAGGGCGCGACGCCGGTCTATGTCATGATCAGGCCGCGTGGCGGAGATTTCGTCTTTTCTGTTGATGAGGAAGCGACGATGCGCCGCGATATCGACGCGGTCGCCGCCGCCTTCGCGCAGAAGGATGGGGCTGTCGGCGTCGTGCTGGGCGCGTCGCTTGCTGACGGGCGGCTCGACGTCCCCTGTCTGGAGAGCCTGTTGCAACATGCTCGCTCCGTCGGGTTGTCGCGCGCCACGCTTCATCGCGCTTTCGATCTGACGCCGGATCCTGCCGAAGCGCTGGAGCAGGCTATCGGGCTGGGGTTTGAGCGCGTGCTGACATCCGGTTGCGCGAAGACCGCCCGCGATGGCGCCGAAATATTGCGGATGCTGTGCGAACAGGCTGGCGACCGCATTTCGGTCATGGCTGGTGGCGGCCTTACGTCAGAGAACGTCGCGGAGGTGATAGCCGCCACGGGCGTCATGGAGGTTCATGCCTCCTGCCGGGGGCCTGCCCCGCAGGAGCAGGAAGACGGGCGCGTCCTCGCGTTCGGCTTCGGAGCGCGTCCGGGAGAGACGGACGCCGGGCGTGTGCGCGCCATGCGCTCCTGCGTTATGTCTACCGCAAGAAACGGAGAATAAAGCGTATGAAAAGAGGTTTCTCGACCGGATTCAGGGCTGGTCTGATGGCTGCGGCGGCGTTGCTGGCGTTCGACATGGCGGGCGCTCCTGTGGTCGCCGCGACGCCGGGCGCATCCGTCGCGTCGCAATCCGCAGCACTTCCGGCGCTGATGCCCGCTCCGTCGTCGGCGCAGTTTCCCGCTGGCGCGCTGCCTGCGTCCGGCGGTTTTTCCGTGACCTGGGACAGTGCGCCCACGCCGATGCTCGACCGCGCTGCTGCGCGGTTTAACGCAAGGACAGCAATTCTGGCTGGCGGCGCACGCGCCGGGGCGAGCAGTGCGGCCATTCCGGTGCGCGTGCACGTCGGCGAAGATCCGAACGTGCTGACCGTTCAGGCGAAAGAGGGTTACACACTCTCGGTTGGAGCCAATGGCGTCATGTTGAACGCCGACGGTCCCACAGGCGTCCTGCGCGGTTTTGCAACGCTGGCGCAGTTGATCCGTGTCGGTGCGAGCGGCCCGGAACTGGCCTTCGCGACCATCTCCGACGCGCCTCGTTTTCCGTGGCGTGGCATGATGATCGACACGTCACGGCATTTCATGAGCGTAGAGACGGTGAAACGCCAGATCGACGCGATGGAGCTGGTGAAGCTCAATGTGCTGCATTTCCATCTCAGCGACGGAACCGGATTCCGCGTCGAGAGCAAGGTGTTGCCTTCTCTGACGTCGAAAGGTTCGCACGGCGAATACTACACACAGGCGCAACTGCGTGATCTGGTCGCCTACGCCGCCGATCGCGGCGTGCGCGTCGTGCCGGAATTCGATGTGCCGGGCCATGCTTTGGCCATTCTGCTCGCGCGTCCTGACCTTGCCGCACAGCATCCGGTCGACCCGAATCCTAAGAACAAGAACAATGCGGCTCTCGATCCTACAATTCCGGGCACGCTTGAGCTGATCAAAAAGCTTTACGCGGAAATGGGCGCTATCTTCCCGGATCAGTACTTTCATGCTGGTGGCGACGAGGTCAGCCCGAAGCAGTGGACAACCAATCCGAAGATCGTCGCCTACATGCATGCGCACGGCTTCGCCACGCCGCAGGCGCTGCAGGCGGCCTTCACCGCCGACGTCGAAAAGATACTGGCTTCGCAAGGCAAGATCATGGTCGGCTGGGACGAGGTCAGCGAGGCGCCGATCCCAAAGAACGTGGTCGTCGAGGCTTGGCGCAGCTCCAAGTTCATCTCGTCCGCTACTGCGGAGGGGCACCCGGTCATTGTCGCCGTCGGGTATTATCTCGATCTGCTGCAATCGGCAGGACAGCATTACCTGGTCGATCCGTATGACCCCTCCTCGGTCGGCGTGACGCGTGAACAGGCGAACAAGATGCTCGCCAAGGGCGGCGACCCTGTCCTGATCAACGCGTTCCTGAACGACCCGGCTCCGCCACCGCTGAACGACGCGCAAAAGAAACTTGTGCTGGGTGGAGAGACGCCGCTCTGGGCTGAACTGGTGACCGACGAGACTCTGGACGCGCGGTTCTGGCCGCGCAGCGCTGCGATCGCCGAGCGCTTCTGGTCGCCCGCCGCCGTGCGCGATGTCGACGACATGTATCGGCGCCTTGCGACGGTCGATACCGAGCTGACCGCATTGGGCCTGCAATCCGAAGTCAACACGCGCCGCATGATGGCCCGTCTGGCGCCGGAAGATCCCGACGCCGTGCAGACCTTGGTCAGCGCCATCGTGCCGATTCGCAATTATCGTCTGAATCGCTATTCGGGCGCGCATGGCGACCATCTGGACGAAATCGCGGAGATCGCCTCTCCGGACCCGATTGCGTCGATCCGTTTCAACGCGCTGGCGGCTCGCTATGCTGCGGGCGACCATTCGGTCGCGCCGGAACTGCGTGCGCAGTTGCAGGCGTGGAAAGGCAATGACGCCGCCTACACCAAGGTCGCGACCAGCCGAGGGCTTGTCGAGGCCATCCCGGTGTCGCACGACGTGGCGAGCCTCGCGACGCTTGGCCTGAACGCTCTCGACGGGAACGCGGGGGTTTCTGATGCGGCGGCTCGCGCTGTTCTCGACAACAACCTCGCGCAGCTGGCGCTCTCGACCGACATCACAGCGGCGTTCGGCGCAGCCAATACGCCGGTTGCCGGCGTGATGATCGCGTTCGCGCCGGGCGTGAAAGCGTTGCTCGGCAAGTAGCGGACTGTCGCTTTGGCGACATGAAAGCCGGCCGAGTTCCGGCGCTCGGCTGATGGCGGATCGAGGTTGCGACGCCTCGATCCGCTCGACGATATGTTGCGTCGAGGGTGACGCAACTTCGCGTGACGTTCCCGCATGCGCGGGGCTTGTGCGATGTCTGGGGCTGCAAATATGGCGGTGCCAGATAAAGCTGCCTGACGTCGCCGGGCGTTAGTGAATGCCAACGCTGAAATGAAGCATTTTCAGTAGCCCTGCGGCTCCGGATTAGGTTGCGGCATTTCCATAAAACCGCGGTTCGTACGAATGGCGACGGCACCGGTCGGACGGATCGGGGGGCCAGAGATTCGGCGCAGCGGACGCTAGAGGTTCTTTGCGCTTAGGGTCAGGACTCTGCTTTTGAGATAGAAAATGAGGACTGCGGCGATATGGATTGCGGGCATGACGCGGTGAACGTAACCGTTGATCAAGTCCAGGATAGCCTGCTTACGCTGATTGATCTGCTTGTATATTTAGTGAGTACGCGCGTCACTCTCAGGCAGGCAATGCGATTGTCTGAAGGCGCGGTCGGCGGTCAAAATTATACTGTGCTTCCGACATGAAACAAAAACTTACTACCTCACCGAAGCTGCCAACCCTATCTTTGAAGCGGAGGCACCTGTGGTTTCGAATGATCCGTTTTCGGCTATCTGGCAAGAAGTAGCCCAAGAGGGCGCAGCTACACTTGGCAGGCAACTAGGGCCTGTTAGGTCTTGAAAGACGGAGCGCACTGCATAGCTCTTTGTCATGAGCATGATACAGTCTGTATTTTCCGATGATGCATGGTCGATCTGGGAACCTCTGATCGAGACGGTTCGTCCGAAAGGCAAAACCCCGCCTCGCGATCTGCGACGGACCATGTCAGCGATTTTCTGGCGCCATCAGAACGGCGCGAAATGGCGCTCCATTCCTGCTGAACTCGGCCCCTGGTGGACGGCAGCCCAACTCTTCATCCGCTGGGCAAAGCTCGGCGTCTGGCAGGCTCTGTTTGAACAG
>NZ_KE386853.1:13693-240512 GCF_000429165.1 Acetobacter nitrogenifigens DSM 23921 = NBRC 105050 | reverse complement strand
ATGTTTGTGCCGTCGAGGAAGACCAGACCTAAAGCCGAATCCTGACCCTTCGCCTGTTCAAACAGAGCCTGCCAGACGCCGAGCTTTGCCCAGCGGATGAAGAGTTGGGCTGCCGTCCACCAGGGGCCGAGTTCAGCAGGAATGGAGCGCCATTTCGCGCCGTTCTGATGGCGCCAGAAAATCGCTGACATGGTCCGTCGCAGATCGCGAGGCGGGGTTTTGCCTTTCGGACGAACCGTCTCGATCAGAGGTTCCCAGATCGACCATGCATCATCGGAAAATACAGACTGTATCATGCTCATGACAAAGAGCTATGCAGTGCGCTCCGTCTTTCAAGACCTAACAGGCCCTAGCCGCTTGATAAGTAAAAAAAATCCGAACCCTTTTACAGGTTCGGATCTAAAAATCAGAATCACATCGACCAACTCACGAGCGAAACACGCCTACGAAAATCAGCCTCTGCTTGATCCGTTTTTATTTAGCGCGAGCAAATTTCGCACGAGCCCCACGTTTCGGCGTTTCTGCCGCAGCGGCCTTCTCGGCTGCCAGACGCGTAATACGCTTCTGGCGACGCGCCTCTTGCGTAACGCGCAGACGATCAAGGGCCGACGGCTTCGCCGCAACTGCTTTCGAGACCGCCTTAGCCGGAGCTTTCGGAGCTTTCGCGACAGGCTTAGCCTTGACCTTTGACGCCGCCACAACAGGCTTAGCGCGAGTTGCCTTCACCTTCGCCTCAACGGCAGGAGCAGCAGCACGCCCCCTCTTGGGAGCAGACGCTTCAACCGCCGCCTTGGCTGCAACGCGACGTTTCGGAGCGGGCACCGCCTTAACTTCCGCAACTACACGAGGCTTACGAGCCGTTTTGGCCGCAGGGGCAGGTTCGGCGACCTTTGTTTTGCTGGACGCAACCTTGGCGCGGGTCTTGGCCGCAGGAGCAGCCTTTTTCGCCGTGGTATTTGCAGAAACAAGCTTGGACAGCGCCAAAGCTGCCTGGGCTGTATCTTTAGCTGATTTTCTTGCCATCTTCCGGTTACCTTTCAAATCGCATGATGTTCCGCAAGTTTAAAACCAACCCGCCCATGCGATACATTTCCAACGCGACCCCCATCATCGCCCGGCGCGCCAGAGCAATTCGGCAGCGGCGCCCCAGAAAGAAAACAGAGACCACGTCCCTCTATCGGCACTCAATATAGATTTACATTCTTATTTGCAATATCAATATTCGACTTTTGGCACTCAATTTTTTCGTCGCTAACGGCGTAATTCACGTTGCCGTTCTCTGATTAAAAAATACAAAATTTTTATTTCCTTCTTTGTAAATATAGTAATTTACATTTTGAAAAAATATCGCCTCGACAAACGATGCGCTGACGGCCCTTCAGGGTTGCATTCATTGCTGAATAATAATTTACGCCACACCCTGGACGAGTCCACACCATCGCACGGCGTCACAACGGTCAAGCAACCCGAAATCGAAAAGACTTCGTTGGCGATTTCGCGCGCCATCCGCTAAATCGTCCGTCAATAAACCGTTTCCAACAGGACACCAGCACATGAAGATCAACGGCGCAGCCTATCGAAGCGTATGGGTCGACAGCACAGACGGACGTTCAGTTCGTATTTTCGATCAGACCAAACTACCTTTTTCGATAGTCACTCTGAAACTCGAGACGGTCGACGCGGTCGCCCACGCCATCGTCACCATGCAGGTACGCGGCGCACCGCTCATCGGCGCCGTCGCCGCCTACGGGCTTGCGCTTGCGCTCGGCGTCGACGCAAGCAACGAGTCTCTCGAACGCAACGCCTCCATGCTTGCGGAAACGCGGCCCACAGCCATCAACCTACGCTGGGCGATCGAGCGCATGCTTGCGAAACTCCGACCTGTTTCACCGGAGGATCGCCTGACGGCCGCCTATGCGGAGGCCGGACGCATCTGCGACGAAGACGTCGCCCAGAACGAATCCATCGGACGACACGGACTGGGACTATTGGAAGAAATCGCAAAACGGAAAGCGCCAGGCGAGAAGATCAACATCCTGACCCACTGCAATGCGGGCTGGATTGCGACCGTCGACTGGGGAACCGCTCTGGCGCCTATATATATGGCGCACGACGCGGGTTATAACGTGCACGTCTGGGTCGACGAAACGCGTCCGCGTAATCAGGGCGCAGCTTTGACCGCCTGGGAACTGGCGAGCCATGGCGTGCCGCACACGGTGATCGTGGACAATGCGGGCGGACATTTCATGCAGCACGGCCAGGTGGACATTGTCATTGTCGGCACCGACCGCGTCACCTCGCGCGGCGACGTCGCCAACAAGATCGGCACATATCTCAAGGCGCTGGCGGCAAAAGATAATAACGTTCCATTCTGGGTCGCTCTGCCGTCCACGACAATCGACTGGCGCGTCGCCGACGGAGTCCGCGACATTCCCATTGAGGAGCGGGCAGCATCTGAAGTGACCACAGTGACCGGACAAACCGGAGACGGCCGCATCGAGTCAGTTCGCGTCACGCCGTCCGGCGTCAACGCCGCCAATCCTGCGTTCGACGTGACGCCGGCCCGCCTCGTGACCGGCCTCATCACCGAACGCGGCCTATGCGCAGCGAGCGCCGACGGCCTGAACTCCCTGTTCTCGGAACAGGAGCGCCAATGATCTCCTGCGTCCGCAGGAGATCATTGGCAAGTTGCATTCCGGCAACGGCCCGCGTTTCCACGCGCCGGCCGTTGAGCAGGCTCTTTCGAAGCCAGGATCATGCCTGTAGAACCAAACTGTTGGGCGTTGCGTTTCAAGAGACGAGGCCCTGAACTGGCGCGGGAGCGTGCGGCGAGAGCCGGGCGGATGAAGAAGCGAGATGAAGTTCACAGGACCAGTCGGCTTGACCCTGGCGCTCGGCTTGGCCGCCTGCGCCAACCAGTCATCAGTCCGCACCACCCCCACCCCTACACCGGTCGCTCAGTATAGAAACGCCGCAGGACAATTGGCGATCGATCCCCACGTGCCGGATTTCGCCACCCGAAACTTCGTGCCATTCAACAGACAGGACGTCGCTGCGATTGCTCTTCGCGAATGGCGCCTGTTTGGTATGCCAGTCAACGACGACGACCCGTTGCAACGTCTCGAGCCAGATCAACCCAGCCTGAAACCCGAGCGCGCACCGGGACTTTGGCAGCGTGTCGGCGAATATTGGTGGATCGGGCAGGATCCCGACGAGACTGAAGCCTCCTGGACAGGCAAGCACGACGCCAGCGGGGCGCTCACCAACTTCGTCCATGACGGTCATTACGCTTGGTCGGCGGCGTTCATTTCTTATGTCATGCGCATCGCTGGCGCCAACGACCGGTTTCCCTACTCCCCGAACCACGCAACCTACATTAACGCCGCCGCCTCAGGACAATCGAGCGGGCTGCAGGCGCAAGACCCCGGGAACTACATCCCCAAGCTGGGAGATCTGCTCTGCGTCGGGCGTGGCGCCAGCCGGAATGTCCGTTTCTCCAATCTTCCGACGCCAAGAGGCTTCCCTGCACACTGCGGCATCGTTGTCGCGACAGGGCAGAATGCGCCCCCGTTCGGGCATGAAATCAGCATCATCGGCGGCAACATCGACGACGCCGTCACCCTCACGCACGTGCCGACCGACGCAAATGGCGCGCTGACCGACTCAAGCGGCAAAAGTTACGACAGTCGTTACGACTGGTGCGCGGTTCTGCAGGTTCGATATGACGCCGACGCCGAACCGGACGCGGGCCAATAATTCGACGCGGGCCGCGCTCCCGATACCTTCCCGATTCTACAGTTAAAGCTCCAGAGCCTTTTAGCGAAGTCGACGTGGGTAAAAGGCTATAATCTCGTCGCTATAGCGTCCTCCGCTCATGATAATCCATGTGGACGGAGCATGTTCTAACTCGTGATGCAGATGACGCCTTATATCTCGAAAGCTTGCGCTTTGTGAGTGGGTGGAATCGTCTTTGATCACGCCCCATGCGAGGTCATGACAACATTTACACAAAGCGTAATGAGACGGAATTTGGCCGCCGTCGCAAATCAGGCGTAATGGAGTGGCGATCAGCAGGCAAAGGGCGCGCCCTGCGTAATGGGGGCCGCACCGCTTCATGCAAAAACGCGACGTCCCACGGCCAGGCCAGAGTTCGACAACACGTCTCGCAAGGACACTCAATTCGCGACGAACTGGCCGCCGCCTCACGCGGCGGTCGTAAAAAATTCGGTTTTCGTCAGAAAGCGCCTGACGTGAACCTCAGTTCTGCTCCCAAGGGAGGCCAGCAGCCTTCCACCCGGCGACACTCCCACGATGACGCTCGTTATCCAAAGGCCCTTCAAACCCGTCCGCGACATTGAACACCGGCCCAAATCCCGCCGCCGCCGCTGCGGCCGCCGCGGCATAGCTGCGCGCGCCGGACCGACAGATAAAATATAGCGGAGCGTCCGGAGCAACCCCCGCATCCCGCAGGTCATCGACAAAGTTTTCGTTCTGGCGTCCATTAGGCAGCTGCCAGCTTATCGCAAACAAGCGGCGACCAAGCGCAGCTACGCTTGGCACTCCCACAAAGTGCCACTCGGCCTGGGTTCGCACGTCGATGAGTTGCGCCTCGGGCTGATCCTGCATGGCTTGCCACGTCGCTTCGGGGGAAATGTTGTCGATCATGGTCCGTCCCTAACTCCTCGCCCCAAAACACGCCCGTTGCATGACACGACGCGAAACGAGACGCCGCGCATGTAAGCGCGTGCAGGACAACACGCAACCTATCGCACCGAATGCCGGCACGAAACAGGCGCCTGCCTCGCAAGCGCACCTGTTCCGCATTGCGCGCAGCCGCCGCCCGCGCTAGCCGGAAAGGAAGAAATCGACGAAAGGCGGCCCCCGATGACCACGGATCTCTCCTCGACCTCGCATTACGGCTGGGTCGCCCCATCACGGGACATGCTCGGATCGATTGGCGGCACGCCCCTGATTCGCCTGACCCGAGCCTCCGAAGAGACCGGCTGCGATATCTTTGGCAAGGCCGAGTTTATGAACCCCGGTGGGTCGGTGAAAGACCGGGCGGCGCTCGCCATCATTACCGACGCCGAAGCGCGAGGCGCGCTGCCTCCCGGCGGCGTGATCGTCGAGGGCACGGCTGGCAACACGGGCATCGGGTTGACGCTCGTCGCAAACGCACGGGGCTACAAGAGTATCATCGTGATGCCCGAGACCCAGAGTCAGGAGAAGATCGACTTTCTGCGCATGATCGGCGCAGATCTCCGGCTGGTTCCCGCCAAACCGTTCAAGGATCCCGGCAATTACGTCCACGTCTCCCGACGCATCGCCGAAGAAGGCGGGTATCTCTGGGCCAACCAGTTCGACAACGTCGCTAACCGAGAAGGCCACCGTCACACTACGGCGCAGGAAATATGGAGACAGACCGATGGCCGCGTGGACGCCTTCACCTGCGCCTGCGGAACCGGGGGCACCCTGGCCGGGGTCGCGCTCGGGCTCGACGACGCAGCGAAAGCCTCCGGCAGCTCCCGTCCGCAGATCGTACTCGCTGATCCGGAAGGTTCGGGCCTGTTCGGCTGGATCAAGTCAAATGACCTGTCCGTTAGCGGCTCTTCCATAACCGAGGGCATTGGCCAGTCCCGGGTCACCGCAAACCTTGAAAACGCGCCCATCGACGACGCGGAACGCATCGGCGACCCGGAAGCGCTGGAACAGGTCTACAGTTTGCTGATCAACGAAGGGCTTTCTGTCGGCGGCTCATCGGGAATCAACGTCGCCGCGGCGATACGCGTGGCGCGACGGCTCGGTCCGGGCCATCGGATCGTGACAATCCTGTGCGATGGCGGCGCGAGATATCAATCGAAGCTCTTCAACCCGACCTTCCTGCGCGGAAAGAACCTGCCGGTTCCCTACTGGCTGGATAAATAACCGCCCTCGAAAAACACTGCACCGGTCATGCAGGTTTGTATGTAGCTGTAGTCGCCAACAAACCTGCGTCCCGGGCAACCCGGGCAGTTACAATCGCCCGAGCAAAATCAGAATGACCACAATGATCAGAATCGTACCGAGAGTTCCTGAAGGATAGTATCCCCAGCCCGAACTGTACGGCCACGACGGAAGCGCGCCCACCAGCACGAGCAGGATCACGATAATAAGTATGGTGCCTAGCATTACGGGTATCCCATTGGGATTTGAGTGACGGAAAGCGAGCGCAATCGCTCTCCGATGAAGCGCAAACGCTATAAAGACAGCGGGGTTGCATGGCTTTGAAGACGCAATTCTCGTGCTCCCTCACTCCCCGGCCGCGCCAAATGGAAACAATCCGCAAGCAGGATCATATCAATAAGAATCATATATTTTATGATTAAAAAACGGCTTTTCCGAATCACGATGCGCAATTTCCGCACCGTGCGCAGTCCGTTCATAATCTGCCTACGCAAAGTCGGGTCACTTACCCGGTGTAGCGCTCGTCGTGCTTTTTCTGAAATGCCTGTCGTTTTGCAAATCGCCCGGACAGGCAGCGCCACACACATGAGAGCCGACCAGAAGGCGTCGATTTCAGAGTGGTTCTGAAGCCCGTCCATCGGGTTGATCGGATACTTCGGCGTCCACCGCCGAAGTCTTTAACTTCGTCTCGCCCATCAGCAGGGCCGCAAGCAGCACACAGACAGCGCCTGCCCCGGCCAGCAGAAGAAAGGCTTCCGGCAAAGACCGATCAGCGACCAGCCCGGCAAGAGTCGTGCTGAAGCTCGCCCCCAGCCCCATGGCCAACCCAAGCAATCCCATACACAGGTTAAAGTGGCCGCTCCTGCGTGTCAGATCGGCGGCGACCAGCGGCAACATCACCCCGAACGCGGCCGAGCTGATACCGTCAAGCATCTGGATGGGCACGACTGCCCAGGGATTTGTGGTGATGCTCAATAGCGCGCCGCGCAGGGGCAACGCGGCAAAAGTGACGACCATGATCGGACGTCTGCCAATAGTTTCAGCCCAGCGGCCGATCCATGGCGACAGCGCCGCACCCAGCAACTGCGGCGCCAGAATACACGCTGCGATCACGAGTTCCGCAGAACGCCCAGCCTGCTGCGTCACCTGTCCCGCCGCCAGCGACAGCATGGCCGCACTGGACAGATGGAAGAAAACGACACAGAGCGCGAAAGCGAACAAACCCGGCTCGCGCAGCAACTTCATCAACGACGCGCCACGGGCGCGTTGCGGCGGCTCGCCTTCCGCGAGCGCCGCAACGTTCTCAGACGGTGCGATCCGGGGTTGCTCGATCATGCGGAGCGCCAGAATGCCCGGAGCAGCCATCGCGGCGCCCAGAAAGAACGTCGCCCGCGCCGACACGAAATAACCGGCCGCCCCCATCAGACCAGCGGACAGGGCGTTGCCGACAGCAGCGAAGCTGGCGTTGCGACCGAACCGCGCTCCAAGAGCTCCCATCGCCTTGTCGGGGTTTTTCGCGATATATGTGGCTACGACGCCAAGCGTGATCGCGCTGATCGCCGGGTTCAGCGTACAACTGGCCAGCCCATGCAGAACTTCCGCGACCGCGACCGGGAGCCGTAACGGCGCCAGAGCCATAATCAGACACGAAGCGATGATGGCGGCGATAGACCACGTCGCCACACGCTGCTTGTTGACGAGCGAATCCACCAGCGCGCCCGCAGGCACCTGACTGACCATTGCGGTGATCGTGCCAATACTGAGCGCAACCCCGATTTCGCCCTGCGTCCAGTGCTCGCCCGTCAGATACACCGAGACGAAAGGCCCGAACGCCGCCTGAAGATTGGCGACGAAAAAACTGACGCCGTCCAACCCCCAGGCGCTGTTGAGAGGCAGTCGCTTCAGCACGAGGCGCGCCTCTCCTGACTCCAGAAGAAGACAGACGTCATGCAGATGATCCTGGCGGCGTTCCGGTCCTTATCGCACACGCAGAACCTACTTCGCGTTCGCGTGCGGGGACCCGCCATGTCTCGTCGCGTTGTCCCGCGCCCCCTCCGGAGGCGACGACCCGCCAGTTCCAGAAGCGTCGCCGCTGGGCGAGGTTGCTGGCGTTCCTGTTGAAGGCTGGCCCGGCTGAACGGCGGAGGCCGCACCCGGAACGGCGTCCGCACCCGTCGCTGGCGTGGAACCCGTCGGGACAGACGCCGCAGGCGCCACAGGCGCCAGCGATACATCGACAACCGGCCCCTGACGATCAGCAGCAGCCTTTTTCGCATCTCCAGCATGGCTCTCAGCAGCCGCCGCCGAGTCTTGCGCTGGCGTGACGCGCGGGCCGTTCACAACTGCGACCTGTTCAGCGTCAGGATTGAACTCCGGCGCGGACCTGATCGCCGAGGAGGAGGCCATTGCGACGACGGCGCCTTTCGGGTCCGCATGATCCAGGGCGAGAAGAGACCACGCGATCGCAACGCGCCGGTTCCCGACACCCATAAAACCGCCAATATCCGCCACCACAGCCGCCACCTTGCCATCCGTTCCCACAAGAACGTCGACAATCCGGCCGAGTTGACTGTGATCAGCGCCCCGCAACTCCCTGTCGATCAACCTGCCCAGTCGGAGTTGGGCAAGCTCAACAGCAGGGGCCTGACTTCCAGCATCGCCATTGGAAGCCGCCACAGTCGTCTGAGGCGGGGTATCGCGATGCTGCTCCGGATCATCGCCATTAGCGATGTCCCGCGCAGGTTGCGCCGCAACCGCAGAAGGGGCTCCACCTGCAGGAGAAAGTGCGGCGGTCGAGGTTACAGGGACCTGAGCAGGCGCTGTCGACACGGGCGTCGCTTTGGCCAGAGACGCTTGAGCAGGCGATCCGGATCCAGACGAAGCCTCATGCGCCGTTGCGCTCGGTTCGCCAGCTTCGTTCGCCGCTCCCATTCCGCTGGCCTGCGTTTGCGACGCTGGACGCTCGTCCGCGCGTGCGACGCCGCAGGCGACGAGTTGCGCCAACCCCAATGCGCTCCCGAGAAGCGCGGCGCGCGCGACCGCCGTCAAAGTATCGGACATGCGCCCGGCGTTATATTTCACGCGTCTCTCCCGCGATGCGCTTCTCATACCCAGTCAACAGCATGAACGACCCCGTTCTGTCACGTCGAACGACGTTTTCTGTCGCACAGGCGCTTTGCCAGAACAGGCGCCAGAGTCGGAGAAACGACCAAGTTCACAAGTTTGATGTATCTGGATGTATAAGTGCAACATAGTGAAACACCATCTGCCTTTACTCGATAACTTCGCCTATACTTGCGGCATGGAACAGTCGCCACATATCCTTGTCGTAGATGATGATCGTGAAATTCGTGATTTGCTGTCGAGATTCCTCGAACGCAATCAGATGCGGGTCACAGCCGCCCGCGATGGCCGTGAAGCCCGCAGGGCATGGAACAGCGGGCATTACCAGATGGTGGTGCTCGACCTGATGCTTCCAGGCGAGTCCGGTCTGGATATCGCACGGTGGCTCCGTTCGCAGGCGAACGTTCCCATCATCATGCTGACCGCGATGGGCGACGAGACGGATCGGATCATCGGCCTGGAACTCGGCGCCGACGATTACGTGCCCAAGCCCTTCAACCCGCGCGAACTGCTCGCGCGGATTCGCGCCGTGCTGCGGCGCGCCTCGGAAACGCAGGAGCAGGGTTCAGGCGAGGTGCGGCAGATCAATTTCGCCGGATGGACCCTCGAAATCCCCCGCCGCCGCCTGCTGAACCCCGACGGCGCGGAAGTGCCGCTCACTGGCGGTGAATACGATCTGTTGCTGGCGCTGCTTGAACGCGCCAACCGCGTGTTGACCCGTGATATGTTGCTCGACCTGTTGCGCGGTCGTCAGGCCGGCCCGTTCGACCGCGCCATCGACGTCGCCGTCAGCCGCCTGCGTCGCAAGCTTGAGGACGATGGCCGGAACGCGCAGCTGATCAAGACGGTTCGTGGCGGCGGTTACGTTCTCGCGACAGACGTCGAACGCATCTGAAACTCAGCCACCAGACGTCGCTCCCGCCTCGAACGACGCGGGGCCAGCCGCTTCCGCGGTGCGCCCTGCGTCCGGATCACAGACCGGCATGACCCTGAAATCGTTCAAGTTGCCCTTCGTGCCGTCGTCCCTCGCCGCGCGGACCAGCCTGCTGCTCATCGTCGGTCTCGCGGTCATCGAGATCGTCGGACTGACGATCGAGACGCTGGACCGCATCGCATTCGACGAACGTCTGGCCGAGCATCAGGCGATCGCACGGACCGTTATGGTCTACAGAACCGTGGCCGAAGCCGAGCCCGAAGACCGTAGCGCAGTCGTCGAGCATCTGGCTTCCGACATGCTCCAGATACGTCTCGCCAACCAGCCGGACGCCGATATGTCCCGCGAGATCACGACCCGTGAGTCGCAGGGCGTACTTTTCATGCTCGGCGAGGAACCGCTGGGGCCCCGCCGAACTCCGGACGGACGACCGGGCGACGACCCCACACGGCCTCCGCCGCCCATGGAGATGGACCCGGGCTTTCATCCCTTCCACGGACCAGACGACGCCAACGGGGGGACGTTTTCCCGCAACGGACCGCCGCCCCACATGCCTCAGGGCGAAGGCTCACCGTTCAGCGATCTCGGCGGCATTCACCCCGATATCGATCCGTCTCGCCCGGCGCCCCGACGCGCGCTCGGCATCCCCCTGCGCTGGCGGCCACAACACATCATGGCGTTGAACAGTCCCTCCGGGCGCGCACGGGGATTGGCGTTCCAGCTTCCCGACGACACACGGTGGCTGATTGCCCGGTTCCGCATTCCTGTCGCGACCCCTTTCAGCTCGCCCCTGTTCCCTCTTGCCTTTGGCCTTATGACTGCAGCCGGCGGGTTGCTGATCGTATGGGGCGTACGGCGGTTGATCGCGCCGGTAGGCACCCTGGCTGCTGCGGCGGAGGCTCTGGCGCCAGACGACAGCGGGCCCCCATTGCCAGAAAACGGCCCGCTGGAAATTGCCCGCGCTGCGGCCGCCTTCAACGCCATGGCCGCGCGTATCCGGCGTTTCGTCTCTGACAGAACGCTTCTGCTCACCGCGATCGGACACGATCTGCGCACGCCAATCACTCGCCTGAAACTGAGAGCGGAATTCATCGACGACGATGAGATGCGTCAGAAATTTCTCGCCGACCTGAACGAGCTTTCCGCCATGGTCGAAGCGACGCTCGCCTTCGGTCGCGACAGCGCAAGCCGAGAACCGGTGTCATCGCTCGATCTGACCGCTCTGGCCCAAACCATAGTCGACGACTTTACCGAGGCGCGCCCCGACATCGCCGACAAGATAGAGCTTCTCGGCGATCCGCCGCCGGTCATCATCAGAGCCAGACCGCTCTCGTTAAAGCGGGCGCTGACGAACCTGATCGGCAATGCGATCGCTTATGGCGGCGGCGCCCGTGTGACGCTGGGCAAGAAGCCGGACGGAGAAATCGTCGTCAGGATCGAAGACGACGGGCCGGGGCTGCCGGAATGCGAGCTTGAACGCATGTTCGAACCCTTCGTCCGCGCAGAGGAAAGCCGCAATCGCGAAACGGGCGGAACGGGACTGGGACTGTCAATCGCCCGGACCATCATACGCGGCCAAGGCGGCGACATTGTCTTGCGCAACCGCTCGCCGCACGGCCTCGCCGCCATAGTCACCCTCGCAGCCTGACGCCTGCGTCCGCTCGCCCAATCGACAACCCGACAGAGAGACGCAGGGTCGCCGGACCGTAGCTGCAACACATACGCGCGGAGGTTCAGCCCCCGCCGATAATCGCGTTGCGATAGCTTTCGGTCGGCGAGGCCGGCCCGACCAGCGACTTGATCAGCGCCTGGCCAAATAGCGGGTCGTTCACGTTTCCGATCCGCACATTATTGCGAAGCAGCAGGACGCCGGTGTCGTCGATGACGATCGTCTGCGTTGCGTGAGAGTCCGCAGCCGTCAGGTAACCGAGAAACTTCTTGTAGCTTTCTTCCTGCTCTGGATGGCACGTCTCTTTAGCGCAAAAAGCTGTGTGAATCGTGTCATATTCGGATCGCATGCGTTCGGCCGACGCTCCGTGCAGAAAGACGGAATAGATCACCTTCGGATTGGGCGCGCTCTCGATGGCTTCGGTAGTGCGAGCGACCTCCGGCAGGTAAAGCGCCGTCGCATAACCGTCGACCAAATGATAAAATACACGCACACCAACGCCATTCAGGTGCAGCGTCTTGCCGTAAACGTTAAACGTATCCGGGAAGGTGACCCCGCCTGCTTTCACGTCCGCACGTGCAGGCGTCGAAGCCATGATCGCGCCCGCCAGACACACCCCCGCCAACATCGCTCGCAGCATGAACACGCCTCTCTCTTCTGTTTTTCTTGCCTAAATGCATAAACGCACGGCGCGGCGATTGGCGACCGAATGAAAAAAAAGCGCCGCGAGTTCAGCGCGACGCGCATACATCGGCCTTACGTCCCCGATTATCGCAGTACAGAATTCATGGGCGCCGCTACGTCTTCCATACCGGTTCAGGCATGGAGATAACGAAAGCGTCATGTGCAGCCAGAACCTCCGCGTCTGGCCGAATCAAGACCGGCCGCCGCGACTCGGGGCCTACGTAGCGCGCAGATGGCGCTTCGCCGCTCTCCACGCCAAGGCCGAGCCCGTGCTGCCGTCCTCCCATAAGCTCGACGTAAACGTCAGCCAGCAGCTGGCAGTCGAGCAGCGCGTTATGGGTGGTTCGGGCTGAAAGGTCGATGTTATAGCGACGGCACAACGCGTCGAGGCTGTTGGGCATGCCAGGGAAGCGCTCGCGTGCGAGATCGAGCGTATCGATCATCCGCGTCTCCGCAAGCGGCGGGCGATCGACACGGGCCAGCTCCGCGTTGAGGAAGCCGAAGTCGAAGCGCGCATTATGCGCGATCAGGTCGTCGTCAGCGATAAATTCGAGAAATTCCTCAAACACTTCCGCGAATTTAGGCTTTCCATCCAGATCTGCGCGTGAAAATCCGTGAACGCGCGTCGCCTCGGCCGGGACATCCCGTTCCGGATCGATAAGCACGTGGAACTGGCGCCCTGTCGGCAGATCGCCCACCAGCTCCAAGGCCGCGATTTCGATCACGCGGTCGCCCTTCAGGGGCTCCAGACCCGTGGTTTCAGTATCGAAGAGAACAGCCCGCTTCATCCACGCAACTCCCTGACCAGACGCCTTACCTGCAGCGCCGTGTCCGTCTTTGAAAGGCCGCTTCGTATCACCCTGTCGGCCCGACGCCGTTTCTCGCGATCCGGCATCTGGCGGGCGATCAGACGCTCAGCATCCGCAAGGCTCATGCCGCGCCTGCGCGCAATCCGGCGGATCTGCGTCGTGCGGGGGGCCGACACCACGACCGTCACGTCACAGGCGCGATCAGCGCCCGTCTCGAACAACAGCGGCACATCGACCACGACCCACGGAAAGCGCGCCCGCCTGCACGCCGCGAGGAATTTTTTTCTGGAGGCGAAAACCATGGGGTGAAGGATCGCCTCCAGCTTCGCGATCAGGGAGCCATCCCCGATGACCGCCCGCCTGAGCGCCGACCGATCGATGGAGTCTCCCTTTCCGCCCGGCGCTCCGGGGCGAAGCGCATCGGGGACCAGCCGCGCTATGGCGCCGACAGCCCGCCCGCCGGGTCCCTGCAGACGATGCACTTCCTGGTCCGAATCGAACACGGGGAACCCGGCTCTACGAAACATCCCGGCGACCGTGGTTTTCCCCATGCCCATTCCGCCGGTCAGGCCGATGATCTTCATGAACGCTTCCTCACCCGGTCGTCTGGTCGCGTCGCTTCAACGCTTCAACGCGGCCATGACATGGGCCACCGTGGCGGCGTCGACCGTCGCCTCCGCGCCGAACCACGCGCGAAAGCCGGGCCGCGCCTGATGCAACAACATGCCGAGGCCGCCCACTGTGCGAAGACCTCTTGCCCGCGCCGCACGCAGCAGTCCGGTTTCAAGCGGGACATAGACGATGTCCGATACGGCCAGATCGTCGCCCGCAGCCCCGAGATCAGGCGCGAACGCTTCGTCCGGCCCCCCATGCATGCCCAGAGACGTCGAGTTCACAAGAAGCGAAAAGCCGTTCAACTCAGACTGCCACGCATCCCATGGTATCACGGACAGTTCAGGGCACGCCGCGCCAACGTGCTCGCTCCACGCCGCGCCAAGTTCCTCGACCAGAGCCCGCGCCCGTTCGTCCGTCCGGTTTGACACACACACCGCAACCCCACGCTCCAGCAACGCCAGGGCGACAGAGCGCGCGGCGCCACCCGCGCCCAACAGCAGCGCCGGGCCTTTTCCAGGCAGAGTTTTTACATCGACGCCAGCGTCTTCAAGGGACGCCAGAAACCCGAAACCGTCGGTCGATGCGCCATGCACGCCGCCATCGTCACGGAAAATCAGCGTATTCACCGACCCCGCAACCCGCGCGAGCGGATCTAGACTATCCGCCAGAGCGTACGCCTCTTCCTTGTAGGGAATGGTGACGTTGGCGCCCCGGAATCCAGCCGCCTGCAAGCCGCGCACGGCGTCTACAAAGCGACCGGATGCGACAGGCAACGGCACATAAGCGCCGTCTACCCCGAGGCGCGCCAGCCAGTAGTTATGCAGGATTGGCGAGAGCGAGTGACTGACCGGACGCCCGATCACACCCGCCAGTCTGGCCGCGCCGGTAATGCGTCCGATCACGCGTGGGCTCCGTATAGCGCGCGATAACGGGCTCGCGCGGCCGGCAGGATACGCGCGAGCCGTTCCGCCCACTCTCCCTGCCCGGCTTCGCTTTCGATCAGGTCCTGACGAATTTCCAGTTCGATATGCGGAACGCCGCGCTTCTCCCCGTGCATCGGCACCGTATAGTCGCTGGTGTCAGTCAAAACATAAGGCTCATTATCGCCGACCGTCAGCCCGTCAGCCCGCAACGCGTCGAGCACTATGCGACCAAAACGGGGATCATGATTGTGCAGCACGCCAGCCTGCCAGGGGCGCTCCACACCGCCCATTTTCGGCGTGAAGCTATGCAGCGCGATCAGAAAGGTCTCGAGCCCCATCGCACTGCGCCTGTCCAGCTCCTCCCCGATCCGGGCATGATAGGGGTCGAATATCTCCGCCGTACGCAGCGATGCGTCTGCTGTCGACAGCCCGATATTGGCGGGCACCTCAGTGCCGTCGCTGATCGAAACGATGGCCGTCGGGTGACCGGGCGCACGGTTGCAGTCGATCACAAGGCGCGAATAGACCTGCTCGATCAGGAACGAGCCCAAAATCCGCGCCAGCTTCCGCCCCACCCCGTCGATGCCGATATCCCAGCCGATGTGACGTCGACGATCCGCCTCCGTCACCCCAAGGTCAGCCAGATCGCCCGGAATTGCCTGCCCGGCGTGATCGCTGACCAACAGGAATGGCGACCGCGCGTCCGCCCCCCCATGAACGGCTACAGGCGCAGGGTCTTTCTCGCCCAGCAATCCGCCCGAATTGGGCGCGTGGTCATCCGCATCTGGTGCGTCAGGCGCCGTCAGGGGGTTATAAAGACGCGTCATCTCTTGCCAGTCATCCAAACCAATCTGGAATCGAACCAATTGTGTCCGATAGTGTTATGACCATACCATAGCGCGAAACTGGCGATTCGAAACGGACCGCACGGCGTCCGACGCGTTACGCGCCGCAGCCCGCGAACCCGTCGGCCTGCGTCACCAGAAAGAGGCAGGCCCACATGCGGATTCGCGCCGGTTACGATATTTCGATTGAATTCCCTGCGCCCACGCCCGTCGTCCTGATGCTCGACATTCGCCCTGAGCGCGAAACCGACCTGGTCACGCCGCAGCGAGCTTACTTCGAACCACAGGTTCCAGCGCAACGGTATGTCGATGGTTTTGGCAACCGCTGCACGCGGCTTCTGGCGCCCGCAGGCGTCATGCGCACGTGGGCTGAATTCACCGTCTCAGACAGCGGACGCCATGAGAGACAGGCGGTCGACGCGTGGCAGACGCCGGTGCAGGATCTGCCGCCCGATGTGCTCGTCTTTCTGCTTGGCAGCCGCTATTGCGAAACCGATCTTATGTCCGGGCTGGCATGGTCCCTGTTCGGTCACACGCCCATGGGCGGGGCTCGTGTGCAGGCGATCGTCGACTATGTGCACAACCACCTCAAGTTCAATTACGGACTGGCTCGCAACACGCGCTCCGCCTACGACGCGTGGAATGAGCGCGTCGGTGTCTGCAGGGATTTCGCGCATCTTGCTGTGACTTTATGCCGGTGCATGAACATCCCAGCGCGCTACTGCACCGGATATCTCGGGGACATCGGCGTGCCGCAGCTTCCAGATCCGATGGATTTTTCCGCGTGGTTTGAAGTCTGGCTGGACGGGGGCTGGTACACGTTTGACGCCCGCCACAACGAGCCACGCATCGGACGTATCGTCATTGCGCGCGGTCGCGACGCATCCGACGTCGCGATCTCCACGTCGTTCGGACCGCATATACTGCGGAATTTTTCCGTCACGACTTACGAGGAATTTTAACCGCCGCGTTCAATCCGCTGCGGCCAGACGCTCCCTGACGATCCGTATGGCCTCCGCAAGAACAGCGTTCGCATCCATATCATCGGTGACGATCATTACAGCGTCCTCCGCCATACGCAGGGGCGCCGCCTCGCGCGCAGAGTCAGCCTCGTCGCGCGCGCGAATTGACGTCTCGATCTCGCGGAGTTCCTCCTCCCATCCTGGGCGCGTCGTATCGCCGCCGGTCTGCAGGTAGCGGCGCAACGCGCGCGCCGCAGGCGAGGCCGTCACGTACAACTTCACCAACGCGTCGGGAAAGATGACCGTGCCGATGTCGCGGCCATCAAGCACTGCGCCACGTTCGTCGGCGAAACGGCGCTGGACGCCCACCAGCGCATGCCGCACCTCCGGCTGGCGCGCCACAAGACTGGCCGCACGGTCAACCTCCGGGACTCTCAGGTCGCCCCTCAGCAGGTCCTCGGGCGACAGTCCCTCCGCCTGCTCAAGACCGGACGTATGCGCCGGGTCCTCAGACGCGTCGAGCATCCGCCGCGCCACGGCGCGATACAGCAAGCCTGTATCGAGATACGGGAGACCGATTTCATCCGCCAATCTTTTGGCCAGCGTGCCTTTCCCGGCGGCGGCAGGCCCATCGACGGCGACGACGAACGGCTGTCTCACCATGGTTTTCTGTCTCCTCAACCGATTCGATGACGGCACAATGTCGCCTTGCCGGTCTCTAATTGCCGACGCTGGCCAAGTCCATGCGATAACGTGTTCCGTGCGGCCACCGGGTGCGCATTGCTCCCCGCACAGTTCTCCCTCAGGCAAAAGTTCAGGAAATCAGCCCGCCCCAAGGCACGGTTTATTTGACATGGAGCCCGCAAGCTGGCATTTGCCAGCGCCCTAAGTCGGATCGATACCCCCCTCATCGACATAAACGTAAGGGCGGGTGCTTCGCTCAGTATCCACACCACAGTAGGATCCACAGGCTCACGATGGCTCAGCCCGAACTCGGAACAAAACGCGTTTGCGTGTCCTGCGGCACGCGTTTCTACGACCTTAATGCGAGCCCCGCAGTCTGCCCGAAATGCGGCGCGGAACAGCCGTTCGAAGCGCCGCGCCTGCGGCGCGCCAATGACGGCGTCCCCAGCGCGCCGGTGAAGCCGATCGCAAAAGATGACGAGGCCGGCGACGATATCGATCTCGACACCGATGACGACGCGGAAGACGACGGCGTGATCGAAGATAGCGAAGATCTCGATGACGACGCCGACGACATCGGCAACGATATCGACGTCAATCCGGAACAAGACGAACACGACTCGTAAGAACCGCATCCGGTAGGCGATGCTGCGATCCAACCGTCAGTTGGACGCAGCACCTTGTTCATACGGTCACGTATCTCCGCGCCATCCCTCGCCGGACGGCGCTTTTTTGTGTGCCGTGTTCCTCTTTCGCAAAAAACGGCGGCGTTTCGTAAATCAGCGCACCGCAGCGTATTGCGGCAACGCTATGATTCATCCCGCAATAACGCCGTTGACAGCAGCTTATGCTCTCTAGGTATGCAGGGGCTTTCGCGGAAATCCACTCAGACCTCGGCAAGGGCGTGAAAAAACCACCGCCCTGCAATGACTGCGCCGAATTATCGCCATATTGAGTGCGTCTAAGCTGTTTTCACTTGACGTGACGCGAAAGCTATCGTCCGGTTGCACGAGAAGATGTATAATTCTTCGCCACGCATCTTCTAAGCAATATAAAAAACAACAGAATTTGATGGTGGTTCTCAATCGGTTCCATAATCAAGCGTATGACATCCTGAACGCCACAAGATACTAAGTGCACCGGCGGCTCGAACGGGTCTCCAGCCCGACATAGCGACCAACCGAAGACGCAGCGAGCGCGCAGACGCGGACGCCCGTATTCGATCCCCTCCCTCACGCCCGACTTTCGCCGTCAGCGCCCCCCAATCACCGGAAAATGCAGAATCATGACCCAATGGCTTGATAAGGCTGTCGAGCTTCCGTGTGATCTGACTGCCCATCCCCCTGCGTTGACGGCCGTCGGGAACGTGTTCGAAGGCCACTCAGAGGCCCTGCATCATGTGCTGGACGCGAGCGTCGACTGTATCAAGATCATCGAATGCGACGGCACCCTGCGTCATCTCAATCTTTCCAGCCAACGAGCCTTCGGCCTGGAAAAGGGAGAGAGTTTCGTTGGCCTGCAATGGCTCAACCTGCTGCCCAAAGAGGTGCGCTCACGGGGACGCCGGGCGTTACAGGCAGCCACGGCTGGCAAACGGGCGCGCTTTGCAGGCAAGAGCGTTCTTCCCGGACGCGGCGCAGAGCACTGGGAGAACGTTCTTACCCCCGTCATCAGCCTTGACGGCAGCGTGAATGCTATCCTGTGCGTATCCCGCAATGTCACCGCCCAACGAGAGATCGAAAAGAAGCTAAAAATCAGCGCTGCTCACGACGCACTGACAGGCCTTCCCAATCGCAAAAACTTTTTGCGCACGCTTCAGCGCATGCTGACAAAACGACGCCATCCCGACGACCAGATCGGCCTGCTTGTCATCGATCTCGATTATTTCAAGCAGATCAATCACCTGTTCGGTCATGAAGCTAGCGACCTCCTTCTTTGTGAGTTCTCTGATCGTCTGAAATCCGAATTGCAGGGCTCCGGAATCGTCGCACGCATAGGCGGAGATGAATTCGCTATCGCCACCGACATAGCCACGGATGAAGCCAGTCTGAAGACGCTTGCCGACAAATTGTCGACTGTGGCGGCGCATCCGTTTCTCCAGAATGAGCACGTCATAAAAATCAGCATCAGCATCGGCGGCGCGCTGTCGCGGGGCGAGGCCGACCGCCAGCAAGACAAAAAGGCCGCGACTCTTTTAAAAAACGCCAGCCTGGCTTTGCAGGAAATAAAATCCCATGGCCGCGGCGGTTTCAGGTTGTTTCGTCAGCCTATGACGCAGACGGTGGATCGCGTCTTTCACGGCCTGCGTGTAGCGAGAGATATTGTCGACCAGGATACGGTTCAACCCGCCTATCAGCGTCAGGTCGATCTCCTGACAGGCAAGACCGTCAGCTACGAGGTCCTGTTGCGCTGGTCGGACAGGGTTGGCGGCGCCCTGAAAGCTCCCGGCGCGATCGCCGACGCATTTCACGATTATCACCTCGCCACCAGGCTTGCTTTCCTGATGCGCAAATGGGTCTTTCGGGATGCCAAGCAATGCCTGGCAAGGGGCGGATCCCTTCCCCCCATCTCCATCAACGCTTCGCCCGTGGAATTCATGCGGGACGACTTCGCCGAAACATTTCTGGCGCAACTGGATGAATTCGATCTTCCTCCGGGCGCGATCGCCGTGGAAGTCACCGAACAAGGCCTGATCGAACCAGGTCCCGCCTACGCCTTGCGCGCCCTCAGGCTGCTGAAAGACCGAGGCGTCTCGATCACCCTGGACGATTTCGGCAAAGGATACTCGTCCTTTTCAAGACTTCTGGAATACCCGTTCGACGGGCTGAAGATAGATCATGCCTTCGTAAAAAACATAACGCTGGACGCATCAAGTCACGCTATTGTGGACACGATCGTTTCTCTGGGAGAACGTCTGTCACTGACCATCGTCGCCGAAGGCGTAGAAACCAAGGAACAGAGCGACATGCTCACCGCCATGGGATGCAGGATAGGCCAAGGGTACTATTTCTCCCCCCCCGAACCCGCCGCAACAGCGCTTCGCATCCCGCCCTGCTGAATGCTCAGGCCGCAGTTCCAGACCAGCGTTCGATCTCGACTCCAACCGAGTCCAGTTCGGCAAACACCTCCAGTTTCTCGATCTTGACCCGCACGACCCGCACACGTTTTTCCTGCATCACACCGGCCGCGATCCGTTCGGCAAGCGTCTCCACAAGGCGGATATGTCCTTCCGCCACGATACGCCGCACCAGCAACACGACGTGCTCATAGGAAACCGTACGGCTCAGATCGTCGGCTCCTTCCACGAGATCGCGCCGATCGTCCACGCCGAACGACACGTTGATGCGCACTTTTTGCGACACCCCTTCTTCATGGGGAAAAACGCCGATATGCGCATCAACGATCATATCCTTGAGAAACAGACGCCGGAGCCCGAGTTCCGCAGGCCACGGCGCAAGAGTCGTCGTCATGTCGCGTGTCCTACTCCGTCACGGCGTCTGCAGGATTGGTCGGCGCCGGATGCCACTGCATGTGTTGACCGCCATCAAGCGCCAGCATCTGCCCCGTGACGGACGGCAGGGCCAGCAACGACAGCGCCGCGCGTGCGACTTCCTCGGGCGACGTGCCGCGCCGCAACGGCGTCGACGCGCACTGCCGCCGAAACTCGGCTTCAGTCTGCCGGGGGCTCGGCAACGCCGGCCCAGGCCCGATGGCGTTCACACGGATGCCCTTCGGCGCCAGCGCCAGAGCCATCGTTTGCGTCAATGTCCACAACGCGGATTTCGAAACGGTATAAGTGACGAAATGCGGCGTCAGCGACCAGACGCGTTCGTCCAGCATGTTCAGAACCATGCCCGACATATCGTCAGGCATCGCAGCCGCGAAGGCCTGCGTAAGCACGAATGGCGCACGCAGATTGGGCTCTATATGCGCGTCCCAACTCTCTCGCGTCGCGGTGTCCCATTCGTCCCGATCGAACGTCGATGCGTTGTTCACCAACACGCCCAGCGGCCCCAACTCCGCCGCAGCGCGCGACATCAGCGACGTCACCTCATCCTCACGAGCAAGATCGGCTTGCAGCAGACAGCCCCTGACGCCGAGCGCCTCTATATCGCGCAAGGTCTTCGCCGCGTCTTTCTGGTCGCCGCGATGATGGATCGCAACGGAAAAACCCGCCTCCGCAAGAGCAAGAACGATAGTGCGGCCAAGACGCCGCGCTCCGCCCGTCACCAGAGCGGCGCGTGGAATGGTCTCGGAAATCAGCGCCCCCGTGGGACCACCGCTCATAGTGCTGCTCATCGAGCTGCTTCCCTGGTTTAGTGAACGAGGCGCAGATCAGACGACGGGACGCCGCGCGCTCAACGCCGCCGCCAAAGTGCCGTCGTCCAATACCTCCAGCGCACCACCGACGGGCACGCCCTGCGCAACACGCGTGATGCTGACGCCATACCCACCCAACCGTTCCTGCAGCCAGTGCATGGTCGTCGCGCCATCTACCGTCGCGCTCAGCGCGAGGATGACCTCCCGCACAGATCCCTCATCAAGGCGCGTCAACAGCGGTCGCAGATTGAGATCATCCGGGCCGACACCGGAAAGAGCCGACAGCACCCCGCCCAGAACCATGTAAACGCCGTGATAGGTGCCCGCCCGCTCAAGCGCCCACAGATCGGCCACACTCTCGACCACGCAGACGACATCCTGTTGCCGCGACGGGTCCATGCAGATGTGACAGGGATCTTTACCGTCAAGGTTTCCACAGCGACTGCATGTCCGCACTGAAGCCGCGGCCTCCTGCATGGCGCGGGCCAAGGGGACCATTCGCCCTTTGGGATCGCGCAACAGCGCCAGCACGATCCGTCGCGCGGAACGTGGCCCCAGGCCGGGCAGGCGCGACACCAGCCCGATCAGACGCCCGATCTCCCCATTCGCCAATACGCCCCCGGCCATGCGGAACGCCTTGTCGGCTTAGAACGGCAGCTTCAGTCCCGGCGGCAGGTTCAGCCCGCCGGTCGCCTTCTGCATTTCCTCGGAAGCCTTGGCGTCCAGCTTCACCCGCGCGTCGGCGCAGGCCGCTAGGATCAGGTCCTGAAGCATCTCCATCTCGTTCGGATCGGCGAGCTTCGGGTCGATGCGGATGGCGCGCATGTCGCCCTTGCCGCTGAGCGTGACGGACACCATGCCCGCGCCCGCGCTACCCTCGATGACCGTTTTCTCGAGGGTCGCCTGCATGGCTTCCATCTTCGCCTGCATTTCAGAGGCCTGCTTCATGAGGCTGGCGAGATTTTTCACGTCGATCGATCCTTACACGTCATGGCGGCGGCGCGCGGCGCCAGATTCACTACCGGTCGTCGGCTTCGCCGAGCGTCATGTCCAGCCCGGCGTCAGCGACCGCATCAATCCAGTTATCGGCCGCGTCGCCCGAATAACCGGCTTCCCAAGGATATTCCAACTGGTCGCCGCCCAGCAAACCCGCATCAGGAATGTCGTCCTCGGGAGGCAGGCCGTAATACTCGTCGAGCGACGAATCTTTCAACTCCCCGAGTTCGGCGTCCGGAAACGCGTCGAGAATCGCACGCACGAGCGGGTGCGCCTTGGCGTCCTTTCGCTGGAACTGAATGATGCGCGCGCTTTGCTCTTCCAGCGTCGGTTCGCCCTCCGCCTCCGAACGGCGTACCATCCAATGCGGTCCAAGCCGGGAACGCAGAAATTTCTGAAGTTGCTGAGTCAAATCCCTGGGACCGCGATGATCGACGCGAAATTCGACCAGCGGCGGCGCAAAATTCACCAAATGCGCCGAATGCAACAGATGCCCATGCAGCACGGCCTCCGTCGCGTCATCACGCACATAGGCGACAAGCTCACGCCATGTCCTCGGAGCAGACCTTTCCACAACCTCAGGTTCTGCGGCGGTCGACACGGCCTCGGCAGGCTGAAGCATTCCTTCGCTGGCCACCAGACGAACGACGCTTCGCTCGACGGCGCCTGACGACGCCAGCGCCGTCGGCGCGGACGTCGGGTCGAACTGCTGACCAACGGCTATCGCCGAGCCGAAAGCCTGCGTCCCGCCTGAAGACCCACCGCCGGAGGAACTGCCGCCGGGCTGCGCTCCCTGCCCCGCGGGACCGACCGCCGCCTCAAGACGCTTCAGCAAATCGCCTGGCAAAGGCGCGCTCGCCGCGTAACACAGACGGACCAGAACCATCTCCGCCGCCTCCCGGCGCAGCGACGCGGTCTCGACCTCCCCCAATCCCTTGAGCAGGATCTGCCAAGCGCGCGACAGGTCGCCCATCGACAGCGAATCGGCGAACGCGGTGCCCCGCACCCGCTCCGCTTCCGGCAACTCCCCCGAATCGCGCAGTGCGGGCGCGGTTTTCAGACGCGTCACCATGTGCGTGAGTTCGGCGAGATCCCCGAGCAGTGCGCCCAGATCGCCGCCCCGGCTGTACGCGGCATCCGCCAGCGCAAGCACAGCCTCGATGCGGCCCTTCATCACCGCCTCAAACAGATCGAAGACAAGCCCCCGATCGGCCAGCCCAAGCATGTCGCTGACCAGAGAGGCTGGTATCGGCGCGTCGGCGCCTCCGTCGTAGATCGCACCCTGGGCGATTGCCTGATCCAGCAGAGACAACCCGTCTCGCACCGACCCATCCGCCGCGCGCGCGATCAAGGCCAGCGCCTCCGGTTCGACCCGCACGCCTTCCCGGGTCGCGACGGTCCCGAAAAACTCGCTCAGCGCCGCGTGCGACACACGACGCAGATCGAAACGCTGGCAGCGTGAAAGCACCGTCACCGGCACTTTCCTCAACTCTGTCGTCGCGAAGATGAACGTCACCTGCGACGGCGGCTCCTCAAGCGTCTTCAGCAACGCGTTGAACGCGTTGCGCGAGAGCATGTGAACCTCGTCGATGATGAAGACCTTCATCCGTCCCTGAATCGGACGGAAGCGCGTCGCCTCGATAATCTCTCGCACATCGTCAACGCCGGTGCGGGACGCCGCGTCCATCTCGAGAACGTCGGGGTGCCTGTCGCCAAGGATCGCGATGCAGTTCGGGCAGACGCCGCAGGGATCAGCCGTCGGGCCGCCATTGCCGTCCGGCCCGACGCAGTTCAGAGCGCGCGCGACGATTCGCGCCGTCGTCGTCTTGCCCACGCCGCGCACGCCATTGAACATGAAGGCATGGGCGACGCGACCAACGGCGAAGGCGTTGCGCAAGGTGCGCACCATCGCTTCCTGCCCGATCAGATCGTCGAACGTCGTCGGACGGTATTTACGGGCAAGAACGCGATAGGACACGCCTGAGCGAGGCGCCTCGGCCGAGGCCGTGCGCTGGCTTGCGCCAACGACCGACGCCGCGGCGGGCGGTTCGACAGCTACGGCCGGCGCGGCGGGATTCGGTTCGCCGAACAGGCCCGCGCCACCCTCCATGGGAAGGGGCAGGCCGTCGTCTTCGTTTTCGGTATCTGACATGGCGTTAGGCCCTGAAAACCGTAAGAGACCACGATAACGCCCCGACGGGGCGACACATCGTCGGATCAGGCCAGCATGTCGAGGAAGATGCGGTGGAAGGCCGAACGACGACCCGGGCGAAACTCACTGCGGCTGCTTCCTTCCGGATCTGACCGGGTTGGCAAGGCGCCCGTCCGCCGCCGACCTTCCGGGGACGGTCTCTATCACGCAGTTTCGGACTCGACCACCCCTAATTACACCCTATTCGCCGACTGCCGCCCCACCGGGATGACGGCGATCAGGTGCGCCGAAGAAACCGGATTTGCGAGGGCCAGACAGGGTCGGGCCGCCTGCGATAATCCCTTCCGGCACGCCCCATGCGGCGTGCTCGTGAAACACGTAACCTTCTCTGGAGAGCGTCTCTTTCACGGAATCGGAGAGTGCGCCCTTCTCGATCTCCACCGCCTGCGGCAGCCACTGCTCATGGATGCGCGGCAGGTCGATGGCCTGCTGGATGTCGAGACCATAATCGACAGCGCCGAGAATCACGGAAAGGATGATCGTCGGAATCCGCGAACCGCCGGGGCTTCCAATCACCATCACAGGCTTGCCGTCGCGCGTCAGGATCGTCGGCGCCATTGAAGACAGGGGCGTCTTGCCGGGCTCCACCTGATTCGCAACGCCGCCGACGATGCCGAACATGTTGGGCGAGCCCGGCTTGGCCGTGAAATCATCCATTTCGTCGTTCAGGAAAAACCCGGTGTTTCCCGCGATCACGCCTGAACCGAACCAGCCGTTCAGCGTGTAGGTCGTGGACACGGCGAAGCCGGACGAATCCATCACAGAAAACTGCGTCGTCTCGTGCTTCTCCGCAGCGCCTGCGGCGGGCGGAGCCGCTGTCGAACCCGGCGCCGCCTCACCGCCGATCAGGGTATTGGAATCAATCGCCACATCTGTCGGCATCGCCTGCCGCACAGCGACTGCGTAGGCAGGATCAATAAGGTGAGCCACCGGGTTCTGCACGAACGCCGGGTCGCCCAGGTCGCGCCTGTCAGAATAGGTGTGCCGCATCGCCTCGATCTCATGCTGAACCGCAGGCGCGGTATGCAGGCCGAGCGCATGCATGTCGTAACCAGACAGAATGTTCAGCATTTCGCACAGCGCAACGCCTCCACCGCTTGGAGGGGGCGTCGTCTCGATCGTGTAACCACGATAGCTGCAGGTCAGCGTCGGCATCACCCGCGGCGCATATTTCGCGAAATCTTCCATCTGAAAAATACCGCCATTGGCGTTGCTCGCGTCAACGACCTTTCGCGCGATGGACCCTTTGTAGAAAGCGTCCGCCCCCCCTTTCGCAATAGTCTCCAGCGTATCAGCCAGCTCAATCTGGACCAGCCGATCGCCCACCTGCATCGGGGAACCGTCCGGGCGCAGGAAAATATTCCTGGCGGCAGGGTCGGCACGAAACACGTCGGTGCTGGTGTGCAGAAGCTGCACATCGCCGTCAGCGAGAACAAACCCGAGACGCGCCAGTTTGATCGCCGGAGCCATCAACTTCTCACGCGACATGTGCCCCCAGCGCTGGCGCACAAGCTCCAGTCCGGCGACTGTTCCGGGCACGCCAATCGACTTCCAGCCACGCACGGACAGGCCAGGCACCACGGCTCCGCTTGCATCCTGGTACATCGTCGGCGTCGCCTTCAGAGGCGCATGTTCACGAAAATCGATGAACACGGCCTCGCCCTTCGCGGGGTGCAGCACCATGAAACCACCGCCGCCAATATTGCCCGCAGCCGGATAGACGACCGCCAACGCATAACCGACCGCCACAGCGGCGTCGGCGGCGTTACCTCCCTCGGCAAGAATGTGCGCGCCAACTTCGGACGCCAGCCGCTGCGCTGAGACCACCATGCCCTTTTTGCCGTAGACCGGAGCCACCGGCGTCAATCCGAGCGCATCCTGACCAAAAGCCAACGGATCCGGCACGCCAGCATCGGTCGCACCCTTCGACGCCGTCTGCGCGAAAACCGACGCCGGGGCGAGTGTGCTGACGGCGAACACGGCAGCGAGGAGGAACGCTTGGCGCGCGATGGAGCGGCGGCCAGAGATGGCGGGGTTATGAGGCACAACGCCTCCTTTCGTCTTTTTGTTTTCCAGGGCCTGCGAAGAAGCGAAACGCGATCCGATGCGACCGGAAAAACCGGTCACGCGCCGTAGAGCGGCCGCGTGTAGCCCGCTGGCGAGAGGGTAAATATTTCGCACCCGGTCGCCGTGACACCGATCATGTGCTCGAACTGCGCGGACAGCGACCGATCGCGCGTCACCGCTGTCCATCCGTCTTCGAGAATTTTCACCTCGGCCTTACCCGCGTTGATCATCGGCTCGATGGTAAAGACCATCCCCTCTTTCAACGTCAGGCCTTCGCCGGGAGAGCCGTAGTGCAGAACGTTCGGCGCCGAGTGGAAAGTGCGCCCGATTCCGTGACCACAGAAATCGCGCACCACAGAGAACCGCTGCTTTTCCGCATATTGCTGGATAGCGTGTCCAATGTCGCCAAGCGTGGCGCCCGGCTTCACGACGTCGATACCCAGCATCAGACAGTCATACGTGACGTCGATCAGTTTACGCGCTTTCACCGAGGGATTGCCCACCACGTACATACGGCTGCTGTCGCCGTACCACCCGTCCAGAATCGACGTCACGTCGATGTTCAGAATATCGCCATCCTGAAGGGCGCGACGTCCCGGAATGCCGTGGCAGACGACATGATTGATCGAAATACATGAGGACTTGGGATAGCCCCGATAATTGAGCGGCGCGGGCGTAGCTCCGCGTGCGAGCGTAAATTCATGGATGAGCACATCCAGGTCGCCCGTCGTCACTCCCGGCCGCACATGTTCCGTAATCATGTCCAGCGTCTCGGCCGCCAGACGGCCAGCGGCGCGAAGCCCCACGAAATCGGACTCATCGTGCAGAACGATACCCCGAGCGCCGGTGTCTCCTTCCATGGGATCCCCTCATCACCTTAACAGAGCCGCCGGCGGCGAGGTCGAACGCCGACCCGCTGAAGCCTCAGGCTACTTCTGTCATACAGACGGTGTGAATATAGGAAAACCCTCGGATCGCGTCAGGTGCGCGAACGGGAATGCTTTCCTGTTGGCGCGGCATGCGTCGCATGAGAGTGCTTCGCGGCCGTCTTCGGAGCATGGGCCGACACAAGACGTACGGAGGCGAGGCGCGAATGCTTGTGCTTTCCCGACGCCGCAGGAGCTTCGGCGACCTGCAATGGCGTTCCGCGTGAACCACGAGAGGCAGCGGCCAGCATAAGCATCGCACGACGGCGGCCAGCCGCAGAACGGGCAAGAATAAGAGGACGAGGGACCGGCGTCGTATATTCGACGGCAGGCACGCCTTCGGCGCCGAACCCCTGGTCAAGCGACGCTGCCATGGTGCGACTGCGCTCGGCACTGGACGAAGCGCCCATAACGACGCCCACCAGACGGACGTCATTACGGATCGCAGAGGTCACAAGATTTAGACCCGCCTGCGCAGTGTATCCGGTCTTCATGCCGTCAGCGCCCGGATAAAACCGGAGCATCGGGTTGTGGTTCGGAATTTCACGCCCACGATAATAGAACGTCGGTACGGAGAAGTAGTGATAGTCCTCGGGGAAATCGGCGATCAGACGCTCGGCGAGGATCCCAAGATCGCGCGCCGTCGTAACCTGTTCAGGATCAGGAAGACCCGATGCATTGCGAAAAGTCGTGCGCGTCATGCCCAGCGCATGGGCCTGCGCCGTCATCATCTCCGCAAACCGCTCTTCGTCCCCGCCGCCGATCAACTCGCCCAGAGCGCAAGCCGCATCGTTGGCGGACTTCGTGACAAGACCGAGAACGCCCTGCTCTACCGTCAAATAGGCTCCCGGCGTCAAACCGAGCTTCGACGGCTCACGGGTCGCGGCGTGGATCGAAATCGGCACGGCCTGATCCATCGAGATCGTCCCAGAACGCAGCGCCTTGAAGGTCATATACAGCGTCATCAACTTGGTGAGGCTGGCCGGATAGCGCTGAAGGTCCGGGTTGTCCTGAGCAAGGACTGCGCCGGTCCTTGCATCCGCGACGAAGACGCTCATATGGCCGACATACTGCGCCGCCGCCGGCTTGACCGACGCCCCAAACGCAAGTGCGGCGAGGCTCACGCCGAGAACCCGCCCGGAAAAAACGCGCCCGACGCGGATACGAATTTTATTCTTCACACGGGGCGTCGAAACGGCATTGTCTGCACCGCCATCGTCGTGATGCGACCATATGACGCTCTTTTTCTGCAAGTCAGCCATCCCGCAAGCGCCCCAGTCCATCAAACCCGCTCCGAATTGTGACACTAACAACGTCCAAACAATCGTCTAGGGAAAATTTACTAAGAAGATGAAAATAGTGTGATTTGTAATGCCTTCAGGAAAGTATCCCGCCCCCCAAACAGGAACATTACAAGAACAAAACCATGCACGGAACCACGACCAGAACTACGCCCGCTCCGCAGCTATTCATACCGCACCGGAAAAGCGTTATAATTAGGGCCATGCCCAGCTTGAACGCCGCTTTCGCAATCCTCCCCACGCCGTCGGACACCGCCGTCTCACATGGCGGGAAAAGTCGCGTGCGGCTTTCGGAAGACGAAAGAGACAACACGCCCAACACCGGCGTTCTCATCAAGGCCCGCCCCCGCACGCAAAAGCCCGCGATGTACAAGGTGCTGATGCTGAACGACGACTACACGCCGATGGAGTTCGTCGTCCATGTTCTGGAGCGTTTCTTCCAGAAAACACGGGATGAAGCGACGAGCATCATGCTTCAGGTTCACAAGCGCGGCGTAGGCGTCTGCGGCGTCTTCACTTACGAGGTGGCCGAAAGCAAGGTCACGCAGGTGATGGACCTTGCACGACAGAATCAGCACCCGCTGCAGTGCACCATCGAAAAAGAATAGACGTCCGGCGCGCGACCTCCCATCATCCCATATTACGACTTCCACACGCCTGGCGGCGGGCATCTTCGTCCGCCTCCGACGCCGTGTGGAATGGAAACTTGATTCGCCCGCGCATCTTCTGACTCGCATTTCTTTTCGAAGCATCCAAATATGTCAGACGACGGGTTTGCCTCGTAGCGTGACCGGACACGCCTATTCCGGAAAGGAGCGTCTCAATCATGTTGTCACGCAATCTTGAGCAGACGTTGCACCGCGCCCTCACCCTCGCCGGAGAACGGCGACATGAGTACGCGACGCTGGAGCATCTGCTTATCGCGCTGATCGACGACGCCGACGCGGTCACCGTGTTTCGGGCCTGCGGCGTCGACCTCGACAAGTTACGGGCGGACCTGACGGAATTCCTCGACAAGGACCTCGCGGGCCTCGCGTCCGAACGCCCGACCGAACCCAAGCCGACGGCCGCATTCCAGCGCGTGATCCAGCGCGCCGCCATCCATGTGCAGTCCACAGGGCGTGACGAGGTGACAGGCGCCAATGTGCTCGTCGCCCTCTTCGCAGAGCGCGAGAGCCACGCCGTCTACTTCCTGCAGCTTCAGGACATGACTCGGCTCGACGCCGTCAACTTCATCTCGCACGGCATCGCCAAGGCGCCCGATCGTTCCACGCGGCGAACGGTGTCCGGCGCGAACACGCCCTCCGAGAAAGAGGAAGGCGAGCGTGAGGAGCGCGGAAAAGGCGCAGCCAAAAGCGCTGACGCTCTCTCGACTTATTGCGTCGACCTGAACAAGAAAGCGACGGCAGGGAAAATCGACCCGCTGATCGGGCGCGACACGGAAATCGAGCGCACGATCCAGATTCTGTGCCGCCGTACCAAAAACAACCCGCTCTACGTGGGCGATCCCGGCGTCGGCAAGACCGCCATCGCTGAAGGCCTCGCCAAGCGCATCGTCGAAGGCGAAGTGCCGGAAGTTCTTCTGGCCTCCACCATCTACTCGCTCGACATGGGCGCGTTGCTGGCAGGCACCCGCTATCGCGGAGATTTCGAGGAACGGCTGAAGGCCGTCGTCACCGAACTGGACCAGAATCCGGGCGGCATCCTGTTCATCGACGAGATCCACACGGTGATCGGCGCCGGCGCGACCTCTGGCGGCGCGATGGACGCCTCCAACCTGCTGAAACCCGCTCTGGCAGCCGGCACTTTACGTTGCATCGGCTCGACGACGTATAAGGAATTCCGCCAGCACTTCGAAAAAGACCGCGCTCTGGTGCGGCGGTTCCAGAAGATCGACGTGGCGGAGCCCAGCGTTGACGACGCTGTGAAAATCCTGCGCGGCCTGAAGGGCAATTACGAAAAGCACCACAAGGTGCGCTACACCGACGACGCCATTCGCGGCGCCGTCGAGCTTGCGGCGAAGTACATCCACGACCGCAAGCTGCCGGACAAGGCGATCGACGTGATCGACGAGGTCGGCGCGTCGCGGATGCTGCTGCCCGAGAACAAGCGCCGCAAGACCGTGACGCTGCGCGACGTCGAGGACATCATCGCGAAAATCGCGCGCATTCCGCCCAAGAGCGTCTCGGCCGACGACAAGGAAGTGCTCCGCACGCTGGAGCGCGACCTGAAGAACATGGTGTTCGGTCAGGACAAGGCGATCGAGGCTCTTTCGGCCGCGATCAAGCTGTCCCGCGCGGGCCTGCGCGAACCCGAGAAGCCGATCGGCAACTACCTGTTCTCTGGCCCCACCGGTGTCGGCAAGACAGAGGTTGCGCGTCAGCTCGCTTCCACGCTGGGCATCGAACTGATCCGCTTCGATATGTCGGAGTATATGGAGCGTCACTCCATCTCACGCCTGCTTGGCGCGCCTCCGGGGTATGTCGGCTTCGATCAGGGCGGCCTGCTGACCGACGCCATTGACCAGCATCCGCACGCGGTCCTGCTTCTCGACGAAATCGAGAAAGCCCATCAGGATCTTTACAACGTGCTGCTGCAGGTCATGGACCACGGCCAACTGACCGACCACAACGGCAAGACCGTCGACTTCCGAAACGTCATCCTCATCATGACGACCAACGCGGGGGCCGCCGATCTCAGCAAGGAGGCCATCGGTTTTGGTCGCGACACACGCGAAGGAGAGGACGAAGAGGCGATCAAACGCATCTTCACGCCGGAGTTCCGCAACAGGCTGGACGCGATCATCCCGTTCGCGAACCTGATGCCGGAAACAGTCGGTCGCGTCGTTGAGAAGTTCATCTTGCAGCTTGAGGCGCAACTCGCCGACCGCAACGTCACGATCGAAATCTCCTCGGCCGCCAAGGAATGGCTCGCGGAGCGCGGTTATGACCGCCTCTATGGCGCACGCCCACTCGGTCGCGTCATTCAGGAGTCGATCAAGAAACCGCTGGCGGAAGAACTGCTCTTCGGTCGTCTGGTCAAGGGCGGCGCCGTCAAGATTTCGCTCAAGGACGGCGCTCTCGACTTCGAGATTGTCGAGACCGGAGGGAGCGCCTCCGAGAACGACGAAGGCGGAAACGAGAAAGAGTCGGAAAACGTCACCTGAATTAAGGAAACCGCCCCACCCGGGGCGGTTTCTTTTTGGGAAAAACGATCTTGGCCCGCGCGAACCTTAGCCACCATAGTTGCGAGGTCGCGTGTTCTTCCTGTCGACGAATTTCTTCCTTCAGGGACAGATCACAGCGGCACGTTGGCCGATTCCGACCCGCTCTACGTCTCAGCTTTTCTCAGATAGAACCGGCGTCCCCTGAAAACGACAGCCCGTTGTGTATTTTGCGCGGTTGCCAGCCATCAACTCAGTTCGCCCAGACGCCTCCGCCTCCAGGTCGCGTAACACCTCTTGAAATGCGTCACAGATGCTATCGCGCATCCACGGATTGTCCGCAGCACGCTGCCAGAGCAAAGACACCGAATACGTCCCGATATTTATGGGCGCCGGGCAGACAACAAGACCAGAAACAGCGACCAGCGCCTGCGCAGCATGTACAGGCAACGTGGCGACAGCCCGTGCGCCAGCAAGGAATGACGGCAAAGCGGAGAAATGCGTCAGCGCCGATTGGACATGCCGCGCCAAACCCATCGTTTTCAGCACCTGATCGACAATACCTTCTCGCCCTGAAAAGGAGACGAGAATATGCGGTAACGCCAGATAATCCTCCAGCGAGAGTGGAAGTTTAACGCCACAGGCGACCGGATCGAGAAGGCACGCGTAACCCGATTGTCCGATATCCTGTTGCTCCAGACCAGCATATGCTCTCGGCTGGGCCACGACAGCGAAATCGATTTCGCCCGCTTCAAAAAGCGCCTCGACCCGATGCCTGTTGGCTTGCCTGAAGGTGATCGAGACATGTGGCGCCGCCACACTTAATCGCCTTGCGAGCGATGGACCCGCCGCAATTTGGAAATCATCCGACATACCCAGGAAGAAGTGCTGATGACTTGTCGCCGGGTCGAAAACCGTCTGCGATGAAAACGCCTCATGAATCAGCGTCGCTCCATTCTGCAATGGTTCGGCCATGGCTACAGCCCGTACGGTTGGCTGCATCTCACCGCGCGCACGGACGAACAGAGGATCGCCCGTCGCTTCCCGCAGACGCGCCAGCGACGCACTGACTGCAGATTGGCTTAGGGACAGCCGCAGCGCCGCTTTCGAGACGCTGCGCTCTTCCCACAACGCCAGAAAGGTCGTGATCAGATTGAAATCAAAACGACTACTATCGACCATGATGATTCTAACTATCGAAAAATCCAGTTTGTTCAATATTGGCGGAAAGTCCACTCTCGCCGCCACCCGATACCCACACGAGAGATCAGGACATGAGCCAGCGCCGCGTCGCCGTCATTCAGGCGGGAACGAGCCTTTTCGACACACCCCGAACCCTCGACCGCATGGAAGCGCATTGCCACGCCGCCGCAGCCGAAGGCGTTGAACTTGCCGTCTTCCCGGAGGCCTATATCGGCGGTTATCCCAAAGGACTCACGTTTGGCGCCATTCTCGGCAGCCGCTTTCCAGAAGGGCGTGACGATTACCTGCGGTATTGGAAATCTGCGATCGCAGTTCCTGGACCGGAGACAGCGCGCATCGGCTCTTTCGCCGCAAAGATGAAGGCGCATCTTGTCGTCGGCGTCATAGAACGTGAGGGCGCAACGCTTTATTGCACTGCACTTTTCTTTGGGCCGGACGGATCCCTGATGGGCAAACATCGGAAGTTAATGCCCACAGGTACGGAAAGGCTGGTGTGGGGACATGGGGACGGATCCACCATCCCCGTATTTGAAACTGAAGTCGGCCACATCGGGGCCGCCATCTGCTGGGAGAACTACATGCCGGACCTGCGTCAGAGCATGTATGCGCGCGGCGTTAACCTGTGGTGCGCTCCCACAGTGGACGAACGCGAAATCTGGCAGGCTTCAATGCGCCATATCGCCTACGAGGGACGGACTTTTGTTCTGAGCGCCTGTCAGTATCTCACCCGCGCCGACGCGCCGGAGGCATATGACTGCCATCAGGGAAATGACCCTAAAACTGTCCTGATCCGTGGCGGGAGCATCATCGTCAACCCGCTGGGAGAGATCGTCGCGGGACCCGTCTACGATCGCGAAGCGATCATTACGGCCGATATCGATCTGGACGACGTGATCAGAGGCAAATACGACCTCGATGTCGCGGGGCATTACTCACGCCCCGATATCTTCAACCTGCGCGTCAATAATTGCGTGCAGAGTCCCGTATCATTTTCCGATCCAGCGCCGTCCCTGCCTATGCCGGATGTCGAGAGCTTATAGATAACCGACACCGCGGCGGGGCAAGCGCGAGACTATAACTCGCGTTTATCCTGCCGCCATAGAAACGACACCGCTCAAACCCTCAAACGCCAATGTCAGAACCGAGCCGTTACCCTTCCAGCCCCTGGCTCCTGACCAGTCGGGCATACAGCCCATCGGCGGCGATAAGCTCGGCGTGAGAGCCGCTCTCCGCCACCCTGCCCTCATCCAGCACCACGACCAGATCAGCGGATCGCACTGTCGAAAGCCTGTGCGCGACGATGATCGTCGTACGTCCGGCCCTCACCTGCCCCAATGCGGCCTGCACAGTGGATTCATTTTCGCTGTCCAGCGCGCTCGTGGCTTCGTCCAGCAGCAGCAGGCGCGGATCACGCAGCAGGGCTCGGGCAAGCGCGATCCTCTGCCTCTGTCCGCCGGACAGACGCCCACCGCTGGGGCCGACGCGCGTGTCGAAACCTTGAGGAAGATCGAGAATAAATTGCTCGGCGGCAGCCAGACGCGTGGCTTCACGCAGTTCAGCCTCAGAGGCGTCAGGACGGCCAACCAGAATGTTGTCGCGCACCGACACATCGAACAGCAATGTATCCTGACTGACATACGCAATAGCTTTACGCAGAGCGTCGAGCTTCAGGTCTCGCAGATCAACGCCATCGAGCCTGATCGCGCCGTCTGTCACGTCGTGCAGACGTGGAATCAGGGACAGCGCCGTGGACTTCCCGGCGCCCGAAGGTCCGACCAACGCAATGGTCAATCCCGGTTTGACGTCGAACGACAGGCTTTCCAGTCCTACCCTGCCGTCGGGGTAATGGAAGGCGACATTGTCGAACGTCAGATGCCCATGACCCGGCGGCAACGGTTTCGCGCCCGGACGCTCCGTAACGGCCGCTTCCTCGTCGATTACCGAGAAAATGCGGGACAGCCCGGCCAATCCCTCCTGCAACGCTGCGTTCAGCGCGCCCAGCGCGCGCAGCGGACGCGACGCCAGCAACAATGCGGCGACAAAGCCGGAGAAATCGCCCAGCGTCGCTCCGCCCATCGCCGCGCGCCACCCGGCGAAACCCAGTACCGCAGCGACGGCGGAGCCGCCAAGCGCCTCGAGCAACGGATCGACGCGCGCGCGACCACTGGTAATCTTTACGAAAGCCTCATGGAGCCGGTCGAAAGAGATATCCGCGCGCTCGGCCTCACGTTTTTCCAGACCATAAACCCGGACAGTGCGCGCCTGCGAAAAAGTCTCGGTCAGAAGCGCCGCCGTCTCCCCGATCTGCTCCTGCACATTCCCCGATGCGCGGCGGACCCGCTTGCCCAGCTTCTGGATCGGCACGGCCGCGATCGGATATAGAAGACCCGCGATCAGGCTCAACTCCCAATCCATATAGAACATCGCGACGATCAACCCGATGACCGTCACCGCATCGCCCAGCGAGTTCACCGCCCGCACCATCGCCTCACGAATCGAGACAGCGTCCGTCGTGAAGCGGGCCGCGATCGCGGCGGGGGCCTCTCGCTCGATGCGCGCAACGTCAGTCACGCTCAGATGCTGAAACATCACGCCCTGCAGGCCGCGGATAACCACCAGCACCAGACCCTGCGTCGCCAGTGTCTGCCCATACTGCGACGCCGCCTTGGCGATGGTGATCGCCACGACGAGCAGCGGCACCTGATACAGGATCCGCTCGTCGTGCGACGAGAACATGTCGAGCGCGCGCTGGATCACCAATGGATAGAGCGCGGTCAGGACGGCGGTCAGAATGGTCAGGACGATAACCGAGACGATCCGTCCGCGATGCAGACGCACTTCTTCCCGCCATAACCGGCGCAGCAGGCCCACGCTGTCGTCCGGCAGCACGGTTTTTCCTTTCCGCGAGGGCTTCACGGCTATCGGGGACACAACATTCATCGCTGCTGTCTATCAGCGCCGACGGACGTGGGAAAGGCGACCGTCGCCTAAGGCGTCCTCGCCCGCTCGATCAGTCGGCTCGCCCACGCCAGACATTCCCCCCGATCGGCGAGGCACCCCCCCATACGCCACCACTGTCCGGTCTCCGCCAGAATACGTCCGACCTCCGCTCCTGGCGCCACGCCGAGCGCCACGATATCTCGGCCGGCAAGAGGAAATTCAGGCGCCCGCAAGCGCGAAAGGCGGCCCCGTAGCGTCGTCCACGCGTTGGCGTCCGGGCCTCCTGTCGTCTCCCTCTCTCCCGATTGCGCCCTTATCTTTGAAGGCGCTCCGGTGGACCATTCTCCCCGCAAGACCGCATCACCCGGCAGAGCCGCATCGTCGGGAGAAACGTCCAGCAGCCCGTCTTTTGCCTTTGGCTGGCAATCCCTTGACGACGAGCCCTCCGATGCGTCTCCACGTCGCAGCGGCTCCGCCGTCAACGCCTGATCCAGCCACGCTCGGTCGACCAGCACCGCCACTGAGGTATCCGCTGCCGCCCGACGCAGTTCCGCGTCCGATTGAGACGGCGTCATCGGAGGAGCCTGAAGAATCGCACGCACGCGTTCCTGATCCGCACGAGAAAGCCGCAGCCGGCTGGCAGAGCTTTCTGCGAGTTCTCCATCCGCCGCCGCGCCTTCGGAAGGCGGCGCCCAAAGCAACGCCGCCAGCCCCACATATTCCTCGCGCGGAGCGCCGGAATCGACCAGTCGCGCCAACCTTTCGGCCGCCGCCTGCACTTCAGCCACACCTCCACGCGCGAGCAGTTCGGGCAGCACGTCCTGCAGCACGCCCGTTTCGGCCATCAGCATCACCATGTCGTCAGCCCGCGGCCCGCGCAGAATACGCCGAAACTCTGACCAGACTCGCTCAACGGAGAGCCGCCGGACGCGACCAGCCATCGCACGGATCGCAAAAAGCGCCTCCGGATCGGCCTGACCGACTCCGAACCTTCCCTGAAAACGGAAAAACCGTAGAACCCGCAACGCGTCTTCGTGTATCCGCTCTCCCGGATCGCCCACGAAACGCACCCGCCCGGCGGCAAGATCGGTCAACCCGCCGAAATAATCGTGGACGACGCCATCGCTGTCGCAGGACAGGGCGTTGATTGTGAAATCCCGGCGCGCGGCGTCCTCACGCCAGTCCGTTGTCCAGGATACGACGGCGTGACGCCCATCCGTTTCCTCATCACGACGCAGCGTGGTTATTTCGAGGCCGCGTCCATTGAGAACGGCTGTGACCGTGCCGTGAGACAATCCGGTCGGCACGGTCCGAATTCCCGCGTCGGCGAGGATATTCATCACCACATCCGGCGGCTCGGGCGTAGCGAGATCGACGTCGGCGGCGTCAACCCCAAGCGCCAGGTCACGTACGGCCCCGCCGACGAGCCGCGCTCGCGGCAGAACAGCCCACAAGCGGCGGAGCTCCGTGTAAGCGGGCAAACGCTCGAGCGCTAGCTGACCGGGGTTTGAGGGAAGCGACATCATCCAGTGATTTTATACGGAAGCACGCGGTACGCGAACGTTTACGCCGGATGCCGCGTTTCATTCTCGTAGCCTCGCGGCGGCTATTCGCAATCCATCAGAGCGTCAGGGCATCCGCGCGGAGCGCGCGCCAGCGGAAAAAACACGCCCTGGCTCCAGACGCCCAGGCAGGATTGCCCGCAATGGCAGCCCGGCACGGCCAACGCTGCAAGTTCGTACCACACAGGGCGCGAAATTCGGGCCTCAATCGGCAGCGCGCCCTCGCCCTTCCTGACTGTCAGATAAGGCGGCGTCTGACTGTCGCAGGCGTCCAAAGGAGCATTCCATTGCGCCCGCAGCGGATGCTCCGGTCCCGCAGTGACGACTTCGTCAACATTGGTGCGAAAACACAAAACCTGTTCGCGCCCACATCCGCACCACTCCAGCTCCACGGCGACAAACGGCGCGTCCTCGACCTCGATCGTCCCTTCCTCGACTGGCGTGGAGAGCCAAAAAACGCCGTCCACGGCGCGCCGTAGCGCGGAGGAGAATAAGCAGACCATCGGCTTGCGACGAATAGGCGAGCCCCTGTAGAGCCAGGCGCCATCGCGCCGGATCAGAAACGGCAAAGCGCCGCACTGCTGCGGCTTTCGCCGTGGCGGCTCCCCGCCTGAAGGCGACCCGTCCAACGGCGTCGGAGCCGTCGTCGTCGCGTAATGAGACGCCTCAGCCGTGTTGAGGCGACCCGCCAGCGTATCGGCGCATCGTTGGTCTTTCGAAAAAGAGTCACGGGTCACGTTCGATTAACCTGCTTCTGTTTGCCTGCGGGCCAACCACATATAGGGTCGCCCCCCGGCTTGATGTAAGACCCGGACGCGCACAGACTGAAAACTATGACGTCAGACACCTTCTCGATTCACCCGGCCCCGCACGCATCCGGCTCCGCAGACGACCCGTCCGGAGACGCCGCAAAACGCGCAGACGCCGTAACGGCGCAGTTGCAGGCTGCGCGCGGTGAAATCAGCCGCGTCGTGTTCGGCCAGGGCGCCGTAATCGAGCAGGCCATGATCAGCATTCTCGCTGGCGGCCATGCGCTGCTGGTCGGGGCGCCGGGACTCGGCAAGACGCTGCTGGTGACGACTCTGGGCGTCGTGCTGGGGCTGGACGCGCGCCGCGTGCAGTTCACCCCTGATCTGATGCCGTCCGACATCACAGGGAGCGAAATCCTCGACGAGGACGCCGCCGGACATCGCAGCTTCCGCTTCGTTCCCGGCCCGGTTTTTTCCCAGTTGCTGATGGCCGACGAAATCAACCGCGCCAGCCCGCGCACGCAATCGGCGTTGCTGCAGGCGATGCAGGAACACCGGGTGTCGATCGCCGGCACTGATTATCCGTTGCCCAAGCCCTTCCATGTCCTCGCCACCCAGAACCCGATCGATCAGGAAGGAACCTATCCGCTGCCGGAAGCGCAGCTCGACCGCTTCATGCTGCAGATCCAGCTCGGCTTCCCGGACGCCGCGGACGAACGGGCGATGCTCCTCGCGACTACCGGCCTTCAGCAGCAGCAGGCGCGTCCCGCGCTCTCCACGACCGACCTCATCGCCGCGCAGGAGACGGTGCGCAGCCTGCCGATCGGCGACCGAATCGTGGACGCAATCCTCAATCTGGTCCGTTCCGCGCGACCCGAAACCTCTGACGTCGCCGCAGTGCGCGACGCCATCGCATGGGGCCCCGGACCGCGCGCCGCCCAGACGCTGATGCTTGCTACCCGCGCACGCGCACTGCTGGACGGGCGCCTTTCGCCCAATCTTGATGACGTCGCGGCTCTGGCCAAACCCGTGCTGGCCCATCGCATGGCTCTGAGCTTTTCCGCCCGCGCCAACGCGACCCGCATCGAAGACGTGATCGACGATCTCGTCCGCCGTCTGGGCTGACTTTGCCTGCGAATACGAAGATCGAGGCTGCTCGGGAGGGTTTTCTCTCCAGCCTTGGGTCGTTCTTCCGACCCCGCGTCACCGGGAGCGGCGGCGGGGCGCCCGAACGCCGCCCCGCCGCGCCTGTCCTGTCCATGGCGGCGGAAGCGGCGGCCCTCGCCGCGCGTCTCCCCGCCCTGGTCGCAGAGGCCGAGAAGATCGCGAACACCGTCTCCCTCGGGCAGCATGGGCGGCGACGCGCCGGCATGGGCGAGACTTTCTGGCAATACAGGCCTTCCCTGCCCGGAGAGCCTGTCACACGCATCGACTGGCGTCAGTCGGCGCGCAGCCACCGCGCTTACGTGCGTGAAACCGAAGCCGAGATCGCGCAAACCGTCTATCTCTGGTGCGACCTGTCCCCATCGATGCTCTGGTCGTCGTCGCAGAACGGCGACACGCCGCCACTTAAACGCGACCGCGCGATCCTGATGCTGCTCGCACTTGCGACATTGCTCCACAATGGCGGGGAGCGTGTGCGCCTGCTGACCCCGCGCGGCGTTGCGCCGCTTCCGGCCGGCGCGTCGCGAATCGCCACAAAGCTGGCGCAGGCGCTCATGGCGGAGCAGGCTGCCCAGAACGAGACTCCGGGCAGCGCCACCCTGCCTCTGGCGGCGGCGCTGCCGCAACACGCACGCCTCGTCATCGCCAGCGATTTCCTGTGCCTCGAGGATGAAATCGGATCACTGCTGCGCAATCTCGCCGCCACGCCAGTGCGATCTTTTCTGCTCCATATCGTCGATCCCGCCGAAACCACGTTTCCCTATAGCGGCCGCGTTCGATTTTCTGGGGCGGAGGCGGAGCCGGATCTCATACTGCCGCACGTCGAAACGCTGCAACGCGACTACCGCGCCGTTTTTGCGGAATGGCGAGAGGAACTTCGCACTCTGGCCACAGCCACAGGTCACACCCTGCTCTCCCACGTCACGGATCAGGCGCCAGCTCCGGCCCTTCTCGCCCTGAGCGAAGCCATCGCCTTGCGCGGCGATTCGATGCGCAGAGGCGCCTGAGATGGTGTTCACGGCGCCCGCCCTGCTGGCCGCGCTCGCGTTGCTGCCCGCCATATGGTGGCTGCTTCGCGCCCGCCCTCCGGCGCCTCGGCGCATTGTCTTCCCGCCCGTCAGGCTGCTGCTGCGCCTCCGGCAGGAGCGAAACGACGCAGCGACGCCGCCCGTGTGGCTGCTCGCTCTTCGCATCGCCGCTGCGACGCTTCTGATCCTCGGGTTCGCGGACCCCGTGCGGCCCGGAAATCCGATGCCGCTGCCTGGCTCCGGCGCGCTGCTGCTCGCTATCGACGACGGAGTGATGTCCGCCTCCAGCTGGCCCGAACGCGTCACTGCGGCCCGTATGGTTCTAAGCGCCGCCGCGCACGGCGGGCGTCCCGTAATTCTGCTGCGCACTGCGGACCGCGACATTCTGGCGGCGGCGCACTCTGCGTCCGGCGCCTCAAAAGTTGGCGCACAGCCCGCCTCCCTTTCCCCTGCAAGCGCCGCGCGCGCGGCCGCATTGCTGGAAGCCGCCCGACCCGCGCCATGGCCGATCGACCGCGCAGCCGCCGCGCTGGCCCTGCGCAATCTGCGTGACGCAGGCATATCGGTCGGTGGGATCGTTTATATCAGCGACGGGGTGGCCACGCCGGTGGTCGTCCCTCCCGCCCAGGCGGACAGCAAAGGCGCGAAAGAGAGCGCCGCTCACGCGGATCAGGCGTTTGCCGAAGCGTTGCGCAACCTCGCGTCAGTGCAGGAGATACGGATCAAGGATGGTTCTCCCGTCGTGCTGGTCCCACGACGCGGCGGCGTTTCCTCTGAAAATCAGCCCGCTCCGGAAAGCGTCCCTGCTAACAAGACCGGCGAAACCAATCCATCCGGCGAAGCGAACGTCGTAGCAACTGTGGTCATTGTTCCGGACAACGCTCCCCGATTGCTGCGCATTCGCGCGCACGCGCAGGACGGAGGCACCATAGGCCTGAGCGAAGTCACCGCGCCCGCTTTCGCACGCGAAGTTCCAGTTCCCCTCGCCCTGCCCGCCGCGATGCGCAACCGGATCGACATGGTGACTGTCGACGGCGTCCCCTCAGCCGCTGCGGCGTTGCTGCTGGACGAAGGCGACCGCGTGCGCCCGGTCGGAATCATCTCCGTCGGCGTCAGCGACACGCCGCTGGTTGGTCCCCTGTTCTACCTGCGACGCGCCCTGGCCCCAAACGCGGACATCAGGGAAGGAAGCGTCTCCTCCCTGCTGTCGCAACCTCTCTCAGTGATGATCGCACCGGACGGAGCGCTGGCGGACTCAGCCACCCGCAAGCGCGTGGCCGACTGGGTACGCGGCGGCGGCGTCCTGATTCGCTTCGCGGGTCGAACCCTGACCGGCGGCGGAGACGACACTCCAGCTGCGGACAGCGCCGAAGAGCCGCCCAATGCGCCCGCTGAGACCATCTCGGAGTCGCTGCTCCCCGTTCCCCTGATGGCGAACGCGCGGCAACTTGGCGGCGCGATGTCGTGGGGCAAGCCGCAGCCGCTTGCGCCGTTCGCCAGCACGTCGCCCTTTCACGGCCTTCCTGTCTCGACTGACGTCTCGGTTTCACGACAGGTGCTGGCGCGCCCTGCGTCAGACCTTGGCGATCACAGCTGGGCGCGGCTCGCTGACGGAACGCCGCTTGTCACACACGCGGCGCTTGGCAAGGGCGACGTGATCCTGTTTCACGTCACAGCGACCGCCGACTGGTCCAATCTTCCGTTATCCGGCCTGTTCGTCTCCATGCTTGAACGTTTGATCGAACACGCTAACGGCGTGGACGCTCCTTCAGACGACGCCATGTTGTCGCCGGTTCTCACCCTCGACGGCGACGGCGCGCTCGGGCCGCCGCCGCCCTTCGCGCGCGGGCTGGCGGCCAATCGTTTCGGCACAGAGACGGTCTCGCCGGAACATCCGCCGGGTCTATATGGCGCGCGCGCCGACCGTCGTGCGCTGAACGTCGGCGACACAATACGTCGCCTCGATCCACTGACGCCGACAGGTGCGCTCACTGACCCCACAGGACACAGACCCGATCACGCATACGGCCCCACGCTGATCGCACTGGCCCTGGCGCTGTTATGTGTCGACGCAGTGTGGACTCTCGCCCTGCGCGGCGGCGCCCTGCTGAGAGTGCGCGCTCTCACGCGAGGGCGACGTTCGTCAGGAAGTCAGGTCCTTCGCTGTTCGATTCTTATCGTTGGCGGACTGGGCGCTCTTTCCGTCACCGGCGAATCTGCCTCCTTCGCCCAATCGCCAGAGCCGCCATCTTCGGCTCCCTTGTCTTCGGACTCGCCAGTCACGAACCCCACATCCCCCAGGCCGATTTCCTCAGTTCCCGCCACGGCGCCGGGCGTAGCGAACGTCCCAGTTCCGCAGGCCGCCCTTGAAACCCGCCTCGCCTACGTCCTGACCGGGGACAGCGAGGTGGATACGGTGTCGCAGGAAGGGCTTCAGGGACTCTCGACCTATGTCAACGCCCGCACCTCCGCCGTCCTCGGCCACCCGGACGGAGTTCGCCCCGGAACCGACGACCTGTCCTATTATCCTCTGCTCTACTGGCCGGTTACAGCCAACGCCCAAACGACGCCCGCAATGACTGCCGCCCTGACCTCCTTCATGGCGCATGGCGGCATTATCGTGATCGACACACAAGGCGTCGATCCGGCGTCCGCCCCCCGACAGAGCGCGTCGGGCGATGACGAGGCGTCTTTTGCGGGAGAGGCGCCGGGGGCTGCGGCGGCGTTACGGCGCGTCACCGCCGGTCTGCCAATTCCACCGCTCACGAAGCTGGACGATCATCACGTGCTGGCGCACACGTTCTACCTGCTGCATGACTTCCCCGGCAGATACGCGGGTCAGCCTGTCTGGGTCGCGCGTGAGGGAGAGGCCGAGAATGACGACGTCAGCCCCGTCATCATCGGCGCGGCTGACTGGGCGCATGTATGGGCGCTGGACGCCGATGGAAACGCGCCTTTCGCCGCGATACCTGGCGGTGACGAGCAACGTCGCACGGCTTACCGCTTCGGCGTCAACGCCGTCATTTATGCGCTGACTGGAAACTACAAGGCGGATCAAGTCCATGTGCCGGCTATCCTCAAGCGCCTGGGGCAGTGAGCACGCCATGACCGGAATCGCCCCATGACCAGCGCGCTCTCCACAACCATCGGCTTCGCGCCCCTGATCCCCGTATGGGCGTTGATCGCACTGGCGATCGCGGCGGCGCTCGTTCTGCTGAGCGGCCTCGCGTCCGGAATGCGGGGCGCGTTCCTGCGGGCTCTGGTCGCCGCAATCGGGTTGCTGTGGTTGAGTGGCCCCCGTGCGTTGCATGAAACACACCGCGACCTTCCGCAAACTGCGTTGGTTCTTGTCGACCAGACCGGCTCGATGGCGATCCGCGATCGCGCGGCCATTGCGCGCGCCGCCGCACAGGCGCTGGGCGCAAATGTCCCGCAGGGCCTCACCCTTCGCACGGTCACTGTTCGGGATGAACGCGCGAACGGCACCCATCTGTTCGACGCGCTGGCTCAGGCGGCGGCGGACATACCCCCTGAGCAGTTCGCAGGCGCAGTCGTAATTACCGATGGGCAGACACTCGACACGCCGGAGAGAATTCCGGAGCGTCTCTCACCGCGTGACTCTGCAGGCAAAATCGCCACCCTGCCCCTGCATGTCCTGATGACCGGACGGGGTGAGGAGACGGATCGACGGCTGCGCGTTCTGCAGGCGCCGCCGTATGCGATTGTAGGGCAGCCGGCCACGCTGCGAGTGCAGGTGGACGACGCCGGTCCCGGCGCGCGCGCCGGCGCTCAGGCGATCGTCACAGTGCGCGAAGACGGCGCCGACAAGCTGGAAGCGCCGGTCACCGTCGGAAAGCCACAGGACATCCAGCTCCCCGTCACCCACCCCGGCGAAACGCTGGTCGCCCTGTCCGTCTCCGAACTACCTGGCGAGGTCTCGACACTCAACAATCAGGACGTGGTGCGAATCAACGGCGTGCGCGATCGCCTGAAAGTGCTCCTGGTCTCCGGCACGCCCAATCAGGGCGAGCGGGTCTGGCGCCGCCTGCTCAAAGCAGATCCGTCGGTCGATCTGGTTCACTTCACCATCCTGCGCCCGCCCGACAAGGACGACGGCACGCCTTTGTCCGATCTCGCGCTGATCGCGTTTCCGGTACAGGAGCTGTTTCAGGACAAGATCGAACAGTTCGATCTGATCATTCTCGACGGGTTCGAAAATCGCGCCATCCTGCCGCCGGTCTACCTGCGCAACATCGCGCGTTACGTACGTAACGGCGGCGGCCTGCTTCTGACCGCCGGTCCGGAGTTCGTGGGGCCCGGCTCGCTACAGGACACGGCCGTCGGCGATATCCTGCCCGCCCATGTTCCTCTCAGCGCGCCCGGCGAGACGCCCTCGGGCGTGACCGTGCAACGATTCAGGCCGCAACTGACCGAAGACGGTCGACGTCATCCCGTGACGGCGGAGCTTCCGGGAGCCCCGCCGCAGAGCGCAACGGCGTCCCCAACACCGGCCGGGGACCTCTCGGGGCAATGGGGACCATGGTATCGCGCCCTGAAACCGGATTCCTCGCACGGCGAAGCGTTGATGAGCGGCCCCGACGGCGCGCCTCTGCTCATTCTCGATCACGTGGACAGGGGGCGGGTTGCCCTGCTGCTTTCCGATCAGATCTGGCTGTGGTCGCGCGGCGAATATGGCGGCGGTCCGCAGGCCGAGCTGCTTCGGCGCATCTCCCACTGGCTGATGAAAGAACCTGATCTTGAGGAAGAACGGCTTGAGGCGCGCATCGCCGATGGCGCTCTTACGGTCACACGCCACACTGAGGCCGCCAATCCGCCCGCCGGCGTGACGATCACGGCCCCCGACGGAACAAGCAGCGCGGCCACGCTCCGCTCGGCGGGACCTGGTGTCTTCACGGCCCGGATTCCTGCATCCCAGCCCGGCGTGTGGCAAGCGGACGATGGAGAGCGGCGCGCCTACGCCGCCCCTCGTCAGGCCGACCCGGCCGAATTCGCAGACCTGCGCCTGACCGCCGCGCATATGGGGCCAATGGCGCAACGCACTGGCGGCCGGGTGGCGTGGCTGGGCGACGACCCTAGCCATCTGGCGGTTCCGGCCCTGCATGTCAGTGGCGGCGGCGCCTCAAGCAGCGCTAGCGCACAAACCAGTATGGACTTCCCCCTTCGCCGCGCGAGCGTGGCGACAGGCGCAACGTCCACGCCCATATTCCCCGGCGCATTGGCGCTGGTTTTGGCGCTGGCGGCCCTTGGCTTCGGCTGGTGGCGGGAAGGACGAGGCTAACCACCTACCCCTCCGATCCAGACGTAACCAGAGCTCCGTTGGCTGGAAAGAGAGCACAGGTTACCTCAGACGCCACGCGGCGCATGCTTTCAGACGTCCGGACGGGGCAATTTCAAGCCAGAACGCACCACGACGATCGTGCGGAAGACGGCAAGCAAACCAGACTTCCGCACTCCGCGACCGGCTCTCAACGAACGGCCGTCGCGAGTAGGCGCTACTTTTCCGAAAACGTTCAGCCTGTAACCCGGACGGTGATCAAATCCACATCAGGATATCCAGCGAGTTTTTAAGAAAATCGACACCGGCGCTTTTGAAGTCACGCCCACTCCGCAGATTTCGCCGACGCATACCGTGTAGCCCGCCCTGCCCCCTGCCACGGACACCGGACAAGCCAGGTTTCTCCAGGCTACGCCACCTTTTTCTCCGGCGCCTGCTCCACCTTCTGAAACCGCGCGTGCCCGCTGACGCTTACCCCGGCATCCGGCGCCAGCATTGCCGCCATGGGAACCGCCAACAACGAAATCACCCCTGTCACAAGGAAACCGGCGTCGAAATCGGCGACTGTCACCTGAGCATGTCCGAAAATCGCACGCGACACCGTCACCGCCAACGCCGCGAAGCATATTCCGGCCGAAAGCATCACCTGCTGAAAGGTGGAGTAGAAACTCGTAGCCGCACTCATTCTGTTTTCCGGAAGGTCGGCATAGGCAATAGAATTGTAGGCGGAAAACTGCAGGGCCTGAATGGCGCCGGAAAACGCAAGAACAACTGTCAACAGCTCAACCGGCCAGCCGGGACGAAAGGCCGAGATGGTCGCAAAAGTTACGAAAGCCGAAAACCCCGTCGCCATCATGACATTTCTAAAGCCGAAACGTCGAAACATCCGCGTCGCAAACAGGCGCGATCCAAGGGCTCCTATCGGCGCCGCGAAGGTCACAAGCCCGCTCTGCGCCGCGTTGAGGCCGAACCCCAACTGCAGAAGAGACGGCAGCAGGAAAGGAAGCGCACCGACGGCGATACGGGAAAACGCGCCGCCGAGCACAGATTGCCTGAAGGTCGGCACATCCATAAGCCTGAAGTCGAGCACCGGATTTTCGATGCCACGCATATGCCGGAAATACCCGAAGAACAGACCCGCACCAGCAGCCAACAGCGCCATCGAAAGGGAATAAGGCCGGGCGTTATGGCTGATCATCTCCGCTCCCATGGAGAGCAAAGCCAGACCTCCGCCGGCGAGCACCGCGCCCTTCGCATCGAACGGCGCGCTCCGCTTTTCACGAATTTGTGGAATATAGCGCCATGTCAGAAAAAGACCGAGCAGGCCCACGGGCACATTGATGTAGAACGTCCACCGCCACGACAACGCCGTCGTGATGAAGCCGCCCGCGACCGGCCCGAGCATCGGCCCCAACGTGGCTGGCAACATCATCCACATCATCGTGCCCAGAAGCTCCGCCTTGGCCACGCTTCGCAGCAGCACCAGACGCCCCACCGGAACCATCAGCGCCCCGCCTATGCCCTGCGCCATTCGTCCGGCCGCGAGCACTGGCAGGCTGTCGGCCTGACCGCAGATCATCGAACAGACGATGAAGAACGATACGGCAGCGAGAAGAACCGTCCGGCTGCCCAGCCTGTCAGCCAATGCGCCTGAGACGGGGATAAAAATCGCCAGCCCGACGATGTAGGACGTCAGGGCGACGGAAGCTGACACCGGATCGACGCCCAGCGACTGCGCGATGGAAGGCAGCGCCGTCGCCAGAATCGTTCCGTCAATCTGCTCCATCAGCAGGAGGCTAGAGACAGTAAGCGCTATGATCCTGGATTGGCGCAGCACGGGCATAAGCATCGAAAAACTGCTTTTCCGTTCGCGATGCAACCACACGCCCACATTACTGTGCCCGTTTCCGATCACGGATACGTTGATTCCGGCGACCGGCTGCTTTGGCGCATTCCAAATTTGTAGCGACAGACAGGCGCAACGGCCGGCGAACGAGCGCGTTGACGTTACGGCGGGGCGGATCTGGCGCTCCGAAAAGAAATCCTTACGCCAATTTATCGCACCGCCGGGCCGGAATGTGTACGATTAGGGGCCGCCCCACGCCCGTAAGCCTGGGACCAGCAGACAGAGAGAGGACGAACTGATGGCCGACGACAAGATCAACACCAAAGTCGAGAAGCTTCATGGCAAGATCGATAACGCCAAAGGGCACGTCAAAGACGCTGTTGGCGGCTTGACTGGCGACATTGGACTACAGGCCGAAGGCAAGGTCGATCAGCTCGCAGGCCTGGCGCGTGAAGAATTCGCCGATCTTTACGACGGCGGAGAAAGCGCCGTCGAAAAGGCGGTGACCTTTGTCCGTGACAAGCCTTTGCTCTCGATCGGCGTCGCCTGGGTCTCAGGCCTGCTTCTGGGCTGGATACTTCTGCCACGGGGCAAAAAGAAAGCCTGATCCTGAAAGGGCGCCGGACGGAAACGTCCGGCGCCTTTTTTCTTTCCTCACCCGACGCTCTTCGAGCGCGCGAATCCCAGCCCTCCCCCTTTTGACTTCAGCGAATCGTCCGCCGAGACCGACTCCAAAACCGGCCGTTTCCGCGGCGTGCAACTTCCGCCGAAACCCGATTCGAGATTTTTCTCGCACCGACTCTTGCGCGCCCCCCCATAAAAATGGTTTTCCTTTCATCCGAGTCATGATTCGAACGACTCGGTAAAAATAACCGAGTCGTCGATTTTCAAGGAAGGATCCTCATGCCGGATTTCGCGTACGAATCGGAGCATCGGGGACGTGTGGCCGGTATTGACGAAGTGGGGTGCGGCCCCCTCGCTGGCCCGGTTGTCGCAGCTGCTGTGGTGTTCGCATCCGGCGTACCCGAGGACCTTCTGGACGCCATCGACGATTCAAAAGCCCTCGACGCCCGCAAACGCGAGCATCTTGCGCACCGCATCCATGAGGCTCCCGGCGTCGAGATCGGAGTGGGCGCGGCGTCAGTCGGCGAAATCGGGACGCTCAACATCCTGCGTGCGGCGCAACTCGCCATGAAGCGCGCAGTTGAGCGCCTTCCCTCCCCGCCCGACATGGCGCTGGTCGACGGCAACCGCCTTCCCGATCTTGGCGTGCCAGCCCGCACGATCGTTGGAGGAGACCGCGTGTCCCTCTCGATCGCCGCAGCCTCCATCGTCGCGAAGGTCACGCGCGACCGCATCATGGCGCGCCTTGATGATCGCTGGCCCGGATATGGCTGGGCGCGCAACGCGGGATACGGCACCGCAGAGCACCGCGCCGCCATCGGCGCGCATGGCTGCACGCCGCATCACCGGCGCAGTTTCGGCACAGTAAGACGACAACTCGAACTATTTGGCGCGGCGGCAAGCCGCAATGGACAGACACATCACGCGGCGTTCGCCGAAGGAGAGGCCCGATGAGCGGCGCTACAGCTATGGAACTGCCTCTGGATCAAATTCTTCGGGGCGAATGCGTGGAAGTCATGCGCATGCTGCCGAGCGGCAGCGTTGACTGCATTTTCGCCGACCCCCCGTATAATCTGCAGCTTCGCGGAGAACTGCGCCGCCCGGACGACACGGTCGTCGACGGCGTGGACGACGACTGGGACAAATTCTCGGACCTTGCCGCCTATGACCGCTTCACACGCGACTGGCTGAGCGAGGCCCGCCGCCTTCTCCGCAAGGACGGCACGATCTGGGTCATCGGATCCTATCACAACATCTTCCGCATCGGCGCGATCCTGCAGGATCTCGGATTCTGGATTCTCAACGATATCGTTTGGAGAAAATCGAACCCGATGCCGAACTTTCGGGGACGCCGCTTCACCAACGCGCACGAGACGATGATATGGGCTGCGCGCGGACAGGACAGCCGCTACCGCTTCAACTATCAGGCAATGAAGGCCCTGAACGACGACGTGCAGATGCGGTCCGATTGGTACCTGCCCCTCTGCACCGGCGGCGAGCGCCTGCGCAACGGGCACGGCCTGAAGCTGCATCCGACCCAAAAGCCGGAAAGCCTGCTGCACCGCGTTCTGGTGTCTTCGACCGCAGCCGATGACGTCGTGCTGGACCCTTTCGCCGGAACAGGCACCACCGCGGCGATGGCGAAACGCCTGAGACGCCGTTTCATCGGCATCGAACGTCATCCTGATTACGCGGAAGCCGCAATCGGGCGCGTCCGACGTGAGACCCCTCTGCCGCACGACGCTGTGGCGACGACGCCAATGAAGCGCGAAGCCCCACGCGTCCCGTTCGGTAGCCTCGTCGAAAGGAACTTCATCGCCCCCGGCTCCATCGTCTGCGACAAGAGCCGCCGCCTGTTCGCAACGGTATCGCCCGACGGCACACTGATCTGCGGCGCAAAGCGCGGCTCGATCCACAAACTCGGCGCGATGCTGACCAACGCGCCGTCGTGCAATGGCTGGACGTTCTGGCACGTTGACCGGGACGGCGAGCTTGTCCCGCTCGACGCCCTTCGCGCCGAGAGCCAAGCGCAGGAGTCGACAGAGAACGTGGCTGCAGCACAGCCTGAAGGTCAGGAAATGACCGACATCAGTGACCTGCCGAACGAGCGTTCAGCGATTGCAGGCTGAACACAGCCACCCGATGGTTCGTTTCAACAACCGTCGGGCGCCTCCCGAAGCCCCACAATACAAAAATACGGCTTAGAACCGGCCGCCTGGCTCTTCACTCCTTCTCGGAGGCAGGGCTGATCAGCTTCCGCCGAATCCGAGAAAGCCCTCAGCAGGACGAGCTGCGCCACCGGATGCGTCATAGCGTCGGTCCGCCACCGCCATCGCCCCGGCTTTATTTCCGCGCGACGCCTTGCCGCCGATTGTCAGACTGCCGGAACCACCAGCAATTTTGACCGAGCTGCTATCGACGGTCGTCGTCGTAGTCGGCTGAGACGTATCAAGCCCCCGCATGGACAGCAGGAAAAACATGATGTCGTTGCGGTTCAGATCAATCGCCATATCGAGCGGGGTCTGACCCAACACGTTCTTTCCGTTCATGTCGGCGCCGCGCCCCAACGCCTCCTTGGCGGCGCTGAGGCTGCCACGATCGATGGACTCAAAGAGAGCGGCAGTCGGCTCGATATCCATATTCGAATGCCCGGCTTCGCCTTCGTTCGATTCAGCGCCCGGCAGGGCCGCGGGCGGCGCCGCCATCTTGGCTGCCCGCTTGGACTCCGCACGCTTGGCCGCGTCTTCAGCATCAGCTTCAGCCTCAGCCTGATCTGCGTCCTGCGCATGAGCGCTGTGCAAAGGCGCCACGAGGGCGCCGAGACCAACGATCAAAAGCGCTCCAAAAACGCGCGCCGAAGAGCGCTGCCTGCTAGGCGCTTCGCTCTGGTTGACGCCGCTCAAAACACGCATAGGAACACCTGACGAAAAAGAGGTCACATCATGGACCGGACCGCATCTTTTCCGGCGTTTTCCGCCCTCTTTGCAACTGAAAAATAGCAACCCGCCCTCAGGTCGTTCAGGCGCGGACGACGTATTGACGCTGACGCAGGTCGTCACCCTCGCTCCGATCGATGGTGGACACGAAATCATGACAAAAGATGTCTTGCAGATTCTTTGCCCCAAACATATTCCTGAGTGGGAAAATTAGCCCTGATGTTTCTGGCGAAGCGCCGTTCACGACATGCCGAACATCTGCGTTACCCATCGTGCCGTTTCGAAATATAAACATTATTTCATTAAATTAGGCCAATTTTAGAAACCGACCCGCAAACCTGAAAAAAAAACACTTTAATATCAAATAATTAAAAACACTCTCCCTGCGATCCAATTGTTCCGACCGCGTATTCTCATGCGTCGGAAGCGCGCCAGCGGCGACGATGCGGACGCCCCGATTTACTGCTATTACGAACACCGAAATGCACATGCCCCCGACGCCCCACCTGCGGGAGGGCGTGTGGTCACCGATCTCCTGCGGACACCGAGGGAGCATCCGGTTCTGGGGCGTCGCATGGCAGATTTTGGTGGACGGAAAACGGCATAATACATGGATCAACACATTTCGGGCGGCCGCCCAACTTCCACCTCACCCGCAGCGACAGCCCCTCGCCGACGTCGGCGATGGATAGGCGTTCTCATCGGGGTCGCACTTGTCGCGGTGGTCGCATTCGCTCTTCTGCGCCACAAGAACGGTCGTTCAGGCGGCGGGCCACCCGGCGCAGCCTCTGATGAATCGCAGCCGGTGGCTGTGGAGACGGTCACGACCGGATCCATGCCTGTGGTCCTCACGGAACTGGGGACCGTGGTGCCCATCACCAACGTCACCGTGATGCCGCGCGTCGACGGCTATCTGATGGACGTCAAATTCACCGAGGGACAGCACGTCAAAAAAGGCGACCTTCTCGAAGTGATCGACACCCGCCCGTATGAAGTTCTGCTCGCGCAGTACGAAGGGCAGCTCGCTCAGGATCAGGCGCTGCTCGACAAGGCGCGCGTGGACAACGCCCGCTATCAGAAGCTGATCAAGCAGGACAGCGTCGCGGCGATGACCGCGCGGGACCAGGAATTCACGGTCGAACAGTACGAAGGCACCGTAAAGACGGATCAGGCTCTGGTTGATAACGAGAAACTGCAACTCGTCTATTGCCACATCATCGCGCCCGTTGACGGTCGCGTCGGCATTCGCGTGGTCGACAAAGGCAACTATGTCACCGCAGGACAATCCGGCGGCCTGGTCGTGCTCACACAGATGCAGCCGATTTCCGTGATCTTCACGCTGCCACAGGACCAGTTGCCGCAGGTCATGGATCGCCTGCACGCAATCGGATCGCTGCCTGTCGACGCCTGGAACAGCTCGAACACCGAGAAAATCGCGTCCGGCACGGTCAGCGCGCTGGACAGCGAAATCGACACATCCACAGGCACAGTGCGTCTGCGCGCCATCTTCACGAACGACGACGAACACCTGTTCCCCAATCAGTTCGTGAACGCTCGCCTGCTGGTCAACACGCTTCAGGACGCAATCATCGTCCCGACCAACGCCCTGCAGACCGGTCCGAACGGGCAGTTCGTCTATGTCGTGAAAGCCGATGACACAGTTGAGGTCAGAAACGTCAAGCCAGGCATTTCCGACGGCTCGCGCACTGTCGTCGCCTCCGGACTGAACGCCGGAGACAGGGTTGTGACGGACGGCACCGATCACCTGCGGTCAGGCGCGAAAGTGACCATTCCCGCGGATCATCCATCCGGGGCGAACGACAACGCGCCCGCCACGACCCACCACAGACACCACTCTAACTGACGGTCGCCCGTGAACCCTTCACGTATCTTCATCGAGCGGCCGGTCGCGACGACGCTGCTGATGCTAGCCATCCTGATGGCGGGGTTGCTGGGCTATCACTTCCTGCCAGTGTCTGCGCTGCCGCAGGTCGAATACCCGACCATCACCGTGCAGACCTTCTATCCGGGCGCCGGGCCGGACGTGATGGCGACCTCAGTGACGGCGCCTCTGGAAACGCAGTTCGGGCAGATGCCCGGCCTCGACCAGATGACGTCGCGCTCATCCGGCGGTGCGTCGGTGATCACGCTCCGCTTCGGGCTCACCATGTCGATGGACGTAGCCGAACAGGAAGTGCAGGCCGGAATCAATCAGGCCAACTCCCTGCTTCCCACCGACCTTCCGGCTCCGCCGATCTATGCGAAGGTAAATCCGGCTGACACGCCCGTCATCACGCTGGGGATCACGTCGAAAACGATTCCCCTGCCGGAGGTCGAGAACTACGTCGACACACGTCTTGAGCAGAAAATCAGTCAGATTTCCGGCGTCGGCCTCGTCACGCTCTCGGGTGGAAACCGCAAGGCCTATCGCGTCAGGGTCAACATTCCCAAACTGACTTCCTTTGGCGTCGATCTGGACACCCTGCGCACGACCATCGGCAACGTGAACGTCAACTCGCCGACTGGCACCTTCGACGGGGCACAGCGGGCTTCGACGCTGCGCGTCGATGGCCAGATCGCCAGCATCGACCAGCTGATGAATCAGGTCATCGCGTATCAAAACAACGGCCCGATCCGGATGAAGGACGTCGCCACGGTCGTCATTGGCGCAGAGAACACGCAGCTTGCAGCATGGGCGAACACAACACCCGGCCTTGTGCTCAACGTGCAGCGTCAACCTGGCGCGAACGTCATTTCCGTCGTCGACAACATCAAGGCGGAACTGCCCCGCCTCCGGCTGTCTCTGCCGCCCGGCATCGACATCGTACTTCTGACAGACCGGACGACCACCATCCGCGCCTCCGTCGCCGACGTCGAGTTCGAACTGTTCATGGCGCTGGTTCTGGTCGTGGCGGTGATCTTCGTCTTCCTGCGCAACATTCCCGCGACGATCATCCCAAGCCTGTCCGTCCCCCTCTCGATCGTCGGCACTTTCGCGGTGATGGACCTGTTGGGCTTCTCGCTCGACAATCTCTCGCTGATGTCACTGACCATCGCGACCGGCTTCGTGGTCGACGACGCCATCGTCATGATCGAGAACATCGCCCGATACATCGAGATGGGCGAAGACCGCATGACCGCCTCCCTCAAGGGCGCGGGCGAAATCGGCTTCACCATTATCTCGCTGACGATCTCGTTGATCGCGGTGCTGATCCCGCTGCTCTTCATGGGCGACGTCGTCGGTCGCCTGTTCCACGAATTCGCACTGACGCTGGCCATCACCATCGTGCTCTCCGCCGTGGTGTCGCTGACGCTCGTGCCAATGATGTGCGCGCGCATGCTCAGCGAACGCCCGCACAACGAAGCGGAAGCGCATACGCGCTTCCAGCGCTGGTCCGCTCGCGTCGAGATAGCGACCAACCGGTTGATCGCAACATACGACCGTGGTCTTGACTTCGTTCTGGCCCATCAGGCGGCGACTCTCGTAGTGTTCGGTCTTACACTTGTGCTCACGGGCTTTCTGGCGTGGGAGATTCCGAAGGGGTTCTTCCCTGTTCAGGACACCGGCGTGATCCAGGGCATCTCCGTCGCCGCGCAGTCGACCTCCTTCGATGCTATGAAGGAGCACCAGCAGGAACTGGCGCGCGCCATCCTGAAGGACGAAGACGTCGTTTCCCTGTCCTCTTTCGTCGGCGTCGATGGCCAGAACTCGACGTTGAATCAGGGACGTTTCCTGATCAACCTGCGCCCGCACGACGACCGCAGCGCGAACGCGCAGGAGATCGCGGCGCGACTCTCGCAGGAAACCGCGTCAATCGCAGGCATCAAGCTCTACCTGCAGCCGGTGCAGGATCTGTCGCTCGACACCACCGTGGCCGCAACGCAATACCAGTTCCTGCTTGAAAACCCGGACTATGACCAGTTCAAGACCTGGGTGCCCAAGCTGGTAGCCGCGCTGCAGAAAGAGCCCTCTCTTTCCGACGTGACGTCCGATCTGCAGGCGGAAGGTCTTGTCGCCCGGGTCACGCTCGACCGCGCGACCGGCGCACGCTTCTCGATCACGCCGCAGACCGTCGACAACGTGCTCTACGATTCCTTTGGGCAACGTCAGATTTCGACGATCTACACGCAATCGAACCAGTACCGCGTGATCCTTGAGGCAGACCCGAAGTTTCAGAAAGATCTGAACTCACTGAATCAAATCTACCTGCCCGGAATTTCCAGCAATTCGGGAGAAAGCACCTCTGGCCCGACCCGCTCCCCCACGTCAGGGCTGGTGCCGCTGGCCGCTGTCACCAAGGTCACACACGATACGGCGCCGTTGCTGATCACCCATTTTGGCCAGTTTCCGGCGACGACCGTCTCCTTCAACGTCGCCCCTGGTTACGCGTTGGGTCAGGCGACAGCGGCTATCGAGCGTGTTGAACATCAACTCGCCCTGCCCGCGTCCTTCCAGACGTCCTTCCAGGGCACCGCCGCCGCGTTCCAGGGATCGCTCGGCAACGAGATGTTCCTTGTCGCGGCCGCACTGGTGGCGGTCTACATCGTGCTCGGCATCCTGTACGAAAGCTTCGTTCATCCGGTCACCATTCTCTCGACGCTGCCCTCCGCCGCGATCGGAGCGCTCCTGACGCTCGATCTCGCCGGAGCCGGTCTCGACGTGATGGGCATTATCGGCATCGTGCTGCTGATTGGCATCGTGAAGAAAAACGCGATCATGATGATCGACTTCGCTCTGGAAGCCGAACGCGTCGAAGGCCTTCCGCCGCTGCAATCGATCCGTCAGGCTGCGACGCTGCGGTTCCGGCCAATCCTGATGACGACGCTCGCCGCCATGCTCGGCGCGCTGCCAATGGTTGTCTCCACAGGCACAGGCTCCGAATTGCGACGGCCGCTCGGTCTTGCGATCATAGGCGGTCTCGCGCTGTCGCAGTTGCTGACGCTGTTCACCACGCCCGTCATCTATCTGGCTCTGGATAATCTGGCGCTGCGGTGGCGCAACTGGCGTGAGCGTGACGCGTCCGGCGGAATCACGCCGCCGCACGAACCAACGCCCAATCCGGGCAGAGGCTGAGACGGTCATGAACGTCGACACGGCGTCCCACCTGCTCATGACCGTGCGCCTTGAGCTGGTTCTGTCTGCGCAATCGGAATGTCCCCAGGCATGAGTCCCTGTCGCATCTTCATCGAACGGCCGGTCGCTACGACGCTGATGACCGTGGCGCTGATCATCGCTGGCGTGATCGGCTATCTCGCCCTGCCCGTTTCGGACCTGCCGAACGTCGATTTTCCCGTTATTCAGGTTCAGGCGCGTCAGCCGGGCGGTTCGCCTGAAGAAGTCGCCAGCAGTGTCGCCGCGCCTCTTGAGCGGCATCTGGGGCAGATCGCCGACCTGACCGAAATGACGTCGCAATCGACGCAAAATCAGGTCAGAATCACATTGCAGTTCGCGCTTTCCCGCGACATCGACGGCGCGGCGCGAGACGTCGAGGCCGCACTGCAAGCGGCGCACGCAGATCTTCCAACGTCGCTCAGGCAAAACCCGAGCTACTTCAAGGCGAACCCCAACGGCGCGCCGATCCTGATTCTGGCCCTGACTTCGCCGACGCGCACGCAGGCGGTGCTGTACGACATCGCCAGCAATGTGTTGCAACAGCACCTGTCGCAAGTGAAGGGCGTCGGAGAAGTCGAGATCGGCGGCAGCGCACTGCCTGCCGTGCGGGTGGAGATGAACCCGCTGGCGCTGTTCCAATATGGCATCGGCTTCGAGGACGTCCGCGCTGCGCTTGCCTCCGCCAACGCTCACAGTCCCAAGGGAATCATCGACCAGAACGGCTTGCGCTTCACTCTGGACACCAACGATCAGGCACGGGACGCTCAGGCCTATCGTGATCTTGTCGTCGCCTACCGCAATGGTCGGGCTGTTCGCCTGTCCGACGTCGCCGACGTGCATGACGGCGTGGAAGATCTGCGTAACGCCGGCTTCTTCAACCGCCAACCGGCCGTGATCGGCGTGGTCTTCCCGCAGGCCGGCGCCAACGTCATTCACACGATCGATCAGATCAAGACCATGCTTCCGATGCTGCAGGAAGCTCTCCCTCCTGATGTCGCGTTGCATATCGGTCTTGACCGGTCGTTGACCATTCGCGCGGCGTTGGCTGACACGCAGATGACGCTGGTTATCGGCGTCGTGCTGGTCATCCTCGTGACGTTCGTCTTCCTGCGCTCGGTGCGCATGACCCTTATCCCGGCCATCGTCGTCCCGACGTCGATTATCGCGACATTCGCCGTCATGCGGTTGCTGGGTTTTTCGCTCGACAATATGTCGTTGATGGCGCTGACCGTTTCGACCGGTTTCGTGGTGGACGACGCCATCGTCGTTCTGGAGAATATCGCTCGGCATATCGAAAGCGGCATGTCCCCGCGCGCAGCCGCGCAGCAGGGAGCTGAGGAAGTCGCATTCACGGTGATCTCCATATCCGTCTCTCTGATCGCCGTATTCCTGCCGATCCTGATGTTGGGTGGGGTCGCGGGGCGCCTGTTCCACGAACTGGCGATGACGATCTCGATCACGATCGTCGTCTCAATGCTGCTGTCTCTCTCCCTTACGCCGATGATGGCCTCCCGCCTGCTCAAGCCACATGCGCACGGCACGGTCCCGACTGATGCTTCCGTCCATGCTGCGCCCCGCAATGTTTCGACGATAAGCCGCATCGGGCGATGGCTGGGCGATTTCTCCGAGAGAGGCGTAACGGCGATGGCGTCGGGCTACGCCCGGACGCTGGAAGTGGCGTTGCGACACACGCGCCTTGTGATGCTCTCTCTGCCCCTCACCATCGTGCTCATGGGCGCACTGTTCGTCAGCATGCCGAAAGGTTTCTTCCCGACTGAAGACACCGGGATGCTCATGGGGCATCTGATGGGCGATCAGTCCATCTCCTTCTCCGCCATGAAGGAAAAAATCGACATCGCGGAAACTGCGGCAATGAAGGAAAAAGATGTCCAAAGCATCGCCGGATTTCTCGGTGGACGAGGTTCATCCAATCAAGCAAATCTCTTTTTGCAACTGACCGACAAGAGCCAACGTGGGCCCGTCGAAAGCCTGATCCAGCGGATCGACGACAGAGTGAGCAACCTTGTCGGCGCACGTTTCTTCCTGATGGAGCCTGGAGGAATCAGGATGGGCGCGCGTCAGAGCAACGCCGCCTATCAGTACACTCTTGAAGGAGATTCCGCGACGGAACTCTACTCCATAACGCCCAAGCTGATCGCGCGTCTGCGCCGCCACCCGGAAATTCTCGATCTCTCATCCGATATCCAGCAGGGTGGATCGGCGGTCGTCACGCAAATCGACCGTGACACATCGTCACGTATGCAGATCACGCCTCAATTGATCTCTAACACGCTCTACGACGCTTTCGGGCAGCGCGCTGCGTCGATCATCTACAACCGGCTCAACCAGTATCGCGTCGTAATGGAAGCTGCGCCATCGTTCTGGCAGGATCCGAACACGATCCACCAGATGTGGGTCAGCGCCTCCGGCGGCACTGCAGGCGGAGGCACGGCGTCGAATACGATCCGCGTGCGCACCTCGACAAGCTCCTCGAGCACTTCCACCAGCACTGCGGCAAGCGTGAGCGCCAAGAATTTCGCGAACCAGATCCAGAACAGCATTTCCGGCGGCAGCGGCACGTCGACCGGGTCCGCCGTCTCCACCAGTTCGGAATCCATGATTCCGCTGACCTTCATCACGAATATCTATCCGGCGACCACCGCCCTGTCAGTCAATCATGACGGGCAATCCGTCGCCACCACCATTTCCTTCAACCTCGCCAAAGGCGTAGCTCTCAGCAAGGCCGTGCAGATCATCGACAGCGAGATGGTCTCCCTGCACGCCCCCTCCTCAGTTCACGGAAGTTTCGCTGGAAACGCGGCGCAGTTTCAGAAATCGGTCAACAACGAACCGATCCTGATCGCCGCATCTCTGGCCGCCGTCTATGTCGTGCTCGGCGTGCTGTATGAGAGCTACATTCATCCGATCACGATCCTCTCCACCCTGCCCTCCGCAGGCGTCGGCGCCCTGCTTGCCCTGCAGGTTTTCGGCGAGGATTTTTCTCTGATCGCCATGATCGGCGTAATTCTGCTGATCGGCATCGTGAAGAAAAACGCAATCATGCTGGTCGATTTCGCCATCAACGCCGAGCGCGAAACCGGTTGCTCCCCTTACGAGGCGATTCACACGGCCTGCATCCTTCGTTTCCGACCAATCATGATGACGTCGCTCGCCGCCGCGCTCGGCGCGTTGCCTCTTGTGTTCGGTAACGGCTACGGCTCGGAAATGCGCCGTCCACTCGGCATCGCCATTGTCGGCGGGCTGCTGGTCAGTCAGGCGCTGACGCTCTACACGACGCCGGTCATCTATCTGACGCTGGACCGGCTGGCGCTGCGTTTCAGGCGTCAGCCCCGCAAGACTCCTCCATTTCACACCAAGCCTCAGGACGCCTGACGCGGATGAAGACTCCACGCCCATCTCCCCGCCCCGCCGCCCTGCTCCGCCGCTGCGGCAAGCGAGGCCTTCCGGCCGTTCTGCTGGCCCCGCTGACGTTGGGCGGCTGCATGGTGGGACCAAACTACAAGCGTCCGGCGGCAATCATCTCTCCCCAGTTCAAGGAGCTTCGTCCCGCTTCCGGATGGACATACGCCACGCCGTCTCTGGCCAGCGCGCCCAAGGGGAAGTGGTGGGAGGTTTACCGTGACCCGCTCCTGAACAGCCTCGAAGAGCGGGTCTCCATCAACAACCAGAACGTCGCCGAATACGAGGCGCGCTATCGGGAAGCCCGGGCGGCAATCAACGCCATACGCGCTCAGCTTTACCCGACGCTCAGCACATCGGTCAGCTTCAACCGGAATAGTCAGGGCGGCACCGCCACATCCAGCACCGGCACGCAATACAGCTCCGGCTCGACGAGAAACACCTATGCTTTTGGACCAACGGCCAGTTGGGATCTGGACGTATGGGGAAAGATCAGACGGCAAATTCAGGCTCAGGTGACGGAGGCGCAGGCCTCGGCCGCGGATCTGGCGAACGCAAAGCTCGAATACCAGATCGATCTCGCCGTCGCTTATTTCAACCTGCGTTATCAGGACAGTCTGCGTGACCTGCTGCACCGAAACGTGCTGTTTTACGAACGCTCTCTTCAGATTACGCAGAATCAGTTCGACGCGGGCACGGTCGATCCGACCTCGCTACTTCAGGCCAAAACCCAGCTCGAGCAAACGCGGGCCAACGAGATTCAGACGGGCGTCACGCGCGCCCAGTATGAGCACGCCATTGCGGTCTACGCCGGAGAAGCGCCCGCCAACCTCAGCATCCCCGTCGGCGCCCTGCCCCGCGACATTCCCGCAATACCGGTCAGCGTGCCCTCCGTCCTGCTGCAGCGCCGTCCTGACGTCGCGGCGGCGGAACGACGGATGGAGGAATATAACGCGCAGATCGGCGCCGCGATCGCCGCGTTCTTCCCAACCATCACACTGAGCGCCTCCTACTCCTACAGCGGCGATCCGGTGGGCGCACTGGTGCAGGTCGCCAATAGGATCTGGGCGCTTGGCGCATCCGCCTCGGAAACCTTGTTCGAAGGCGGCTCGCGCACAGCCGCCGTTCACGAAGCCAACGCCAATTACGACCTGTATACGGCGACATACCGTCAGACCGTCCTGACCGCCCTGCAGGGCGTGGAAGACCAGTTGTCGAACCTGCGCATTCTGGCCGATCAGGCAAAACAGCAGCAGATCGCGCTGGAGGCTGCGAACAAGGCCGTCACTGTCTCGATGAACCAGTATCTGGCGGGAACGGAAATCTACACGACCGTGGTGACGTCGGAAGTCACTGCGCTCTCCAACGCTGAAACGGCTCTTTCCATCCAGCAAAGCCGTATCGTCGATTCGGTCAATCTGATCGGAGATCTGGGCGGCGGTTGGGACGCGGCTTCGCTGCCGAGCAAGGGCTCGATGCAGACCGACAACCCCCTCCTGCCGTCTTTCATCCAGAAAGACAAAAACTAACGCGGCGTTCGCGCCAACCAGCCACCCCGCCCCTTTAAGATACTTTATAAAAATATCGGGTTAATTTGGCGATTTTCCACATGAGCCTGTGAAACGCACCAGGCTTGGGGTCGTTGGCCGAAAGAAATAAAAAAACCCGCCTCCATGGAGGCGGGTTCCAATCCACATCCCGAAGACGTGGAGCAAGCTGGTCGCTGCGCTTACTTGGAGCGCGTGCCGATGCCAGCAAAGCGCTTGTTGAACTTCGCGACCTGACCGCCTGTGTCCATCATACGCTGCACGCCGGTCCACGCCGGATGGGACTTCGGGTCGATGTCGAGGCGGAGCGTGTCGCCAGCCTTGCCCATGCAAGAGTGAGTCTTGTACTCCGTGCCATCGGTCATGATGATGTTGACTTCGTGGTAGTCGGGGTGAATTCCGGGTTTCATCGTTTCATTCCTGAAAAAAATGCCCCGATGCCGACCGGGGCCAAGAACACGCGCTATAAACCATCCTGCCCTGCCGGGCAACGCCTGCTCATGGCCGATAAAAAGACGAATTGCCCATGAAACGAAGCCGTCATCGCAACGTTATTGTCGGGCGTTCATCCGTATTGCCGGAATCGCCCTTTAATCGTGCGATTTCAATGCTGTTACAGACGTGGATAGACGCAACTTGTTCTTCCACAGACCGGCCTTGTCTTGTAGAGGTGGCGCAAGGCGGGATCACAAACCAGTAATCGATAGCCCCCCGCGCTAAACATAACCTGAGGATATTATGGCTGAATCGAAACTGCGAGTGCACACCCCCGGCTGGTTAGGCGAATTCAAGGCCTTCATCATGCGCGGCAATGTCGTCGATCTGGCGGTCGGTGTGATCATCGGCGCCGCGTTCACCGCGATCGTCAACAGCCTCGTCAAAGATATCTTCAACCCGGTCATCGGCCTGGCTATCGGCGGCATCGATTTCAGCAACCTCTTCTGGACCATCAAGGGACCGGTCGAGCCGACCCTGGCGGAAGCCCAGAAAGCAGGCGCCGTCACCCTCAACTACGGCCTGTTCGCCAACGCGGTCATCCAGTTCCTGATCGTCGCGCTGGTTATTTTCTGGCTCGTGCGTATCCTGACCAAGATGCACGTTCGCGAGGATGAGGCTCCCGCTGCGCCTCCCGCCCCGACCAAGAGCGAGGTTCTGCTTGAAGATATCCGCGACCTGCTCGCGAAACAGCCGCGCGCCTGAAACGCCGGGGCGTCACGGGAGGGAGCGGCCAGACGCCGCTCCCGTCACACATCCACAGGCGGTTCCTTTGCCTGCAGCAGATTTTTCTCTCAAAGCGCCGTCTCGCCCATAAGCGATGGATCGCGTATCGTCGCCTTATGACGTTCTCTCGCTTCCTTCGGGTTTCCTTCGCCGCCGCAAGCCTCGCTTCACTCGGCGGATGTCAGGCGACGCAACCGACGCTCTCTCTGGCGCCAAATCCCCACAGCCTGATCTACACGTACCTGATCGTCCACGGCATGGTCCGCGGCGGCGTGATGTCCGGCGCGATTCCAGCCGACCAGTTGCCTGCAGTCGTGATGGAAGATCGCTCCGCCCTGCTCGCCGTCGTCTCGGCAACAGGACGACCGGACGCATCACACCTGAAAGCCGCAAGAGAAGATATTCAGGTGCTTCTCGCCCGCGTTGAGCCCAAAGATCTCCCTGCCTCGCATTGAACCGTTCCGCAGCGCGTCATTCCGGGTGCGAGAATGATCTCGGGAAGACGCTCGCGTACTGCAGTGCAGCAATACTGAAAAGCTTGCGGCGCCACGTCGGGACGCACCACTCCGAGACTACAGCCCCCTTCCCTGAAAGGGGACAGGGCTTTTTCTTTCGCTCGCGATCACATGAATTGATGACTGCCTGAAAAGACTCTTGTACGTCGGCTGCCGCCTGCCAGCCAGCCAAAGACAGGCGCCATTTTCCTCAGCAGCAGTGGACGTATGGCGGCCAGGTCAGACTTGACGCGTCACTTGCTCATATCTCAGGCTCGGCGCCCTACCCCGGCGAGCGTCTTTACATGCTCCCCCCACTCTCCCTGATCGAGGGAGATGGGCGAAATTGCCTCTCACCCACAGGCGAGCGGAAGCACCTGACCGAAAAACCCGCGCGGCGGTTCACGCAGACGGCGGTCTAACGTCCTTGCGCAGACGCTTCTCGCCCAACAGAAGCAGCAACGGCGCGGCGATAAAGATCGAGGACGAGGTTCCGACCACAATTCCGAACAGCATGACCCAGGCGAAGCCGGACAGCGTCGCACCGCCGAACAACGCCAGCGGAAGCGCCGCGAGGAACACGGTCGAGGACGTTCCCAGAGTACGGTTCAGCGTCTCGTTGATCGACAGATCGATCAGTTCGCGCAGTGGCATAGTTCGATATTTGCGGAGATTTTCACGCACCCGATCATAGACCACCACCTTGTCGTTGGTGGAGTAGCCGAGGATCGTCAGGATCGCCGCGACCATGACGAGATCGAACTCGAAATGCGTCAGCACGAGGAACCCGACCGTCTTCGTCAGATCGAGCACCAGCGTGACGACGGCGCTCAACGCGAACTCCCACTCGAAGCGGAACCAGATATAGCCCAGGATCATCAACAGACTGAGCCCCAGAGCCAGCATGCCGTTGCGAAACAGCTCCGCCGACACGGACGCGCCCACAGCGTCCGCGCGCACGACGGTCGCACCCGGCTGCGCCTCCGCCACGGCGTGACGCACCTGATCCACGACGGCGTTCGTATCGGTGTTCTTGTCCGCTTCCAGACGGATCAGCACATCGTCCGGACCACCGAACGCCTGCACACCGCCGGTCGAAACGTTATGGGCCGCCAGAGCCGCCCTTATCTTCGCGAAGTCGGCCGGACCGTTGGTCTTTGCCTCGACCACGATTCCGCCTTTGAAATCGAGTCCGAGGGTAAGGCCGGGATGGAAAAACAGCGCGAGCGAAATCAGCGACAACACTGCCGACGTCGCCAACCCGGCGAAGCGGCCGCGCATGAAGTTGATTTTGGTGTCGCTGCGGACGAAGCGCAGCAGGGGACGTTCGAACATGGCGCGCTTTCCGCTCAGACCGGCAGGGTGGTGGGACGGCGGAGCGCGTACCAGCGCACCATCAGGAGCCGCGACAGCATGAGTGTCGTGAACAATGTGGTCACGATGCCGATCGTGATCGTCAGCGCGAAGCCGCGCACTGGCCCCGTTCCGAACACGAACAGCATGACGTGGGCCAGCAGCGCCGTGGCGTTACTGTCGACGATGGTGGAGGTCGCGCGCTCGAACCCCGCCTGCATCGCAGCCAGAGCCGAGCGGCCGCGGCCGATTTCCTCCCGGATGCGTTCGATGATCAGGATATTGGCGTCGACCGCCATACCGAGCGTGAGCAGCATTCCCGCCATGCCCGGCAGCGTCAGCGTCGCCTCGAACAGCGACAGGATAGCGGCCATCAGCACGAGGTTGGCCAGCAACGCGACATTCGCGTACCAACCGAACCGCCCGTAGAACAGCGCCATGAAGGCGATCACGAAGAAGAACCCGACGCCCAGACTGATCGCGCCAGCGCGGATCGAATCAGCGCCGAGCGAAGGACCGATCGAACGCTCCTCCATCACCGTCAGGGGAACCGGCAGCGCGCCCGCTTTCAGCAGAAGCGCAAGGTCGGTCGCCTTGGCGGCATCGAAATTGCCAGTAATCAGGCCATTGCCACCCGTGATCGCAGTGTGAATGACCGGCGCCTCGATCACCTTGTCGTCGAGCACGATCGCGAAACGGCGGCCGACATTGGCCTGCGTCACGTTCGCGAACGCACGCGTTCCAACTGAGTCCAGCGAGAAGCTGACGGCCCAGCCGCCTGTCTGCTGATCCGTCGTCGCGCCTGCATTGGTCAGATCCGCGCCGTCGACCTCGATATGATCCCGGACGGCCAGCATCTGCCCGCCCGCGTCCATATCCGGCAGCATGGTCGCCCCAGCCGGAGCGATCTGGCCGGCGCCAGCGCTCTCATCCACCAATCGGAAGGTCATGCGCGCCGTGGTTCCCAACAGCGCCTTGACGCGCTCAGGATCGCTGACCCCGGGAAGCTCCACAACGATACGGTCCTCGCCCTGGCGCGTGATCTCCGGATCGATCGCACCCGTTGCGTCGATACGACGGCGAACAATCTCGATGGATTGAGTGACGGCGTCCTGCGCACGCAGCTTCATCGCATCGGGCGACAAGGTGAGCGCTACGGACCCGTCCGGCTGGCTGGCGACGCTGAATTCATTCGGAACCACGCGCGGCATCGCGTCGAGCGTTTTCACGTCGCGGTCGCGCTCCGAGGGATCGCGCGGGGTGAAGGTGATCTGCTGCTTCTGCGCATCCACCCGAATGTCGCGATAGCCCAGCCCACCGGCCAGAAGCGCCTGACGCACGCCGTCGGAAAGCGACTGCAGCCGGTCTTTGGCCAGAGACTTCAGATCGACCTGCATCAGCAGGTATGAGCCGCCGCGCAGATCCAGCCCGAGATGAATCTGGCGCCACGGCATCGACGGAAGCGGACGTTGCATGAAATTTGGGGCGCAGAGCACGAGGCCGAGGAGGCAGACCCCGACAACCGAAAGCATCCTGAGCCGACTGTAATACATCATACCTGCAGAACCGTTCTCCGTCGGGCCGACGCGAACAGTCGCGGACCCTGATCCCGAAGCGCCCCCTGCGGGGCCGCTCCAGCGGCGGCGGGAAGATGCCGGTCAAACGCGCGCGATGCAACCGGGGACAGGACGATCTGCGTCATAGCGTATCAGAACAGTGACATCTGTCCCGTTTCCCGGACCTGCGGCCTGGCGGGCGGCACGAAAGCCGAGCAATCGAGCGGCGGCATCCGCCCGAAGCCCAGACGCTTTCGCGCCAGAGCATGCCGTCGCGAGAGAAGGCTGGCGTAAACGCCCTCTCCCACCATGCGCTTTCCGTAACGAGAATCATACAGCCTGCCGCCGCGCGTCTCCCGAACCAGTTTCAGCACCTTCTCCGCACGGTTAGGATAATGCCGCCTGAGCCAGCTTTCGAAGATTGGCGCCACCTCCATGGGCAGCCGCAGCAGCACAAAGCCCGCGTCAAGCGCGCCTGCGGAAGCCGCTGCATGCATTAACGCCTCAAGCTCGGCGTCATTGAGACCGGGAATAATGGGGGCGATTAATGTTGCGACCGGAATCCCCGCTTTCGACAAGGCCTCTATCGCGGCCAACCTCTTCGCCGGAGAACTCGCGCGCGGCTCCATACGGCGGGACAGTTCTGTATTCAGCGTCGTGAGCGAGATATGCACGCGTACAAGATTGCGTTGCGCCATATCGGACAGAACTGACAAATCCCGCAAAATTCCAGCAGATTTTGTAACTATGGTGGCTGGATGCCCGCACTCGGACAACACCGCCAGAATGGCGCTGCTGATCGAGAGGCGGCGCTCCACCGGCTGCCACGGATCGGTGTTGGTCCCCAAGCCCATCGGCTTCGGCACATATCCCGGCGCAGACAACTCCCGACGAAGAAGATCTGCGGCGGATGGCTTGAAATGCAGGCGGGTTTCAAAATCCAGCCCCGGTGAAAGCCCCAGCCACGCGTGAGTTGGACGCGCGAAACAATAGACGCAACCGTGCTCGCACCCTCGATAGGGGTTGATCGAACGGTCAAACGGCACGTCCGGGCTTTCATTGTAGGTGATGATCTTGCGCGGATGCTCGACGGTCAGTTCCGTAACCGGAGACGGCGCATAGTCCGGGCTGTCCCAGCCGTCATCGATCGGATTCGCGCTCAGGGCGTCGTAGCGAGGCGCGGGACTAAACGTCGCGCCACGACCTTTCACGATCTCTTCGGCCCGCGTCGAATCTTCCCGCAACGCGGGCGCATTGTCCTCTGCGCGTCGCCCCGCTCCGATCGGCTGATTTCTCGGTCCGTTCATGCAATATCCCGCCTTCCCGCCAAGGCGTTGGTCGCGCCGTGGGGGTGCCTTCAAAATAGGAACATATCATGAACATTTATGCTCGCAAGGATGCTCTGGCGCACGCGCGTCTCCACTGCTAACCGGAACTCGGCGATGACGGACATCGCCGCCCGGTCGTGCGCCGCTTCGGGAAAGCGCGGACCGACGGATACAAACAACGTCATCGACAGCGCACGGCGCTCCGATGATCGGCACGCGGAGATGGGCGATATGGCAGGTGGAACGACCGGACAGAGCGCCGGAACGTTACGTGTTGGTGTCGTCGGCTGCGGTCATTTCGGACGCTTCCATGTCTTGAAATCCCACGCGGCCCCGCGTGAGACGCTTGTTGGCGTGTTCGACCCGGATCAGGAGCGCGCCCGCGTTGTCGCCACGGAAGGCCGGACGCGGGCCTATGACGATCTCGACGCTCTTTTACAGGACGTCGACGCCGTCATCGTGGCCGCGCCCGCGGAGATGCACTTCGCCCTGACCGCTCAGGCCCTGCGAGCGGGCAAACACGTTCTGGTCGAAAAACCCATCGCGGCGACGCTGCAGGAAGCCGATGAACTCGCAACATTGGCGCAGACGACCGAGCGGGTCCTTCAGGTCGGACATCTGCTCCGCTACTCTGCTGAGCACGACGCAATCGTACAACGCATCGCTCGACCGCTTTATATCGAAGCCACGCGCATTGCGCCTTTCAAGCCACGCGGCACCGATGTCTCGGTCATTCTGGACCTGATGATCCACGACCTTGATCTGGTGCTGGCCATCGTAGACAGCCCGATCGCACAGGTCGAAGCGCTCGGCGCCGCCGTCAGCTCGGATCTCGAGGACATCGCCAACGCCCGGGTGCGCTTCGCCAACGGGTGCGTCGCGACGATTACGGCCAGCCGCATATCCCTGAAAACGGAGCGCAAGATGCGGCTGTTTTCCGAAGAGGGGTATCTTTCGGTCGATTTCGGAAAACGCGAGCTCACGATGATCGGAAGGGAGCGCGGCCTCCCGCTTCCGGGCACGGGGGGCTTCCGCCGCGATTCAGCCTCATGGCGCGATCACGATTCTCTGGAAGCGGAACACGCCGCGTTCGTCGCCTCCTGCCTGGATGGCGCGCCTGTTCGCGTGGATGCACAGGCCGGGCGACGAGCGCTTGAAGCAGCGCTCGCCGTCACAGACGGAATTTCCGAGTCGCGGCGTCGCATGGAAATATCCGGCCTGATCGGTCGCCCCGGCGGTTGATCGTACGTTCTGGCGCGCCTTTGGTCCGGAACAGGTGGAATCGGCGGGGCGGATAAAACCGTAATCAGAACGAAAAACGAATATCTCGCCTGTGTGACAAATATGAGCGGATACGTCCCCATGGCGCCAAAGATCGACGCGAAGTCAACGACATAGGATCCTGCGTCGGCGCCGGGGCGGTCAGGATGGGCCGCGAGCGTTAACAGCCGATTCGATGAGCAGACTCGCGTCGCACATCACAAAAACCATCCAAAGCCCTGAAAAATAAAGATTTTCATTTTTTCAGCTCACGAATCCCGGACGCCTGTCGTCAAGGAATTTTTTGCGATTTCGACCCTATATCTTGTGTTGGCTGAGCGGGAGGCTCCCGCATATAGTGTTCGAGCTTTCGGGCCGGTGACGCTCTCACCATCCCGCGCAGTCCAGAAATTCAATGGTGTGGAGTGGCCGGGATGAGTCTGACGGAGATATCTGAACGCATGGTCGAATCGGTGAGCGCGCATGGCGGCGACGAGGCCGCTGCGAGCCTGTTCGAGCCCAACATGCTTGAAGATGTCGTGCAGCTTCCGGGACACCACCGCGTCGTCGTCGACCGCTCACGCGATTCGCTGCTGACGGATTTCGGCAAGGCGACTCTGGATAACCGCTACCTCCTCCCCGGTGAAGGGTATCAGGACCTGTTCGGCCGCGTGGCCTCTTACTACGGAGCCGACGCGGGACACGCGCAGCGCATCTATGACTACATCTCCCGCCACTGGTTCATGCCCGCGACGCCCGTGCTGTCCAACGGCGGCACGACGCGCGGCCTGCCGATTTCCTGCTTCCTGAACGAAGCGAACGACAGCCTTGAAGGCATCGTGGGACTCTGGAACGAAAACGTCTGGCTCGCCTCCAAGGGCGGCGGCATCGGCTCCTACTGGGGTAATCTCCGTTCCATCGGCGAGAATGTCGGTCGCAACGGCAAGACGTCGGGCGTTATTCCCTTCATTCGCGTGATGGACAGCCTGACGCTGGCCATCAGCCAGGGTTCGCTGCGTCGCGGCTCCGCTGCCGTTTATCTCCCGGTCTGGCATCCCGAGATCGAGGAATTCGTCGAGATGCGCCGCCCGACCGGCGGTGACCCGAACCGCAAGGCGCTGAACCTGCACCACGGCGTGCTGGTGCCTGACGAGTTCATGCGCGCCGTAGAGGCCGACGCAGAATGGGCTCTGCTGTCGCCGAAAGATCACTCGGTGATCCGCAAGGTGTCCGCGCGTTCGCTGTGGATCCGCATCCTGACCGCCCGCATGGAGCAGGGCGAGCCGTACATCGTCTATTCCGATCACGTAAACAACGCGCGCCCGGAGCATCACAAGCTCGCAGGGCTGGAAGTAAAAACGTCCAATCTCTGCTCCGAGATCACGCTGCCCACAGGCGTCGACCAGCACGGGAAAGAGCGGACGGCGGTGTGCTGCCTCTCATCCCTGAATCTGGAAACCTGGGAAGAATGGCGCGACAACCCTGAGTTCATCACGGACGTCATGCTGTTCCTCGACAACGTGTTGCAGGACTTCATTGACCGCGCCCCGCCCGAGATGGCTCGCGCCGTCTATGCGGCGTCACAGGAGCGGTCGGTCGGTCTGGGCGTCATGGGCTTCCATTCCTTCCTGCAGGCGAACAACATTCCCTTCGAAAGCGTCATAGCGAAGGTCTGGAACAAGCGGATTTTCAAGCATATTAAGGAGCAGGCTGATAAAGCCTCCCGAACGCTGGCCGAAACGCGCGGCGCCTGTCCGGACGCCGCCGAATACGGGATGATGGAGCGTTTCTCCAACAAGATCGCCATCGCCCCGACCGCGTCGATCTCGATCATCGCGGGCAACGCCAGCCCCGGCATCGAGCCGATCTCCGCCAACGTCTTCCTGCAGAAGACGCTCTCCGGCTCGTTCACGGTCCGCAACCGGCATCTGCGCCAGTTGCTGATCGAAAAAGGACAGGACACGGACGACGTCTGGTCGTCGATCACCCTGTCCAAAGGCAGCGTCCAGCACCTCGACTTCCTGTCGGATCAGGAAAAGGCCGTATACAAGACAGCCTTCGAACTGGATCAGCGCTGGATCGTGGAGCACGCCGCCGACCGTACGGCGTATATCTGTCAGGCGCAGTCGATCAACCTGTTCCTGCCGGCCGACGTCCACAAGCGCGACCTGCACCAGATCCATTTCATGGCGTGGAAGAAGGGCGTGAAATCCCTCTATTACTGCCGTTCGCTGTCGATCCAGCGCGCCGACACCGTCAGCAACGTGCTGGAGAAATCGGAAATGCCCGGTTCCGCCGCCGCGCAGACGGCTCCGGCGGAAGCGACCAAATACGAGGAATGCCTCGCCTGCCAGTAAGGCGGCGACCCACACAGGACGATTGCGGCGCGGCCCCGCGTCACACGTGCATCGTAGCGCGCCGCCGCAAGCGACAACGTGGGCGCGCCTTGCCCGGTCCGGCCTCTGCAAGCCCCCGACGCCTTCCTCGTCGGGACGTATTTCGACGCCGCGCAGCCTGCGGCCCCATGCATCGCGGACGCCCGTGTCCGCTACAGGAGCGTCAACGATGAGCACCACGCCGACCACAACGACCAGCCCGGTAGAGCAGCGTCTGGACCTGCTCACCGCGAACCCCGTCTACAAGCCGTTTCGCTACCCTTGGGCGTATGACGCGTGGCTCACGCAGCAGCGCGTTCACTGGCTGCCGGAGGAAGTGCCGCTGGCCGACGACGTCAAGGACTGGCACAAGGTGCTCAACGACGGCGAACGGCATCTGGTGACCCAGATTTTCCGTTTTTTCACCCAGTCGGACGTCGAGGTGAACAACTGCTACATGAAGCAGTACAGTCAGGTCTTCAAACCGACTGAAGTGCTGATGATGCTTTCGGCGTTCTCGAACATCGAGACGATTCACATAGCCGCCTACAGCCATCTCCTGGACACCATCGGAATGCCCGAGAGCGAGTATTCCATGTTCCTTAAGTACAAGGAGATGAAGGACAAATACGATTACATGCAGACGTTCACCGTCGAGAGCAAGCATGAGATCGCCAAGACCCTCGCCGCTTTCGGCGCGTTCACCGAAGGGCTGCAACTGTTCGCGTCATTCGCGATTTTGCTGAACTTCCCGCGCTTCAACAAGCTGAAGGGCATGGGCCAGATCGTGTCGTGGTCCGTGCGTGACGAGACCCTGCACTGCCTGTCCATGGCGCGGCTGTTCCGCACCTTCGTGCACGAAAACCCCGAAATCTGGACGGATCGCCTCAAGTCCGAGATCAATGAAATCTGCCAGACGATCGTCGAGCATGAGGACGCATTCATTGATCTGGCGTTCGAGGCTGGCCCGGTTGAGGGCCTCGACGCCGATCAGGTGAAAGCCTACATCCGCTTTATCGCCGACCGCCGCCTCGGCCAGATTGGTCTGGACCCGCTTTACGGCGATGCGCAACGCAACCCGCTGCCCTGGGTCGACGACATGCTCAACGCCGTCGAACACGCCAATTTCTTCGAAAATCGCTCCACCGAATACAGCCGCGCCTCCACCAGCGGCACATGGGAAGAAGCGTTCGAAGACAGCGTCTTCAACTGAGGCTCCGACCTCCGCCAGCGAACGCGCACCGTCGGGCCAAGGCAATTCTGGCTTGACCCGACGGCCCGTCGCGGCCATTACCCTGTCCGGATACGCGCGCCGGCAGGCACGCAGGGCCAGGGCCTCAAGCCCCAGCCCTAATGACCGATACCGGTGCCTGCGTGAGCGCCGAAAGACCACGCAGCAGCAGGATCGATCGATGACGACGCTTCCCTTGATGCCCAAAGCGACAGCCGTCTGGCTGATCGAAAAAACCGCTTTGACCTTTACTCAGGTCGCTGAATTCTGCGGCATGCACCCCCTTGAGGTGCAGGCGATCGCTGATGGCGAAGTCGCTCAGGGCATCGTCGGTTATGACCCGGTGGCCAACCATCAGGTGACGAAAGAAGAGATCGCACGCTGCGAGGCCGATACGAACGCCCGCCTGAAAATCCTGACCACCGGCAATCAGGTCAAGCGGCGCTCCAAGGGCGCGCGTTACACCCCGGTCGCCAAGCGGAACGACCGCCCGGACGGCATTGCGTTCATCCTGCGCAATTTTCCGCAGTTGCAGGACGTTCAGATCGTCAAGCTGCTGGGCACCACCAAGGACACCATCGCCAAGGTGCGTGACCGCCAGCATTGGAACAGCCAGAACATCAAGCCGCGCGACCCCGTTACGCTCGGTTTGTGCAGCCAGACGGACCTCAATGCGGCGGTCACCGCCAGCAACGAGCGTCTGGAGCGTGAGGGCCGGACTGTGCCCCCTCCCATGCTGATTGGCGACGAAGAGTAAGAAACAAAAACCGGGCGCGCCGCACTCAGCGGCGGCCCGGCGGAAGACGGATCTCTTCAGGCGTGCGTCCGAAGGCGATCCATTTCCTCTTTGACGCGCAACTTCTGAAGCTTCAGACACATCAGGATGCGCTGGTCGGGCAGCGGACGATGGACCTCGTCAGTGATTTTGTCGTCAAGGCTGGAGTGACGGCGACGCAGACTTTCGATACGCGATTGATTGCTCATGGTCATCCTCCTGAAGATTGTTGCCTAAAGGCTACACTAGCGCCGCATCGGTCGTTTTTTTCATGAAAATTTCGTCATATGCGCCCTGCCCCGACTCGATCTTCAGATCTTCGCCGACGGTGTCCAGACAACAAGATCACCTGCGGACTGGCGTGTCGGCAGGCGGCGCCGTAACCTGTTCCTCGCCGTCAGGGCGGCGGAAGGCCGCCGCCACTGACGGAGGGAGGACGATGATCTTGACGGAAACATCTTCTGACGTCCGGTGGAACCATGCTGCGTGACCGGGACAGCATGCTGCGAAAACTTCACGAATTACGCAGCGAACATCGTGATCTTGACACTGTCATCGAGCGTCTCGTCTCCGAACCGACCGATCAGCTTCATCTCCAGCGCCTGAAGAAACGCAAGCTCCTGCTCAAAGATGAAATCTCGTGGATCGAGAGCAGGCTCATCCCAGACAACATCGCCTGAGCACAAGGACGAGCCCACGCTCGTAACCCGGCCGGGATTTTACAGAGACGACCATGACTGACGAGCCCAACCTGCCCGACGCCATAAGCGCCGAGAATACTCCTTCCGAGACGGCCGTGGCGGGCGCGCCGCAGGTTGGCGTCATCATGGGAAGTCAGTCTGACTGGGAGACCATGCGTCACGCCATCGACACGCTGGAAGCGCTTGGCGTGGCTTACGAAACGAAGATCGTCTCGGCGCATCGCACGCCCGACCGCCTTGCCGATTACGCGCGCACGGCTGTCGAACGGGGGCTTTCCGTGATCATTGCCGGTGCTGGCGGCGCCGCTCATCTGCCCGGCATGTGCGCCGCCTGGACGCGGCTGCCCGTGCTTGGCGTGCCTGTGGAATCCCATGCGCTGAAGGGCATGGACAGCCTGCTCTCCATCGTGCAGATGCCCGGCGGCGTGCCGGTCGGAACGCTTGCCATCGGCAAGGCGGGCGCGATCAACGCCGCTCTTCTGGCCACCTCAATCCTCGCCATCGGGGATGAGATTCTGGCCGCGCGGCTCGAAACCTGGCGCGCCTTGCAGACCGCGTCCGTTCGTGACGAGCCCGAGCGGTGACGACTGACTTCGTGCACGACGCCATGACCACGCCTTCCCTCCCCCCCAATTCCGTCATCGGCATCGTAGGCGGCGGCCAGCTCGGCCGCATGTCGGCGATGGCCGCCGCGCGTCTGGGCTTCAGAACCCGCGTGCTGGCCAGCGATCCCGACGACCCGGCCGTGCAGGTCGCCCATGACGCCACCATCGGCGCTTATGACGATCCGACAGCCCTGCGGCAGTTTGCGGAAGCCGTCGACGTCATCACTTTCGAGTTCGAGAACGTCAGCGCCGACGGGCTGGACCTTCTCTCGGCCATCAGGCCAGTGCGTCCGTCCGGATTGATCCTGCGCGTCAGCCAGGATCGCGAACGGGAGAAGACCTTCCTCGGCGACGCAGGTGTGGCGGTTGCGCCGTGGCGGCTCGTAACCGACAGTGAAAACCTGCGGGCGGCGGCGGACGAACTGGGTTATCCGTTCATCCTCAAGACCACCCGGCTCGGTTACGACGGCAAGGGCCAGAAGCGCATCGCCAGTCCCGACGAACTTCAGGCCGCTTTTGACGCGCTGGAGCCGAAGCCCCTGGTGGCCGAGGGCATGGTCGACTTCGCAATGGAAATCAGCGTGATGGTCGCCCGTGGTGTGGACGGGACCGTCCGGTGCTTCGATCCGACGGAAAACCGGCATCGTAACGGCATCCTCGATCTCAGCCTCGCGCCCGCGCGAATTACGGACGAGACGGCGGCGAAGGCGCGCGATATCGCCGAACGTATCGCCACCTCGCTCGATCTGGTCGGGATCATGGGCGTCGAGATGTTCGTCGCGGCGAATGGCGGTCTTCTGGTCAACGAGATAGCCCCCCGACCGCATAATTCTGGTCACTGGACCATGGACGCCTGCGTGATCGACCAGTTCGCGATGCATGTGCGCGCGGTAACCGGCTTGCCTCTCCTTGAGCCCACGCGCCATTCGGACGCCGTGATGAAAAATCTTATCGGTCCGACTGATATGGCGCTATGGCCCCGCATCCTGGGGACGCCGGGCTTCATCCCTCACCTGTACGGCAAGGACGAGGCGCGAGAGGGACGGAAGATGGGGCATGTCAACATGCTCTTCCCGCGCGGCGGCATGCCGGGCGAATTCGGCGTTCAGGCAAGGCTGGATTTCCTTGCCGTGCAGGATGACGGCAAGGACTGAACAACCTAAGCCGCCTCACACGAAAACAAGCAGGCATACAGGCTCGATCACGTCGGTCGGGCCCACAGTCCCGATACGTTGCGCTCAACGCCCACCCCCGATATTTCGAGCCATCCGGAGATATCGCCTCCATTGGTCGAGAATAGTTAATTTTCCAAAATTCAATATTGATTGCGACATAGTATCCACAGAAAAAATCAATAATTACAAACAAATTTATATATGCGAACGCACATTGACGCTGCACCGCAATATTACTACGTCAAATACGAATTTATCGATTCGAACGCTTCGATGGTTTGTCTTTCGATCTGATCGTAATCGTTAAATTTATTGTCCGCGTCGTCATTACGCGCACCCCTGCGAGTCGGAAATCATGTACCCGGACCGGTGCGCTCGCAGCCTTTGAATACGAAAAAGGAAGATACAGACATGCGATTTGTTCCTTCACTTGCGCTCGCCACGGGCCTCGCGCTCACCCCTGCCTTCGCTCATGCAGACTCCATCCGCACGCATTGGGAGCAGTACAAGGCCGGACGCGCGTTCCGTCACCTCTCGATGGACGGGCAGAAAGCCCTCGGCGATATTTTCAAAGCCCACGATCTGCTCGCCGCCGGCAACACGGACGCCGCAATTCCCGCACTGTACGACGCCAGCAAGCGTCTGGAGGCCGCAGACAAGGCGGGCGTAAAATTCAACGCGGCTGAAAGCGCCCTGCACACCGCGCCGCAGCATGCGCCCACCGCAGGCCACACGCCGTCCGCCACTCCGGCTGACTGGGTGCCAGTCGGCGGAGAGTTCATCGTGAGCGACACGCTGGCTCCCGAGAAGAAAGCCAGCGTCGCCAGCGCCAACGCTCAGTTGAAGGCTGGTGAAACGGAGCAGGCCGCCCAGACGATGCAGGTCGTTGGCGAGGACGCCACGTTCATCGTCGCACTCGCTCCGCTGGCAGCGACGCAGGGCGCCGTGAACCGCGCGACAGTCTTCACCGAGGGACGTCAGGCGAAAGACGCCCTCGCCGCGCTGGACGACGCTCTGAACGGTCTGGTTTTCGTTACCGAAGACTTCGCTGCGACTGCGCTGCCTGCTCCGAAGGCCAGCGCTAAAACGCCGAAATAAACGTTACACACGGGCGGCGTCGCTCTGACGTCGCCCGAACCAGATGCGCGTCAGACGACGGCGTCTTCAGGAAGAGCGTTTTTCAGCCTCGAACATGTAATCGCGGGTAAGCGGCGTCGCATCGATAGCGCGCGTAAGCTGCAGCTGAAAATTCATATGCCCCTGTACGCGGAACGAAAGCTCCGCTCCGGCCAGATAGAATTCGAACATCCGACAGAAGCGTTCGTCATAGAGAGCGGCCGCGTCAACGCGGCGCGCATTGAAACGCTCCCTCCAGATTTCTATGGTTTTCGCGTAGTGCAGCCTCAGGATCTCGCAATCCGTGACCCACAGGCCAGTCGTCTCGATCGCGGCGAGGGTCTCGCTCAACGCCGGGGAGTAGCCGCCCGGAAATATATATTTGTCGATCCAGGGATTTGTGGTGCCCGGACTGTCGTTACGACCAATCGAGTGGATTACGGCGACGCCGTCGTCCTTAAGACTATCCCTCACCTTCTTGAAGAAGGTGCGATAATGGCCAACACCTACATGTTCGAACATGCCGACGGAGACGATGCGGTCATAACGCGTACGCAAGAGCCGATAATCCAGCAGTTCGAAACGGACCCTGTCGGACAGCCCCGCCTCTGCCGCCCGCGCGCGGGCAGTCTGCAACTGCTCCGTGGACAGCGTGATCCCGACGACATTCGCTCCATAATCGCGCGCGAGGGTGAGCGCCATGCCTCCCCACCCGCATCCGATGTCCAGCACCGTCAAACCGGGGCGATCCAGCTTCAGCTTGGCGGCGATATGACGCTTCTTGGTCTCCTGCGCCTCGTCGAGGGTCTCGTGCCCGGTCTGAAAATACGCGCAGGAGTATTGCCGGTCCCTGTCGAGGAACAATTGGTATAGCCGCCCGTCGAGATCATAATGATGAGCGACGTTACTGCGCGATCGTTTCTCCGGATTGAACTGTATCCAACCCCGCCGCAGATAGCGCACGGAAGACGCCACCCGCTCCCCGATCAGCGATCCGCCAGACGAGGGAGCCATCGCATTCTCCATAAGGACATGCAGCAGCGCGTAAATGTCACATCCGTCCGGGCTGATCGCGCCGTCCATGTAGGCTTCGCCAAACGCCAATCCCGGATTCAACACGAGGCGCCGCTCGGCGTCCGAGGTGTGGATCGTCATGGCCGCATGCGGCCCCTCACCAGCACTCCCATACGTCTTGCGCAGCCCGTCCGGGTAGGTGACTTCCAGCGATCCGACATCAATAAATCGTCTCAGCATCAGATCGAGGATTCGCATCTCACCCAGTCTCCTTGAGAATCTCTGGCTTCTGTCCAGACAAAGGACCCTAATCCATCGTTACGTCGAAGCGAAATGACGTAAAGGGGCGCAGTTTTCCAGGCGCATTGGGGAATTCACCGAGATTCACTTCGGCGCCCCATAATACTGCAGCCATCCGCAGCGGTAGATTCATAGAAATTAACTGAAAATCCGGGCGTCAGCCTCTCCGCGACTGCCACCATCCCGTCCCAAATTCGTTTGACGAGACGCAACAAACCAGAACTACACACGGTCACACGAAGCCGTGACGAAATTCACCGAATACCCCGGCAAAGGGTTCCACCACATTCAGGCTGATTGCGAATACTGCTGCTGATTTTCAAGCTCTGCGCAAATCGACGAGCATCTGGCGGAATACGGCGGCTTTCTCACCCCGCGCCTGATCGAGCGAGAGAAGCATGCCCTACGAAACGGGTTTATCGGCAGGCGCAATGACAGATCGCCTGAACGCGAGGCTACACCAGCCGGAAGAAGAAACACGGCGCCTGGATCTCAGGGGCTGGGCTTTGCTTCGAAGTGAACGAGCCGACGCCTAACGATGCCTGTAAAGTCTGTTTACTACTCGCTCCATCGTCAGCCCCTGAACCACGATACTGAAGACGACGACACCATAACAAACAGGAAGTAGCAGATCCCGCATCTCTCCCGGCGGCAATCCCAACGCCAACGACACCGATATTCCGCCTCGAATGCCGCCCCATGTGAGCACGCCAAACGTACGGCCGTGATCCCAGTGGCGCAAATGAGCAGGCAAGGTGGACAGCAGAACGCTCAACGCACGCGCCCCGAGAGACAAGGGAATAATCAGAAACGTCGCGGCCAGCGAAAAGTAACGCGGCGTAATTTCCAGTATTTCGAACCCGATCAGCATGAACAGCAGCACGTTCAACACTTCATCGAGCAAGGTCCATGCGCTGTCGAGTTCCTTACGCGACAGTTCGTCGAAGACCGAGCGGCTGTAGCTCGTCCCGAAGCACAATCCGGCGACCACGACGGCGATCGGCCCCGAAACGCCAAGTTTGCTGGCGATGCTGAACGTTCCCATGGCGAGCGCCAGCGAGGTCAGAAGATCGATATGCGAATCACGCTGCCCGCGCAGGATACGAAGCGCGATCCAGCCGGTCAGGGCGCCCAGCACCCCGCCCCCCAAAGCCTCCCTGCAAAAACTCGACAAAAATTCGAGCGCCGAAACATCCTGACGACCGCCAGTCGCCACTTCGATCGTCAAACCGAAGATCACAACGCCAACGCCGTCGTTGAACAGACTCTCACCTGCGAAAAGCGCCTGCACGGTGTCAGGCAGCCCCAGACGCTTGAGCATTCCCACGACCGACACCGGGTCTGTCGGCGCGATGATGGCCCCAAGCACGACGCACCATATGAAGGGCGACGCATGTCCAAGCAGGCTAAACACCAGCCACGAGGCGACCGCCAGAAAGGCGACCGCCAGAACGGTCGCCACGATGGCAAGCGCCGTCGCCGAGGCCAGACGCGCCCGAAGATGCGTAAGATTCACCTGCATGGCGCCGGCGAAAAGCAGGAGCGACAGGACGCCGTTCAGAAAAGTTTCGGGCAAATCTATCGCGCCCAGCACCGATCGCGGCAGCGCCTGCAGGTCATAGGCCGGGATCAGCGGATTCAACGCCATGACGATCAGCGACGTCAGCAGGGAGAATATCAGGACGCCGATCGTGACGGGCACGCGCAAAGTGTGGTGGTTCGCGATGCTGAAGGCTGCGGCGAGCGCCAGCAGCAAGGCGATCATGCTGAACATATCCATGACTGCCACGGCTGCAGTCTTCACGGTCGTGCGTCAAGACAAACCGTCTCGACAGCCCGCGCTTCCATTATACGGCACGTCCGCGCTCTTATTGGTCGTCACGCCGCCGGAACCCGTGCGTGAATAATAACCGACGGCGGTTGCGCCGAACCGCAATCGACGCAATTCGCAGCAACATCACTCCACGGCGCGAGGTCCTTGTCGAACTCCTCGCCTCCGCACAAAGGCCTGCATTCACTGCGTTAGCTGGCGAACAGGACAAGAGCTAGCTGCGCTTTCAGCGGACAAAGAAACGCCTGACGCTCCGTTTGTGCGGACCATGCGTCCGCCAAAGAAAAAGCCCGGACGATTGCTCGTCCGGGCCTCTCCAGAAAACTCGATCGTCTGAAAAATCAGGCGGCGGTCTCTTCCTCGGTCGTCGCTTCAACTGCGGCTTCCTCGGAGGCGTCCTGCTCGACTTCGTCTTCCTCTTCCGTACCGATGACCTCGCCACGCGCCTGACGCTCGGCTTCCTCAACGGAGCGGGCGACGTTGACGCGGACATGGATCGCGACTTCCGGGTGCAGCGCGACGCGAACGTCGTACAGACCCAGGGTCTTGATCGGGTGAGGCAGGTGCACCTGGTTACGGTTGATGGTCAGGCCAGCTTCGGTCGTGGCGAGCGCGATGTCGCGCGTCGACACGGAACCGTAGAGGTTGCCGCCATCGCCAGCCTGACGGATCAGAACGACCGTCAGACCTTCCATACGCTCGGAGAGACGCTCGGCCTCTTCGCGGCGCTTGATGTTCTGCGCTTCGAGCTGAGCGCGCTCACGCTCGAAACGCTCCTTGTTGGCGGCGTTCGCACGGATCGCCTTGCCCTGCGGAAGGAGGAAGTTACGAGCATAGCCCGGCTTCACCTTCACAAGTTCGCCCATCTGGCCGAGGTGCTCGACCCGCTGGAGCAGGATGACTTCAGTTGCAGCCATGTTCCGTCTCCTCAGCCCACAATGTAGGGCAGCAGGGCGAGGAAGCGGGCGCGCTTGATGGCCTGGGCCAGCTCACGCTGCTTCTTCGCGGACACCGCCGTGATGCGGCTCGGGACGATCTTGCCGCGCTCCGAGAGGAAGCGGCTGAGCAGACGAACGTCCTTGTAGTCGATCTTCGGCGCGTTGGCGCCGGAGAACGGGCACGCCTTGCGGCGACGGTGGAACGGACGACGCGCGCCTACGGCGGTGCGGCGGCCGGCGGGATTGACTTCGCTGGTCTCGGACATCCGAATTACTCCGCTGCGCTGTCGGTGGAAGATTCGGCGCGCTCGTCACGGGCGCGGTATTCTTCACGGTCATCGAAGGAACGACGCGTGCGGCCGCTCTCGAACCGGCCCGAAGGCTTCGGACCGCGGAAACCGCCGCCGCCACGCTCGCCGCGCTCTTCGCCCTTGCGCGACAGAACGGGGGACGGAGCTTCGTCGATTTCTTCGACGCGCAGGGTCAGCACGCGCAGGATGTCTTCGTTAAGGCTGAGCTGACGCTCGACTTCGCGCAGAACGTCCGGCTTCGCGTCAAGACCGAGAAGCATGTAGTGCCCCTTGCGGTTCTTCTTGATGCGGTAAGCCAGCGAGCGCAGGCCCCAGTATTCCTGCTTCTTGATCGAACCGCCGTCGGCTTCGAGGATCGCCTTGATCCCTTCCGCAACCGCTTCGACCTGCTGCTGGTTGATATCGTTACGTGCGATGAGCACGGTCTCATACAATGGCATGAACGTCCCTCCGGATTGCTTCAACCCGACACCGACGGACCGTTCCGCCAATGGCGCGCGAGACGCACTCGCGCAACGGGTATAGCCGGGGCGACGCCACGCGCCCGGCAGGGAAGATGGCGCATCAAGCACGGATGGGAAGCGAAAGCAAGCATCTTGTCGTTGCTCCACACGTGTTTCCTACTTCAGGTCAGAGCCCTGACCTCACATTTATGGTGCGCCGTAGTAGCAACGACCGGCTTTCTACCAGAATCTCACTGCGAGCAGGTGCGTGAACGCCCCGAACACACACGTCAGCCAGACAGCGAAACCCAAAGTCGCGACGCCAGCTATGGCGGCATCAGTAGTTGAAACCCGAAATGGCTTCCAGCGTGGTGCAAGTAGCACCAGAAAGCATGCGCCCGGAAGGAAATATCGCCCCTGAACACCTTCGGCGACTGGCGCCCCAACCTTCGTCCAGACGACATAAAGGGAGAAGAAAATCCCGATAGCCGATAACAGAACCGACGCAGCCACGCCCGTTCGCCGGGCTGCCCCACAAAAGAATTCTTTTGGAGACGCGTTACCCCGAGGCACAAGGAAGGCAAACAAAAAGCTGACCAGCAGGATATTTTTCGCGGCCCGGTAGAACCATGACGGAAACGGTGCGTCCAGCCAACCGAGAACGCCGATGAACTGAGACCGATAAGCGTCTCCGTATGCCTGTATGGTGTTAGCAAGCAAAAACACGAACGCAAGCGGATGCGTCACGACGTAGCGAACTTGCCCCGCGTCAGAGAATTCGCTTCCCGCCAGCAGTTGCACCTTGACCGGCGAAACGCCCCAGATCAGCCAAGCGAACGTCAACGCCGCGGCGACAATCGGACACAGAATGGCGGCCCGAAGCTCGCGACGATCTACTAAAAAAATTGAGATTAACGAAAGCGCGAGCAATGGCGGCTTGGCCATGGCCACAATTCCGAAGCCTGCGCCCAGAAAGGCCCATATTTTCCAGCTCCATGCGACGGACCGCTGATGCCGCGTCAACAGTGACGCAACCAGCGCGCTCACCCCGATCACGACCCCGTCTTCAGATAGCGACCCAGCAAGGAACACTGTCATCGGCAAAGACAGGACTACGGCCAGAAACAACCCTCCACGTCGACACAACGCCACCGCGGAGCTCGCCAGAACAAGAAAAACAAGTCCGTTCGCCAGTCTCGATATGTATGAGGTTTGAATGATCGACATGCGCAGCATGCGCCCGACGACCACCCCCACCGCGCCAGGAGCGTAGGCGATCGGGCCGTAAGTTACGGTGTTGGGAAAGCCCTGAAATGCAAAAAATTTATCCCAACCCACTGAAGCCAGGGCGTCGATGCGCGCAGGCGTCGCCTTATTTTCGGGGCGGAAAGGAATATCGTCGAAAACATGAAGAACTTTCTGCAAGTTTCCGGGGAGAAATCCCCCGGCCTGCACGCCGAACATCACCCCCCGCACACCGCCCTGCGACACCTGGATCGCGCGTTGGAAATGTGCGGGCTCATCCGGGACCTGGAAGGGCGGCGTCAAAAAAACGCTCGCCAGGATGGAGAATAAAACGAAAGGCGCAAAAATCAGGGAAAGAACGGCGGATCCGGAGTTTCGAGACCATGCATTCATTACGATGCCATACACCTGGCGCCACATAGTCAAACTCGCATTCCTCTCTCACCGGCCCCGACCATCGCCGCCAGAATACGCAAACACAGAATTGCTGGTGGTAGTTGACGGTATGTTGTGGAGCAGCACGACCTCATTTTAGGCTCTAGCCTCGCAATGCCTCCGGCACCTGCAAGCCCAACCTGTCAGGAATATCCCAGACTTCGCGCACCACGTAATGCACATGGAAGCCTGCCTTCCGATATGCAGGCAGGGCCCGCGGATGGTCGGCTGAACAGGTATTTACCCGCACGGACCGCGGCTTCAAAGCCCATGCCGCGTCTACGGCCGCACGCAGGAACGCCGTTCCCACGCCCTTCCCCACGGCTTCGGGATAAAGACCGAAATAACCGAGATTGACGAGGCCTTCCTGCGGCACTTCCAATTCGAAGAAGCCACGCACGCGGCTATTTTCCAGCAGAACTGAGACGCTGCGCCCCGGCTCGGCCAGAACATCCGCAAGTTCCGCGTCCGGCATGACCTGCCGCATCCACCAGCAATAGTCCCGGCCGACGCGGTCATAGAGTTCACGGTAGAACGCGACTGAAGGGCGCACGTCGCGATCAATCGACCATCCTGGCGGCAACGGCCGAGCAGGCCCCTCCGGCGGTCTCGACATCTCCATGAAGGTGACGTCAACAACCGCCCGCGTGGTGGGCTCCATCGCGATCAGTTGTCGTCGAGGAACGACCGAAGCTTGCGGCTGCGGCTCGGGTGCTTGAGCTTGCGAAGCGCCTTCGCCTCGATCTGACGGATACGTTCGCGGGTGACGTTGAACTGCTGTCCGACTTCCTCAAGCGTGTGGTCGGTGTTCATGCCGATGCCGAAACGCATACGCAGGACACGCTCCTCGCGCGGCGTCAGCGACGCCAGCACACGGGTCGTGGCTTCGCGCAGGTTGGTCTGGATCGCGGCGTCGAGCGGAATGACCGCCGTCTTGTCCTCGATGAAATCGCCAAGGTGACTGTCTTCCTCGTCGCCGATCGGCGTTTCGAGAGAAATCGGCTCCTTGGCGATCTTCAGCACCTTGCGGACCTTCTCCAGCGGCATGCCGAGCTTCTCGGCAAGCTCTTCCGGAGCCGGTTCGCGCCCGATCTCGTGCAGCATCTGACGAGACGTCCGCACCAGCTTGTTGATCGTTTCGATCATGTGCACCGGAATACGGATCGTACGCGCCTGATCGGCGATAGAGCGGGTAATCGCCTGCCTGATCCACCAGGTCGCATAGGTCGAGAACTTATAGCCGCGGCGATATTCGAATTTATCCACCGCCTTCATCAGGCCGATATTGCCTTCCTGAATCAGGTCGAGGAATTGCAGGCCACGGTTGGTGTATTTTTTCGCAATCGAGATCACGAGGCGCAGGTTGGCCTCGATCATCTCTTTCTTGGCGCGCGCGGAATCACGCTCGCCACGAGCGACCGTGGCGTAAACGCGGCGAAATTCGCTGACCGACAGACCGGTATCCTGCGCCAGTTCCGCGACCTGCGACCGAAGGTCGGCAAGGGTCTCGCTGTGCTTCAGGACCAGGTTTTTCCAGCTCTTCGCAGGCAGCGTCGCGATCATCTCCATCCAGTTCGGATCGATCTCATGCGAGCGATATTTCAGCAGGAAGTCGTCGCGCGACACTTTGCAGCTCTCGGCAAGACGCAGCATGCGCCCTTCCAGAACGTTGAGGCTGCGGAACAGCTCCTTGAGCTGAAGCACAAGCTCTTCGATCCGATTGTTGTGCAGATGTACCTGCTCAACCTTCGCCACCAGTTCTGCGCGAAGCTCCAGATAGGCCTGCTCCGATTTCTCCGAACTCTCTCCGCCGGTGACAAGCGCCTCAAGTCGCTTGTCCTGCATTTTCTGCAGCTTGAGATAAAGCGGCTCGATCTCATCGAACTGAAGAAGAATTTCGGGCTTCAGCTTCTCTTCAAGCGCAGACAACGACAGGCCGCTGCCTTCGCCTTCGGCATTGTCGACGTCTTCAGCCTCTTCGGTCTCCTCGACCTCTTCTTCTTCACCCGCTCCTTCTTCTCCGGGGACGCCTTCGGGACCGTTGGCCCCGGCCTGCATCGCTTCCAGATCGACGATATCGCGCAGAAGCATGTCGCCGACCTTGAGACGCTCATGCCAGGAGATGATGGCGCGGAATGTCAGCGGGCTCTCGCAGAGACCGCCGATCATCTCGTCGCGACCAGCCTCGATGCGCTTCGCGATGGCGATTTCGCCCTCACGCGAAAGCAACTCCACGGAGCCCATCTCGCGCAGATACATACGCACCGGATCGTCGGTGCGCCCGAGGTTCTCCGCGTTTACGTTGCCGGACGGGCTTTCCTCGCTCTCGGACTCCGCCTCAGCTTCGGACTCCGCCTCTTCCTTGGCCTCGTCCGATTGTTCGGCTTCCTCGTTGTCCTCGTTCTCGACGACCTGGATGCCCATTTCCGACAGCACGGCCATGACGTCCTCGATCTGCTCGGAAGACATCTGATCCTGCGGCAGAACGGCGTTCAGCTCGTCAAAAGTGATGTAACCGCGCTCGCGGCCCTTCGCGATCAGTCTCTTGACGGCGCCGGACTGCGTGTCGAGAAGCGAATTGTCGCCATCCTGCTCCCCGGATGTCGTAGTGGCGGCGGACGCAGTCTTCGTGGCCATTCCTGAGTTCTCTCCTTCATCCGCCCCGGTCGCGCTCCGGAGCAGGATGGCTGAACAATCAATAATAAAGAGGCAGCGTGGAGGTGGTCGATCCACGGGCGGAAGTCAAGGCCTCCGGCGCGCGGATCACCGCTGTCAGACAATTACGCACCACTGGCCGAAACGTTCAGTTCACTTGGCGCCAGCGCTTCAGAACGAACCGTCTTCCAGCACGCGAAGGGAGGCCTGCGCCTCGAGCCTCGACTTGAGCCTGTCCCAAACGATCGGGTCGAGGCCGCCGTCAATCCAGCTCTGCGTATCCTGTGCGATCTCCGCCTCAAAGCGCTGACGATTGACGCTGGCGTAAAAGTGCCACCAACGCACCTCCGGCGCCACATCGGTCAGCCCATCCCCAAAGGTCGCGCCGGGACGCGGCAGACAGGAATTACGAATCAACGCTTCCGCCCGCTCACGCAGGCCACGCGACGCCAGAGCGCTCAAAACCCGCTCTTCCAGCGCGCCATCGCCGACGCCTCCCTGCCCCGAGAGATCGCCGGACGACGCATAGTCGAGCAGCGCCTCACGCAACTCAGCCTGATCCGGCGGCAGATCCAGCCTGCACCACGCGTCCTCCACGCCCGAGATCAATTCGGGATGACGCATTGCTATGACCGCAAGCATCCCCAACCGCGCATCAACGCCGCTCGGGCCTCCCGCCCCGGCTGGCGGCGGAGGAATATCGACGAGGCCAGGGTCGCGGCCATTCCATGAACCGCCGCGATCGCCCTTGCGCCGATTGCCGGAAAGCCCCGCGCCGCCACGCCGCCCCCGATACGTGGCGAAAAACCGATCCAGCAATGTGGCCCGGTATTCCGACGCCAGCCCCTTGTCCGGGATCTTCGCGGCGGTCTCGATCAGCCGCGCGCGCAGCGCAGCGCGCTGCTCCGGCGTGGCGTTGGCGGGCGTGCCTTCGGCCAGAAGCTCGAACAGCATCTCCGACAGCGGACTGGCTCCGGCAAACATCGCCACGACCGCCTCCCTGCCGCGATTGCGGATCAGGCTGTCCGGATCCTCCCCGTCCGGCAGGACGCAGAAGCGGAGTCCACGCTCGGCGCTCAACAGGGGCATCGCTGTTTCGGCCGCGCGGATGGCCGCCCGCCGCCCCGCGGCGTCGCCGTCGAAACATAGAATGGGCGCAGGAGCGACCTGCCAGAGCACTTCAAGCTGCTCCGACGTCAGCGCCGTGCCGAGCGGGGCCACCGCGCCGGTAAAGCCCGCCTGATGCAAGGCGATCACGTCCATGTAACCCTCAACGACCACCGCCTCGACCGAGGCAGCGCCTTTCGGACGCGGCGCGCGGATCGCTGCGCGGGCGCGATCGAGACCGAAGAGCAGGCGACGCTTGGAGAACAGCGCCGTCTCCGGGCCGTTGAGGTATTTCGGCTGACCGTCGCCGAGTATCCGCCCTCCGAACGAGACAAGGTCTCCCCGCCGGTCGCGGATCGGAAACGTGACGCGCCCCCAGAACAACTCGCCCTTCGGGCGTCCGTCCTCGTCCAGGCGCATCAACCCGGCCTCGGCCATCGCATCCGAGGTGATCCCGAGCGGCCGCAACGCGTCGACCAGCGCCCCGCGTCGATCCGTCGCCCAACCCAACCCAAAAGCGGCGATGGTCTCGGCAGTCAGGCCACGGCCACGCAGGTAGTCGAGCCCGGCCCGCCCGGTCGGTTCGTACAGATCGCGGCTCCAGATCCGCTGCGTCGCTTCAAGCACATCGCCCAATGAACGCGCGCGCGCGGCTTCCTCACGGGCGCGAGGACTGGCCTTCGGCACCTCCAGCGCCGCCTCGCCCGCCAGACTCTCGACCGCTTCCGGGAAAGATTTTCCCTCCATCTGCATGACGAACGAAATGGCGTCGCCATGCGCGCCGCACCCGAAGCAGTGGAAATGATCGTCATAAACGTAGAAGGACGGCGTCTTCTCGCCGTGGAAAGGGCAACACCCCTTCCAGTTGCGACCTGAGCGCGCGAGCTTCACCCGCCGCCCGATCAGGGCTGCGATCGGCGTCCGGGCGCGCAGTTCGTCGAGAAAGGCGGGGTCGAGACTCACGGCGTCACGTCACATACCCGAGGCGACCCGTCATTGGCGCTCGCACGCGCAGCATAGCAGCCCCCGAAGAGGCCTGCAGAACCCACGCCTGTGATCGCTGGTCCCGACATGCGCGCCTTCAGCCGCCCAGCGTCGACTTGACCACGGCGTTGGCCCGACCGAGGTCGAGATTGGCGCCGAATTTCGCCTTCAGCGCGCCCATGACCTTCCCCATGTCCTTCATGGTCGTGGCCCCGGTCGCATTGACCGCTTCTGCGATTGCCGCCGTTAGCGCGGCATCGTCCATTTCCGGCGGAAGGTAACCACGAATCACCGCGATCTCGCCCTCTTCCTTGGCAGCCAGTTCCGGACGCCCGCCGTCGCGATACATTGCGGCCGACTCGTCGCGAGATTTCACCATGCCACGCAGAAGAGCGACGATCTTGTCGTCGCTGATGTCGCCATTGCCCTCAGGACGCGCTGCGATGTCGGCGTCTTTCAGGCGTGCGCCGATCAGCCGAAGGGTCGCGAGGCGCTCCTTCTCCCCGGCCTTCATCGCTTCCTTGACGTCAGCGGTCAGCCGGGCGCGAAGCGGTAGGGATTCAGTCATCAGGTCAACTCCAGATCGGCAAAATGGTCACAATCCGCACGTCATGCCCGACAGGACGTCTCCGGGCCACAGAAGAATGTCCAGCGAGGCCGTTCCCCCAACATGGTTCGCACCGACAATTCGGCCGATACCGGCCGCTGGCGCACCCATCAGGCGCCGCCTGGAAGAATTTTTTTCCCACACCGCCGAGTGACGAGCATGTGGGAATTTTCTTCCCAACGCTATCCCAGCCTGATAGGAGGCAGAGCGGCAGAGGGACACGCGAACATGCGGCTTTCAGTAGATAGCATCATCGAACGCCTTGGCGGGCCGGAAAAAACGGCTGAACTGACCGGCGTGGGCACGGAGGCCGTGCGTAAATGGCGACAGGCGCGCGCCATTCCGCCGAAACACTGGCCGACCGTGGCTCGGGCCGCAGGCGTCGCGCTCGAAGACCTGCAACCCGACCTCGCCGACACGCCTTCCTCCGTCACTCACGCCCAGGGACGCACCCCCGACATGCAGCCTATCGCCAGCACAGCCGTCACCGCGCCCGCAGGCGCGACCGCCGCCCTCGTCCTCGCCGACGGATCGGTGTTCTGGGGCGCCGCCTTTGGCGCGTCGACGCCTGCCGCCGCCGTGGGCGAACTGTGCTTCTCGACCAGCATGACCGGCTACCAGGAAACCCTGACGGACCCGTCCTTCGCCGGACAGATCATTACCTTCACCTTCCCCCATATCGGCAATGTGGGCGTCAACGCGCTGGATGACGAGGCCGCGAAGGTTTCGGCGCGCGGACTGGTGGTGAAGCAGGACCTCACCGAACCGGCGAGCTGGCGCGCGACCGAGGATCTCGACGCGTGGCTCAAGGCGCGCGGCGTTCCCGGCATCTGCAACATCGACACCCGCGCGATCACGCTGCGCATCCGCGACGGCGGCCCGCAGACCGCCGTGCTGATGCACGCCGTCGACGGCAAACTCGACGTAGACGCGCTCCAACGTGAAGCTGCTGCGTGGCCGGGGCTGGAGGGTATGGACCTCGCAAAGGCCGTCACCTGCGACAAACCCTACGCATGGGATCAGGGCGTGTGGGAATGGCCCGCCACAACGAAGCCCCTGCCGGAGCGCCTGCGCCGCGTCGTCGCCGTCGATTACGGCGCCAAACGCAACATCCTGCGTTGCCTCGCGACCGTCGGGTGCGACGTCACCGTCGTTCCCGCGACAACCTCCGCCGAAGAAATTCTGGCGCTCAAGCCCGAAGGCGTCTTCCTGTCCAATGGCCCCGGAGACCCGGCGGCGACTGCGGAATACGCAGTCCCTGCGATACGCGGCGTACTGGATGCGGGCGTGCCGGTGTTCGGGATCTGCCTCGGCCACCAGCTTCTGGCGCTGTCGCTCGGCGCGAAGACCTACAAACTGGCGCAGGGACATCGCGGCGCAAACCAGCCGGTGAAGGACCTGTCCACCGGGCGCGTGGAGATCACCAGCCAGAATCATGGCTTCGCGGTGGATGAAAAATCGCTGCCGAACGACGTGCGCGTGACGCATGTCAGCCTTTTCGACCGCTCCAACGAAGGCATCGCCTCCGAGACGCTTCCCGCGTTCTCGGTGCAATACCACCCGGAAGCCTCGCCCGGCCCGTCGGACAGCTTCTACCTGTTCGAGCGTTTCGTCGCGATGATCGACGCGCACGCGGCGAAGAACGCGGCGTAAGCAGGCCCCGCCACAAACGCTATGGACCCAGTCCGCAACCCTTACGTGCCGGGCGCCGGCGCGTCTCCGCCTGAACTTGCCGGACGGCACGAGCTGTTCACGCAGGCCGGGATCGCTTTGCAGCGCGCCCTTGTCGGGAAGAGCGCGCGCGGCTTCATCGCCACCGGGTTGCGCGGCGTGGGCAAAACCGTCGTTCTTGGCCGTGCGCAGCAACTCGCCGAAAGCGCCGGGTATCTGACCTGCTTCATCGAAGCGAGCGAGGACAAGCCGCTGGGCCAGCTTCTGGCTCCGCATGTCCGCCGGATGATGCTGGAACTGGATCGGCTGGGCGCCGTCACCGAACAGGTCAAGCGGGGCCTGCGCGTTCTCAAAAGCTTCGCGGCGGGTCTGCGGATTCACCATCCGATGGGCTTCTCCATCGAACTGGACGTCGAACCCGAACGCGGCACCGCCGACAGCGGCGATCTTGAGACCGATCTTCCGGACATGATCTCCGCGCTGGGTCTCGCCGCGCGGTCGCGCCAGACAGGCGTCGCCCTGTTCGTGGACGAGATACAGGGCCTCAGCGAGCTCGACATGGGCGCGCTGATCATGGCGATGCACCGCGTGATGCGTGAGGGACTGCCTGTCGTGCTGCTCGGCGCGGGGCTGCCGCACGTCGTGGCGATGACCGGCCGCTCCCGTTCTTATGCCGAGCGGTTGTTCGAATTTCCCGTTCTCGGCCCCCTGTCCCCGGACGAGACCGCCGAGGCCCTGCGTCCACCCGCCGAGCGAGAGGGTGTGGATTTCACGCAAGCAGCCGTAGACGAGGTGATCCGCATCACCCAGGGCTACCCCTATTTCATCCAGGAATGGGCCTACCACGCCTGGAACGTGGCGCATGGCGACACGATCCTGCCCGGCGACATCGCCGTGGCGACGGAAGTGTCGCTGACCTCGCTCGACGCGGGTTTTTTCCGCATGCGCTACGAACGCCTGACCCCGCGCGAGCGGGAGTATTGTCAGGCGATGGCCGAACTCGGCCCCGGAGCCCACCGCTCGGGCGAAATCGCCGAACGGATGGCCGCCCGGACCGCCGCCCTCGCCCCTCTGCGCACCGCGCTGATCGGCAAGGGCATGATCTACAGCCCCGCCCATGGCGAGGTCGCCTTCACCGTTCCCCTCTTCGAGAACTATCTCCTTCGCATCCGCGCCATGGGTTCCGACCCGGCCTATTCAGAGGACTGACGCCCATGCCCAAACGGACCGACCTCCGCTCCATCCTCATCATCGGCGCAGGCCCTATCGTCATCGGTCAGGCGTGCGAGTTTGATTACTCCGGCGCGCAGGCCTGCAAGGCGCTGAAGGAGGAGGGCTATCGCGTCATCCTGCTGAACTCCAACCCGGCCACGATCATGACCGATCCCGGCCTTGCGGACGCGACCTATGTCGAGCCGATCACGCCGGAGTTCCTTGAGCGGATCATCCTGAAGGAAAAGCCGGACGCCATCCTGCCGACCATGGGCGGACAGACCGCGCTGAACGCCGCCATGGCGCTCGACGCCTCCGGGTTTTTGGTCAAGCACGGCGTGGAATTGATCGGCGCGAAGGCGGACGTGATCGACCGCGCCGAAGACCGTCAGAAGTTCCGCGAGGCGATGGACGCCATCGGCATCGAAAGCCCGAAGAGCCTGATCGCCCATACGCTTGAAGAAGCGCGCGAAGCCCTGAAGGAAATCGGCCTTCCCACCGTCATCCGCCCCTCCTTCACCATGGGCGGTTCGGGCGGCGGCATCGCCTACAACAAGGAGGAATTCGACCAGATCGTCACCTCCGGCCTCGATGCGTCCCCCACGACCGAAATTCTGGTCGAGGAGTCCGTTCTCGGCTGGAAAGAGTTCGAGATGGAGGTCGTCCGCGACAAGGCCGACAACTGCATCATCGTCTGCTCGATCGAGAACATCGACCCGATGGGCGTCCACACCGGCGATTCCATCACCGTGGCGCCCGCGCTGACGCTGACCGACAAGGAATACCAGCGGATGCGCGACGCCTCGATCGCGTGCCTGCGCGCCATCGGCGTCGAAACTGGCGGGTCGAACGTGCAGTTCGGCATCAACCCGGTCGACGGACGCATGGTGGTGATCGAGATGAACCCCCGCGTCTCGCGCTCCTCCGCTCTGGCGTCCAAGGCGACCGGCTTTCCGATCGCCAAGATCGCGGCGAAACTCGCGGTCGGCTACACGCTCGACGAACTCACCAACGACATCACCGCCACGACCCCTGCGTCGTTCGAGCCGACCATCGACTACGTCGTGGTGAAGATTCCCCGCTTCACCTTCGAGAAATTCCCCGGCACGCCTGCCCTGCTGTCGACGTCCATGAAGTCGGTGGGCGAGGCGATGGCCATCGGCCGCTCCTTCCCCGAAGCCCTGCAGAAGGGCCTGCGCTCGATGGAGACCGGCCTGACCGGGCTTGACCCCGTCGAAGCGCCCGGCGACGGCGGCGTGGACGCGTTCCGCGCCGAACTGTCCCAGCCGCGCCCGGAGCGCATCCTGATGGCGGCGCAGGCGCTGCGCGCCGGTCTTTCCGTCGAGGAAATCGCCGAAGCCTGCCGCTTCGAGCCATGGTTCCTGCGCGAACTGGAGCAGATCGTGCAGGCTGAGAAGCGCGTGCTCGATCATGGCCTGCCGAAAGACGCGCGCGGTCTACGCACGCTCAAGGCGATGGGCTTCTCCGACGTGCAACTGGCGCGTCTGTCCGGCGCAAAGGCGTCCGAAATTACGACACTGCGTCAGGCCGCAGGCGTCCTGCCGGTCTACAAGCGCATCGACACGTGCGCGGGCGAGTTCGCTTCCGCGACGCCCTATATGTATTCGACCTATGAGGGCGGCTTCGGCGCGCCAGTCTGTGAATCGCACCCGACGGACCGCAAGAAAGTCATCATCCTCGGTGGCGGCCCGAACCGGATCGGTCAGGGCATCGAGTTCGACTACTGCTGCGTCCATGCCGCCTACGCCCTGCGCGAGGCCGGGCTTGAGACCGTCATGGTCAACTGTAACCCGGAGACGGTGTCGACCGACTACGACACCTCCGACCGTCTTTATTTCGAGCCGCTGACCGCCGAAGACGTGATCGCCCTGATCCGGAAGGAGCAGGAACGTGGCGAGGTTCTGGGCTGCATCGTGCAGTATGGCGGCCAGACGCCGCTGAAGCTGTCGCACGCTCTGGAACAGGCGGGCATTCCTCTGCTCGGCACCCCCGCCGACGCCATCGACCGCGCCGAGGATCGCGAGCGGTTCCAGGCGATGTTGCGCAAGCTCGGCCTGCGCCAGCCGGAAAACGGCATCGCCCGCAACCCTGCCGAGGCCGAGGACGTGGCCGAGCGCGTCGGCTACCCGGTGGTGGTTCGCCCATCCTACGTGCTGGGCGGCCGTGCAATGGAGATCGTCTACGACCGCGCCGGACTGCAGCGTTACATGAAGACGGTTCTGCTGCTGGCCGGGCCAGAAGTGTCGTCCGGCCCGGTGCTGATCGATCATTACCTGAACGACGCAATCGAGGCGGACGTGGACTGCATCGCCGATGGTTCGGACGTCTATGTCGCGGGCGTCATGGAGCATATCGAGGAAGCAGGTATCCATTCCGGCGACAGCGCCTGCGCCCTGCCGCCCTACACGCTCTCTCCCGCCATCGTCACGGAACTGAAGGCGCAGACCGAGGCGATGGCCCGCGAGCTTGGCATCGTCGGCCTGATGAACGTCCAGTACGCCATCAAGGATCAGGAAATCTTCGTTCTGGAGGTGAATCCCCGCGCCTCCCGCACCGCGCCGTTCGTCGCGAAAGCGACCGGCGTCCCGGTGGCGAAGATCGGCGCACGGGTCATGGCTGGTTCGAAGCTGAGCGAGTTCAAGCTGGACGATCTGGCCGTCGTGCCGCACGTCGCCGTCAAGGAGGCCGTGTTCCCGTTCCACCGCTTCCAGGGCGTGGATACGATCCTCGGCCCGGAGATGCGTTCGACCGGCGAGGTCATCGGCCTCGACACATCCTTCGAACGCGCGTTCGCAAAGTCCCAGCTCGGCGCCGGCGTGAAGCTGCCCCTGTCCGGGACGGTGTTCCTGTCCGTGCGCGACGGCGACAAGGCGCAGCTCGCGCCTCTGGGCCGTCGCCTGATCCAGATGGGCTTCTCGATCCTCGGCACCCGCGGCACTGCCGCGAGGCTGCGCGAGGCCGGGATCGAGGTCGCCATCGTCAACAAGGTGCTGGAAGGTCGCCCGCACTGCGTGGACGCCATCCGCTCCGGCGAGGTCCAGATGGTGATCAACACCGCACAGGGCGCGCAGGCGGTTAAGGACAGCTACGATATCCGTCGCTCGGCCCTGACCATGGGCATTCCGCACTACACCACGATGGCGGGCGCACGGGCCGCGACCTATGCAATCAGCGCAATGCTGGAAGGGCCGCTTGAAGTCGCGCCGCTTCAGTCCTATTTTCGTGGATCGTTCTGATTTTACAGCGGGCTGCGTCGCGAGCGATTGCGGCCCGGATTTCCCAGACGAGTTCCGACCACCGGAGGGCTCCCAGTGAGCTTTCCGGCGCTTTTTCGTTCCGTTACCTGAGGATTAGGCGCCTTGCAGAAAGTTCCGATGACCGCAACCGGTCTGCAACGACTTGAAGACGAGTTGCGTCGTCTCAAATCCGAAGAGCGTCCGGCTATCATCCGCGCCATCGCCGAAGCGCGCGAGCATGGCGATCTGTCCGAAAACGCGGAATACCACGCCGCGCGCGAACGGCAGTCCTTCGTCGAAGGCCGGGTGCTCGAGCTGGAGGAGATCATCTCGACGGCTGAGGTCATAGACCCGTCCACCCTGTCGGGCGATCAGGTAAAATTCGGCGCACGCGTGAAGCTTGTCGACGAAGAGACCGACAAGGAAGCGTCGTACCAGATCGTCGGCGTCCACGAGGCCGACATCAAACAGGGTCTGCTGTCCGTATCTTCCCCGCTCGCCAAGTCCCTGATCGGCAAGTCCATTGGAGACACCGTATCGGTTCCGGCCCCTGGCGGCGACCGGACTTACGAAATCCTCTCCGTCATCTACGCTTAACGGTACCCGACCCGTGATCACCTTCGACGACGTTCTGGCCGCCGCCGCGCGGATAGAAGGGCGCGTGCTGCGCACGCCGACCGTGCCCTCTCACACCCTGTCCCGCGCGGCGGGGGCCGAGATTACGTTGAAGCTGGACAACCTGCAGGCGGTCGGATCGTTCAAGGAGCGCGGAGCGGCCAACAAGCTGGCCCTGCTGACGCCCGAGGAACGCGCGCGCGGCGTGATCACCGTGTCGGCGGGCAACCACGCGCAGGGCGTCGCACGTCACGCGAGCCTGCTGGGCATCGACGCCGTCATCGTGATGCCCCGCTTCACCCCCGCCGGAAAAGTCACGCGCACCACAAGCTGGGGCGCACGGGTCATTCTGGAGGGCGACAATTTCGCGGAAGCGACGCTGTTCGCGAACGACCTGCAAGAGCGTGAAGGCCGCGTCTTCGTACATCCCTACGACGATGACGCCGTCATGGCCGGGCAAGGCACCTTCGCGCTCGAACTCTGTCAGGATGCGGGCGAACTCGACGCGCTGGTGATGCCGATCGGCGGCGGCGGGCTGCTTTCCGGATCGGCAGTCGCGGCCCGCGCCTTGCGCCCAAACATGAAAATGGTCGGCGTGCAGGTTGAGAGCTACTCCTCTCTCTCCGCGTTTCCCGGAGCCGAGATCACGCCCCCGGGCGGCGCCACGATCGCCGAAGGCATCGCCGTGCTGAAAATCGGCAGGCGCCCGTATGATGTCATCAAGGAGTATGTCTCCGACATCGTCGTCGTCAGCGAACGCGATGTGGAAGACGCGATCACCATGCTCGCCGAAGCCACGAAACAGGTGAGCGAGGGAGCTGGCGCAGCGGCGCTCGCTGCGGTCATAAAACGGCCCGATCTGTTTGCCGGAAAACGAGTCGCCATTCCCATAACCGGCGGCAACATCGATAGCCGCATCCTCGCCAACACCCTGCTTCGGGCGATGCTGCGCGACGGACGGTTGCTCCGTCTGGCTATGGAAATCCCGGATCGTCCTGGCGTGCTCGCGGATATTTCCAAAACGATTGGCGAAGCAGGCGGCAATATCCTCGAAGTCTCGCACCAGCGACTCTTCGCGGCGCCGTCTGTGCAGGCAGCCGAACTGGAAGTCATGATCGAGGCGCGCGACCCGCAGCACGCGCAGGACATCACCACCGCGCTCGCCGCATCCTATATCGTCAGGCGGGTCTGATCCCGCCTGCCTGATTCGACGACGCTTATTTGTCGTCCAACGTAAGCCCGATTTTCAGGGTGACCTGATAATGGCTGACTTTTCCATGCTCGATATGGCCCCGCGTGCTGGTCACCTCGAACCAGCGAAGGTGCTTTTCACCCTGGGCCAGCGTCGAAACGGCGTTCTCAATTGCCGCTTCGACCGACTTTCCGGACGACCCGACGACCTCTACGACGCTATAAACGTGATCTGACATCCCGGCTTCTCCTGTCATGCGTTGATCAGGCCCATGATGCGAATAACGCGTCCGCATGGAAAAGGATCACCGCAAACTTTCCGAAATCGCATAAGCAGATAGAAATTAACCGAAATTACATATCTCCCGACTACGCCCATGAATGCGAAACACGCAAAATGGAGGCGACGGGTGGCGGGGCTTGGGATAAGGCTGGATGCGAATGATCGGATGATCATCAACGGCGCCGGCATACATTTTCTGACCTCCGCCCAGATTCGGCTGACCAATCAGGCGCGGTTTCTCTTTGGCCGCCAGCTTCTTCCACCAGAGCAGGCCAACACGCCCGCGCGCAGAATCTACTACGCGCTTCAGACAGCTTATGTCGGAACGTCGGAGGAGCGCACCTCGGCGCTTTCGGAAGCTCGCTATTATATAGAAATTTTTTCGAAAGAGACGACGTCGGAAACGGCGCGGGAACTGCTTTCATCCGCTTTGGCGTCAGCAGAGCAGGAAGACCTGTATACGGCCTTGAAACTGGCGCGACGGATCATTAGGCATGAAGACGCAGTATTGGGTGCGGCCAAAAAAGATTTAGGCGTCTAATTATTCATCCTGTTAACTCCACCTTAGGTTTTCTGAGGTCAGATGTCGTTGCTGCAAAAAATGCAGTTCCAACGGAGAAAATCTGATGTCGCTTTCAATCAACACCAATGTCGGCGCCATGGTGGCCCTTGAGTCCCTCAACGCCACGACCGACGCCCTGAACGAAGCCCAGAACGAAGTGTCGACCGGCCTGAAGGTCTCGACCGCGTCCGACGGCCCTGCCACCTACGCCATTTCGCAGCAGATCAGCGGGAACATCTCCGGTCTGTCCGCGGTTAACGACGGCCTCTCCACTGCCGCGCAAACTGTCAGCACGACCTCATCGGCAACCAGCCAGATCATCAGCACCCTGCAACTTCTGCAGACTGCGGTGACGTCGCTTGGTTCGAACCAGGGCGATACGACGGCGCTGGCCCAGACCGCTCAGGAAATCAACGGCTATCTGGACCAGATCAACACGCTCGCCCGTAACGCGACGGTCAACGGCGTCAACCTGCTGACCAGCGCAACCGACGCGAACACCGCGAACCAGGGCGCGGCAGCCACCGGCGCCGTGACTGCAGGGACCCTTACCTACGTCACTGGCCTGCAGGGCTCCACGTCGACGATCACAAACGCCCTGACCTCTACGGATATCTCCGGAACGGTCGTTGCTGTTGGGACCAACTTCGCGAAGCCAGCCGACACAAACACCCTCACCGACGCGCTTGGTCTCTCATCCGGAATGGCTGCGGGCGATGCGTCTGTCACGACGGCCGGACAGAACGTATTCGTGACGACGGCGGGCGTTTTGACCGAACAGAGCACGGATTCTGCCGGAACCGCTTATAGCGCGAATGCGATCTCCGATATGGTGTCGGTCGTTCAAAACGCTATCACCGCAATGACAAACGTTGCGTCCACACTGGGCACAAACACGCAGACGATTACAGGCATGACGACCTATTCGTCGAACCTGTCCGACTCTCTGACGTCCACAGTAGGCGCACTGACTGACGCGGATATGGCTGCGGAAAGCGCCAAGTTGACCTCGCTCCAGACCAAGCAGGAACTGGCTATTTCCTCTCTGTCGCTGGCGAAGTCCTCCTCGCAGAACATTCTGACCCTGTTCCGCTAAAAGAGTATCGCTGGGCGAAATTTTAACTTCGCCCAGCGACTTCTTGAAAAAACTTTAAAACCATTTTATATTTCAATAAATATTTAATTTCCAATAAAGAATCACATAAAAAATCAACCAATCAGAAAACCAGTTGCCGAAAAATCATTCACTGGTCTTAAGTAAATTCCTGAGAAGCTTCGGTTGACTTCACCAGTCGTCATCACGAAGCAAGGACCGCCCGATGAATTACGGCATACGGCGTTACAACCAGAATACAGCGTCTACAATGTCTCCTCGAGACATTGAGATTCTGGCTTTCGAACAGGCCATCCGCCATCTGCGCGCGGCGCACGACCAGAAATCACGCCTGCACGCGCTGAACCTGAACCAAAAGCTCTGGTCCGCAATTCTTCGCGAAACCGGAACAGACAACAACGACTTTCCTCAGAGGCTTCGCGCCAATCTGAGCAAACTGGCGCTTTGGGCGACCCGTTACAGCATCAACGCCATGATGCATGGCGTGACATTGAAACCCCTTGTCGACGTCAACGAAGATATCCTCGAAGGGCTCCGTTCCCCATCTACGCCAGAAGCTACATCAACCGATGTGCGTTCTGGCGACGACGCAGGCAGGAAGCTTCTTTCCGTCTGATCAAAACGCAGTGTGATCAGATCTTGCGATCGATTACTTTGTTCCGAACAGCCTGTCGCCCGCGTCACCAAGACCGGGCCTGATATAACCGTGATCGTCGAGTTCGCGATCGACAGCGCAGGTGATGATCTTCACGTCCGGATGCGCCGCCGCCAGACAGGCGACGCCTTCAGGCGCCGCGAGCAGGCACACGAAAATGATGGTGCCTGCGCCTGCGCGCTTGAGGCTATCTATGGCGGCGACGGCGCTATGCCCGGTGGCCAGCATCGGGTCGACGACAATGCAATCACGCGCCTCGATGTCGTCCGGCAACTTACAGTAGTATTCCACTGGTCGAAGCGTCGCCGGATCACGGAAAAGACCAATGTGCCCGACGCGCGCAGACGGCACGAGGTCGAGCATCCCATCCAGTATGCCGTTTCCGGCCCGGAGGATCGAAACGAAGCAGAGTTTTTTACCGGACAGATGCTTGCCGGTGATTCGCTCAAGCGGCGTTTCGATCTCGACGTCTTCAAGCTTCAGATCCCGCGTCGCTTCGTAGGCGAGCAGAAGACTGATCTCGCGCGCCAGCCTCCGAAATCCCGCAGTGGACGTCGCGGCGTCGCGCAGGCGTGACAGTTTGTGTTGGACCAGCGGGTGATCGACGATCACGACGTTTGCGGGGTGCGTGGCTTCGGACATTACGACGGGCTTGCTCCGTGATGGGTGAAAAGGCTTGGCGTTTCTGGTCGTTCAGGCGGGTTCGGACGAAGAGCCGGGCTGAAAATCAAGAACGATGCCGTTCATGCAGTAGCGCAGGCCACTGGGCGGCGGTCCATCGGGGAACACGTGTCCAAGATGTCCCTTGCATTTCGCGCAATGAACTTCGGTTCGCACCATGCCAAGGCTTTCGTCGGTCTCGGTTTCTACCGCGCCCGCGACCGGCGCGAAGAAAGACGGCCAACCGCTGCCGCTCTCGTATTTCGTCTCAGACGAAAACAGCGGAGTCCCGCATGCGGCGCAGCGATAAACGCCTTCGCGCTTCTCATGATTGAGTTCGCTGGAGCCAGGGCGCTCGGTCCCGTGCTGCCGAAGAATGCGCAGTTGCTCTTCGCTGAGCACGCCGCAGAGGGACACGGGTTGAGGATCGTCGGACATCGTTCTGAACCTTTCTGTCGTTTCGCTCCTGAAGCGCAACGACAATAGCGCGTTTCGGGGCTTTGTTGGGGGCTTATAGTCCGTGAGCGGGCTATCGCGTCAAACAAGCTTTCACATGGACACGGCGCATACCCGCTCACGCAGGTCGGGAGCGTCGATCCGCCGCCGCGCCTGCGTCGTAAGAAATGGTCACCCGACGCACCGCGGACAAAGATGCCGCAGATGAAAAAACGGTCATGACGAACGAGGTCCCCCACTGCCGCCAAAACGTCCCAACTCCCGTTAACCGCATGCTGCCTCGGATCAACCCTAAAACTGCCGAGAAAAACGAGCCGCCATTTTATCGCGAAACTGCCCGCGCTGATGCGAACGCCTTGGAAGGGCGGCGGCGGAGTGCCATCATGGCATAAACAAACAGCCGATGCAGAGACATCCATGTCGGATTCAAGCACACCGCTCGCCTCCCCCCGCCGCCCGGCGATGCTGGTCATCCTCGACGGCTTCGGATGGCGCGAAGATGACGCCTATAATGCCGTGCGGCAGGCCTCGACGCCGACTTTCGACAGGCTCTGGGCGGAAGGCCCACACACCTTCCTCGACACAAGCGGCGAAGACGTCGGCCTTCCTGATGGCCAGATGGGCAACTCCGAGGTCGGGCACCTGAACATCGGGGCCGGTCGCGTCGTGATGCAGGAACTCCCCCGAATCAGCCGTGCCCTCCGCGACGGCAGCCTCGCCGCCAGCCCGGTGCTGACCGCATTCATCGATACGCTTCGAAAGAACGGCGGAACCTGCCACCTGCTCGGGCTGGTCTCCCCTGGCGGCGTCCATGCGCATCAGGATCACGCAGTCGGGCTCGCGCGCATCGTCGCGGCCGCCGGCGTGCCCGTGGCGTTCCATATCTTCACCGACGGGCGCGACACTGCGCCTCAATCGGGAAAGGATTACGTAGCGAAACTGCTCGCGGATATGCCCGATGGCGTCGCCGTCGCCTCCATTTCCGGCCGTTACTACGCCATGGATCGCGACAATCGCTGGGAACGGGTATCGCGCGTCTATGACGTTCTGACGTCAGCCTCCGGTCCGAGAGCGGAGTCCGCCGGGGCGGTGCTGGACGCTTCCTACAAGGCGGAAGTCACGGACGAATTCGTCGAACCGACCGTGTTGGGCGATTACGCAGGCATGAAGGACGGCGACGGAATTCTCTCCTTCAACTTCCGCGCCGATCGCATCCGCGAACTGCTGAACGCCCTGCTGGACCCGGACTTCACGGACTTCGAGCGCAAGGCCGTGCGGCGCTTCGCGGCGGCGGTCGCCATGACGCGTTACAGCGACGATCTGGCCAAATTGACGACCGTTCTCTTTCCGCCGCAGAGCCTGACGCAGCTTCTCGGAGAAGTCGTGTCAGCGGCGGGAAAGACGCAGCTACGCATGGCCGAGACCGAGAAATATCCGCACGTCACCTACTTCCTGAATGGCGGCCGGGAAGCGCAGTTCGACGGCGAAGACCGGATCATGGTGCCGTCGCCGAAAGTCGCCACCTACGATCTGCAACCGGAGATGTCGGCGCCCGAGTTGACCGATCGTGCAGTTGAGGCGATCGACAGCGGAAAATACGACCTGATCGTGCTTAATTTCGCCAACCCGGACATGGTCGGCCATACCGGCGTGCTGAAAGCCGCGATCAAGGCCGTCGAGACGGTGGACACCGGCCTTGGCAAAATCGCCGACGCAATTGCGCGTCAGGGCGGCGCCCTGCTGGTGACGGCGGATCACGGTAACTGCGAACTTATGCGTGACCCGGAGACCGGCGGCCCGCACACAGCGCATACTCTCAATCAGGTGCCCTGCGTGCTCGCGGGCGTGCCCGGCGTCACCTTGCGACCCGGCAGGCTCGCCGATCTCGCGCCAACGCTGCTCGCGCTGATGAAGGTCGCCCAGCCCGAAGCGATGACGGGGCAGTCGTTGATCGAAACCGCTTCAGCGTGAGGTTGACGATCCGGACTGGCGCATGGTGGAAAAACGAAGCAACGCGGCGCGTAACTGGCCGTCGTTTCAAGTGTGTCAGCCAATAAAAGCGTGCCTCTGCCTGATCGCATTTTTCGTTGGAACAGCCCACGGCGGGCGCCCGACGAACTGCGGCGGATGACGTGGCGGCGCCCTTGAAAATGCGGCGGCCTGTTTTCATCATGTCTTCAGCAAGCTGGTTCAGCGCAGCGCCGACGCAGCCCCCGGCATGTCGGGGAGCCTTTTCCTTACCGATGATCGCCAGTCGTTCATCCGCAGTCCGGCTGCTGGCACCCGCCGTGGCAGTCTCTCTGGCCGCCTCTCCCGTCGCATCGTCGGCTGCGGCGCACCATCATGCCGCCCAACACAGAACCTCCGGCGCAAGCAAGACCGCGCCCGCGAACCCGCGAGCCTCCAGCGCACACTCCTCGCGCGCGGCGCTGGAAGCCGCACGCGCGCAGGAAGCTGCGTTGAAAAAGCAGCGAGACGAGCAGGCGACACGTCTGGCTGCAGCGCGGCAGACCAGCACGGCCGCCGCCGAACAGGCGGCGCGCGACAAGGCCAAAGCCACGGCCCTGTCCGCCGCGACCGTCGCGGCAGCCGCACGGCTTCAGGAAACGGATGCGAAGGTGCAATCCGTCCGCGATCAGATCGTCGCCCTCCAGCAGGAGCAACAGCATCTGCGTGACGCATTGTCCGAAGACGCGCGAGCCGTAGCCCCCGTGCTGCCGCTCGCCAACAGGCTACGTCTCTATCCCGCCGACACCTTGCTGGCCAATCCATTGTCCCCGTCCGACGCCGTGACCGGCCTGCTCATCATTCGCGGCCTTTCAACGTCACTGGAAAGCCATGCGGAGACGTTGCAGAAACGTAATGCGGAGTTGGTGGAACTCGACAAGATCCTGTCTTCCCGTCTGGCGGAGGCAAACGCGCTGGAACAGAGCCAGAGCCAGCAGCAGAGCGCGCTCGCGGCGCAGACTCGCGCCGCGCGCGACGCGCAGATTCGCTCCAACGCGACGGCGCGTCAGTCGTCTGCTCGCGTCGCAACGGAAGCAGCCCGCGCTTCTTCATTACAGGACGCGATAGCCCATATCGTCGCGGCGGAAGCCGCCGCGATGGCGCAACTCCAACGTGAAGCCGAAGCCGCCGAACGCGCCCACCGCCTTGCCGCAGCAGCCGAAGCACGCAATCGCGCGAAGCGGTTGGCCGACGGCGACGGGGCTGGCCCGACAGCCTCCAGCGCAGGACCAGTTTCCGGCCACGCACGCGGCGGAGGCGGCGTCGTGGCGGGCACGCTCGTCACGGCATGGGGGCAGCAAACGGAATCCGGTCCGGCTTCGGGGATGACCTTCCGCACATCCCCCGGCGCCAGCGTCCGCTCTCCCTGCGCGGGAACGGTCGAATTCGCGTCGCCATTCCGCAGTTATGGGCAGATGCTGATTCTCAACTGCGGGCGGGGCTATCGTTTCGTTCTGGCGGGTCTTGGGACTCTGGATGCTGCACCAGGTCAGACTCTGGTGAAAGGCGCCGCCATCGGCTCCATGTCCGGATCGGGATCGAGCCTGCTTGTGCAGCTTCGGAAAGGGCAGTCGGCCGTCGATCCCGCACCGTTTCTCTAGTATGGCCGGACATGCGTCAGACGAGGAAACGTTTGGCGCCCCTGCCAGTCAGGGATCAGAATTGGCGCCGGGTTTGCGACGTCGCCTTTTTAGCGTCTAAAACCGGGTTTAGCCGATAGGTAAGGCTTATCGTGGATGATCCGGCGCGTCCGGGCGATTCGCGTCGCGAAGATTACTGGGAGTCGCCATCACCGGCCAGCGGGTGGCGCAGGAGACGATAGCGTATGACGTTCCGCACCGGCTTACTGTTCGGCGCCGCTTTTATCGCAGGCATAACGGCGGGGCCGGAACTTACCCGCCTCGCCTGTTCAGGCGCAGCGTCACTGACCGGCGCCGCCTTCGCGCAGGAGGCCTCCGTTGACAAGGGCGGGGCCGACAAGACCGGCAACCACGCCGAGACCTACAAGCTCCTGACCCTGTTCGGCAGCATCTTCGACCTTGTTCGCGCCAACTACGTCGAACCTGTGTCCGACCGCGACCTGATCACGAACTCGCTGAACGGCATGCTGAGCGGCCTTGATCCGCACAGCTCCTACATGACCGAAAAGCAGTACGCCGACATGCAGGTTCAGACCACCGGCAAGTTCGGAGGCCTCGGTCTGGAGGTGCAGGGAGAAGACGGCCATATCCGCGTCGTCTCCCCGATTGACGGCACGCCTGCGTGGCGCGCGGGCGTGAAGCCTGGCGACTTCATTGTGGCGATCGACGGCCACAACATCGACGGCAGCCCCCTGAATGAAGCCGTCGAGAAGATGCGCGGCAAGCCGGACACCAAAATCACGCTGACGCTGATCCGCGAAAAGACGCCCAAGCCGATCGTGCTGACGCTGACGCGAGAGATCATCCATATTCAGGTCGTCAAGTCGGCGCTGTACGACAAAACGGGCTATATCCGCATCGCGCAGTTCGACGAGGAAACGACGGACGAACTGCACAAGGCTTACGACAAGCTGGTGAAGCAGGCTGGCGGCAAACTCAACGGTCTGGTGATTGATCTGCGTAACGATCCGGGCGGCCTGCTCAATCAGGCGATCGACGTCTCATCCTCGTTTATCAAGAGTGGCGAAATCGTCTCCACCCGCGCCCGCCGTCCCAAGGACAGCCAACGCTGGGACGCCAAAGGCTCCGACATGACGGACGGACTTCCCGTCGTCGTGTTGACCAACGGGGGCTCGGCGTCGGCCAGCGAAATCGTGTCCGGGGCGCTGCAGGATCACCGCCGGGCTATCCTTCTTGGAACCAAGACCTTCGGCAAAGGCTCAGTCCAGACCGTCATGCCGATACCGGGCAACGGCGCCGTGCGCCTGACGACTGCCCGATATTACACGCCATCCGGCCGCTCGATCCAGGGGCTGGGCATTGTTCCCGACATCGTCGTCAAGGAAACCCGCGAGGACCCCGGATTCAGCATCCGTGAAGCCGACTTGGCGCATATTATCAAGAACGAAGGGGGCAACCAGACGAAGCCGCCTGCGCGCGACGATATTCCGGCCATCGCAGCGAAGATACCAAACCAGCCTCCGGCGAACTGGCCGACATTCGACGTGACCAAGCCCACGACGGATTTCCAGTTGCAGGAAGGGCTTCGCGTCGTGCGCAGCATGGCTGGCGTAGCTGCTCCTGATCCTGTCGCGTCGCTGCCTCCCGAGCAGACGACCGCCGCAAAGAACGAGGCTCCCCATCACTGACAGCATGACGTCCCCCGACGACGAGTTCTCTGCCATTTTGAGCGGGGAGCGGGCGCCTCCTTCGCTCTGGAGGCGCCTGCCTCCGTCCGGTCGCCTGTTCGTCAGGTTCTGGGGCGGCGTTGGTGTGCTGCTGCTTATCGCGGCGGCCACGTTGCGCTTCATGCCCGCAAGCTATCTCCCTGAAGAGACGAAGCCGCGGAAGCATGTCGAACGAGCGACATCGTCGTCGCCCCACGCCACCGGAGCGATCCAGACGGCGGGTGTCAGACCCATCGCCGAACCGATCCCCGCGCTGTTGGCGCCAATGGCCGGGGACCCGGACCACCACCTTCCCCAACGCGGCCCCAACGGCGAAACGCCGCGTGAAGCCTATGCGGCCGCCTTGCCCATGGTTCCGCAAGGCAATGTTCGCGTCGCCCTGCTTCTCTCCGGTTTCGGCATGTCACAGGACATGAGCGAGACGGCCCTCGACGACTTGCCTTCGGGCGTTTCGTTCGCAGTCCCCGCGTCTGCGGCCGCAGCTCCCGCCTTGCTCGACGAATCACGCAAGACCGGGCACGAGCTGTTTCTGGCGCTTCCCATGGAGCCCGCCTCCGCGCCGCTTGACGACGAAGGGCCACATAGCCTCGGTTATGATCACACCGGGCAGGCCGACCAGAACGACTTGTACTGGTCGCTCTCTCGGTTCGACGGTTATGTCGGTGTGACGAACGCCTTTTCCGGTCAGGACGGAGGCGCATACGCGCAGTCACCGGATTTCCGAATGGTGGCGAAGGAACTGGACCAACGGGGCCTGCTCTATTTCAACGCGACACCGGGCGCTCCGCGCTATGGACCCGTGATCGGCGGCGACGCGTCGTTTACCTTCGATACGGCAGCTGACGCGGACGGCGTCGACAGCCAGCTCGCGTGGCTGCTCCAGATAGCGAAAGCCAAGGGCGAGGCCACGGGCGTCGCCGGCCCGATCCGGCCGGTTCTGGTGCAACGCATAGCCGCCTGGGCGAAAGGGCTCGCTGCGAAAGGCGTCACACTTGTCCCGGTCAGTTCGCTGTCGGACAAACCCGCCTCCGCCGCCAGCTCTCCCGCAAACAGAAGCGATGCGTCGGCAGATCCCGCCCTCGCATCTCCGCCCGCGCCGACTGTCGCAGTGTCACCCAGCGTCAATGCTTCACCGCTGCCGCCAACATCCACCCCGGCTGTTCCGGTTTCGCCCAGCGTCAGCGCCACGCCGCTTCCTCCTCCCGCAGCTGATGGCGTGGCGACGCCAGCAAAACCACCTGAGCCGACAGCAAATGCTCCCGCACCCGCCACTTCGGGATTCTAGGGACGATGGGACACGATCTTTCACCAGCGTCTCAATCTGCTGACCTCCCCTACCGTCGAAATGTAGGCGGAGTCGTGTTCAACGCAGTTGGGCAGGCGTTCATCGCACGCCGCACGGACATGCCGGGGGCAGGCGGCGGCCCTGACGACGGCGTGTGGCAATGTCCGCAAGGCGGCATTGACGACCACGAAGACCCCGAGACGGCGATCTTGCGCGAAATGCACGAAGAGACCGGCATGTCTTCGCTTCAGATGCTCGGCGTCTGCGAAGACTGGCTCAGTTACGATCTGCCGCCGGAATTGATCGGCAAGGCGCTCGGCGGCCGTTACCGAGGACAGAGCCAAAAGTGGTTCGCACTGCGTTTCACGGGCCCCGAAAGTGAAATTCGACTGGATCTGGATGAGCATATCGAATTCGACGCCTGGAAATGGGTCGAATTTTCGTCACTGCCGCTATTGAACGTTGGTTTCAAGAAACCCGTTTACGAACGTCTCGTGCTTGAGTTCGCCCGCTTCGCCACGCCAGCCTGACCGCAGCAAAGACGCCCAAAGCTGACGCATCACGATGATCTGCCCAGGCAACAGGACTGCATTTTCTTAATTGTGGGTAGCAAACCGACGCAGGCGTCCTGAGGCCCTGACGCAGTTTATGGCGCCTCACCCCACGATGCCGATTAATTTGGAGAATTTCCGCTCCGGCGCCCCCCTTAGACAAGCGGATAGCCCCACCTGATCGACCAGAATGCTTCAGGCGAGGGAGACGGTGGACCACTCTACCGCCAACTCGTCTCCCCCCTCTCGCCTACCGGTCACTGAGATCGATCAGATTTCAATAGCGATATTGCCAGAGCAATCCGACGCTGCTCCCCGGATCGTTCTCCGGCGTCGTGAACCCCGTTACGGTGCCCCCTGTGCCAACCGTCGTATTCAGCTTCAGTTGCTTCGTCAGATCGACCTGAACCTGGGCCTGCGAACCGGAGCCAGAAGTCGCCTGTTTCGCGCCGACATAAACGCCCTTCATGACGTATTTTCCGGCTTCGATACTGGTTCCGCCATTGCCCACGCCTGAACCACCGCCAATCGCGAGACGATCCAGCCCGAGCGATTTACGCGCGGCGCCCAGAGGATCGAACGCCGACCCGCCGGTCAACGTCGCCAGCGCGACGCCAATTTCCGCCATCTGCGTGCTCGACAGCGAATGCGCGTCGGTGCCGAAAAGAAGCATGGCCAGCACCTGATCCTGCGGCAGAGACGGGATGGAGTCGAAGCTGATCTTCGGATCGCTGGCGTACCCGCCCACCTTGAGCATCGCCGTCTGGCCGTTGACGTTGCGTTGCGCCTCGAAATCCAGCGTCGGGTCGAGCTTGTGGTTAACGCCGCTACCATTGAAGGCCACCTTCCCGCGCGTGAAATTCAGCGAGATGCCAGCCAGATCGAAAATCCCGCGACGCATGTCGAATCCGCCGCTGATCTGTGGAGCTGAGGCGACGCCGCCCACATGCAGCTTGCCCGCCATTTCTGCATCGAGACCGTGACCGCGAACGAAGAACGATCCCGGCGATTTGACCGCTATGTCCAGAGCAATGACCCGGGAGCCGGTGGACGTTGTTTCGGGTGCTGGCGGCTTGTCTCCGGGCCGCACGACGTTGAGCGTGGCGACGGAGCCGGGCATCGAATTCGGGATATTGATCTCCACGTTGGGCAAATCGATCGATCCAGCGACGTCGATCCGCGTATCCGCCTGCCCCTTCACCACGATGTCCGAATTGATGATGGCCGTCAGAAGATCGCTCGCGACAGGCTGCGCCTTGTTCGCCGTGAAATGCAGGTTCACCGGCATGCCCGGCGCGAACGCGCCGACAGTTCCGGCCAACGCGATCGTTCCGGCGCCCGCCTTCGCCGTGAAGGACTGGATCGCAATCGTATCGTGCTGGGCCGCGATCGACGCCTCTATGTTCTGGATATGCACGCCCTGAGCAAAATCCTGCACGTCTCCGCCGTGAAGCGTGACCGTTCCACTCGCGTCAGGTTTGGCCGCCGTGCCGGCTACGTTCAACGCGAAGCGCAATTCGCCGAGCGCCTGGCGTCCACTCGCCCCCAACACTGCGTTCGCCAGCGAGAGATCGAGCGCGCCTGTACTTCGCACGTTGAGCGGACCAGTCGCCGAAAGCGGAACAGTGCCGGACGCAGACAGATCGAGCTTCGGCCCTGCCCCAATCCGCGCGTCGATGGCGGCGTTGGCGCCCCCAAGATTGGCCGATGCGTCGATATGGGCAGGCGGAAGCGACGCCGCGTCTCCGTCCAGCATACGCAAATCGCGCGCTTGCACCGTAACCTTACCGCGCGGCGCGGCGAGCGCGCCGCTGAGCGCTGCGTCCGCCGAGATGCTTCCTGCCGCGTGCAGCGTCGGCGCGAACGGACGAGCAAGCGCGGGCGTGAGATTACGCACGGAAGCCGTCACGGCGAGCGCGGGTTTCATCGTTCCGGCAACGTCGATCGTCGCAGGCGCAACGCCCGGCGGCGCGAGAGTCAGGCGCAGATGATCGACGCCCATCTTTTCGCCGTAGCTGACCTTTGCGGGCGCCAGAAGCTTCAACGCCTCACCTTTCGCCGTCGCAGCAAGGCGGTCGATCCGCACCTGTTTCCCCGGAACATCGACCAACGCAGAGAGATCAAGCTGACCGGGGGCACCGTAAAGCTCGCTGAAACGCGCCTGCGCGGTCGTGGCGAGCGCTGTCTGCGGCCCCTTGACCGTCGCGTTCAAAGACCCGGCCACCGACGGCGCCGCAACCTTGTCCAGCGCGAGCGTCAAATTGGCGGACGGCGCGTTTTCTGGATCCGTGACGACACCCGAAAGCGACAGTTTACCCACGCTGTATGGCGCAAGCGCTGCATTACCATCGATCTTGATCGCCGCCTGCACTGGCGCGCTCGCCGTGGCCTCCGTCGTGTGGACAGAAGCCGAAAGCGCGCCCGCAATCGGCTGCCCGATCAGATTGCGCAGATCGGCGAGACGCGCCACGCGCAGATTGATCGTCCCCAGCGGAATCTTGCGGCCGGCGGGCAGGTCAAGAGCGCCTTCGCCATGCGCGCTGTTCCAGTCGAACTTGTTCAGAGATACATGGCGCGTGCCCGCCTGGTCCTGCGCCAGAGCCAGATCGAGCGCGAGAGGCGCCTTGTCGAGCGTTCCGTCGGCCGTAACGTGGCCGCTCGGAGCGCCCGGCAAATGCGCGAGCGTCGCGTCTAACGTCAGAGGACCTTTGGGCATCGTCGCAGTGCCGAAATCCGTGGCCAGATGCGCCGTGGCCGCAAGATCGTTCGTGGGACCATTCGCCGCGAGATCGAGTTTGGCCGAACCGCGCAGACTGGGCGCAGCCGCAGAAAGGTCCGGCAGGGCCAGCGCAGCTTTGACTTCGACCGTCGTCGCGGCGTCCTTCTGCGTGGCGTCGCCGCTGGCGGAAAGGTGCAAAGCGCGTCCGTCGAGCGTCAGCGTGTCGATATGCACGACCTTGCCTGCGCCCTCAGGGTGCATCGTCACGCGGGCGGAAAGCTTGCCGACGTCGCCGATAAGCGCGACCGCCTGCGGCAGGCCGCTTTTCGCAGCCAGCGTGCCGTTCAGGGCGAGCGTCGTTACGGCGTCCGGACTGCTGGACGACGCAGACGGCGGCAAGGCGAACGTCGCATCGAAAGCCGCATGACCTCCGAGCTTCTGCCCGCCCATCGCCGCCAGCGGCGCGAGATCCGGCAGGTCCGCCGTCGCACGCCCCTTAACCGCAGGCGCTGTATCGGCCTGCGCGGTCACATGCAGAAGAGGATGAGATACGTCCAGCGTCGCGGGTTTCGTCGTCTGACCGGGCGCGAACGTCGCATCGATCTGGACCGGCGCCGCCGCCAGAAGGGTCGGATTGCCGCCGGGAATACGCAGACCGTTCGCCGTGGCGTGCAGATGAAGCACATCGGGCGATTGCCCTGTTCCAAGCCCGTCGAACTGCGCTGCAAGAGAGCCGACCTGAGCCGATCCCGCAACGAGACTGTCTATGGCGAGCGTGGCGTTACCCGACGGCGCACTCATCGCGCCGTTCAGTTTCGCGTCGAGCGCAACCGAATTCCAGCTGACGCCAGTCATCGGCGTCATCGCCGGGGCTCTTACGCTGGCGTTGATATCTGCGACGTTCTTCAGCAGGTTCAGCGCCCCGGTCACGGACGCCGTCACGGCCCCCGCCGTCGCATGCACGTCAAGCGCAGCATGATCTGTCGGACCGGAGAGCGTCATGTTCATGGCGAGCGGGGTCAATTCCGGCATTTTCGCCATGCTGGCGACGAACCCGTCCTTGCCGTCCTGCGCCGACAACCTGATCGCCAGATGCGCCGCTTCTGTTCGCGCCGCCACCGTAAGGCGCCCCGCAGCGTCGAGGCGATTCACGTCAATAGCGACATCTGCGGGGGGCAGTTTCGCGAACGACACACCGTTCAAAAGACCGTCGAGGTCGCCGATACGCGCGTGACCGGACAGCGACAGCGCCGCCGCGACGCCCGCGACCGGCGCGCCGACCTCGATCCTGCGTCCGTCGACCTGATCCAGCCTGATGGAAAGTCCCGTGTGCGTGGGCGAAGACTTCGTCACCTGCGTCGTGCTGGAAGCCTCCGTCGCAGGCAGACGCGGGATCGCCAGACGATCAAAGGCGAGCTTTTCAACATGCGTGCTGCGCCCGACCAGCGCGAGAGGCGACCAGTCGAGGACAAGATTGTCGAGCGTCAGCCAGGCGCCTTTCGCGTCGTGCAACTCTATCTTCTGGATATGCAGAGCGTCCGGAAAACGCCCTGACAGGCCGGTGATTTTCACCATGCCGCCCGTTAGCGAAAGAGCCTGCCGCTCTATGAACCTCCGTCCGGGATCGACATTCGCGCCGACCAGCGCAACCACGAGCGTCAGCACGACGAAGCCGAACAGGCCAGCAACGGTGAAACCGGCGCCGCGCAGGATGCGCCGCGTCAGCGAGCGCTGCGGGGGCGTTTCGGGCGACTCGTCCTGGGGGCGAAGAGATTCGCGGGGGGCGTCAACCATCAGAACGTCTCCCCGAGACCGATGTACAATTCCCATTTATCGCCCCGCGGCGGCCGGTTGAGCGGCACGGCGATATCCAGACGGATTGGTCCTATGGGGGTATAATAACGAACGCCGCCGCCTGCCCCGACGCGCAGCGTGCCGGTGAAGGGCGAACTGCCCGACCCGACCTGCCCGGCGTCGACGAACGCGGCCGCGCCGAAGCTGCTCAGGATGCGTTGCCGGAATTCGACCGTTCCGGCATCGAGGGATGTGCCGCCGATGGCGTATTTGGTGCCTGCAAACTGGGGACCGACGCCCTGATATCGAAAGCCACGGATCGTGGCGCTGCCGCCGCCATACAGGCGTTGGTCGGGCGGAATATCGTAAGTCGACGCGCCCTGAACGCTGCCGACGATGGCCCGAAAGGCGAAGACGCTGCGCCCCTCCTTGCTCAGTCCGAAACGGGCGAGATCGAAATAGGTGGAGGCGTTCGCCTGCAGCAACGCGAAGAACGATGTGTGGTTGATGACCGAAGCCGACGGTGTGGCGCTCAGGGAGACGCGGAAACCATGCGTCGCAGGCACAAGCGGCGAAGAGACTTCGGTGTTGTCGAACGTGGCCGTCAGCGGGGCGAACACCAGCGTGTAATCGCGCGTCACGCCGAACTGGTTGATGCTTTCCTGTTCAGCGGCCACTCCGTAGTTCACGTTCCAGTATTTATTCAAACGACGCACGATGCCGGCGCGCGCGAGCAACGCAGTCTGGCGATAGGAATAGAAAAGCTGGCGCAGGCCTTCGACGCGGAAGCTGGCGTTCTGGTTTTTCCCCGGAAAATCCGGCTTGAAAAGATCGGCGTAGACGTCGTAGCCGAGCCCCTGCTGCGCGGACCCGCCCAGCCCCGTCACCAGCGCCGTAAGGCGCAGGCGCTCGGCATTGCCGAACAGGTTGTAATGCGTCCACGTCGCCCCGACCCGACCGCCAAGGTCAGTGGAGTAGGCGACTTCGGCGCCGATCGAATGGCGTTTGGCCTCCTGAAAATTGAACGTCAGGGGCATCGTGCCATCGGGGGCGAGCTTGGGCGCGTCCTTCACGCCGACAGTCGAAAAGACGCCGAGCGAAGCCAGCCCCTGCCTCGCGTCCTCGATTTTCGACGGCTGATACAACTGCCCCGGCGCCACGGTCATGGCGCGTCTGATGAAAGCCGGATGCGTACGCTGCAGCCCATCCAGAGAGATCGCGCCGATATTGGCTCGCGGACCTATCGTCACCGGGAACCGCAGGTCGAGCGTTCGGGTCGTCGGCCGAAGATAGGCGGTCGGCGTCGCCACGGCGGCGAGCGGATGCCCTTCTTCCTTCAAGCGGGTCTCAAGAGAACCTCCGGCGGAGAGCACCGTCGCCGCGATCGCCGGGTTCCCCGTCTTGAGGCCGAAAGCCTGCCTTTCGCTGTCCGAAAGCGTGACCTGACCTTTTCCGTCGGCAGCAGTCATGGAGATCGCGCCGATTGCATATTGCGGGCCTCGTTTGACCGAGATCGAGATTTTCAGCGTCACGCCCTTGGGCGTATCCGCGAGCCATTGAGGCAGACCGATGTCGTTGCCCTGAATACTGGAGTCCTGTGGATTTTGGGCCGATTTTGGCCGCTGCACGGTGATTGTCGCGGCGCCGTCGTAATAGCCGAAGCTCTCGAGCGCGGTCTTCACTCGCCCGTAGTCGCTGCGAATGCGCCCCGCCAACGCAAACGGCCCGACTGCCTGCGTCTTTTGCAGACTAAGAAGATCAGAAGAGGCGTTGATCGCCGCATCCAGATCACCGTCGCCTGAAGCGGCGATCTTGGTGGCGTACGGAATCGTCTGCCCGACTGGGGCCGACGCCGCAGGCTTCGCGCCGCCGCTGGCCGCAGCGTTGGCCGTCGTGCAGGCGAAAGCGACGCCTACGAATGTCAGAGCCCCTACGATCCAGTGTTTGCGACGCCGGAAGCGATCCCCCCTGCCGACCGACCTTCCGCACGCCGCTTCAAACCCTACCCCCTGCAATGCCTCTCCCACCTGATCCGCCGCGCCTCGAAACGATTCGCTCTATACCAAGTCCTTACTGACACAATCGGGGCCAAATTGGGACAAAGGTTAAGCGAGCCAAACGCGCCTGCGTCCTGCACGTTGCCTCTCGTTGTCCCGTCAGTGCGTTTGGGGCTATGAGAAGCGAATGATTTCGGTTCACCGCCGCCGCCGGGCCGCTTCCCCTCCTTTCGCGACGCTTGCGGGCTGCGCGCCATGACGTCCCGCCCGGCTAGCCGACGCGCGACGCCCCCTTACCGGATCGACGCGCACGATCCAGAGTATGACCGCTCTCCGCCTCCACCCACAAAGGGCGTATTCAAGCGGGTGCGGGCGATCATGCGTCTGTCTGCAATCGTTGTGTGGGTGTTGTCGTCCGTCGGTTTCGAAGCCTGCCTTCTGCCTGTGCCCGGCACGGCCAAGATCAGATGGACGCGGGTGATCTGGCGCGGACTGTGCATCCTTCTCTCGCTGGACATCAATGTGATCGGGCGACGCGCAGGGACTGTCGGCGGCGCCCGAGCAAGGGCCCGAGGCGATCGCCCGGTTATCTACGTTGCGAACCACTCCACCTGGCTGGACGTGCCGGTGCTCGGCGCGCTTCTGCCATCCGTGTTCGTGGCGAAAGGCGACATCGAAAACTGGCCGATCATGGGCACGATTTCCCATATTGGCAGAACCATCTTCGTCAGCAGGCAACGCAACACGACCGGGCGGGAGCGGGACGAAATGGTCTCTCGTCTGGCTGGAGGCGACAATCTGATCCTGTTCCCGGAGGGGACGTCCTCAGACGGGTCGCGCGTCCTGCCATTCATGTCCGCCTTCTTCGCAATCGCGAAGCCGCCCCGGCTTTCAGCGAAAGCGCGCGCCGCGCTTGAAGGCGACGACGCGGCGCAGGCGGAGTTTCCGCCCGGCATGACGCCATTGATCCAGCCGGTTTCGGTGGTGTTCGATCGGCTCGACGGCATGCCGATTGGCCGCGCGAAGCGCAATGTGTTCGCGTGGTACGGCGACATGGATCTGGGGCCCCATGTATGGCAGCTCGTGCACTGGCGTTCGATGCGCGCGAGCGTGCTGCTCCATGAGCCGCTCGACCCGGAAGATTTCCCGAGCCGCAAGGCGCTGGCGCAGGCCGCCTGGAAGGCTGTGAGCGACGGCGCCGCGCGTCTGAGGCAGAACGACATCCCGCAAGCCCCCGAATGGACCCTGCCCTCAAGCGCGACCTGGGCCGCATCATCTACTGAAAGCGCGACCGGGAACGAGACGGTAACCCAAGCTTCTCTTGACAAGGCCAACCCATCTTTTGCCTGATGACGTAGCGGCGTCTGATGCGATGGGAATCGCGAAGAGCCTGAGCGTGTCACATTGCGGCGGAGAGGCGTTCTGACGTCCACCATGTCGATGCATTGCGAGACGGCCAAATTCGTCGGTCTGACAGGCCGAGGGTCTTGACCGAAGCGCGCGGCCAAACGATTTCTTCGACTGGTCGCACGGAATGGTCCGGCGGCTTGCCGGAACGAGCGCGACTGTGACGACTGACCTACTCCCCCCCCTCACCCAGAACGCGGATGCGCGGACATATGGGTCCGAATCCTCGCAGGCTGGCGGGGCGGAAGCCGGGCCGCTCGCCGGGTCGGCCCGTGGACTGCACATGATCACCTGGGGCTGCCAGATGAACGTGTACGACAGCGCCCGCATGACTGACGTGCTGCGTCCTCTCGGATACGCGCCCGTCGAGTCCGCGTCCGACGCGGACATGATCATTCTCAACACCTGCCACATCCGCGACCGCGCGGCGGAAAAAGTGTTCTCCGAACTCGGGCGGCTGCGGCTGATCAAGGAGGAGCGGAAAGCGGACGGGCGACCGACCGTCCTCGCCGTGGCCGGGTGCGTGGCGCAGGCGGAAGGCGAGCAGATCCTCAAGCGGGCGCCCTACGTCGACATCGTGCTCGGCCCACAGACCTATCACCGTTTGCCGGAAATGGTGGCGCGAGCCGCCCGGGCGGGCGGATCGGTCATCGACACGGATTTCCCGGCCGAGCAGAAATTCGACTTCCTGCCGGAAGCCGCGGCGCCGCAGACTCAGGGCAACGTCACTGCGTTCCTGACGGTGCAGGAAGGCTGCGACAAATTCTGTTCCTTCTGCGTCGTTCCCTACACGCGCGGCGCCGAAGCCAGCCGCGCCGTGGCGTCGGTTCTGGCGGAAGCGCGGCGGATGGCGGAAAGCGGGGTGCGCGAAATCACCCTGCTTGGCCAGAACGTCAACGCCTATCACGGCGAGGGGCCGGACGGCCGCATATGGGGGCTCGCCCGTCTGGCGGAAGCGCTGTCCTCGATCCCCGGCCTGGCGCGCATCCGCTACACGACGTCCCATCCGCGTGACATGGGCGACGATCTGATCGCCGCCCATCGCGACCTGCCCGCGTTGATGCCGTTCCTGCATCTTCCGGTGCAGTCGGGTTCGGACACGATCCTGAAGGCTATGAACCGGGGACACACGGCCGACGAATATCGACGTCTCGTCGAGAAACTCCGCGAAGCGCGGCCGGATATCGCGCTGTCCTCTGATTTCATCGTGGGGCACCCGGGAGAGACCGACGAGGATTTCGAGGCCACCATGGCCCTGATCCGCGATGTCGGGTTCGCTCTGGCCTACTCCTTCAAATATTCGATCCGCCCGGGCACCCCGGCGGCAGGCGCTCCGCGCCAGGTCGCCGAGACAGTGAAGGACGAGCGGCTGCAGGCCCTGCAGGCCCTTCTGCGCGAGCAGCAGGACGCCTTCAACGCCTCGGTCGTCGGATTGACGGCGCCTGTCCTGTTCACCGGGCGCGGGCGCAAGCCCGGCCAGATGGTCGGCAGGTCCCCATGGCTCCAGCCCGTCCATGTTGACGGACCGGACACCCTGATCGGCGTCGAGCGCCCGGTGAGGCTCGACGCGCGATTCAGCAATTCTCTGGCAGGAACCCTCGTCAAGGAGTGCGCGCCCACTTGACCCAGATAGCGACCCCAGCCCCCTTCCGCGCCGGCCCAGCCGGCTCTCCCTCCCTCGCCAGCACGGCTCCTGCGAATGCGCATGACGGCGCCCGCAAGCCGACGACGCTGCAGTTCGGCGACAATGCGCTTCTGGCGCGTCTGGTCGGCGACAGGGATCGACATCTGCACCACATGGAAGAGGGGCTGGGCGTCAGACTGGCGCATCGCGGCAACCGCATATCGATTTCCGGCGATCCTGGCCGCGTGGCGCTCGCCCACTCGGCATTGACCGCCCTTTATCGCAAGCTCGAACGTGGCGGCGTGATCGACACGTCAGAAATCGACGCCGCCATCCGGCTGTCCGACATCCACGCGGCGCTTCGCGAAAGCTCGCCCGGCGCTCCGCCTTCCGCCACTCCGCGCGCACCGGTCGCCGATGCAGAAGGCCCCCGCCTGCCACTCAACGATCTGCCTGCGATCCGAACCAAACGCGGCGCAATCGAGCCGCGTTCAGCCGGACAGGCAGCCTACATGGACATGCTCGCCCGCAAGGAGATGGTGTTCGGCATCGGCCCGGCGGGCACAGGCAAGACCTATCTCGCCGTCGCGCAAGCCGTGGCGATGCTTCAGGCGGGACAGGTCGACCGCATCGTCCTCTCCCGTCCTGCCGTTGAGGCCGGCGAACGTCTTGGCTTCCTGCCCGGCGATATGAAGGACAAGATCGACCCCTACCTCCGCCCGCTTTACGACGCGCTGCATGACATGATGCCGGGCGATCAGGTGATCCGGCGCATGGCGACCGGCGAGATCGAGGTGGCTCCGCTGGCCTTCATGCGCGGTCGAACCCTGGCCCACGCCTATGTCATTCTCGACGAGGCGCAGAACACCACCCCCGCGCAAATGAAGATGTTCCTGACCCGCATGGGCAACGGTACGCGCATGGTGGTCACAGGCGATCTCAGTCAGGTCGACCTGCCGCGCGGCATGGTGTCTGGGCTGCAGGACGCGCTCGATACGCTTGAAGGCGTCTCCGGAATCGCCGTCAATCGTTTCGACGCGCGCGATGTCGTGCGTCACAGGCTGGTGGCGCGCATCGTCGACGCGTATGATCAGAGAACGGCGGCGGAACGGGACACCTCCCGCAGCAGACACCGCCGGGAGCACGATGGAACCTCGAAGTAGCGACAGCCGCGCCCCTGACGGCGCGGCGGATAACGGCCCGGCTTTAACCGGCGACCGATCTCTGGACGCCCCGGACCTGAGCGGATGGTTTTCCGCCCAGGCCGAGGGCGAGTTCGAAATCATCATCGAGGACGCTCGCTGGCGCGGCTGCGCCCCGAACGTCGAGCGCACGATTCGCCGCGCCGTCGGCGCCGTCGCGCGGCGCTCCTCCGCGCTTGGGGAAGGTTCGCCCCCCTGCCCCGACACAATAGTCCTGTCCAACGACCGCGTCGTGAAGCGCCTTAACGCGCGTCACCGTGGCCGCAACAAGCCAACCAACGTTCTGACGTTTGAGGTTTCGGGCGGATACGCTGGCGGCGACATCGTACTGGCGTTCGAGACCGTGCGCCGCGAGGCCCACGCGGCCGGACGTTCACCGCTGCAACATCTCGCCCATCTTGTCGTGCACGGCGTCCTGCATCTCGATGGGCACGACCATCATCTGGCCGGAGAAGCCCGACGCATGGAGATGGAAGAGGCCCGCATACTCGCAGGACTTGGCGTTCCCAACCCGTGGAAACCGCGCGCATGAGCGCGTCCAGCGAAGCGTCCGGCAAAGACGCAGGCAACGCCCCTGAGCCCCAACGCCGGGAGAACGGTCGCGGAAGCAGGCGCGGACTTCTGTCGCTCTTTGGTCGCAAGCGTGAGCAGGGTCTTCGTCATTCGATAGCCGCCCTGGTGCAGGAAGCCGCTGACGCGGGCGATTCGGGCGAAGAGGCGCCCGAACTCGACCGGCAGGAGCGCGCCCTGATCGCGAACGTCCTTCGTTTGCGGGAGACCAGCGCAGACGACGTGATGATTCCGCGCGCCGATATCGTGGCGATGTCCGCCGACATCAGCCTCGACGACGCGCTGGCGATGATGCGTCGGGAAAATCATTCGCGCATGCCGGTCTACAGGGGACAGTTGGACGACATAGTCGGCATGATCCACGTGAAGGATCTGATCGCCTATGTCGGGACAAGCGACGCGTTCAGCCTGGAGCCTCTTTTGCGCCAGCCGCTGATGATCGCGCCGCAGATGCCCGTGCTCGACCTGCTGTTGATGATGCGGCAGCGGCGCATGCATCTGGCGCTGGTCATTGACGAATATGGCGGCATCGACGGTCTGGTGACGATCGAGGATCTGGTTGAGACGATCGTCGGCGACATCTCCGATGAGCATGACGAACCAACCGCGATGATGATCGTAGAGCGGCCTGACGGATCCTATGACGTCGATGCGCGCTGTCCGGTTGAAAAATTCGAACGGCGCCTCGGCCTGATCCTTACGGAGAGCGAACGAGAGGCTGAGATCGAAACGATCGGCGGATTGGTGTTTCGTCTCGCCGGGCATGTGCCCACGCGGGGAGAGGTTCTGACCCACGAGGGCGGGTTTGTGTTTCGTGTTCTGGATTCGGATGCGCGTCACATCCGCAAGGTGCGCGTTCGTCCGCCAACAAGCTCGGGCGAGGCCACCACGTCTCCGAAAGCGGACGGCGAGTAATATTTCGCGACGGGAGGAGCGAAGTCGCTTCATGCAGATTCGGCCTAGCACGAGCCTGTCGCGTGCATCTGACGCATAGCATAGCGCTTCTCAAAATGAACTTCAGTCACCGTTAAATGTTTTCAATTATGTAAGTTGAAAAGCGCTGATATTTCGTCACCGAACTGTTCAAATGAACACATCGTAGACCGCTTTCCTGCTTCCTTATGCCCTCGTATGTGCGGGAAGGGTCGAAAATCCCCGCAGTTTGGCGCGGAGAAATAGCGATGGCTACGATTCTCGTGGTGGATGACGAACCCCTCATTCGGCTGGAACTTGCTGAGGCGCTTGAAGATATCGGTTTCGACGTCCTGCACGCCGACGATGGATTTGACGCTCTGAAAGTGGCGCGCCGCCTCAAACCCGCGCTTGTCGTCACGGATTTCAAAATGCCCGTGATGAACGGCATAGAGCTCGCTCAGGCGATCCACCACCATTACAAGAAATCCGTCCCGCCGATCATTCTCCGAAGCGCCCACGAGGCCGCCCCGAAATTCGCGCACTGCGGATTGTTTGCGGCCGTTTATGACAAATCAGTCCCCGTCGCTGGCTTGGTTAACCAGGTCGTCGATGAAGTGTGCCGCGCCTCCCGCCGTATCGGGTAATATCGCCGTTCAGGCTGCCTCCCGCGCTTCTGAAGACGGTTCCCCCTTTTCTTTTTCCGCCCGGTCTGTCAGGCGAACGAGGACAATTCGGCCCGGCGGAGAATATCGGCGATGAACGTAGTGCAGAGAAACGATGCGGCGCGCTCGCCCGCGCAGGCCGATGTGGGACGCGCATCTCATACGCTGACCTTCAGCTGCCGCAACCGTCCCGGGATCGTCGCTGCGATCGCGCAGGCTTTGTTCGAACTGGGTGCGAACATCACGGAAGCGCAGCAATTCGACGACACCGAAAGCGAACGTTTCTTCATGCGCGTCGTCTTCAATCAGGTCTCCGGGAAGGAGCCCGCAGGACTGGATGCGACGCTCGAAGCGCTGGCGGGCAGATTCGGCATGACATGGTCGCTGCGGGATAACCAGCGCAGGACGCGCGTTCTGCTGCTGGTGTCCCGGTTCGATCATTGCCTGGTTGATCTGCTCTATCGCTGGAGAGTCGGCGAACTCGAGATCGATCCCGTCGGCATCGTCTCCAACCATCCCGTTGACGCTCACGCCGGGATCGATTTCGGAGACATCCCCTTTCACTATCTCCCGGTCACAAAAAACGGCAAAGAGGAATCCGAAGCCCGGCTTCTCCGTATCGTCGATGAGACGAAGGCCGATCTTGTTGTTCTGGCCCGCTATATGCAGATTCTCTCGAACGAAACAGCGCTGAAGCTTTCGGGACGCTGCATCAACATACACCACTCTTTTTTACCGGGCTTCAAAGGCGCCCGCCCCTATCATCAGGCGTTCGCAAGAGGCGTAAAACTTATTGGCGCTACAGCGCATTTCGTGACCAGCGACCTCGATGAGGGACCGATTATTGAACAGGATGTCGAGCGCATCAGCCACTCGGACACGCCAGAAGACCTGATCCGCAAGGGGCGCGATATTGAACGACAGGTTCTGGCTCGCGCAGTTCGCTGCTTCGTCGAACAGCGCGTCATTATAAACGAACGGAAAACGGTAGTATTTGTTTCTTAACTGAAGAGCTGCGACGAAGGTGCGACGTGCGCGGCTTCAAGGCGCGTCGAGGCGATCGCCTGTATGCGCCGCAGCAGAAAGCCGATGCAGGAGAAATAGTATATGCGCATATCCAGACATTCGCTCGCCACAGCCGCCGTCGCCTTGTTGTTGACAGCGACTGCGATCCCTGCGCTGGCGCAAACGGTCTCGCCCAATTGCGACAACAGCAGCTTCCTGGCCGATCAGCAGCAATTTGAAAACGGCGGGGACAAGGCGGACCAGCCTGTCCACATCTGCGGGAAGGTAGTCGCCGTCTCACACCGGGCAAAGAAAACCCGTAGCGGCTGGCACGGATATTTCTATATGTCGGTAGGTGGCGGAGTTTCGATCAGGATCGTATCCGATCTGGACCGAATGAACGCACCGCAATGGCCTTGGGTCAACAAGGGCGACAATGTCGAGGTTGTGGGCCGTTATTACTACGATTCTCCGCGCAGTCAGGGCGTGGACTGGACGCATCACGGCACAGGGTCGTCCTGGGGCCTGCCCGGATACGTGATCGTCAACGGCGCAAAATACGAGTAACCAGCGCCACGGACTTCCCTGCTCCCAACACTGCGGCTGGTTGGAGCAGGAACGCGCGGCAAATCAGACTCACGCACCAACACACGCCTTCGACCTGAAAAATTCGCAGCTTCTATAAACATATATCCGAAACAGCTACCGAGGCGAAGGGCGCCCGCATCACGCTCCCTCGCCTCGCAGCAAACAACGGCTTTAAGAAGCCTTACTGCTTGGCCCAGTTCGGATGGTGCGGAACGTTAATGTCGCGCCCGGTCAACAGCATATTCCAATAAACGCGCGGGAAAACCCTGGTCTTCATGAACCAGGCGAAACTGCTTGGCTCCCGCTGATCATAGGGGAAACTCGGTGCGGGTTTACCTCCGTACAGGAACTCGGCCAAAACCACCTTGCCATAGCCGACGGTCAGCGGGCACGCGCCGTATCCGTCATATGTTCCGGTGACCGGACGCCCGTCCAGAGACGCCAGAAGATTGGCGACAACTATCGGCGTCTGCGCCCGCACCGCCGCCGCCGTCTTGGCGTTGCTGGTTCCCGCCACGTCACCCAGACTGAACACCGTGTCATACCGCACATGTCGCAATGTGGCCGGATCGACCTCCACCCAGCCTCCGGGCCCCGCAAGCGGGCTTGCCTTGACGAAATCCGGCGCACTCTGGGGCGGCGTGACATGCAGCATGTCGAACTGACGCGTTACGCGCGAGGTTGCGCCGTCCGGGCCGATCACTTCGAACACTGCTGTCCGTGCAGGGCCATCCACCGCAACCAGATTGTGTTTGAAGCGCAGGTTGATCCCGTAATAATCGACGGCGAACTGCAACGACGGCAAGTAATACCCGACGCCGAACAGGGCATCGCCAGCCAGAAGGAAATCGACGTTTGTCCGGTTCAACGTCCCTTCCTTGCGCCAGAAATCCGATGCCAGATAAGCGATTTTCTGCGGCGCGCCGGCGCATTTGATTGGCATCGGCGGTTGAGTGAACAACGCCGTGCCGCCGTTCAGCGTCTGGATGCACGTCCACGTGTAATCGACGCTGGTGGCGGAGTAATTGCTGCACACGCCATTCTTGCCCAGCGTGTCCGCAAGCCCCTCGATCTTGTTCCAGTCCAGTTGCAGGCCGGGGCAGACCACCAGACGGCGGTAGCCAATCCGACGCCCGTCTTCCAGCGTGACGATATTATTCTCGGGCTGGAAAGACGACGCAGCGGCGCGAAGCCATGTCACGCCAGACGGGATGAGTCCCCCCTCCTGCCGCAGCGTCTGCTTCAACGTCATCGCGCCTGCGCCGACAAGCGTCCAACCCGGCTGATAGGCGTGAGTCGTCGCCGGTTCGATGATTGCGATCGACAATGACGGACGTTCACGGCGGAGCCTGGCCGCCACTCCGATTCCCGCCGCGCCGCCGCCGACGATCAGGACGGTGAATTGTTGATCAGGCTGAGCCACGGTTTCCGAATCTGTCATCTGCGATGCTCCGCTTTCAATGTAGCCGCCGCGTCGAGCAGGCGTTTGAAAGTCTCGGACCGTGCGCCCTTCGTCACCAATTCGCAAGACGCCAGCCACGCACCGCCGGAATAACTCCGATCAGGCCGGGCGACTAAACGTCAGCAAGACGGACAAGGATTACAAGATAACAGAGGCAGATAAAACGAAGCGATCCTACCAAGGCATTGGCGCATGCAGGGTGGGTAACGCGGCTCCTGCCACGGTCGCCAGAGGCATTTTTCCTGCGCCCCGTCGAGAACGCCTAGGCGAGAAGCCCCCGGAATCAAATAAGGCGCCGACCACGAAGATCGACGCCCCTGGCAGTGGGTCAGTCCTTGATCCACGCCTCAACGGGACCGCTCAGCTTCATGGTCATGGGATTGCCACGCCGATCGAGCGTCTTGCCGACCGCGACACGAACCCAGCCTTCGCTGATGCAGTATTCTTCAACGTTGGTCTTCTCAACGCCCTTGAACCGAATGCCGATGCCACGCTCGAGCAATTCCTCGTTGTAGAACGGGCTTGAAGGGTGAACCGAAAGACGATCCGGAACGGTCTGGGAGGGAGTGTCGGTCATGATGGTCCTGTAAGGCTACACGAGCACCGCAGCCACGGCGCGGCGGCCGGGCTTATGGAACCTCGCGTGAACTGCGATCAGCGGCGCGTCAGACTCCGCGCACCAGAATGCTTGCGTTGGTGCCGCCGAAGCCAAAGCTGTTCGACAGCGCGACGTTCACCTTGCGGGCCTGCGACTCATGCGCGACGCGGTCGATGGCGCTCTCGCGCGACGGATTGTCGAGGTTGAGCGTCGGCGGAGCGACCTGATCGCGAATCGCAAGCAGGGAGAACATCGTCTCGACTGCGCCCGCAGCGCCGAGCAGATGCCCGATGGCGGATTTCGTCGAAGACATCGCCACCTTGGACGCGTCGTCAGCGAACAGGCGTTCGACTGCATCAAGCTCCAGATCGTCGGCCATCGTCGACGTGCCGTGAGCGTTGACGTAGCCGATTTCGCCGGGAGTGATGCCTGCGCTCTTCAACGCCGCCTTCATCGCGCGGAACGCACCCTCATGCCCCTCGGCCGGAGCCGTGATGTGGTGGGCGTCTCCGGACATGCCATAGCCGATGATTTCGCCGTAAATCTTCGCGCCACGCGCCTTGGCGTGTTCATATTCCTCAAGCACGACGATGCCCGCGCCTTCGCCCATGACGAAGCCGTCGCGATCCTTGTCCCACGGACGAGATGCGCGCTCAGGCGTTTCGTTGAAGCTGGTGGCCAGTGCTCGCGCGGAGCAGAACCCGGCGATGCCGAGCTTGCACACGGCCGCCTCTGCGCCGCCCGCGATCATGACATCGGCGTCGCCGAGCATAATCAGGCGGGCCGCGTCGCCGATCGCATGAACGCCCGTGGCGCACGCGGTGACGGCTGAATGGTTCGGGCCCTTGAAGCCGTATTTGATCGAGAGATGACCCGACACAAGATTCGTCAGGGCCGACGGGATGAAGAACGGCGAAAGACGCTTCGCCCGCCCCTCATGCACCGTGATCGATGCATCATAAATGGTCTGGAGGCCGCCGATGCCGGAGCCGATCATCACGCCAGTGGCGCAGCGATCTTCCTCCGCCTCCGGCGTCCATCCCGAATCCAGAACGGCTTCAGTCGCCGCCACAAGTCCGAGATGGATGAAGCGGTCCATTTTCCGCTGGTCTTTCGGAGCGATCCACTCGTCGAGCGTCAGCTTGCCTTCGGCCGTCGGTCCTTCGGGGACCTCGCCCGCGACATGCGCGGCGAGTTCGCTCGGATCGAACGATCGGATACGGCCGATTCCGCTCTCGCCAGCGACAAGACGCCCCCAGACGTTCTCGACGCCGACGCCCAGCGGCGTCACCATGCCCATGCCTGTGACGACGACGCGTCTCCGGCCTAAATCAGATCCAGCCGACTGCAACAAGCTAGTCCGCTCCTCATTCCAGCGTGAAAAGGGGGGCTCCGCCTGTAACCGGAACCCGCCGTAAGTTTTGGGGGCCTCAGGCCGCCTTCTGCTTCTCGATGTAGTCGATGGCGTCCTTGACGGTCGCGATCTTCTCGGCCGCATCTTCCGGAATCTCGACGTTGAACGCCTCTTCGAAGGCCATCACCAGTTCAACCGTGTCGAGGCTGTCTGCACCCAGATCGTCGATGAACGACGCTTCCGGCGTGACCTTGCTCTCTTCGACGCCGAGATGCTCGACTACGATCTTCTTAACCTTGTCAGCGATTTCGCTCATGTGTCTCTGCTTCCTGTGTGCCCAAAGGGATGCGGGCGATTGCTAGGCGCTCGTTCTGCCTGACTACCCGCCGGGCCGGGCGGCCGAACGGCTCAACCCATGTCTATACCAACGAGGCAGGGGGGCGATTAGCATGGTTTTCTTACCCTCGCCAAGGCGATTGCAGAGAACCGGCTCGGCAAAGCCCTCGGCGATGCGCCTGACGCGATGCTTGCGCCGCCGACCGAACTGCCGGACGACCTCCCTCCCGACTCCCCTTACGCCTCCAGTTTTCCCCGGAACCCCGGCCGGAGACGCCGTATTTTCATCCACGTAGCGCCCCGATGCATGACGATCATCCACGTAACGTTCAAACCGTCATCGCGTTCAGATCATGGCCATGCCGCCGTTGACGTGCAGCGTGCTTCCCGTCACCCAGCCAGCTTCGTCCGACGCCAGATAAACGACCGCCGCAGCGATGTCGTCAGGCGCGCCCATACGCCCGAGCGGAATCGCGTCCGACAGCTTCTCCTTCTGCGCATCGGGAAGCACGTCAGTCATCGCCGTCGCCACGAAGCCCGGGGCCACGACATTCACCGTGATTCCACGCGAGCCGACTTCCTGCGCCAGAGATTTGGTCATGCCGACCAGACCGGCCTTGGCTGCGGAGTAGTTCGCCTGCCCGCCATTGCCCGTCGCCGCCACAATGGAAGAGATGTTGACGATCCGCCCGGCGCGGCGGCGCAGCATGCCCTTGAGGGCGGCGCGGCACAGGCGGAACGGCGAGGCCAGATCGACGTCGAGAACCTTCGACCAGTCCTCGTCCTTCATGCGGATGGCCAGCATGTCGCGGGTCAGTCCGGCGTTGTTGACGAGGATATCGAGCGGCGCGCCCGCAGCCGCCTCGGCCCGCGCCACGAGTTGATCGGCGGCGGCCGGATCGGACAGGTCTGCGGCCACAACATGCGCGCGCTCGCCCAGTTCCGTCGCCAGTTCGCTCAAGGCCGATTCGCGCGTGCCCGAGAGGACCACCGTCGCCCCCTGCTCATGCAGGCGTCGGGCGATCGCGGCGCCGATGCCGCCGGAAGCGCCCGTCACGAGCGCGATTTTATTGGTGAGATCGAACATTTCGTTTTCCGTATCTGTCGCGCGCCCGAATGTATTTGAGGCGAACCGCCCCTTCCAACGTTCACGCTGAAACCAATGCAGTCGAAGCCGGCCGCACCTCCCCGCAGAAGAAATTCCTCAGGGCTTGGGGGGCGACCCGCCTCTTTGTCCCTGCCCCTATAGGACAGCCTGCCGTCGACGGCGACAGCGCCCGTGACGAATCTACGGACAAGGCGGGGCCTGAATCCGGTAGATGCCCCCCGTTGCGCCGCCACAAACGCAATAAAGAAACGCTCCCGCCCGCATCAAACGGATGTTGTGACGTCGAAACCTCTGGAGCAGGCCCTGTTCAGCTGGAATCAGTTATCCAGGACCAAATGCTCGTTGAAGCAAACGGCGATAGTATTTCCACTGAACCAGAATTCAGCGGCAATACTCTATTCAGGCGCCTTTCAGAAACGCCTCGACATCCGCGACGCTTCCCACCGACTGCGCAGCCGCATCAGGGGCGATGCGGCGGATAAGACCCGAAAGAACCTTGCCCGCGCCAATCTCCACGAACGTGTCGACGCCCATGCCGGCCATCGCATCGACGCTTTCGCGCCAGCGCACCGTTCCGGTCACCTGATGCACCAGAAGATCGCAGATCGCATCGGGGGCAGTGACCTTCGCGGCCGTCACATTGGCGACCAGTGGCACCACGGGCGCCGCAATCGTCTCGCGCTCCAGCGCCTCTCCCATGGCGTCGGCCGCAGGACGCATGAGCGAAGAGTGGAACGGAGCCGACACGGGAAGCTTCACCGCCCGTTTGGCGCCCTTTTCCTTGGCGATGACCAGTGAGCGTTCGATCGCCCCGATCTGCCCGGAAATGACGATCTGACCGCCGCCGTTATCGTTGGCCAGTTCGATCGTCTCCAGACGATCCGGCTTGCCTTCCTCGGAAACAACCGCAGCGGCTTCACAGATCGCGCGGGCCTGTTCAGCGTCAACGCCGATCAACGCCGCCATGCCGCCCTCTCCGGCCGGAACCGCGCGCTGCATCGCCTCGCCACGCAGGCGCAACAGGCGTGCAGCCTGCGCCACACCGAACGCCCCGGCGGCGGCGAGCGCCGCATATTCACCGAGCGAGTGGCCCGCGACCAGCGTCGCCTTCTGCCCCAGAGTGAAGCCGCCTTCTTTTTCAAGAACCCGCAGCACCGCCATAGACACGGCCATCAACGCTGGCTGTGTGTTTTCCGTGCTGGTCAGCGCCTCTGCCGGTCCTTCGAAAATGATCTTCGACAGATGCTGGTTCAGGGCGTCGTCGACTTCCTGAAACACCTCGCGGGCGACCGGGAAAGCCTCGGCAAGATCGGCTCCCATACCGGGAAACTGGCTACCCTGGCCGGGGAATACGAAAGCAAAAACGGGCATGAACCACTCCAGAGCGACGCTACAAGGCGCCCGCTGAGCCCTCGAGACGTCCTGTCAGATGATGAATTGGCCGCAAGCCCGTTACGTCGGGCGCGACGACGGAGGCTGCTGGCGTTTCATCCGATTTCACGACACGCCGCAGAACGATGCGGTTATCGAAAAAGACGTCCAACCTGCCTCAGCAACGCCGCCATTACAGCGTCGCGCGTCCTGATGAAGAAAATCCGCGCCCCGTGTCAACCGGGCCGACCGCCCCACGCATGGCTCAGGGCGTCTTCATCACCCCCGCGCGCCACAGGACGACGAGCGCCACATCCCATGCCGTCGCCGGGAACTCCCGCGCCCAGACCCACATCCGCCACGCGCGACCGCGCGGGTGGAGCGCGGTGGCGGGAACCCGCGTGATTCTCCATCCGGCGAACAGCGCCATCGCCGCGCAACGCATCATATGAAAATCGCTGGTCACGATGGACACCGGCCCACGATGCCCCAGTTCGCGCAGCATATCCGAACAGATCAGAACCGAATCGCAGGTGTCGCCCGCGCGATCTTCCGGAAGAATCGCGTCCCGCGCGATTCCGGCGTCGAGCAACAGCGCGGTCATGACCTGCGCCTCGGTGACGCCCGACTGCGGAACGCCGCCAGTCGGCACATAGAGCGCGTCGCCGATCCGCCAGCCATGAGCCACAGCGGCGGCGATCCTGCGGCGCAACGTCTCCGTCGCGCTTCCATCCGGGCGCAAGGCTGCGCCGAAAATGATGATGGGCGTCACGACGCCTGCGTGACGTCGCCGGACGCTGCGCTGGGCCGGAACCCCAGAGCCCCGAGAGCTTGCAGCGTCGCCGCCATCTGGCCCCACACCGCATCGAATTGCGCCTGATCGACGCCACGCGTGGCGAGCATGCGCGCCAGATCCGCGACTCCGCGTCGCCCGTCGATAAGCGGAGCAACCCCACGCGCCTGCGGCGGCAACGGCAGCATAGCCGAAACGGCGCCGATCTGGACTGGCAGGAAATGATCGTCCGTCATTGACATCGAGAGAGCGATGCCCGTGCAACCAAGCAGCACGGGAATCGCCGAAGCTTCATACGATCGCGCCGGAGCGGCTGCAGGGCGAAGTGAGACGACATGCAGCAGGGTTTCGCCGGGCGGAACCTCGGGGACGCATAATGCGAACGCCGCCGCCCGACGCTCCGAAGCGGACAGGTTGGCCGCACAATCCCACAGACGCGGCTGACTTTCCAGTAGAAGCGCGATGTCGTAGCAGGCGCGCGGATATGGATCGTCGATTGTGAGCCCTGCGGCTTCGACCAGAGTCGAAAGCTCCGAAATCGTGTAACGGGGACCACCGTCGTCAGGCATGACGGGCGGCGTCGCGATGATCGCCGCAGCACGCGAAGGGGGCTCTCGAAGTCGCGCAAAACACGTGGCGGCATCTTCCTTCGGCGCAGCGGACATCTTTTCGAAAAGACGGCGCATCACGGCGTCGCCGTTCACCAGCTCGCCAACACGTGCGGCAGCCAGAATTACGCCGTTGACGCTCAGCAGTCCGGACAGCCGCTCAAGCAGCCGCTGCGCCCCGTTCGGCGCGTCGAGCGGGGCCGCGCATAGAATCAGATCGAAACCGGCGTCGTCATCGATCGGGAGAGTATCGAGGCATGTCCCCGCATCGCTACGCGACGCCTCTTCCCAGACGTTTATCACGTCGTCACGCCAGAGAGTGACCGCATCGGCGACCCAGGACGGGGGCGCGGCCGCAGCGCCAACTATCAGTGTCCGCAGCCTCGCCACATCAACGACCATCGGCGCCTCCAGTATCCGCGTGAAGACGCGTCATGCGTCAGCGTGGCAGCAGGCGTCCCCGTTGCCACGCTTCGGCTGCGTCATCGGCTGTCATGCCGCCATGACGCACGGCGTCGTCCAGCGCGCTGACGACGCGATTGCCCAGCGTGAGTTCGTCGAGTTCGTCCAGCAGATCGGAGTCCAGCCTCTCCGCCCGGCTACGGTTGATCAGAAGCTGCGCCGTCTGTTCCCCGCCCAGCGCGCCGCGCGGGTCGTTCAGCGTCCGAAGCGCGTAACGATGCAACAGGAAGTTCGGCGCAAACAACGCCGCCACGACCGGCTCTCCTGCGGCGAAAGCGGCGGCCAGAGCCTCAAACGCCTCCTCATCCGGCTGAGCCTCGATGGTGAACCCTGCTTCCGTCAGCCCGTAACTTCCCACCATCTGCCGCACACGCGGCAGGACGGAAGCAGGCACAAGCAGATTTCGCGAAGCGGACGATGCGGCAAGATCCGACAGAGACGCGACGCCCGCCAGTTCCGGTGTGTCGGCGACGCAACAGCAGAACGTGGGACGGTAAAGATCGCCCCGCGCCTCCACCGTCTCCGAAACCCAGGCGGCGTCCACGCTCGGCAACCACGCGGTTGCGAACACGTCGAGCTCACCACTTTCAAGCATCTCGGTCAGCGCCTGATCGGGGCCGGTGACGTATTCCGGCTCCATGTCATGCGCTTCAAGCACACGCGCCACGGCGGCTGCGACAGCGGCGTGCTCGGGAGCGTTGCGATAACCGAGGGTCAATGTCGTCATAAAACCATCCTCCACGACCGCGCCAGCGGAGGCCGGAGGTCGGGTTCATCGTCCCGCCAGAACAGGACCGGTGTCAGCTTCCCGCCCACCCCGCGCAAATGGCGACGGGCGGGACTGCGCGACCGTCTACCAGATTTTAACGCGGGCGTCCGGCGCCAGATACAGCTTCTCTCCCGGCTGCACATTCCACGCATCATACCAGGCGTCGACATTGTGCATCGGCAGGTTCACGCGCGCAGCAGGGGCCGAATGCGGGTCCACGACCGCAAGCTGGCGCGCGCGATCGTCGCGCACCTTCTGCCGCCAGACCTGCGCCCAGCCGAGGAACACCCGCTGATCGCCTGTCAGGCCCGCGACGACCGGCGCCGCCTTGCCGCCCAGAGACGCACGGTAGGCGTCGACCGCCAGAGTGATTCCACCAAGATCGGCGATGTTCTCGCCCATCGTCAGCTTGCCGTTCAGATGCACGCCGGGCAGCACCTCGAACGCGTCGTATTGCGCGCCATACTTCGCGCCGAGCGCGTCGAACCGCGCAGCGTCCTCCTTGGTCCACCAATCCTTCAGGCGGCCATGCTCGTCGAATTTCCGGCCTTCATCGTCGAAGCCGTGCGTCATTTCGTGACCGATCACGCCGCCGATGGCGCCGTAGTTGATCGCGGGATCGGCCTTCGGATCGAAGAACGGCGCCTGCAGAATGGATGCGGGGAAGACTACTTCGTTGAACACGGGGTTGTTGTAGGCGTTGACCGTCTGCGGGGTCATATCCCACTCGTCACGATCGACCGGCTTGCCCAGATGCCCCAGCCAGTAGTTCCATTCGAAGCCGATGGCTCGAGCGGCGTTGCCGTAAGCGTCTCCAGGACGCACGGTAAGAGACGCGTAATCACGCCATTTTTTCGGGTAGCCGATCTGGATTTCGAAGTTGTCGAGTTTCCGGATCGCAGCTTCACGCGTCTGCGCCGACATCCACGCATTATGCTCGAGGCGCACGCGGAACGCGGCTTTGAGTTTTTGCGTCAGCGCCTGCATCTTCGCCCGACTCTCGGGCGGGAAATAACGATCGACATAGATCTTCCCGAGCGCCCAGCCCATGGCGTGATCGGTCGCGTCGGTGACACGCTTCCAGCGCTCCGCTAGTTGCGGCTGCCCGGCCAGCGTCTTGTTGTTGAATTCGTAAGACGCCTGCACAAAAGCATCCGACAGGTCCGACGCCGCGTTGTCCGCCAGATGAAACGCAAGCCAGGCCTGCAAGGTCGGCAGCGGCGTCTGCCCGAGGATCTTCGCTTCGCCCGTAATTGCGGACGGTTCTTCGACAATCAGCTTCGCCGCATCCGCCTGCGCAGTCGTAATGCCAGCCCCGGCGAGCCACGCATCCCAGTCGAAGCCGGGGGCCTGGGCTTTCAGTTCCGCCACCGAGCGAGGGTTATAGGTCTTGTCCGGGTCGCGCATGTCGGCGCGCGCCCACTGGACCTGCGCGATCGAGGTCTCGAAGGCGACGATATCGGCAGCACGAGCCTTCGCATCGGGCCACCCGACCAGACCCAGCATCTTCTCGATATAGGCCTGATACGCCTGCTTCTTCGCGGCGAATTCCGGCTTCAGGTAATAATCCCGATCCGGCAGGCCCGTGCCGCCCTGATCGACATAGATGGCGAAGCGCGTCGGATCCTTGGCGTCCGGCTGGATCCCCATCGCGAAGGCGGAATACTGGAACGAACTCTGGCCAGCGCCTGTGAGGTGAGCGAAAGCCGCAGGCGTCGCCACGGCGCGGATGGCCGCCAGATCTTCCGCAAGAGGGGCAGCGCCGAGTTTCTCGATGGCCGCCGCGTCCATCAGCGTCGTGTAATACGTCGCCAGCTTCTCGTCGCTGGTTTTCGGATCGGCGCTCGGCTTCTTCGCCAGATCGGTCAGAATCGCCCGCACCCGCTCACGCGACAGCTCGCGCAGCCGGTCGAACGGACCGAAAGAGGTGCGATCGGGTGGGATCACGATGGCGCGCACTTCCGTCCCGTTGGCGTATTCGAAGAAGTTGTCGCCCGGTTTGACTGCCGTGTCGCGTCCCGCGAGATCGAACCCCCAGGTTCCGAAGGCTGTCTGCTGCTTCGTCTGGGTCGCGGCGCCTGCCTGCCCGGCGGCCAGAAGCGATCCGAAAGCGCATGTCGCGAGCAGCGTGGCGAAGACGCGCCGACGCGGGACACCCGCTAACGTCGCGCAGGACGAAGCATCGCGCGAGGCAGGGCGCGGGCTCGCGGCCCCAAACGCCGCAATCGAACGTACCATTCGGGATTTCCTCTTTTTGTTGGAACGACGTCTGTTTCGATAGAGGGTCGGCCCCTCCCGTTGGAAATGCTCGCCTCAGGCTGAGGCGGTGGCCGACGCCGCGCGGGCGAAGCTCTTCTGACGCATCCGCACAAGTGCATAGGTCAATGAGCAGGCCAGCGAATGTAACCGGCCATGGGGACGAAAACCAATTGTCTTGAAGATCATGCCCGTGACCCGGTCCAGATGCTTGCGGCGATAAACGCCCATCGCTCGGGACATATACGCCGCGATGCAGCGCTTCCGGTCATAGGACATCGATTCGGGCTCGTTCGTGGTGTGGTAGGCGGACGCGAGTTCGTCGTCCTCGCTTTCCGTCACACGGCCAAGCGCGATGCGCGCGCGCGTCCACGCGCCCAGACGCTCGCGCTTCAGGTAGCGCTGCATATGGTCGTAGAACAGCTTGAAATGACGGTACTCGTCAGCCGCGATCTGCTTGCAGATCGCCTTGAGCAGCGGTTCGTCGGTCGCGTCGGCCAACGCCGAGTAGAAGGACGACGTGCCGGTCTCCACCATGCACCGGGCGATCAGTTCCCCAGTTCGGGACCCCCGAACGGAGGAAGTTGCGTTCAGGTCGATAGAAAACTTCGACCGGTAACGCTCGAACGCCTCCGGATAATTCCAGGTCGGGTCGGCGAGCATGGCCCAGCGGCCAAGCGCGTCGCCATGCTGCACTTCCTCAACCGCCCAGTTGTCGGCGGCCTTCTGGAAATCCGCATCGTCCGAAAAAACGCCGTTAAGATAGACCGCGTAGTCCACGCCGTTCCGTTCGACGACGGAAGCGGCCTTCACGACGGCGATAATGTCAGGGTCCACACGGGATGGCTGGAAGCTGTCCCAGTCCATTTGATCAATGCGCCAGTGCTTCATTCCAACCCCGTGTCGGCTCCTCTTCAGTCACGGCCGCCACCGTTGTCCGACCTCCGCGTATTTCCGGGCAGGCCGGGCCAGGCCATCGCCTGACGCGGATACAGGCTACCGGCGGCGCGACCGTCACAGGAGGCGCCAGCCAGCGGCTTGACCCCCTCGCCTGCGCCCAAAAATTCGATGCGTCAAGAAACCTTGCGCAACCCGTGCGACGCGTTCGTGCGTCCTGGCGACGAAGTTACGAAGACGAAAGCGAGTCAGGAATCAGCCGTCGTAGCGGGACGGCGTTGACGCTGAATGTTTGTGACAGGCGTCGCAGCCTGTTGCAGCGGCGTGGCAGGCGTCCCGATATCAGGCATCTTTGTGGAGGCGGCCAGCAGGGCGTCTGCTGTGACAGGCCGCCCGAACAGCCAGCCCTGGCCGCATTCAATACCCAGTTCGCGCGCCAGAGCGGCCTCCATCTCCGTTTCGATCATTTCCGCAACGGTGCGACAACCGACGTCGAAACTGCAACGCGCGATGGCCCGGACAAGGATACGGTCGCGGGAATTGCTCATCGCGCTCCGGAAGAACTGCCCGTCGATTTTGATATAGCTGACAGGGAATCGTCTCAAATACTCGAAGCTCATGGCGCCGGCGCCGAAATCGTCGAGGCATATGTGGTGGCCGCGTGCGTGCAGCTTCCGCACAAGCTCTGTCGGCGCATCAAAATCCACGATCCCGCTCGTTTCGGTGATTTCGATCAGCAAGCGGGAGGCGGCGACGTTCCTGCTCTCGCTGTCCAGCACGTTCAGGAGACGCTCCCCGAATTCCGGAGACTGCATGGAGCGGCCGGAGAGATTCAGCGCGAGTTTGACGCCTGCAGGAAGCTTTTCAAGCAACTTCAATGTTTTGACGCAGTTCAGCAGATCGAACGTGTTGATCATGCCGATCCGCTCCGCGACCTTCACGAACTCACTCGTATTGGCGAGCCCCCGTGCGACGCCTTCGGCAAAACGGGTGAGCACCTCGTAATGCTGCACATGACCAGTCTTGAAAGCGATGACCGGCTGCAGAACTTGAAAAAACGTCTCGTCCTCAATGATGTTACGGCAGGAACTCGCTAGTCCCCGATCGTTGCGAGACGCTGCGGCGAGACATTCCGGCAAGCTCTTGAATGAGAAGGCGTCGGCGATGTCCTCGTTAAAGGCGGAGAGCGCAAAATCCATCGCGGTTTCGACTTCCTTCTGCTCCATCAGGCTTGAATCGAGCGGCAGATCCCTGATGCGAACAGAAGCGAGAAGAGACTCCGTCACCTCCTGTATCTTGCGTTCGACGATGCGTTCGCTGTCCTCGCTCGTCGCCACATAGGCGAATGAACCATCGGAAAGCCGGGTGACGCCGCCGCCTTCGGCATGCATCCGGAGAATCGCCTCCACCTCTCCCTGGAACGCTTTGCCTATGCCCGTCTGCCTGAGGGTCGCGCTGCGCACGAGGTCCGGCAGGGCGAGCATGACGACGCGATAGCGCGTAGCCTCCCCCGGCTGGGAGACGAGCCGCTTGGCGAAGTCCAGGAAGCTGCTCCGGCTCATCAGGCCGTCCTGATCCGCGCAGGCGACGAAGGAACGATCGACGATAGTGGCCGTGACCAGACGCTCGCCCGGAGCCCCCGGGAGCGCGGCGAGTCCCAAAATCGCTGTAACGGAAGCGTCGTTCGGCCGCAGAAAACGGAGAGTCAGGCGGGCGATCGCCCCTTTCTCCTCAAATTCCTCGATCGCGCGACGCAGCAGCAGCCTGTCGCTGGGCGACACAAGATCAAACAGAGACAGGTTTTTGAGCGACTTCGGCTTATGGCCGGTGAGCCTGACCGCCGCGCCGCCCACATGGCGGATCCGCAACGCCCGATCGACCTCGAACAGCACGTCGGCCGCAGCGAAGGCGAGCGCGGCAAGGCGCTCCAGGCGGCGGTCAGGCTCTCCCGCCGCATCGTTCTTCCTGTCGGTCTCCATACCCCCCGCGCGAACAGTGTTTGCACGGACCTTGCCTCACAGAGGATAACGATGATTTAAGCGATCCCCGAGGCGTGCTTTCGCGCGCCGCGACGCCAGTCCCTGTTCGCGCGAGCGACGTTCATCCCCGGACCGGCCGCAGAGACACGATCAAAGCAGGAATTTACGCATGGCCGATGGCGGCGCCTTCAGCTCTTCCCTTTCGTCCTCTGACGCGTCGCGGCCCATGCCGCGCCACGACTGGACCCGCGCGGACATCGAGCAGTTGCTGGCCCTGCCGTTTCCGGAGCTGATGTATCGCGCCCAGACCACGCATCGCGCCTGGTTCGACCCGACGGAAATCCAGATCTCCACGCTGCTGTCCATCAAGACCGGCGGCTGCCCGGAGGACTGTGCGTATTGCCCGCAAAGCTCCCGCCACGAGGAGAGCGTGAAAGCTGAAAAACTGATGGCGGTCGAGAAAGTGCTGGTCGAAGCGCGCCGCGCGCGCGACGCAGGAGCTGCGCGCTTCTGCATGGGCGCGGCGTGGCGCTCCCCCAAGGAGCGCGATCTCGACACCGTCTGCCAGATGATTGAGGGCGTGAAGGCTATGGGCCTCGAGACCTGTGTCACCCTCGGCATGCTCGACGCCGAACAGAGCGCCCGTCTGCGTGACGCTGGCCTTGATTACTACAACCACAACCTCGACACCTCCCCTGAATATTACGGCGAGATCATCACGACCCGCACGTATCAGGAGCGTCTGGACACCCTCGCCAACGTCCGCGACGCGGGCATCAACGTGTGCTGCGGCGGCATCGTCGGCATGGGGGAGGACGAGTCCGACCGCGCCGGTCTGCTCGCCACCCTCGCCTCCCTGCCCAAGCATCCCGAAAGCGTGCCGATCAACCTTCTCGTTCGCGTCGCGGGAACGCCGCTCGCCTCAGCCGAAGCCGTCGATCCCATCGACTTCGTCCGCGTCATCGCCGCCGCGCGTATCGCCATGCCGTCGAGCCACGTGCGCCTTGCAGCAGGGCGTGAAAACATGACGGACGAGGCGCAGACGCTCTGCTTCATGGCTGGCGCGAATTCGATCTTCTACGGCGAGCGTCTGCTCACCACGCCGAATCCGGCCGCCACGCGCGATCGCAAGCTGATCGACCGGCTTGGCATGCGTACGAGCATGGCGAAGGCGTGAACCAAAAAGGCGCGCTTGAGTCTCCTTCGGAAGCGCCTGATCTCTGGCGTTCAACGGCGGTCGGCGTCGCCCGCCTGCGCGCCGAGCACCAGATCATCGACCGCGGGTCAATTTTTTCAGATCCGCTGGCTGTCCCGATACTCGGGCCTGCGGCGCCCGATCCCATGGAACTGGCGCAGTCCGACGAACACCTGAGACGTGGCGGGATACGGCGATTTATTGCCGCGCGCAGCCGAATCGCGAACGACGTCATCGGCCAGCGCGCGACGCGGGATGGTCTGAGGCAGGCCGTCATACTGGGAGCAGGCCTCGACACCTTCGGACTTCGCAACCCGTATCCCGACCTGACGACGTTCGAACTTGATCGTGCCGCGATGCAGGACTTCAAGCGTCGACGCATCGTCGAGGCCGAAATCCAGATTCCAGCCACTCTGCGTTTCGTTGAAGCCGATTTCGAACGCAAGACTCTGCCCGCCATCCTCGCGGAATCAGGTTTCGACCCTGCTGCGCCAACAGTTTTCGTCTGGCTGGGCGTCGCTATCTACCTGACCCGCGGCTCTATCTCGGCCACACTGGACGTCGTAGCGAAGACGCCCCGCTCCACCATCGTCTTCGATTACTCGGAGCCGCTGGAAAACTACCCGCCACAGGCGCAAAAATTTCTTACCGGCTGGAGCGAGAACGTGAAAACCCGAGGGGAACCGTGGCGTAGCCGGTTCCAGCCGTCCGAAATGCACGCGCTGCTCGCAGAACGCGGCTTCGCGCAGACGATCGACTACAACAAGGGCGGGCTGGCCCGACGCTTCGGAACGGAGCCGCCAGCTCCGGGCGAAGAAGCCGGAGCACATGTCGTCGTCGCCTCCACCGCCGCGCCCGCAGACAGTAAGGGGATTCAGATCGGTCCTGTCGCTGCCCGGTAACGATCAGGATCAGCCTGAGGGGCTGATCCTGACGTCGTTCCTTTACGCCGAAAGCTTTGCGTCGAGCGTAATGTCGGCCTTGAACAGTTTGGAGACCGGGCAGCCGGCCTTCGCCTTCTGCGCCAGTTCGAGAAACTGCTCCTGCGACGCGCCCGGCACCGTGCCAGTCAGTTCCAGATGAATCGCCGGAATCGCAAAGCCGCCATCCTGCTTTTCCAAAGAAACCGTCGCACGCGTGTCGAGCCCGGTAGCCGTGAAGCCAGCCTCACCCAGAATCAACGACAGAGCCATGGTGAAGCAGGCGGCATGGGCGGCCCCGATCAGTTCTTCCGGATTCGAACCCGGCTTGCCTTCGAAGCGCGTGTTAAAGCCATAGGGCTGCTCCTTCAGCGCCCCGCTTTCGGTCGAAATCAGGCCCTTGCCGTCCTTGATTCCGCCTTCCCAATGGGCCGTACCGAATTTCTTGATGGTCATGTCGCTCTCCTAATTCCTGACGCACGCCGCAGGCGGACGAGGAATCTCGCCGCCATTGCAGCGGAACCGCCGCCTCCGCAAACGTGGAGCGCGCGTCTGTAGCGCGCAAGGCGGTTGCCAGCGCCAGAAAGCGGTTCAGGCAATCGGGCCACGAAGTCATTTCGCACGCTTTCATCGCCGGAGGCGCAGTCCGCTGCCAACATGGCGGGTATGCGTTCAGTTCGGACCTGCGTCACGCTCGCAAAGAGATGATGCCGCCCGACGCCATATTTCCGTTCATATGAAAAGCAATGCTCTGTTCGTCGATCCCGCGCCAACTGGCGAAGCGCGCCAGACGGTGCGCCAGTCCGGCCAATCGGCGTCCGGCGTCTTCCCCTCATCGTTGCGACGCGCCATTCTCCGGCCCGGCCAACTTTCCGCGCCGTGATAGCTGCGCGCGTCCAGTCAGGAGTGCCCAATGACCGCTGCCTCTGCCGAATCACAAGCGACGCCGGACGTAGTTCTGATCGGCGGCGGCGTCATGAGCGCCACGCTCGGCACGTTCCTCAAGACGCTTGAACCGAACTGGACGATCGACATCTACGAGCGGCTCGACGATGTCGCGCTCGAAAGCTCGATGCCGTGGAACAACGCGGGCACGGGCCATTCCGCTCTGTGCGAGCTTAACTACACGTCGGAGACCGCCGACGGCGGCATCGACATCAGCAAGGCGGTCAACGTCAACGAACAGTTCCAGATCTCGCGGCAGTTCTGGTCTTATCTCGTGACCACAGGGCAGATCGCGAACCCACGCGACTTCATCACCCCGATCCCGCATATGAGCTTCGTCTGGGGCAACGCGAACACGGATTTCCTCCGCCGCCGTTACGATGCGCTGAAGGACCACCCGCTGTTCGAAGGCATGCGCTACTCCGAAGATCCGGAGCAATTGCGCCAGTGGATGCCGCTGATCATGAAGAATCGCGCAGGCGGACAGAAGCTTGCCGCGACGTGGATCTCCTCCGGCACCGACGTCAATTTTGGCGCGCTGACCCACTTGCTGTTCCGCGCGCTGAAGGCGAAGTCCGGCGTATCGCTGCGCACGAGCACCGAGGTCACTGACCTGACGCGTCAGGCCGATGGCCGTTGGCTGGTCAAGACCAAGGACGTCCGCTCTGGTCAGACACGCACCGTCAGCGCGCGTTTCGTGTTCATCGGCGCGGGCGGCGCGGCCCTGCCGTTGCTACAGAAGAGTGGCGTTCCTGAAGCAAAAGGCGTCGGAGGTTTCCCGGTGAGCGGCGAATTCCTCCGCTGCAAGAATCCGGACGTCATCCGTGCGCATCGCGCCAAGGTTTACGGCAAGGCCTCGGTCGGCGCGCCGCCGATGTCCGTGCCGCACCTCGACACCCGCATGATCGACGGCAAGCCCGCGCTCCTGTTCGGACCCTATGCGGGGTTCTCGACGCGCTTCCTCAAGAAGGGCTCGCTGTTTGACCTTCCGCTATCGGTAAAGAGCGGCAACCTGCGTTCGATTCTCGGCGTGGCGCGCGACAACTGGGATCTCACGAAATATCTGATCCAGCAGGTGCTTCAGACGCAGTCGGCGCGAATGGCGGCGCTGCGCGAATTCGTGCCAGACGCACGCGACGAGGACTGGGAACTGGTCGTCGCGGGTCAGCGTGTGCAGGTGATCAAGCCTGACGCAAAGAAAGGCGGCGTTCTGCAGTTCGGCACGGAAGTCATTACCGGGGCGAACGGTACGGTGGCGGCGCTGCTTGGCGCGTCGCCCGGCGCGTCCACAGCCGCGCCAATCATGCTGACGGTGATCCAGAGGTGCTTCGGCGAAAAGCTCGCCGAATGGGAGCCCAAGCTGAAAGAAATCGTGCCGTCTTACGGCAAGAAGCTGGCGAATGAGCCAGAACTCTGCGCGCAGTTGCGCAAATCGACGACCGAAGCGTTGCAACTCGAAGACTGAGATAGACTCCACCGGCTATCGGGCCGGTGGAGTCGCTCGCATTTTTACTCGTTAAACGCCGCGCCCGATCAGGCGATCCAGTCTGATCGGGTGACGATACCGACAGATTGTCGCCAACCTTCTTGCGCCCCCGCAGGTCAAGCAGCGAGGCTCGCCACGAGGGGCCAGAAACGCAGCCCTCCGTCTACACCACGCCATAGCGGCGAGGTTCACTCCCGTTCGCCCAGCGGAATCCGGTGCCTGGGGCGGCCGCATTCCGCTGTGAGGCTTCAGGCCTTTCCGGCCGCGTCCGTCTTGGTCTTCTCAGGCGTCTTTTCTTCTGACGGAGCCTTGGCTTCCTTCTCGTCCTTCTTGGCCTCGGCGGCCTTCACGGCGGATTCCAGACCCGGCACCTCGATGTCGATTTCCAGCGTCGAACAGTTGTCGCCACGATCCAGCTTCACCTGCACCTTGTCCTGATCAACGGACACATGGCGGCGGATCACTTCCATGATCTCACGCTGCAACTGGATAAGGAGATCCGACTTCCCTTCCCCGACACTTGCGCGCTCGTGGGCCAGAAGAATCTGGAGCCTGTCGCGGGCGACCGGCGCGGAACTGCGTTTGCCGAAAAAATTTGCGAGAAAGCTCATGCCGCACCCCGCTTGAAGAGCCAGTCGAGAAGTCCCTTCCGCTCGGTCGGGACGGTGATATCGACCTTTTCACCCGCCAGACGACGGGCGGCGTCGAAATACGCCCGCGCGGGACCGCTTTCCGGGGCCGCCAGCGTAACGGGCGAACCCAGGTTAGAGGCGCGCAGCACGTCCTGACTTTCCGGGATAATGCCGATCAGCGGGATGGAGAGAATCTCCAGAACGTCGTCGACGCTCAGCATCTCGCCGCGCGCGGCGCGGGCCGGATCGTAGCGCGTGAGAAGCAGGTTTTTCTCGACCTTTTCGCCAGCCTTCGCTTTCTCGGTCGTGCTGTCGAGCATCCCGATGATGCGGTCGCTGTCGCGCACCGAAGACACTTCCGGGTTGGTCACGATCACCGCCTTGTCCGCGTGATACATGGCCAGTTGCGCGCCGCGTTCGATGCCCGCCGGGCTGTCGCAGACGACCCAATCGAACTTCTCGCGAAGCTCGTCCATCACCTTCGCGACGCCTTCGGACGTCAGCGCGTCCTTGTCGCGCGTCTGGGACGCGGGCAGCAGCGACAGCGTGTCGATACGCTTGTCCTTGATAAGCGCCTGCGCCAGCTTGGCGTCGCCCTGGATGACGTTGACCAGATCGAAGACGACCCGCCGTTCGGCTCCCATCACCAGATCGAGATTCCGCAGACCGACGTCGAAGTCGACGACCGCAACGGTCTTGCCCGTTTTCGCGAGCGCCGCGCCGAGCGCTGCGGTCGTGGTCGTTTTACCGACGCCGCCTTTCCCGGATGTGACGACGAGAACCTGCGCCATATAGAATTCGCCTTTTTATTTCATGTCGACTCGTACCGTTAAACGAGTCCGATGTGTTTTTTTAATGAACAGGCGTCCGCGCGGGCAACGGTAATCCCCACGAACGGCGAAACTCTTACGGAAGAGGACGCAAAATCAGGCTTTCGCCCTCAAGGAGCGCTTGAGCGGGCTTGCCCACCAACTCGGGATCAAACTCGTCCGCCACCGCGTAGAACCCGTCGATCGCCAGCAATTCGGCCTGCATCACACGGGCGAAAACCCGGGCGTCCGGGCGTCCAACGATCCCCGCGATCGCACGGCCACGAAGCGCACCGTAAACATGGATTGAACCGCCAGCCGAAATCTCGGCGCCGGAGGCGACTGATCCAAGAATGACGACGTCGCCCTCCGGCCACACGATCTGCTGCCCGGAGCGAACCGGCTGCTCGATGACGAGCGCGCCCGGCGGAAGCGCCGGTGGCTGCTCCTCTGCTTCGTCAGGCACGTCAGCCGCTGCGGAATCCCGCCCGCCGATGAAGCCTTCAGGCCAGTCCCACTCCGCGAATGCGCTCCCGGACCGATCTGCTCCCTCAATGCCGATGACGCGGACGCCCCTCTCCTGCAAGGCAGGAAGAAAAGACGGCAATCCGGGGTCATCCGCGGGCGCAAGGCTCAGGTCGAGGATGATCGGCTTCCCCGCGAAAAACCCTGCAGAACGTTCGATCTGCCTGTCCAGCGCAATCAGCCAGCCGTCGAGCGGCGCCTCGGGCGTCAGGACGAGCGCCAGAAACGAGCGTCCTCCAGCCCTGATCCGCAGGGGCGCGGCGGTGGAGGCCGAAGAAGACGCCGCGTCGGACGATGGGGGAATGGACTGGGAGGCAGTCGGGGCTGTCACTGTCTGGTCGTCTTTCCGCTTCAATCGTCGTCGCGCAGCGAGCCGCCGCGTCGAATCATCTATTGCGTATAGCCCAAAATAGCCTCCGCCAGACAACCCGTGCGGGTACGCGTCATCACCAGCAACACGATTGAGGCGCGAAAAAAGCCGACCGCAGTGGCGAAGGGAGGCGGGACGGCGTTTCGCGTGCGATACGTCTTGCGTCGCCCGAGCATGCGCGTCACGCACGGGTTACACACTGGCGCGGCTGTCCGCGATGCCGTAAATCGTGCGTCATGCGCATCCTTCATCATTTCCCCCTGTCGCCCTACTGCCGCAAGGTGCGGCTGATGCTGGGCGAAAAGAGACTGCCTTTCGAGCCGCTCACCGAACGCGTCTGGGAGCAGCGTCGCGAGTTCGCGAACCTCAACCCCGCCGGGGAGGTTCCGGTTCTCGTGGAGGAAAACGGGCTGGTCATTCCGGACTCGAACGTCATCTGCGAGTATCTTGAGGAAGCATATCCGGACCCCTGCCTTCTCGGGCGCACGCTCGCTGAGCGGGTGGAGATACGGCGGCTGGTCGCGTGGTTCGACCAGAAATTTGCGCGTGACGTCACCAACAATCTGCTCGGCGAAAAGGTGTTCAAGCGGCTGAGCGGTCGCGGCAACCCCGACGGAACGGCGCTGCGCGTCGGGTACGCCAACATCAAGCCGCATCTCGACTATATCGGGCAACTCGCGGAATCACGGAGCTGGCTCGCGGGCGGCGCATTGTCGCTCGCCGACTTCGCAGCGGCGGCCCACGTGTCCTGCCTCGATTTCATCGGCGACATCGACTGGAGCAAGACGCCCGCCGCGCATGACTGGTACGCGCGCATCAAGTCCCGCCCCAGCTTCCGGCCGCTACTCAACGACCGAGTCTCCGGGATCAATCCCCCCGCCTATTACGCCAATCTCGATTTCTGACCGCGCACAGAAGCGACGCGACCATGAAAGCTGAGGCGTTTGACGCCATAGTGCTCGGCGCCGGAGCGGCCGGCCTCATGACCGCGCTGTCAGCGGCGCAGCGAGGAAAGCGCGTCGCCGTCATTGACCACAACGCACAGGCCGGGCGGAAAATCCTGATCTCCGGCGGCGGTCGCTGCAACTTTACAAACCTTCATGTCGCGCCGGATCGTTTTCTTTCGGGCAACAGGCACTTCGCGCGGTCGGCTCTGGCGCGGTTCACGCCAGCCGATTTCATCGCAATGGTCGATCGCCATCGGATCGCGTGGCACGAAAAGACACTTGGCCAGCTATTCTGCGACGGTTCGGCCACCGCCATCCTCTCCATGCTGCTGGACGAGTGTGCGGCGGGGAACGTGGCCATGCGTCTTGGCGAAAGCGTCTCGGACGTCTCACGCGGCGATATGTTCCGCGTCACGACCAGCCGCGGAGTGCTGGAGGCTCCGGCGCTGGTTCTGGCGACGGGCGGCCCCTCGATCCCCAAGATCGGCGCCAGCGGCTTCGCCTATGACCTCGCCCACCGCTTTGGCGTCCCTGTCATTGCGCCGCGTCCGGGTCTTGTGCCGCTACGGGTCGGGAACGACGACCTTGGCTGGATGACGGATCTGTCGGGGGTTTCGCTGCCGGTCCGGGCGCGGTTCGGGAAAACGCATTTCGACGAGGCGATGCTGTTCACGCATCGCGGCCTGTCCGGCCCGGCGATTCTGCAAATTTCGTCCTACTTGCGCGAAGGAGAACCGTTCGGCGTCGATCTCCTGCCGGGCCAGGATCCGCTCTCTCTTCTTCAGACCGTCCGCAGGGAACGCCCGCGCGCCCACGCGCCCGCCGTACTGGCGAACTGGCTGCCCCGGAGGCTCGCCGAAGCGCTTGCGCCACGACTGTTGGGTGACAAGCCTGCAGCAGACTGGTCCGATCGTCTGATTCGTCCGGCCGCCGCCGCGATCCATGACTGGAGCGTGACCCCGGTGGGAACGGAGGGCTATGCGAAGGCGGAAGTGACGCTCGGCGGCGTCGATACGCGCGCGCTCTCATCCCGGAGCATGGAGTGCAACTCCGTTCCCGGGCTGTACGTCGTCGGGGAAGCCGTGGATGTCACCGGATGGCTGGGCGGATATAATTTTCACTGGGCCTGGGCGAGTGGACGCGCAGCGGGTCTCGCCATCGCCGAAGAGCGAGACGAGCCTAGAGCCTAGAGCCTAGAGCCTAGAGCCTAGAGCCTAGAGCCTAGAGCCTAGAGCCTAGAGCCTGAGGGCTCCGCCCGACGCAGCAGTGCAACAACATGCCGCAAACATGCCATGAACGGCGCTCATAGTTACAAAGCAGCGTTACGATCTGCATCTTCATTATTGGCCGAACGTTAACCGGAAAGCGGCGGCGCGAGGTCACGCTCGTATGCCGTCAGAGACGAAAGACGTTATCGAAGCCAGGGGGCTTGCGTTCAGATGATTTCACACCCGTCCATTCGCCGGATTCGTCCCGTAAAGGCAGCCGCAGTTTTTGCCGCCCTCGCGCTGGCGGCATGCACGGGGCAGCCTGGCACGCCCGTGGCGCCCGGTTCATATCCGCCTAACACGCCGCTGGGCGGCACATGCAAGGCCGGTTTCTATACGTGCCAGCTTCCGACCGCGACGCCGTTGGGAGCGCCGTGCAGTTGCCCCGGTCTGGGCGCGGCATCCTACGGACGCGTCTATCTCAAGTAAGGCTGCATGAACTGAAGCGTCATCGGACTGTTGCGCTTTGAAGCTCTGCACGGACCATGTCCGGCAGGAACCGAGCCTTTCATTCGCGTATCGACACGCGACTGAAAGGCTGAGCCTGTTGACAGCCGACTGCGCATTTCTTGCGCCAGACACGTCCGGGAATTGCTTTTCAGGGAGACGGGCGCTAGGTCCAAGGGGTATAGCGCGGCTGCCGTTTCGACTGGTCCGCGATTGAGTGTCACGACCGCACCACTTCCGATGAAAGAAAGACGTTAGCCATGGACGCCAGCCGCGACTCATTGAGTGCGCGCCGAACATCTCATTCGGCCGACGCAAGAGGCAATCTCCAGCGGTGGCTGCCGCTCGTGCGTATCGCGATCTGGTCGGTCGTTTATTTCGCCTTCTACATGGCTCAGCAGATCGCCGAGCTTCTGGCTCCTCTTGCGCTGATCCTTGGCGTCGGCTGGGCCGCCCTGCCCCATGTCGTCGGCGCCGTCTCTTCCAGCGCAGGTAGTGTGGACGCACAGGCGCATGACGTGATGTCGCACATCGCCGACGCCATCCCGCATCAGATCGTGGTCGGAACGCATGTCCTGACTCCATCTGGCCTGATTTTCGACGGCATCGCCCTGATGGCTGTTGCAGCGATCGGCGCCACCCTGTCCGCGATCGCCGCACGCTCCATGTAAAACCGAACTGTCGTGTCGGCGGCCGCGCATCAGGCGCTGTGCCGATCAACGCGACGGAACAGGCCTTCCCATCCGGGAACAAGGCTGAGCATAGCGGGAATTCAACCGGACGAAGGCGGTCGCCTTGTGGTGATTCGCCCTGCCGATCGACCGTTTTCTGGCCGGGCCGCCGCCGCTACAGGCGTACGTTTCTGCGGCCGCTATTCGCCATTTTAATATCCTCATTCATCTATCAACCGGATTTCATTTTATTTTCGGTTTTCGAATGACAATAGTCGCGCCTGGCGACCGTCCGTGGCGCTGGTCAGATCGAATGCCCCTGTCGATGACACTTGCGGCGCCATCGCGACAGCAAAAACACGCTCGCTGGATTGAATCGATACCGATACAGAGTCAAAGACTGTAATTTGATCGGTGCGAACAGGAGAGAGACATGTCGTTATGGGCTGAAGGCAAACCGAAGATTGTCATCGCTCATCCGTTTTTCGACATAAAATCCATCGTGGAAACCTGGGAAAACCCACCTTCCTGCGTGCAGGTCTCCAACAAGACCGAGTTGCTCGAACACCTTCCGGATGCGGAAATTCTTGTGACCGTGACGCTGTGGGAACGGCGTTTTCTGGCGCTGGCTCCACAGCTCAAGCTGCTGCAATCGATCAGTTCCGGCGTGAATCAATACGATCTCGACGATTTCAGAGAACGTGGCGTTGCGCTGTGCAGCGCCCGCGGAGTCAACGCCGCCGCGGTGGCCGAACATGCGATCGGCCTGACGCTCAATCTGTCCCGTCAGCTCGCCGCCGATCGTGACGCGCAACGGGCGCATCAATGGCGGCGCCTGTCGGCGGATCGAGCGTTACGACGGCGGGAACTGGACGGAGCCCACGCGGTGATCGTCGGTTTTGGCGCTATCGGTTCGCGTCTCGCCGCCCTGTGTCTGGCCTTCGGCATGCGCGTGACCGTGGTCCGACAGAACGCCGCAGCGCCAACGGATCTGGATGTCAGCGTGGAGCCGCACGAGCGCTTCGCCGACGCAGCGAGCAGCGCTGATTATGTGCTGCTGACCTGTCCTGCGACGCCGGAGACCATCGGAATGTTGAACGCAGCCGTGCTGGACAGGATGAAACCGAGCGCCATCGTGATCAACGTCGCGCGCGGGCAGATCATCGTTGAAGCAGACCTGATCGCCGCTCTCGTTCAGGGAAAAATCGCGGGAGCCGGCCTCGATACGTTCGAGCGCGAACCGCTGCCGGGCGACTCTCCGCTCTGGGACATGCCGAACGTGATGATTTCTCCGCACGGCGCTGGCGATACGACGGAATACGAGGCGCGCGTCGCGCACCTCCTGCGCGAGAATGCGCGACGCATCGCACTGGGCGAGAGTTTGATCAATCAGGTCGCATAACGCCGTCTGCCGCGATCGCCGGGTGGCGCTTCAGGCGCCCCGGTTCGGCCTGAACCCGGTCGCGACCACATAAAGCTCGCTCGAATCTTTGCGACTGGCTGGGGGCTTCGCATGGCGCACTGACTCGAACAACTTCTTCATCGGCTCCAGCATCTGCTTTTCGGAACCACCCTGAAACACCTTCGCGACGAACGAACCGCCATCCGCGAGCACCTCGATCGCAAAATCCAGCGCGCTTTCGGCCAGCCCAATAATCCGTAGATGGTCCGTCGGCGCATGGCCGGTCGTATTCGGCGCCATGTCCGAGAGCACGACATTCGGCTTGCCGCCCAGCATCTCGATCAGACGAGCGGGCAGGTCCGGATCGGTAAAATCGCCCTCGACGATCTCCGCCCCGGCCACCGGCTCGACAGGGAGAAGATCGACGCCGACGACCCGCGCGGCGCCGCGTTTGACAGCTACCTGCGTCCATCCACCAGGCGCCGCGCCAAGGTCGAGCACGCGTTGCCCCGGCTTGATCAGGTGAAAACGATCGTCAAGTTCGATCAGCTTGAACGCCGCGCGCGACCGCCATCCCTGTTTCTGTGCGGCCTGCACGTACGGGTCGTTGAGCTGACGCGCCAGCCAACGCTGCTGGGCCGTCGTCTTGCCTCGGGTTTTCTTGAGCGACACCGATTTCGTGCGCAGGCTGGTCGGGGCAGCGCCATCGGCGGCGCCGTCGCGCGCGCCCGGCGCAGCCTTGCGCGTCTGCCCCCGGCCCGGCACACGCGCCTGAGCGGCCTTGCGAACATCGCTTTTTCGACCGGGGTTGCGGTCGGTGGGCGTTTCGCCATCAGAAGAAGATTTGGACATCAGATCGAAAACAACGTTTCCCTGCCAGAGGTGGCGCTCACGTCAGCCGGCGTGGCGCGATCGGGGCCGTTCCGACGTATGGTCGCCTGGGCCGCCCCCTTCATCATGCGTATTAGCATGCCGTCCCGCAGACCGCGATCAGCGACGATGACGCCGCCAGGCCACATCGATTGAACTGCGTCAAAGATAGCGCAACCCGGCATGACATAGGCCGCCCGTTCGGGGCCAATGCATGGATGCGCCCGCATGCCTGATATCCCCATCCGATGCAGACGAGAAATCGCTTTCTGCGAAGCCTGACGATCGAGGTAATGCCCATCAACAGCCCAGCGCGTATAGCGCGCCAAATCGAGATCGAGGCAAGCCAGCGTCGTCACCGTACCGCTTGTGCCGACCATTCTAACGTTGCCACGCTGCAACTCGCCGCGAATGCGATGTACCGCCTCAAAATTTTCCAGATATTTCCGCACATATGAAACCATCGCCCGATAGACGCCGGGCCGGCGGCGGGAAAATTTTTCGGACAGGGTGATCACGCCAGCGGGGATGCTGACGTAACCGATCACCTCGTGGGTCCGGCGTTCGGGGTCGAGACGGACCCAGGCGATCTCCGTCGAGCCCCCGCCGATATCCAGTAACAGGCCGCGATTGGCGGCAGGCACAACGGCTATCTCACCCTGCCCGCCCCTAGCCTGCAACAAAAGGCTCGCGCAGCTTTCGACCGCAAGTGCGGCTTCCTCGCGGCTCGATATGATATCGATCACAACGCCGGTTTCGCGCCTGATCCTGTCGATGAAAGCACGGCCATTGGTGGCGCGCCTGCATGCCTCCGTCGCTACGGCGCGAACCAGGGCGGGACGTCGTTTCTCGATGCGCACCGCGCAGGCGCGCACGGCCTCGACCGTGCGGCCCATCGCCTCCTCGGTCAATTCGCCCGACTTCTGGAGCCCCTCACCGAGCCGAACCATGCGGCTGTAACTGTCGAGCACGCTGAAGCCAGCGTTGGTCCGGGCTGCGATCATAAGTCGGCAGTTATTAGTCCCCAGATCGATAGCAGCGAACACGCCCTCGGTCGTGCCGTCCTCGCGCCGACCCGAACAATGACGGCTTTCGGCGCGCCCGCGGGGAAATTCTGAAACTGGCGCCTGGCTATGGAGCCTGGCGTCGGACTGCTCCATCGCCTGGTCCTCTGAACGACGTAATCTAAAATAATATTTCAAGAAACGAAGATGCTCCGCAAGGGAAAATTTCCGCTCTCTTACAAACGCACATAGTCGGGGGTTGCGGAATAGATTTTGGGGTGCTACGAGCCTCCTCGTCGAACGGGGAGCCTTGAGCGCCCTAATGTTTGACCCGCTTGGGGGATAGTTTAGCGGTAGAACTACCGGCTCTGACCCGGTCAGCCCTGGTTCGAATCCAGGTCCCCCAGCCAAAAATTTCCTTATCTAAAGTAACGTGAGCTTTGATCGTAACTATGGCGATCATGCAGTCACCCAAAACGCAGCGCGGGCTGTCTGCTATGAACCGACTGTGTCATGCTCATCGGCGCACGCACCGGGGCGACCTATATTGAAAACAACTCTTAGTCGCAGCGATTTCGGCCCCCGGCACCAGATACATAATACACCAAAAACTTTACAGTAGCGCCGCGCCGTGCGGTGATGACGACGGAAAACGAGCGGCGCACAGGCGCACGTTACTTCAGACCAATTCATGAATTGGAACGAGCCCAAAGCATCCGTTTAACGATCAGTCGTGCCATCATCGGAGCGGCGATCCGCACGGCTGGAGCTTTCGTCCTGCGGTTAATCGACCCGGCAGCCACGTTTGCGCTGCAATCGCCACTTCCCTTTCGGCGTTATAGGCATTCCAAAAGGGACACATTGCGGCAGCCCTGGGGAGAGGTGCGACGCACTCGAGTAGACCCGTCAGGGATTCAAGTGTGTATTTTCAAAAATCGTCATACCGCCGACCACGCACACCCATACATCGAATGGCCGTAATCGCTTCCTCAGGCATTATTTTTTATCAGGTAAATACAAAAATATTCATGAAATGTACGGGGGAAATAAAAATATACATTAAAAAATATATATTTCACTTAGTTACAATTTTAATGTTTCGGACAGAATGTTGTCATTTTTCTGTTTAGATAAAGCAATTTACTAAATCTCAAGATTCCAAAGATATTTTTTCTAATCTTTTGCCTTGTGAAAGCACAAATATGTTTCGTGTCGGGCGTTCTGACATCCGTTCGCTGCCTATATCATTGACCCTGCTCGCAAGCGCATTGATGATCCGGATATTGCTAGCCATTCTCTACCCAGGCGGCGCAAGAGCGGATGAGATTTTCCAGTATCTGGAGCCAGCGCTTCGGCGCGCCGGACACCACGCCGTGACGACGTGGGATTGGCGCGAAGGCATACGCTCCTGGCTTGTCCCTGGCGCCATCTCCAAAATCATAGAAGTCGAAGACGCGCTTGGCGTCGCACGATCTCCGCTAATCGTGCGAATACTATTTTCCATCGCCTCTCTTATGGTCGCCGCAGTGTTTTTACTGCACGGGTGGCTTCAGGATAAGCAAAGAGGGCTCTGGATATGCGGCGTTGCCGGAGCATTATGGCCCGACATCGCGTGCGCCAGTTTCCGAACGCTTGGAGAAACACTCGGCGGAAATTTTCTCGCAACCGGCGTCATACTCGCCAACATAACAGCTGTTTTTTATAAAGACGCATCCCGCCGAAGAGTTTTTATCCTGCTGGCGACATCGTCCATGCTGCTCGGGACTGCAACCGCTGTGCGATTTCAGTTCGGTCCTGCTGCGCTATTCGCAATTGCTCTTACGACATGGCAACTCGGTTTACGGCGCAGCTTCTTTCCTCTTGTGTCGGGGTTCCTTCCTCCAATCGCGTTGCTCGGTCTGGTGGATGGATTGACACTCTCCTACCCTTTTCAATCCGTCTTCCATAATTACTACGTCAACAGCGTTATGGGAGTAGCCGACACTTTTGGATGCAGAAGTCCATTTTTTTATCTTTATAAAATCACAACTTACTGGGGAGCGGCCACCGTTCCCGTGTGTTTTCTCATTTCAAGAACGCCAGCGGCGGCGCGGTCGCCACTGCTCTCTGCGATATTCCTTATTTTTTACCACTCAACTATTCCTCACAAGGAAATATCATTCATATACCCGGCGACGCCATTGCTCATACTTTGCGCCTCCACGTCCCTGGCGCATATGCTTCGCGTCAAGGGAAGTGAGGTCCTGCGGCGAGCGATCGTCGCCGAAGTTTTGATTTGCGTCTCAGTTTTTATCTCCACATTTGCGCCTCACCTGAAAGAAAAAAGCGATCCAGTAAAATTGCAAATTTTAGCTAACAAAAAGAAAGACATGTGCGGGCTTGCCATACTCGACTCCGACAAGACCTGGGGCGCTTTTGGCGGGTACAGCTATATGCGCTCGGGAAAGGCGCTTTATCTTTTCACTACACCGGCGGAAGTTGCCGTCAACGCAAGCCGCTATGATTATCTTATAGGAAAGAAAACAATTTCCATATTTGAACCAGACTTCGAGATCGTTTCGTGCCACGATCAGTTTTGCCTCTACAAAACTGGAAAATCTTGCGAAAATACTTCAGATTATGATCAGTTTTCACGAAAACTAAAAACGCTCGAATCGCCTCACATATAGTTGGATTTAGGCCACGCCCCTGATCGAAAGGCCCCTCGCAGAGAAAGTTTTTCGTCAATGTCCACCGCATAATCTCTCGCGGCATGCATGGCTGGAACGACCTCGACAATCCGGGGCGGAGGGGACGCCCCACAAGCAAATCGAGAATATGCCCGGCAAGTGCGGCCATGACCGTCAGCATCTGGATAGTCATGGCGCACCGTGCATTAGCCGACACGATTGCGTTGACTTACCAGAGTGAAGTGTGTCGAGCTCACGGACAGAACTCTCTGTCCGGGCCGGCATAGTCGGACCGAATGGGTTCACTCGATCCGAGTATTTCCTACAGGATCACTCCCACCGCCATTCGCTGATCTCTGGCATATCCTTGCCGTGCTCGCGCACGTACCGCGTGTGCTGCACCAGCTTATCCCTGACCGACTGCTCAACGTAAGCCGTGCGCGCCGCAAAACGTGGCACACGTCTTACAATGTTCGAGACCAGATGAAATCTGTCCAGATGATTGAGAACCGTCATATCGAACGGAGTGGTTGTAGTGCCTTCCTCTCGATACCCATGGACATGAAAATTGGAGGCGTTGGCACGCTTGTAGATCAGCGTGTGAATGAGAGACGGATAGCCGTGAAAGGCGAAAATCACAGGCTTATCGAGTGTGAACAGTGCATCAAATGTCTCTCCAGGAAGTCCGTGAGGATGCTGCTCCGGGGACTGCAACGCCATCAGATCCACGACATTGACAAAACGCAGCTTCAGATCAGGCATCTGTTCACGCAGGATTTTCACCGCGGCCAGCGCCTCAAGCGTCGGAACGTCGCCCGCGCAGGCGATCACCGCATCCGGCTCCTCGCCGCGATCATTGCTCGCCCATTCCCATATGCCTAAACCCTTGCTGCAATGGCTGATGGCTGCGTCCATATCCAGCCACTGCAAATCCGGTTGTTTTCCGGCGACAATGACGTTGATGACGTCACGAGTGCGAAGACAGTGATCGGCGACATGCAACAACGTATTGGCGTCAGGCGGCAGATATATGCGCGCGATATCCGCTTTTTTTGTAGCGATGTGGTTCAGGAATCCCGGGTCCTGATGACTGAATCCATTGTGATCCTGTCGCCAGACATGCGAGGTGATCAGGTAATTCAATGAAGAGATCGTTTGCCGCCACGGAACCTCGCGAGACGTCTTCAGCCATTTCGCGTGCTGGTTCACCATCGAATCAACGATGTGGATGAACGCTTCGTAGCACGAAAAAAAACCATGCCGTCCGGTCAACAAGTAGCCCTCAAGCCATCCCTGGCAAGTGTGCTCGCTCAGGATTTCCATGACCCGTCCATCGGGCGCCAGGTGATCATCGTAGTCGTATCGCACCGCCTCCCACGCGCGATCAGTCACCTCCAGCACCGCGTTCAACCGGTTCGAATTGTTTTCATCCGGCGACAACACGCGAAAATTGGCCTGGTCCCGATTGGCCGCCATGACGTCTCGCAGCCAGCCGCCAAGAATGCGCGTCGCCTCCGCCGTCGCCTGTCCCGGCCCGCTGACAGCTACCGCGTGCATTGCGTAGTCTGGGAGGCGCAGAGGTCGCCGCAACAGGCCGCCGTTGGCGTAAGGCGACGCGCTCATCCGCTTTTCGCCTTTTGGCGCGAGTGCTGCGATATCCGCGCACAGCCCGCCCTGCTCGTCGAACAGTTCCTCAGGCTTGTAGGAACGCAGCCAGTCGTCGAGCACCGCGAGGTGATCGCCTTTGGCCAGATCCGCAACAGGAACCTGATGTGCGCGCCAAAATCCTTCCGTCTTCAGGCCGTCGACTGTCTTCGGTCCGGTCCAGCCCTTCGGACTACGGAGAACGATCATCGGCCAACACGGACGAGACGGAGCGTCCCCGGCACGGGTTGCGTTCTGGATCTCGCTAATGGCGGCGAAAGCCTGATCCATCGCCGTCGCCATAGCCTGATGCATGGTTTCAGGATCGTCGCCTTCGACGAAAATCGGGGCGTGGCCGTATCCACGCAGCAAGGCCTCAAGCTCGTTTTTCGGAATACGCGCCAGAACCGTAGGATTCGCGATCTTGTAGCCATTGAGATGAAGAATCGGCAGGACGGCGCCATCGCGCGTCGGGTTGAGAAATTTGTTGGAGTGCCAGGACGCCGCTAGCGGCCCGGTTTCAGCCTCCCCGTCTCCGATCACGCAGGCGACCACAAGGTCAGGATGATCGAAAGCCGCGCCATAAGCGTGAGACAACGAGTATCCCAGTTCTCCACCCTCATGGATTGAACCCGGCGTGGTGGCGGCTGCGTGGCTGGGGATGCCGCCCGGAAACGAGAATTGCTTGAACAGCCGACCTATGCCCGCCTCGTCCCGCGTCACCTCCGGGAAATATTCCGAATACGTGCCTTCCATATAGGTACTGGCTACGACGCCCGGCGCGCCATGTCCGGGGCCTGCGACGAAAAGAATATCCCGGTTTTGTTCCCGTATGATTCTGCTTAGATGCAGCCAAAGAAAGTTTAACCCTGGAGTGGTTCCCCAATGCCCGAGCAGGCGCGGTTTCGTATGTTCCAGCGTCAGCCGCTCGCGAAGCAGCGGGTTCGCCATAAGATAGATTTGTCCGACGGACAGATAATTGGCGGCGCGCCACCATCTTTCGAATACATCGAGTTCCTGTCGGCTCAACGGCGTCTTCGGCGTCTCTGTCATCGTCGACTCCTATGAATTCATTTTATCGTCGGTCGCGATTTAATGCGCCGGATTCGATTGTTTTCTTCAATGGTCCGCGCCGACCGGGTCTCCGTCACGAAGACGGTCTCGCACGGCGCGCAAGATCATGACATCTTCATCAGTCGGCTCCACCAGAACACGGACGCGACTGTCCGAAGTCGTGATGACGCCCCTCCCCGCACGGTTCGCTGCGTCGTCGAGCTTGACCCCGAGCCAGTTCAGAGCCTGACAGACGTCCTGACGAAGCTCGACATCATGTTCTCCAACGCCCGCAGTGAACACCAGCGCGTCAAGACCGCCAAGCGTCGCCGTCAATGCGCCGATTTCCTGCACGATCCTGTAGGCGAAAAGATCGAGCGCCTGCCGCGCCGGCTCGCAGTCCTGCGCAGCCCGTAACGCGCGCATGTCCGCCGAAAGACCAGAAACGCCGAGCAGACCAGACTGATGGTACAGGATATCGACGAGGTCTTCGTAGCTGCGCTGTTCAGTTCCGAGCATATAAAGGAGTGCGCCCGGGTCTATGAGCCCTGTTCGCGTGCCCATCATCAGGCCGTCGAGCGAAGAAAACCCCATAGTGGTCTCCACGCTCCTTCGTTCTCGCATAGCGCACAGACTCGCGCCGCTGCCCAGATGCGCTACGATCACCCTGCCCTCCGCGACGTCGGGTGCAATCTGCGGCAGACGTTGAGCGATATAAGCGTAGGAAAGGCCATGAAATCCGTAACGCCGGACCCCCGCGTCTCTGTAGCGGCGGGGAAGCGCAAAACGGGTCGCCACATCAGGCATACCACTGTGAAAGCTTGTATCAAAACAGGCGATTTGCGGAATTCTCGGCCGCTCATGCGCCAATACGCGCACAGGCGCCAGAGATGCCGGCTGATGCAGCGGATCGAATGGCGTCAGCGCCTCCAGATCTTTCAGAATCTGGGGTGTTATGCGAACCGGTTCGACATATCGGCTGCCTCCATGCACGATACGATGCCCGGCTGCGACCAGACGAACGTCATCAAGGCGAGCCTCTATCCAGTGAATGAGGGACGTTAACGTCTGCGCCGAGAAGCAACCGGACGGAGAGGGGTCGCCATCTAACTCCCCACCCAGCGCCTCGTCTGCAAGCGTCTCTCCCCGGCTTCCTGTTGCGCGCAGCCGAACGCGCTTTCCGTCAACTTCGACGGCCCCACTCATGAACGCGGCCTCAGAGGCGCGGTCGCTACTTTGTCCACCAGGATAGACACTGAATTTGAGATTCGATGAGCCGGCGTTCAGAGCGACAACGGCTTCGGCCATGTTTCTCTCCCTCGCCGTGTCTTCGTTGGCTGAAAAACGTCACTCGGGGAGCTCCCCGGCCCAGACCGGTCCCTTTAGAAAAGATGCCGCCGAAGGAAGTAACGTCATTTGAGCGAACGGGGATATTCGCGAAACGCGTCCGTCTGGAGCGTGGTGGTCAAACTAACGCCCTGCTGAGGCGCACCAGGCGTTGACGCCAGACGCCAACAATCCAGACTAACACCAATGAAGGAACGCCAAGCGAAAACAGTCTACCCTATCGCGGTCAGCTTATGCCAACCGAATCCTGCGTAACATGATCGAGATCAATCCGCGCCGCCTGGCCGAGCAAGGTCGTAGTAGCTCTGTTCAAGGCGGAAATGGGGCGAATAGGCTGGGTCGCGAAGATACAACGGATTATCGCCCCACTTCACATGCATGTGTCGTGTTTCCTCCTGGAAACGCGCCTCATGTTCCGGCCGGTCATCGCTGCCACGCGACAATCCTTCGTGGTGCACCGCCACGAAATCGTTGCACTGGATAATCCGCCAACCGGCGTCCCGCAGCTTGAGGCAAAAATCGACGTCGTTATACGCGACCTTCAGATTCACTTCGTCGAATCCATCGACCTCGCGGAACGCCTCAGCCCGCACGAGCATTCCGGCCGCCGTAACTGCCGTCGTTTCATGCGACAACACTGCACGGCCGATATACCCGTAATCGTTTCCCGGAAGGCCGCGATGCACATGCGTCGCCACCCCGTTAGGCCCGACGGCGACGCCGACATGTTGCACTGCGCCGCTTGGGTATAGGAATTTACCACCGACAGCGCCGATATCATCGGCAGCCAGAGCTTCCGAGAGCACAATCTGCAACCATTGCGGATCATGCATGAACAGATCGTTGTTCATGAAAAAGAAAAATTCGGACTGGCTTTTAGCAGCCGCCAGATTGTTCAGGCGAGAATAATTGAATTCCTCCCGCACTGGCATCACGCTGACGCGCTTGTCGCGGACGATTTCTTGACAAAAGTCCGCAGCTTCTTGTGTTGCGGACCAATTATCGACCAGCACGATATTGAAATGCTTGTAATCGGTGTTCTCAAGCAATCGCGCGACGCATTCGCGCGTCGTATCAATCTGGTCCTTAAACGGGATGATGATCGTCACGTCCGGCGTTCGCTGCAAGGACCACCTTACATCATAAATCGTGATGTCATTGAGAGCTTTCACCTCCGCCGTGTGACCAACTCTTTTCAGATGATCAGCGACCGCCTGCACGCCCGCCTTGACCGCATATTGCTTGTTGGCGACCGTCGTTGCGGTCGAATTCGGCGTCTTGCGCCAGTGATAAAGAACTTCAGGAACGTGAAGAATCTCATCCCGCGGGACGATTTCCGTCAACCGAAGCATGAGGTCGTGATCCTGTGCGCCGTCATATTGCGCGCGCAGATCGCCTGCCTCCCGCAAAACATCGGCCCTCACAAGAGTCAAATGACAAATGTAATTGCACCCCAGAAGGTAGCGATAATCAAAATCAGGCTTGAAATTCGGTTCCTGAAACACGCCCGCATCATCTATCTTGTCTTCATCAGAATAGATAATTTTTGCCTCAAGCCCATGAGCCGCCTGGAACATTCTCTCAAGCGCGACATCCACGAGCAGATCGTCGTGATCGAAGAACGCGATCCATTTTCCTTTCGCCGCAGCTATCCCGGCGTTCGTGGCTCCGGCAATGCCGACATTCTTGCGCAGGCGCAGCAATTTTATGCGAGGGTCGGCGCGACAATATTCCGCCAGCCGCGCGGCGACTTCAAGAGACTTGCCGCCATCGTCGACAACGATCAGTTCCCAGTTGGTCCAGGTCTGGGCGATCACGGATTCTACGGCCGCGATGAAGTGCTCCATATCGGGCTTGTAGGTGGGACAGATCACGCTGACCAACGGCTGCCCGTCAGCTCCGCCTCCAGACGCCGCGCGACGCTCCGCGACGCGAGCGCGCAGCGAATCGAAATACTCACGCGCCCAGACGTCATAGTCACCAAGCGTATGACGCGCCTTCGGCGTAAGATCCGCAATCTGGGTACGTAACGCCGATATCTCGCGATGCAAACGATCGACGGTTTCGCCCAACAAAAGCAGCCGTGCCTCCAGTTGGTCATCGACCACGCTGGTTACGACCGGGCTCCCGCTCAATTCGACATTTTCAGGAATGACGTGGAAGCTGAAGCGATGCGCCCCGGCGCGCCGCTGGTTGCGTGGAATCGCGACCTCAAACCCGCAATTTGGATCGCCGCCGATAGCCGCAGCGACATCGCCACGGAACCGATCCGCCCTGACCTGCTTAAACGGCGCTCCATCGATATGGATCGCCACGTCGCACGCCCCTAGCCGCGCCCCGGAGGCAGGATCGACGCGCTGAACCCAGCCGCGCAGTGCGCCGGCACGGAAACCATCAACAAACGAGTCGAACCTGAACCGTGGCGCGAGCATGAAAACGATATCTTCGTGCCGTATCTGCCCGTCATTCGCCGCCAGGGACGGAACGATCGACCGATCAGGAAAACGCAGGCCAAGCCGGTGCTCGAGACCGTCGACCACAGAGTCCGGCAAGGTGAACGCGAATCCCAGGCGCGGCGTCATGACGCCGATACTGGCCTGAACATCCTGACGAAGCTGGTCGCAGATGACCGTGCCTATTTCCTGCTCATCGAGCAGAACGTGCAGTTTTACAGGCTCGCGTGGCGACGTAAGATTGCACGCCCACCCCCTCAATTCGCGCCCGTCGAGACTATCGAAGTAACCGGCGAATTGAGCGACACGTGGTGTCGCCGCCAGGGGAGCATTCATCGAATATCCTCGTCGTCAACATTGCCACCGGAGCATTGCCGCCCGGACGAGGTGAATGACCTCGAAGCGTTCAAACCCGGCGTGTAAAAAAACTTACGAAAATTAGAGAGCAGGCGGGTGGCGCTCACCGCTTCCGATTACAAAATCCTGGTCCGCTCGTGCGGCGAGCGCTTCTTTTGTGCTGGAGCGCTCTCCTCGCCGCCGGTGGAACCGATCAGCTCAATTCACAGCATATCCTGCCGCATCCCTGGCACTCAGACAACAATGCGCCGCCCCAAACGCTACACAACACTTAACGCGAGGATATTACGGGCGGCCGGTTAATTTTCAGGAAATGCGCCATCGCCTTGCGTGCTCGACCCGCGTCGAGACCAATCGCTATGAGCCCACCGATCTGCGTCGGCTTCTGCGCCAGAGATTGCAAAAGCGCACCAACCTTCACCCCTCCTTCGGGGCTGAGGGCGAACGCCGTCGCGGGCGGGAGCGTGCGCGATGCGGAATCGCAGATCGCCCGCAACACGGCGAACGGCAGACGCGCCTCACGCGCTCGCTGCGCGACAAAACCGCTTTCCATATCCAGAGCGCAACAGCCGCTTTCAAGACCCAGGCGTTGCTTATCTTCCGCCGTCAGAACGACCGTATCACTGTGCAGCAGGGCTCCGCCCACAGTCACGCCATCCTTCGCCCCGAGTGCGCGTCTCAGCCTCGGGTCACACGGAACAACCCGCCCGTCCACGGCAACTGCGTCGGGAATGACAATGCTTCCGGGCGCCAGCGCAGGATCGAGTCCGGCCGCGAGCCCAAAAGACACCAACCCCGACGCCCCCACGGCGACCAGCCTGTCGACCCCTCGTCGCGCTCCGTCCGGCGTAGCGCCGCTGATCGCAATCGGCGCGTCGGGAAAAAACTGACGCAACAGGGCCGCTTCGGCTTTCAGGCCGACAAGGAACCCGACATTCCCGTCGATCGCGGCGAGCGAGCCGCCAGGCGTGGCGTCAGAAGCCAAAGGCGACCTGCCGTGAGTTGCTGTTTTCCAGGTTGCGATAACGCGACAGCGCCAGAAGAGGGAAGAACATCCTGTAACCATGGTAACGGAGGTAGAACACGCGCGGGAAGCCGACGGCGTTATACGGCTGCTCCCGCCATTCGCCATTTGCGTCCTGATGGCTGGCCAGCCACGCCACGCCGCGCGCCGTCGCAGGATCATCCCTTCGGCCGACCGCCATCAGCCCCAAAACCGCCCAGGCCGTCTGCGACGGAAGGCTCTCCTTGTACGCGCCGCGCGGGCCGTCTTCGTAACTCTCACACCCCTCGCCCCAGCCGCCATCCGGACGCTGAACGGAGCGCAGCCACTCCACCGCGCGCGCCACCGCCGGATCGTCGTGCGAGACGCCAGCTATGTTGAAGGCGCACAGGGCCGACCATGTGCCGTAAATATAGTTCGTGCCCCAGCGCCCGAACCAGGAGCCGTCCTTTTCCTGCTCCCGACGCAGATATTCCAGCCCACGTTCGATGACGGGCCTGTCTTCGGGGTTTTTGAGCTGCGCCAAGAAAGAGATGCAGCGCGCCGCCACATCGACCGTCGGCGGATCAAGCAACGCTCCATGATCCGAAAACGGAATATGGTTCAGCAGTTCCTTGTTGTTGTCGACGTCGAACGCGCCCCAGCCGCCGTTGCTGCTCTGCATGCCGATGATCCACTGGCGCGCGCGCTCGATCGCCTCGGCGCTCGCCGGGTCGCCTTCTCGGTGCAGCAGCATGCCGACGACCGCCGTATCGTCGACGTCCGGGTAGTAGTCGTTGCCGTACTGGAACGCCCAGCCGCCGGGCGGCAAATCGGGACGGTTGATCGCCCAGTCGCCCTTCACGTCGAGAATCTGCTTGGACCGCAGCCACTCTCCCGCCCTGGAGAGATCCGCCTTCGTCTTCTCCGGCTCCACGCCCTGTTGACCAGACGCAGCCTCAATCAGCGCATGACCGGCCAGCCCTGTGTCCCAGATCGGGGAAACGCAGGGCTGAAAGTAAATCTCGTCGCCATGATCGATCGCCAGCGCCCGGACGGATTCCCAGGCGGTGCTGGCGCGCGGGTCGCTGTCGGGCACGCCCAGCGCTCGGTACATCATCACGGAATTCGCCATGGCCGGATAAATCGCGCCCAGTCCGTCACGTCCGTTCAGACGCGGCTCGATAAACCGCACTGCCGCATCGAGCGCACGCCGATGGGTCGAAGCCGGAATCAGCTTCGTCGCCGGGCGCAGCACCTTGTCGAGCATGGTGAACGCCCTGCCCCACGTCGAGCGATAGGGCCCACGTATCCAGTCCTTCACCTTTTCGGGCGGGGTCACGAAAAGCTCTCGCACATGCACGCTGCGAGGATTGAGCGCCACCGGCTTCAGCGCGGCGAGCACCAGCAACGGCGCGATGACCGTGCGCGACCAGTACGACATGTTCCACACGGAAAAGAACGCCGAACGGGGCAGCAGCATCAGTTCGACCGGCATGACCGGCATCGCACGCCATGGCACTTCCCCGAAAAGCGCGAGCTGAAAGCGCGTAAACACGTTGGTGCGCTCCGCCCCGCCGTTAGCAAGGATAGCTTCTCGTGCGCGCCGCATATGCGGCGCGTCGATGTCGTCGCCAATACATTTCAGCGCGAAGTACGCCTTCACAGTGGCGGAAATGTTGAAGTCGCCATCGTGATAAAGCGGCCAACCGCCATGCACGCCCTGAATACGACGCAGGTAGACGCCCACTTTCTGTTCAAGTTCGTCGTCGATACGATCAAGGAAGTGTTCCAGCAGCACGTATTCGGCCGGGATTGTCGCATCCGATTCAAGCTCGAACACCCAGTGGCCATCGTCACGCTGCCGGCTGGAGAGAGCGGCGTGCGCGTTCCTGACCAGTCGGTCGAGTTCACCGGGGTCCAACACCGGAGCGACGGGCGTCGCGACGCCCGTCGGCAGTGTATCGGTAGCGGAATCCGTGACGTCCAACATGATCTGTAGTCATCCCTCCTCGAATCCGACTGCCCCCGCACGCGTCGCCCGACAGGGCTCACGGACGGGATGCTCGACGCCGGACATCAATCCTCCGGGCGGCCACATGGGCCGTCCCGTATTCCCTCGCAGCGCGGGCGAAACAGCGCCGACGCACGACTGTAAAACCCGAACCGATCAGCGCCTCGCGCTGCTCTCCGAATATGGCCCGCGCAGGCCAAGAGCCTTGACTGCCGCGACGCCGGAACGAATGGCGCCGTCAATCGTGGCGGGCAATTGCGTCGCCGTCCAGTCTCCGGCCAGCGCAAGATTTGCAAGAGAGGTCCGCGCTTCGGGCCTGCGACGCAGTTGATCCGGCGTCGCCGCGAACGTCGCGCGCTTCTCCCAGACCAGACGCGTTCCGGCGGGCTGAAGCGGCAACGGCATCTCGAGCATGGCGTCCAACGCGCGCCGCACCTCGTTCCAGATGACTGCGGTCAGTTCCTCCGGATCCCGGTCGGCGTATCGGTTGGCGGCGCTGACCGTCACCGACACGATATCGTTCTTGAGGAACACCCACTCCGTAACCGCGCCGATCACGCCGATGAAACCGGCTTCGCCGAGCGAGCCCAGAGCTACCGGAGACCTGTCCAGTCGGAAATGCGCGTTCAGAATGCTTTCGAACCGGTCCGGCGCGTCGAAATCCGGCACGACGTCGCGCAGCAGCGAAGACGCCACTTGAGCCGGAACAGCGAGGATGACCGCGTCGTCATCCCCGACATCGATGACATCATCTGGAAAACGCAGTGCGGTCACGCGTCCATCGGCAACGTCAATCGCAGTGACGCGATTGCCGGTTCTGACCTCCGCCTTGAGCACGTCGAGATGCGCGAGCGCCGGATCGACGAGACTTTCTGACAGGCCGATTTTTGGAAAACGCGGCAGGCAGGCCCGCCCCCCCTTCGCCAACGATTCACGCACCACATAGCCCAGCAGGGCGGCGCTCGCCTCGTCGCTCATCGTATTCAGGGCCGCGATGGAGAACGGCTCCAGCAGACGCCGCGAGAACGCTCCGTGCGACAGGCATTCGGCAACCGTCTGCTCCCGCCCCGCTTTCATCAGGCGGTTGAGGCTGGCCAGTTCGCTGAGCCGCATCCCCGGCACGCGCCGTTCGGGGCTGAGCGTCCACCAAGGAATGCGTCCCATGGACAGGTCAAGGGTCCACCGCCCAGTCTCCGCCAGATCGACGAACGGAAAAATCGGTCGGTCCGGCCCCGTCAGCGTATCGTGCGCGCCGACGAGCCCGAGGTAGCGGAACACGGCCTCATTCGCTGTCAGCAGCAGATGATTGCCGTTGTCGATACGTCGTCCGAGTTTGCGATCCTCGTAGGATCTCGCGCGGCCGCCGCATGCGGGACCGGCCTCGTGCACGATCACATGCTGCCCGCTGCCCGCAATCTCGACAGCGGCGGACAGCCCGGCCAGACCGCCGCCGACAATGTGAACTCTACGCGCCATGGTCAGGCGACGAACGCGCGCGCCACGCTGGCGATCTTGCGGAACTTGCCGACCCGGACGGGCCGCGCGATGTCCGCCCACCCCCGCTGACGCAGCGCCTTGAGAATCGCGGCATACGAGCCGCCCATCATTCGAGCGGGGATCATGGCGCGACGGTCACACTGCGCCATCGCGGCGAAAGCCTGACGGAAATGATCGTCTGCGCGGACGGCAAGAACTGTCGCGACGCCCGCGAGCCCCGGAGCCGTCAGCGCCTTGCGCGGCTCCAGCGGCACGTCGTAGCGGGTCAGCAATTCACGCGGCAGATAAAGTCGGCCCAGACGGGCGTCTTCCTCGATGTCGCGCAGGATGTTGGTCAACTGCAGCGCGCGCCCCAGATGGAACGCGACCTTGTCCGCCATCTCGGACGTATCTCCGAACACGCGGACGGACAGACGGCCGACGGCCGACGCTACACGGTCGCAATACTGATCGAGGGTCGCTTCGTCTGGCGCCACGACCGGGCCGCACGCGTCCATCGCCATGCCGTCGATGATCGCTTCAAAATCGGCCTGCCGCAGATCGAAACGCCGGATAGTGGCGCGCAGCACGCGGTCCAGCGAGTCTTCCGCCGCACCAGCCTCAGGCTCCGCGAACAGACGCGCAACGCGCGCCCTCCACGCGTCGAGTTGCGCGACCCGATCGGCTTCGCCCTCCGCTCCCGGGCGGGACGGAGCGGCGTCGCCGTCCGCAATGTCGTCGACGATGCGGCAGAACGCGTAGACCGCGTACATGCCGAAGCGTCGCTCTTCCGGAAGCACGCGCATGCCCGCGGCAAAAGACGTGCCCGCCTGCAGCACAATGCCTTCAACCCGCGCGAGGTCTCCCACTCCGCAGCCAAGCGGCTGCGCCATCTTCGCTGCGTTCATGTCGGTCCCTTCGGCGGAGCTGGCCCTGGCACCCTTTCGGCCCGCCGCTGCGCGACAGGCGGCAGCGGCGGCAAGAGCGGCGCGGGCGAAATCGGCGCGGCCCGGCGCCACCCGCTCGGCGAGCGGATCGCCCGCGCGCAGTCGCGTGGCCAGACGAAAAGCCAGATTGACGACCGCGCCGCAATACATACGCATCCGCCGGTCGTGCACGAGCGAAACCAGCCTGGCCGCCTTTTCGTTGAGCGCATCCACCTCGTCGAGCAGCGTGTCGAACACCGCGCGCAATTCCGGCGACATGCGCGCCGCGAGAACCGCGTCTGCGTCGAGGCCATGTCGCGCCAGAAGATCGAGCGGCAGATAGCTGCGCTTCAGCGTCCGCAAATCTTCTTTGCAGTCCTGCAGGTGGTTCAGAATCTGCAGCGATGTGCAGAGCGCGTCGGACGCAGGGAAAGTCCGTTCGTGTTCGCCATGCAAAAGAAGAAGGTAACGACCAACAGGATTCGCCGAGTAACGGCAGTAGTCCAGCAGTTCCTCGAAGGTGGCGTAGCGAGCTTTCGTGGCGTCCTGTCGGAACGCGATCAACAAATCGGTAGCGACCTCGAACGGCAGGCCGGTGCGCAGAAGACTCACGCGCAGCGTGGCGCAGGATCGGGCGTCGGCGCGGTCGGGCGCCTCGGCCTCGCCGCGCAGGATCGCCTCCATCGCGTCGAGACGGGCGACCTTCTCCTCTGGGGAGAGCAGAGAACTGTCAGTCACATCGTCGCTGATTCGCGCGAATTTGTAATAGGCGTGCACGTGCTCCCGAAGAACCTTCGGAAACAGGATCGAACCTACGGGAAAATTCTCGTCGCCTTCGCCCTTCCCCGACGACACGTCCGGCGCCCGCCAGGGATCGACGGTCGCGCCGGAAGCGGCCGGATCGTCCGGCTCGGCGCCAACGCTGCTCTCTTTTTCAAAATTTTGGGGCTCGTGCGACATCGCGGGTGCTTTACACGCTCCCTGCGCCGCTGCCTACAGCGCAGCCGTGGCGACGCGCTTTTGACGCATCACTGACCATGCCGCGCCTCGGTGTAGGCGCGGTTCTTCCAGCGCACGCCACGCCCCCGATGGTGATCGACTGCGGAACCGATCGTTGCAGCCGTATAGAAGACCGACACGAACGGCAGGGCCAGCGCCCAGAGAGACGAGATGCGGAAACGTCGAAGCGTCGGCAGAAACGACGCCATCAACACGATCCATACGATCAGCCCGACCCAACGCGACACGCCATGGGCGAACAGCGCCAGCCCTATCGGGGCGATCCACGTCACCACCATCGCCAACACGGTCCCGAGCAGCAGCAGGGGCGAGTAACGAAGCTGCACGTAGGCCGTGCGGGCGATCATCCGCCAGACGTCGCTCGCGTTGGGATAGGGACGAATCGAACGGGCGAGACACGAATGCCCGAGATAGAGCCCGCCGCCCGACCGCTTCACATGCGCGGCCAGCGTGCAATCGTCGATCAGCGCGCCACGTAACGCCGCTATTCCGCCAATCCGTTCGAGCGCCGTGCGCCGGATCAAAATCGTGCCGCCCGCCGCCGCCGCCATCGCGTTGCGTCGATCGTTTACGAGGGCGAAGGGATAGAGCAGCGCGAAAAAATACACGAACGCGGGCACCAGCGCCCGCTCCGCGGCGCTTTCACAGTTCAGTTCGACCATCTCCGACACCATGTCGAGGCCGTCCGCTTCCGCCTTGGCGACCAGCGTCGCAAGGTGTGTCGGGTCGTGCTCGATATCGGCGTCGGTCAGCAGGACATACCCGTCCGCCGCCAGATTCTCGGCGAGCAGCATTTCCTGCGCGCGCGCCACGCCCTGCTCCACGGCCCAGAGCTTGCCGCTCCAGCCGTCCGGCCTGGGGCGCCCGTCCACGACGCTCAGCCGCGCCTCCGGGTCAGGCAAAGCGCGGGCCAGAGCGCCTGTTCCGTCCGCACTGTTATCGTCCGTCAGCACGACGCGCAGGAAGCCTGGATAATCCTGACTCAACAGGGAGGCGACGCTGGCCTGAATGGATTCGGCCTCGTCACGCGCCGGCACGACCACGACGACCGGGGGCGCCCCATGCGGCCCCGCGCCGGGAGAAACCGGCCGGAGGATCGGCCCCGCCTGCCAGAAGCGTCCATGAAAGAAAATAAGCGCGATCCAGACAAGCGCGCACACCGCAGCCAGTATCGTGGCCATCGGACTTCGTCCTTGATAGGGGCTATGTGGGAAAGTTTGATGCTGAAAATGTGAAAGACCCGCCGGAATCCCGACTTCGCGAACACTCGCGCGCGGCGCGGTCAGACGACCGTGAATGTCGTCGGCTGCGGAGCGCGAAAACCCGAGGAGCGAAGATTTTACAGGCCAATTTTCTAGCCGAGCATTCCGGCCTCCCGGAACCATGCGACGGCGTCAGCCACGGCTTCCCGAGCAGGACGAGGTGCGTAACCCAGTTCCCGGATCGCCTTGTCCGACGAGAAAAACATCTTCTTGCGCGACATCGCCAGCATCTCCCGCGTGACGCGAGGCTCGACGCCAAAGCGGCGCGAAAGCCACTCGGAAACGACCGCGACAGGCCAGATAACCTCCTGCCGCAGGCTGATCCGGGGCGGCTTTACGCCTGCGATCTCCGACACCAAGCGAAACAGGTCGCCAAGAAGGTAGTTCTCTCCGCCCAGGATGTATTTCTCGCCGATCACGCCTCGCTCAAGCGCGAGCGCGTGCCCCTCCGCCACGTCGTCGACATGGACGATATTGACGCCCGTATCCACGTAAGCGGGCATCCGCCCCGCCGCGCAATCGAGGATCATCTGCCCTGTGGGAGTCGGCTTGACGTCGCGCGGTCCTACCGGCGTCGACGGATTGACGATTACGGCGGGAAGCCCCCGATCGCGCGTCAAACGCAGCACCTCCTGTTCCGCACGATATTTTGACTTCTTGTAGAGGCCCACGACCCCGTGCTCATGCACCGGCGTCGTCTCGTCAGCGCTGGTTCCGTCGCCGATAAGACCGAGCGCGGCGACCGACGAACAGTAGACGATTTTCTCGACCCCGGCTCGAAGCGCCGCCAGCATAAGAAGCCGCGTTCCCTCGACATTGGCCGCCATCATCGGCGCGGGATCAGGCACCCACAGACGATAATCCGCCGCGACGTGGAAGACATAGCGACATCCTTCAACGGCGCGAGCGAAGGACGCCGGATTGGAGAGATCGCCTTCGACCAGCTCCGCCTGAAGGCCGTCTATATTGCGCCGGTCGCCGCCTGCGCGGACCATCAGGCGCAGATCATGGCCACGCGCGAGCAGGTTACGGGCGACGGCGGAGCCAACGAACCCCGTGGCGCCTGTCACAAGAGTTAGGTGAGACATGAGCGCTTTCTCTCCGGGCGTTATCGCGGGTTGTTTTTACGTGTGGTCGCACGCGGTCGTCGCACGTCACGTGACGCAGCGACCCGATGCTTATCCCGATCTCCAGCAAGTGCGCCAGTGGCCACGACCGCCCTTTAAGCATGCAAGATACGCCCGCAGCGCGCGCCGCCACGCTCTGGACCGGATACGCGTCAAGACGGCGACTTGACGCCAATTATCCTGAGACTGGCGCGTCGCAGGCGGGTAGTGTAATGGGCGTGCCTGTTTTTCCTGCGGGCGCCATGTTTGGCTCCTTAAGCGCGGAAGTCCGCCCGGCGACCGGGATCGGCGATCCGATGCAGCTTTATTCCCGAACCCGACTCCCTCGAGAAATTCGCCGGGTTTTGGACGGGGGCGGCGCCTGCCCTGCGGGCGCCGACGCTGCGTTTTGGTCCGTCGTTCCGGACGCGCCCGACGAGGTTGGCCTCACGCTGCGGGGCATGGGACGGGCAGCAGCCATGATGGACGATTACCGACCTTGAAGAATCTTACCATCCTGCTCAGCCTGCTGGGACTGGCCGGCGTCACCGCCGCGATGGCATGGAGCGGCTTCGGCTCTGTCGTGCACGCGGTGACGCGGATCGGCGTGCTTGGCTTTGTGCTGACCGTGGCGGCTCAACTGTTGGTGGATACGCTTCTGGCGCTCGCATGGAATGCCGCTTTCCCCAAGATGCCCTACAGACATCTGCTTATGGCCCGCATGGTGCGAGACGCGGCGGCGACCTGCCTGCCGTTCTCCCAGCTCGGCGGAATCGTGCTGGGCATTCGCGCCACCTGCCTCACCCCTGAGCATTCCACTGGCCGTAAGAACCACGCAGTCGTCGAATGGCCTGAAGCCGCCTGCGCCAACGTCGTGGACATTACGACTGAGGTTTTGGGACAGATCGTCTTCGTACTGCTGGCAGTGACGTTACTGGTCATCGGCGCTGGCGCGAATCCGCTGGTTAAACCCGTCGTGATCGGAGCCTTCCTGCTGACGATCGGCGTCGCCGGTTTCATCTGGACGCAGCAACGCGGCGGCGTCGCGGTACGCAAGGCCGTCGGTTTTCTCGGACGTCATATCGCCGGCCAGTGGCAGAACAGCATGATGGACGGCGCCGACACCATACAGGAGCGGATGGAGGAGGCGTGGTCGAAGCCGCGCCAGATCATGGCGTCCGCCAGCCTGCATCTGCTGGGCTGGATCAGCAGCGCCGGGATTCTGTGGTTGACCTATCGCCTGCTCGGCGCACAGCTCAATTTTCCTGATTCCATCGCCATCGAGGGCGTGACCTGCGGCATCATGTCCGCATCCTTCCTCGTGCCCGCCGGGCTTGGCGTGCAGGAGGGCGCCTACATGACGCTGGGCCATGCATTCGGCATCGACCCCTCCGTGTCGCTCGGCCTGTCCCTGCTTCGTCGGGGACGCGAGTTGTGCATCGGCGTTCCCGTGTTGCTGCTGTGGCAGAGTTTCGAAATGCGTGCGCTCCGACGTCGTGAGGGCGCAGTGGCCGTCGCAGCGCCAGATCTTCCAACGCCGTTGCAGACGAGCGAACCAGCCAATCCAGTGGAGACGACGCGTGTCGGCTGACTCATCCAGTCCGGCGATCGAGCCGTGCTTCGACACGCTCGCAGTAATCGGGCCGGGCCTGATCGGTTCGTCGGTGCTGCGTCGCGCGCGTCAGACCGGGACGCTCGCCCGGCGTTTGATCGCGGTGGAGATCGACCCTGCGTTTCGAGAGCGCGTCACGACGCTCGGCATCGCGGACGAGGTGACAGGAGACGTCGCCTGGGCTGCGTCCGAAGCCGATTGCGTGATGCTGTGCGTGCCCGTGGGCGCGATGGGCGAAGTCGCTGCGACCGCCCTGCCCGCGATGCGCCCCGGCGCGATCCTGACAGACACAGGCTCGACGAAGATGTCGGTGATCGACGCGATACGCCCTTTCCTGCGTCCCGACGTCGCCTATGTTCCGGCCCATCCTATGGCTGGCACGGAATATTCCGGCCCGGACGCCGGTTTCGCGACCCTGTTCGAAAACCGGTGGTGCCTGCTGACCACATTGGCGGACGCGGATGAGAAGGCGCTAGAGCGCGTCACCGAGTTGTGGCGGCGTTGCGGCGCCCGCACGAAGACGATGACCCCCGAACATCATGACCGGGTCTGTGCGATCGTCAGCCATCTACCGCATCTGCTCGCGTTCACGATCTGCGGCACGGCGGACGATCTGGCCGACGAAACGCGCTCCGAAGTGCTTGATTTCGCGGCGTCCGGCTTCCGCGACTTCACACGCATCGCCGCCTCCGATCCCGTCATGTGGCGGGATGTTTTTCTGTCTAACCGTGACGCGATTCTCGAAATGCTGGCTCGTTTCACAGAGGACGCGCAAGCGATGGCCCGCGCGATACGCTGGGGCGACGAGAGCTATATCGTCGACAAGATCGAGCGCGGGCGCAGCATCCGTCGGAGCCTGATCGAGAACAAGCAGGCCTGAGACACTGCCAGGACAAACCTGACAAGCCGTGCACGTCGTCCTGAGCAAGGGACGATGTGACAGCCGCCTTCGGCGGGTTTATGGTCGTCAGCGTGACGCAACGACGGCGTTTCCGCCGGTCCGCGCCTGACAATACAGGGACACGCCAACCGGGCTTCGCCCCACGCGCTCCCTGTCGCACAGAGAGGCATCATGGTCGTCGCTTCAGTTCAGCCCGATTTTGCGGCCCTTGCCGCCACGCCAGTCGTCGACGAGCCGTTTCCACATGTCGTCGTGAAGAACTTCATCCGGCCAGAAGATCTGGACGCCGTGTTCGCGTCCCTGCCGGCGATGTCGTCCGGCGGTTCATTCCCACCAGAATCATTGAGCCTCGCGCCGCTGGTGAACAATCTGGTCGAGCAGTTGCAGGGCGACGTCCTGCGAGACGCCATCGCCGCCAAATTCGGCCTCGACCTTGCCGACGCGCCGACGATGCTCACCCTGCGCGGGCGCACTCGCGAGAAGGACGGTCGCATTCATCGCGATTCCGAAGCTAAGCGCGTGACCGTCCTTCTGTATCTTAACCCGTCGAGCGCGGCTTTCGAGCGACAGGAGGGTTGTCTGCGCCTGCTGCGTGGTCCCGACGACGTGGAGAATTACGCAGTCGAGGTTCCGCCGGTTAATGGAACGCTGTTGGTGTTCCCTAACGGTCCGACCACATGGCACGGCCACCGCCGTTATGTCGGCCCACGCTATACGATCCAGCTCAACTATATGGAAACCGGAGCCAAAGCCCGCTCGGAACTGAGGCGTCACAAGCTGTCGGCGTTCGCAAAGAAGTTGCCCTTCGCGGCGTAATTTCACGAACACCCCGGTTGCGGTCACCGTCTCCGATCGGCATTCTGAGCGCGTCGCTCTGAAAGAGACCGCGCGGAGGCCTTGCCGTGACATTCGTCCACACATCGAACCGGAATGGCCGCGACGAAAATGATTTTCGACGCTGCTTTCGTGCGCCTGGTGAACAAAACATCGTGCTGATCACAAAATATATTACTTTCTGCAGTTCCCTTACCTGGAAAGGGATTCCGGCGAAGCTTGAGCAGAGAGAGTGATCGTTTGCTGATTCCCTTGGCGGCTTTCGGTAAAGTCTATACGTCCGTGAAGATCGTCGACGGTGAGCTATGGATGCGAATTGTCGACGGAAGGGGCAAAAGAAATTCTCCATTCTAACAGAGCGGCATTGCGTATTTCTGAGGCGAGAAGTTGGGTCGCCGACGAGCAAGTCCATCAATCGTAACCCGAGCAAAGCTGCAGATTTGATGGCCGCTCCATGGCCCGGCGGTAAAAGCGGCTGCGACGCTCGGCAATAGATTGAAGGCGCATATTGCCGTCACCTATATTGGAAACTGATCTCACTACAGCGTCGCGATGCGAAAGTAAGGAAACGCCCTTCAGCGAACGGCGTCATTTTATTCGCACGATGTTTTTCGTTGCGCGCCAAGAAGGAGAGGCGTGACCGTCCGCCAACCTCGGCCTAACCGAACGCATTCCATAGGCCAAACATCACGCCGATGTCCTGGGCGACCCAAGACTGTTCCCGGCTCACGCCTCGTCAGGCGGATCCTGCGTCGCGAGCAGCGCAGAACAGCACCGTCACCGCCTGAACGTCACCAGCAGGCCAGCCGCCCACAGAAAATCGACCCGACCGACGTCGATCAGGCACCATCAATATTGTCGATGTCGTCCGGCCCCTGCGTGGGGTCATAGGCGACCGGTTTGCGCAGCAGTGCGAAACCATAGAGCAGCAACGCTGCGCCTATGGCCAGCGGCAGCCGATGCAGCGTCCACACTGCCCAGCCCTCGACCAACCCTGTGTCATAGATCAGCGTCCACCCATCGATGACGATCAGCGCGAACCCGCCCATGATGGAGGCAGCGATGATTGCGAGACGACGGGCGTAGTTCGGTTCGTTCGGCATGCCCAGAGCCTAGAACATCATACCGCCGGACGGAAACACTCAAGCGGGCCACGGCAAAGTATCGGGCGAAGCGGCAAAGTTCGTCCGTCAACCACGCGTGAACGGGCAAAACGTCGCGCAAATCACTACAGCCTTGGTCACGCGGTTGCGTCCGGGCGCTTTACGATCAAAAGGCGATCAGCGTCATTTTCCAAATTTTCTCTGGAAATTCAGATGCCACAAGGTCGAACGCAAACGCTGGGACGACCGCACCCAACGCGCGGCTCCCGAAGCGTCGTCCTCCCGCGGCGCCGGGTCAGCGCGTCAGCGCGTCAGCGCGCGCGCCAGCACATTCTGCGTTTCAAGGGAAACCGGCAGCGTCGTGTTCGTCAGTGGGACGCCCCGCCAGCCCGCTCCAATCGCCGAGTAGAGGTTCACCGCGTCGCGCAAACGCTCAAGCTTGGAGAGAGCCTCCATGTTTTGCGCGTTCAGGGTAGTGCGCTCGGTCGTCAGCACGTCAAGAAAGCCGATCAGACCTGCTCCATACAGTTTGCGAGCCCTGTCCCGCGCCAGGGCGCTGTCTTCTGACGCCCGGTGCAATTTCTCAGCATATTCGACGTCGTCATGCCACGCGGCCATCGCGTCCTCGACTTCCTTGAAGCCGTTGAGAACGGTCTGGCGATAATGCAGGCGCGCAGCCTCCGCCTCGGCCTGCGCCGAACGCACGGCCGCCGTATATTTTCCGCCATGAACGATCGGCAGGCTCGCCATCATCAGGAATTGCCAGCTCATGGCGTTGACCTGAAACGCCTGATAAACAGCCGAAGCGTTCGGATTGAACGTCAGCGGAATGGCGAAATGCGGATAGAGATCGGCAACCGCGACCCCTATCTGCGCGGTGGCTACAGCGTATTGACGCTCCGCTTCGCGAATGTCGGGGCGATTGGCGATGACGATTGACGGCATTGTCGCGGGGAAACCCGGCACGGTCGGCAGGGGGAGAGGTTTTTTCAACTCCGCCTCAAGCGCGCCAGGCATTTCTCCGACCAATACGGAGATCGCGTGCGACACCTGCGAGACGCGGGTACGCAGCGGCTCTCGCGCAGCGAGCTGGGAATCAAGTTCAGCCTGGGCCTGTGCGATCTGCAGGGTGTTTCCCACGCCCTGCAGATACAGACGGTTCGTCAGGTCGAGGCCGTCCTGCGCTACACGGATATTGTCAGTGGCGATCTTGATCTGAAGCTGCGTTACCCGCAGCAGCATGTAATCGTTGGCGAGATTGGAAAGCAACGTCATCAGCAACGCCCGTCGCCCTTCGACCGTTGCCTCTACGGCATGCTCCTGCGCCTCGACGCTGCGGCGGATGCGCCCGAATACGTCGATTTCCCAACTGGCGCTCGCGCCGTAGGTCAGCAGGGAGGCTTCGGGCCGATTCTGGGGGTTGCCCGGACGGATGGGCCAGTTGTCGATATTCAGTGAATACCTGACGTCGCCACCGCCCGCGTTGGCGTCGACCTGCGGATACCAGGCGGACGCCGCTTTGTCGCGCATGGCGCGCTCGGACAGGATTCTCTCGCCCGCGATCCGCAGGTCGTAGTTCCCCTGTATTGCGGAAGCAACCAGCCGATCGAGCAGCGGGTCGTTGAACAGCGCCCACCACTGCGTCATCTCACGGTTGGTGCGTTCTATCTCCTCCTGCGTCGCCGGGTGTTCGGACACAGCTTCCGTAAAGCCCGCCGGAACTTTCATCCTGTCCGGTTGAAAATTCGGCCCAACCGTACATCCCGCCAGCAGAAACGCCGCAGAGAGGCCCGTCGCGAGCCTGCGGCGGATGATGGCGCCGACGGAAAATCGCCCCTGCGCCGCCACCGCTCGCAAGTTAATCGTCGGAATATCGATGTTCATCATTGTCAGCATCGGCTCACAAATGATCCTGGAGCCAAGTTGAGAGCTTGCCTCGCCGGCTCCGTGATTCAGGGCCAACAGTGATCGTGGCGGTCATGCCAGCCGCCAAGGTAACTTCAGGCGGCGTGGCGTCCAGATGAATGCGAACCGGGATACGCTGTGCAAGACGAACCCATGTGAAGATCGGGTTGACGTCCTGCAGCCCCAGACGGTCCGGCGTTCCGTTGGCGTCATTGATGCCGCGGGCGATGGAGACGACGTGGCCGGGAATGATCTGCTTGTAGCCCATGAGTTTCACGCGGGCGACATCGCCGACATGCACGCCCCACATCTTCGTTTCTTCGAAATAACCATAGACCCAGTAAGAGTCGGAATCGATCACGGCCAGCCTCGCCTGTCCGGCGCTGGCGTAATCGCCGACACGCAGGTTCAGGTTGGTGACGTAACCGTTCACCGGCGAGTACAGGACCGAACGTTGCAGATTCAGCTTCGCGACATCGAGCGCAGCCCGCGCCGCGTCAACGGACGCCGCCTGCGTCGCGACGTTGGAATTGAATACTTCCTGCTCTTCAGCCGACACGATGCCAGACAGCCCCATGCGGCGACGTGCGTCGTTCTGCCGAAGCTTCAGATCCTCCAGCGCACCATCCAGCCGAGCCTGCGCCTCGCGGATAGCGAGCCTAAACCGAACGGGATCGAGGACGTAAAGCGGGTCTCCCTTGTGGACGAACTGGTTATCCACGACGGGAACCTGAACCACGGTGCCCGAGACTTCGGGAGCCACGTCCACGACATACACGCGGACGCGTCCGTCACGCGTCCATGGCGCGATCATGTACGTGTTCCACAAGGTGATTCCCAGAACGACGGCCAGCGCCACGACCGCCAGGGTCAGGAAAACGCGGATCAGGGTGCGAAGCAACGACATCTCGGGGTCTCTAAACCTTAACTGCGGAAGAATTCGTTCAGACGTACAAGATCAACAGGCAAAGAATACAGACGTAGAGCGCCACCTCGAACAGGGCGAGGTGCCAGAACCAGCGCATGAGGCCGGTCCACCACAACAACGATCTGACAAGCATTGTGACCGGCAACGCCGCCAGTGCGTAGACGACGATCGGCGCCATAAACACGCCGAACAGGTTGAACTCGGTCAGCATCAGGCTGCTCTCGCATAGTGCGAAGTGGCTAATCGCAAGTCAGCGTGCGCGCGCGGGTGGTCGGCAGCCTGTTGCATTGGACCATTCTTATGAAAGAAACCGGGAGCCACGTCGACAAGTTGTGCGATCTGCAAAAGACAGGCAGCCATGCGTCGGGCGGATCCCATATTTCCGGCTCCTTGCCCCGTTCCGACCAGAAGCCGCTGCGCCTGCCGCCGCAACGCCAACGAAACGTTCAGGGGATCCTGTCGCAGCGCGCGCATCGCCAGAAGCGCCTCGCGCACCGGTTGCGTCTGAACGCCTGTGGCTTCCGGCGCATTCATCAGCCTCCGCAGTCTGGCCACCACGCGCCCAATCGAAACCGCCGTCAAAGCTGCGTCCGTGACGTGGAAAACGCGCACGGACGTCTCGACAAGCGAAAGGCGTTGCGCAATCCGGAGAACCCGCTGCATCTGCGTCTGCTCCCACCCGACCCAGTCGAGGCGGCGGTTCAGAGGTTGCTTCGCAATATCTTCTACAGCCCGGCACAGACCGGCGCTCAGGCGCCCCGCCTCCAGCCGCTGGTTTGTGGGAAGAATCACCCGGAACACCAGAAGAACCGCAATCACTCCGACTGCATACGCCACCCAGCTGTTCAACAGACTCAGGTCGTTGAAACGAATCGGATTCTGCACCTGACACATACTGCTGCAGAACACAGCGTAGCCGAATCCCCGAAGCGCATATCGCGGGTGGAACTGGATCCATATCCCCGGAAGCAGACAGACAAATAGTGAGAGCCACACCATGACGAAGCCATCGACGCGCGGCAGCAGCAGCGCCTGAAACGCGTAACTGCCGGGGATCGCTAACAGCGTGCCGGACCCGAGCATGACCGCGGCTGCCGCCGCAGAAGACGCGGTAGCCAGAAGGCACGACGCCGCGATGACGTAGATGAGCATGTTCGGCCCGGCGTCCCAGCGAAACACGTACCAACTCAAAGTCGCGAGTAGCGTGACCAGAACGCCACGGAACCCATTACGAATCGCAGCAGACCATTCCAGCAGCGCCGCGAGGCGCACGCGGCGCTCCCGCCACACCCTGTCGGACAAATTCAGCACGACGCGCCGAAGTTGTTCGACGATGTCACGCTCGCTGTCGATCGCAGCCAAGCCTTCAAGATCTCGCGCCTCGCACGCCAGCGCGTCCAGTTGCGTCATCGCATCATCCAGCAGCCCACGAACAGCGGCGCTCTCGGCGTGCAACAGCTCCTTGCCCGGCATGGCGCACAGGGCGCGCATGAGTTCCGCCGATATCGCGCGCGCCTGATGGACCAGATGCTGATCGGTGGTCGCCAGAGCCCGCCAGGACGCATGATGGGCGCTCAGCATGCCAAGCAGTCGGGCCACGCCTTCTTGCAAGGCTCTGGCGCGACGCCCGATTTCGTAATCGCCAGACGACGCATATTCGATCGTCTCGATCATAGCGTTGCATTGCGAGAGCAAACGCGCCCGCGCGCCGTAAGCGCTCATATCCATTTCACGAAACATAAAGTCGCGCGATGCGCCATCTTGCGCCGATGCGCCGCCGCCAGCGTCCGGCGGAGGGGCCAGATGGACAAACTGCCCCAGAACCTCTCGTAGAAGACGATCTATTCGCTCCCGAAGATTGTCCGGGCCGGTCGGCGTGGTCAGGCGGAACACGATGGCCGTGCTGACGATTCCGATCACGACGACCGAAACGCGCGTCAAGGCCCCCATGAAGATCCGGTCCGGGTTGGAAAACGCGCCAGACGCAATAATGATGATCGTATAGCCGGACAGAACCGCCGCGTATGCCCGAAAGAAACGCAACAAGGTTGCGACGAAACATGCGATGCCAATAACGAGGGAGAGCCCGGCGAAAAACAGCAACGGCTGTTGAGGAAAGATCGCCATCAGCCCTACGCCGAGGACTGCGCCAATCAGCGTCCCGACGATACGCCAGACACTTTTGGACACCAGCGCGCCCGGCGACGGATTCGCGACGATCAGCACCGTGGTCGCGGCCGACAGAGGTTGCCCCAGCTGCACGAAGGCGGCGAACCACAACGCCAGTCCTATCGAGAGCCCGACCCGAACGCTATAGAGCGCCGTCGGGGTTAGGGCCGCCAGTTCCTGCCGCCAGTCTGATCGCAATGCGCCAAACCAGCGACGGAGCGGGACCGCCTTTCCAGCTTCGCTCCATGTTCGAGCCGTCGCGCCTGAGGCTGCCGCGCGACGAGTCATCGCGCGTCCCGCGTCGACCGGCCGCCAGAAGCAGCGCTCTCATCGCGTCGATCCGTTGTCGCCCCGCCCTCCTCGAGCGCGCGTTTCTCCCGCGCATTATGAACTGCCCCCAGAACCCGTCCGAAAACCGAGAGACAATCCTGAAGCGCCTGCGTCGAAGCACCCTCAAGCAAGCGGGCGCCCACGCCGTCGACCGCGTCACGCACGCGATCAGCCATGTTCGCGCCTGCTCTGGTGAGCGTCACGTGTTTCGAACGGCGATCCTCGCCATCGACATCCCGCGTTACGAGACCCGTTTTCTCCAGCACATCGAGCACGCGAGCCAGCGACGGCGCCTCCACCGACAGCGCTTGAGCAAGGTCAGTCTGACGCACAGGCGGCGGAAGCTGACCGAGGTAATACAGCGGCCTCCACTGCGCGTCCGTGAGATTATAGCTCCGGAGATCACGATCGACCTCTCGCCGCCATGCGGTTGCGATACGCGACAGTTGCTGTCCGAACTCCCGACGCATCAATGTTTCCGCGTCCGCGTTGCTCATGGCCCTGAATGTTTCACGTATGAGATCACAATAGAAAGCTCGCTAATAGTTCGTATGCTAACTATTATAGCGATGCCAAAGAACGCAGCGATGCGCAATCTTTTTTATGCATGATACCTATGTTGATCATGCGCATCACGGTAAAATCGAGCCGGTGAGTTCACCCTCGAGGGATGGAGCGAGACTTGTTACAGCGCTCATCCCACCACGTTTGGTCACATGCCATGCAGGCGCTTACTGTTCACGAAACACGTAAAAGCCCCAAAAAAAACGGGCCAAAGGCCCGTTTTGCTCATCGACCCGATGTGGTCGTTCGTTCCGTATCGGTTACTTCCCGCGACGTCGTGAGACCAAACCCCAGATCGAACGTCCAGCGAAACGAGCGACAGGACCTGTCACGGTCGCGCCCATAGCAGTCAGCGTTGCGGTCTGGCGCAATTCGTTCAATGAGCGATCACGCTTCATCCGCGCCTCCACTTCCGCCGGCAACAGATAGGAACGACGTCCAAGGAAGATGAAAAACAGCGCCAGAAACACATCCACGCCAAACACTGCGGCGGGAGCGCCAACCGGTCCGAAGCCGAATTTGAACAGGAAAATCGCCCATAGCAGGGCATGGCCGGTGATCAGCGAAAAAAAGCCTAGAACCGCGCCGACGAGCAATAGCGCCACCTGTCGACCGAGGCGCATGGCCTTCTGTTGAAGGAGCTGCCCCTCCGCCTGCATGGCGGACTTGCCGACTTCAAAGATGCGCATGTGTTCCGGATGTCCTCGCGTCAGACCGGCAGGACAATTCCGCCGGAGTTCCTGGTTTCCGATGACGTTCCGGGAGCGTCAGCGTGATCTCCGGCGCCATCGACCAGCCGTCAGGCTGGCCATGACGACGGCGTTCGACGCAGGAAACCCGTGCGCGAACGCCGCCCGGTAGTCGATGCCCGGACCTTAGCGCGAGAGGCGCCCCAGGACAAACCCCACGACCGCCGAAATCCCGATGGACAACAGAGGCTGTGTGCTGACCTGAGTCGCGACGCTCTTCTTCTGAGTCTGCGCGATATCCTTGACGTTCGCCGCAGCGGAGGTCGCCGCGTCGCTGAGTTTCGGCAGAATATGCTGCTGCACGAACTGTTCCAGCTGAGCCTTCACTGTTTCGAGATCGTCACGCGCGGAAGACGTGGCGGCCTCAAGAGCGCTCTCGGCATCCTTTCTGATTTTCTCGGCGGACATTCCAACCTGACCCCTATCGTTACGCGAACCCGACCCGCGCGGGCTCCTGCTGGGCTTAACTCCGGCGAGCGGCTGTGGTTCCATGCGCGCCATGATCTCCCCGCATACCGCAACTGAGCTGAAAGCGCCCCACGACAGCCCGACGCTGGTTCTCGAAGGGTTCGTCTGCTCGTCTAACGGGCCGCGCCTCGACCTCGTGCTACGTGCTGGCGAATGCGTCGCTCTCCTTGATCTCGACGACGGTCCGCAGGGGCTTGCGCCTCTCGCGGAAACGCTGGCCGGGCACACCTCTCCCGCCGCCGGACGGATCGTTGTGAACAGCGTCGACGTCACCCTGGGCGAGATTGGACGACGGGGCCTCGCCACCGTAGGACGCCGCGATCCGCTTTTTCCTCCTCTTACCGTCCGGGAGAACGTCGCCTTTCCGGCTCGCGCCCGCGGGGCCTCCGCAACGGAAGCGAGCAGGAGCGCCAGCGAATGGCTCGCCCTGCTCGGCCTGGAGAGCATCGCGGATAGACGTCCGGAGGCGCTGGGCTCCGGAGAGCGTATCCGCACCGCCATCGCCCGCGCGCTTGCATCCAACCCTTCGGCGCTTGTGCTGGACGACATTTTCGTCGGGCTGGATGGCGAGACGCGCCGGGACCTTCATCATCGCCTTGCCCGGCTGCGCCTTGCGCGCGGACTGACGCTCCTTCTGATCACGCGCGACCGGGCGGACGCCCTGACCGGAGCCAACCGCATAGGCGTGGTCGCCGAGGGCTCGCTGCTGCAACTCGCCGACGCAGGCACGCTCATCGAACGCCCACATTGCGCGCGCGTCGCCACCGCGATGGGGGACGCAAACGTCCTGATCGGCCTGATCCTGTCTCTAGACGACGATATCGCGCAGGTTCGGCTCGCAGCGGGCGGAGTGGCGGAAGCCATGGCCGATCCAGATCTGCGGGAAGGCGATCTGGTCGAACTTTGCGTTCGACCAGCGCAGATAGCGCCGATGTTTCCGCGTGGCGCGACACGGGACGACGGCGATGGGCTGCCGGCGACGCTGCAGGACATCGCACATCTGGGCGATGTCCTGCGCCTTCGTTTTCGGCTTGAGGACGGCTCGGACCTGATCGTTCATCGTCCGCCTGGTTCCCTTCCGCCCGGCGTCGTGGCAGGACGTCCCGCGCGCCTCGCCTGGAGGCCGGGAGGCGCGTTGGCCTTTCCGTCCACGACGAAACAGCGCTAATCTGCCCGTTCCGCGTTCTTTCCAAGGTTTCCTTTGTCCGGTTTGAAGAACCCTGCCCGTTCACGCGTCACTGTATCCCGACGCGCGGCGACCCCCGTTCTCGCCATGCTGGCGCTGCTCGTCGGTCACGCGCACGACGCCGCCTCTCGCGGACGGGCGCCGCATCTTGTGGTCGCGACCCTGCCGGGAGAACTGAAAGCTGCACAGACTGAGGCGCTGTGGCGGCCATTCACGCGCGAAACCAGAACCGTCGTCGACGTCGTGACCTGGGATGGCACTCTGTCGCAGCTCCGGCAGAGGCTTCGTGCGCGCAAGCACGACTGGTCTTTGGCCTTGATAGAAGACACCACACTCTCCGTCGGGTGCGGTCAGGGGCTTTTCCTTCACACAGGCAACTCCCCTCGCGACAAGACGACCGGCGTAAGCGACGGCTGCGGCGTTCACGCGCTTTCGGTAGATCTGGCGCTGACATGGGACGCATCGAAGCTCCAGACCGCACCCACATGGGCCGATTTCTGGGACGTCGCGCGTCATCCCGGCAAGCGAGGCCTGCGATGTGATCCGCGAGGCACCCTGGAAGCCGCACTTCTATCCGACGGCGTCCCTCCCGGCGATATCTACGCGACTCTCGCGACGCCGGAGGGGGTGGAACGCGCTTTCAAGCGCCTCAGCCAGTTGCGGCCTTATATCGTGTGGTGGAGCACGCCAGAGGAAGCTGCGCGCATCCTCACCTCCGGGGCGGCGCTGATGGGCACTGCGCCGACTGCCGAAATTCTGGCCGCGAACGCCCGATCGAAGTCCGGTCCGTTCGGCATTCTCTGGTCTCCCCGACTTCGGGTCGATTACGACTGGGTCATACCCGCAGGCTCGGGAACGAATACGAACCAGGGCAAGACTCTTGAGGACTGGGCCACGGCGCCAGAGCAGTTTCAGGCAATGGCGATTCGCTACCCCAGCGCCCCCTTGCCGGCAGATCCTGTTGCCACGTCAGGGTCCTCGCGAAAGAGCGGCGACCAATCGAGCGGAACGAAGGACGTCGCGACGAACGTGGCTCCCGAATCCGCGCCGGTTAACGACACGCCGCCGCCGCTTCCAATCAGTTCTGCGTTCTGGCGCGATCATCTTCCCGCCATCGAAACGCGTTTTGATCAATGGCTGGCGGAACGCTGAACCGGAAGGGCGTCTTCTCCATGAGCCACTCCGCGCTTTTCTTCGCCATCCGTCTCGGCGTCACAGCTCTTTCGGCAGCCCTGTTCAGCACATTGTGGCTTGCCGCGCCGGGCCGCCAACGGGTGGCGAGCGGGCTGCTCGCGTTTTGGATTCCAGCTCTGCTTCTCGCGTTCATGACGCCGGGTTGGCTGCACGAGGCCCATGTTCCGGCCGAAGCAGTCTTTGGATCACTGGCGCAAGGCGCGTGCATCAGTCTGGCTGCGGCGCTGCCGGCTCTTGCAGCTCTGGCGCATGCGCCGGGAGACCTCGCTCGGACAGCGCGCGGACTGGGCGCCGACTGGCGGGCTCGGGCGCTCTTGCTCTGGCTGCCGCTGTTGCGCGGGCGGCTGCTGTTCGGGCTGGGCGTTATTCTCGTGCTTTCCGCAGCCCTTGCTGCAATGGATCTTCGGCGCGTCGTTTCCTGAGGCCGATGCTGACCCTGAGCATTTCGGGCCAGTCAGCAGGCCGGGAGAGCGCATAGGCCAACGCCTCAAGAAAGTTGGTTTCAAAAAAGACGCGCTATGGCGGTCAACGCGGCAGCCGTGGCGTCCTTCATGATCCGCCCGCTCGCGATAAGTCGTGCATAAGCGGCCTCTTCCGTGCAGGCAGACTTCGGCGCGCCGACAGGGCAATCGCTGTTGATAAAACCGAAACTCTTTCTACTCGCCTTTGAAAAAGGCTATCATACCGCCATGAATAAAGCGCCCCCGTTCTGGATAGCCAAGAAATTGCAAGACATGACTCCCGATGAGTGGGAGTCGCTTTGCGATGGCTGCGGTCGTTGCTGCCTGCACAAGTTGCGCGATGAAGATGATGAGTCGCTGCACTTCACCTCCGTCGCCTGCCGCCTGCTGGACCTGAAGACGTGCCAATGCACGGAATACAAGACGCGACGACGAAAGGTGCCGGATTGCGTAACGCTAACCCCGGACATGCTTGGCGATATCGACTGGCTTCCGCCGACCTGCGCCTACCGCCTGTTGGCCGACGGGAGTCCGCTACCCCAGTGGCACCCGCTGGTCAGCGGGCGCGCTGAAAGCGTCGCCGAAGCGGGCGTGTCTGCGTCAGGGCGTTGTATCAGCGAGCGAGAAGCTGTGGAGTTCGAACGGTACATTGTGAAGTGGCCGGGGGAAGACCCTACGGTCGGCGCCCAAAATGGCGCACGCGGCAACCAGCGAAACCCGAACGGAAGAAACCGTCTGTGAGCCCGTCGCGTCGTCCGGATGAGCGGAACGGCGCGCGCCCTGGCACCGCGCTGTCGCAGCGCGAAGCGATACCGTCCATCCCTTCTCCGTCGTCGCAGAGCATCGCCGACATCGTCGCCACCAAGCAATTAATGCTGCCGGACGGTCCGGTCGGCGTGCGCCTCCGCCGCTCCGACCGGGCACGCCGGATATCTCTGCGCCTTGATCCGCGCGGCGGCGGGGTGGTGTTGACGCTTCCAGCCACGACGCGACTGGAAACCGGCGTGGCCATGTTGCGCGATCATGCAGGCTGGGTGCAGCGGCAACTCGAGCGCACTGCCGCCCCTGTACGTTTCGAGGTCGGCGCTCCCGTTCCTATAGATGGCGAGCCCCATCTTATCCGGCACGATCCCGAAGGACGCGGCGGAGCATGGCTGGAGGAAGGCGAACTGCGCGTCAGCGGCGATCTGGCGTTCCTCCAGAGGCGAGTTTCGGACTTCATGCGGCAGATCGGGGCGCAGCGCCTGTCGCTTCGCCTGGGGGAACACGCTGTGCGTACCGGCCTTTCTCCGCGTCGCGTAGCCATTCGCGACACGTCCAGCCGCTGGGGAAGCTGCTCCGCCGACGGGCGCGTGATGCTTTCCTGGCGGCTCGTCATGGCGCCGACGATGGTTCAGGAGTACGTTATTCTCCACGAACTCGCCCATTTGCGACACCTCAATCACAGTCAGGCCTTCTGGACTCTGGTGGACACGCTGACCCCGTACCGCCGTAAGGCCGAGAATTGGTTGAGAGCCCATGGACCGTCCCTCATGCGAGCAGGTGCGGGGTCTGAGTCGAAATAAAACGCGCATCATCAGCAGCATCGCCTCATTCACGCCGACGATTACGCGTGCTAGAAGGCCTTCGCCCCCGCGCGAGCTTGGCGGAATGGTAGACGCACGAGACTTAAAATCTCGAGTTCGTAAGAACGTGCGGGTTCGAGTCCCGCAGCTCGCACCACAGACTTCCCGGAAATGAACGGTTTTTCAGCCTGAATGGGGCAAAGGTTGTCTTTGCTCCACCGTCCTTCCCCATCGAAGGACATCTCATGCTCCGTATTCGCGGCACCACCTATCACTTCCGCCGAATCGTACCGCCAGCACTCCGCCCTACGCTGAACCAGCGGGAAATCTGGGTTTCTTTAAAAACAGGCTATCAGAGTGAAGCCCGCAAACGGGCCTCTTTGCTTCATGCGAGAACAACCGAACTCTTTGACGAGACCTCTCGGGCTTTGGCTGAGGGACAGGAGCGACAAACTGTCCCGCACGTGCGGGACGCACTGAAAGACCTGCATCGCCTACTCGAAGCCCCGATAGGCATTGAAGCGATACCTGTGCCCGTCTCAAGACGGAGACCACGACCGCAGAACATGCGGAAGGCTTCGGCAGTCGCTACGACCTCCAATCCTCAGCCCTTGCTCCTGTCTGAGGCTCTGACGCGGTTTGTGCTGGAAAACCCACACGCTAGCGCCGATACCAAAAAAGCCACCCAGCGCGCCGTGGAACTGTTTCTGCAAGCCTTTGGTGATGCGCCTGTCTCCATCATTGGCGGTGAGAAGGCCGGAGCCTTCCGGGATTTGCTGTTTTCCCTGCCTGCGTCTCTGGGAAAGCGGAAAAGCAGTCTCACACTCGCAGAGGAGGCAGACCGTGCCAGAGAAGACGAACGCCCCACCCTGAGCGGCAAGAGCGTGAAAAACCACATGATGCGGCTCTCAGCTCTGTGGAACCAGTTACTGCAACGGGAACTGGTGAAGAAGAACCCATGGACCGGATGGAGCTTTGAGAATGGCTCCAAGACCATCCGCAGGGGGTGGAGCACTCAGGAGCTGTACACCCTCATGACAGGAGGCTGGCCTCGTAGCTCTGTCCCAGAAAGCACATTCCGGCTTGTCACGATGATAGGGGCTTACTCAGGTCTGAGACTTGGGGAAATCTCTCATTTGAGAAAAGAAGACCTCCAAACGATTGACGGTATTCCCTGCTTTGTCATCCAGCCGCACACAGACAGCGGATGGTCACCCAAAACAGACGCCGGAACACGGATTGTCCCTATTCACTCCAAACTCATTGAAGCGGGACTTCTCACCCTGAAAGACACCACGGACGGCCCCTATCTCATTCCCGGCCTCAATACGTCGAAGGACGGTGTTCGAGGGACAATCTTCGGGCGGTCCTTCTCGACCATGAAAACCCGCCTTGGACTTCCTGCTGAGATTACATTCCATTCGTTTCGACACAGCGTCTCCACGCAATTGCGAAACGCTTCAGCGGATATTCGCGAAATCTGGATTGATAGGCTTTTGGGCCACGAGGCGACGCATAAGAGCCAAGGCACTTCGACCTATCTGAGCGGCATCACGACGGCCAATCTCAAACAGACCATCGAGGCCATTGCCTATCCCGACGAACTTTTCAGAAAAGGCTGGAGTTAGGCGGGAGCCAGCAGTGCTCAATGGCTACCCACCGAGCATCTGGCAAGGGGGAGCACCTCCCCCGTTGACCCCCTAAACAAGAGAAAAAATCAGCCATCTCTGATGACTGCTTCCGCCTCCTCTTGAGACGTGCGCGCCTATGAACAATTCTTCGCATAGCGGACATGAGGAGCACTATTTCTTGCGGGTGAGGTTGACCGGTTTCTGGCTGGCGGGTTTCGGATATTTGCCCGGGGTAACCGGTCAGTCGACTCCCCTGCTCAGTTCCAGCCATACCGCTCTCTCATCGGGCGCTCATTCGACAGGGCGAGCGTAACTCGCGAGTTATTGAGGGGCTCTCTACACTAAATAACTCTCAGGCCCTCGCGAATACGCACGATAAGATAGACCATTTTCGTATGAAAATAGCGCGAAGTAGTCTGATTACGAATGGTGGAACCGCCCACGCCGTTATGTGTGTGCGAACGCAAAGCCACAATGGCAACCACGCCCGCCCGCTATCCGTTTGTATCTGGCATACCAAGCACGTCTGGTAGCGTAATCACTTCACAACAAGGCACGCCCTGCCATGACGATATCTTCGGCAAGAGGACGGTTCCGCTATCCTTTAAGACCAAGTGTAAACCGGACGCAAGGCCTTCCGCTCAAGAGTGTGCTGAATCGCAACTCCGGTCCAATCTACGAAACCGATGGTGTCAAATACGGACTTTAAAAGATCGTTTGATGGGTTGCCACCGAATCGATCTTTAAATATTTTGGCTTTTTCGCGAATACTTATATCTGGGGCGCTAAGAATATCGCAGAAAATTAAGTAAGCTTCGGCTTCAAGCTTAATTCTGCTCAGGCCGTCACCAATAAATTGCATTGCTTTCCGATTTAATTCCGCAAGTTGCGTCTCATATCTCGCATCATTTAGCATGCAAAACTTAGCGGCAATGTATCGAAAATACGAAAGGCCGGGATCAGAGACCATGCGCTTCAAAGCATACTTGGCGACATCGTTGCGCAAAAAATCTGGCCCTAAGTAATGACGCCCTGTAATTAGTAGATTAGCTATTTCCACCCCACCCGACTGGTCCATTCCGGGTGCCAAGGCATTCCTTATTAGAATAGGCAGCTCCTCCGAAATTAGATGCATAATTCTATCTGCGATGTCGCCCGCAGCATAACTCATAATTAAAGGAATAATTGATAAGCATTGACATAAGCTATATGTAGACCGAACACGGAGATCCACCGCGCATATGTAAAATATTACATCTAGCACCGTAGAGATAACTTTATACAAGGCGGACGAATATTCTTGGCTGCGACTTGATCCATGACGCACTAATTTTGCCAATACATTCCGGAGGTTTGCCAGAAGCCACCCGCTCACAACGTGAATAGCCACTCCCTGTCGGGCACACGCCTGTCTTATGTCTGACGCTCGTGTTTTAAGCGCGCGAGCCTTCGATGCCATCGCCGATGGATCAGGTGCGTTCGCAATATCGTCGGCTATATTGTAAATGTCGTTTATAATGCTCCCGATATCTGTTCTCGCCAAAGAAATAGGAGAAATGAACGGTCGAGAAGACACAGTTGACTTCCCACTATTAAGGAATAGTTTATATTTTTCAAGGACGTCGGATATTATCCTTTCGATCGTTTCCGTTTCGTCTTCTGAGTTTGCGAAAATGAAAAAATCATCAACATAACGCCTGATTGCATAGTCTCTGTTGTTAAACTTTGGCAGTAACGCATGTTCGACTTTTCGATCAATATCCTGAAATATAATCTCGGCGAATATTCGAGAGAACTCCGGACCAACGATGATACCGTTTGTTTCTCCATAGTTGGCGGCCTGCATCAACGAATCGAGTTCCGACTCAAATGAGAAAGCGGACTTCGTAGCTTTGGCGATGTCCTTGCCCTTTATCGCCCAAGACACACTGTGTGTGTAAATATTAAAAAAGCATTTGGACACATCCAGAGACTTCATAAAACGGAATCTCTTTTCCAGTCTTCTGAACTCTTCGGATTCAATAAATTTCCCAAGTAAGTTGTATTTCGAATAGGAGAAGAAAGAAGAGAGGTGACTGAGGTCAATATCGCCCTCATCAGGATCAGTATGCGGTATTCCCAGTCGGAAAGTCGTCTCGCCCGACAGTTCTGCTTCTGAGAAAAGCGGAGTTTCTGCCAGCGGGCGTCTTAATGAAAAACCGGAATTTTGACATACAGCAAGCATGGCTTGCGAGAAGGTATCATAGAATGCAGCAATTCTGAGTTGGGTACCGGGGTGTATGATACCAAGGGTTGTAAATCGTTTCCCGTCTTTCACAATGCTATAGCTGTAAGGCTTTGTAGTAGTATCACTACATCCTACAATACGCCGCACTATCTCATTGCGTCGTGTGTGCTCGGGCTTATCCTCGGCAACAATCGCCGCATATCGGCGATCGTTGGAGAAGATCACGGGCACCTCATACGGTAGCGTATCAGTTAGTATCGCACGCGTTTTTGCCCGCCGTTTGGCACCATTAAACATTCCGCCAAGCCCGTTTGATTTCTGCCACTCGCGAAGGCGTAACTCTGATTAACATCTTTTCGGTATACCCCTTTGAAAAAGATAGACTTAGAAGCCGTTCACAAAATCCAGGGGGCGCGTGATCCCTTAAATGTGGCTTGAACTCACTACGCCTTCCGGTAACGAGAGACCGAAACATGCCATCAAGGGCTTTGAGTTCATGTAAGTTAGTAGCCGTCCGTATAAGCTCCGATCGACTATTTACTCTATACTGCCCGCATAAAGGATAGTTGTAAAATATTCCAGACTTTATGTGGTCAATTCCGCTTGTTAAAGTATGCCCTGTCTTTTTAACCATATAGTTACTAGATATAAAACTCATCCTATCAAATAGTAGTTTGTAGTCGTATGAACGGGCATAATCGTGCAAGGAAAGAATAATTTTACTCTTAAGACGTTTTATTTTTTTTGGTGCAATCGTTACGCTCAGCTTTCTACTACGGCTATTCCCACTCGCATCCTCAACGGAAAAAAGATAACCTAGGTATTCTATTTCCTTTCGCGGTCTTTCCGGCTGGCCTTTGCCGAGCGGGCCAGCGTTAAGGTCCACCAAGAATGACTTGGACTTATTGAAGCGCATGCCCTTCGGTAGAGCTGCCTTCATCTGGGACATTATCGGCTCGGGAGGGCCGCTGGCGAAAACAATAATATCGTCGGCGTACCGGAAGAGACGATATACACCACGGATAGCACGGACCCGTTCATCGAAAGGTCTGATAGCGAGTTCCGCAAGAATCGCGCTTAGCCCTGCGCCCCGTGGTAGGCCACAAGTACTGCTCGCGCAGTGGCAATCAAAATACTGCCGGAGATAATCGCGAACAAGTGCCGAACTAGCTGTATCGTACAGCAGTTTTTCACGCACCGGCGCCACCGGTATCGTTTCATAGAAGGATTTTATGTCGCAACGTATAACTGTCATCGGCGTAGCGTCGAGTAGAGAGGTTATTACGCCACGTACGGCTTGACTTCGGTCTGGCATCCTCACCCGCAGACGACGTTTGAGATGCCTGGCAACCGAGCGCAAAACGAGTGCGCTACTATAGTCGCTATAGGAAACGCACAAATGCCCCCTGAGACTGGTCGTGTGGAAGGTATTAAGCTTTATCTCCCCCGCAAGCGCATTTACTGAGGCGTCAGCTATGATGGCGTTTCGGTCATTCTTGAGATCGATTTTGAAGCGCCGTGAATCTCCAGCACGAACAACCTGTGCAAGTCCTCCAACCGAGAAAACAGTATAACCCAAGTTGCCCTCCTACCGTCGACGCAACATTATCCCGGCCACACGACTTTGCAACATGGAAGTGGTTGGTTCATCTCGTCGGTCGACATCCGGCAGATTGACAGATGAGTCGCATCAGGAAATAGAAAACCCCCGAATATCAACCATCACTCGAAGCTGGCTCTCTAACCCGCGAACAACGACTAAGTCGTAGCAGAAAGCATCTCGAGCAGGCAGTAGCGGTTGAGGTGCGCGGAAAACTGACAGTCAGTAATTATAAGGTTCCGGACACCGCTATGTGATCGACACTGGCGCATAGCGGCCGCCACACGCAGTTGAATGAACGGCAGGAAACGTTGGCTCGGCACTCCAAAGCAGCCTGACCGGTTTCCCCCTAAGGGGACGGATTTTAAAAGGGACAAGGGGGTCAACGGGGGAAGCATTCCCCCTTGCCTGCTGCGCAATGGGTAGCCATTGAACACTGCTGGCTCCCGCGTTCTTTCGCCTTCAAAACTCTTGAAAAACTCTGGGCTTCTCAGCCGAGCAAAAGCCGAACACGTTGACGGATGGCTTCCAGTTCTTCCGGCGTCACCTTCCCCTTGAGCTTCGCATTCCGAACACGCCAATCAAGGCTTCTGACCTGGTCAGACAAAGCGACACTCGCCGTCTTGCCCGCAATGGCGACTTCAAACGGATAGGCCTTGATTTTCGTAGTCGTCGGACAACACAGCATCATGCCTGCCTTGGCGTTGTAGCTGGCAGGGCTGAGTACAACAGCAGGACGGTGCCCCGCCTGCTCCCTTCCCGCCTGTGGGTCAAACTCAAGCCAGACAATCTCTCCGCAATCTGGAACCCAAGAGGCCTTACTCTTTCCGCTCACCAGACTTCACCACCCACAGCAGGTCCGTAGCTGGCTTCTTCATGTCGATTGTCCTCCGTAATGCCAGACACCAAGGCCTCCAGACTGAGAACGGCAGCACGAACAGGCTCGATGATAATCCGTCCGTCTTCTTCGCGAACGTCAACAGCCTGATCAACCTTTAGACTGACAGCCTCCAGCACAGAGGCAGGCAGACGGACAGCAGCGCTGTTTCCCCATTTTCTGACGATACCCTGCATAGGAGCCTCCAAAGCGAAAAGTTTATACAATGTGTCTACTTCATTCTCCGACCTGAGAGCAATTCCTTTCGCAAAGCTTGACTGCTCCACCGGGTTGCCCGCAGGTTGTGCGGGATTACCAACCTCGAAGGACGGTAACGGCTGAAATTGTCGTTCATTTTCAGTTGTTGTCTGCTTGGTGCTTTGTAAGGCGTGAGGGTTCGAGTCCCGCAGCTCGCACCACAGAGAAATATCTCATTAAAATCAGTAACTTACGAACCTTAGCGTCACAGGGTCTGTAGCCGTGCGTCACACCTCTAGCGTCACACCTGAGCACGTCGCGAAGGGTGATTGCACAAGTGAGATGCACTCAGGAGATTGGCGGTCGGTGCGGTCAGATGCCGCTGAAGCGTTGAAAGGTGATGATCTGCCGGTGTTTAACGGCTTTCCATCAATGCTGCACGGGAAGGTCGCCCACAACGATATCAAGAAGCGCCTGCCGCCGGCCCTTCAGATGCAGCTTGGTCCCTCTCCGGATATTAGCGGGCGCATTTATGCCCTTGGTGGTGAGGATAATTTCCAGGACGTACCGGGAGAAGAACGCAAGCAGATCACAATTGATGGCGATGTGGTCGTTGAGCTCGACCTCACGGCTTCCTACCTGTCTGTTCTTCCAGGCATGACCGGAGGCATCGTGTCTGTTGAGGTGGCCCCGTCTGTTCGGACAGCTTTGTGGGCTTAATAAGCTATACCTGTCGAGTTTCTGTCCATTGGCTCTTGCAACGCCAGAGCCGCGTTGGCGCGTGCTGAGATCGCTTCACGCTCTTGCTGCGCCACCAGAGCCATGACGCTGACCGTGAGGCGGTTCGCGTTGGGCATATCAGCCGCGACGAACTCCACTCCCACCTTTTCGAGCCCTACGAAGAAACAGTCCGACATCTACACAAAACTTCCGCCGTTTCCCGACATGGCGTGTGAGAGAATATTGCAACCTCATTGCGCATCAGGCCACATGCATCATCTAACTTGGCGAAAACAGCCTCGTCGCCATGAAGCGTCTATTTTATTACCTCGAAAAAACTGAAGGCGCACGATCAACGCCTTCGTTAACCAGAGTATCCGCCACTCAAATCACGATACATATAGAAAAAATATTGATCTATTATAATTATCCTTCTCGAAATTACTGAATTAATTTTCGTCGTCTACCTAAAATTTCTGAATGAAAAACATCATCAGTACGCAAAATCAAATAATTTACATAAAACGCTCAAAATTAAAAATATTCTATTTCATGTTGTATTTTCACTTTTTATTTGAGTTTATAATAAATGTAATTTACATTTACTTCGTTAAAAAAACACACGAATTCGGTCGCATTTTATATAAATGTTTCAACAAGAAACATTCAAATATCTTATTTCGAATATTAACTTATTCAAAAAATGATACCTATAAATACCAAATATCGAGCATCTTATGTTGCTGATATGACACATTGCACGACATAACACTTAATAGGGCTGCACCGAACAATATACGACAGTCTTTCCCCTTGTCAGGACAGCAGCTCTCCGCAAATAGCTGCTCCACCGATAAGGTCTGACCAAAACACTGGGCAGTATCCTTAGTATGTAACACATAGGATTTATTGTTATGCGCAAAACCATAGCGAAGGCTCTGGGGCGCCCCTCGCAGCTTGCGTTGCTGCTGGGTTGTTCCTCGTTCACCTTGAATCTGGCAGACGCCTCGCCTGTCAGGCCTTCGTCCACAACTACTCAATCATCCAAGCATCATCGAAATGTCCGACACACGTCGTCGACAAGCGCGTCCGCCAGCAACCCGACCGCAAGATTACCCCCTGCCCAGCCGCACGCTGCTCACAAAAAGCAGGCCCCCTCCTCTCCAGAAACGCTTTCAGTTTCGGCCCGCCGAATTCGCTCCCACGGCGCAGTTGAAATGGTGTCGCGGCAAACGATGGATCACTTCGTCGCCGGCACCAGTCCCATGCAAATTCTTTCATTAACGACACCCGGCGCAAATTTTGCCTCTGATGACGCCTTCGGTCTCGATACAGTCGCGAACACACTTTACGTGCGCGGATTCAACCAAAGCCAACTTGGCGTCGCGCTCGACGGAATTCCCATGGGCGGCCAGGGCTTCCACAACTGGAACGGCCTTGGCGTCGACCAGATGGAAATTCAGGAAAACGTCATGAGCATGAGTATGTCGCAGGGCGCGGGCGCCCTCGACGTCCCTTCAGCCCAGACGCTAGGCGGCGCAATTACGTTCACATCCTCAGACCCTGAAGACAAGGCTGGCGGACGAGTAAGTCAGACTTTTGGCAGCTATCACGCCTTCCGGACATTCGCTCGTGTCGATAGCGGCGTCTTGAACTCTTCAGGGACGAAATTCTACGCAGCTTATGCGCGCACGGCTCAAGACCTTTGGAAAGGTTATGGAGACCAGCAAGAACACCAGGCTAATTTCAAACTTGTACAACCCGTTGGAGAACACGGAAAAATTACGGCGATTTTCGATTATTCGAATTTTGACCAGTATAATTACATGGGCTTGACCAAAAATATGTGGCGGAGACTGGGCCGTAACGCGACCTACCTGAAGCCCAACTACGCCCTGGCGAAGGAATACGCGTACTATGCGCAAAACGGCGGCGTTCCTGCGGGACTGACCGGCCTTACAAATGACGAGGTGGGCGATTTCGCCTACGACGGCACGCAAGAGCAACGCAACTACCTGTCTGCGATTACGGGCGAGTTTCGACTTACCCACAACATCACATCACGCACCATTGCCTATGCACATGTCTCCAACGGCGTATATCAGGGAACCAACCCTTTCCTGACGTCTCCTTCCTCAGGAGTTTTGATGGCTGACGAAGCGGGGCACCCGGACGTACGCCGCATCGGATTCACTCAGAATTTCACTATATCTTTGAAAAACAATGATATCCAGACCGGCTTCTGGTATGAAAACGATACTTTCAATTACCCGATGCGTCTGTATGAAGACGGCGTGGATTCGGCGCATAACTCAAAAAGCGACTATTACGCTTCTCAGGCCACCACTTGGTACGCGGATTCATTCAACACGAATACGTTCCAGTTTTTCCTTCAGGACACGTGGCATATCCTAAAAAACATGACAATTACTGGAGGTTTCCGTTTCATAACCCAGACAACGCATGGCGGCACCAGCTACGACGCCACATCTGCGCTTGCGTCAACCTGGGGCACTTATTACTCCCACCCCGCTTCGGGCAGCCTTACCGCTTCAAACGCCTTTCTTCCGCATTTCAACTGGGATTATCATTTCCTGAAGAATCATGAAATTTATTGGGACATTGCAGAAAATATGCGGACATATGATTACGGCCAACAAAGCAGCAGCGGGACGGCGTGGGGCGGTCTCGGCTCATCCAGCGACCCTGCGCAATCAGTTTTTAATGAAAATAAAAAGACGCTTCGTCCCGAAAGAACCTGGAACTACGTCGTCGGTTATCGTTATAATTCGGACTTTTTCAGCGCAAGCGCTGATTTCTACCACACGGACTATTACAACCGTCTTGCAGCGATCACCGCCGGCCCCTCAAACAATACCTATTCATCTTATATCAACGTCGGACGAGAGACCATGAATGGCGCCGATGTTCTTGCGGCAATCCGCCCTGTTCCGGGACTCGAAATAACCAACAGCTTCAGTTGGAATAACGCAACTTACGAAGACAAAGCTCTTCCTTATAACGGAACAACCGTAAGCATCAAAGGGAAACATCAGGTTTACTATCCGAAATTTATGTACAAAGCGAACCTGACCTACACATGGCGGCGCGCGACTTTCAACTTCAATGCAACTTACACTGGCGCCCGGCCGATGACTTATCTGAACGACGAACACATCCCGGCTTACTGGACGTCGAACCTTAATCTCTCCTACAATTTCGGCAAAATTGGCTTTGCGAAGGAGATGAAAGCCTCGTTCGGCATTACCAATCTCTTTGACAAGAATTATATCGGTGGCGTCTACGGAGCGGCGTCCGTGTCCGGTGACGACAACGCCAACCTCTATGTCGCGGCTCCTCGTCAATTCTTCGGAACGATTTCCGCTCAGTTCTAAACTCCTATTTTTGACGAAGACCGGATCACGACGCGGCGTTGTCCGGCATTATATATGACGACGAAAATTTAAATTTCCGTCGTCATACTTGATTATCTGAACTTATGAGCCGACCCTGTATAAAATTCACTCCTGATGATAATAAAAATATTCTTGCAACTCAAATAATTTAGATTCGGCAATCAGAAAACAATGCAAAAAATCATTTTTCTTCTCGCAATATTAATCACAACCATCTTGGTTGATTTCGCACGAGAAAGAGTCACTAACAAATTCAAATGTAAAGGCTGGAGAACTTTTTTCTCATACCTTTAACGCGGCGAACCTACATGATCGCCACAAATAAGCCCACGAGCGAAAGCAACTGTGAATCTTACCTCAACTCCTGATATATTTCCCAATTACTCGTGCAATCACAAATATTAATTCTATCAAAATATATCAACCTCTTGCAATTCAAGTGTATTTATCGAAATAAATTTGAGGCCGCCGGTGTTGGTTTACACCAAATGCGATTTTTGCGCCGCAAACGAAGATGCTGATATAATGTCCGCTAAATAGCGAAATAAACTTGATCTCCACAACCTTCTATATAGGCTGCATGCCCAGCCTATTGGTGGTCAAAAGGATCATTCCCTCGCAGAGAACCCGCTTATGACGAAGACCCGTTCGCTTCGCATTCAGTATAAATACCTACAGATACAAAGAAGAATGAGATGCCTCCGATAATTCTCGCTCGGCATCCGCATGTAAATATCCGACCGGGCATCTGTTACGGGCGAACCGATGTTGAACTTCTGCCGGGTTGGGAGTCCTTTGCGGACGGTCTGTCCACAGTGATGCACGCGACGTCATGCCTGACTGTTTACTCCTCACCGGCGACGAGATGCTCGACCGTGGCCCGTCGGATTATGTCGAATCGCAAACAGCCCCCACATATCGACGCCAGGCTATCCGAATACGATTTCGGCGAGTGGGAGGCCAGGAGTTGGAACGACGTAGAACATGCGGCATTGGAACTCTGGAACCGCGACCCCGTAACTTTTTCACCTCCCAATGGTGAAACCGGAGCCAGCCTGCTTCAGCGCGTCACCAACTTCTGGAACGACGTCTCATCAGCCCCAGACCCGATTTGCGTTATCTCACATGGGGGGCCGTTGCGGATATTGACCGCTTTGGCAGTCGGTCGTGAACCAAAGCTCTTTGACCCGTCGCAGCCTCAGGGTTCTATCAGAATTTTTAACCTCGGCCCTTCCATACCCACATATTGTCTGTCCGTGGCATAACGCATCTCCCTGCGCGTCAATCAACAAACGTGAGTAGCCCTGTCCCCGTGGGACTATACGAACCGCACCGGTTTCGTAGATTCCGCTCAACGCGACTATATAAAAAAATGGAATTATATAAAAAAGTAAATATACTGAAGTCGGCGTGATCAGCCTTCTCGGCGCCGGTCGCGCGTATGCTGCCTTGAACTGAAAGGGACGCCGGTCTGGTTGCTTTAGCGCTTATGCTGCAGGGGACTGGCTGCAGCGTCGGAAAATCGACACTTCTGGCGGGCATTGCACGTGTCTTAACCCGCCGAGGCCTGCGTGTACGACCGTTCGCGGCGCAAGCGACTTGTACCGACCCTCTGTTGATTTCCGACAACAGGAAAGTCGCGCGCGCCCAGTTTATGCAAGCAATCGCCTGTGGCGTCGCGCCGGTTACGGATATGAGCCCCGTGATTTTTCAACGCCACGAAAAATCGCATGACGCCACGCGGTCGCATACAGATATCCTGATACATGGGCGTCGGAGCGAGGCTTTGAACGGAGACGACCGCCAGATCGACCGGTCCGATCTTATGCCGACAATTCTCCGCAGTTTTCGCGCTGTCGCTGAGGACGCTGACATCGTGCTTGTCGACGGCGAGGGAGCCGTTGGCGACGTGGCCCAGCGGGATCGGGACATCGCCAATATGGGTTTCGCGCAAGCCGCAGGCGTGGACGTGGTTATGGTGACCGAAGCTTCGCGCGGAAGCGGAAGCGCTATTGCGAGCCTCATCGGAACGCACACGATTATGTCTCGGCATGATGAGGCGCGGGTCAAAGGCGTGATCGTCAACAGCGTTTTACGTAATTCGGAAAAATTTACGCCCTCAATGGATGCGATCTGCGCGTTCACAGGCTGGGGCTCTCTGGGTGTGGCCCCCCTGATTTGCCCTTCATCGAACAAATCTGTTTACGAAGCGACTCAATTATTCACCTCCCCCCTGCGGCAAGACGAAACCCGCCGCAGCGACGGAAGCGACGTGCACATCGTCGTTCCGCTGCCGCCTGCGACGGACAGGCTGAAAGAGGATTTCGATCCAATACTGGACGCCCCGGGTCTACACCTGACATTCATTTCGCCAGGACGTCCGCTTCCCCTTTGCGATGTTATTATTCTTCCCGGCTCGACCTCCGTCATCACCGGCCTTACTGCGTTACGCTCCGAAGGCTGGAGCATTGACATAATCGGGCATGTGCGGCGCGGCGGCCGCGTTCTCGGCCTGAACGAGGGTTATCAGATGCTGGGCCATAGCATCGCTGACCCCTATGGCGTCGACGGACCGCCGGTAACGGTGACGGGACTTGGCCTGCTGGACGTGGCGACGATCGTGCACCGGCGCAAAAATCGCGAACCGGCCCGTTTCGCCTTTCCATCTAAAACCATCGAATTCGACGCTAGCCAAAATCACATCGGCCTCACTGCCGGACCGGACTGTACGCGGCCGTTCGCACGTATCGTCAGCGCCCCGTCAAAACCCGGAGAGGGAGCCGTCTCCGCCTCCGGCAACGTCATGGGCGTCTGCATGCATGGCCTGTTCGACGACGAAAAAGCCCGCGACGCCGTCCTTGGACTTCTTGCTCCCCACCGCAAGCGCGCAGGGGCAAGCTCGATAGATAAGAAAAGCCTTGATACAGCATTAGAACAATCTCTTGATTCGCTAGCCGAGCATGTTGCCGCGCATATAGACATCGAAGGGCTTCTGGCGCTGGCGCGAATACCAGAATGCTTTACGCGCTCCTGAAGGCTTTTGGCCATGTGCGCAGCAGGCGGAACGGCGAACATTTCCTGCCCGGCGCTCTACGGAGGTTTATAAAACGGCCCCACACTGACGACCGTTCAGGCATCAGGACGGCGCCTCTATGTGAATGCCAATCTATGCTCAAAAATTTTATTTGTTTATCGCATCGTCAGGGCGCCTCACCCCAATTACATTTTACGGCTGGCAGGCACACACGACGCCATCTCGACCGCAAACAATAAAACGCAAAAATAGCTTATATATAAAAATATTTCACAGACCATATCACAGAAACACTATTTCCCTAAGTCTCCAGCGCGAGTTGCTGCAGATCCAATTCCGTTTCCAGACGCCTCAGGACATGGTCGTGAATTTTCCCCGCACGGTGCAGTCTCAAAATTTCGGACCGACCGGCGACAATAGTCCCTTTAAGCGCTGCGTAATGCGCATCCCGGTCATTCTTCAAACCGCCTGGATCGCGGCTATACCGGGTGGCGGCGCCTTCACGAAACCTGTACTGCTCCAGCAGACGGGGGTGCAGTACTTCGCCCGCTTCGTTGACGGCAAGTTTTTCTATGGCTTCGCGTTGGGCCGTCGCCATGCGCGCACGCGCCTCATGTTCCGTCAGCAGAAAGCCGTCAGCCTCTTCGCCGCCCTCACCTACGCCGGTCCAGCGGATCAACGTCGACAGCGTGCCGCCCTGCACCACAACAGTCACAAGAATAAGGGTGAAAGTCGTCAATAAAACGAAGTTACGTCCCGGCATATCTTCCGGCGTTGACAGCGCAACCGCCAGACTGACCACCCCACGCATCCCGGCCCACCCCAGTATCGCCGCCTCGCCCCATCGACCCTTGCGGTGCGGGATTCCGCGAAGAGCGGCCCGCGTCCAATCCACTGCGGTGGCGCCGTAGGCCCATATGAAACGCACGACAATGGTCGCCAGAACCACGCCCGCGACGCCGCCGACCAGACGCCCGGTGGTCGGAAAAATTTCGTGGTCAAGCGGAGCGATACTATGCAGCGACAAGCCGATCATCACGAAGATCAAAGCTTCCAGAAGGAACGTCAGAACTTCCCAGAACGCATCAGCGCTGCGTCGCGTCTTGGCAGGAAACACCTCGTGCTGGTGCCAGCCAAACAACAAGCCCATCGTCACCGTCGCCATGACGCCTGAAACCCCCAGACGTTCGCCGGTCACGTACCCCACCCATGGCAACAGCAGCGTCAGACAGATGACGACGGTCGCATTTCCGATCCGACGGATGAGGAATACTGCGGCCCACCCCAGAGCAAGGCCCAGTGCGACGCCACCTACTGACAAAACGCCAAACATCGTGGTTGCGCGGGTTATCGAAAACGTGCCGGTCAGAAACGCCGCAATGGCCACGCGGTAAACCACGATACTGCTGGCGTCGTTCAGCAAGCTCTCGCCCTCCAGCAATGTGGAGAGCCGCTCCGGCAGACGAACCCGCTCAAGAACGCTTTTCGCCGCCACCGCATCCGGTGGCGCGAGGATCGCGCCAAGAGCGAAACATACGGACCACGGCAGCCCCGGCGCCAGCCACCGAGTGACGCACCCGACCGCCAGCGTCGAAAACAGCACGGCGCCGACCGCCAGATTGAGGATGCTAACGAGGTTGGCGCGGAAGGACGCCCACACAGTGAAATAGGCGCTCGACATCAGGAGCGGCGGCAGGAAAATCACCAACACCAGATCGGGGTCGAGCGTGATCGACGGAGCGCCCGGGATCAGCGCCATGACCAGCCCACCCGCGATGAAGGCGGCTGAGGGAGGTAGACTCAGGCGTCGGGCGACCAGCGCAAGAATGAGAATCGCCGAAATGATAACCAACAGAAACTCAAACCGCGCGACGTCCGACATGGCCTCTCCTCTAACGCTCCGGGAAACGCGACGAATACGCCGCCTCGGCCGGATCGAGAGTATCGGGTGCGGCGAGAGTTTCGCCAAGCGTGAATACGTGACGACAGAGAACGAAACGCATGGACGTCGATAACAGAATCGGAACGGAACGGTGGCGGCGCAGTTTCGAGCGGCATCAATTCCAGCAAAGTGCCTGTTTGCACTTCGGAACAACAAGACTGTCTACGCCAGGTATTTGCCGAGCGCGGCGCGGGCGCATCAGGAGACACCCCCGTTGGAGAGCGAGAACCACCGCAACATTGCGCTCCTGCCTTCCGTGTGCGGGCAAAAAGTCCTGTCAAACCGCGCGCGCCTGCTCACGCCACACCACCGCGCCGTAAATCGCCAACCCTACGAAGAGGGCGTAGAGCGCCGCCGTAAGATAGAAACCGCGATAGGCGAACATCCCGACGTAGATCGTATCAACGACGATCCATAAAACCCAGTTCTCCCGATGCCGTCTCGCAGCCCAGAGCGTCGCAACCAGACTGAAGCTGGTCAGCCCGGCGTCCATCCAAGGCAACGCAGCGTCCGTGAAGCGCCGCATCGCCCACCCCAACGCCATCGCTCCTGCGGCGCCGCAACCGAGCGCCATCCGAGCCTCTCCAAGCGGCAACGGCGCGACCGCCACGACCGCCTCCGCATCGGTTCCGGCGCGCCATCGCCACCACCCGTACAGTTGCAGAACGACGTAGGCGCCCTGCAACAACATATCGGAATAGAGCTTCCAGCCGTAGAACAACCATGCGTAGAGCAACACGCCGACCAGCCCCACCGGCCAGCACCACCATATGCGCCGCGCAGTCAGCCAGACGCCGACAAGGCTGACGACGACCGCAATCTCTTCGACCGGAGACATTCCGTTCACGCGACGCGCCCCTCGCGTTCGGCGATCCGACGCAACAGACGGCGCCCTTCATTCCCGTCGAACCAGTCGGCATGGCGCAGCAGATAACCGTCGTACGCAAGCGCGGCGTGCGCCATATTTCCCGTCGCCCCCGCAAAATAATCGACCTCGCTCAGGGCGAAGTCGGCGTGCGCGAGCGGCAGAAGGGCAGCCAGACCGTGCAGCGACGCGCCACGCGGCATTGTCGCAGAATATCCGTCCAGCAAGGCGTCGAGTTGATCCAGATCAGCCACAGGCTCCACGCCCCGCTCAAAATCAAGCCACGACACCAGAGTCCGCTCAATGGCCGTGGCGACGTCAAAGAGAGCGAAAGAACAGTTCGACAAGCCGAAATCCATAATTGTCGAAACCTTCGCGTCGTCGCTCTCCGCGCTCCAGAGCAGATTTGAACCATGCCAGTCTCCATGCGTCCACAAAGGCTGCGTCGCACGGACGGCAGCCACCGCGCGACGATGGAACGGCTGCAACAGACGCTCCGTGATCTCGCGGCGCCAGTCCCGCTCGCCCAGCCATCGCGCCAGCGCCGGTCGCGCGGCAAGGTCGTCCTCGATTCGGGCGATGGGGTCTTCGTCCCCGAACAACCTGAAATCCGCACGCAGCATCCCACCGCGTCGCGCATGATGGGCGAAACCTGAGGCGGCGCGGTGGAGCGCGCCAAGACTCACCCCCGCAGCATGAGCATGGTCCGGTGAACGGTATGGGGTCCAGGAGGGCGCATCGCGGTAAACGTCGAGCCCGCTTCCGACCCTGTGAACCTCGCACGTCCACAGCCCCTGTTGCAGCGCACCGCATCCATCACGGTCGCGCAGGACCTCGACGACTGGCGCACCCCGCGCCCGAAGATGGGCGATGAAGGCATGCTCGCCTTCCATATCGTCCGGACTGCGCACGTCACGATGAACGCGTTTTACAATTACAGTTCCGCGATTCGTCCTGATCTGGGCGGCGGCGGAAAACGGCCGAGGACTTCTCCAGACGATCTCAAGCGGCCGCCCGGCGTCCGGATAGGACGCCAGAAGACGCTCCACATCTTCCATTTCCAGAGCAGGCCAGTCCGGAGCGACGTCCTCAAGCCCAAGCCCGTGGGACCGATGCGGCTCCAGCTTTTCCTTCAAATCCCCAGTCCCTGCACCGCTTCGACAACCATCACAAACAACTCGATATCAGGCGAAACAGATCACCGCAGTCCATTTTTCCTACATCGCGCCGGCGCCAATCCGGCGTCTTACGGGCCATGACGACGGGACTAGGCATACCCCAGACGCGCATACAACGCCGCAACGCCCCGCTCCCGTAATACAGCATCTTTGGGAGGCAGACCCGGCGTCAGGACTCATCGGGACGCGTTGAGCGCGTCGATCCTCGCAGCAAGGATAAAGTCATTTTCGTGAAGGCCGCCTATCGAATGGGTATGGAGCGAAAGCGTCACATAGCCCCAACCGAAGGAGAAATCCGGGTGATGCCCTTCCGATTCCGCAAGCGCGCCTACCTGATTGACGAACGCCAGCGCCGCGGCGAAATCCGGAAAGCGATACCGTCGTTCGATGATCTTCTCGCCTTCCACGAACGACCAGCCAGCCAGTTGCTGCAGCAAGCATGACGCAGCATCCGGGGCCAGAGGAACTGCGTCATCCGCGCACGGCGCGCACCGCCGTTCGGTCAAGGCCTTCAACATCCGCATGTTTCTGGTCTGGCGCTTGGAGGCTGCATCAACGTGGAGATGGAGCGCGCGGAAGCCCCATCCAGTGAGGCCGTCGCTCTTCAACCCAGACGAGCGCCCGGTCGGTAAGTCGGCGGAGAGCAGGCACGTCCTCGGCCAGAATAAAGATCCCCAACGGCAGCATCCAAAGCCCGAACACCGGCAGCACCGCAAGGCAACCACCCAGAATCAGAAACACCCCCGCCGGAAGCCTCGCCCAGCGCGACTCAGGGCGCCGCAACCAGCGGACATATCCCCGGATCCTGTCCGGAAGGCGTTGCAGCAGCAATTCGATGCGACGTTCTCTTGCCTCGAATTCGCGAAGAAACTGTCCCTGCGCGTGCTGGTTCATGACGGCGCTCCTTCTTGTCAAAATCCGGACCGGGCAAATCCGCGAGCATCATCCGACAAGGCGTTTACTGACGAACGCCCGCAGTCACGCCCCGGTTTCGTCGACGGCCAGGCGGGACCATGGCGCTTTGCAAGTCGGATCACAGGCACGCAAGCACATGATCGACCGCGACCCTATGCGCGAAAGCGGTCGCTTCTGCCGCCGTCTTGCCGCCGCTTCGGCTCAAAACACAGTCGTAATCCAACCATCGTATCGCTGCGAGCCGCCGGTAACACCAGTTCAGCAACGCATGAGGCATGATTTCGATAACCCGCGTTCCCGGTCGACAAAACACGAGATTGGTCAGTCCCGCGCCATGCGGAGCGACGATCACCGCCGCGCGTGCGAAGCACGCCCTCTGTTCGGCGACATTCATGTGTTCCAGCCGGACGCTGACGAAACCACGGCCGGCGAGCGCCTGCGCCAGTTCATCCTCGTTCTCCAAAGGACGGATCGCGCTTCCCCGTCGGTCGACGTAAATCCGGTCGCCGACTGCCGCATCGCCGCATTCAGGACCGTCGCTTCCGGCGATGAACGCCGCAGCGCCCGAATGACAGTAGCCGCAGGCGTCAACCGCACCCCACGGCAGCGACAACCGTTCGATGGAAACGCAACTCGCACCGCTCATGACATGGCGCGGTAGCGCCGACAGTCCAGCCGCCGCCAACGCGTCCTCTATCCATTCGCGTTGCCAGCCGAACCGCGTCTTTGGAACCAGTACGCCCGACAGGCTTCGTTTGTCCTTCGCGTCGATGACAAACAGCCGCGCGAGATTCATCAGGACAAAGTGAAAATAATTGTCCGAGTTCCCCAGGAGCAGGCTGAGCCAACGTCCCGCCACTCGCTCCGTCGGGGCTCCAAGATCGATCGCGCCGCCGTGCAGGATTTTGTACCCGTCCGCCTCGGGCGTCGTATGGTCGAGCGTATCTTCGACCACCAGCGAGCGTCCGTCTCCTACCACCCCACTCGCCGAGCGGACGACGACATCCTCCATATCCAGCTTCCACGCCTGAACAGGCGTCGGCGGCGCCCGCAACCATTCATCAGTTAGTCCGAAGAGGGCGAGGCTCTGCTCCCCGAACCGCATCGCAGGAAGACTCTGCGCAGGGTCATCGGCAATGGCCACAAAGTCGCGCAAGGGCGACAGTCGCTGTTGCATGAGGACGGCGAAACGCACCGGAACAGCCGGCGGCGACGCAGTGTGGCTTGAGTGAAACGTCACGATCTCGCTCATTTCCGAAAATTTCCTGCAATGCGCCCGTCGGTCCAGCCGCTCTGCCCGGCGACTTCGCTCCTGGCTTCATGAGGGTCGATGTTTTCGGGCAGAACCGCAATCGCCTCGACGATGGCCCAGTTTCCGCACGCCTGCATCGCCCCCTCCGCCGGGTCGCTCACAGGTGCGTCACAGAATTATCATCGCCGCGCCCTGCCACATCAAAGCCTTCGTCCATTCTTTCCGGCGGCCGCATCGACTGACGCCTGCACGCAGACGCTTCGTCCACGACGCGTCCGAACGCCTCTTCGGCCCGGTTCCAACGGCGCCGATCGCCTGTTGACAACACGCCCATTGGGCGTGCTCTAGCGGATCGTCTGGTCGCCGTTCGAACGGGGCGGCGCGGCCGAACGAAAACCAACGCCGGAGTCAATCCATGAGCGCCATCGTCGATATCATCGCCCGGGAAATTCTCGATAGCCGAGGCAATCCCACAGTAGAAGTCGAAGTCGAGCTGGCCTCTGGCGCCACTGGTCGCGCCGCAGTTCCTTCGGGCGCCTCCACAGGCGCGCACGAAGCCGTCGAACTTCGCGACGGCGACAAGTCGCGCTACGGCGGCAAAGGCGTGCTCAAGGCCTGCGAGAACGTCGAGACCGAGATTTTCCCGACCCTGCAGGGCGCTGAGTCGCAGGACCAGATCGACATCGACAACGCGATGATCGACCTCGACGGCACGCCAAACAAGGGCCGCCTTGGCGCCAACGCGATTCTCGGCGTCTCCCTCGCCGTCGCGCGCGCCTCCGCGAACGAGCTGGAAATTCCGCTCTATCGCTATATCGGCGGCCCGTTCGCACACACGCTGCCCGTTCCGATGATGAACATCATCAATGGCGGTCAGCACGCCGACAATCCGATCGACATTCAGGAATTCATGATCCAGCCGGTCGGCGCGCCGACCGTGGCGGACGCGATCCGGTGGGGCTCGGAGATCTTCGCGCAGCTCAAGAAGGCGCTCTCCGCAGCCGGACACGGCACCAATGTCGGCGACGAAGGCGGGTTCGCCCCGAACCTTCGTTCGGCTGATGAAGCGTTGGCCTACATTACGCGCGCCGTTGAAGCCGCAGGCTACCGTCCTGGTGAAGACGTCACCTTCGCCCTCGACTGCGCCGCGACCGAGTATTTCAAGGACGGCAAATACGTCATGGAGGGAGAGGGCAAGACCCTCGACGCGGGCGGCGCGGTCGCCTACCTCGAATCCCTTGTCAGCCGTTACCCCATCGTCTCCATCGAAGACGGCCTGGCCGAAGACGACTGGGAAGGCTGGGCGTTGCTCACCGCCGCCCTTGGCGAAAAGGTGCAACTGGTCGGCGACGATCTGTTCGTGACGAACCCTGACCGCCTGCGTCGTGGCATCGAAGCCGGCCTCGGCAACGCGCTGCTGGTGAAAGTGAACCAGATCGGCACTCTGACGGAGACGCTGGCCGCCGTGGAGATGGCGCACCGCGCGGGCTACACCAGCGTCATGAGTCATCGTTCGGGCGAAACCGAAGACGCCACGATCGCCGACCTCGCAGTCGCCACCAACTGCGGCCAGATCAAGACGGGCTCGCTCTCCCGCTCCGACCGTACGGCGAAATACAACCAGCTCATCCGTATTGAGCAGGAACTGGCGACAGCGGCGTCCTATGCTGGCCGCACGATTCTGAAGAGCTGAGACTTTAAAAGCCTCTCACGCCTTGAGATCGGGCTGAAACGCCCGGCCTCAAGGCGCCTCGGGCTGAAAGTGGCGCGCCTTTCTGTGCAACCGACAACTCGCAATCTGTTGCGGATTGGTCACTGAGAGAGAAAAAACGCCTGATACGTCGATCCTCACGTTCTTCATGATCGACTTCATCCCCGCGTAAACGCTTGATTAAACCACTATGGCGTCTCGTAATCGGGCAACGTCGGCGAATGCTCTGTTTTGAGTGTTGGCGCGACTGGAGCGATGCGTCACACTCTGAATTCAGATACGGGCGATTTTGCCGGGAAGGAAGTGAAGCGCATGCAGGCTGGCAGGTTTATCAGACGCACGCTGAACGCAGTCGTGCCCCCTGCCCTGTTCCTCGCGCTCGCTGGTTATTTCGGTTGGCAGGCGACGCAGGGCGCTCATGGCCTACATTCCTATCATGACCAGTTGCGCCTGCTGGACGACGCCAGGCAGTCCCAGAAAGACGCCACGCAGGAGCAGGCCGCATGGCGACGGCGCGTTGCGGGCCTGAGCGAAGGCGCCCTGAACGCCGACACGCTGGACGAGCGTTCGCGCGCCATGCTCAATCTGGCGCATCCCAACGATATCGTCGTTCCTTACGACCGGCATGACCAGCTTTTCTAAGCTGGTCTGATCACTGGTTCTCGACCCTCTATCCCTGCTTTCCATCACTGACGCCCGTTTCCGAATGTTCGATCTTGGACGGCGCTCTCTCCGGACGCCCGCACCCCAACGGCCCATTACATATGGACCGTATCGCGAAAGACAGGCTGGCCCTCGTTCTCCAAAACCGTGCGCCCGGGTACGTAACAGCGTTGCACCGGGCTCAGGCGCCAGACTCAGACGGGGTCATGCTTAGACGAGACAGACTTTAGGCGGGTCAGGCCGCTTTCCCTCTGCACGCGCCACCGGTGGGCTTTCGTTCCCCCATCCCCTTTACCGAGCTGGAACGCGTGCTCAGGAACGGTTCCTCCGCGCGCGGATCGCGGCTGTCCAGCGAGCGCCGAAGAACGGCAGGAAAGACGAACGGCATAAAAAAAGCCGCCTCTCCGAGGGAGAGACGGCTTTAGAAAGGCGGCTAAACCAGCCTTATTTGATCTTCGCTTCGCGGAACACGACGTGCTTGCGCGCAACGGGGTCGTACTTCTTCAGTTCGAGCTTGCCCGTCTGCGCGCGCGCGTTCTTGCGGGTCACGTAGAAATACCCGGTGTCGGCCGTGGAGACGAGCCGGATCTGAATAACGTTGGTCTTCGCCATGGGTCTAATCCTCAGGGGGTCGAGTGTTCGCCGCAGGTCTGGATTTGCACCCCTGATCGCGGCTGTGGTTCAAAGTCGGCGCAAATTGCTCATCTGGGGCCAGAAGGTCAAGCTTTCATGCGTCCTGCGCCCCTTTGGAACGTGAAAAAAGGCCGCAAACGTCATGATCGAGCTTTCAGAAGCGCGTGCGCGCGTCCTGTCGTCCCTTCCTCTGCTCGGTCTGGAGACTGTTTCCATAGCTGACGCATCTGGCCGAGTCACGGCGACGCACGTGATCGCGCGCATGTCGAATCCACCCGCCGACGTCTCCGCGATGGATGGTTACGCCGTTCGGGCCGCCGACGCCCTTGCCGGCTCCGTTCTTCGCGTTGTAGCGGAAGCGCCTGCCGGCCATCCGACGTCCACAAAGGTCGGTCCGGGCGAGTGCGTTCGCCTGTTTACAGGCAGCGTGATCCCCTCCGGCGCGGACGCGGTGCTGATACAGGAGAACGTGTCCAGGGAGGAGAACTCCATAACAGTCAACGCGGAACCCCGTTCCGGCGCATTCATAAGACCTCAAGGACAGGATTTCGCCAAAGGACAGGTCGTGGTTCCGGCCGGACGCAGGATGACTGCGCGGGATGTCGGCGTGGCGGCGGCGGCCAACGTGCCGTGGGTGACCGTCCGACGCAGGCCTCGCGTGGCCATCGTCAGCACCGGCGATGAAATTGCGCTGCCGGGGGAGCCAGTCCCGCCGGGTGGGATCATCGGCTCGGTCGCGCCGATGCTCGCCGCCCTGCTTCGAGAAGCGGGAGCCGAGCCGGTCATGATTCCGCCCGCTCGGGACACCGTCGAGGACATCCGACGCGCGACGCAGGGACTCGAGTCCCATGACCTCGTCCTGACCGTAGGCGGCGCCAGCGTCGGCGCCTATGATCTGGTCAAGGATGCGCTGGGGCAATCGGGCCTGAATGTCGATTTCTGGAAGATCGCCATGCGCCCGGGCAAACCGCTGATGTTCGGACGCCTGCGCGGGACGCCTGTCATCGGTCTGCCAGGCAATCCCGTTGCGGCTTTTGTGTGCAGTGTCGTGTTCGCCCTTCCTGCCTTGCGCTCCATGTCGGGGCAGAGCGTGATCGAAGAACTGCCGCACAAGGCACGGCTGGCGATTGATCTTGACGCCAACGACAGCCGTTTCGACCATCTCCGCGCCACACTTTCGCGCGATGAAGAGGGTGTTTTATGGGCGACCCCGTTCGCGAAACAGGATTCGGGGATGCTTGCGCCCCTGGCGGCGTGCGACGCTCTTGTGCTTCGCCCTGCTCATGCTCCGGCCGCAAACAGGGGGGAGGTCTGCGACATCATCCGGTTTGGAAGAATGTCGGACTGAAGCCGCCTGATTTGGCGCCCGGTTATTGACCGGAAACAGGAACTTATGTAGAACAAAGACCGGACATTCGCGAACGTATTCCGCGAGAGGAGATGGATTGATGTTGACCCGCAAGCAGCACGAATTGCTGCTCTTCATCGATTCGCACCTTAAGCATACGGGTTTCTCGCCGTCTTTCGACGAGATGAAAGAGGCGCTTGGCCTTAAATCCAAGTCAGGCGTGCACCGCCTGATCTCCGCACTGGAAGAGCGCGGCTTTCTGCAACGGCGGCACAACCGCGCCCGTGCGCTGGAAATCCTTCGTCTGCCGGCGGTAGGCGAGTCCGAACAGCTTGGAGGCGCCCCCTCCCCGCACGCTCTCAACGTTATCAAGGGTGATTTTTCCCACCGACTTGCAGGAGTGGTGCGTACGGCGGACGAAGCCGGATCGCTCAATCTGCCGCTCTACGGTCGTATTGCGGCAGGTCTGCCCATCGAAGCCCTGCGCGACAACGGAACGCACGTCGCCGTGCCGCTGGCGCTGCTGGGTCAGGGGGAGCATTACGCGCTCGAAGTGGCAGGCGATTCGATGATCGAAGCCGGGATTCTCGATGGAGATACCGTGATCATCCGAAAGGCGGATACGGCCGAGACCGGACAGATTGTCGTCGCCCTGATCGATGAGGCCGAGGTGACGTTGAAGCGTCTGCGCAAACGCGGCGCCGCAATCGCGCTGGAAGCAGCGAATCCTGCTTACGAGACGCGGATCGTTCCCGCCGAACGTCTGCGCATTCAGGGGCGTCTTGTCGGGTTGCTCCGTAACTACAACTAGTGCCCCTCTGACTGACGCAAGATCGATGGAGCGGTCGAGGGCTACCGCGCAGCACAGCTAGAGGCCTGCCCGTCAGAAGACAGTTCTCGTTGAAAGGCCCTCCGAGAGCCATCGGGCACTGGCGCGATCTTGTATAGACTGCGTCATCCTGATCTGTGCCACGATCATACCGATGTCGGCGGTGACGAACAGTTGTCTCGGCAGCGAAATCTTGCGCGCTCGTTACGAAAATGTCAGCCTTCAGACAGTAATCGCCACGTGGCTTTCTCGCGGTTCAGCGGTTGCGTCGGGAAGTCTATACAACATGCCGAATTACGTCGTCACCCATGGCCTGCCGCAGCCAAAAGCCGTCAATGAGTCGGGCTTCCCGTCTCTCGCAGGGACCGCTCCAGGCGCCCTCCGGTCGACCCCAACCATACTCAGCACCACATCAACATATATTCGCAGCGGCTCGGTCCGCCCGAGGGCGACGTTGAATATTCTCGCGCCGCCCCACTTTGCCGACGCTCCAAAAAGTGAGGTCGTTCGCCGATGAGCACGATCCCGCAAGAAGTGGCCACGACGCTCATCGAATCAGAAACGATCTTTCCTGTGCCTGCGGACAAACGGCACGGCGACGCACGCAGCCTGTGCCTGATGTGGGTGGGCGCCAACCAGAACATTCTCGCGATCATGACAGGCATGATCTACTGCAAGGTCCTGCATCTCTCCCTTCTTTGGGCGGCTGTCGCGATTCTGGCGGGCAACGGCGTCGGCGGCGTGTTCATGGCTCTTCACGCGGCTCAGGGGCCGCATCTCGGGGTTCCGCAGATGCAGCAAACCCGCGGTCAGTTTGGCGCTTGGGGCGCGTTGCTGATCGTCGCTGTGGTTATTCTTATGTATGTCGGTTTCACGGCGACCATACTGGCGATCGGCCGAGACCAGACCAATCTGGCTCTGGGCCTGTCAGGCCAGCAATGGCCCGTCATCCTCTCGGCGTTGGTAATCTTCATTCTCTGTGCCGTAGGACACGCGCTGATCGAGCGTTTCACCATCGGATACACCTATGTAGCGGCCACCAGCTTCATTTTGCTTGCCGCTTATTACGCCTTTGGCCTGCACGCCGCGCCGGTTAAACCGCTTCTCGCCATGCCGACGCTTCGCGATTTCGTCGCCGCGCTTTCGATCGGCGTGTTGTGGCAGATCGCCTATGCGCCCTACGTGTCAGATTACTCTCGCTATTTACCCGCCCATACAGGGGAGAAAACCGCCTTCTGGTCGTGCCTGACCGGTAGCACTCTGGGAACAGCCGGACCAACGCTGATTGGCGCCTATATTGGCAGCACCGCAGCTTCCGCGTCCTTCTACGACGAGTTGAATAGCATTTCATCCGCCCTGTCGCTTGCGTTGCTGACCGTCATCGTCATTTCAACACTTATATGCTGCACAATGCAGATTTACTGCGCAGCCTTGTCGATGATGACGTTCGTACACACATTTCGGCCGAATTGGCGCCCGACCCACCGCAGCCGGGCCGTGTGCTCAGCCATTCTGCTTGCCGCATCAGTCGCGACGACTATCTCGCTCCGCGGTGACATTCTCGATATCATCAATGATTTTATAGAGCTTCTTCTGGCCGTTCTTTCCCCGTGGACCGCCATAAATCTGGTCGACTATTATCTCGTCCGCCACGGCGACTACGATATTCCATCCCTTTTCAAGGAGGATGGCGGGATTTATGGGCTGGTGAACGGTCCCGCAGTCGTTTGCTACGGTCTTGGAATATTTGCGCAAATACCTTTTGTCTCGAACGCGCTTTACACCGGCGCCGCCGCTCGGTCGCTTGGCGGCGTCGACATATCCTGGATTGCCGGAATTGTCGTTCCTGGCGCCATTTACTGGGCTCTATCGACGCTCGGCGGCGCCCGGCGCACGCGCCGCAACGTGTGACCTCAGCCGCACTGCGGAAGCCACAAAATCAAGACTCCCTCGGGAATAAAAAGATGGGCGCATGATCGCGAAGTCATGCGCCCTTCTTACGAAACAAGTTTCAAAGCCTGATCCGGTTGAGCTGCGACGTCCTGTGGGCCGCAGTTCAACCGCCCGTGCGTTCCTTATTGGAAAGGCAGGTAACGCATCGAGAAGAAGATCATGTTGTCGTCGGTGTGCGGCGTGCCACCCACTCCACGGAACGCCGCGACGTTCGTGTAGGAGTACTGGGCGCCAAGCTGCACCGTGCCATAATCACCCTTCAGGTAACGCCACCAGAACCCGACCGTACCCTGCGCAACACGCTTGATGCTCGCCTGACAGAGACCCGAAGCTGCGCCTTCGGTATCGCAACCGGTTACGTTGTAGTTCGGATTTCCGTAGCCGTAGGATTTGCCGCCTGCATTGAACGAGCTGCGGTTCAGAATCTGCTCCATGCCTCCGTAGGCATACAGATCCAGCGACTTGGTCGGATGCCCGATCAGCCCCACCAGAACCTGCGCTTCAGGAAGCGGAACAGGCGCGCCCCGAGAGTTCAAAGTATAATCGGGCAGATTCGAAGTTCCGTAACGACCAATTCCGACCCCGGCCAGACCTGACGCCTGGAAGTCGAACTTGTTCTTGATGATCGGAATGACCATTCCGCCGCCGCCGCCGCCAGCAAATTTCGTGTGGCTATCGCCTCTGCCTAGATAGCTCACGCGATCATGCAGGAAGCGGCCAAGACCGAACGCTTCGAAATGGCCGAATTTTGGATCTGCGGTTCCCTTGATGACAAAGTCGGGCGCGACATCCGTTGAATAGGTAGTGTCGGAATTATTGACCTGCCCGCCGGAGTTGTTGTCGGTGACGCTCGTGGCGCCTTTGGGAACATACGTCCCGCCGCTGCCTGCGTTGATGACCGCCTGCGGGTTCGCGATTTCCACGCCAATGTGGTACTTGCCGTGATCGAAGCCTTTGACGGCGCGGACTCCGGTGTTACGCAGCCACGTGAAGCCAGGAATGTATTGCGCGTCGATGACCAGCGGAATCTGTTCGTCTCGCAAGCCCATGCCATGCTTGAACATGGTTGCAAGAGACCACATCTGGCCACCACTGATGTAAAAATCATCAGCAGTATCTTCCACCGCACCATAGAACAGACGCGAACGAAGCACGTAACTGTTGCTCTGGCGGGAGTTGGAAGCAGACCCTGCACCCTGGAAGTCAAGTTCCGTATAGGCTGAAACCCGGACGTCCTTCGAAACGTTGGCCGCCACCAGGGCCGCGAAACGACTCTGACGCTCTGTCTGATGATACTCGTTGATGTGCGCGTTGGGCGAGTTGCCCCACGGGATGGCGCCGAAATTGGAGCTGATGTCCGCAGTCTCGTTTCTTGTACGGAAAATGCCTGCAGATTCCAGGAAGCCGCCGAGTGTGATCGTCACGGGGCCGATATTAAACTGACCCTTGTGGAACACAGGAGCTTTCGCAATTCCATGGCCGGAAGGAACGCCGGACACCCGGCCATAAGCCGTGCTGTAAGGCGTTTCCGCTGTCATATAGGGCGGCGGAGTGTCCAGACCCGGCGCGCCATTGCTATTGATATAAGCGCGACGCATGGCGTACGGATTGCTTTCGGCGGCCATGCGGGCCTGCTTCGCGTTCTCTCGCGCCTCCGCAACTTCGTGGTCACGGTGAGCCTGCTGCACCTTCATTTCCTTCAGCTGCACCTGAAGAAGACGAATTTGCTTTTCCATGACGTCGATCTGTGACGCCGCCTGAGCATGCGCATCGCGACCAAGACCAAACTGCGTCAGTACGAGCGCGCTGCTCAAAAGCAAAACGCTTTTGCGCTTTGCAAAAAATAACGGCTCCGGCATCGGGGATTCCTGTAATTGGCAAGACCGATGCGGTTCTTAGGAGCCGGGGCGAGATCAAGTCTAAATAAGGTTCCATGACAGTAATATGACAAATATATGACAAAGTTTGTTAAAATCTTTTGTTTTCAAAAGGATCGTCAGGACTCGCCACCGTCACGCTCCAGATGGTGCACACACGCTCCTCCAACCCATGTGGCGCGAATGCAACGGTCGTCACCGAGGATGGTCAGAGCGAACAACAGGTCTTCAATACTTTCGCAACGCGAAGCGCGGTATTGCAACAGCGGCGTAGCCTGCGGATCAAGCACGCACAGGTCCGCCTCCATGCCCGGCGCGATCACGCCAATACGGTCATCTAGCTCCAGGGATCGCGCCGCGCCGGCGGTCGCCAGCCACAACGCTTGCGCAACGTGCAGACGCCGGCCTGTCATCTGCGCGACTTTATAAGCTTCTCCCATCGTTCGCAGTTGGGAAAGAGACGTTCCCGCGCCTACGTCAGATCCCAGACCGACCCTGACTGGCCTTTTTGAATCCAGAGCATCGAAAAGACGAAAAGCGCCGCTGCCCAGAAAGAGATTCGACGACGGGCAATGGGAAAGCGCCGCTCCGGTTTCGTGGCAACGACACAACTCCGCCTCGTCCACATGAATGGCGTGACCGAACACGCTTCGCGGCCGCACAAGCCCCGCGTGATCATAAACATCGAGGTAAGAACGCCGGTCCGGGAAAAGGCGCCGGACCGTCTCCACCTCGTTCAGGTTCTCCGCAAGGTGGGTCTGCATGAAGAGACTTGCATCGCGACGGAGCAGATCGCCCGCCGCCTCAAGCTGCTCCGGCGTGCTGGTGATGGCGAAGCGCGGCGTGACGGCGTAAAGCTGCCGGCTCTTGCCATGCCAACGATCGATCAACGCCGACGATTCGTCGTATCCCCGCTGAACAGTGTCACGAAGCGCGTCCGGCGCGTTGCGGTCCATCAACACCTTTCCGGCGATCATCCGCGCCCCGAGCCGCTCCGCCGCCTCGAAGAATGCGTCGACCGACTGGGGATGGGAGGTGCAATAGACGGCCGCCGTAGTCGTGCCGCATCGCATCAGTTCGGCCAGAAAGCGTTTCGCCGTGTCACGGGCCACAGCCTCGTCAGCGAAGGCTGCTTCGGCCGGAAACACGTAGCTCTCCAGCCACTCCAGCAGTTGCTCGCCCCAGGCTGCTATGACTGGCAACTGCGGGTAGTGAACATGCGTGTCGATGAAGCCCGCCGAGATGAGACAGTCCTTGTAATGAACGGGGACCACTCCTTCGGGGAGGACCACCCTCGTCGCGTCGTAAGGACCGAATGCCGATATCCGCCCATCTTTCATGACGATCAACGCGTCGTCTTCGACCAGGAGGCTTTCCGAAGGCGGAACCTCGAACGGGTTGGCGCGGAAGGTAACGGCGCGCCCTCGTATGGCGGCGCAGGATACGGATGACGTCACAATCAGGCCTCTTCTTTCAATCGTTGCGTTAAGGTCTCGCGACGCAAGGCTTTCGCGTTTCGCCCTCAGATCGCGTCTCTTAACAAATGAGCCGCCGTCTGCAGCGCGGTTGCTGCAACCTATTATGAATGTCGCTGCTCGTTGCTATGTCGACAACGTGTGCGCCGGGCATCCATGCAGAAAGCCGCGTGGTCGCGCGCGCCAAGCCTCGGCTTAATGCGAACTGCGCAGGGGCTCTCCCGTGGAGGACAGCGCGCAGGCGAAGGCAAGCGCATGAAAAAATTGTGGCGACGATTGAACCGACCCTATCTGGCCGCGAAGGGTGAGACAGACGGGACCGGGACCATCCACGTCAAACCCCACAAAAAGCAGCCACGGCGCGGGATCACGTCCCAGGAAGCCGCACGGCGCTTCCGTGCGCACGCCCTTGAGGAGAAAGGGCATGACGACGTCTTGCGGATCGGTCTGAAGGATTCGTTCTGGTCGGACGTCTACCACCACGCGCTGACCGCAAGCTGGCCGCAGTTCCTGTTCAGCAGCCTGTGCGGATACCTCGCCGCCAATCTGATCTTCGCTGCGCTCTACGAGCTTGCAGTCTCGCAGATCTCGTCTCCGCATCCACTGAGTCTGCTGGATCTGTTTTTCTTCAGCGTACAGACGCTTTCCACGGTCGGCTACGGCGTCATGGCGCCGGTCGGCCCTATGGCGAACGCCATAGTTTCCGTCGAAGTGCTGGTCGGCATGATGGTGAACGCTCTGGCGACGGGTCTGGTGTTCGCCCGTTTCGCGCGTCCCCGCGCGCGGCTCATGTTCGGCAGGAAAGCCGTCATCTCGGATGAAAATCAGGTGTCGGCGCTCTGCATACGGGTCGCCAACCAGCGCCGAAGCATGATTCACTCCATGGATGCGGAGATCGCGCTATCGCTGCTCAGGCAAACCCCGGACGGACACCTGGTGCGGGAGTTTCATCCCCTGCAACTGGTGCAGGCGCATGTTCCTGTGCTGCGCTTCGCGTTCGTCATCGCGCATGTCATCGCCCCGGACAGCCCCCTGACCCGACACAGGCTCGCCGCACTGGCGGAGGACGAAGCCGAGATCATAGTCACCGTAACCGGCACGGACGAAGCGACAGGCCAGGCCGTTTTCGCCCGCACCGCCTACAGAATCGATCAGATCCTCATCAATCATCGCTTCGTGGACATGATCCACAGCAATCCGACAGGACGCATCGCCGTGGATTTTTCGCGCTTTCACGACACTGAGGCGCACGCCCCCACCCCCGAATGAACGCGACAATCCTCCTCGATTGCGGAGCGAACCGCTCATCCAGAGGAGAAGAGACGCACCTTGCAGAGTTTCGGAGCAGCGGCCGCCCGCAGCTGGCCATGATCAACGCTTGCTTTCAGACAGCTTGATGGCTGACAGAGGCGTATTTTCGTAATATCGACGTACCTCACGTCAACGTGAAACAACGCCTTTCCACCCTCCCAGCGCGCAGATATGCGTCCAATGTTCATGCGATACAGGGACGACCGATAGGCGCGACTGCCTGATCAGCGCCAGATCAGACAGAGCCTCGTCCGCTTTCATTTCCGCAAGCGTTACCGCCCGCGGCATCGGCCCAACGGTCTTCACATCGACGCAGACCCATGGCCCAGCCTCTGCGGAAGGATCTGGATAGGCCTCCCGTGCGATTTCCACGACGCCGACGATCTCCCGCCCTTCATTCGAGTGGTAGAAGAAGGCCAGATCGCCCTTCTTCATCGCCGCGAGGTTTTTCTTCGCCTGATGATTACGCACGCCGGTCCATGGCTCGACATCGTTGGCGACCTGCTCATCCCATGAAAATGCGTCGGGCTCCGACTTCACCAGCCAGTACTGACGCGCCAACGCGTCGGGCTCCCTGCTCATTCCGCGAGGGCCCCGTCGCGGAACACCGCGCGCGTGGGGCGAATGACGACGCTTTCGAACAGGTCGACCTTCGCATACGGGTCGCTCGCAGCGAATCCTTCGGCTGCGGCGCGGTCCTCTACATCGACGATCAGCAGGCTGCCGCAGGCCCGTCCGTCATGATTGAACAGCGGACCGGCGAATTGAATGCGATCGACATAGGTCTGCAGATACGCAAGATGGCTCTCACGGGTTGCTGACCGTGTTTCGAATGCTCCGGGTTTATCGGTGCAGACAATGGTGAAAAGCATGGCTGGCTCCGGTCGTGTGCAAGAGAAGAGCCACCCATGAGTCGAGTGGCCCGTGTCAACGCCGTCATGATAGTGTAGGAACGTGCGCCCCGCCATTTGCGGTGGAGCCTTTTCCGCGCCCTGGCGCGATCCCATGTAGACGCGACGACGTAACCGGACGCCGTCTCTTCGATCAGGACACAGACAGATCTTGAACGCTTCCCCGACATTCATGGATCGCGCCGGCGCCCTGTTTCACCGCTACGCCAATCCCGGGCGTTTTCTGAAACTTGGGGCCGCGCTGCAGCCATGGCTCACATGGCCTGCGATCGTGCTGACCCTTTGCGGCCTCGGTTGGGGCCTGTTCTTCTCGCCCGCCGACTGGCAGCAGGGCGATTCGGTACGTATCATGTATGTGCATGTGCCGTGCGCGTGGCTGGCGTCCTCAGGTTACGCCGCGCTCGCCGTGTGCGCCGTGCTCTCACTGGTATGGCGGCATCCGCTGGCCGATCTGGCTGCGGTGGAAATCGGCCCGGTCGGAGCCTGCGTGACAGCGACATGCCTCGCCACAGGTTCGCTCTGGGGCAAGCCCATGTGGGGCACATGGTGGGTGTGGGACGCGCGCCTGACCTCCGTGTTGGTGCTGTTCTTCCTCTATCTCGGCCATATCGCGCTGATCCGCGCTTTCGACGATCCGCAACGAGGCTATCGCGCGGCGGCGATTCTGGCGCTCGCCGGCGCCGTGGATCTGCCGATCATCAAGTTCAGCGTGCAATGGTGGAACACTCTGCATCAGCCCGACAGCATCACCCTGACCGGCGCCCCCACAATGTCGCACGCCATGCTCTGGCCCCTGCTCGTCTCGACGCTGGGATTCACATTGGGGTTCGCCGCCATCGTCGTCGCCCGCCTGCGGGCAGGAGTGATGGAGCATCGCATCCGTAGTCTGCTCACCAGTCCGCGCCGCGGAACGTCGGTTAACGCCACTCTTGCTGAATCTGGCGCGCAGGAGTTGGCCGTATGACGCATCTTCCATACATTCTGGCTGCTTATGGGCTGGCTGGCGCGCTAGCGCTTTATCTGTCGATCGGCGCTGCGCTGCGCCTGCGTCGCGACCGTGCGCGCCTTGCCACGCTTGAAGCCGCACGCGGGCGGCAGCCCGTGGACGGTCAGACAGAGACAGGTCGCGCCGGAGTCAGCGCATGAAACGCAAGACACGCAGACTCTGGCTGGTCATCGCCTGCGTTGCTGGGCTTGGAGCCGCCGCCGGACTAACGCTCTCGGCGTTCTCCTCTAACATCGTGTTCTTCATGACGCCGTCGCAGGTCGCCGCGAAGGTGCCCCCCGCCGACCGCACCATTCGCCTCGGCGGGATGGTTGTCGCCGGATCGGTGCATCGGGAACGGCATGGCGAAACGCCGGTAAACAGCTTCGAAGTGACCGACGGACAGGCCGCCGTGACGGTGCAGTTCGAAGGCATCCTCCCCGACCTGTTCCGGGAGGGGCAGAGCGTCGTGGCTGTCGGGTCGATGACGCCTGGCGGCGGTTTCGCCGCCTCGGAGGTTCTCGCCAAGCATGACGAAACCTATATGCCCAAGGAAGTGGCTGAAGAGCTGCAGAAGTCCGGCAAATGGGACCCCAAATTCGGCCCGCCGCCAAATGCTGCGAGCTGGAACGCCATGACAGCCAAAGACGCGAAGACGTCTTCTCGCGGCAGTTGATCGTGGCGACTTTCTTCTGCGGCCTTATGCCGCGCGCTCCCCGAAGCGCACCGATTCAAGATAATAGGAACGTTGCGTGAGCCCCGAACTCGGCCATTTCGCCCTTGCGCTCGCCTGCGCCTTCGCCTTCGCACAGACCATCCTGCCGCTGATAGGCGCGCAGCGCCGCGACCGGAGGCTGATGACGATGGCTCCCGGTCTCGCGCTCGGTCAGGTCATTGCGCTCGGCGCTTCGTTCCTTTGCCTGATCGACGCCGCGATCAGCGACGATTTCTCCGTCGCCAACATTCTGGAGAACAGCGCTGTCACGAAGCCGTTGCTCTATAAAATCACCGGCGTCTGGGGAAATCATGAAGGCTCGATCCTTCTGTGGGCGCTGATTCTCGGACTGTGTGGCGCGGCGGTCGCCGCTTTCGGGCGCAATCTTCCGGCGGCTCTGCGCGCGCGCGTGCTCGCCGTGCTCGGCGGCGTCGCGGCGGGGTTTGAGCTTTTCTGCCTCACCACATCCGATCCGTTCGACCGCGTCTGGCCTGCTCCTCTCGATGGGCAGGGCATGAACCCGCTGCTGCAGGACCCTGGCCTCGCGTTCCACCCGCCCATTCTCTACACGGGCTATGTCGGCTTCGCTGTGCCGTTCGCCTTCGCCATCGCCGCGCTGATCGAAGGTCGCGTCGACGCAGCCTGGGGGCGTTGGGTCCGTCCTTGGGCGGTCGCGGCCTGGGCGTTCCTGACCTGCGGCATCGCCCTGGGGTCTTGGTGGTCCTATTACGTCCTTGGCTGGGGCGGTTACTGGTTCTGGGATCCGGTGGAGAATGCGTCCCTCATCCCGTGGCTGTCAGGAACGGCGCTGATGCATTCGGCGATCGTTGTGGAAAAGCGCGAGGCGCTGAAAATCTGGACCGTCCTTCTGGCCATCGCGACGTTTTCGTTCTCGCTTTCGGGAACTTTCCTTGTCCGCTCCGGCATCCTGAATTCGGTTCACGCCTTCGCCAACGATCCCGCGCGCGGCATCTTCATCCTCGGGCTGCTCGGCCTGGTCATTGGCGGATCGTTGGCGCTTTTTGCCTGGCGCGCGCCGTCCCTGACGGCTGGCGGCCTGTTTTCGCCGGTGTCGCGAGAGGGGCTGCTGGTGCTGAACAATATCCTGCTCTGTTCGATCTGCGCCGTGGTTCTGACGGGCACGATGTATCCGCCGTTCATGTCCCTGCTGTTCGGCAAGACGATTTCGGTCGGCAAACCGTTCTTCGACGCGGCGACGATTCCTCTGGCCATTCCGCTGTTCGCTTTTATGGGGTTCGGGCCGATGCTTCCGTGGAAGCGTGCGCAGATGTGGCCGGTCCTGCGCCGCCTGTGGATCGCCGCGCTCGCGACGCTGCTGGCGTTCGCAGTCGCCACGTGGAGCCTGTCGGGCGTACTGCCAATCTTGTGCGCCACAGGCGCCGTGTGGGTCATCGCCACCAGCGCGACCGATATCGCTAACCGCGTCGCGCTGTTCCGCATTCCGCTGGGACAGAGCTTCAACCGCGCCCGCTTTCTGCCGCGCGCCGCTTTTGGCGCTGCGCTGGCCCATGCGGGCGTTGGCGTCAGCGCACTGGGCCTCGCCGCCATGTCTCAGGCGCAGCACAAGATCGTCGAGGTGCCGGTCGGTCAGACCGAAAGCCTCGCCGGGTATGACTGGACGCTGGCCAACGTGAAGACGGAACCCGGCCCGAATTACACCGCGCTGGTTGGCACGATAGAAGTCCGTCACAACGGACATCTGGTGACGGTGATGCATCCGTCGAAGCGTAGCTTCAATGCGCAGAACCAGACCACGACCGAGGTGTCTATCCACACCAACGGCTTCTCGGACCTGTATGGCGTGATCGGCGACAAACATGGCGACGACGCGCATCCAACTTATGTGCTGCGTCTGCATTACAACCCGCTGGCGCCATGGATGTGGCTTGGCGCATTGATCATGGCGTTCGGCGGCGCGCTCTCTCTTTCGGATCGGCGCATGCGCGTCGGGGCGCCGCGACGCGCGCCCGTGCCCAACACGGTGGCCGCGGAATGAGCGCCGAGGGTCCTTCGCTCGGCCGACGCCGGGTGATGATGGCGCTGCCTCTGGCAGGCGCTGGCGTCGTCGGAGCAGCGTTCTGGAGCATGCTATCGGGAATGCAGAAGGGGTCGTTCAACCCGCATGACATCAACGCGCCATCGGCAGGCCGCCCTGTCCCCGACTTCACAGTAACGGACCAGACGCCGGGCGTCGGTTTTTCGAGCCACGACCTTCAGGCGATCACGGCTCCAGTCCTGATCAACTTCTTCGCCTCATGGTGCATTCCGTGCATCGCGGAAATGCCACAACTGCTGAAGCTGCGTGACAGGCTTCCGATCTGGGGCATCGCCTACAAGGACAAGCCAGACAACGCCGCAGGTTTCCTGCGCCACGCCGGAAACCCTTATGCGCGGATCGGCAGTGATTTCGAGGGCCGCGTGGCCATCGACTGGGGCGTGTCCGGTGTGCCGGAAAGTTTCCTGATCGCTCCGGGCGGGAAGATCGTCTGGCATGGCGCGGCGGGCCTGAACAATGACGAGGTGCAGAACGCCCTCGACGCAGCGCTTGGGCAGGCGAAACGATGAGGCGCCTCGTGTTCCAGAGAGGCCGACATGCATCCGTCGCACTCGCTGCGATGCTGTTCCTCGCGCCGGTTTTAGCGTCGGCGGTGGACGATCCGTCAGAAATGCTCCCCGATCCAAAACAGGAAGCGAGGGCGGAGGCCATCGGATCGCAGCTTCGCTGCCTCGTCTGTCAAAATGAATCGATCGAAGACAGCAGCGCCGGTCTTGCGCGCGATCTGCGAAAGGTTGTGCGCGAGCATGTCGCGAAGGGCGAAAGTCAGCAGCAGGTCATCGCCTGGATGGTCTCGCGCTATGGCGATTTCATCCGCCTCAGCCCGCCTGTCACCGTGGCTACGCTTCTTCTCTGGGGGATGCCCGCGCTGGCGTTGCTCGCCGGGATTGTCGGCGCCGTCGTGATTTTTCGTAAAAAGCCACAGGCCGCGCCGTTGACGGACGAAGAACGCGCGCGTCTCGAAGAATTGTCCCGTGAGCGTTGAGATGACTCCTAAATTCGATGGATCGGCATTGACTGCCGCCAGCAATACAAATGGCGGAAACGCGGCATGATCTGGATCGGCATTGGCTGTCTCAGTCTTTTCGCCCTGCTTCCGGCGGCGACCGCTTTTTGGCTCCGGGGACGTGCTCAGGATGAACGCAGCGCGGCTTTGGCCCTGCATGAAGCCCAGTTGACCGAGCTTGAGCGCGACCTGTCGATCGGCATGATCGCTCCGGCTGAGCACACGATTGCGAAACTCGAAATCCAGCGGCGCATCCTTGCGGCCGATCGCGCCCGGTCGGACATTTCGGAAAAATCTGCGCGGGCGCGGGCCATCGTGGCGCTTGGACTGATCCCGTTCGTCGCCATCGGTTTGTACCTGACGGGTGGGCATCCAACAATGCCGGCCCAGCCATTGAAGCCCCGTCTTGCACAGATCAAGGCGCGCGACGCCAAAGGCGACGCAGCGATCGACCAACTGCGCGTGGCTCTGGCCAAGATGTCTCCGACTGACCCAACGCTTCGTCAGGGCTACCTCCTGCTCGGACAAGCTGAAGCTGCGCGCGGACGCAGCGCAGCAGCCGCAGAAGCATGGCGCCATGCGCTTGATCTCGGGTTTGCGCCTGAACTGGCTGCCGAAGTCGCCGAAGAGCAGACAATGGCGGACGGCCACATCAGCGCCGACAGCCTTGCTCTTTATCGCCGCGCGCTGGACGCCGCCCCGAAGGACGCGCCCTGGCGCGAATCCATCGAACAACGTATCGCCCAGGGCGAGCACGATCAGGAACAACCGTGAACGTTCCTTTGCCAATGCGCGAGCCGGAGATGAGCGGTCTGCAGCTCTGTCCGGTGTGTCGAGGAAAGATGCGGCGCACGGCGGAAGTTTGCCCACATTGCGGCGCCCAGAAGCATTTCGGCGCGACGCCAAAGGAGGCTCTGATCGGAACCGGCGCAGGTTTGGGCGTCGGGGGGCTTCTTGTGATTGCTGTGCGCGGGGATCTCCTGATTGGCGGCGTAGCGCTCGCCGTCGGAGCGATTCTTGGTTTCGTTCTTGCGCAGAACCGGTATGGGGATCGATGGCTCCCAAGGAAAAAAAGCGACTAAACAGGCATTTCCAGTCAGCTAGAACCAGTTGCCCGGGCAGACGCGCTTCACCAAAGTCTGGTGAGACAATATTAATCGCAAATCAAACTCAGCGGGTAAACCTTTTAACGACCACGCCCCACTAACGCATGGGCGGAAGAAGAAAACCTTCTGTGTTATCAAATAAAATTCCGAATGACCGCTGTTTTGGGCAGCTTTCGATCGAAATCGGTTGCCTGAAACAGTAACCGCACCACGAACATCACGATCTTGCGTGACTCAAAATCCCTGCTCCCCGTCAAAAACGCAGCGTTCAACGCCCCAGCAAATCACACTTTGACGCGATTGGCCCGGCTCCTGGTGTTCTTCCGTCTCGACGACAAGGCGCGCGTCTCCGTCAGCCCGAAGCGCTCCATCAACTCTTCTCTGTATAGTCTCTGCCTTTCACCGATCCCTTCAACGTCAATCGCCATTCGACCAACCAGATGATGAATCCGTGTAATTTCGTCTAACTGTTTATCGGAGGGCATTTTTCCTGTAACCGATTTTTCGTGACGCCTGTGGGCGTTAAGCGGCTCCGCCACATATGCGACCTGTACGCCCGGCGCCTTCAGAAGTTCGATGTAAAGGCGCCAATCTCCCGCCGCTTCGAATGTCTCGAGTTCCCCGCATCGCGACAAGGCGTCCTGCAGCGCGTCACGTCGAAACAGCACGGACGATGCATTGAGGATAAGATTGCGTTCACTCAGATACTCAGCAACGAACGTCGCTCCCATATGCACGCCATCTCGATCAAGAACATCGCCAGCGACCGAGGCGCAGTATGGCTTGTAGGATTCGAAAATCTGCACTCCGTCGGAGTCGATTGCGCGGCTGTCGGAAAACGCCATCACGCCCTCTGGCGCCGCGTCGAGCGCTGCGCATAAGCGTCCCAGGAAATCCGGCTCGGCCAGATCATCGGCTTCAGCGATCCATACCCAGTCTCCTCGCGCTTCCGCCGCCGCGCGACGCCACTGGGCAAACACCGAACCCGATCCACGTCTGTTGACGACTACACGAATATTCCTGTCCCATTCCTCTGCAGTCGCCTGTGCCACGGTGACGCTGTCGTCCGTCGAGGCGTCGTCCAGAACAATGATTTCGAAGATGGGATAATGCTGGGCGAAAATCGTCGCCAGACGACCAGCCAGATAGCGGGCGTAATTATACGAAAGCACGACGACCGAAATCCGGCGGCGCGATGGGACGACAAGATGAAGCAGACGTTCGACATAACGATCGAATGGAAAGAAATTTTCTACCTTTTTACACATCCTGCCGCGCGCGCGCAGACCATCCGCCAGTGCAGAGTTGGCCATCCTTGTAGCGTGCCGCGCCATCCGCACGACGTCGCCCATCGGCGCCGTGGCGACGATATCCGGCATTCCCAGACGCGTCGCCACCTGTTTCATAAGTTCCGGCGCGCCGCCTGAATCTTCGAAAACAACGCAACGCAAGCCGCAGGCCAGAGCCTCCATCACAACCGAGGGCAGCGGATCTTCGCGCGACGTCAACGCGAAGACGTCAGCTGCAGAAAGATAGTCCTGCACGTCAGCCACGTGACCTGGAAGATGAAACCGGCCGCTCTCCCGCGCATGATCAATTTCCGACTCCATCCAGTCGCGGCACTGCGCGTCAATGGCGCCCAACCACAGCAGATGCGTCCGAGTTTGATCTCTCCGCGTCCCGTCGGTATTACGCCAGAGCTGCAGGAACAGATCAAAACCTTTGCGTAGATCGGCGTATCCCGCTGCGACAATCAATCGATCCTCCGGGCCAACACCCAGACGCGCTCGAACTGTCTCCCGTGCCTGTCGACGAAAAGCGACGGAGCTGTATAGTCCCTGAGGCAGAATCTCCGTCGCCTTCGGGGCTTGCGGCAACGTCGCCGTCACCTGTCGCGCAACACTCTCTACCGGAAACACTGTTCGCCGCGCTAGACTTGCCGCTTCTGACAGAGTCCCGTTCAGATGTCGGTTATTCAGAAACGCAGGCATTTCGTGAACAAGTTGAATGAACTCGATCCCTGCAGTCGCCAACGCCTTCCCCATCACGGACGCCGCACAGGTGTTGATTATGGCGTTGTCATATCCTTTCGCACGGATCGCGGCGAGACGTTCAGCGAGATCGGGATGGTCAGCCGCGACCAGTTCGACCTCCGCCACCTCCCGATATTGCGGAAGCAATCCACCTGGCCCGAGCAGTAGAAACTGCACTTTGACGCCGTGATTTTTCTTAAGAAACCGACCGATGGCGAGAAGCAGCATTTGCGCGCCAGACGGAAAAGCGTCGTGCCCAACGAGTAGAATCCGCGCGCCCGCCGCTGCCCCGAACGCGCCGGTCACTGCGCGACCTGTCGCGTTAAGAAATGCCGACCCGAAATGCTGGTCAGGTTCGAGATAGGCGCCCTCTGCCCATTCGTTCCACGCGTTGACGCAAATCAGCGCCTCCCCGTGGAATGGCGTCTGACGCGCTTGCTCGATGAGGCCAGATAGCCAACGTTCGTAAAGCGCGGGCGTCGAACCATGCAATACGAGACCGGCGCCCTGTCGTCGCGCGTCGTTGTCCCATGACGGCGCTGCTGTACGAATGAGCGGAAAGTCAGGGCTCGGCATGGACAGCGCGTTATCCACGACCTGCTCGTAATCGTAAATCTGTCCTGTAAAATCTGTGTCAAGAAATCGAATTTCTGAATTAATCGTTGAGAGGCCGCCAACGACCTTGTGCGGCGGAAACTCTATGGCGCCATCCATTCCAAATTTGCGCGGATCATTGTCGCCGAAGGACTGACTCATGACAAATATGGGATCAGCGCCACACGCCTCCACGAACAGCCGACGCCAGCGCGCTATGGTTGCAACAGAATCTGGCACGACGCCGGGCCGGTAAAGCATCAAAAGCGGACGGCTTCCGATATGGATATAGCGAGTATCTCTGAAATGCCGAACAAAGCACGCTATGAGATCCGCCTCGTCGTCGGCGTGGAAGTCCTGCGCGATAAGAATGTCGTCATCCGACCCATCCCATCTCCGGCTCCAGTTTTCGTTCGCCCACATCAAGCAAAATGGAAGATCAATATCCGGATTGGCCAATAGCATCTCAAGCGGCGACTCAAGAAGTCGCTCGCCATTGAACCAGAAGCAGTATCTATTGTTTTCATTGGCTAATTTTCTGCACTACGTTGATACAGAAACCAATTTGCAGTAGCTGTTATGACATCCTAAAACAAATTACGCAGAGACGAATTTTGGTGCCGTGACAATCCCAGACCCTTCACTTGCAGCCGACGAATTGATCCGCCTATTTGGAGAAGGCGCGAAGGAGATCGCGCTCAAATACGTTGGTATTTATGTTGAACAAGAAGAGTTAGAGATGACCGAAAGTTGGCTGGGGGTGTTGCAATGCGTGTTGCGCAGACTTAAGCCGCACGACAGCACGCAGTGAACGAGGCATCGCTTTCGTATACCTTTAGCAGCAACGTCTCAAAATCTATTTAACGATTTCTCGAGCAAGCACAGAAACTCCAGCCTCCAGCGCAGCTGCGGCACATGCTTTTGCGTCAGCCATGGATAATCCGCCTTCCGTCACGGAAATCGAAATAAAGCTGGATATCCTGTCCGCCAACTCGGAGGCGGCAGCGTCAAGTGGCAGCGATTTTTTTTTGATATTTTCTGCGTATTCAATGCCAATATCGGCCATTAGGCTCTTTTCGGCCTCAGATACGTGTGCCTTTTGCATAGTCATTACACTTTCACAAAACAATTTGCGAGATGATAATATTTTATTTTGGAATTGAAATTTCCAAGATTTATTAGAAGATCGTTTATTTCAGATGCTATTCATTAAATTGGCAATCGCTAATTTTTTACAAATTTCGTAATAATGAGTCGTGATGATGATGGGTTGTTAGGGATTGAGGCGATAGAAGCACGCGCTGGTGATTGAAGGCTCTACGCTCACCTCGGCGACGTCCACCGCGATAGTGGTTCTACCATTTCGCATCAGCCTACCTCCGCCGGGGTAAAACGTAATGACATCTGCGGGGCGCACCGAGAACGTCCCCCTAACTGATTTATCGTCGGGGCCGAAACGCCGCAGATTAGCAACGATCACAGCCGTGACGGTCGAGATACCATTTGGTACGATGATGGCGACGTCTTCAACTGCGCGCTCGAATCGACAGTTCGGATGCGTATTCATTGCGTTACGTTACATGCTTCTTACGCCGGTAGCCACACCCCTACCGCAGCAGTACCACACGATGAGAGCAGGGCTGACGACTTAACCGCCAACGTGCGCCTATTGGGGTACACGAGCAACTGTATACTCAGCAGAAAGGCTCCACTCGCTTTCATTTAGGACCTTCGAGAGAGTCGCACTCTTTCCGCAAGCGGTAATTCAGAAGTCCCAGCAAGCAACAGCTATTAGGATTAGGGCTCATACTTTGATATAGAATAGGGAGGTTACTGCGATATGGATTGCGGACATTAAAGTATGAGCGCTGCGGTCGTATCTGGTTGCAACAGGTCGCCAGTCTTTCAGCTTTGCGAACATGTTTTCGATCAGATGGCGTTTTTTATACAGGCGCCAGTCGTAAGGCGGCTTTGATTTCCG
>NZ_KE386853.1:0-13468 GCF_000429165.1 Acetobacter nitrogenifigens DSM 23921 = NBRC 105050 | reverse complement strand
AATACAGGCAGTGATGTTGCGTTCCGCCAGAGACGGCCTGATCCGGTTGCTGTCGTATCCCCTGCCGCCGATGACTTCCTCTGTCCCGTTGGGGAGATCCGCCAGCAGCACGTCTGCGCCTTTGAAGTCACTGACCTGACCTGCTGTCAGATGAAGGCGGACAGGCCTGCCCTGACTATCGCACACGGCATGCAGCTTTGAGTTCAGGCCGCCTTTTGTCCGTCCGATATGGCGGGGAAAAGCCTCTTTTTGAGCAGGGAGGCCGCTGTCCGGTGAGCCTTGAGACGTGTCACGTCAATCATCAGACGCTTCGACCGGCCAGCCTGCTCTGTCAGGGCGACAAAGATCCGGTCAAAGACGCCCAGACGGCTCTATCGGACGAAGCGGTTATACAAGGTCTTGTGCGAACCATAGGCTTTCGGGGCGTCTTTCCACTGAAGGCCGTTGCGGATCACATAAACAATCCCGCTCAGGGCCCGTCGGTCGTCCACGCGTGGCGCCCCATGCGCCAGCGGAAAATGCGGCCTGATCTTCTCCATCTGGCTCTCAGACAGTAAAAACATGTTACTCACAGGCTCAATCTCCTTCGTTAAGCCTGTGAATCACAACGCCACGCTCAGTTCAACGAATTAACAGGTTCTTAGCCTAGAACGCTTCTTATCATTGGGTCACAAATCTGGCACGACGCGCGGCATTTATCTCCATTAAACGACGATTAAATCGCAGTCCGGAGCTCTCCAGAGACAACCTGCGCTCTGAATCCAATTTGGCTCGTCGACCTAGCAACTTTGCATCCTCGGGACGCTCATATAAGCGGCGCATTAATGTCGCAGCATGCTCTACAGATGGATTTGCCCAATAATAAGAAGCACTATAGGGAGGGATTTCGGTCCCGAGTGAAACCAGTTCATAGTCAACTAATAAACTATTTTCATGGTCCATAAAATCCATATTTCCAGAATATCCCGTGGCTATGACGGGCTTTCCCAATAACATGGCCTCTGCCATCGTAAGTCCCAAGCCCTCACTTCGGTGTAGAGAAACATAACTGTCACATGCCGCCATGAGAGCCAAATTTTCGTCCGGTGTCATCGTTTTATCAATAACAACTATATTTGAACCACGAGAAAGTTGTCGTAATTCGGCCACTTGTGTATCGAATCGACCAAAAGAGGTGGTCTTGATTACCAAATCTACAGGCTCGTGCACCTGAAACGCTGCTTGAAACGCTTTGATAAGTCCTATTGGATTTTTTCGCTCCATGATACTTCCCATGTGGAACGAAAACAGAAAGCAGAAGCGGTCGCCCTCTTCTCCTTTTAACCCAAATACAGACCTCGATCGTCTAGTAAATTTTCCAATTCGAACACCAGGAAAAAGTGTCTTGACGGGCACATTGAGCTTTTTACGCAAGCCAGACGCCACAAACTCTGTTGCCGTCCATACCTCATCAACTTTTTGAGCGGTCGTGGCCCAATAATCTGGAATCTGATCAAACTCCCAATACCAATATGCAACCTTATATGCACCAGGGAACTTCTGAGCCAAATCAGCCCGCTGATACGCGTCATTAAAAAACGGTTCAGGCTGTGTGTGTATAATAGTCACATCATGTGACTCAAGACCACCAAACATCCTGTGGTGAGGATCATCGCCAGCATCTGTACGAACATCCCGCCTCGATACCGAGCCGCCGACGATCTCAATCGAATCGGCGATGGCTTCTGCTGACACGCGAAGGCCCGAAGGGTAACAAAAGTGCCCAATTACGCTTGCACCTATTTGAATCAGATCCTTTTCAATTCCGACTTTCATCCATTCGATGCACTGAGCACACACATCCTCAGGTAAACGCGCGTCATCTGAAACTAGCCAGCGTAAGAATTGCAGGCAATTAACTTCAGAGCTGAATGCATTAGGATGCTTAGATCTCCACTCGGGAAAAGCAGCATACGCGAGCCTAATTTGTTCAGATGGTTTTAGCCCGGACGACCAACCATCAGGATGTAACCAGACGGTGTCACTCGGAATCCCATAAGATTCCGAAATCCAGGACGCGAGCTTCTGACATCCAAAAATTGTTAACCCGGCCGGGTGGGCATCTTGCCACGCCGGCGTAAAGCGGTAGGTTTCAACCAACATAGAAGAAGGGTTTTCTGAAATAAGAATAAGTGTCCACCAGACTTCTTCTCTTTCCAAAGCCCCCTCGTGCCTGTGACGCAACAACCATGAGCTGAAGCCACGACGCCCTGCTGGAAGAAGTCCAAGCGGAAATGCTTTTCTTAAATCCTCACGCCAGTAGTACAGTTGCAGGACACGTGACGACAAATCCTTCGCGAAGCAGTCAGCTATAAACCCTTGAGATTCAATCGAAAGCCCAAGCGCCCTCCCCTCCTTGCCAGTTATCCATCGAGCAAAAGGCCCTTCAATTCCGTCAGAAAGCGCTCGTGGGAAGCGCATCCGAATATCCGCACGTGTACGCAGCAAATCGATAACCCAGCGTGCTGCGGACATCACGTCGCCAATTAAGGCCGCTGGAGAGGGGTGCCAGAGGATAATATCCCTAGGCAAACCAGCCGCAGCCCCAACCTGACCATCGTCAGACAGGTCAAGCGGCGCTTCACGTCCTCCAGTCGCAGAAATAAATCTGTCCATATCGAGGCGAAGCTGCTCTCTCAGGTCCGGTTCACCTGCGCCGCGTAAGCGAGGAACGGGACTCAGAGCACTCAACCCGGGATGTAGATAAGGATCTTCGACGTAACCGAGTCTGTATACATCGTTGGCCGCACGCGCCATATCCTCCGCCGGATTTGAGCGACCTCGCGACATTCCTTCGTGATGGATTAGGGTAGCGAAAGGCGTATACGCAGTTCTCCAACCAGCGCGACCTGCCCTTAAAGACAGCGCCACATCACTATTTGCAATGCGGTAGGCTTCGTCAAATCCGTCGACCAGATCAAACACGTGGCGCCTTACCATCTGGCACGCGCCCATCACCGCGAGCCAATTTCTAGTGTGATTGGGAGAACCAAAAACTCCCCATTCCTGCTCCACTCCTCTGTGAAACATCAGCCCATAAAGGTGAATGCCCAGAGAGACTCCAGCATGTTGCAGCTCTCCAGTAGGATAGCGTAGCCGCGTACCAACCACACCTACACCAGGTATCATAGCTACCCGAACAAGCTCGTGTAACCAATTTTCATCTACCACTTCAATGTCGTTGTTTAGAAATAGAAGAAAATCACCGCGCGCTATCGAAGCACCCTTGTTGCACGATCTCGAATAATTAAATGGGCCATCCGCACGCAACACCCGAACATTGTCCCGCTCTTCCAGTTGGCGGTACAGATCCCAAATTTGCTGATCATTCGAATTATTCTCGACTATAATTATCTCGTAGTTTTTATATGTAGTCGAATATAAAATCCCTGACATACACATACTGAGGAGATCAACACTATTTCTATTTGGAATTATGATCGAAACGAAGGGTGGATTCTCGATGCTCCAATCTGATCGCTGTGTTCCATCCGGCTGAGTTGCGATTTTGGCATTTGCAATACCCTCCTCTCGCCAATATTCCTGCAGCACAAACCGGTGCTCTGCTGCATCGGAACTATTGGGATCTGGACGATCCCTATTATCTCCTGCCCGGCAATGACAAAGAATCCGTGGAATTCGCACGATAGTCTGAGGGTTGCGACCAGCTATCGACGCCGCGCGCAAATTTAGTCCCCACTCAGATCCAGAAGCGTGTCCTTCTATAAAACCTCCCGACTTTTTTGCTAAATTTGTCGAAATAAATGTTAAGCGGCCGAAGTAATTATAAGCTTGAAGCATCTCGGGAGACCACGAAGGTTTCAAGCGCGGCGACAACCTTTCTCCGTTTGCATCGATTTGGTCCTCATCACAATAGAAGATTTTTGCTTCAGGATTATGAGTCAAATTTCTTTGCAATACTTCCAGCGTATCTTCTGCCAAGATATCTCCCGAATCGACAACTGATATCCACTCGCCGTCCGCCGCGTTCAACAGTTTTTGTAACTTTCCGCCACGGTCTAATGGACGATCAAATCGAATCTGTATTACACGATCAAGTATCGACGCGAGGTCCTCGGGTAAGGAGATCGATTCTCCCGCCATTACGCCTATTACGACCCGCCATTCATAACGCTGTTGGGCTGCAAGTGAACGCAACGTATCAGTAAGAGAAGAGACACCAGCAAATTCTGGAACAAGAAAGCAGAATCGAGCAATTGTCACAGCTCTTTCGTTTTCAACAATAAAGGGCCTCTCATAAAGAGTAATCCACTCTGCATATGCACTACCAACACGCGGAGCCGCAAACGCATTTGCTACGTTGGGAGTAGACGGTAACGGTGATTCTGTCCGCGCGAGGAGGTCTTGCCGAACCCGGAGGCGACGTGTGATATTCCACGGAGTCACTGACCACCAGATAGCCTTTAGCGCCCGTCGACCATGCCATCTTAGCGTCTTCGGGGCCTTGCTCATTGTCCAGCGCACAGGCCAAGTGGCTTTCCACGCAGTCGAGGCGAGCACCGTGTCTCTTTGAACTACCGTTTGCGCCAACTCGCCGCGCAATCTATTCGCTTCGTCCAATGTTTCGTTCAAGCGAATTAAATTGGCGCTCTCCTGTACAAAGGCGGATGCCAATTCCAGCTGCAGAGTCTTCACTTGCTCGTTGACTTGATTAGGACTGCGGAGCGCCGCGATTTCAATCCGTAAAGACGTTGAAATTTGATCTGCTTTAGCGACATCCCGCATAGCCGCGACTGCCTCAAGTTCAGCCTGGTTTGCTGCGATTTGTAACTTATTAAGTTTTTCTTCTGTTTTTAAAACAATACCTTCACTTTGTATAGATTTATTTTGTTCGACAACAATTTGTTCAGCCAGACGTGCGAGCTCGGCTTTTGTGGAATGGACATCTGATTCTATGTTGCGTATGTGGACATCTCTAACGCGGACCCCTTCTCGAAGCTGATTTGCTTCAGCCTCAAGTTGCCATCGCTCACCAAGCCGACTGAAGTGAGAACGTAGCCGAGACACTTCCGTTCCTGATAATGAAGTAAGCGCTCGTAGCCCATCGGACATATCATCGCCAACGCACAGAACGCCTAACCCATGGCTATGAAAAAATTCAAACGACGGGTATTGCTTTGTCAGTTCACGCCATAGACGCCAAACGCCAAAATCATCTTTTCGTTCGCTGGTATCGTGAAAAAGCACAACTGCTCGCGACGTTAGTTTCGGCTTCCACGATTCAAAGTCTTTCTTGACGGCCTCATACGTGTGAAGGCCATCTATGTGCAACAAATCCACTGTTTCATTATCAAATTTACTCAACGCTTCATCAAATGTACACCGAAGCAACTTTGAGAAATGCTCAAAGTTATTTTCGTTGTATTTATTTAGATTCTCATAAACATCAGAATCATAGTATCCAGCGTGTTCGTCGCCCTTCCACGTGTCAACTGCAAAGCATCTTGTCGCTAACCGCTCGCTTTCAACTGCAAGACAGAACGCTGAATATGAAATTCCCGCATGCGTTCCCAACTCTACAAGTATGTTAGGCCTTAATGAATGTATTAGCCAATGCGCGAATGGGATGTGGCCGAACCATGCACTTCCGTGATCCAGACGGTCTCCACGTCTAAACGCTACGTCCAGTTTGTCACTCGCCAAGAGATTGATTGCAACAGTGTCCGCAGGATCAACTTCATGCCTGTTATCGAAAATATTCACTACCGAGCCCTACTACAATTTTTAGACCTTGAGCTCGCCAAGAGAGACGGCTTCATCGTCACTTTTAGGCGGTTCAATCCGCAGACACCAGAGGTCCTCAGGTTTTTTCTATAGTATACCTATTCCAATGTAGCGTAGTTCTATTTTCGGCCTACCCAAAAGACAGAGAAAGATAAACATTTACAGCGTGACGAGATGTGGAAATATTTATTCGGACCGTTTATTGGGTTTAAATGAACTATAGTTGGCTGTTGTTATGCCGGCATTATATCTCCTATTCACCTCCCTCCATTCCACTACGGACGTTCCGCCCCCCCCTAAAAGCGGCCGGTCCCCTCAACCAGAATGGAGCAGACAAGAGAAAAGCGCCCCAATAGCGGAAAACGCGATCATTACTGGCCAGACATTTTGTCCGATAGCCTCTATGCCTGTCCATACATTGTAGGCAGTTCCCAGCGGTAGTGTTCACATAGACCAAGACAGCAGTCCTGCGCTCATAGCCATGCCGACGATGGTGGTCATGCTTGCCCACAACCGGTAACATCCAAGCGACTGCTTCATTGCGGGCGCCCAGACGACTTCTAAGACAGTAGCGAATCGGGTCAATGGAGACCTCCTTGCCACACATGCGTTCGCGCGGCGTCGGGAAAGAACACTTTGACAGATCTCACCCTGCCTGTAAGGCCGCATTCCCGTCATCGAGCTGCCTGCGCGCGAAGGCCCACTCCGCATCGGTCGGGGCTCGACCCTCTTTCAGAGGCTTGAGCAGGGCGACGATGTCCTCGACGACGACGGGCGTGATCTGCACAAGCCCTTCAACGGCGGCCACGGCGATCGAGACGTATTCCTGATTCATGTTAATTTTTCCCTGTTACAATGAGGCCGGGAAAACGAAACTCCTGCGAGCCGTTTTCCCGGTAAACGAAAGGGCCTGAGCCCGTTGCGCCGATCAGCTCGCCGGCAGAAGAGCGCGGGCGGCCTGCAGCGCATCCTGCGCAGCCTCGATCGCCGCCTGATCCAGCGGATCTCCTGCGCGCGCCGCGTCGACGAGCGGGCCGATCTGGTCATGCGCCGTCTGAAACGCAGGCTTCATCTTCGCCTTGGCCGCAGGATCAGCAGCCGGATTCCGCTCATAGGCCGCAGCCACCTGAGCCGCCGCCGCGTAGGAAAGATCCAGCGCAAAGACGGCCTGCTGTCGCTGAACGACCTGATCGGCCGAACTGTCGCACGCCGTCAGCGATACAGCCGACAGCCCGATCACCAGGGCAGCGACCGGCGCCACCCCGGAGACGCGCGCCGCCGTGGACGTCTCGGCCTGCACGCTCGCCGCGGCGACGCCGGCGAGAAGAGCCCCGGCCGGAACCGCGTCGGCGATGATCTTCACCGCGGCCGGGCCGATATCCTTATGTGTGGCGACAGCGTGGACGGCGGCCGCCATATCGTTGCGCTGGGCCAGAATACGCCCGACCACGGCGCTGTTGTCGCTGGCGAGCAGCGGCAGCGCCGCCGTCAGCAGCGCGCAGGCGACGCCTTCGGGCAGCACGCCAAACCAGAGCGCGACCAGCGTGCCGAGGATGTCCGCCAGGGCGAACAGGGACGTTGGCTGGCGCAGATACGCGCCGACCTTCTCGAAATTCATGAGAGTGCTTTCACGCGGCCAGATGGCTGCGAGTGTGAGGGAGTGTTCCACAGCGCCAGTTCGGCGCGTCTGCGGTTGGTGAGGCCGTTTGATTCGACGAGACGGCCGTCGATCCGGACATGGTTCCAGCGCGCAAGCTCGGCGCCAGCCGCGACGTAGGCGCGCTGGTTCAGCAGCCGGAGCAGCGTCGATCCGGCGAGGGCGCTGGTCCCGAGGTTGTAGGAAAAGTCGATCAGGGCCGCTTCCTGCCCGGCGGTCAGTGGCGCCGTGACCAGCTGACGAACCCTGCCCTGCACGACGGCGAGGCGGTCCGTCAGCAGCGCATCGGCCTCTGCCGCGCTGATCGATTGCGTCGTGCGGGAGACGGCGGGCCCGTCGGCCAATGCGCGACTGCCGTAGCCGATGGTCCAGTAGCCGGCCTGATCCTGATAGGGACGCAGGCGCAGCCCTTCAAAACGGCGCGCGAGATCGGCCGCGAGTTGCAGCGGGTCATTCATCTGATGCTCCGGGCATAAAAAAAGCCGCCCAGAGGGCGGCTGTGTGTGGGAGGCGACTGGCGTTTACGCACGTGCGCGTGCAGGGTTGACGCCCGCCCGACTACATCGTTAATAAATCGTCAATTCAAAAAGACGCCAATAACGGAAAGGGCGGACGATGCCATTACACTCCACCGATCCCGACTACCTGCTTCGCATTATAGAAGACGGATGGATGCCTTCTGATGCAGATCGATTGCGCGCGAACGTGGCAAAGAATTACCAATTTCATGCAGACGAGAGGCGCATGGAAACCGCCGAGAAATGGCTCTCGGTATATCGTGCACTTACTTGATCCTTTGTTTTGACAGGCGTCGGCCGCATCAGGGCGTTGCGGCGCTGCGTTCATTAACGGTGTGGACGTAGAATTTTCCATCAGCCCGTGTCACCGCCCGTGCTGCAGAGCGTTGACGATGCCGCTTCCGATGGCGGAGCCGAGGAACAGCGGCGCGCGAGATCGGCCGCGAGTTGCAGCGGGTCATTCATCTGATGCTCCGGGCACAAAAAAAGCCGCCCAAAGGGCGGCTGACTAATGCATCGACATTCAGGCGATACATCGGAGAACTATAAAACCTCCTTTGGCACCTGCCAGGAAGTCGACGTCACGCGACTCCCCTCGGATGCCAGACGCTCTTTATTTATGCACTTCTGCGTTCAAGGCTAACTACGTCAGTGAACGCCAGATAGGGGCCAGCGGCCATCACCTCTACGGAAAGAATAAAGGGAGCACTGGAAAGGTGGGAAGCGACAGACACATTTCCTGCTCCGGCCGTCCAGCGACCTCGTCCCCCTTCCAGTCCGTGCCAGCCGTCCAGAAGCGGGGTCTCAAGGTGCTGATCGATGACCTCAACCTTATCAGCGTACGATTTCATAATATTGCCGACCAGAACGCCCAACTCACGCCTGTCATCGACGAAGGGGCCGATCGCATCGCTCGGGCGGCTTGTGCGTGACATGATTCTTACGGCGTTCACTCCAGACGGGATCATGAAAGAGTAATGCTCGCCAACCCGCCTTAGAGGCCTCAGAATCCGTCCTCTGTCGGTCATAAGGCGGACGTCAGGATCGCTCTCCAAAAATACTTCGTTTTCGATCGGGTTTTCCGCCACAACAGGCGCGCGAGCGTCGAGCGCACGATAAATCGGCTCGACAACCGCGCGTTCCACACCCAACGGCGCAGCAGCATCGAGTTCCCAGGAGCGGGTGCGACCGGCCATTGTCGAGACTTTTCCATGCTGCCGAAAGAGATGTCGGTTGTCGGTGTCCAGATACGTCTCCGTCAGCATACCGTCGGACCAGATGACCGCGTGCGGCTCCGTCTCGATGTGATAATACGTATAGTTTTCAATGCTCGTATCGTAAAAAATGCTTTTTCCATTAACCAGCATTCTGACTGGAACAAACTTTCCTTCGAAGAAAAGACAATGCTCCGCCGTGACCAGCATATCTTTATAAGGAACACCCTGCGAGATCGCGCTCTTCAGAACGCGCACGGGGTATCCAGCTTCATCTTTCCGAAGAGTGCCGTTTACAGAAACGCTTTTACTGCCGACCCATGTAACGCCAGACGTTCTTTCCAGACCGCTGCGCCAGTCGAATGTGGTGACGATGTCTCCGATACGGACGTCCTCTACAGGCACGTCGCCAGACGGCGTACGGATCATCGATCCGGGAAGAAAGCAGGCTCCCACGTAAGTGTTATTACTTGAATAAGTAATTTTTAGAGGATTGCTTGTGCTTCCGTTAATATAATACGTGTTATTTGTCAGCGTAACACCACTGGCGAGCGTCGCGCTGTATGATGCTATTTCAGTTCCGGACGAACCGTAGAGCGTTATCGTTTTTACCGTCGATGACCCAGTTATTGTGTAGTACGATACTGTCGCAACGGTATTTTCCAACTCAATAGTGTCTTTTGACGGGTCATAACCCGTTATAGTGGTGCTCGACAGGTTCAGCAGCGACGCCCCTGCGTTCAGGATGAAAGTGCCGCCGCCTGTTCCGAAGTGAATCGTTGTCCCGGAAAGCGCTGTGATCAAAGACGTGCCACCAGAGAACGTGCCGCCATTCGTAATATTGACAGTCGTGCCGGAAAGGGCATTAGCCAGCAATCCATTGTTGAGAGTCGCCGTGCCTCCGTCGACATCGATGACGAGCCCGCTGAGCGCGGTCAACAGCGTTGAAATCGTCGCTGTCCCACCCACGTAGATCGTCGTCGGATAGAGCGCCCCCAGAGAGACAAGAATGTCCACATCAGACGTCACGCCCGCCGGCACGATGTAAGTCGCGCCTACAAGCAAGTTTGCAATGCTGATTGCGCTGTCGGTGGATGAGGCCACGTAGCCGGTCTGAAGAACGCCCAGGACACCGGGATAGAGCGTCCCAGTGTAAGCCGTAGTTCCGTCCGGGTCAGTGATCGTGACATTCCATGACGTTAAAACCCCAAGTGTATAGTTTGATGTTACAACGTATTTTACACCACTGCTGGTTGTTGTTGTCGTCGTAGCCATAGCAATACCCTCTTGAAGAGAAATCTCTGAATTCGGCTTCAGATGAACGCCGGCAGCGCCATAGAAATTAGTCTTTTCCAAACAGTTTCATTTCGAAAGAGTTTTTATACTTGGATGTGTTGCTGTAAATTTTTTCAGATATATTTAATAAATCACCTGTGCTGTTTTTTGATTTATACGCTAAAAAAATACTAAATTACAATTATTCTACAGAATAAACGATTGATATCATTGATAAATTTAATTTTCTTCTAAAATCGATACTAGCGCCGCCCCAATTTCGACAGAAAATAGGAATAACCAGAGTTCCATTGATTTATAAATGTTCACGGATTTGTGATATCGTTTACGCCACTCCATATCGTCTCGATCAATATTTAATTATCGTTTCCTTTATAACACATAAAGCAAATAACAATCACCGCCCGTGCTGCAGAGCGTTGACGATTCCGCTTCCGATGGCGGAGCCGAGGATCAGCAGCGCCCCGTTCATGGCGGCGCGCCTGCTCTCGGCTGTATTGAGCTTGCGCAGTTCGCTCCAGATCCTGCCCAGCTGCACGTCGGTTTCGTCCTTGAGTCTGGCGATGTCCTCTTTCGTCGCGACGTTATCCGGCATCGCTGCCCCCCGCTGGCGACGCAGGCAGCGTCGTGCTGGCCGTATCCGACCCGTCGACGATCGCTTTCAGCGCTTTCTGATACGAGATCCACGCGCCCGGAACCGCGTCGCCCAGTGACCCGTACTCGGCCCAGACGACATTCTGCGCCGCCGTAAGCGCAAAGCCCGCCCGGATCGCGAGAGGAACCGCCTTCGCCAGCTGCTCTTCGGTCATGGCGACCAGCGCGCCGCCCTGCACGCCCCATCCGCCCGTCAGGCGGCCGTTCCACTGATCCGCCGTCAGCGGAACCAGATCCGCGACCGGCGGCGCGACGGCGGGATCGCTCATGCCCCACGCATCCCACCAGCCCGTCACAGGCGCGGGCTGCGCCGCCAACAGGTCGCACGACGCATAAAACCGGTTCGGATAGACAGTCCGGACGTCGATCTCCGCCATCATAAAACCCCCATGATCAAAAAGGTGATTGTCAATGTCCGCGTGCTGCCGTCCGACCCGAACGCCGTCGCCGTAAAGCCGCTGTTATCCGCTGCGTAGCAGTTGACCCAGCTGCCGGACCCCGCGCCATTGGCGGAATAGGCGACGCCGATCGGCTGCGAGCCTAGCGACGACATCGCGATCGGATAGTTGACGCGCGTTCCCGGTCCAACATTTGCAGACCACATCTGGATGACCTTGTTACCGACCGTCCGGATCACGCTGGCGGTCCCGGTGGCGAAATCGTTGGCGTAGTCGGATTTTGCGACGTAGTTCTGGGCGACGCCGCTCGCCGTGATCAGCCCCAGGCTGTTCACCCACCCCTGCGTCGCGTAATTCGCGGCCGCAATGCCCGCATTCGTCGCGTAACCCTGCGCATTCACCCATGTCTGCGTCGCATAGCCCTGCCCGCGAACCCAGCTGGAGGACACCGCCAGTTGCGAACTGTCTCCCGCATCGGGCACAACTCCGAGCCAGAAGGGCTTAAAAGCGTAAACTGTTGACGCCTGAAACCTGAAAACTTCGAGTTCCTGTGACGCCTCATTTTGCGACAGGATGACGCGCAGCGCCTCATTGCCCCACGCTTCCTGAACATACGTCCCGTCGATACGCCCCACATAGCGAGGCCCGTAGTCAGGCGTCGGAGCGGACGCGAATGTCGACAGAAAGTAAATTGCCGCACTCTGACCGAAGCCCGTTCCAGGAACGGTCGCGTTGAACTGGCTTGCGGTAATCTGGCCCTTGGTAGCCATGCCGGCTGGCAGGTTCAGCCCTCCATCCTCTTCAAGAATAAGAAGGCGCTCGGCCGGGATTTCGCTGTAAACCTCAACCGTTCCGCCGAAATTGAGCGCCGCCGTCGTGTTGGCCGTGTTGCCGAGGATTTTCGTGCGGGCGAGCGTCGCCGGAGATCCCGCCGAGAGCGTGCCGGTTCCCCACTCCGCCTGCGATCCGTCGTCCGCGAAGTAAAAGACCGAACCGCCGGACGGAAACGCCTGCGTAAAACTGCGCCGGTCCGCCTCGGGTCCGTTCAGGGTGAACGTCCCCGTCCCCGGAGACGTCGTCGTCTCCAGAACAAAATTTCCCAATTGTGCAGGCATCAGAGCCGTTCCGTCAGTTCAAGGGTGATGGCGTGCCGGTCGGCCGCGCCAAAGGGATTGGAGATCTCGCCGCCCGACAGGCGTCCGAACAGACCACGTTGCGCAAGCGTGAGCGCATCCGCCGAAGGATCAGGCAGGAACAGGATGTTTCGTCCCGTCGCCGCCACGCGCAGCATCTGCTCGACGACAGTCGCGTCGGCGTCGCCAAGCGACTGATGCGCGATCGTGAGCCTGCGCTGAAACCAGCGCGTCGCCACGAACTCCTGACCGCCCAGCGAGACGACGCTGTCCTGCCCCAGCACGCGATCGGCCGTGCTCTCGCTGCTGAAATTGCGGGCGGGCGACCACAACGGCCCGGCATACGCCAGGGGAATGTCGACCCACGTCCCCGGGTCGGTGCGCGGCCAGACGGTGATCGTGACCGCGTCGCCCGTGACGTCGTTCGGTAATGCCCATACGCATTGGCCGCCCGAGACCGGACAGGCCATGACATAGGTGTCGACGACCGACGTTCCGCCGTTGCTCACCTGAATCCGCCACTGCGCGCCCGTCTCGGGCAGGTTGGTCCGGTGCAGGCTAAACACCCGCCACGTCGCGGCCGCCTGCAGCGTCATCGTAAAACTGGCGCTGTCGCCCGCCTTTTCGATCAGGCTGCGAAACCCGAGGCTCGCGGCGCCATAGGGATTCTGCAGGTTCGTGACAGGCAGAGAGCCTACTGTCGCGTTGCTGGCGACAGGCGTCGCGTCGAGGACGCGATTTCGCCAGCCAAAACCGCAATTTTGCATTGATCACACCAGAATCTGGAATGTGACGACCTGATCGGTCGCCTGTA
>NZ_AUBI01000006.1 GCF_000429165.1 Acetobacter nitrogenifigens DSM 23921 = NBRC 105050 | reverse complement strand
AAACCTCCGTGCGACTTGCATGTGTTAAGCATGCCGCCAGCGTTCGCTCTGAGCCAGGATCAAACTCTCAGGTTCATCACGTCAGAGCCAAAGCCCCAACATAACAAACAAAGCCAAGTCCTAGCCAAATTCCTATCATTGACAGGAACATGTACTCATCGAAACATCTGTATAAAACGCGTCTGTCAAAAGATACGCTAAACAAACGTCCAATCAGTCAGACTTAACCTAAAGTCCAACCAACCAACCCCCCAGATCAAAAAGCCCGAAAGCCCCCTAACCCAAGAAGAAACGCCGTCAGCATATCCCTCTCTATTCCATATTCTCTTGTCAAAGACCGCTTGAGGCGCTTCCGTTTTCAAGGCCGCGCCGTTTGGTGAGGCGGTTTCTACGTATTTCGGATGAGGCTGTCAACGCGTCGATTTCAAATCAAGAAATCGGCTGACGACTGCGGAAAAACCAAACACGAATCGCAAAACGCCCGATTCTGCCGACGCAAAATTCTCTCCCCGACGAAAGAATTTCGCCCCGAGCGCCATGGACTCCCATTTATGTAAAACGAGCTCGCAAGCGCTGCTGACGCCACTGGGCGAAAACCATCTGGCGGATCGCCGTGATGCCCGGCGTCGCAAGCGCTTCAGCGCAAGCCGAAGCGCCGGTTCGGAAGAAGAAAGCTTATGCAATGGGATCGGGCGCAGCGTGGCTGCTCGGCCATGAATCCCAACGCCCCACTCATCCGGCAGGATAAGAAAATCGATTTTGGAGATCCCCGTCGATTCGTCCCCAAAGCAATGAAATCAGAGTCGGGGGCTGGCCAATGAAGGCGCTCTATGCGGGCAAACAGGAGCTGACGGAAACGATTCGGCGCCCTCGCCGCGTCACACTGACCGCGAACGCTCGATCATCCAGCCTACAAACTCGACGACTACGATCAGAAATTGAGGAAGGCCGGTCTAATCTCTCACCCGTGTCGGGCGGTTTCGCGATACTCGACGAACCATGTCGCGAAACGTCGGATTCCATCCGCCAGATCGGTCTTGGGCTCCCAACCGACAATGTCCCGTATCTTGTCGATCGACGCCCAAGTCGATTCCACGTCGGCCGCCGGTCGGTCCATGACCTGAATATTCGTCTTCCGCCCGAGGGCGTCTTCAAGCAGACCGACCATAGTCCGGACCGCCGTCGGCCGGCTGTTGCCTACATTCAGCAGCCGCGCAGCGCATCCGTCCGGCGGCGCATCCAGAACGGCGAGCACGGCTTCGACCACATCGTCGATATAAGTGAAATCACGCGCCAGGGCCGAACCATCGTAAAGGGTTAAACTCTCGCCCCGCATGATCGCCTCGGCGAACTTGAAATACGCCATATCCGGACGCCCCCACGGCCCATAGACCGTGAAGAACCGCAGACCGGTCTGCGGTATGCCATACAGATATTGATAACAGTCCGAAGCCAGTTCGCCTGCCCGCTTCGTGGCGGCGTAGAACGACCCCGGATGGTCCACCCTGTCGCTCTCTCGGAATGGCATAGCCTCGTTCCGACCGTAGACGGAAGACGAAGACGCGTAGACGAAATGCCGCAGCTTCGGGAGGCGGCGCGCAAACTCCAGCAGCGTCACATGCCCAAGGATATTGGCTTTCACGAAGGCGAACGGATCCTCCATCGAGTACCGCACGCCAGCCTGCGCAGCCAGATGAAGGATTTCCGTAATTTCCTCCGGATTCCCAAGCACATCAGAGGAAAACGTCTCCTGCTCGGCGATGTCGCATTGGCAGAACGTGAAACCGTCATGTTCGGTCAGGCGGGCAAGGCGACGGCGTTTCAACTGCGGGTCGTAGTAGTCGTTGAGGTTATCGACCCCGACCACGCGCGCGCCCCGTGCAAGCAACGCCTTACAAACATGAGCGCCAATGAAGCCGGCGGCGCCGGTCACCAGAATCGTCACAAAAGAACCTCGCCCTTCCGCCGCCGGTCAATCGCCGCCACGTCAGCCGAGGCGTTTGGCTTTGACCGCCCGCGCACGCAAGCGCAACCTGCAAACGCCAACGCGGCGGCAAACCGCCAGGTCTCAGTGGGCAGAGCGCGAAACCTCATGATACCTTACGATTTCCCGCCAAGTGCAGCCGCCTCGATACGGTCGCCGACGGAAATACCCTCCTTGGCGGTCACGCCGCCCTGAAGCTCAAGCGTAGCGACGACCGGGCCATGGCTGCTGATATGCGCAAGACTTCTGGGCACAGCGTTCTCGGCGATCGCCTGAATGCGGTGATCCGCGCCGATGAACACGATGTCCAGAGACGCCAGCGTATTCTCCATCCACATGTCGCTCTGCTGCGGATACGGCCAGACGAACAACATGCCACGATCAGCAGGCACGGTCGGGCGGAACATTTCGCCCACCTGCTGCTGACGCGGCGTTTTCGCCAGTTCAACCGAGAACACGTGCTGTCCGTTTGCCGAGACGACCGTCAGCGGCTGACGAGGCAGCTCCGGCTGAGCCTCAGTAGGTTCGCCAGCGTCTGCGGCGTGCCCCGAGACCGCCAATCCCGATAACGCCAGCGCCCCAATGAGCACGGCCGCCCCCCGGAAGGGCGAGAAAAACAGGGGCTGACGAAGATGGGACATTATGACACGCGTCCTGATTCTGCCGGAAACTCGGCGTAAGGCCAGATATTAGGAAACCAGACATATCCTGACATAAGGCGTGTAGGGAAGGCGTGACCAGAAAGGCCACGCCAGACCGGCGCTGAATGATTCACTGAAGAAACGGGTTTTCCGCACGCTCGGCCCTGACGGTCGTCGGCGCGCCGTGTCCCGGCAGCACCAGAACGTCGTCGCCCAACGGCAGAATTTTCGTCCGCACGCCCTGCACCAGCGTCGGGCCGTCGCCATACGGAAAATCCGTGCGCCCGATCGTGCCCCTGAAGAGCGTGTCGCCCGCAAAAAGCACGCGATCCTGCGGCTCAAAGAACACCACGTGTCCTGGCGTATGTCCGGGCACGTGCAGCACTTCGTAGGTCCGTCCCAAAAGCGGCAAGACATCGCCGTCCTGCGTGTACCGGTCGGGCGCCACGCTGATCATGCCGGACAACCCGAAGCGCGCGGCGTTCTCTTCAATGCTGGACAAAAGGAACTCATCCCGCTTGTCCGGTCCTATGACCGGAACAGGGGCGCCCTGCCGTTTCGTCAACGCATCCCGAAGCGCTTGCGCACCGCCGGCATGGTCAAGATGCCCATGCGTCAACAATATCGCCTCGACCGTCAGATCATGCGCAGCGACCCGCTCGAGAATGACGTCCTCGTCTCCGCCGGGATCGATCACGAGCGCGCGCCGGGTCTCCCCGTTCCAGACCAGCGAGCAGTTCTGTCGCAACGGCGTCACAGGAATGACCTCGACATCAAGTCTACGCTTCGGATCGCTCATGAATACTCCCCTGGTCGACGCCTGCGGTTCAGGCCGATTTCCAGCCGGTTTCCGGGATATCGAAGTGCGAAGCAAGCTGGCTCTGCGGAATGTTGACCAGATCCTTGACCAGCGTCTTCAGGATCTTCGCCTGAGCTGGCTTTGAAAGATGCTCCCTGATCTCATGCAACGCCTCCGCTGGCGCCGCGAGCACAAAACCGTCCAGGGCCCCGCCATACGCCGCCAGCGTGTTGAGGCGGTCCGCCACGACGCGGGCGAACGCGTCCTTCGCCCTGTCTGCAGGCGACGCGCCAGGCGGCGTTACGCCGGGGGTTCCAGCCGCCTTTTGCGCGTCAAGCGTCTCGATCGCCGAGAACGCCCCGTCCTTGTGCCGCAGCAGCTTCGCCTTCGCGCCATCCGCAACGATATAAACGACCTCTCCGTCAAAACTGTTCGTCATGATCACGGTCCTTCATCACAACGCGCCACAAGCGACGCGCGCCGCCCCCGCATATCGGGGCATGCGGATAGGAAACCCAATCGTGTAGCGCGACAACCCCAGCGAAACGCGCGGGCGGCGCCGCAAATCCAACGGTGTGCGGACCGTGCATCGGCTGATACAGTCATCTGATGCCCAATCCTTCGACAGACTCCTGGCCCAACGATCCCCTGCTCCACGCCCTGCAGTGGACGCAAAACGGCCACCCTGCCGCCGTCGCCACGGTCATCGGCACATGGGGAAGCTCGCCCCGACCGGTCGGCAGCGTCATGACCATATGCGGCGACGGGCGCGTCGAAGGCTCGGTCAGCGGCGGTTGCGTCGAGGCGGACGTGATCTCGCGCGCCCAGGAGATCATGAGTGGAGCCCCTCCGACCGTACTTACATACGGCGTGTCCAACGAAACCGCGTGGGGCGTGGGGTTGGCGTGCGGCGGACGTCTGGACGTGTTCGTCCAGGCCATCGGCGGGGTGGATGGCGAGGAGAAAGGCGCCTTTCCTGCCGCCGACCTCAAGGCGATCGCCGCGGCGCTGCGCGACAGGCGGCCGGTGCGCCTCGCCCGCAGACTCGACGGCGCGCATCAGGCGCTCGTCGACGGGCCGAACCCGAACAGCCTGCCCGACGACATCCTGCGCGCCCTGACCGAGCCGCCGCGTTCAGGTTGCGCCCGCGTCACGGACGGCGCGGATGCGGAATGGTTCTTACAGACCATCGCGCCGCCGCCGAGGTTGCTGATCATCGGCGCCGTGCACATCGCACAAGCCCTCGCCCCGATGGCCCGGCTGGCAGGCTTCACGGCGGCCATCATCGACCCGCGCACCGGGCTTGCGACGCCTGAACGCTTTCCCGGCCAGACTTTGCTCACCGACTGGCCAGACGACGCTCTCGACAATGCGCATATCGACCCCACGACGGCGGTCGTCACACTCACGCACGACGCCAAACTCGACGATCCGGCGCTGGCGCGGGCGCTGGTCAGTCCAGCTTTCTATGTCGGGGCTCTGGGCTCGCGAGCGACTCAGTCCTCACGGCTGAAACGTCTCGCAGAGATCGGCGTGCCTGACGACGCCCTGAACCGCTTGCGCGGTCCTGTGGGCCTGGCGATCGGCGCAATCGGCGCGGAAGAGATCGCCCTGTCGATCATGGCGGACATCGTCGCGACCCGCCGAGGGGCGCGCCTTAGTCTGGAACCCGGCTGGTGATTGCGCCGGAGGGACGGATCGTCGCCGCCATTCTCGCAGCTGGACGATCCTCCCGAACGGGCAGCCAACACAAGCTTCTGGCGCAAGACGCTCTCGGGCGCGCCATGATCAGCCGGACAGTGGAACAGGTCGTCGCCAGCAATGCCGACGCCGTCCGTCTTTTCGTCGCCACGGACGGAGATTCTGTCGTCGCATCCGCGCTTTCGGGCCTGCGTCCACATCCGGCGCAATTTTCCATCGGAACAGTGCCAGACGCAGCGGAAGGCATGGCTGCGTCCGTACGGGCCAGCGTCGCATTCGCGCACGATCAGGGCGCCGCCGGACTGTTGATCTGTCTGGGAGACATGCCTCTCGTTCAATCCGAACTCATGGACGCCCTGATAACCGCCTTCCGTCGTTCCAGAGCGGACGCCATCGTCCCCGTCCACGAGGGACGGCGCGGCAATCCGACGCTCTGGGCCTCCAGTCAATTCGACACATTGTCCAGGCTGGAAGGCGATACGGGAGGACGCGCCATTCTCGACGCTCTGGCGGCGGATTCCGATAGCCGCAGACTGTTTAGAATTGTTGGCGACGCCTCGGTTCTGACGGATTTCGATACCTCGGAACGGCTCACAACCTTTGCCCGACTGACATGATCTGCGCGCCAGCATCACCGACGGATATGGTTCGACCTTTTACGGGACGGGCGATGAATCGTAACGAACAGCCCGAACGTTAACGATTGACCTGACCGCGCCAGACCGGAATGTAAGCAGGGTCCGGCCGACGCCCCGCGTCAGGACGGGAATTTATCGGAGTCCGACATGAGCAAAATTATCCGCACCGAACCCAACGCCATTCTATCGAAGGCGGTCGAGTATCACGGCTTCATCTATACGCAGGGCGTCGTCGCCCGTGACCTTTCACAGGACGCTACGGCTCAGACCAAAGACATCCTCGATCAGCTCGACGCGATCCTCGAAGAGCACGGTACGGACAAGACCCGCATCCTGCAGGCTCAGATCTGGCTGAAGGACATCGCTGACCGCGAAGCCCTCAACGGCGTCTGGAGCGCGTGGCTTCCGGAAGGCGGCGCCCCGGCCCGCGCATGCGTGCAGGCGGTTCTGGCGGATCCCCGCATGCTGGTCGAAATCATGCTGACCACAACGAAGTAAGAAACGCTGCCGTCGCGTCGCCCTGCGCGGCAACGCGACGGTTATCAGCCTGCGTTAACATGGCCGTTTGCCCGACCTGCGCCTTTGCAACCTGCCGGGCACATAATTGTGGCCTGCGCGCCACAATTCATCATACGGCCTGACGCCCGACGCGACTCCCCACACCAATCGCTGCAATTCCGTAAATAGCCGGGAAACATTGATTTTTATTGTTTATTTAGGAATTTAATCCTAATTTCTACGTACAAACATACGTTAAACGAACAAAATCATCTTCCTGTGTTTTTGCGCCGCCGTGTGACCTTGTCAGGTCAGCATTGCAATTGCTACGGAGAACAGCACGGAAGAAAGCGGGGCGTTTGAGTATGCGAATGGGTTGCTTGGGTCTGTCTCGTCTCCGCATGGCCGCCCTTTCGTTTTTCGTCACCTGCTTCGGACTGGCCGATGGAGCGCACGCTCATGTCCGCCACCCGGTCTCCCATGGTTATCATCACGTAAGACTGGCCGCCACGCACTATCATGGCGGTCGGCATTACTACGGTGGCAGTCATGTCATTCAGTGCGTCGCTTTCGCGCGCTCCGCCTCCGACGTCGATCTTTCGGGCAACGCCCGCGACTGGTGGTATAACGCCGAAGGCCGCTACGCTCGCGGATCAGCGCCTGAACCCGGAAGCGTTCTGAATTTCCGTCCGATTCGCCGTATGCCCCTCGGTCATGTCGCCGTCGTCACGGGTGTAACAAACAGCCGCGTCATCACCATTGACCAGTCCCACTGGGGCCAGAGCGGCGTCAGCCGTAACGTCACCGTCGTCGACGTGTCGCCCGATAATGATTGGTCGGCGGTCCGGGTTGCACTGAATGGCCGCGAGGGGACTTTCGGCTCCATCTACCCGACCTATGGTTTCATCTATGCGCGCGGCGAGAACGAAGCCCCCAGCGCACCGCACATGATGACCGCGAGCGCCGAACCCGCGCAGCTCCCTGCGGGAACCGCTGTCGAGCAGTATGCGGAAGCGACCGACACAACGGGCACGATCGAGGAGGGCTACGTCTCCCGACACGCAACGCATTCTACGCGTCGGCGCGCCCACTACACGCGGCGCGCTCATCACTGACGTTTCCGCCAGTCACACTGCGACTGACCGGGCGCGCTTCTCTGCGGAGAGCGCGTTTTTTTATAAGCTCTCGCTCCTCGCTACCGAGCAAACGTCTCCGTTTTGTTTTACGATCATCTCAACGCGTCGTCGCCGCCTGACGCCAGGCATTCAAAGTTTCTTCCGCCCTTCAAACGCAGAAATTTGAACCAACACAGACTCCCGGCAAGGTAACCTGTTGAAGCCCTTACCCGGCTGAGGCGTGGTCGGAACGCAGGAAATCTCACATCCAGGACCTACCGATGGAACTACGCCATCTCCGGTATTTCGTCGCGGTTGCGGACCACGGCAGCTTCACCCGCGCCGCCGCAACCTTGCGCATGGAACAGCCGCCTCTCAGCCAACAGATTCGACAGTTCGAGAACGAACTCGGCGTCACCCTGTTTCAACGCCTGACAAGGGGCGTCAAACTCACCGATATCGGCGCCGCTTTGCTACCGCAGGCGCGCGCCGTGCTGGATCTTCAGGGCGATTTTCTTGCGGCGGCGCGCGGACTGGCGCGTGGCGATCGAGGGCAGTTGCGCGTCGGACTCGCCGGAGCCGTGCCATTACTGCCGCTCATTCCGCTGACCATCCGCCGCTTTCGCGAAGCATGGCCGGAGGCGGACGTCTCCTTCGAGGAGAGCAACACCCCCGCCCTGTCAGAGGCGCTGCATGAACGACGCGTCGACGTCGCGATCGTCCGGCCGCCTGTGCCCAATGACGCGCAACTGGCCGTCTATCCGCTCTTTGACGAGCCGACCGTCGTCGCTCTGCCAAGCGGCCATGCTCATGCAGCCGACGGCGCCGTCGGGCTGTCCATGATCGCGTCCGAACCGCTGATCATCTTCCCTCGCGAACTGGGGCCCGGTTTTCACGACGCAATTCTTGCTGCATGCCAGCAGGCGGGATTCACGCCGCGCCTCGGCCAGCAGGCGCCGCAGATCGCAGCGACCGTGCCGCTGGTGGCCGCCGGGCTGGGCGTGTCCGTCGTGCCCGCGTCGCTGTCGCAGATTCACGCGGGCGGCGTGACGTTTCATCCCATCAAGGAGCCCGCCCCCAAGGCGACGCTCGCGATCGCGGTGCTACGCGGACAACATGCGCCGCTCGTCAGCCGTTTCGTCTCCGCGTTGCGTGAGGCGAGCGCAGAATGGGCAGAGCGTCAGGACGAAAACGTCACGCGCTCCAAAACGGCGACAAAAACAACAGAATCCCTGTGAAACCGATCCACGCCGCCACACCCACAGCCATACACATGACCGTCTTCCGACTATAATTTCGGAACGTCATGACCACGCCGACAATGACAAGCAGGCTTAACACCGGCAGGGCCGTCACCAGAACTTCGATCCCGGCCAAAATTGGAATGGCGCTATCCGGCGGATTGTCCCACAGAAAAATGCTGCCAAAGAACAAGGGAAACGACGCCAGAAGTCCGATAACCCCGAACGCCATCAACACGACGAGCCCCACGATGGCGGCGGGCGAGGGACGACAGGGCGCAAGACGCGCGGAACGTCGCGTTTCGGGAGGGAACAAACGGTCGAGGCGCCGTCAATCTGCGCCAGACCGATCGCAAATCGGGCTTCACGCCCTGCGTCCGGGGCGCCCGGCCCTGTGATAGGGATGCCCCGCCGCGATGGCGCGCGCGCGATATAACTGCTCGGTCAGCATGATCCGGACCAGCATATGTGGCCACGTGAAGCGGCCGAAAGACAACAGCGCATCCGCCCGCGCTACGACAGGCGCGTCGAGTCCCTCAGCCCCTCCGATAAGAAAACAGAGAGGACGGCCTAGCTGCAGCCATCCCGACAGCATATCCGAGAACGCTTCGCTGTCCGGCGTCTTGCCATCCTGATCCAGCGCAACGACGAACGCGCGGTCAGGCAACGCAGCAAGCAGCGCCTCGCCCTCACGCCGCTTGATTTCGCCCGGTGAGCCCTTCCCGTCAGGTAGCTCGACAATATCAAGCGCCGGCGCCAGGCGCTTCAGGTATCGCTCCATGAGCGCCCTGTCGGCCGCGTCTTTCATGCGCCCGATAGCGATAAGCCGCATCAAACTTTCCCCGCCACGCCATCGCCGCTGCGCGCTCTTCGTCGCGCGCGATGGCCGGCCCTCGCTTACAGCGTGGTGACGGCGCCGTCGTCCTGATCGTCCAGTTCCGCGCCCCACATGCGTTCAAGGCCGTAAAGCTCCCGCGCCTCAGCCTTGAAGAGATGAATAACGATATCGCCCGCGTCGATCAGCACCCAGTCGGAACCGTTCGCGCCCTCGACGAGAATGCGCTTCAGCCCCGCCTCAGTCAGCTTGCGGTCGATATGCTGGGACATCGCGCTGATCTGACGGTCCGCAAGGCCGGTTGCGATCACCATACGATCGGCGAACGACGCGCGACCAGTCAGGTCGATGACCACGATATCCTCGCCCTTGTCGTCGTCGATACTGTCGACAATGACCTTCAGGTACCGCTCAAGATCTTCGACGGGCGCGTGCGGTCGCTTCTTGGCATCCTTGCGCGGACCGGCTGCGGCCGCCTTCTTTCGGGGCGAGCCCGGCGCTTTGACTGCTTCCGCAAGGCGCGGGTCCACCGCCTTCGCACTCGCTTTGGGCGCTCCCGTCTTTGCGGCGGGCTTTGCTGCAGTACGGCGTTTCGGCTCCGTATCAGCGGGAGGCTTCCTGGCGATGACCGTATCTCCTGTCGGGCGGCGGCCCGTTTAAGGGCGTCTCTGGTAAGGCGTGAAACCGAAAAACGTCCACTGCAAGCAGCCTGCTCGCCGCTCCGACTCGTCCTGATCGCAGAATCTGCAGTCGGGGCGGGGCGGAGCGACGACTAGACCGACGCTCGCGATCGTCTCAGATCTGTTGCCGATATACCGTTTTGCTGGCCGGGAAGAAAAGCCCAGACTGGCGGGGTTTTTTCAGCCAGCGCCCTCACCTGCCCAGAGGGCAGCCGATATCGGGCCAGAACAGAGGCGGTTCGCCCGCGCAACGCCGCCACATTGCTGTGCGGACGCGGCGCCACGGCGATGGGAACGCTGCGCACGAACTCCCGCCACCGGCTCCAGCGGGGAAGCTCCGCAAACACGTCGGCGCCCATAAGCCAGACGAAACGCACATGCGGAAACCGGATGCGAAGACGCCTGACGGTATCGAGCGCGTAGCGCGTTCCCAATCCGGCTTCGATGGCTGTGGCGACGATCGCAGGCGAGTCGGCCAACGCCTGCGCCGAGGCGAGACGTTCGGCCAGCGGCGCCATACCACGTGTCGGTTTCAGAGGATTGCCCGGCGACACCATGAGCCAGACCTGATCAAGTCCAAGGACGCGGATCGCGCGATGCGCGATTTGCGCGTGCCCTTCATGGGCCGGGTTAAACGAGCCGCCCAGCAGGCCGACGCGTAGGCGCCGCCCGTCGCCCCAGCGCGGCAGTTGATCAACAGAAAACGCCGATGGACTCGAGGCGCTGTCGCCACCCACCCCCACGCCAGCGCCGTTTACGAGCCGGTCCGTCAGGAGCGGACCTGACCAGTACCGATGACCTCGTATTTATAGGTCATCAACTGCTCCAGCCCGACCGGGCCGCGCGCATGAACTCGTCCAGTCGCGATGCCGATCTCGGCGCCGAAACCGAATTCGCCGCCGTCGCAGAACTGGGTGGAGGCGTTCCACATCACCACGGCGCTGTCGACGCCACTCATGAACCGCATGGCGGCGGCCTCATCAGCCGTTACGATGGATTCCGTATGTGCGCTCCCGTAGTGGGCGATGTGATCCAACGCCGCGTCGACCCCGTCGACCACAGCTACGGACAGGATCGCTCCCAGCCATTCGGTGGCGAAATCCGCCTCGGACGCCGCAGGCAGCGTAGGCACGATCTCCCGCGCGCGGGCGTCAGCACGGAAATCGCACCCGAGCGTCGACAGATCTTCGACAATCTGCGGCAACAGCGACGGCGCGATGGCTGCGTCGATCAGGAGCGTCTCGGTTGAGCCGCAGATCCCGGTGCGACGCATCTTGGCGTTGGCGACAATCTTGCGCGCCATCTGCGATTCAGCGCCGGAGTGAATGTAGGTGTGGCAAAGACCTTCAGCATGCGCGAGCACCGGCACGCGGGCTTCGTTCTGCACACGTTCAACGAGAGACTTGCCGCCACGCGGGATCAACAGGTCAATCAGACCCGCCGCGCTCATCATGTCGGCGACATGGCGACGGTCCGCGCTGGGCGCGACCTGCACCGCCGCTTCCGGCAATCCGGCAGCGCGCAGCCCCTCGATCATGGCGGCATGAATCGCCTCGGCGCTGTAAAAACTCTCTGAACCGCCACGCAGAATAATGGAGTTGCCCGATTTGATTGCGAGCCCTGCCGCGTCGGCGCCGACATTCGGACGGCTTTCATAAATGACGCCAATTACCCCGACGGGCGTCGCTACCCGACGAATCTTGAGGCCGTTGGGTCGCGTCCACTCGGCCAGCACGCGCCCGAGAGGGTCAGGCAGATCCGCCATGTCCTCCAGCCCGCGCGCCATCGCCTCGATGCGCTCTTCGGTAAGGGTCAGACGATCACGAAAAGACTCCGTGCCGGAATACGTCTCCAGATCCCGGGCATTGGCTGCAAGGATTTCGTCCTTGCGCTCGCGCAGCGCTGCGGAGGCAGCCCACAACGCCTTGTCGCGCACGGAAGTTGGGCTTTGCGCCAGGTCCCGGGCCGCGCGCCGCGCTTCGCGGGCCATCGCCGCGATCGCATTCGTTTCGCTGGTCTCCGCCTTCATGCTGGCGCTCATCCCGGTAATCCCACCCTTCCCTGACTTTCGGCGCACGCCGCGCCCGCATCTTCAATGCGCGCCCTTTAAAGAGGGCGCATTCGACAAACTCTCAAACGTTGAAGCGGAACAGCAGCACGTCTCCGTCCTGCACCACATAGTCGCGGCCTTCGATACGCATCTTGCCCGCTTCTTTCGCCCCTGCCTCGCCGTTGTATTTCACATAGTCGTCATAGGCCACTGTCTCGCACGCAATGAAGCCGCGCTCGAAATCGTTGTGGATGACGGCGGCGGCCTGCGGCGCCTTCGTGCCCGCTGTGATCGTCCAGGCTCTCGTTTCCTTGGGGCCGACCGTAAAATACGTGCGAAGGCCGAGCAGGCCGTAGCCGGCCGCGATCACGCGATCGAGCCCGCTATCGCTCAGGCCGAGGCCGTCGAGAAACTCCTTGCGGTCCTCCTCTCCAAGCTGGCTGACCTCAGACTCGATGGCGGCGGAGACGATCACGCACGCGGCGCCCTCGGCCGCCGCACGTGCCTGCACCGCAGCGGAAAACGCGTTGCCCGTCGCGGCGGACGCTTCCTCGACGTTGCAGACATAGAGCACAGGCTTGGTGGTCATCAGTTGCAGCCGTGACGCAGCAGCCTCCTGCCCCACCGGGATCGCCGTGCGCGCCGGACGGCCCTCGCGCAAGACTTCGATCATCGGCTCCATCAGCGCGACCTGCGCCTGCGCCTCCCGATCATTGCCGCGCGCCTTCTTCTGCAGGGCGACAATGCGTTTCTCCAGCGAGTCGAGATCCGCCAGCATCAGTTCCGTTTCGATGATCTCTGCGTCACGAACCGGATCGACTCCGCCTTCGACGTGGGTAACGTCGTCGTCCACGAAACAGCGCAGGACATGAATGATGGCGTCGACTTCACGAATATTGGCAAGGAACTGGTTGCCCAGACCTTCGCCACGCGATGCGCCGCGCACGAGGCCCGCAATGTCGACGAATTCAAGGCTGGTCGGCAGGATTTTCTGCGACTTGCCGATCTTCGCCAACGCGTCCAGACGCGGGTCCGGCACAGCCACGCGGCCGACGTTGGGTTCGATCGTGCAAAACGGGTAATTCGCCGCCTGAGCCGACGCCGTCGCCGTCAAGGCGTTGAAAAGCGTGGACTTGCCGACATTGGGCAGCCCGACGATACCGCAGTTGAAGCCCATCAGTCCCTCATTCCTGTCTTGCGCGCCTGGTCCTGCCCCGGCTCCGCCCTGCCCCGATTCATCGGGCCTTGTTTCGTTTTACCGGACTCCACCGGATCGTCCGCCTTGCCGCCAGTCAGCAACGCGACCTTCGTCATGAACTGCTCCGGCTCGCCCCCCGCCAGAAGCGGCGCGGCGCCCGCCACAGCGTCCAGAAGCGTCGCGAGCGCAGGCTGCTCGGCTTTCGCGAAATCGCCAAGCACCCAGCCGTGCACGCGCTCCTTGGAGCCGGGGTGACCGATTCCAAGGCGCACGCGCCAGTAATCGGGCGCGCCAAGCTGCCGGTCGGTCGAGCGCAGGCCATTATGCCCAGCCGCGCCGCCGCCACGCTTCACACGCACCTTGCCCGGCGCGAGATCGAGTTCGTCATGAAAAACGGATATCGCCTCGGGGGCGATTTTATAGAACGTGGCGGCTTCCCGCACGCTGTCGCCGGATGCGTTCATATAGGTCATCGGCTTGAGCAACAGCACCTTGGCGTTGCCTACGCGCCCTTCCGCGACCTCGCCGCGAAACCGCTTCCGCCACGGGGAAAACCCGAATCGCGAGGCGATCTCGTCGACGGCCATGAAGCCGATGTTATGGCGTTGGCGGCTCATGGACGGTTCGGGATTGCCGAGGCCTACCCAGAGCTGAATCGCCGGCAGCATGTTTTTTGTCCCGAAACCGGAGGCGGCTCGCCGCCCGAGGTTCGCGGGCCTCCTTGGAGCGAAGCACGATCGACCTTAGTAGCGCGACCACGCACAAGCGCTCTTGCAACAACAACCTGAAGCAGTTGCGACTGGCGATCCAGTCGCAACACGCCTCAGATCTTGGCTCAGGCCTCGGCGGCCGCAGACTCTTCAGCGTCAACCGTCGGCGCAGCGACGGTCGCGATGACGAAGTTCGGCAGCTGCAGGACCGGCGTGACGCCTTCCGTACCCTGCAGATCGTCCCAACGCACGTTGTCGTGGATGTCCAGCGCCGAGATGTCGACGGTGAACGCCTCCGGGATGTTCTCCGGGTCAGCGTAGACTTCGACCGTGTGACGCACGACGTTCAGAACGCCGCCGCGCTTCACGCCCGGAGCCTTGTCTTCGCCCGTGATGTGCACGACCACTTCGACATGCACCTTCTCGCCAGCGGCGAGGCGCTGGAAGTCGACGTGCTGCGGCGCGTCGGTGACCGGGTGGAACTGGATGTCGCGCATCAAACCGCGCTCCGTCACGTCCCCTGCCTTGATCTCATACAGACGCGAACGCCAGCCGGCCTTGTTCAGCTCACGCATGATAATGCGCGGATCGATGGCGATAAGGGTCGCCTCTTTCTTCGCGCCGTACACAACGGCGGGCACCAGCCCGGCGCGCCTCGTCGCGCGCGCTGCCCCCTTACCAGCCTTCGCGCGCGCCGAAGCCTCGATTGTCGTCAATTTAGCCACTTTAAGCTCCCGAATACGATAACACGCCAGCCTCCAGGGGTGCCAGCGCGAGGCGGGTCGTTTAGCGGAAAAGCCGTTCGGAAGCAATCATGACGTGACGCAGCCTCCCGCGCCGCCGGTTCCCCTGAACTTTCGACTGACGTCAACGAATTTTAAGGAGCGTCAGTATCCGCCGCCGTACCCCTGGTAGCCGGATGGATAGCCAGCATTAGAATATCCTTGCGGGTAACCGTATCCTCCGTAACCCTGAGGATAGCCGCCCTGTTGCTGAGGATATGAGCCATATTGCTGATTGGGCTGGTAATAGCCCGGTTGAGACTGTGGGTAGCCGCGATAGCCAGAAGCGCGTGCAGGCGTCGTCAACGCGCCCGTTCCAGCGCCAAGAACGCCGCCAGCCAGAGCCCCTATCGCAGCGCCCCGCCCGCCACCAGCCAGAGCCCCGATCGCGGCTCCCGCGCCGCCGCCGAGCAACCCGCCGCCCAAGGCCCGCTGTCCGGGATTGTAAGGATCGGTGCAGCCAGCAAGCAACGTGATCAGCCCGATCCCCCCAATCAGCGATGCATTATGCAGTAACTTCATGATCAATCACCTGAATGAGATCGAGAAAAGCGTCCGGCCGCCCTATCGTCCGAAAAGCAGCGACCGATCGCTCCGGAACCACGAACCGCATCTCTCATAAGTCGATAGACGGAGCCGCCAGTCTGCTCGACTCCACCAAAACCCGCATCGGATCAAGCCTGATCGGGCGCGAGGAAGGAGCCGAGCCTACCTTAACAGGATGTGGGATCAGTACCCGTTTCGGTAGTTCGAGTTCGGTCGGCTCGGCGTCGTCGCAGCGCCGCCAGCCGCGCCCACGGCGCCACCAGCCAGCGCGCCAATAGCAGCCCCACGGCCGCCGCCCGCGATCGCACCGATCGCAGCCCCGCCGCCGGCTCCAATAAGCGCGCCGGATCCTGCACGAGCGCCCGGATCATACGGATCGCCGCAACCCGCCAGGAGCGCGGTGGAGACCAGGCCGACCGCGAGCAGCGGGCGCGCGCGGCGCGCAAATTTCGATCCGGATGACGTTTCTGTTTTGTTCGTAATCATCATGTAATCTCTCTTTTTATTTAGAACTGACCCCGCCACTTCGATGGCCGCGAAAGAACCTCGAAGGTCGGCGCCATTACGGAGCTATGTATCCGGCAAGCATTGAAACGGTTTTCGAAGTCCACGGTTCTCTGATGGCGACGTCACGACGCCACGAATGCTGTCCGGCCACCCAACTCCGGCTCCGGCGAGAAGAATCACCCTCGATCCGCGCCGCCTCAAGGCGGGCTGATGGCCGAAATGTGGCGGGCGCTCACGAATTATCTCTCCTGCGCGCGATTCTGTTCTTAGGCCCTTGCGGCCCGGAGGCTGCGTCGCTAAGCCCTCGGACCATCCCTGCGGAACGGAACGAATGATCAATCGCTGCGTCCGGCAGGGCCATGCGATCGAAACGCGCTGTTTTTGCGCGCCCTAAATCTTGCGCGCTCGTCACGCTGGCCAGGAGTTGTGAATGTTCTCTCGCCTGCTGGGTCTCATGTCCGCCGACATGGCCATCGACCTCGGCACCGCCAACACCCTGGTTTATGTCAAGGGGCGCGGCATCGTGCTTAACGAGCCCTCGGTCGTCGCCATAGCGGAGTCGCGCGGCAAGAAACAGGTACTCGCGGTCGGTGAGGAAGCGAAGCTGATGGTCGGGCGTACGCCGGGCAACATCACCGCCATTCGGCCAATGCGCGACGGCGTCATCGCAGACTTCGAAGTCGCCGAGGAAATGATCAAGCATTTCATTCGGCGCGTTCACAATCGCCGCGCTTTCGCGAGCCCGCAGGTCATCATCTGCGTGCCCTCGGGATCGACAGCCGTCGAACGACGCGCGATTCAGGAGAGCGCCGAGAGCGCCGGCGCCCGTCGGGTTTTCCTTATCGAGGAGCCGATGGCTGCAGCTATCGGCGCCGGCCTTCCGGTTACGGAACCGTCCGGCAGCATGATTGTCGACATCGGCGGCGGCACGACCGAAGTCGCCGTGATTTCTCTTGGCGGCATTGTCTATGCACGTTCGGTCCGCGTCGGCGGCGACAAGATGGACGACGCCATTATCTCTTATATCCGCCGCAGCCATAACCTGCTGATCGGCGAGAGCTCGGCCGAGCGGATCAAGATCAGCCTGGGCTCTGCGATGATGCCCGACGACCCGAACGACCCCGGCCCGTGGCAGCACGTCAAGGGGCGCGACCTGATCAACGGCGTCCCGAGAGAAGTCATCGTCTCGCAGGCGCAGATCGCTGAAAGTCTTGCAGAGCCTGTTTCCCAGATCGTCGACGCAGTCAACACGGCGCTTGAGAACACGCCGCCGGAACTGGCGGCGGACATCGTCGACAAGGGCATAGTGCTGACCGGCGGCGGCGCCCTGCTTTATCGCCTCGACGAGGTTTTGCGACTGTCGACCGGACTGCCCGTTACTGTCGGAGAGGACGCCCTGTCCTGCGTCGCTTTGGGAACCGGACGCGCTCTGGAAGAGATGAAGCGACTGCGCGACGTTCTGACGACGATGTATTAACGAAAAATAGTCATGCATCCTCGGCGTCTACCTGTCAGTATGACGTCATGCTTCGCCGTTTCGACAAAGTCGACATGAGCGCGAATACAGGGAGGCTGCATGAAATCTTCACCCTCAGGCGTGAGGACGATGCAATGAGGCTGGGCTGGCGCCCTGGGACGATGGAGACGATGCTGAACCTCCTCCGCCTGATCTCCGAAACAGCGCTCACCGCCTGCAATCTCTGGGCCGATGAGCGTCCGGCGCCATGATTCCGGTCTCCATTCAGGCTCGTCAGGCGCTCGACAAGCTTCTCCTGCCGTTCATGCTGCTTATTGCGGTTGCGGTCATCTTGCTGGGTCAGGCGGACCGCAGCCTTACGCACACGGCTCGCATGCTGGTCGCAGACATGCTGTCGCCGATCTGGTCGCTGGTCGCTGAACCCGGGGAGCGGGTCGCGGCGGCAGTCTCTGAAGTGCGTGGCATCAGCCATCTGGCGGAGGAAAACGCCAGTCTGCGCGCAGAGAACGAGACTCTCCGGGGGTGGTATGACGTTGCTGTCTCGCTAACCCAGGAAAATCAGACGCTGAAGAACAACCTGCGCTGGATGCCCGAACCGGTCCCTTCCTTCGTGACCGGTCGCGTTATCGCTGACGCAGGCGGGCTGTATTCTCATGCCGTACTGATTGGCGCGGGGCCTCAGAACGGCGTGCATGTCGGCAACGTAGCGCTCGCAGCGGACGGATTTGCGGGACGCGTCACCGAAACCGGCCAACGTTCGGCGCGCATTCTGCTGATCAACGACCTGTCGAGTCGCATTCCCGTCACGCTGGAAGCCAGCCACGGCTCCGCTATAATGACGGGGGACAACTCTTCATCGCCACGATTGATGTATTACGCTCAGGACAACCACCCGATTGAAGGCGAGCGAGTCGTCACAAGCGGTCAGGCCAATCTGCTGCCCGCAGGCCTGCCCATTGGCGTCGTTCACTATGCCCGGCCGGGTCAACCGGTGGTCACGCCTTATGCGCGGCTGGATCACCTCAGCATCCTGCGTGTTTTCGACTTCGAAGTGGCCTCTATCGACGCACCCGACGCACCCGGAAGGGTGCCGCTCGCCCCATTGCATGCTGGAGCCGGTCCGAACGGCGCCCTCCCCGGTACGGGCGCCCGTGATGGCGAGGCAGGCGACGGGACCACATTGAGCGGGGCCACCCTTGGCGGCGTCATTGGCATTCGGCCGCATGAGCGAGATGAAAAATCGACCCCGCAGGATAGCGACGACACGACGCCCGCACGACGGGAAGTGAATCCGGGAGTGCAGGCTCCGGGCGCGCCAGCTGCAGATCCATCTCTTTCGGGCCGCAAGAGGGTGCAAAACCCGATTCCGGCGTATCCGCCGCCATTTACGGAACGCGGATGAGGGATCGCTGCGATGGCCTCCGACCCCCCTCAGCAGCGCCAGCAAGGGTTGCGCGCGCGCCCCTCTCTTGCGCTACGCCTCGACAGATTCGCCGCGCGGATGGCTCCCGGCGGCGTCACGGCACTCCTGATCGCGCTGCTCTCCGCACCTACCGGCTTGCCGGGCGCAACTGCGCTTCTGCCTGGCGTCGTCATGTCGCTGGTGTTTTTCTGGTCGGTCTGGCGGCCCGACGCGATGCCCGCGCCCATGGTCCTGCTGCTCGGCCTGTTCATGGACCTTATCGGCTTCGCGCCTCCGGGAGTGAACGCGTTCGTGCTGTTGTTGCTGCACGGAGTCGCAGCGCATCTTCGCTTCGGACTGATGCGCCTCAGCTTTCTCGTGATCTGGCTGGTGTTCGCGGTGCTGGCCGCGCTCGCCTGTGGTCTGGACTGGCTCCTGGTCTCGACGCTGTCGCTCCAGCCAATGCCTTCCGCACCCGCAATCTTCGAGACCATGCTCGCCGTCGGCGTCTATCCCCCGTTGTCGGCGTTAAGTTCGCGCGCGCATCGGCTATTGTCGCATCCGGATCCGCACGCATGACAACTGGCGATGACACAGTTCCTCGCCCCGAGATCCACGCGGCAGGGAGGCGCGCCATATGAAGTTGCGCCGCCGCAAGGAACCGAAGCGCCTCATGCCGATCCGCGACCTGAAGGATCCGGGCAGCGGCGTCTTCACGCGCCGCGCGCTTCTGCTCATGGCTGCGCAGACCGCAGCCCTCGGCGTGCTCGGGCGCAGGCTCTATGACCTGCAGATCCGCGACGGCGACCATTTCGCGAAGCTGGCCGACAACAACCGCATCAGTAAACGACTGCTGGCCCCGCCGCGCGGGCTGATCGTTGATCGTTATGGCGTCGCGATCGCCGCCAACAAGACCAATTGGCGCGCCCTGCTGCTGCCGGAAGAAACTACGGACGTGCAGGGCACGATCGATCGGTTCTCGACCCTTGTGCCGCTCGACGAGCGGGATCGCGCGCGCGTCGCGCGCGAAATGCGTCACAAGCGCAAATTTGTGCCGGTCATGCTGCGAGACTTCCTGTCGTGGGACGACATGGCGCGGATCGAACTGAATTCGCCGGGGTTGCCGGGCGTGCTGATCGACGTCGGCACCACCCGGTTCTATCCGTACGGCTCTCTGCTCGCGCACACCGTCGGCTACGTGGCGCCGCCCAATGAACAGGATGTCGCGAAATCCGCCCTGCTGGCGCTTCCCGGCATGCGCATGGGGCGAGCGGGCGTCGAGCAGAGTCAGGACGACCTCCTGCGCGGCGAATCCGGGTCGGTGCAAATGGAAGTCAACGCCGTCGGGCGCGTGATGGCTGAGCTCGACCGCGTCGAAGGCACGCCGGGCGATCAGATTTCCCTGTCGCTCGACGTCGGGCTGCAGCGGGCGGTTCTGGGGCGCATTGGCGACCAGGTCGCGTCCGCCGTGGTCATGGACTGCCGCAACGGCGAAGTCGTGGCGATGGTCAGCAACCCGTCTTTTGATCCTTCCCTGTTTGACAGCGGCGTCAGCCGCACACAGTGGGCGGAATGGACCAGCAATGAACGTACGCCCCTGATCAACAAGGCCGTGGCGGGCGTCTACCCACCCGGGTCGACGTTCAAACCGGCAGTGGCCATGGCGGCGCTCAGCTCCGGGGCCATCAGTGCGACTGACCGCTTTTTCTGCCCGGGCCATTTCGACATGGGCGGCGCGCGATTCCATTGCTGGGCAAAATACGGCCACGGATCGCTCGACCTGCATCAGGCGTTGAAATTCTCTTGCGACGTTTATTTCTATGAAGTCGCGCACCGCATCGGCATGGAAAAAATAGCCGAGTCCGCGCACGCGTTTGGCCTGGGCACGGAACTGGGCATCGAATTGCCGCACCAGCGCGAAGGGCTTATCCCGACGCCCGAATGGCGTAGACGTCACGGCCATCACTGGAACGGCGGCGACACAGTCGTGAGCGGAATCGGACAAGGCTTTGTGCAGGTCACGCCGCTACAACTTGCCACGTATACCTCGCGCATCGCCACCGGGCGCGCTGTCGAACCGCATCTCGTCCGAGCGGTGAACGGGTCTGTGGGCGCGAAAGCGGAGCCGACGAATTGGCCCGCACTCGACATGGATCCCAAATTTCTCGACGCCCTGCGCGGCGGCATGTTCGCCGTTGTGAACGAGCCGCATGGCACGGCGCCCAAGGCGCGGCTGGACATTCCGGGCGTGCAGATGGCGGGCAAGACCGGCTCGGCGCAGGTGCGGCGCGTCTCTCGGGCGCTTCGCGAAAGCGGCCACTTCAATTCGGCGAGTCTGCCCTGGGAGTACCGGCCGCACGCCCTTTTCATCTGCTTCGCGCCCTTTGACGCGCCCCGCTATGCGGTGTCGGTGGTGATCGAACACGGGAACGCGGGCGCAGACGCAGCCGCTCCGCTCGCGCGCGACATCATGACCGACGCGCTGACCCGTGATCCGGTCAACCACCGCATACCACCCGGCCAGACAGTCGCGGACGCGGAGTAACGACGATGGTGTTGCCGGTGAAGCCCACAAGCGGGCTCGCCAACCGTTCGGGCGCTGCAGCGCGCGGCGTGCTGGCGGGCCTCGATCCGCGCAAGAGCGGCGGCAAGTTCCGTAAACGCCTGCTGCGCGCCGAGCCCAGCTTCCGCATCCTGTCGAAGCTGTGGAGCGTCAGCTGGCTCTATGTCCTTCTGATCTGCGTTCTCGCAGGCGTAGGCTACGTATCGCTTTATTCCGCCGGAGGCGGTTCGGCACGGCCGTTCGCCGGTCCCCAGGCCATGCGGTTCGGCTTCGGGCTGGTGTTGATGATCACGGTCGCCATGATGCCGCCCCGGTTTCTGGTGCGGATAGCCGTGCCGCTTTACATCGTCGCCATCGGGCTGCTGGTGGCGGTTTTGCGGATGGGGCATGTCGGCAAGGGTGCCGAACGCTGGATCATGCTGGGCGGAATGCAGGTCCAGCCTTCGGAATATGCGAAGGTGGCGCTCGTTCTGATGTTGGCGACGTGGTTTCACCGGATTTCCTACGCCCGAATGGGCAACCCGCTCTGGCTGATCCCGCCGGCCTTCATGGTGCTGTTGCCTGTCGGGCTGGTTCTGAAGGAGCCGAATCTCGGCACCGGCGTGATCATCGGCGGAGTCGGTGCCGCCATGTTCTTCGCAGCGGGCATGCGGTTGTGGCAGATCGCGCTGCTCATTCTGCCGACGCCCGTGCTGCTGAAGATCGCGTACGCGCATCTTCACGACTACCAGAAGGCCCGCATCACCACCTTCATGCATCCGGAAAGCGACCCACTCGGCGCTGGATACAACATCATCCAGTCCAAGATCGCGCTGGGCTCCGGCGGGATGTGGGGACAGGGCTACATGCGGGGCACGCAGGGTCAGCTCAACTTCCTGCCCGAGAAGCAGACCGACTTCATCTTCACGATGATCGCCGAAGAATGGGGCTACGTCGGCGGGATCGCGGTGATCGGCCTGCTTCTTCTGCTGATCCTCGGCGGCATGATCATGGCGATCCGCAGCCGGAACCGCTTCGGACGCCTTCTGGCGCTGGGAATTTCAGTCAATTTCTTCCTCTACTGCCTCGTCAATCTTTCGATGGTGATGGGGGCCATCCCGGTAGGCGGCGTGCCTTTGCCTCTCATCTCCTACGGCGGTTCAGCCATGCTCGACGTCATGCTCGGGTTTGGCTTGCTGATGTCGGTGTGGGTGCATCGTAATTCGCGCTTCGGCGAAGAACGCGACGAGCAGGAGTAGGAAACGCGCCATGTCTGGCGTGCGTCCGATTACCCCCGCACTCCTGCGTTCCTACCGCCTGAGCGTTTATTCGGCAGGTGGCGTCAGCGTCCGGGTGGGGCGCATCGCGCGCCGGAGCATGATCGAGGGCACGAACGCGGCGATCCTGCTCAGCGCATGCAATCCCGGCGGGCGTCGACGCCCTGATCGCTGGAATCTACGAATGATGACGCGGTTAGCGGAACGCCTGCGTCGAACGCCGTCAGCAACAGGCGAAGGCCGTCTGGGAGAATGGTCTGAGCCGCTCTTCGCTGTAGCCTCTCCTCTGGCTCGTGGGGTGCGGCTCGCGCGAATGTTTCGACAGAATGCGGTGGTTCTGGTCCAAACGGGGCGAAAGACGCAGCTCGTTTTGCTGGCGCCCACGTCAAACGCCTGACGCCCGAGTCAGGCAAGAGCGATCACAATGTATCGTCGCCAGATATTGTATCGTCAGGATAATTTATTAAACTGGTTCCGATTTCGAAATAGATATTCGACGCAGGCCATCCCATGTCTTTTCCCTCCCGGCGCGCTCCGACGCGCCGCCAGATTCTGACCTCCATCGGCGTGACCGCGGGAGCCGCCGCCCTTTATCACGCCATGACCGCTCTCGGGCACGCCGAAGAATCCCGGTTTGAGAAACCCCTGGCGCTCTCGCCCGCAAAAAAAAGAAGCCGCGTCGTCGTTCTTGGAGCGGGCCTCGCGGGGCTGGTCGCGGCATACGAACTTGGCAAGGCGGGATACGACGTCACCGTGCTTGAGTATCAAAACCGCATCGGCGGCCGTAACTGGACGCTTCGCAACGGCGACACCTACACCGAGCTGGGCGGCGCTTCCCAGAAAGTGTCTTTCAGCAATAACAATTACTTCAACCCCGGACCGTGGCGCATTCCCCACCACCACAGAGCCCTACTGCACTATTGCCGAGAATTCGGCGTTCCTCTGGAGCCGTTTGTTCAGTTCAACACCAACACCTGGCTGCATAGCAGCGACGCCTTTGACGGCAAGCCGCAACGCTTCAAAGCCGCCTCGCTCGATCTGATCGGCAATGTCTCGGAACTTCTCGCCAAAGCCACAAACGAGGGGGCGCTCGATCACAAGGTTTCGCACGAGGATCGGGAAAGACTTATCGAGGCGTTGCGGGGATGGGGCGTGCTTGACGAGACGCTGTCTTATCGCAAAAGCGTCCACACTTCCGCACATCGCGGTTATGACCGGCCACCCGGCGGCGGCGTCAGCGGCGCGCCTGTTCCGTCAGATCTTTTGCCGTTCACGGACGTTCTCGATCCCACTGTCTGGCGATCGATGAGCTTTTTCACACAGTATGAAATGCAGCCGACCATGTTTCAGCCCGTCGGCGGGATGGATGCCATCAGCCGCGCATTCGCAAGGCATGTCGGCGACAAGGTCGTTCTCAATAGAAAAATTACGCAAATTTCTCAGAGCGACGCAGGGGTCGCCGTTACGAGCGTGAATACGAACACGCAGGAGACAACAACGACGAGGGCGGACTGGTGCGTTTGCGCCCTGCCGCTGCCGGTCCTCTCGCAAATCGACATTCAGGTGGCTCCCGCGAAGAAAGCAGCCATTCAGGCCGTGCCCTACGCTTCTCACTGCAAGATCGGTCTGGAATTCAAGAGACGCTTCTGGGAGGAAGACGAGAATATATACGGCGGCATCAGTTTCACGGATCAGGAGATTTCCCTGATCTCATATCCGAATGACCGCATGTTTTCTTCCGGGCCTGCCGTTCTTCTCGGAGCGTTCTCCATGGGCATGGCGGGATACGACATCGCAGGCATAACGCCGGACCAAAGGCTGGAACTGGCGCTGTCGCAGGGCGAGAAAATTCATCCTCAGTACAGGAAAGAATTTCTCGGCGGCGTCTCCGTCGCGTGGAGTCGCGTTCCGTGGATCATTGGATGTCGCGCGCGGTGGAGTGAAGCAGACCGGGCTGCGCATTACGCGAACCTTGTCTCCATGGATGGGAAAATTGTTCTGGCAGGCGATCACGCATCATATCTGGCCGGATGGCAGGAAGGCGCCTTGTTGTCATCGCTCGACGCCATTGAGCGACTTCACAAGCACGCACAGGGGATTTGAAGATGCGTTTGTGGATTCCGTCCCTTGTCGTCCTGAGCGCAATTGCCACGACAACGGCCTTTGCCGACTCTCCCGGCGGCGCCGGCGGGCAGGCGCCGCCAGCGCATTCCGGCGCCGAAATTTACCGTCATGTTTGCCAAGCCTGTCACATGGCTGACGGAAAGGGAGGAACAGGATCTGCGACCGTACCGGCTCTTTACGCCAACCTGCATTTGGCGAGCCTGCCGTGGACCCTCATCACCGTCCTGAATGGGCGCGGCGGCATGCCGTGGTTCAACGGTCAATTGACGCCAGGCGAAATAGCCTCCGTCGTGAATTACGTACGGACAAATTTCGGCAATCAATATCGCGACAAGGCTACGCCTGAACAGGTGAAACAAATGGCCGGCCCGATCCGGGTTGACGACCACTGACGCTCACCGAACGCGTTTCAACGAAAATTACCTGCGGGAAAAATCCTCGCGAGCGGTGGAATGACATCGTCGCGAGCATCCTGCTGCGGTCTTCATAACAATTTTATAGAGAAACTTTATCTTCATCGCCCTTGCCATCGCCTGAAGCGGCTGCTCCGCCCATCACGCTGACTGAACCGACGCCGCTAATTTGTTTGTTGAGGGTCTGTGGCTGGGCGGTCAGGCTCACGGAACCTGCGCCGCTGATAGAAACGTTCACCACTCCGGTTGGGCCCGCCTTCACCGAACCAGCCCCGCTCACTGACACGTCCATATTGTCGACGATCATCTGCGTAAATTTCGCTGACCCAGCCCCCGATAACTTCAGAGTTAAGTCCGCAACCTTTCCGGTTCCGGTCAAACTTCCCGCGCCATTCATCTCCACCTCCAGTTCTTTTTGCTGATAATCGCGGAAGTTCACGGAACCAAAACCGTTCATTACGACATGGGTCAAAGCGGGCGCCGTCACGGTTACACGCAGGCGAGACGCACGGCGCCCGAACGGCCAGGATATGTTTCTCCCTTCCATCTTAAGAATGTCTCCATCCATAGAAAGGCTGTCGACCAGACTTTTTGATCCGGCGGCAACAACGCTGGGCGTGTCTCCTTGCGTGACGATAATCTCGCCAGGAAAATCGAAGGACAAGAAAGGGCCGCCTTTCCATGGAAAAGTCTTTGTTTCCACTGGACCATGCGCGTTGTCGCCCGACGCGTCGGCGAAATTGAGTTCAAGTGGGCCGCGCAAATCAGCAACGCCGAAACACAGCGCCGACAATGCGGCCGCGGAAGCGATGACTATGACCAGACCTCGAACCATGACAGAGGTTCCCCTTAATCTCAGATTTCGGAAGGAGCGGCGATTGTGCGGTAATGCGCGCGTCCGTAACTGACGAGCATATTCATGGCCACAATCGAAACAAGAAGCCCGAACGCGCACAGAGCGACGCCGGCGCAAAGCATGCCGAGCCCGATCAAAACGCCCTGAAGCCAGTCGGCGTTCATGAATGCGCCGATGCCCATGAGCCCCAAAGGCGTCAGGATCGCTCCGACAATGCTGAACGTCACGCCGACGACGATCACCACGAAAAGAAAAATTCCAACGATGAACAGCAAGGGCAGAACAAGGAAGACATCGACCGCCAACAGGCCGATCATGCCGAACACAGCGCGCATGGCGGCGTAGAACGTGCGTTCGTCCCTCCAACGCCGGACGCCGTCCTCGGCCCGGATTTCACGGGCAAGACGCGACGGGTCGCCCAGACCTTGCGCTATGTCTTCTTCGGAACGCCCATTAGCGACGCCCGCATCGAAATGCGCAGCATATTCATTGATCGTTTCCTCAATGACCGGACGTGGCATGCCTTTCAGGCCCGCCCGCATCCGACCGAGAAACGACTCCCTTACAAATCTGTTTTCGTTCATGTTCATGGCTTCTCGGTCGTTTTATGCACAGTCAAATGCGTGGGAACGCTTGCGCCCGACGCATGCGGATTCGGGCGCGCCGTGTCCGCGGATCGCTCCGGCGAAAGCACACGCGTTACAGCGGAAGAAAAACTCTCCCAGGCGCCGCGCTGCGCCTCCAGACTCCGTCGCCCCAGATCAGTCAACGCGTAATACTTGCGCGGCGGACCAGACGGAGATTCAACGAAATACGTAGAAACAAGGGCCTCTTTCTGCATTCGCCGCATCAGGGGATAGACCGTTCCTTCTCCCATGCCGATCGCATCGGCTAGTTGGCTGGCGATGTCGTAGCCATAAGAATCGGCGCGAGCGAGCACGGCGAGAACGCACAACTCCAGCACGCCTTTCTTGAACTGAGTGAGATTCGGTTCCACGCGATTTCCATTTTTCAAACCTGCCCGGCGAGAGCCGCGTTGCATGCGTCGCCGCGCCGTTAATACTGAATATACACATGTTCCTTGCATTGCAAGGTACCTACCAAAAAACTTCTCGTTCCGTCGCGTCCTCTCTCTCGCTGAGCCAAGATCCGCTCAAACGATTACGGTTGACCCATTTCAAGTCGGCAGGAAGAACCACCCATTCCGATAAAAATACAAATTAAACAAATAGTTATATGATATTTGTCAATCTGACACTGTGCGAGCAGGCATCGACGCCTCATGACGCTACACGGCGTTCCGCTGGACCCAGTTCATAAGCCCCGAGCGCCCAGCCTTCGCGGCAACAAGCTCACCATCACAGCTATGGAGCGTCGGCGCGCCCCTTTCTGTCAGCTCGGATTCAGCAGCAGGCGCTTGTCAAGGTAACCCACGGAACCAGCGGCGCTCGACCACCTCGCATCAAGCGGAGAGCACGCATTGACGCTCGTTGGATGCCGGGCCCGAAGTGAAACGTCATTGCAAAGCCTATTCAAAGCTTTGTGAAGACCAATGCGGCTGATCGGCGCCTGCCTCACGTAGGTTCATGGAAACCTTAAAAGCGGGCGTCATCTCGCATCTCAATGCGATGAGAGCTCGTCCTCATCAATCATTTTTACCGCACTCAATTCTATTTACTTATGAAGAAGGTAAAAACGCGCCTCACCTGATTCTTTTCGCCACTCACAAGGAACGGACAATGATCTGTCTAATCACCTCCGAAAAAAGTGTGAGACAGCACATCATCAAACCTCAAAGAAGTCAGTGACAAAGCGGGTGATAAAATGAAAATCCTCGCGATATTCGCCATCGCATCCCGCAATTCACCCGTGGTCCAAACGCGTCTACCTACCTCATAATCAGCGGTCTTTTCACATTGGCGAACCATGCTATAGTCAGACGCAGGCGCCAAGCGATCAGGCGGCCGCGTCTTTCATTAACCCACAGAACGCGACCGTTTTCGACTTATATTCGGTCGAACCCGGATCTATGTCGCGCGCTCTAAACAATTGATTCTCTCGAACAGGAGACGAGACGCCGCCGTTCCAGCTTCATGCAGGTGCTGGCGTCTGGGCCTTACACGTCCTGAATGACAGGAGCGAGACATGAAATATCACCCATTGGGCCGCACGGGCCTGCTGGTGTCCGAACTGTGCCTCGGCACGATGACGTTCGGCGGCGTCGGAGATCGCTGGGCTCCGATCGGCGATCTGCAACAGCAGGAGGCTGACTCGCTGTTGCGCGTGGCGCTCGACGCTGGCGTCAATTTTATCGATACGGCCAATGTTTATTCACAAGGTCAGTCGGAACAAATCACCGGACAGGCGTTGCGCAATCTCGGCGTGGCGCGCGATGATGTCGTGGTGGCGACAAAGGTGCTGGCGCCTATGGGCAGCGGCCCGAACGCGCGCGGGGCTTCGCGCGCGCATATTCTGGCGCAGGCGCGAGCGAGTCTGAAACGCCTGCAACTCGACCACGTGGATCTCTACCAGCTTCATGGCGTGGACCCCATCACGCCGATCGACGAGACGCTGGCGGCGCTGGACACCCTCGTTCGCAGCGGGGACGTCCGTTATGTCGGCGTCTCCAACTGGCCCGCGTGGCGCATCGCCAAGGCATTGGGAATCGCAGAACGGAAAAACCTGACGCCGCTGCATAGCCTGCAAGCTTATTACACCATCGCCGGGCGCGATCTGGAGCGGGAGCTACGCCCCATGCTGCAATCCGAACAAGTCGGACTGATGGTGTGGAGTCCACTGGCGGGAGGGCTTCTCTCGGGCAAATATAATCGCGACGGCACGTCGGTTTCTGGCGATGGACGCCGCGCAACGTTCGATTTCCCGCCGGTCGATCGAGATCGCGCCTTCGCCGCGATCAACGCCATGCGCCCCATAGCCGCGGAGCATGGATGCAGCGTGGCTCAGGTAGCGATCGCTTGGCTGCTGCACCAGCCTGTCGTGACCAGCGTGATCGTCGGCGCCCGCAGGCCGGACCAGCTTCTCGACAACATTTTCGCGACCAACGTGCGCCTGACCGCCGATAATCTGGAGACGCTCAACGCCGTCAGCGCGCTGCCCCCGGAATATCCCGGCTGGATGATCGAGCGTCAGGCGGCGTATCGCGCGCCATGGATGACCCTAGACGATTCTTCGACAAAATCATAACAGCACCATAAGGAAACAAGACATGCTCTCATGCGTCGGATACGCCGCCACCGCAGCGAACGCACCACTCGCCCCCATCGCGTTTGAACGGCGGGACGTAGGACCGGACGATGTCCGCATCGACATCGCCTATTGCGGCGTCTGTCACTCCGATCTCCATCAGGCTCGCAACGAGTGGAAGAACACCATCTACCCATGCGTGCCGGGACACGAAATCGTAGGGCGCGTGGCCGAGGTTGGATCTTCCGTCGCGCGCTTTAAGAAAGGTGATTTCGTCGGGGTCGGTTGCATGGTCGACTCATGTCGGGAATGCACAAGCTGTAAAGAGGGGCTGGAACAGTACTGCGAAGTCGGTTTCGTCGGCACCTATAACGGCGAGGACAGGCAGGGGCGCGGGATCACTTTTGGCGGATATTCCAGCGCCGTCGTGGTTGATCAGGCTTTCGTCCTGCGCGCTCCAGACTCGCTCGACCCCGCCGCCGTGGCGCCGTTGCTCTGCGCAGGCATCACCACCTGGTCGCCCCTGCGTAAATGGAAGGTTGGTCCCGGGCAACGCGTCGGCATCGTCGGGCTTGGAGGGCTGGGCCATATGGGCGTAAAATTCGCCCGTGCGCTGGGAGCGGAAGTCGTGCTGTTCACCACATCGGCCAGCAAAGTCGAGGACGGGCTGCGGCTCGGCGCGCATGAGGTCGTTCTATCGAAAGATCCGGAAGCGATGGCCAAGGAGAGCGGGCGCTTCGACTTCATACTTGACGCAGTCTCGGCTAAACACGACATCAACGAATATCTCGAGCTGCTCAAACGCGACGGCGTGCTGGTTCAGGTCGGGGCGCCCGAAGAACCGCTGCCGGTTTCAGTATTCAGCCTCATCATGAAGCGCCGCACCTTCGCCGGATCGCTGATCGGCGGGATCGCGGAGACACAGGAAATGCTCGACTTCTGCGGTGAGCATGGAATCACGTCCGACATCGAGATGATTCGTATGGATGAGATCGAGGCGGCTTATGAGCGCATGCTGAAATCGGATGTGAAATATCGCTTCGTGATCGACATGACGTCCATGCCCGCCAGCGCCTGAGATTTTCTCTTTCGGTTGGCGCCTGTTTTGCACGAAACTGGCGTCAACCAAGATTAAAACGGCTAGGGTAGGTCGTTCATTTTTGAACAAAAATACATTGTTTCAATATATTTTTTAAAATTCTCCAAATGATATTCACGCCCGGCATTCAGTTTACGGCCTCGCCAAAATATCGGAATTTTTCTTTAGGAAAGGGACGCGAGCTCGCGCCCGCCAGAGTCGATACACGTATCAACAAACGCACGGCCACTGTTGCAGACAGCCGCCCAGCACTACCACTTCAATAGCACTCACTGCCCTCCCTCCAACGGATCCAGCGCCGCCATTGACCGCTCCTAAAGCGCCATCACAAGCACGGGAGTATGGAAAAGCAACTTGCCTGCACGGCAAAACCGGCGTTTGATAGTATTCGTACAGCGACCATAAGTGCGCTGATCGCACAAAGTAGGTGCAGACCAAATTAAGCCAGTGGCTTACACTCCACTCAAGCCCCCGAAGAGGGGCGTCGGAAAAGTCAGGGTGAGTCTTATGCGTCCAGCTGTTGTCGCCGTCGCCATCACCGGTTCGGTGCCGCGCACCTCGGATAATCCGACACTGCCTGTAACTCCGACGCAGCAAATAGAATCAACACACGAAGCCTTTGAAGCCGGCGCATCACTTGTGCACATCCACGTTCGCAACGCCGATGAAAGCCCGTCATCCGACCCAGCGCTGTTTCAGGCTGTTCAGGAAGGCGTCTCCAGACATTGCCCCGGCATGATCATCCAGTTTTCCACCGGCGGCCGCGGGCGCGACGCCGACGCCCGGGGGAGTTCTTTACCGCTGCGACCGGATATGGCCTCGCTGTCGACCGGCTCGGTAAATTTTCCGACCATCGTTTACGAGAACGGCGCCGCCCTCGTCGACACTCTCGCCGCCAGCATGAAAGATCATCATGTCAGCCCGGAGATCGAAATCTTCGACCTGTCTCACATACACGGCGCACGTCGCCTTGTGGACGCCGGGTTGATGGGACCAAAACCACATGTGCAGTTCGTGCTTGGCGTAAAGAACGCCATGCCAGCCGACGAACATCTGCTCGACATCCTTCTTGCAGAAACAAGACGTATTCTCCCTGAGGCAACATGGACGGCGGCGGGGATCGGGCGTTACCAAACAACGGTCATGGATTGGGTTCTGGCCCGCGACGGCGACGGCGTGCGCACCGGTTTGGAAGATAATATTCGCGTAACACGTGACAGGCTTGCCAAGGGCAACGTTGAACTCGTGCAGATAGCGGTCGAACGGCTCGCCGCACATGGGCGCCGTCCTGCCACGCCAGCAGAGGCGCGGCAGATACTCGGGCTTCGGCCAGCATAATAAAAGCCGCCATCTCCCTCTCGCAATAACCTTCGCCAATATTGTTTATTTATCTGGAAATAGTTCCACGCGCACCGAATTCGCCCAAGAGCGGATTGTCGGGCGTGCCCAGAGGTGATGAGTTTCAAATGGCAGCTATGCCTGCATTTCCAATGTCAACAGTTTGACCAATATGCAATCCCCAAGATCAACGAATTGATTTTTATTGTCATCATAAAATAATGGGTGAAATAATAATGGCATCATAACAAAACACCATGCACATGACATGCTCGGATACGCCCGCGTATTTCGCCTGAGAGATACCATATGACCGAAAATTCAACCAAAACTGCCACCCGGAACTCGCTCCAAGGTGCGCTCGTCGATTTCTTTGTGGTCTTCTTCGAACGCTTTATGCCCGATCCGTTCGTGATCGCGCTGCTTCTGACCTTCGTGACAGCGATCCTCGCCGGAGCGCTTGCCCCGCACCGCACCCCGGCTGATATTCTGAACGCGTGGTACGGGGGCTCCTTCAAGATCGTCGCCTTCGCGTTCCAGATGATGCTGATCCTCGTCACGGGGCATGCCGTCGCCGCAGCGCCTGCTGTCCGGAGATTGCTCCGCCGACTGGTCGCCAGCGTCAACACGCCGGGACAGGCGGTATTCACCATGTATGCCCTGGTTGTTCCCGCAACATGGCTCAACTGGGGCCTTGGACTGGTCGTCGGCGCATTCGTGGCTCGTGAAATCGGACGGCGCGTGCGGGTGGATTACGGATGGCTTGTCGCGTGCGGATATTCCGCGTGGTGGATGTGCAACAGCGGCCTTTCCAGCTCCATCGCCCTGTCGCAGGCGACGCATGGCAACCCCATGAACATCGTCGAGCAACTGACCGGACAGGTTACGCCGCTCAGCGCCTCCCTCTTTTCAGCGTTCACGCTGGTTCCAACGATTTTGACGGTCATCGTGTCGGGTCTGGCGTTTCCCCTCATACGTCCCGCGACCAAGCAATCGGTATTCCTGAACGTCGATGAAGAGCGGCCAGCGACCTCGCAAGACGCACCGACTGCGTGGTCGCCGCGCGTCGCCGTGGAACGGTCATTCGTCTTGTCCGCTCTGATCGCAGCATTTGCGCTTGCGGCGCTCATCCTGAGATGGCGAGATCACGGATTCGGTTTCGATATCGAAAGTCTGATCCTCAGCTTTCTGATAGCGGGACTCGCTTTGCAGAAAACGCCGATCGCCTATGTCGGCGCCGTGCGGGAGGCGATTTCGCAGACTGGACCGATCTTGCTGCAATTTCCGTTCTACGGCGGAATCATGGGAATCATGACGGCGACGGGGCTTGCGGGCGTTATCTCTGATTTCTTCGTACACATCGCGTCGGCTCAAACATTGCCATTCTGGAGCTTCATAAGTTCGTTGATCATCACGTTCCTCGTCCCCAGCGCGGGCGGCCACTGGGCAGTGCAGGGGCCTTTCGTCGTGCCTGCCGCGATGAGTCTGCACGCCTCGACGCCACATGTGATTATGGCCGTCGCCATCGCCGAAAACGTGGCCAACATGCTTCAACCATTCTGGGCGGTCCCGATCGTGGCCATCGCGGGCATCGGGATACAGCGTGTAATGGCGTTTACCGCCGTGACGTTCGTGATCTCCCTTGTTATCTGCTGTATTGCCGTTTTGGCTTTAGGCTGAAGGAGCGCGCGATGTTTCTCAAAAACCGCGTGGCTCTCGTTACCGGATCGACGTCAGGAATAGGTCTGGCTTACGCTCGCGCTCTGGCAGCAGAAGGCGCCGTCCTTGTGATGACCGGCTTCGGCGACCCGGAGGACATCGAGAAACAGAGGCGCGCCCTTTCGGACGCGTCCAGCCGGGAAGCATTTTTTATTCCCGCGGACCTGAGCCTAATGGAATCCAACAGGGCGCTGGTTCACGCAGCATGTGAGCAGGCGGGCGGTCTCGATATCCTGATCGCCAATGCGGGCGTACAGCATGTCGAGGCGATCGACTCGTTTCCCGCTGAAAAATGGGAGCAGATCATCGCGCTCAATCTCAGTTCGCCCTTTCATCTGATGCGGGCGGCGATCCCCCTGATGCGCGGTTCCGGCTGGGGCCGGATCATCGTCACAGCGTCGATACACTCGCAGGTCGCGTCCCCTTTTAAGTCCGCTTACGTCGCAGCGAAGCATGGACTGCTCGGCCTGGTGAAAACAGCGGCGTTGGAGACGGCCGGGACGGGAATCACCGTCAACGCGATTTCGCCCGGCTATGTCTGGACGCCGCTGGTCGAAAACCAGATTCCCGACACGATGAAGGCGCGCAACATGACGCGCGAACAGGTGATCAGGGACGTACTTCTGGCGGCCCAACCGACGGGGCAGTTCGTCACGGCCGAGCAGGTTGCAGCGATGGCAACGTTCCTTTGCAGGGACGAAGCCGCGCAGATCACCGGCGCAAACCAGATGATCGACGGCGGTTACACCGCACGCTAAGCGTCCGGTGTAACCTTGACTTCTCGCAGGAACGAGGCAGGAAGGCGGCGCAACCTTTCGGTTGGGAGAACGCTGCTTGCGCATCGCCTACGTGATCAATTCTCTCGAAGGCGGTGGCGCCGCCTTCCCTGTCCCTGCTGTCACCGACGTATTCAGGGACGCCGGACACGAGGTCGCGGTCCTTGCTCTGGCGCGGAAAGACGGTCTGGGCGAACCGCCTATGCGAGCTGCGGGCCTCGACGTCCGGGCCTGCGGCATCGGTTTGCGCGATCACCTCGGCGCCTATCGCTGGCTTGAGGGCGAATTGCAGGCGTGGCGGCCGACCCATCTATGGACCTCCTTGACCCGCGCGACCCTACTGGGGCAGCTGGTCGGGCGGCGCATGGGGCTGCCCGTCGCAAGCTGGCAGCATTCCGCGCGCCTGAAACCAGCTAACCGCGCCTTGCTACGCGCCACACGATCGCTGTCCTGCCTTTGGGTGGGAGATTCGCAATTCGTGACTGAAGCCACCCGCGCCAGCCTGCGCATTCCACCGGAGCGCCTCGCCTGCTGGCCGATCTTTCGCTCGGATCCGAATGCGCCGCGCGCCACGCCGTGGAGGCCCGGCGAGCCAGTGAAGCTGGGATCTTTGGGCCGATTACACCCCGTAAAAGGTTACGCCGAGTTGATCGCCGCCATCGCGAGACTGCCTCTGGAGGCCTTGCCTCCCTTTGATCTGACCATCGCCGGAGAAGGCCCCCAGCGCGTCGAACTGGAAGGCCTGATCGCGCAGCATGGGCTGGGAGAACGCGTGCGGCTGCCCGGCTTCACTGCGGACACAGGGGCGTTCCTGAGTGGACTGCACCTTTATCTCCAACCGTCACGATGGGAGGGGTTTTGCATTGGCGCGCATGAAGCCATGCAGGCGGCGCTTCCTGTCATCGGGTCGAAGGTCGGGGAAATGACGTATTCGATTCAGGACGGCGTCAGCGGCTGGCACACACCGCCGGAATCCCCCGACGCACTCGCGACGGTCCTGCGCCGGGCGTTAGGCGCGCCGCAAGAGCTGTCAGCGATGGGCGAGAGGGCGCGCGGAGTGGTCCTGTCTCGCTATTCGGCGGAGGTATTTACGCGGACCGGGCGGGAGTTGCTGGAGCGATTACAAAGGGGCGGCGCCAAGGCGTGAGCCTGAATGAGGCGACCAGTATGGTTCTACCTTGTTGAAGTAGGCTAATTATGCCGTTCGCGCGTATGACCGCTTTGGTGGATGAACCGATGGTCGGCCTTTGGTCGCGCGAAGAGATAGCCGGGCGCCCCTACCACAGATCGGAAGCACGATTCCTCGGACGTTACCTAAAGTAGTGCGGTCTGTATGGTTTCGCCCAATGATCCGGTATGATCTCGACGTGCTGGAGATTGAGCTTCTATTCGCAAAGCTGCGCCATAAAATCGAAGATGAGTTTCGTTACTTCATCAGACCGCCCCTGCTGAAGCCAGTGACCCGCACCAGAAAGAACATGAGCCCCTTGCAGGTTAGGAACGAGGCTCGGCATGCTGGCGATAATTTGATTCATGCTAGGAATGTCCAGCCCGGGATCACGCTCTCCGATCATGAATAGCGCCGGAACAGTCACTAACTGACCTGCGTTCGCCTGTTGTAGCTCCCAATTTCGATCGAGATTGCGATAGTAGTTCAATCCGCCGGTAAAGCCGGACGCCTTGAACGCAGTGACTATGTGCTCAAATTCCTGCGAGGACATCCATTCTGGCAGCTTGGTTACGTTCGGCAGGCTCGGCAGCAAGCCTGTAGTCCTCACAACCATGCCGAAGGGGTTGGGCGTGCCGTCGTCCGGCTTGCGCGGACCTGCGTCGCCACTCCCAGCGAAGATGAGCTTGCGAAGGGTCAGCCGGACATCCCGACTGAACTCGACTTCGGCGCCGCCCGGCTGCTGAAAATATAGGGTGTAGAACAAGGCTTCGTCGTTCTGGGGGAATATCTTCGAAGGGGCGCTGGCGGTAGCCCCATCATGGGCACGGTCAAGGCCACGACGGGGCGGAACCGGTCAGGGCGCGTCAACGCGGCTTGCCAAGCAATGGTCGCTCCCCAGTCGTGACCAACCAGAACAGCCTGCCGCTCGCCGAGAGCGTCGAGTAGTGCGATCAGATCGCCGACGGCATGCAGGACTGTGTATTGGTCCGGACGCGGCGGCGCTTCCGTCTCGCCGTAACCCCGCATGTCAGGTGCGACGGCGCGATAGCCTGCCTGCGCCAAAGCTTCAATCTGGCGCCTCCACACGCGCTTGGTTGCAGGAAAGCCGTGGCAGAGCAAGACGAGTGGGCATTTTCCGGCATCAAGGATGCTCATTCAGAGAGAACGTGTCTGAAGAATGGTCTCGTTCATGGGGCCTGCCGAGTGACTGCCGATGGATTTAACGTGGAGACGATCAGGGTTGCGGGCCCGACTACGAGCTGTCGACCTCGCATGAACGCTCCTTTTATTTCGCAACCATTCATGTTACGGAAAAATCAGAAGTCAAGATATCGTAACATTTGTTGTTTCGGAAAATTGCGCAATGAGAACCGATGGGCGGCTCGCTCGAATGCTGCACGTGTTGGTGCACATGGAACTGCTAGGAGGCAGGAAAACGTCAGAGCGGATTGCACTGATGCTCAACACAAATCCGGTCGTCGTGCGCCGCTCGCTGGGCGCATTGCGCGACCGTGGAATCGTTGAGTCTGAAGGAGGGCGCGGCGGGGGCTGGAAGCTCGCGCGGTCGCTCGATGAGATTACCGTGCTGGACGTCCAGCGTGCTCTGAACGAGGGCGCCATCCTCGTCGCCCCTATCTCACGTGATCATCCAACCTGCCCGGTGGAATGCGCCGCCAACTCCGTGCTCGAGGAAGCTTATGCCGCAGCGGAACTCGAACTGATGACGAAATATACGACAATGACGCTCGCGCAGATCGCGGCTATCGCACTTGCCAATGCCAATGGACAAGCGGTTACGCAATAGATCGCCCCGTCGTCGCAATTGATGTGCCTTTGTGTTAACCCAAAAAACAACTCGTAGGGGTCGGACGAGAAACCACTGCCGCTCGTCTCTTTTTCGCGTGCCCCGGCTAAATAGCTGGTGATCCCGTGTTGTGAGCCATGCTTCGCCTACGGCTTCGCAGGGCTCACAACACGGGCGTTTCTATCGGGCGGGACCGGCTCATGCGGACATTCCTGCTTTACGAAACACCCGGACATTTTCCCGCTGTTGCAACAATGGGTGTGAGAGCCAGATTACAATGTCCGCTTTTGGCCGAACAGAAATGTCCGCCCTGCCGGTTCTGGCGTTAGTGTGTCATCGCCACGATTGCTCAGTCCCTTATGAGACAGATGCCGAACCGACAGGCTGATCTTACGTCTGGCGGGTCTGCAGGATTTCGTCGAGAACGTAGCCATCCTGGTCGACCGCCCGCCACAGCCAGTGCGACTGGCCCTGGATCACGATCCGGACTTCATCAAGATGCCAGATATCACCGGTTTGGCTGCCTTGCGCCGCAGAAGACGGGCGAATGCGGAGCCGAATTTCAGGCTCCAGCGGCGGATCGTCTCATAAGGGACAATGATCCCGCGCTCCAGCAGCATCTCCTCGATCAGTTGAAAGTTCAGCGGAGAGCGGAAATACAGCTACACCGCATGCGCGATCACCTCGCGCGGAAAATGATGTCATTTGTAACTCACTGACGTCTTGCTCATCATATCAGTTTAGCAGGCTCAAAGTTAACGTGGCATCACCATCTCCGGGCTTTCGCCCAGCGGAACGCCGCAACCGTGCTCCCGGCCTGAAAGCCCTTCCTGCAGAAGTCTGTCAAACCAGTGCTGTTAATGTGACATTACCGCTTCCAATCTTCATATAAAAAATGGAATCACAACCAAGAGGCTTTTCGAACTCTCAAGACCTCTCTCTTTGTTCTTTTTGCAGAATCACGTTGCTACACAGCGACATTGGGTGCGACATCCTCACGCTCCTCGTGCCGCACAGCAAAAGTCATCGTGTAAAACCCATTTACCAACAACGGCCGCATATCAAACATGATAAGAGACTATTTAATCTATAGTTATTCAACTTGTCTTACGTAACACGACAAGAAGAAATTCCGTATAATAAACTTAAGATCAGCGACGCGCCGACAGACCCTGTAAGGTTTTGCGAATCATAAGGCGGGGCAATTTCAACAATGTCCGCACCCTTCAATTTCCCGCTCGCGCCGATCATACGCAACGCCTTTTGCATTTCAGGCGCCGAAAGACCAAAGGGATTGGGAGCAGCCGTCCCCGGCGCGTAGGCCAGATTCAGAACATCGATATCGACCGACAGAAAGACGCCATCCGTGTCCCTACCAGCGATCTTCAGCGCCTGCTCGACGACGGCGTCGATGCCACGATCCTGCACCTCCATCGCGGAAATGACGGTGATACCCTTTTCCTTGGCGTAATCATCCAGTTGCGGAGAGTTTGTGAACTCCGCCATTCCGATCTGCACCATGTTTTCGCCATGAACGGATGTCGCGAACCGCTCCAGAGCCTTGCGAAACGGAACACCGCTAGACTCCGCTCCCAAATGCGCCTCGCGCAGATCATGATGCGCGTCGAAATGAATAACGCCCAGCCTGCTTCCCGGCGCCATAGCGTCCATGATTCCACACATATCTGGAAAAGCGATTGAATGATCGCCACCAATCATAATCGGAATGATCGCGTTTTCCGACAGGATGCGAACGGTTTCGCTCAATCGTCGAAACGTCTCCGGCATATCCGTCAGCACGACCGGAATATCGCCGATGTCGGCGGCGCGCAAACCCGTCATCCCCCGGCGATCACGGCTGGAATAGGTCGTGAAATACATCAATCCCTGACGCACAGCATCGGGACCATGACGCGACCCCGAGCGAACCACCGATGCGCCATCGAAAGGAACGCCTAAAATCGCGCAATCCAGATCCAGGGTCCCGTCCCAAGTCAACCATGCCCCGGCACGATGTTCAGCGACGTCGCCCTTCATCGTGTTCACGACAAGACCAGGAGGAAGAAGATTGAGATCAGGCAACGATATGCTCCGGATGAAAGTGAACAGGCGGCTGATCGGGCGGCGCGCGACGCGTCTCTCGCCGCCCGTGCGACATCCGCAGTGACCATCACTCTGCGTTGCCTATATGTCAACTTATGTTTATAAATATACCTGTTTTTTATCACTTACGGCGGCGGCGAAATAACCCAGAAGGCTTTCGCAGGTTCGGTGGCGGAGGGATTAACCCAGCTATGTGGAATCGTTGGCGGAAACGTAATCGTATCACCTTCGTCGAGAGTGTAAGTCACATCATCGAGGGTCAGATTTAGTCTTCCCGATACGACATGGATCAGATCGACGGCAGAACGGAGCGTATACTGCTCGGCGCCCGATCCTCCGCCGGGTTCAATTTCCGAAATCAGAACCATCACCTGATCTTGTCCATCTCCAGAAATAATAAATTCCGAGAGATTCTCTCCACCAAAATTGATCGGCTTGCGGTCCGCCTTGCGGATGATATTCGCCGCCGGCCGCGCGAACAGATCTCCCACCGCCGCTCCTACAGCGTCGCAATACCGGACCAACGTCGCAATCGACGGCGCAACTGCGTCATGCTCTAGCTTGCTTATGAAGGATTTGTTGACGCCGATTGCCTTGGCCACCTGATCGATCGACAGACCCTTTGACTGCCGCAGCGCCCGCAGCTTGCCGCCAAGGACTACGGGATCGTCTCTTACCGGAAATGGAATATTTTTTTGTTCACTCGTATTTTTTTTCAAACCTTCCCCCATTTCCACTTATCTGGCGTCGGCCCGACGCGGAGCGCTAAACAGCAATCCAACGCGGTATCCGACAGACGCTCAGGGACGCCACCGCTGTCGTCAACGGTAGAACGACGAAGGCCATCCTGATTCCGCCCGGCTGACTAATTATATACCCGGCCAGCATAGTCGATCCCATGCCCGCGAGATTGGCGATCGCGCTGGCGACTGCAATCGTGATGGCGCTGTCACGTCCCGCCCCAAGGCTTCCCGGAATGGACCAATAAGCTGGAATCGCCGCCAGCAAACCGGCCTCGCCAACCGAAACCAGCACCATGAACGCCCAGAAAGACGGTGCAAAACCGGACAGCATCAACGCCGTCGCGCCAAGAACCATCGGGCCAGCGATATGGGCTCGCCTTTCCCGCGTTAGGTCCGAATGCCACCCATTCACCAGCATGCAGGGGATCGCTAACAGAGAAGGACAGACTGACAACAGGCCGTTATCAAACGCCGACGTCACGCCGCGCTGCCCGATCGAATACGGCAACCAGAACGTCACAAGATACAAGCTAAGAAGATTCGCGCCATCCAACAACGCGATGCGCCAGACGGCGCGATCCAACAACGCCGAGACGACATCCGCGACGCCCCCCGGCCCGGGGGCTCTCGGCACACCTGAATCATCGACAAGCAGCCGGAAACACGTCAGTCCGAGCGCAACCGGCAATGCACCTTCGATCAAAAACAGCCAGCGCCAACCCTCAAGTCCCAGACGACCGTCCAGCCCGGCCACGATCCCACCTGACGCCACGCCGCCCAACACGCCGGAAAGCGGAATGGCAAGCAGCAGGATCGCCGTAGTCCATCCCCGCCCGGAAACCGACGTCCAGCGCCCGAGATAGGCGACCGCGCCGGGAAAGAACCCGGCCTCCACCACCCCCAGCAGCACACGCAATGCGTAGAACTGGAGCGGCGAAGACACCGCCGCCGTTAACGCGGACAAAAAGCCCCACAGGATGAGCAGCGAGGACAGCCATACCCGCCCGCCGACGCGAACCATCGCCATGTTGGCCGGAACTTCCGCCGCGACGTAGCCTGCGAAGAACAACCCCGCGCCGAACCCGAACGCCCCGGTCGTTAACCCTGCGGCTCCCGCCAGCGCGTCCTTCGCGAAGCTGATGTTCACCCGGTCGAGATAAGCCGCGACAAATCCGGCGGCTAGCAAAGGCGCGAACCGCCGAACGGCCCGTGGCTGACCGAGTTCCAACGTCACCCCTCCGCCGTGACAATCCTGTCTATCGCGTCCTCCAGAAGTTTCGCGGCCTGACGATCCTGAGCCTCCCACCCGGCAAGCCGATCCTTGTCTTTCCGCAGTCCCGCCCGCGCCGCCAGAACGCGTTGCTCCATGCTGACGGAAGCAGGCCCCCCCAGCAACGTTCGTTGCTCCACAAAGTGGAGGGGATCCATCGCTTTCGCGAAAATATCTTTTGACAGGCCTGGCGGCGGCGCTCCCAGCGCCTTCGCCGAACGATCAAGATCCTCAGTCGTGCAGGTCGCCGGAGTCAGACCACCGTCTATGCAGTCACGAACGAAGCACGCAACGAGATGATGCGCCGAACGCCAGTCCCGACCGCTATACCGCACAAGCGCGGACGACAGATCCGTCACCTGCGCCCAGTTCGCGCCGGCCAGCGCCGCCATCCGTTCGGTATGCAACGTCACGTCCTCGATCAGGCCGGACGCCGCCCCCAGACGCAGGGCCAGTCCGCGTCCACACTCCCACAGAATGGCCTGGGTATTACGCCGCTCCATGATCGGAAAGCCGGTTGGCCCCTTTTCGGCGCTGAAAACCGTGACCAGAAAACCCAAGGACTGTGCAGCGAGCCCTTTCATGTCTTCAAGCGCGTCCGGGTTCTTCTTTTGCGGCATGATGCTGCTAGTGCCGCAATAGCGATCCGGCAACTCAACCATCCGAAACTCGGCCGTCGACCACAGGAACAGGTCGTCCGCTATCCGACCCAGCGTCTGCGCCGCGACCGACAGGGTGCAGGCGTATTCCATTTCCAGATCATGGCTCAGGATTGCGTCCATCGTATGGTCCAGCGGCGCCGCGAAGCCCAGCAGATCCGACGTGCGCTGGCGATCGAACGGGAAATCGCTTCCCGTAAGAATGGCAGCCCCGGCTGGCGACCGATCCACACGTTCGTAAAACGACGCCAGACGATCCATGTCGCGTGCGAAGCAGATTTCGAACATAGTCGCCCAGTGAGCGAAAGTCGTCGGCTGCGCATGCTGCCCATGGGTGTAGCCCGGCATGACCACGTCCACCGCACCAGCCGCCCGGTCCAGCAGGGCGCCGCGCAGGGCGATCAGGCTCCGCGCCAGCGCCTGCACATGCCGCTTGAAAGTGATCCGTCGGGCCACCTCGATCAAATCGCCGGAGCTGCGCCCCAGATGAATACGGCCGCCAATGTCCTCGCCATACAGGTTGATGAGGTAATGCTCGCCGGAATGCATGCCGCCATCGGCGCGGGCGCGGGCTTCCTCCATCCCGTCCTCTTCCATCTGACGCAGACCTTCCAGCAGCATCTTGCCAGTCGCGGCCGTAATGACGCCGGTTTCCGTCATCATGACCACATGCGCCTTGTCGAAGGCGTGAATGCCGTGAATCGACTCGCCCAACAGGTTGGAGCGGTGAAAATCGATATGCTTCAGCGGCTCTTCGGTTAGACGTCCGCCGGATGCGCGAAACCCCTGATAGGCCTGATCGCTTTGCATGCTGGTCATTCTTTCACGTTAATAGCTGTGAGAAGCGGCGAAATGTCTGCGGCCAACCCGCCGCCGCCGAGTGCGAAGATGCGTTGGTGTAAAGCCTCCGCCCCCTTCCGTCCGATCACCGGTGTCGCCAGAGAATGGTATTTCGCTATCAGCGCTGTATCCGGCAGGGGATTGTTCCACGACCCTTCAGGAACATCGACCCGGTCCTCGACCACCACACCATCGCGCCTGGTCGCCAGAACGCGCGCGGCGAGGTTGTTGTCGATCGACGGATCAGCGACGATTTCAATACGCCGCATAACCTCCGCGACCGCTTCGCTCCCCCGAATGGGCGGCAGGAAACGCGACAGGTCGGCTTCGCCAGTCAGCCAGGCGACCGCGACGGCATAAGGCAGGCTCATCTGCGCGTCGACCAGCGAGCGAATATCGTATCCGCCGCACATGCGATGGATCGTCGCCGTCACATGGATGCTGATCCGCTCCACCTCCGTCACCGGCAGCGAAGGCTCAAGACGCCGCGCGATCTCGACCGCAGCATGTGTGCCGCGGCAAGACGCATACGGCTTGATCGACGAGCGATGAATCCGCCACAGGTTGCCGAAATCCGCCGTCAACAGCTCTGGATTCGCGTCTCCCTTTGCACAGTAAGTGCTGAAAAACCCGCCCCAGTCAGTGTCAAAAACATGCTCTGGACCAATCAACCCGCCACGCGCCAGCTCGACAGACATCAGACCGCCCGCCGCCGCATGACCCGCATGAAGCCGCTTCGTCATCGCGCCATCCGCCATGAACGACCAGTTTCCGGACGAGAAAGAGCCCGCGATCCCCAAAGCGTTGGTGGCGACGTCCTCCCCAACACCCAACAGACGCGACACCGCGATGCTGGCGCCGAACACCCCGCAGGTGCCAGTAGAATGCCATCCGGCATTATTATGAGCGTCGTACCCGCCAGCGGCTTCCATCACGCGACGACCGAGATCGTATCCCGCGCAGAACGCGGCGATCAAGTCGTCGTCCGTCGCGTGCGGCGCCAGCGGCAGCGCCGCCATCAAAGCCGGCGTCATCACCGCGCCAGAGTGATCGCACCCGCTGGCGTCATCGAGCTCCAGGGCATGTGACGCCGCGCCATTGATCAGCGCAGCGGAAAAAGACGGAACGTTTTGCCGGGCGCCCCACAAGGGCGCGCCGCCGCCGCCGCCGCACAGACGACGGCATGCGGCGGCGACCGCCTCAGGCTCGGGCTGCGCCGCCCCGGCGATCCCGACGCCCAGCGTATCGAGCATATGACGACGGACTGCGTGGCGTGTCGTCTCCGGAAGATCCTTTCCACTCAAGGCAGTATAGAATCGTACGATTCGCCTTGCGGCAGGAAGTTTCGCTGCGCTCACGCGACGACCCTCATAAAAACAGAGAAACGGCCAGCATTCTGCATGGCCGTTTTCATAAAAGATTGATCTGCCGCCACCGGCTCAACGTCCCGGCGAACGGCGGGCGACGAAAAGCACGCCCGTCGCACCCACTTCCTAAGCACCAGCTCAAAAGGTATAATTCGCACGGGCATAGTAATAACCGCCGTTGAAACCCATCTGACCGCTGCGTGTTGAATACCAGTAAGACCCAAGGTAGGCGTTTTCCGCAGGAAGTTTGCGCGGTTTGATGTTCGTGACGTTGAGCGCGCCGACGGCCAAGTGCAGACGATCGAGCACCTGATATCCCAATTCGATATCCGTGTTCCAACGCGGCTCGTCCACAAACGGCGCGAAGACGCTGGTCGAATACGCATTAGAGCCTGTGTAATAGGTCAGGTTTTCAGCGACCGAACCGAAGCGCGTCTCACGCACCATCGCATCGAAACGTCCCTTCTTCCAGTTCACGCCGAGAATGATCTTGCTGCGCGGCGTGGCGTAGCGAAGGTAAGTCGCAAGCTGGGCGTTCAACTGCGGTTTGCCGGACGCATTCAGCGCCATGTGGTGAATGGTCGTCCGGTTCAGGTTAATCGCAAGGTTCAGACGGAACGTTCCGTAACGTTTGTAAGGAATCGTATAATCTGACGTGATGTCCAGCCCCTGGGTCCGTGTACTTGCGCCATTGGTCAGATACGTGGCCGAGACGGCCGACGTCGACGCGGTGGACGGTAAGGTGATGCCGTTAGCCTCGATAGCCTCGACGGCCGACGCTCCATTCACCGCGCCGCCGCCGACAATCCGATCACGGATGTTGATCTGGTAAACATCAACGCCAACATGCCAGTTATCGACAGGCTCCAACACGATGCCGCCGCTGGCGTTTGTTGAACGCTCCGGTTTCAGCGCCGCCGCGCCTATCGAACGCGCGCCTGCCGAATTGACAGCCAGCAATCCGCTGGCGCCCGTGGGAGACGTGATGATATTGCTGAAATACTCTTCGGCGAGCGTCGGCGCCCGGAAGCCGCTGCTGATCGACGCCCGGATGGCGGCACGACGACTGAAGTCGTAGCGTGCAGCGATCTTGCCATTTTGGGTATCCCCCACGTCGGTATAATGCTCGGTTCGTCCGGCCAGATCGATATCCAGACGCTTTACAGGATGCACATCGACGTCAATGTAACCTGCCACGACGTCGCGGCTGTGCGATCCGGCGCTAGCAGGCGTCAGGCCACCCAGGCCCTGCGACCCACCGCCGTAATAGGAGGCATACTCGCCAGCGCCGATATCATATTGTTCGTAGCGGTATTCGGTTCCCGCCGCAAAGTGAACGGGGGTCGTCATGAAGGGAATTTTTACAGAGCGAGTCAGATCGAAATTACTCGTCCATTGCGTGCTTTTATAGTTTCCAACGTCGAAACTGGTCGGCGTGTAGCCGTAGGTCGAATAATAGGCCAGGTTCGCCGTATTCTTGTTGCCGATATTCGCCTGATCTGCGCCCCACGTCGTAGACGCCTTCCAGCCAAACCCGAAAAGATCGTCGCCTTTTAAACCGAGATTCGCAGCATAATCGTTTTCTTCGTCAGTCTGTATCGGCGTGTAGCCATGAGGATAAACTGCAGGCAAAGACGAAGCCAGCCGGTTGTTCTGGTAACTCTCGCCATGGCGGTGGCCGTACGTGATGTTTCCAAAAAACTGTAAACGTGATCCAATGATGTCCTTGCCGAAATTCAGACCTAACGTCTCGCGCGTGACTTCCGGTTGCCCCATGATTTTGTTGTCATACGTGCCGTTGCGATTATCCGGACCGGTACGATTCGTGTGATCCTGATGCTTGAAGTCGAAGCTCAGTCGGAGAAATCCGTCATTTCCGAGCGCAAAACCGTAATCTCCACCCGCCGTCACAGAGAACCCGTCGCCAGCTTCGGTTTGCCCCATCTGGCTGTAGGCCGATCCCTTGTGAACGCTCTTTTTCAGAATGACGTTGACCACGCCGGCAATAGCATCGGACCCATACTGCGCCGCTGCGCCATCCCGCAGAACCTCGATGTGGTCAATCATGCTCGCCGGAATCATGTCCAGATCGGTAGGAGTCGTGCCCTGCTCGGGTCCAGTATCGAAATTCATGATGCTGGTCTGATGCCGACGTTGCCCATCAACAAGAATCAGCACCTCGTTGGGACTTAGGCCCCTCATGCGGATCGTGGAATTGAACGCCTGCGTGTCGTTGCCGTAAGCCTGCATCGACAGAGATGGCATCAGACGCGTCAAGGCGCGCGCAGGATCGGTTTCTCCCGTCCCCATCAACTGCTTTGCCGTAACGATATCGATTGGAGCAATACTGTCTCGCGCTTTGCGTCCCGTATCGCGCGTGCCTGTGGCGATGATTTCCTCACCAGGCCCGGAATAAACTGTATCCCGCCGCTGCGGCGTTTGCGTCCGAACAGCAGGAGCAACCACCGTCGCCGGCCTGGTTACCGAGGTTGCGGAGGTCGGAGTTTGCGCCCGCGTCGCTACCCTCTTCACAACAGGGTGTCTGGCGACAGCCGCTTCTGCGGCCTCCCCGGCGAACGCCGTCAGCAAAGACGTCGCCAGGAGCAGGGAGCGCTTCATATGCATTCGATGTCTCTTCAAACAATATTGGAGCAGCGCGACGCATTATCGTCGGCTCATCGCCTCAACGTCGGCTTTGTTTCTATATCGGATCATTGCATAAACGACGACATACAGGAAACAAAAGTTTCTAATTTATATCACAAAAACGGCGCATCTATCACACAGACTGATAGGCGCCGGCGTCATGAGGCATCTACGAAACGCTCTATGGAAATGACGCGATCCAACGCTACAGCGAACGCCAAACCCAACAAAGTCAGGGCGGTCGACAGAGCCGACACCACAGGGTCGTCAAAATCTCTTATGTAATCATACGTTTCCACCGGAAGAGTCGTCGCATGCATATTACTCAGAAAGGCCGTGATCGCGAAATTGTCCAGCGTCTCCACGAAACAGAACAATGACGCCGCCACCATGGCGGGCAGGATCTGGGGTACGGTGACCAGCTGGAACGCACGCAAGGGCGTCGCACCGAGATTACGCGCCGCAGCCTCCTGATTGGCGTCCACCTGCTGTAGCGCTGCAACCATTGGTCGCAGCATCAACGGCGTCATCACGCTGGTTAGTACAAGCACCATCGGACCCGTCCGCGCAGCGACGCCGAACCGCAGCAATGTTGACAACCCGGCCAAACCGACCACAACGCCAGGAAGCAACATCGGCAGACCCAGCAACCACAAAACGACTGACCGCCCCGGAAAGCGAACGCGTACGGCCGCTATAGCTGTCGGCAGGGCCACGCACAACGCGACGCCAGTGGTGGCGAGAGCGATCTCGACGCTTGTCGCGAACGCCGTCAACAATGACCGCGTTGCAAACAGGCGGTCAAACCACAGCAACGTGACACCTCCCGAAAACAGGCCATAGGCGTTTTTGCTAAATGCGGATCCGACGATAACCAGAATTGGCGCGCCAATCTGTATCAAAGCCAAAACAGCCGTTATATGTCGCCATGAATGCGCGTGACCAAGATGAGCCAGCAACGCCTTCACCGCCCGTCTCCGGCCCACCGGGCCGATACAGCGAGCAAACTACGCAACAACAATGCGACGCTCAGAAACAGCACCGACATCGCAGCCGCGCGCGGCACGTCATAGGCTGTCTGGACATCTTCGTAAATCGCCGTCGCGAGCACGCGAACCCGACCGCCGCCCAACAGTTCGGGATACAAGAATGCTCCCAGCGACAACGAGAAACAGACCGTATTGGCGGCGACCAATCCCGGCGCCGCCAAAGGAAGAACGACATGCCGCAGGCGCTGCCACGACGTTGCGCCAAGATTTGCCGCCGCGCGCTCAATTTCTGGAGTCACATTCTTCAATGCTCCAAATAATGTCAGGACATAGAACGGCAACGTCACACTTGTCATGGTCACGACCACCGCGCCCATGCTATTGTTCAGCCGAGCAGGCGGACAATGTAACGCGACCAGAGCTGCGTTCAGCAGACCTCGCTTATCCAGAATCAGCATCCATGCATAGCCGCGCGTCACCGCTCCGGACATCAGCACCGCGAACAGACCCAGCAGCACGCTCCGACGCAAACTGGGCGACGGAGTCAATAAAATCGCCCGCGCCAACGGAAAACCCATTACGTTACATAGAGCCGTCACAATTCCAGCCAGCCAGAGCGTTTCCATGATCGTGCGATGGAAGGACGACGACGATAGCAGGGCGCGATAAAGCGCAAAACGCGATCCACCAGCATCGGCAGAGACAGATACGTATCCAAGACTATAGTCGAGCAGGACAATCAGGACCGCCACAATCATTGCAGACATAGTCACGGCGGGAACCCACAGGAGCGCCCTCGCTGACAAACGCCGCCCCGTCAACATCCGTCATCCGCGGGAAGAATGACGCAATTGGCTGGCGGAAACAGCAGACTGACGCGTGCGCCGATTGCCGGAAGATACGCGCCGTCACGTCGTGTGACCTCAGCCACCACCATCTCGCCAGACGACAGAACTGCGGCTATCCGCATATGCGCGCCGACGGGCCGACACTCCGTCACCACAGCCTCCGGCCCTATCGAAGCGCGCGACACCCGAACGAACGCCGCGCGGATCGCAAGCGCACGCCTCCCCGGTTCCGCGCGCACCCCTTCAATGACAGCCCCGCCCAGAGCAACTACGCCGCGGTCATCGACCACGACGGTCAACAGGTTTTCGACCCCCATGAACCGAGCCACATAGCGCGTCGCGGGGCGATCGAAAATCTCCATCGGCGCTCCAATTTGCTCGATCCTCCCCATCTTAAGCACCGCAATGCGATCGGACAGGGTCAATGCCTCAGCCCGATCATGCGTCACGACGACCATGGTCAACTGCGCCGCGCGCTGAAGCCGCAAGATTTCCGCCTGCATTTCCTCGCGCAATCCCTGATCCAGTGCGCCCAGCGGCTCGTCAAGCAGCATCATGCGTGGCCGCGTCACGATGGCGCGCGCCAGGGCGACGCGCTGCTTCTGCCCACCCGAAAGCTGTGCAGGACGACGCTCGGCAAGATCGCCGATCCGCACGCGCTTCAAAACGTCCGCAACAGCGCGCTCGGCCTCCTCACGCGGCATGCGCGCCATGCGCAATCCAAACCCCACGTTGTCTTGCACGGACATATGCGGGAACAGGGCGTACCCTTGAAACAACATGGCAGCCCGCCGTCGCTCGGGCGGAACTGCGAGAATTGAACGACCGTCGAAAAGAATGTCCCCGCTATCAGGTTTGACGAAACCCGAGATCGATTGCAGCACGGTCGTCTTTCCACACCCAGACTCCCCCAGCAGCGACAGGACTTCGCCGGGGGCCACACTCAAATCGATCCCATGCAGGACGGCGACGTCGCCATAACTTTTCTTCAGCCCGCATATCTGCAGACTGGCGCCGGGTTCGCTCGGGGAATCAATCATTGATGGCGTCATTGAACCGGTCGGTCCATAGCTGGAGATGACGACTGACCATTCCCGCGTCAGGATGGATAAACGTTTCCCGTTGCGCTGCGATCGATTTGAGAAGATTTGGCAAGGCCACGTCGCGATTCACCGGGAGCAGATTGTAAACGTCGGTCATCCGGGACTGCACATCCCGCCCCAACGCCAGATCGATGAAACGCAGAGCCGCGTCCTGGCGACGTCCGCTCAACATCATCATGCCCTCAACGACCAGCGGCGTCGGCGACGGGCATGCCATCGCCACGGGCGCGCCTGCGTCATGCAGTTCCTTGAGGGCCGAAGGCGAACCCATCATCGCCCAGATATCGCCGCGCGCCAGAGACCGTCGGGCCAGCGTGTCGGAAGAGTTAAAGATCGCCACCTGGTCGCGGATTTTCCTAAGAAACCGCATACCAGAGTCGACGTCAGGCAAAATGCCTCCCTCCAGCATCGTGACGACCAGCACGGAGCAACCGGGATAGAGCGTAGGCGCGGCTACGGCGATCTCGTCCGAAAACGCCTGTGAAAAAAACTGCTCCCAGTTTTCGATCCGCCCACCGGGCACGAGATCGGTCCGATAGACGATCCCGACCGGAAACGACCAATAGGGGATGAAGCGTTCCGTCCGCCCAACGGTCTCGCACCGCGCGAGTGCGGGAATCAGGCCAACGTCGATCTCGCCGAACAGAGCCGTGTCCGCAGCCGCCCGGCTAGCGACGGTCTCGCTGGTAAACCAGACATCTACATCCAGATCCAGCCGTGACGCCTGAAGCCGCGCCAACCCCTCCATGGCGCTACTCTCCAGAACCGGAACGATCTCCACCCCTGCCCTGTCGCGGAAAAGCGGCGCCAGAGGCTTGAACACCCGTTCCCAACTCGATCCGAACATCATGACCACAACAGGATCCAGCCCGCGCGCTACGCCGAAACGTGGCCGCGCGACAGACGCCGCGCCGAGCCCTGTCAGGACAGCGCGGCGCCCCAGCGATGTCGACCTGAACACGCGGGCGGATTCCACAGAATGTTTCTCATTGGGAAACTAAAGGTTCTAAACACTACCGAGCAACGGCTTTGCGTGTCAATCATTCCGGCGTCATATCGTCGCAGGTTCGCGTGAAACGGACCACGCCGCCCGCGAGGACTTGCGTCACCACGCCACTGTCGTCCAGACATACGATATCGGCGTCGAACCCAGCCGCGATGCGACCTTTCCGGCCCGATATTCCCAGACGCGCCGCCGGATTACAGGTCACCAACGCCAAGGCAGTCTCGCAAGAAAGTCCAGCCGCGATCAACCGCCGGACATCGCGCATCAGAACGCCCCCCGAAACTTGCCGAAATCCGCCGCTCCCGTCTGGAACCGCAACTCCGGCGTCCGACGACAGGGTCAGGCGATCAGATGGAATGCCAGCATCCAGAGCCTCCAGCACTGCACGAACCGGATCCATTCCAACTGGACTTCCATCCTGCGGCCCCAGACAGCAGGTGAAGTCGATAACGCCGCCCTGCCTCGCCCAGTCCAGCCCTTGCCGGAACGCCGGCGACACCGCCGCCGCTCTATTGACATGCGTCGGCGCAGCCTGTCCGGGCGGCAGGCCCGTCCGGTCGCAGAGCCGGAACAGAGGCTCCAACCCCTCATATCCGCGCCCTACATGCAGATGCAGGATGGAGGGCTTGCCAGTCAGCGCTCGCGCCTGCCGCATCTGGGTCGCCAGCGCCTCAAGCGCGATCACTTGGGTGTCGTATAGCGGATCGGCAATCGCCGCCTTCGCTCCAATCACCCGCGCAAACAACGCCACGTCGCTGACGTGATCGCCAAGGATTGAAGGCGGCTCGGCGCCCATGCCGCCGGTGTAAGCGAAGCAAGTCAAACCTGCCGCCGCCTCGCCCTCGGCCTTGTTCAACAATCCCGCCAGCGTCTTGAAACGCGTGTCGACACCGAGCAGCGTCGCGACCGTCGTCACGCCGTCGGCGAACAGCGCCGACGCAGACATCTCCGGCATCCGGCCAAGGAGACCGTCCCCGTCCCCACCACCAAGAAGATGCATATGCAGGTCGATCAAGCCCGGGATCGCGCGGGCAGCCTGCAATTCGCGTGGCTGCGGCCCACCAAACAACCGCAGCAGGCCGCTCGCGTCGGGAAGAACGGCTACAATCCGGTCTCGTTGAATCACGACATCCTGTGCACCCAACGAAGACGGAGACCAAAGTTCTTCGACCCGAAGCACGGTCAGCCGTTCTGGCTCCACATGCGATTGCGGCATATCGCCCTCAATTTAAAGGAAACATATGTTTCCATATAAGAGACCGCCCTGCCCGCGGCAAGAAACACTGATGGCAAGCCGGTGGTTGCGATGGCGTCGGACGCGCAGGATCCGCACTGCACGTGGCCACCCCCTCCTGTCGATATTTCCAAAACGGAATCAGAAACCGGAACTCAGCGAAACCACAGCGGCGAAACCGGCGCCGACGTAGTAGGTCGGGCTGCTCCCGGACAGGCTTGTGCCGTACACACCACGCGTCGTTCGCGCGTTAGGCGTCACTCCGTAAGCACCAGAGAGGTATTTCTCATTGCCTATATTAATAAGATTTAGCTGTATCTGCGGATGCTTCGCCGGCCCCACCGTCTTGAAGCGATACCCGAGGGTCATGTTCGCCGTCTCGTAACCTGGAATATGCTGATCGTTCATGAATGTGGTGTATTGCGACCCGACATAGGTCAGCGCGAAGTTGCCGAACATCGAGCCATCGTCGTAGGAAAGTCCTATTGACCCAGAAAATTTTGGGCTAAGAACAGCCGTTTTCCCCTTGGTCGGAAGCAAATCGCCACTGACGGCGAAATTGTTGTCAATCGTCGCATGTAAATACTGCCCCGACACATACGGACTGAAATGCCGCCACGGGCGCAGCCCAACCTCCGCCTGAACGCCTCGCGAAGTCTGCCCCCCCGCGTTCAGAGACGAAGTCTCCGGGGTGCCGTTGACCAATGCGCTGGTTGAAACCTGACGGTTTGTAAAGTTGTAATTGAAGAAAGCGACAGACGCATTCACCAATCCGTAATGCCTATAGCCGATTTCCTCGGATATTGAATATTCCGGCTTCAGATTCGAACTATGCGTACTGGACATCTTTCCCGTGGAGGAATTGAAGATATCGACATATGAGTTAATGGAGGCGGGTTCACGAAAAGCTGTACTACCGTTGATATAGACCTGATCATTCTGCGTAATTTTATAACTCGCCGAAAACTGGGGTAACGGCACTGCGTCATTCGCCGTTACCGCATACGTGGAGCCAGGCAACATGCTGGTCGCGCTGCGCGACACCATAACTTCCTTGAAGCCGGCGTTCAGCGTCAATCTGTCGTGGAAAAATTTCATCGTGTCGCTGATAAAAAGTGCATTTATCTGCTGAATGATATGACCGTCAAATGACCGCAGAACATCGCCGCCAGATGTCAGAACCGGAGTGTGGCCGTACGAGTTGCGAACATTGCCTGAGAAATCGGCGACTGAGTAGGACGACGCCTCGTTGTGGTCGAAATAATCATACCAGTAGCCAAATTGTAGCGTATTGCGCCCCTGCGTCCAGGTCAGATAGGCATTCTGCCCCGCTGAAAATTGCGTATAGGGGTCAACATTCTCGACTGTAGTTTTTCCGTTGACGCTATAAGGCAAATTCAACGGTCCGGCCGCCTGATTTCCGTAAAAGACACTGCTATCGTTCAGAACAGACGCTCCATTGATAATGCCATGCGTGTACATGAAGTACGGCGTGACCGACAGCTTGAGGTTCGGCGTCAGCGAAAATCTGGACGGCGCCGCCAGCATGACGGTCTGCCGGCGATAAAAGTGGAATTTCTGGTAGGCCGTATTCCCGAAGCTGTATGTCCCTGAGTAGTTATATGAATCCTTATACTGGTTCCACTGCGCCAGAGTCGGGTTTGTGAACAGGTCAGCCTGCACAAGATTCCAGGACAGAAAAGGCGCTATTCTATTATCGTCGCCCCATTCCTTCACCGCTCTTGCATCGACGTGATAACGTGTCTGCCCACCTGTGCCGCGCCAGTTATCATTGCCAGAGTGGGAGAACGAGATGTATCCCTTGGTCCCAGTCTTGCCAATCAAGCCCGTATCAACGCGCAGAAATTCCCGATTGACCGCCTTTGTGCCGCCAGCCACGTCCACGAGGCCGCCAAAATGGTCCGACGGATTACGCAAACCGGCGTTGATTTGACCTCCGACCGAGTTATACACAGGCGCGCTTATATCAGGCGCGCCCTGAGCGACGTCCACGAAGCCCAGATTTTCCGTGTCCGACCATTCCGAAGTGAATGGGCTATAATACAGCTTGTCTCCGACAGGCATTCCTTCGAATGTCGTCCCTATCTCCGTTTGATTGAGCCCACGAATTGAGACATTCATGCGATCCGAGGTCCCAAGCGGATCGACGCTCGCCACGATTACGCCAGGCATCGCTTTCAGCATCGTCAAGGCATTCGTGGTCGGCGATTGTTTCGCGATAAAGTCCCGACTGACGCCGCTGATGGCCTTCGCCGCAGTCTGGCGTGGCATCATCCCACCACCGGGCGTGGTGTTGGTCACCCCATTCGCACTGGCCGTCCCGCCCTTGACGGTAATGCGTTCCTCGCGGTCCTGCAGCGGGCTGACAACATCTTCGGCGCGAGCATGACCAACGTGAATCACCGTCACGCAGGTCGTCGCCAACAAAAGCAAACGTACGCATGTGCGTCGCGCCATGGTATAAGATCTCCTGAAGAATACAGGAAAATATAAGCACGGACGCCAACGGCTCAGTCATATCTTTATCGAAACATCCTATCGCAATTGCGTCCTTTCCATCACTGAAAATTATGGTCGCGCCAAATTAACTGCGCACGCCACCGACGCGGCCGCTCTCAAACGTCACAGGACCGCAACAGGCAATCTCCGATAAGAGCCGCCACTGCAGCGCGCGTCGGCTCAACGACCGGGCGCTGACAATGCGCCTCTATTCTGGCGCGGAAATGCGCCATGCCTGCGCACCCCATGATGATGATGTCAGCGCCATCAGCGACCAGCCTGAACGCCGCCTCGTTCATGCGGTCCAGCAGTGCGTCGTTGGTGGTCTCCTCGGCCCGCGCGTCCACAGCGCGACTCCCTGCGTAGCGCTCCGCGACGCCCATGACGCGGACCAGTCGCCGTTGCCGCAGGACCGAACTGGCCGACAACGCAATGACCCCGAAACGATCGGCTCTGGTCATCGCGTGCAGGATCGCGCTTTCACCGATGCCACGCACCGGGGCCGCAATGACTTCACGGGCGCCCGTGACTCCGGGATCGCTGAAACACGCCACGACGTAACCTCGCGCCGGATGGGCGAGCATGGTCTGCAGAACAGGCGGCGCCACCTGATCGGCGTCGCTCTGAAGGGCGATGCCCGAAGGCGTATCGCGCAATCCAGTCACAATGATCGGAAACGGACTGGCTGCGCGCAACGGCTCCACGGCCGCGTCGATCGCCCGTGTGACTGCCTCCGATGAGTTGGGATTGATAACCAGAATGTTCCCGGACTCTATGGAGGACATGAGGAAACTCCGGCGGATGCTGGAACTGCGCTGTCGGGCGGCAGCCCCCATTTGCGGATCAATGCAGCGTACACGCCTTCCGCACGAAGCGCGTCCAGCGCCGCGCCAGTCTTGCAGACCAGCGCAGGATCGTCTTTCGCCAGACCTATGCCCAATGGCGTCATGTTAAACGCCTCCCCAAGCGCCCGGAAACGACCGTGATTCAGGCCAATGATCCACGGCGCAGTCAGACTATCCTGTAAAGTCGCGGCCACACGTCCTTCCATCATCTGCAGCCGCGCATCCGCCGAATTTTCGGCGGCGAACAGAACGACGGGCGGCAACCCGCGCGCCACACAGAAACGATCGCTCCAGTCTATCAACTGCGCCGGTTCTGACGTGATGCGACTGGCCGCCACCGGCCGACCGCATAACCCTGTCAGGGCTGCCGGGCTATGGGGGTCATCAGCCAGAACCAGAAACCGAACGCCCGATCGCAGGTAGTCGACGAAGGCGATGCTGCCGCGCCGGGCCGGGGTATCCATCATACCGTTGAAAAACATCTGGATGCGGCCGGTGGTGAGCGACGGGATCAGTTGCGCGAAAGACGTCTCTGCAATCTGCCGCTCCATCCCCATGCGTTGCAGCAACGCCTGGCTGAGATCGACATCGAAGCCCATCAACCTGTCCGTCGCCGGATCGCGCATATCCAGCGGCGGATAGCTGGGGTACAGCCCGACCGTGACGACGCGCGCGAACGCCCGCTCCAGAGGCGCGCACAGAAACAAGCACGCCGCCAACAGAACCCGAAGCGACATCGCGACGCTATCTTATCGGAAACGTCGAGGGAATCAGCGTTTCCGCCGACCGGCCAAGACGGTCGCGCTCGGCTACCGAGCCGACGATCCTCGCCTGCTCGCCGACGAGGCGCTCCGTCGCGCCGACATAATCCATCGTCAGCACGCGCCCGGCCTCCACCGCCTTGCGACCGCCGACATAGACCGAATGAATGGCGCGGTCGTCGCACGATACGATCAGCGAACGGACAGGATCAATCGACGGCTGCATCATCGGGTGCTTCAGATCGACCAGAACAATGTCCGCACAGCCACCGACGGCCAACCGCCCCAGATCGTCGCGACGCAGCATCGCTGCGCCCGCGACGGTCACGGCGTCGAATACAGCCCGTGTCGGAACCGCCGTCGGCGACCCCGCCTGAACGCGTCCCAGATAGGCAGCCAGCCGCAGGTCGTCGAGGATCGTATGCGGGTATGTGTCGGTGCCTATGCCCAGCCTCACGCCCGCCTTACGGTAACGCCCGAAATCACGGAGCACATAACCGCGACGAGCGAAAACAGTCGGGCAATGCGCCACCGAAGCGCCGTCATCGGCCAGCAACGAAAGATCGGTCTTCGTATGCCAGGGCGTGGACGGGTTATCGTCCAGGAAGATGCCATGCCCGACAATGCTGCGGGGAGACAGCACGCCCAGATGATGCAGCCACTGGATCGGCGTCATCCCGTGGCGCCGGGTGATCTCGTGGAATTCGACAATCGACTGGGCCGCGTGGGTCTGCCACGCGATGTCGCGCTTATCCGCCTCGACGAAGGAGGCTTTCAGCAATTCTTCGGAGCACGTGTCGATCTGTGCGGGCGCGACCATCCCCATCAGGCGGCCGCAGGCGTGTCCACGCGCCGCATCGACGATCTCGAGCGCTTCCGCCATGCCCCGGCGGCCATCGTCTTCCAGCCAGCTATATGAGACCGTGTGACCGTCATCCGTCCGCCAGGCGGCCGAACGGAACATCGGCGCGAGACAGACGCGCAACCCGCTCTCCGCCGCAACGTCGAGCCAACCGTCCCATGGCGTGGACAGATCGACGACCGTCGTCACCCCGGACAGCAGCATTTCGCTATAGGCCACGCGTGCGCAGTCGGGTTTGCTGCGCGCGTCCGACCGAAACACCGGCATGTACTCATAGAGCGACGAATAATAGAGCCCCGGCGACCCGAGTTCATCGAACAGGCCGCGGTTCATTGGCTCGGTCGCGGGGTGAGAATGAATATTCACGAAACCGGGCATGGCCATCAGCCCCGTTCCGTCGACATCGACCGGAAGCCCGGCATATTCGCCCGGAAGTTCAGCCGCCGGACCTGCAAAGACGATCCGTCCGTCCCGCACAACCAGATCGACGTTGCGGGCATAGACATGGCCGCCTGCGACTTCGTCCCACAGAACGGCCCAGGACAGGTTTGCGAAGCGCTGAGGCCGCCCTTTCACGCCCTGCCCGCCATCTTCCGTCACGACGCGACGCCCTCGTCCGCGCGTTCACAGGTCTCGAAATGTCGCGCAACCTGCTCGCCTGTCGCAATCCACACGTCGCGACATTCGATCGCATAAGTCAGGAAGTTTCGCAGCAGACGCAAACGCATCGGTCGGCCGCTGACCTGTGGGTGCAACACCGTCGTCACCATCGCGCCCCAGTCGCGGATTTCGTCCAGTTCGTCTTTCCACATGGACAGCACGTGTTCTTTGGGAAAGATCGAACGCGGCCCGAAGCGCGTGCTCATACCGTGCATCCAGTCGTCGTAGCTGGCCGTCGCAGGAATCTCGATCACGCCCGGAGCGCCGTCCGGAAGAACCTGACGATAGGGCCGCACATCGTCCCGCCACGAACTGGAATAGACGATCCCCTCACGCTTCAGCGCGATTCGCAATTCGTCGCAGCTTTCGCCGTACGGCGCGCGATATCCAATCGGACGGATGCCGAAACGACGCTTCAGAGCGTCGAACCCCATGGCCAGTTCGTCTTCGATATGCGCCGAACCAGGGTCCGGTAGCAGATGGTGATAACCATGGTGGGCGATCTCATGCCCATCCTTCACCGCTGCCTCGACCGTCGCCGGATGCGCGTCCGCCGCCCAGCCCGTGGTGAAGAAGGTCGCCTTCAGCCCCAGTTCACGCAACAACTCAAGCACCTTGGGCATGCCGACGCGGGCTTCATACGTCCCGTAGGACATCGAGACGAGCCGCTCGGCGTGGGCCGGGTCTTTGCTGGTTGCGTACGTCTCCGCGTCCACGTCAAAAGACAGCATCATCGCCGCACGTTTGCCGTCCGGCCACGGAAACTCGGGAGCCGGTCCCGCCAGATTGGCGGGACGCACCGGCACGTCGTCATAGCTGCGGATGGTCATGGGGCAATCGTCTCCGAAGGATTGGGCCGGCTCAATGCGGCCGCAAGAAACGCGCGCGACGCAGGATGTCCCGGCGCGGCAAAAAAGGTTTCGGCCGGCGCGTCCTCGGCGATCGACCCGCCGTCCATGAACAGGACACGATCAGCGACTTCCCGCGCAAAGGCCAGTTCATGGGTCACGACCACCATGGTCACGCCGGATTCCGCGACAGCGCGCATGACGGCCAGCACGTCGCCTACCGATTCCGGATCCAGAGCGCTGGTGGGCTCGTCAAACAGCATCGCCGCAGGCCGCAAGGCCAGCGCACGGGCGATCGCCACACGTTGCTGCTGACCACCAGAAAGCTGTGCCGGGTAATGTCCGGCACGATGCGCCAGCCCAACCTTGTCGAGCAGCGCCAGCGCCTCACGCTCCACCTCCGCGCGGGGACGCCCCTGCACGGTGACGGGCCCCTCCATAACGTTACGCAGCGCGGTCATATGACCGAACAGGTTGAAACGCTGAAACACCATGCCGGTCCGCAATCTTTGCAGCGCCAGAGACCGCGCGGGCAGTTTGTGCAGCGCGCCGCCCCGTTCGACGTGGCCCAGCAATTCGCCTTCGATCCCCATCACGCCGCGTTCCGGGGTTTCGAGCTGCGCCAGGCACCGCAAAAGCGTGGTCTTGCCGGAACCTGAGGCGCCGAGAACGCAGACGACCGATCCGCGCGCGACGTCGAAAGAGACGTCGCGCAGCACAGGGGCGCCGCCGAACGACTTGGCGACGCCACGCGCCCATATGGCGGGCGCGCCCGTCACAGACTGCCCCTCGATACGCGTCGTTCAAGCAGGTGCTGGAGCGGCGACAGAACCGTGACCGCCATGAGATACCAGAACCCGGCCACGATCAGCAGCTCCATGACCCGCGTGTTCGCGTAATAAATGTTCTCGGCGTTGTGCAGAATTTCTGGATACTGAATCATGCTGGCCAAAGAAGTGAGTTTGATCATGTTGATGAACTCGTTGCCTAAGGGCGGAATCACGACGCGCATCGCCTGAGGCAGAATGATCCGCCGCAGGGCGACGCCCCGCGTCATGCCGATCATCTCGGCGGCCTCGTACTGGCCGCGATCGATGCTTTGCAGTCCTCCCCGCAAGATTTCACCGATATAGGCCGCCTGATTGAGCCCGAGCCCGAGCAACGCCGACAGGAAAGGCGTCATGACGTCGACTGTCCGCACCTCGCCAAGACCGGGCAGACCGACATGCGGGAAGATCAGGGCGAGGTTGAACCAGACCAGAAGCTGCAAGATGACCGGAACGCCCCGAAACAGCCAGATATAGGCAATGGAGAACCAGCGCGGCACCAGAGAGGACGACAGCCGCCCCACTGCAAGCCCAAGCCCCACGACCAGCCCAAGCGCCATCGCGCAGGCCGACATCAGCAACGTCGCGCCGAGGCCGCGCAGGATCGAGGGCGCGAAAAGGAAAGCGCCGACATAGCGCCATTCAATCTGCCCCAGCGCGAAGGCGCGCACGATCCATGCGCACACGACGACAATCAGCGTCGCGGAAACGATATGTCCCCAGGCCGGTCTCCGTCGCACCGGCAGAGCGCACAACCGCTCCGCTTCTTCTGCGAAATCGTACGAAAATGATCCCGTCATGGCCCGGTTTCTCCTTGCGGCAGCGCGCTCCGTTCCAGCGACCAGCGATGAATGAGGCGCGCATACGTTCCATCCGCCACAAGCCCGTTAAACGCCCCTCTCACCTCGCCCTCCAGCGCATGGTGCGAGGGATCGAACGCCATCGCCAGCCACGTCTCGGACAACGGGGCTCCGAGCGTGCGGAAAGCCCCGTGCGTCAGCGTGATGAAATACCCGACCGTTTCGCTGCCCTGCACCATCGCCGCGACCCGCCCCTGTAAAAGCTGAATGCGGGCGTCGGCGCCGCTTTCGGACGGATAGAAGCGCATATCCGGCAGACCATGAGCCGCACAGTGCTGGTGGCTCCATGTCCTGATCATGCCGGGAAAAGCCGTAGCGCGGCTGGCGGCGATCAGGCGCCCGCACAGCGCCTCCGGCGTCGGCACGGAGTCGCTGGCAAGAACGACAACCTGCGCGCCAGATCGAAGATAATGGATGAAATCCATCAATCCACGTCGACTTGGTAAATCGCTGAACCCGCTCAGAACCATATCGGCGCGGTTACTGGCGAGGGCCGGCGTCATCTCCGGGAAGGCCGTTTCCTCCCACTCCACCTGTCGACCCAACCGGGCGCCGATCGCTTCGCCCAGATCTATATCGAACCCTGTAAGATGGTCAGTGAGCGGGTCGCGGAATTCCAGCGGCGGGTAAATCGGATTGACGGCAATGCGCAGGGCGTCAGCCATGGCTGCGACGGGTGCGCAGAAACACGCCGCCAGCACGCCAGACATCAAAAGGACGCCCCACCGATCGATCATCAGGCGGCATCGCCATCCGGTGGCGTGACGCCGACCTGCTCGGTGATGCGGCGATACCATTGCGGCCGGCGGTGAGCCTCGAAATTGAACATCTTCGTCTTGCCCTGCACGCACATGTCCAGATCGCAATCCGCGACGATCACCTCGTCACCCAATGTCTGCGCCTCCGCCACGATGACGCCGTTCGGATCGACGATGCAGCTTCCGCCGACCAGCCCTGACCCATCCTCATCACCCGCCTTGGCGACGGCGACCGCCCAGCAGGCGTTCATATAGGCGTTGGCCTGCGCAACAAGTTTCGAGTGGAATGTGCGCAACCCTGCGCTTTCGGTGTCGCCGCCGTTCGGATCGTACGCAGCCGAGTTGTAACCGACGCACAACAGTTCCATCCCCTGCAGGGCAAGCGACCGCCATGCCTCAGGCCAGCGTCGGTCGTTGCAGATCAGCATTCCCATCAGCGCGCCATGCCACGTCGCATCCGCACGGAAAACAGGAAATCCGGAATCGCCATATTCAAAATAGCGTTTTTCAAGCTGCTGAAAACGCGCGCCCGCGCGCGGCTCAACCGATCCCGGCAAGTGAATCTTGCGATATTTACCCAGGATAGCGCCATCAGGCGCGACGATGATGCTGGAGTTGAAACGTTCGCCCTGCGGCGTCATCTCGGCGTAGCCCACATAGAACCCCACGCCGAGCGCCCGCGCGCGGTCGAACAGCGGTTGGGTTTCCGGATTGGGCATCGCTGTCTCGTAATAGGTCGCGAGTTCCGCATCCTCCAGCAACCAGCGTGGGAAGAAGGTGGTGAACGCCAGTTCCGGAAAAACGACAAGGCTCGCCCCACGCTCGGCCGCCTGCTCCAGCAGAGCGATCATCCGGTCCAGCGTCGCACTACGAGAGTCCGCCTTCTGCGTCGGCCCCATCTGGGCGCCCGCCACCCGAATCACGCGACTCATCTCTACCTCGTCAACCGTTGCCGTATCATCGCAGCGAACAGAGATCGTTCGCAATGCGTGACAAAAGCATTGCCAGCCTCACCTCCCCCACTCAATAATCCCGGCAATCAAAATTCACCCCACCCTATTCACTGGACTTATGGATGAACCTGAGACAGATCGAGATTCTTCGGGCCATCATCCGCTACAACACGACCGTCGCGGCCGCCAAAACATTGGGACTGTCGCAGCCCGCCATCAGCAACGCAATCAAGACAATGGAGGATCAGGCGGGCTTCGTGCTGTTCCAGCGCGTGAACAATCGCCTCTATCCCACGCCGGAAGCGCGGCTGCTGGCCGAGGACGCCGAAGCGATCTTCGAAATGCACGAACGGTTGCTGAACCGCATCCGCGATCTGCGCGACAGCCGGGCCGGTCGCCTGCGCCTAGTCGCCACCCCTCCGCTCGGCTACAGCGTCGTCGTGACGGCGATCCGCGAGCTTCAAGCCCAACGCCCGAAGATCCGCACTTATTTTGACGTCCGCCGCTATGAAGGCGTCGTCTCGGGCGTCGAGACGAATCACGCGGAACTCGGCTTCATTCTTGGTTTTCGTGAGCAGCCAGGGCTGGCGAGCGAGGTCCTGTTCGAAGGCAAAATGGTCTGCGTCATGCGTCCGGATCATCCACTTGCGCGCAAGAAAGTCGTCGAACCCGGCGATCTGCTGGCGCATCGCTTCATTGCTCTGGAACGCGGAACACGGCTGGGCGAAGCGATCCGCGACGCATTCGAGCGCGCGGACGTTCCCTTCGATTTCGCCACCGAAGTCCGCTACGGCAACAGCGCCTGCGCGCTGGCGGAAGCCGACGCGGGGGTGGCGATCGTGGATCCCCTGACCGCCCGCGGCGGTCGTTACGATCTGGTGAGCCGCCCGTTCCTGCCCGACATTCCCGTGACGGCCTCCGCGATCTGGGCTGAAAACAGGGAATTATCCCGCCTTGCCCGCTTTTTCCTCGACCGTATGCGGGATGTTTTTACCCGGATCGCCCCGATCGAGGAACCCGGTTGAACAACGCCCGTCACAGGATTTTCAGGCTTTAAGAAAGCCTTGAGTCCGGGCGCTGCCGCGGAGCAAGTCGGCGGGTTCGAAAAGCCTCTATTTCAGCTTCCATGCCTCACATAATATCAAAGGATTATGTCTTTCCTTCCAACGGGAAAAGAGAGATTCTTAGAACCCTCCAGCCTCAGGCGACTCTGAAGCCGACCGGACGACCCGCCGGCTGCCCCAAAACCTCGTCCTCTCGCATGACGAGGGCGCCACGTACGATCGTCGCTTTTGGCCACCCCGTGCAACGATGCCCCGCGAACGGCGTCCAGCCACAGGGCGAGGCGATCCAGCTTTCCTCGATTATCTGGGTCGCCTGCAGATCGACGAGCGTGAAGTCGGCGTCGTACCCCGGCGCAATCTTTCCCTTGCCCAGAGCCCCATAGACTCGCGCAGGTCCCTCAGCCATCAACTCCACCATGCGAGCAAGTGACAGACGCCCCGCATTGACATGATCGAGCATGATCGGAACCAGCGTCTGCACGCCGGTCAGCCCCGCCGCCGTATTCGGCCAGGGGCGCTCCTTCGCCGCGCGGGAGTGCGGCGCGTGATCCGACCCGATGCAGTCCACGCCACCCGTGTTCACCGCCGCCCAGGCGGCGTCGTAATGCCGCCGATCGCGGATCGGCGGGTTCATGATGGCGTAGCCGCCAAGGCGATCGTATACGTCCGGGCCAATCTGCGTCAGATGATTGACCAACACCTCGACGGTCGCCAGATCGCGATAACCCTGCAGATAAGCAAGCTCCTCAGCAGTGGAGGTGTGCAGGATATGCGCTGGCCGCCCGGTCTTGCGCGCCAAAGCCATCAGCCGCCGCGTCCCGAGAAAGGCGCATTCCTCATCGCGCCATTCCATATGAAGGCGATGCGGCTGCCCCTCGTGGAACAACGCCTTGCGCGCCTGCAGGCGATATTCGTCTTCCGAATGATAGCAGACGCGACGACGTCCACTACGCATCAGCCGTTCGAGGCTTTCATCATCTTCGACCAGCAGATCTCCGGTCGAACTGCCCGCGAACACCTTGATCGCGCAGACATTCGGCTGAACTTCCAACTCCGCCAGCTCGGGAATGTTGGCCTTCGTCGCGCCGACATAAAGGCCGACGTCACACCACACCGCGCCGTCCAGCATCGCCCGCTTGCGATTCAGCACGTCTGTCGATGTCACCGATTCCGAGGTGTTGGGCATATCGAACACAGTTGCGATTCCGCCCAGCACCGCGCCGCGCGTGCCGGCGTCAAACGTTTCGACAGCCGGATCACCCGGATCGCGCAAGTGCACATGCGGATCAATCAACCCAGGCAAGACATGCAGGTTCGTGCAGTCGACGACTTCCCGCGCCACGGCCCGTGCCAGATCGCCGATCTCGACGATTTTCCCGTCGCGGCACCCAATATCGGTGCGCTCCGTCGTTCCGGACACAACCGTGCCATTGCGAAGGACGAGATCAAATCCGGTCATACGAACCCCCCTGTATCAGGTTCCTGACTCGTCGCGCCGGAGGCCTTACGTCAAGCAATGTCTCGACCCCAACTATAACCTCCCTGAATAATCAGCGCGAAGATCGCGCATGATTTCGAGCTCTGCCGCGCCTAGACGTGCTTTGGGACCATGATTTCCATCCCGGAAGGAAACAGGCGGACAGACATGACACATGCACAAGACAACCGTATCGCCTTCGTCAACGGAGAATTCACGCCACTGAGCGCTGCTTCCATTCCGGTGATGGATCGCGGCTTCTTGTTCGGCGACGGCGTTTATGAAGTGACGGCGGTCATCGAACGACGTTTCGCCGACGACGACGCCCATCTTACGCGCCTCGACCGCTCCCTCCGCGAGATCGACATTCCCAATCCTTATTCGGCCAGTGTCTGGACAGAAATCGAGCGCGATCTGGCGCGACGCAACGGACTGGAAAACGGACTGATCTACATTCAGGTCACGCGTGGCGTCGCCGAACGCAATTTCCAATACCCGACCGGCCTTGCTCCTACGATCGTCATGTTTCCACAGTTCAAGCGCGTTCAGGACAACCCGATCATCGAAACTGGCGCGAAGGTCGTGACGTTGCCCGACCAACGCTGGAGCCGATGCGATATCAAATCGACGTCGCTTCTGGCGCAGGTTCTGACGAAGCAGGCCGCCCAACAGGCAGGAGCCAACGAAGCCTGGATGGTCCGCGACGGTTCGATAACCGAAGGCGCCTCATCTACGGCGTTCATCGTCACCAAGGAGGGACAGATCGTCACGCGACGCCTGTCGTCAGCCGTGCTTCCGGGCGTCACGCGCCGGACGATCATGAAGATCGCCCACGGCATGCGGCTCGACCTTGTTGAACGCAACATCACGCCCGATGAAGTTCTGACGGCCAGCGAGGCCTTCTACACCAGCGCCTCGACCATCGCCGTGCCCGTCGTCGCCTTTGACGGTCAAACTGTGGGCGAGGGGCATCCCGGGCCGGTCTTTCAGACGCTGTACAAAACCTATCTAGAGACGATCATGGCCCAAACACCAGAATACTGATTCGCCGCGACGAGCTAGAGGGTGTTATGCACACCATCGCATTCGCAGGTTTCATGCTGAAAAACGCAGCCAGCCTGCTCCCGCAAAGTGCATAACGCTCTCTAGGAACAGTCAACGCCGCTGAAATTTCGGCTCGGGTGTTGCAGCAAGCCGAGAGAGCAATCCTTATTGGCCAGCTCACAAACGGCTCGGCACGTGGCAGCCACTATTATCCGTTGCCCGATGGCGGCTCCATACAGATCGCAGTGGAAAATGAGACCATGCCAGATAGCACAGTCCTGGAGCATTAGAGGCGTTGCGCCCGATATCGAGATCGAACCGACATCGGAGCAGCCGACCGCGAGGCTGGACCCGGCGCTAGAGGCAGCCGATCAGGCGTTGCATGGGCAAACGAAAAGACCTTTCTCCGGTTTACTCCTGTCCAAACGCGCTGGCGCCCCCGTCGCCACAGAATCCTCATCGCCCGTCTCCGGTGCAATCCAAGGAGCCCAACGCCGGAATGTGCGCTGCGGGCCGTCCGTGCTTGAGCAATTGGCTGTCGCATTCGGGTCAACCGCCTGCAAGGTTGCGTGGTGCGGTTGCCAATACTCCGGCCCGAACCCGTCGCAATGCGGTAATGTCAGCTTTGCGGAAGCGAAAATGGCGCCCTACATACCTGAGGTGAAAGGCGAAACCTGACTGTCTTCTCTCCACGAACTCCACAGAAAACGCTGTGCGATGTGACGAGCGCTCGCTATATCGTCTACGAGCTTACAGTCCCGTCATTCGGCGCCCAGTTCCTCCTGAGCCCATGCAACGACGCACTTCAGCCGGAATTTGCAACGCAATATCGGATTCCGATCGCATTTTATGGGGTCGCGTACTCCTGTTTACATGTATCCAGACACGCATCAAGCGCCTCACGATCCGGGCAGGTTCCATCCGGAAGGCACATTCCAGGGCGGCCGTATTTACGATCGCAGATGGAATAACACACCTGAAGCGGCGGAAGTCTACTGGCGCCGTACGCCTTTACCGCGTCTACGCCAACCCTGTGATCGCCGCATGAATCGCTCTGACGCGTGTAATATTGACTCCGCCGACCGAAAGAAATTCTGCCGCCCCCACATGTAAGTTCGGTCGACCCGATCCATTTTGTGTGTTGCGGATCCGAGTAATAATTTGTTGTTACGTCGTTGGCCGGACGGGCTATCGCCGCCGAGCAAGCGAGGAGCAGCAGTGTCGACGCCATGATTATTTGCCGGAGCCACATGTGCGCGATTCCTCTTTGCGATCCGATATGTCGGACTTTGGTTGTTATTTTTTTATTATCAGCCTCGACAAACGGAGATTTTTTGGATCCCTCGCAGGCGCTTGATCAGACATCACTCTACATGAGCGTCATGTCACCTCGTTATATCAAAATATGTCGATATGATTTACATGCAGATGAATCCGTCGAGTCCTGCGTTAATATTATTCTTGGAATGGGCAAGCTCATCGACGGTTTCCGCCCAAGGCCGGCGATATCATGATGCGACGCACTTCAACTTGAAACTGCACCCCATGCGGCTACGATCAACGCAGGCACTTTCGTTGCCACCAAACACTCAAAAGCTTTGCGGGCGGCGTCATGGGGCTCCCCGCATCCACATCGACACGGAGCGCCCCCCTTACCATGCCAAACGATGCTGGGTCCGCGACTGTGATGGAGGCGATATTACACGACCAACGCACAGCTTTCCTCCGCGATGCTTCGCCACGAATAGCTGAACGCAAGGCGCGTCTCGCCCGTCTGCGCGTGGCTGTGCTGTCCCACCGTACCGCGTTATGCAAAGCAGTTGACGCCGATTTTGGACGCCGATCATACTACGAAACTGATCTGATGGAGATTGTCGGGGTCATTCAGGCCATTGATTACCTGACACGAAACCTTCACCGCTTCATGCGACCGGAGAAGCGTCACGTCAGTCTGGTTTATCAAGGAGGCCGCGCCCAAATTATCTGGCAGCCCAAAGGCGTGATCGGTGTGATGGCGCCATGGAACTACCCGATCTCACTGGTGATGATCCCGCTCGCGACTGCGTTGGCCGCAGGCAACCGCGTCATGGTGAAGCCCTCCGAGCTGACGCCTCGCACAAGCAGCTTGATCCAGACGATACTGGCCGAAGTTTTTGCCAAAGACGTCGTGGCTGTGATTTTAGGCGGAGCTGAGGTCGGGGCTGCGTTCAGTCGATTGGCGTTCGACCATCTGCTTTTTACCGGCAGCACGTCGGTCGGCCATAAAATCATGCAAGCAGCCAGCGAAAATCTTGTTCCCGTTACGCTGGAACTTGGCGGCAAAAGTCCGGTCATCGTAGCGCGTGGTCATGTTACCGAGCGGGCGGTGAGCAGTATCGTGTTCGGCAAACTGTCAAACGCCGGCCAAACTTGCGTAGCGCCGGATTACGCGCTCGTGCACGAAGACGATCTTGAGGCATTCATCGCGCGCTTTGACGCAACGGTTATCCGAACCTATCCAGACGGCCCAACCAGCGACGATTATGCGTCCATCATCAGTGACCGACACTACGAACGTTTGAACGCCCTGATTGAGGACGCCCGCGAGAGGCGCGCACGCATCATCCGGATCGGGGTGCGACCAGAGACGGCGGCCGACAGAATCCGCACCATCGCTCCGACGCTGGTCGTCGCGATCAGAAGCGACATTGCGGTCATGCGCGAGGAAATCTTCGGTCCCATTCTTCCGATCATGACGTATCGCGCAATCGGCGAGGTCATCGACCTCATAAATGCCCGGCCGCGACCGCTCGCCCTGTATTATTTTGGCGACGACGACGCCGACCGCCGGAAAGTGCTGGCGCGCACGACATCAGGCAATGTCGGCATCAACAGCACGCTGATCCATGTGGCGCTCGACGATCTACCCTTCGGCGGCGTCGGAGCCAGCGGCATAGGCGCCTATCACGGCATAGAAGGCTTTCGCAGCATGAGCCACGCGAAGGGCGTGTTCATCCAACGGCGCTGGAACCTTCCTTCGCTGCTGCGGGCGCCTTTCGGCAGGCTGGCCGATATCGCGCTTGCCGTGACGTTGGGGAAGCGGCGGTGAAGACCAGGCCGTTTCTGGCATCCAGTCTTACGTTCTGAACACCGCAACGCTGTATTTCGCACCCAGGAAGAATTAGCGAAACACCCTTTCAATCAGACCATCAAACGCCTCCAGGCTGTTTGTGTCGGCGATTCCAGTCAAGAGACCGTCTACCGCAAGGACGGCCACGCCGTGCACCTTTCCCCAGAGAGAAACCATGGTCGCGGCGCGGTCCTCTTGCTCTCCCGCCTGCGCCATGCCTGCCAGGCGAACGCGCGCGCGGACGCCGCTTGGAAATCGGCATCCTTGCGGTCGATGGCGTCGCCCCCGAAACATCAACGTGAAGAGACCCGGATTGGCGATCGCAAACCTGACATAGGCCAAGGCGACGTCGCGCGGCGCAGCCTGTTCGTCATGGCCGCGCTGAGCTTCCGGGGACGAGCCATGTTGCAGGGATTGAAACGGCTCAGGTCAGCCGCAGACGCTTGCCTGCAAGGCCTCGCCAAGCCCAGCCAGCACCAGTTTTTGGATGTGACAGATGGGGACGGATCGACGCGCCATTTGTGCGTTCGGAGGCCGAGTCCAGAGAATCACAACGCCTGAGAACACGAACGAAGCAAATCTTATAGAGAACTCACGTTGCACTTGAACGTGTTTTCATGACGCCCCTGCCCGCAATCTTTGATCAAACTCAACAGAGCATGGCGGACTTCAACACACGCTTCCAGAAAGCCCACCTCGTCACTGGCTCTCCGGGTCCCATATCGCCTCCAGCAGCGCCTCGAACCCCATGACCACTGCGTCTCGCCGGGAGCCGAACTCGCGCTCTATATCCAGAACACCGCCACGGATGACCTCTTCCGAGAGGTGCAGCTCTACAAAAGGCGTTATGGCGCGCATCTTCAAACCTTCAGCGACCTGCAGCAATTGCGCACCACATTTTCCGCCGCCGTGCCCTCCATAGGTAACGACAAACAGGGGCTTTCCCCGCCATTCCTTGTAGCAATGGTCGATCGCATTTTTCAGCGCCGCCGGATAGCCCCAGTTATACTGTGGCGCAACGAAGACATAACCCGCCGCATTCGCGATTTTTTCAGACCATGCCTTTGAATGCGCCTGTGTGTAGTCGTCCAGAGCGGGAATGGACGGTTCGCCATCCATGGGCAAGGGCCAGTCGCGCAGATCGACGATCGCGACGTCCGCGCCGGTTGCGGCGCGCCCGATCGCGGCAATCCATTCCGAGATCTCCGGGCAACGCCTTCCAGACCTCACACTTCCCATGATCAGCAGAATGGGTTCACGTTTTCTTTGGGGAGCCCTCACTTCAGGCCGCTTTCCTGCCGTGCGCGCTCGAACAACACGACGAAATCCCGTTCACCGTCTCCGGCGCTTATCGCGCTCAGCAACCTGTCTCGCACAACCGAGGCATAGGGAAGCGGGACCGCATATTCTCCGCCAGCGTCCATGAACATTTTCACGTCCTTAAGCCCCAGCGTGACCGGCGCGCCCGGCGCGTCGTAGCTTTTGTCGACCATCAGGCTTCCGTAATTCTTGTGAACCGGCGCATTGTAGAAACTTCCCGTCATAATATCGAATATCTTGCGCGGGTCGGTTCCGGCTTTTTCGTTCAGCGCAAAGACCTCTGACATCTGCTCTATGGTCGAATAGATCATGAAATTCAGAGAAAGTTTGACGAGGTTCGCCTGAACGGGATCTGTCCCCACAACGAAAAGATGGGGGCCAAAGCATTGCAGTATGGGCCCAAGCCGCTCCACTTCTTCCTCGCCTCCGGCGGCGATGACATAAAGCTGCCCGGCCTCCGCGGCGGGCGGGCGCCCGAGAACATTGGCGCTGACGTACGCCTGCCCGCGTTCGGCGTGCCCGTCACGCAGCCGACGCGCCTGCGCGAGCGAGAGGGTGCTGCAACACACATGGACGGCTCCAGGCTGGAGCGTCGTCGCGATTCCGTTGTCGCCGAAGGTCGCGTCCTGAGTGGAAGCATCATCAAACAACATGGAAAAGACAACGTCCGCATCCCGTGCGACGTCCGCTGGAGTTTCTGCATAGACGGCGCCACGCGCGACAAGAGCGTCGGCTTTGGCGCGCGTGCGGTTGTGCACGACGAGATCATACCCTGTGTCGATCAGGCGCCCGGCCATCACTACGCCCATGGCTCCCAGTCCTATGAAACCGATTTTCATCTGCTTTCTCTTCCATGAAGGCCGCCCGCTGCGGGGATTTGGTCATGTCGCCCATGGTAAGCCTCCTACGCTTGGCGTGCTCACGTCTGCAGGCCATATTTCGACTCATGCGCGCCACGCTCCCCATGCCGCCCCTCGCCCTGGACTCTGCCGCAGGCGATCCGCCGTGGCTGAACGGTGGATATTTCAGCCAGACGACCCGCCGCATGGCTGAACGGCATGAGCACGCTTACGGGCAGATTCTCGGGGTTGATGAAGGCGTTATCGGCATCAGGACCGAGCAGTCCTACTGGCAGATCGGTCCCGGCCAGTGCCTGTGGCTTCCGCCCGGACTACCGCATCAGGCGCGTTCCCACGGCGCCATTACCGGCTGGCTTCTGTATATCAGCGAAGCCCGCAGCCAGACTTTGTCGTCCGAACCGTTCCTGACGCAGGGATCGCGACTGCTTCGCGCGCAGGCGGAACGCCTTGCGCGCCATGCCTCCGGCATGATTTGGGATAAGCCGCTGTTTCGTTTGGCCGAGAGTTTCTGGGATGAATTCCGCTCACTGCCGCACGCGGCCCTGTCTCTGCCGCTTCCGATGGACCCGCGTCTTCGACGCGTGGCCGATCTGTTAAGCGACAATCCTGCCGATCCACGTGAACAGCCCGACTGGGCGAGCGACGCCGGAATGTCACCCAGATCGTTCGTGCGACGTTTCATGACGGAGACCGGCATGCCCTTCTCCACATGGCGGCGGCGTCTGCGTGTGCTGGCCGCGCAAGAGTTGCTGGCGCGCGGTCACAGCGTCACCGACGCAGCACTTGAAGTCGGCTACGAAAGCAGCGGCGCGTTCGGCGCCGCTTTCAGGTCGATCACCGGATGCAGCCCACGAGATTATTCGAAACTTCGGGGAGGCGGACACGACCGGACATCATAAGTGCGGATGTTGATGCGTCGATTTCGTGTGCAGGCATGGCGCGGCTTGCGCAGTCTACCCGGTGGGGTCCGGTTCGCGTTCCGTTAAAGCAGGTCCCGGCGGGGTGCATCCATGCGCACGGATCAAGATGCTCAATCAAAACAGCGCCAAAGAGCCACGTTCATGAGTGAACGCGAACAAGCATCGCTCGAGCATCCAGAGAATTGCGGACACCGGTTTGCTGGGTCAGCGGTGGAGTGAACAGGCCGCCGTCACATCCTTCACTCGGTTCGCGCGGTGAATATTATTGTCTTCACATGGCGAGCCAAATGAACCAATGCCATGCGCCATGCGGGATATCTCCGAGCGAGGCGCTGGTGTAGGCTTCGCACATGAGCAAGACCACGCCCGCCACCGCCTTTTTGCGCCGTACTAACGTCCCGTTCGAAACGCTGTCCTACGATTACGACCCATCGGCGGATCGGCTTGGAGTCCATGCCGCCGCCGCCATGGGCGAGCCGGAAGACCGAGTGTTCAAAACCCTGATGACCGAGGTCGATGGCGCGGCCGTCTGCGTCGTGATTCCAGTGGCGCGCGAGCTGAGTATGAAAAAGCTTGCGGCGGCAGCGGGCGGGAAGAGCGCCCGGATGATGAAACCTGCCGACGCCGAGCGCGTGACCGGATTCAAAGTCGGCGGGATCAGTCCGTTCGGCCGCCGCAAGGCGACGCCAACAATTCTGGCGCGCGAGGCTCTGGAACAGCCGTATATCGTCGCGAACGGAGGCGCGCGGGGCGTGCAGGTGAAGCTCTCTCCGACGGATGCGCTGACCGCCATGAATGGCGTTCCGGGAGACGTCCTGGCGCCTGTAGCCTGAAGAGCGGCCCGACAGCGCCTGGGCTAACGATCTTGAATGAGCCTAAAGCGCATTTTTGCGCCTTCGGTTAGTGTCTACTGCTCGGGTGTCACTAGACGACGCTGACAGGACGCCCGCAAACCTCTTCCCCGGTTCTTCTCTGGGTATTTTCCATACTCCGCGCTGACTGCAGAAAGCGGCCGTCGGAACCCGCTTCTGTGATGCTCCCGCCTGTTTTCAATCAGATTTTTGTCGTCAGAGACACGTAAGATGACGTCCCGACGACCGCCGCACGCATCGGTGCGCGGTCGCGGCTTTTCGCCGCCAGCACCGGAGACGTTTCTTGACCGCCCAGAATTTCGACGCATGCCTCGATTTCGTCCGTACGGCGGAAGGCGGATACAACGACGATCCCAAAGATCCAGGAAACTGGTTGTGCGGCGACAAAGGAAAAGGCGACACGCTGATCGGCAGCCATTACGGCGTCTCCGCAATGACGCTGGCCGCATGGTCCGCGCCCGTGGCGATTTCGGCGGACAACATGCGCGCGCTGGACCTGAAGACTTTCGACGCCATCGCCCGCTCGCGCTACTGGAATCCGCTGGCGGGATCCGCGCTTCCTGCGGGCGTCGATCTCATGACGTTCGACTTCGGCTGGAATTGCGGCGTGGGCGCGTCTGCGACGCTGCTGCAGCGCATCGTCGGCGCTGTGGCGGACGGACGCATCGGGCCAAAAACCCTTGATGCAGTGTCGCATATCGACGTCACAGACCTTTTGCCCCAGATCGATCCCGACTCTCTGGCTGCGTTGCATGCGCGGCTCGGACTTCCGCCCAGCAGCGGCATTGGCCCGGAGGTACGCCGCGCACTAGCACGACCGGGCGGCGCGGAAATGGCGACCGTGATGGTCCTCTGCGGCATGCAGCAACGTGAATATCGTTCCCGTGACGGGTTTCGACGCTTCGGACGAGGCTGGCTGGCGCGAACGCGGCGGCGGACTGAAACCGCGCTGGCTATGGTCTCGGCGGCGGCGGCCCGGGGGGGGGCGCCGTTCGAAAGCTGACCGCTGCAGCAAACAGGAGAGGACGCCGCAACCTGCGTGGCGAAAGGTTTTCACGCGCTTCCATTTCGTCTACAGAATGACCATGCTCGATGGCCGTCAGAGAACCCTCGCCTCCCGCAGCTATCGCCTTTCGTCGCAACGTCGTGCGCGTCCAGCGCGGAACGCAGATGCGTCTGGCCGGTATCAGACGAGTAGTGTTTTCTGCGCGATTGGCAGTGCGAGTTTCGCTGCCTCCTGCCCTGAAATTTCCCCTTGTATGTTTGCGACTACAAGAATTCATCAGGATGGTCCGGGGCACGCGCAGAGTCTTCAGACCAGATGGTGGCCCTTGCCTCGTTCGGAGCGGCCCTTGCAGCGCGCCCACGCCGCCCCAGCCAGCGTGCGTTTCTTCTGATGCATTCCCGCAACCGCACGTTTCTGCAAATCGCCTGCCTGGAAATCTGCGAACGTTTTGGCTTTTACGGCCTGCAAAGCGTTTCGATAGCGTATTTCGTGCAGACCATGGGGCTGACGGAACAGGGAGCCGTGATGCTGTGGGGCGCATTCAGCGCCCTGATGTTCGGCATTCCTGTTCTGGGCGGCTGGCTGGGCGACAGAGTTCTCGGCACGCGACGGACAGTGACAATCGCGATGGCGTTGCTGGCCGTCGGATACAGCGGTCTCTCCTGCGGTCTGGGCGGCTCGGCGGGAGTGTCTCTTGTGCTCGCCGTGCTGATACTGGGCGGCGGAATTTTCAAACCCAACGTTGCCAGCCTGTTGCGACAGACCTTCAGCGACGCCTCGGATCGCGTCGATATCGTCTTCACCATCTACTATATGTCGATCAATATCGGCGCGACCGTCGCAGCTATCGCAATTCCGTTCCTTGCCGAACATATCGGGTGGCGGAAGAGCTTCGCCATCGCAGCCGCCGTCTTGTGGGTGGGTTTCGCAGTATCCCTGACCCTTCCTCGCACCGTGGCGGCAGCGCGAAAACGCGACACATGGGTATGGCCCGCATGCGCCGCCGCAATCGGCCTCGCCTTTGTCCTGCTGCATTACCCGACGCTGGCCCGGATCTGCATCTGGATCGCGGCGATCGCCATTCTGCTGGTCTGGAGTTTTCTGTACCGTCGCGCGACGCCAGCCTGGCGCCTGGGGCTGCGGCTGTCCTTCGCATTACAGGCGCAGGCGGTCCTGTTTTTTCTGTTCAACCAGCAGATCGCGACATCCCTTACCAGTTTCGCCCGAGACCATGTCGCGACTACGATTCGTGTGGCGAGCGTAAACTGGACGCTGCAGGCCGGACAGTTTCAATCCCTGAACAACTTGTGGATCCTCGCCATCGCTCCCGGTCTGGCCGCGCTCTATCATCGCGCCGAGCGTCGTGACCGACCGATTTCCCTGCCGATCCGCTTCCTGTGCGGTTTCATCTTCCTTGCGCTTTCGTTTCAGCTCTGGCGCGCCGCCGCCCTCGCCAGCATCAACGCGACAATTTCGCCATGGTGGATGGTGGCGGGGTACGGCCTGTTCTCAGCGGGCGAGCTACTGATTGCAGCGCTCGGGCTGGCCGCAATCGCACGATATGCGCCCCCGGGTGCAACAGGACAGTTGATGGGGTGCTTTTCCGTGCTGGCCGGGCTGACGAGTTATCTTGGCAGCGTCGTCGCTACCGGCGTCTCTGTCGGAGGGGCGAGCGACGGAGCCGCCGCGCCGATGGCGTACGCCCACCTGTTTGGCGATCTGTGCGCCCTGGCGTCGCTGGCAGCACTGGGGTCGGCTCTCTTCATTCCCATTGCGCGGCGCATGGACGCCCGGTGGCGTGGCGCGGAACCAGTGACGACAACACTCAGGCGAGAGCAGGACATGATGGACATAGCCCTATGACCGAACTCCCGAACGATAAGCTCCCCCCATGGCAATGGCCGGAAAACTACTGGCGAGCCGCCGTCGGGCGCGCACGCGCCGGGCGTTCCCTGCGTCCGAAAGCCTGGCCCGATGGCGCGCGCTGTGCTTTCGCCATCTCGTTCGACGCCGATCATGACACGATTCCGCTGCGCGACAGCGACGAAAGCCCCATGCGCATCAGTCAGGGCCACTACGGCCATCGACGTGGCGTGCCGCGCATCCGGGACCTGCTGCAACGCCACGCCGTGCCTGCGACATTCTTTTATCCTGCGGTCTCCGCCCTGCTCTACCCCGACGAAGTCCGGGGCGTCGTCGCCGATGGGCATGAGATCGGCATCCACTCCTGGATTCATGAGCGCAACACGCATCTCGACGGCGAGACCGAGCTGGACCTGACAACCCGCGCGCAGGCGGTACTGCAGGACATCGGGCGTCGCCCGGTCGCCGGCATCCGCACGGCAAGCTGGGACTTCTCGGTCAACACGCTCTCCATCATCCGGCAGATGGGGCTTCTGTACGATAGCAGTCTGATGGCTGACGACGACCCTTACGAACTTCTCCAGAACGGGGAAGCCACCGGCATTGTCGAACTACCGCCCGAATGGATCCGCGACGACGCCGTCTATTTCAATTTCGACCGGTTTTCGGCCCTGCGCCCATACACCGCGCCGCGCGATGTGCTGGATATTTTCATGGCTGAGTTCGACGGAGCCTACGACGAAGGCGGCCTTTTCCTGCTGACGCTCCACCCGCATGTCAGCGGACATCGCAGCCGCGTCGGCGTGATCTCCGCATTACTGGAAGCAGCCCGCGCCCGCGGAGACGTCTGGTTCGCGACCCATGAGCAGGTCGCGCTGTGGTGCCGGGACAACGCGGCGGAAGTCGGACCGTGAATCCCCCGCCCCTCTTACCGGTCCGCAACGCTTGCGCGTTATGCCAGACATGCGGGGGCTTTTTCGCCATCGGGGCGTTTCAGATGGGCGTCCAAATTCAACATGCGCAGAATCAGCAGGCGAATGCAGCAGGAGACCGCCCTCGGTGACAGATTTGACGAGGTCGCATCCCGCTCCTCATGATCGTCCGATGACAGAAAAGTCGCCCTCCGCCGTCAAAAGCCTTTCGCTGGCGCGGCTGGGCGCCGGAGAGGCGTCCGGGGATGTCGTCGCACGTGAAACCGGCGCCGCCGCAACGGCATGCACAATCGCCTCCATTGCAGGCGATCCCGAAGGGGTCGTGCGGGAAAGCGCAGCGTTTCTGGAATCCCTGCTGCATCTGTGGCGGCTTGCGGGCGTCGACCCGGAGACGGTCTGGACCGAATTACACGCCCGTATCGAAATGGGGGAACTCAGCCTGCGCCTCAGCCGCTCGCCCACACGCACGGGCGCCCGGCGCATGGCTCCGTGGCGGGTGGCGACAAGCAAGCTGCCGTAGCGCCGGGCGACCTGCTACGCACGCCTTTCGCCGACGACGCGGGATTCGATGACTCGACGCGACTTGAGTGGCATAAGCCCCAGCATGAGTCGGCATGGACACCCTGACGAACCCTATATCGGACACAGCCTGCGCCCGACCGTAGGGCGTGAGGGCGGCGCAGGAACGGCCGCTGCTCCGACTGGCTCTGGCGTCCAGCCTCCGAATACGTCCTCGCCTGCGTCATGGAGCCGGTCATGGCGTCTCTGACCGATACGAGCGTCGCGGCCGCGCAATCAGCCGCACAGTCCGCCGCTCTGGCCTGGCGTGACGATCTGTTCTCGCACCCTCCGGGAACCCTGGGGCTGGCGGCGCTCGGCCTCGTAGCGATCTCCACTCTGTTTGGCGTCTGGCGCGGCTTTTCACGTGAAGTCCTGAGCCTCGCGAGCTGGATCGTCGCGCTGGCGCTTACAGGCGCGTTCCACGATCAGGTGACCATGTGGCTGGACGGACAGATTTCGAACCACTTCATCGCTTATTGGCTCGGAGTCGTCGGAACGTTCGCCGTGCTGCTGGTTCTATGCCGCGTCATCGCGTCCCGCGTGTCCCGGCTGGTGCTGTTATCACCGTTTGCCGGACTTGATCGTCTGCTGGGCGGCGTGTTCGGGGCTTTGCGGGGGTTCGTCGTCGTCGCGGCCATGTACGCATTGTCGACATGGGTGTCGCCTGCGTATCACTGGGCGGCGCAAATGCGTGACAACCCTCTCATGCAAGAAATGGCGCGCAGAACGGCGAACGAGGCCTCGCATTTGGCGCCGCTTCTCCCCAAATTCGCGGGATCAGGTCTTGCGCCGCCGGGCGGCTCGCGCCATGACCTCGCCGAACGGAAGAGCCCGGACGCGTCCGGCTCCTCCACCCCGTGACGTATCGCCAGTTCTGCCGGTGAGGCGGACGCCCAAAAGGGACCCATCCATGCTCCAGACCTCTTCATCGTGGCAGGACACGATCGATCCGGACGACCGTCACGGCGGCGACGAACTGCATGAGGAATGCGCCGTCTTTGGCGTGTGGAACACAGCGGACGCCGCAGCGATCACCGCGCTTGGCCTGCATGCGCTCCAGCATCGCGGGCAGGAGGCGTCCGGCATCGTCACTTTCGACGGCGAGCGCTTCCATACGCACAAGGGCCTCGGCCTTGTCGGCGACGTTTTCAGTGACTCCCGCGTCATGGCGGCCCTTCCGGGCGCCAACGCGATCGGGCACGATCGCTATTCGACGACCGGCGACACGCTGCTGCGCAACGTACAGCCGCTTTTCGCCGAGTTCGAGTTCGGCGGTCTGGCCGTCGCCCATAACGGCAACCTGACCAACGCGAACACGCTTCGCAAAGCTCTGATACGTCGCGGATGTCTGTTCCAGTCGACGATGGACAGCGAGGTGTTCATTCACCTGATCGCCATTTCGCTCTACGCGACGGTCGAAGACCGGCTGATCGACGCGCTCAAGCAGGTGCAGGGCGCATATTCGCTCGTTGTACTGTCGCGGGAGACGCTGATGGGCGTGCGCGACCCGCTGGGCGTGCGTCCGCTGGTGCTCGGGCGCATCCCCGGCTCCGCCGACGACGCGTCCGGCTGGGTGCTGGCTTCGGAAAGCTGCGGACTGGACATCGTCGGCGCCGAATTCGTGCGCGACGTGGAGCCGGGCGAACTGGTCATCATCGACAAGAGCGGCGTGCGCTCGGTGCGCCCGTTCATCCCGACGCAATCGCGCTTCTGCGTGTTCGAATACATCTATTTCGCCCGCCCCGACTCGGTGCTCGACGGCATGTCGGTCTATAACGTGCGCAAGCAGATCGGCGTCGAACTGGCGCGTGAGAGCGCTGTCGACGCCGACGTCATCGTCCCCGTCCCGGATTCCGGCGTTCCGTCGGCAATGGGTTACGCGCAGGCCAGCGGCATCCCGTTCGAACTGGGCATCATCCGCAATCACTATGTCGGCCGGACGTTCATCGAACCGACTGACCACATCCGCAACCTCGGCGTGCGTCTGAAGCACTCCACCAACCGCACCATGCTCGACGGCAAGCGCGTCGTGCTGGTGGACGACTCGATCGTGCGCGGCACCACGTCGCGCAAGATCGTCGACATGGTGCGCGCGGCGGGGGCGGCGGAAGTGCATATGCGCATTTCCTCGCCGCCCACGAAGCATTCATGCTTCTACGGCATCGACACGCCCGAGCGCAGCAAGCTGCTCGCGGCGCAGCATGACGTGGCGAAGATGGCGGAACTGATCGGCGTCGACAGCCTCGCCTTCATCTCGCTCGACGGGCTTTATCGTGCGCTCGGCCATGAAAAGCGCGACGCAGACCGCATCCGGTATTGCGACGCCTGCTTCACCGGCGATTATCCGATCCCGCTTGTCGATTACGAGCAGGAACACGGCGCCGACGCGGCCTGAGCTGACTCATGAGCGGACCGACCAAAAGTCCGCTTGCGGGTGCGTTCACCGGGACGGCTCAAGGCGCAGTTGCAAACGCCGACATTGCCTCAGGCGCCGCGTCATCCATTGGGTGCCCCGAAGGGCCACTAACGGGCAAAGTCGCGCTGGTGACGGGCGCAAGCCGGGGCATTGGGCGGGCCGTCGCCGTCGCCCTCGCCGCGCAGGGCGCTCATTGCGTCATCACTGCGCGTACGGTCGGCGGGCTTGAAGAAACCGACGATCTGATCCTCGCCGCCACGGGACGGCGCTCCACCCTGCTGCCGCTCGACCTCGCTGACGGGAGCGGAGCAGACGCGCTCGGGCCGTCCATCGCACGACGCTTTGGGCGGCTTGACCTGCTGGTCCACGCTGCCGCCATGTTCGTCCCGTTGAGTCCCGTCGCGCACATCCGCGACAAGGACTGGGAGCAGGCGCTGGGCGTCAATCTCATCGCGTCGATGCGGCTGCTTCGGACGACAACGCCTCTTCTCAGGGAGGCGGCGCTTGGCCGCGCCGTCATTCTCATCAACCGGCAGGATACTGCGCCGGGACGTTTTCGGAGCGGCGGCGCAGTCTGCCGCGCAGCGCTCGAAGCGCTTGTGGAAAGCTGGCGGGAAGAGATGGCGGACCGCCCGGCCTTCCTCGTTTCTCTGTTCGATCCCGGCCCGACTGCAACGCGAATGCGCGCTCAGGCGTTTCCCGGTGGAGAGGACGTCCGTCCGCGCACGCCCGACGAGGCGGCTGCGACGATCCTGTCCCTGCTCATGCCTCAGATCAACGCCGGAAACAGCGCCTCATCGCGCGCCAAGGAACCGAAGCGATGACCGAATTGCATCCCGTTTTGCGCCGCCTCGGCATGACCACGCCTATCGTGCAGGCGCCGATGGCCGGCGTGTCCACGCCTGCTTTAGCCGCCGCAGTGTCAGAGGCAGGCGGTCTGGGCTCGCTGGGTCTTGGCGCCATGAGCGTTGAGGCCGCCAGAGCCGCGATCCGTGAAACCCGTCGCCTCACCGACCGTCCTTTTTCAGTGAATCTTTTCTGCCATCGCTCGGAGGAGTGCGCGCCCGATCGCGCCGCCGCATGGCTGGAATGGCTGCGACCGGAATTCGCGCGCTACGACGCGGTCCCGCCTGAATCGTTGCGCGAAATCTATCTCAGCTTCCTCGACAACGACGCCATGCTCACCATGCTGGCTGAAGAACGGCTGGCGCTGGTCAGCTTTCATTTCGGCGCGCCGTCAGCGCATGCGGCCAACGTCCTGCGGCGATCTGGCGCTCTGCTCGCCACAAGCGTGACCAGCGTATTGGAGGCGCAAGTGGCCGACGCGGCAGGCATGGACGTCCTGATCGCCCAAGGCCACGAGGCCGGCGGCCATCGCGGCGTCTTCGATCCGCAGGGGGCGGACCGAAAGCTTCCGTTGCACACGCTGCTCGGGGAGCTGTCTCAGACCACGTCTACCCCTCTTTTCGCAGCGGGAGGGCTGATGAACGGCCGGGACGTCGCAGCGGTTCTGCAGGCCGGAGCGTGCGCAGCGCAGCTTGGCACGGCCTTCGTCGCCGCAGACGAGAGCGCCGCCAGCCCAGCTTACCGCACGGCGCTGGCGGCGTCCGGGAGCGCGTCGGAGGGGGACGTCACCGTGATGACCTCCGCAATTTCGGGGCGCCCCGCCCGATGCCTTGTCAATCGCTTCACCGCTTTGGGCGCGCGCAACGATCGCCCGGCGACCCCGCCCTACCCCTATGCCTACGATGCCGGAAAAGCGCTCGACGCCGCCGCGCGCGCGGGGGGGGAGAGCGGTTACGGCGCCTTCTGGGCCGGGAGCGGCGTCCGACGCAGTCGGTTCATACCGGCCGCTCAACTGGTCGCTACCCTCACGCGGGAATGGCGCGCGGGGGGAGCCGAGAGCGCCTGAAAATACCGGCCACGCGGCCGCGGCGCGTCCTGCGCCCTATGTTGCAATGTCAGCGAAATGCTGGGCAGATGAAACCCGTGAACGCCGCTCGATGCGGCGCGTGACAGAGAGCAATAAAGAACAGGTCATGACCACTGAAAACCTTGACGCCGACGGTTTCGTGTTCGTTGCAGTAGACAAGGCGTCAGATTTCTCGCTTGAAGATTTCGCCGGGAATCATCAGGCCCAGAATTACTACAACAAGCATGGCGGCGGCACTGTCGAGCACGCCTTCGCACTCGCCAACATTCTGCATATGCACAAGCTGGTCAGGGAGGCCGCGAATTTTTACGGGCTCGCATTCAACCTGCACTCGAAGAGTCCCACCGAGTATCCTCTAGCCTCGTCGCTGCTCCAGGCCCGTTTGCTGTGCCTGCTGAAAGCTGGCCTGCCGGTTCCGCCTGAAGAGCTGGAGCAGCTTCAGAGACTTTCGACCCCGATCTACAACTACATAACGGGCATCGAGATGGCCTGGCGGCAACAGAGTCCCAAGGCCGCGCTGGAGCGGATGGGTTGCTGTTTCGAGAGCTTCCACACCGGCGAAGAGGCGGACGTTCTCTATCTTGAGACAGCCTTGAGCGTCCTGAAGCCCTCGGCGCCGCAGAAGGCGGCGACGCCGGAGCAGATGATACCGCCCGCCGTCTACATGTACTGGGACCGCGACCCGCCGGAGGAAGTCACCGAAAACCTTCAGCATCATCAAGACACGCTGGATGCGCCGGTACGCATGTTCAATCGCGAGGAAGGCGCGGAGTGGCTGTATTCGACCTATGGAGCCGAAGCGCGTGATCTGTTCCTTGCGGCTCGACACCCTGCGGAAGCAGCCGATTTCCTGCGCGTTCATGTCATTCAGGAACTGGGCGGCTGGTGGCTGGACGCCGATATCAGAATACGGTCGCCCAAGGCGTTCGCCCGCCAGATCTCTTTGCAGCCGTCGCACGTGTTCTTCCTGACGGACAACCACTACGTCCATAACGACTTCTTCGGCAGCCGCCGTAACAGCCCGATCCTCGCCGATTGCCTGCTCTCGATCTATCGGAACAGTTTTCTGCACAAGGATTTGTACATCGCCTACAAAACTGGTCCCGGCGTTTTCAACCGCGCACTCAACCGGCGGCTGCACGCTGCTTTCCGCGCGGGCCAGAACTTCGACCCTACGGTAACGATCCTGAACGCGGGAGATTTCGATCACATGATCGAAGATCTGAACATGGCCTACAAGCAGGGCGGCAACTGGCACGCGGCGTAAGTCGCGGCCCGAATCGCGTCTGATGCTGACGTGAGCGCCGTTTCAGGCTACTATGGTCGGCTTCAACGGCGCGACGACCGCACTGCTTCAGGGTCGCGCCCGTAAATGTCCGTTCAGATCCGAAAAGAGTCGCCCCATGCCCGGTTACCGCTCCCGCACCACGACCCACGGCCGCAACATGGCCGGCGCGCGCAGCCTCTGGCGCGCCACGGGGATGACGGACGGCGATTTCGGCAAGCCTATCATCGCTGTGGCGAACTCCTTCACCCAGTTTGTCCCCGGCCATGTCCATCTGAAAGATCTCGGGCAACTCGTCTGCGGCGCCATCGCCGAAGCAGGCGGCGTGGGGCGCGAATTCAACACCATCGCCGTCGATGACGGCATCGCCATGGGTCACGGCGGCATGCTGTACAGCCTGCCGTCGCGCGAACTGATCGCCGACGCGGTCGAGTACATGGTGAACGCGCACTGCGCCGATGCGCTGGTCTGCATCAGCAACTGTGACAAGATCACGCCCGGCATGCTGATGGCCGCCATGCGACTGAACATCCCAACAGTGTTCGTCTCCGGCGGCCCGATGGAAGCCGGACGCGTGACAGAAGACGGAATCGAGCGGCACGTCGATCTGGTCACCTCCATGGTGGCCGCCGCCAACCCGGACGTGAGCGAGAGCGAGTCCGAGACGATCGAGCGTTCCGCCTGCCCGACCTGCGGCTCCTGCTCCGGCATGTTCACCGCCAATTCGATGAACTGCCTGACCGAGGCGCTTGGCCTTTCCCTGCCGGGCAACGGCAGTCTGGTGGCGACGCACGCCGACCGAAAAGGACTCTTCCTGAAGGCGGGCGAACTCGCGGTATCCTTGGCCCGCCGTTACTACGAAGAGAACGACGAGAGCGTGCTGCCGCGCTCCATTGCGACGCGGGAGGCGTTCGAGAACGCCATGACCGTCGACATCGCCATGGGCGGCTCGACGAACACGGTGCTTCATCTTCTCGCCGCCGCGCATGAAGGCGAGGTCGCGTTCACGATGGCCGATATCGACCGCCTGTCGCGGCGCGTGCCCAACCTCTGCAAGGTCGCGCCGTCGCGGTCCGACGTTCACATGGAGGACGTGCATCGCGCGGGCGGCATCCCGGCCATCATGGGCGAGCTGGATCGTCTGGCGCTGCTGCATCGCAACGCGCCGATGGTGCATGCGCCGTCTGTCTCCGACGCGCTCACACAATGGGATATCGGCGGCGAGGCGCCCGAAGCTGCGCGCGAGTTCTTCCGCGCGGCGCCGGGCGGCGTCCGCACGACGCAGGCGTTCTCGCAGGCCAGCCGCTACAAGTCGCTGGACACGGATCGCGAAAAGGGCGCCCTGCGCGCAGGACCTCACGCCTTCAGTCAGGACGGCGGTCTGGCCGTGCTTTACGGCAACATCGCCGAAGACGGCGCCATCGTGAAAACCGCTGGCGTCGCGGCGGGACTTTTGACGTTCTCCGGACCGGCCCGCGTGTTCGAGAGTCAGGACGCCGCCGTTTCCGCGATCCTTGGCGGCAAGATCAAGGCGGGCGACGTTGTAGTGATCCGCTACGAAGGCCCCAAGGGAGGACCCGGCATGCAGGAGATGCTGTATCCAACCAGCTATCTGAAATCCAAAGGACTGGCGGAATCCTGTGCGCTGATCACCGACGGCCGCTTCTCGGGCGGCAGCTCCGGGCTGTCGATCGGCCACATCTCGCCTGAAGCCGCCGAAGGCGGCGCCATCGGACTGCTTCAGGATGGCGATATCATCGAGATCGACATCCCGGGCCGCATCCTGCGGACGGCCGTTCCCGATGCGGAGTTGTCGGAACGGCGCGCGCAGATGGAAGACAGGGGCGTGGACGCGTGGACGCCGGATCGCGAGCGCGTCGTCTCGACAGCGTTGCAGGCATACGCCGCCATGACGACCAGCGCGGCGCGCGGCGCCGTGCGGGATGTGAGCCAGTTGACGCGCCGCAAGGGGCGATGATCGCCGCTGGCACGCTGCGTTGGCAGACTGTTCATCACACATCGAAAAGCCGGGCTGTTACAACGGATAGCCCGGTTTCCAGCCCCCCGTCCGATTTCGGAGCATATTGGCTGCATGCCGTTGCAGGAAGGGACGGTCCGTACTGGGCGTTTTTTCGAAAGCCCACATCTGTTCAGACAAGTCCGTCTGAACGGGGCCTGTTCTAGAACCGCCGGTCGAACACCGAGGCCGCGCTCTTCAGGCGAAAAAGGGCGGAAGGCCGCGTCGCGCCCTCGTCGGTTCGCTTCTCCCCCGTGGCTTCCAGAAAGTCACGCTCAAGCACTTTGCGCCGGAAGGCGTCAATGTTGATCCTTTCTCCGAGCACGATCTGATAAACGCGGTGAAGTTCCGGCAGCGTGAAAGATTCTCCCAGAAATCGCGCAGGCAAATCTGAATAGGCGCCCTTGCCGCGCAACCTCTCGACAGCCGCCCGAACGATAAGGTCGTGATCAAACGGCAGACCCGAGACCGCAGCGATGTCGACAAGGTCGAGGCCCGTTCTGTTCAGAGCAGGCTGAAGACATTCAAACGGCGTCAAAGAAAAATACGCGACGCTGGCTGACCAGCCGCGAGGATCCCGGTCCGCTCCGGAAAACGTTGATAGTTGCTCCACGTAGAGTTTGCTCAGGCCGACCTTGTCGCGCAGCACGCGTCGCGCCGTCTCGCCAAGATTGCAGTCTTTATCGACATGAACATAACCGCCGATCAGGGCTTGCCGACCGGCGAACGGTTCCTGCCCACGTTCGGCCAGCAGCACGCACAAACGTCCGTCACGCACCGTCAAGGGCACGAGATCGATCGTAAGAATGGGCTTTTCAAACGTGGTCGTCATGAGTGAAGCACATCGCACACGTCAAATTAAACGCAAAATGTATTTTGCATCTTGCATTCTGTCCCAATCTGCGCCCATCCTGCTTGCCGGAGAGACACCTGGAGGACGCCATGGGACACGGACGTTGGAGAGACGAGGACTGGGCGAGCTATGCGGCCGGCTCGGTACACGGGCGGAGCCGTTCCGAACTGTTCGCCTCGCGAAGCATGGATCCGCATTACGATCCGGCCCGTATCCATATCAGGGAATCCCGCGACAGCGTGGACAACCCTCTCTCCACGCCGATCATCATCGGCGTGGACGTCACGGGCTCCATGGGGGTTCTGGCGGAGGAACTGGTGGTGCGGGGCCTGAACGAGACGTTCACGCAATTGCTGGACCGCAGGCCGGTCAGCGACCCGCACGTCATGGCGCTTGCAATCGGAGACGCGTTTTGTGATCGCGCTCCCTTGCAGGCGACGCAATTCGAGGCCGATCTGCGCATCATCGAGCAACTGCGCGGTCTGTGGCTGGAGGGAGGCGGCGGCGGCAACGATGGAGAAAGCTACTGTCTGGCGCATGCGTTTGCGGCATGGAAAACGTCCCATGATGCTTTCGAGCGGCGCGGTCAGAAAGGCTTTTTGTTCACAGTCGGCGACGAACCTGTACTGGACGGCGTCTCTCGGGAGCAGATCAAACGGGTCCTTGGGCTTTCTTCACAACGCGGCGTCAGAGGAAGGGAGGTCGTCGCGCTGGCGCGAGAACGATATGAAGTATTTCATATCATCGTGGACGGCACCTACGCTGCGCGGAATCTCGATCGTGTGCGTCGCTCATGGGAGTCGATTCTTCCAGAACGGGTCATTCATTTACGAGACCCGTCACGACTGGCGGAAACCATCGTAACGACGATCGAAGCGGTGGGCGACGTCGCGCATGGCGGCGCCACAACAGACGGTGGTCCGCCACGTCTCAAGCTCTCTCAATCAACTGACGGATTTTTCGGCTTTCCTCGTTAAAGGAGCATCGTGAAATGACGCATGCCGCGCAAGCTGTGATCGGAGCCGCCTACGGCGACGAGGGCAAAGGGCGCGTGGTCGATTGGTTGGCGACCCTGGCGCCGGGAGCCGTGATCGTGGTGCGCAGCAACGGTGGCGCTCAGGCCGGGCACACGGTTACGCTCGCCGACGGAACACGCCACGTCTTTCACCATATCGGCTCGGGCGCGCTTGCGGGAGCGTCAACGCATCTGTCGCAATTCATGGTCTCCCACCCCATGCTTTTTCGCGAAGAGCGGGACCAGGTCGCAGCGAAAAGCGGTTGCGTGCATGTAACCGCGGACCCGCGCGGCGCGGTCACGACGCCATGGGACATGATGATCAATCAGGCTCTGGAGTCATCTCGTGGCGAAGGGCGGCACGGGTCGTGCGGCATGGGATTTGGCGAAACCGTAGGACGAACTGAGGACACAGAACATACCTTGACTGTCGCCGATCTGCGGGCGCCGCAACTGCGTGACAAACTGCGCGCCATTCAGGGGGACTGGTTGCCCGCGCGGATGCAGCAGTTGGGTCTGGAATTCGGAAATGATTCCCCGCTGAGCCACGCTGCGTCGTCCGGTATCATCGAGCGATTTGTGGATGATTGCCTTTTCTTTTCCAGCGCCGTCGACCTGAGGGAGGACGCCACACTGGGCGCAGACCAAACCGTGATCTTTGAAGCCGCGCAGGGTCTGAGACTGGACCAAAACTATCCTGACTTTCCCTACCTCACCCGCTCGAACACCGGCGTCGCCAATATTGCCGCGATCGCCCGCGAAGCCAGCCTGGAGACGATCGAGGCATTCTACGTGACGCGCTGTTACCTGACCCGCCACGGCCGGGGCCCGATGAGCGATGAACGCAACATCGCGCCCTTCTTTGCAGTGGATGACCCTACAAATCAGCCCAATCCCTGGCAGGAAACACAACGCTTCGGACTGCTCGACCCAGCCGCGCTGGCATCGGACATACACGCGGACATGGCTTGCGCCAGCGGCGTCGCCTTGCGCCCCGCCATCGCCGTCACGTGTCTGGATCAGTGCGTCGGGGCGCGTGTCACGTGGATCAGGGACGGCAAAATCGTAGATGGCTCACGAGACGAGTTTCTGGCCGATATCCGTGCAGCTACGCACCTGACGCAGTTGCAGACATTTGCAGGCCCGATGAACCGTTGAAGCTGGTTTGACCGGATCAAACGATGCGGCAGGGTTCAGGCTGTCACCGGAGCGCACAGTCGTTTGCGAAGAACGTCGGCCACGACCATCATCAACGCGCCAATGCCCATGACGAACGCCATCGGGATGATGGAACTCGTCGGCATGTATCCCATCAGAACGCCGCTGATCGCGCCGATGCTGAACTGCATCGTTCCCAGCAACGCGGAGGCGCTTCCGGCCTGCGCCCCGTGATGGTGGAACGCCAATACGGTAGCGTTCGCGCCGACGAAACCCAGAGTTCCGGTCGTCATCATGATCAGCACGGCGACGAGCGCCGGATGGCCGGGGGTTGCGACGTGCAGCACGGTCAGCAGAAGGAACAGGGCCGCAGCGGAAGCGCAGGCGGCGACGCCTCTCTGCATCAGAGTTTCGACCGGAACGCGCTGCACTAGTTTGCCGCTGATCTGATTGCACAGAATGAACGTGGCTGCGTTCACGCCAAAGAACAGCGCAAACTGCATCGGCGTGAAACCGATCAGGTGTTCGAACACCACGGGAGCTCCACCCAGATAGGCGAATGTAACGAAAGTGCCCGCACTTGCGATAATCGCGTTGAGCACAAAATTCGGCTCGCCCAGAAGGTTGATGTAGCGATTAAGGATCGCAGCGGGATGCAAGGGAACCCGACGGGACAGCGGCAATGTATCGGGCAACATCAGATAGACGGCGAGAATGCCCGCGACCCCGTAGAGCACCGCGATCCAGAAGATCCAGCGCCACGAGCCGAACGTGAGGACCGCGCCGCCCAGCGACGGCGCGAGGATCGGCATCGCGCCAAACACTAAAGTAAGCTGCGTCATGATGCGCGCGCCGTCCCGACCGGTCGCGATGTCGCGCACGAATGCTCGCGGCACGACGGCGCCGACCGCTCCGCCAAGGGCCGCCAGAAAGCGAAACAGGCAGAACGCATGGAAATCGGAGGTCGTGGCGCAGCCGATGGAGGCCAGCGTGAAGACCAGCAATCCCGCGATCAGCGGAGCGCGCCGCCCGAACCGATCCGACAGCGGCCCGCACGAGAACTGTCCTACGGCAAGGCCCGCGAACCATGTCGCGAGCGTGAACTGCGCGGAACCCGGCCCACCGCCCTCCAGTTCCTTGTCCAGCGTGGGAAACGCCGGAAGGTACATGTCGGTTGAAAGCGGACCGATCGCAGTGATGGCGCCAAGTAACACGATCAGTGGAAGTGGCGGCGGAGCCCCTGCGAGCAGGTGTTGGGCTGATTTGGCGGAGAACATCACGAACCGTAGGGGGCGAAAGGGAATATGTGTCATTCACCCGTTTTCCGGCATTGTCCACCGGCGCAATTCGCGGGACCGATCACAGTTCGCGACATGGCGCGCCAGCGGAGGTCCGTCTGGCGGCGATAAATATTTCCCATTCACGTCAAAATTATTTCAATACATGTCCACCCTCCAAGCCGCTAGGTTCGGACGAACACACAGCACGTTGCGGCGGAAATAAAAACTTCACAAAGATCTTTGATTTCATAAGATATTTTTATAAATCACGCTAACTGCCGCCTTTCAGCGCGTAAAAGCGAACAAATCGCCGCAAACTGTTTCAAGATCCTCCACCGGGCCTCGCGGATCGTCACTTCACCTCTCCAAGCGCATCGCCCGCCCATTGCGGAGCGCCCCGGACTCAGTTAGGTGCTTGGCTGCCCGAGCGCAGCCTCAAAAAGGCCATCTAGAGACGGCGTCCGGCGATCAGTACAACGACGACGCCCGGTGGCGGCGTCAGCGTCGCCCGCCACATTTTACCCGTGATGTCGTCGCATGATTGCACCTTCATTCAGTCTGCGACGCATGTCATTCCAGACCAGCCGCAATTCGGGAACGGGCGCCTTATCCATTATGAACCTGCCAATCGTCGGCCGTCCCGGCCCATTGGGCGCCGCCGCTCCAGTTACCGGGATGCATCGTCCCAAGACATCCGGACGTTACGCTGTCGCGGCGGCTGCGATGCTTTCATGCTCCGGGTTTGCGAGCCAGGCCAACGCAGAGAACAATCCGGCGCACCGCAACGCCCGAGGGCAGGTGGTGGTCGAGGCTGACTCCGCCCTCGACAAAACGCTTGTCGTGACGCCTGTGACGGCGAGCATCTGGAATCGCGGGGTCCGGACGCCGGGTCAGATCGTCGCCGAACCGTCCCGTAGCGTCACGGTTTTTTCGCCCGTCACCGGCCTGATTCAGGAAGTCACGGTGAATCCGGGCGATCATGTGCAGGCCGGGCAGATTTTGGCTCGCGTCATCTCCGGCGACGCCGCGCAGGCAACCAGCGACGAGGCGAAGGCCCGTGCGGGGCTGGAGTTCGCGCAACGCGCATTCACCCGCGCCCAGGGCGTTCTGGCCGCAGGCGGCGGCGCCCAGAAAGATCTCGAAAACGCCCGCAGCAACCTGCTGCAGGCGCAGGCCGAGGAGGACCGCGCGCAGGCCAGATTGAGCGCGCTGCAATCCGCATCTGGCGCCGACGGAATCATAACCCTCAAGGCGCCGATCGAAGGCGACGTGAGCGCGGTCAACGCTACCGCTGGCATGAACGTCGTCGACATCACTCAGCCGCTGATCGTCATGGCCAATTCGGAAGAATTGTGGGCTATCGCCGACGTGCCCGAACGCGATATCCGCGGCGTCACGGTCGGTCAGCAGGTCAACGTCGCGCCGTCCGCTTTTCCGAACGTCATCCTGCACTCGACGGTCTCGGCCATCGACCCGATCGTCCAGCCGAACATGGCGGTGCTGCGGGTACGCTCCGTCCTGCCAAACGTGGACGGCGCGTTGCGACCGAACATGTACGCAGCGATTACGGTCATGGAGCCGCAACCACCGACGATCTCGGTGCCGCAATCGGCGCTGTTGATGAACAATGACAAGGTGACGGTCTTCGTCCGCGTGGCCCCCCATGTGTTCGAACGGCGCGCGGTCGAGATCGTCTATGACGAAGGGGACCAGTGCCGCGTCACCTCCGGTCTGTCGCCCAGCGATTCCGTCGTCACCGTTGGCGCGATCCTGCTGAATGATGATTGATCGGGTCATTGCAGGCTGTCTTCGCAACAGACGCCTGGTTTTCGCCGCGGCAATAGCTCTCGCAATCTGGGGCGTTCTGGCCTGGCGAAGCATCGCGATCGAGGCTTATCCGGATCTGGGCGCCGTGACCGTGCAGGTCACGACGCAGGTTTCTGGCCTCGCCGCTGAAGAAGTCGAGCAGCAGATCACTACGCCGCTGGAACGTCAGCTCGCGAGCACTCCGGGCCTGATCGACTCCCGATCCAGCAGCACGTTCGGCCTTTCGCTGATCACGCTGATCTTCAAGGACGGCACTGACGTCTATTTCGCGCGCCAACGCGTGACCGAACAACTGGCTCAAGTGACCGTGCCCTACGGGGCGACGCCGGGGCTGGGTCCGGTCACCGGACCGTCGGGCGAGATTTTTCGCTATACGCTGGAGTCCGATCGCGCCAATCTGATGCAGTTGTCGGACATCCAGAAATGGATCGTCGTTCCGGCGCTGACCCAGATTCCGGGCATCGCCGCCGTGACGAATTTCGGCGGATTCATCAAGGAATACCAGCTCGTCCTGAATCCCGGTTCACTCCATTATTACGGCATCGGTCTCAATGACGTCCTGACCGCAATCCGCAACAACAACGGAAACGCGGGCGGCGGTCGCGTGACGCGCGGCGACCAGTCTTATGTCGTGCGTGGCAGCGGTCTGGTGCGCACGCTGGACGAGATGGGCGAAATCTCGGTGACGCAGCGCAACGGCGTGCCGGTGTTCCTGCGCAATCTCGGCCAGATGCAGCTCGGCCATCAGGTGCGCGAAGGCATTCTTGGCAAAGACTCGAACCCGGACACGCTCGAAGGCATCGTCACGATGCTCAGCGGGCAGAACGCATCGCTGATTCTGCAGAGCGTTCATGCCCAGGTCGACAGCCTGCAGAAGCAGCTTGCGCCGATGGGCGTAAGGATCGTGCCCTATATCGACCGGGATGTGCTTGTCCGCGCCACCACCGACAAGGTGATGGACACGGTGTTCAAGGGCGTCGGCCTCGTGGTGATCGTGCTTGTGCTTTTCCTGGGCAGCCCCCGAAGCGCGCTGGTCGCAGCCATCACCATTCCTCTGGCGCTGGCGTTCGTGTTCGTCGTCATGAACCTGCTCGGCATGCCTGCGAACCTGTTCTCTCTGGGCGCGATCGATTTCGGCGTCGTCGTAGACGGCGCCATCGTGGTGACCGAGGCGATCCTGCGCATCCGCGAAGAGCGGCCGAACGACGTGGTGGAGATGAGCCAGGTGCTCGAAACCACGGGCCATATCGGCCGGTCGATCATGTTCTCGACGCTGATCATCATCGTCGCCTACAGCCCCCTCTTCGCGTTTCAGGCGGCGGAAGGAAAACTCTTTCGCCCGATGGCGTTCACAGTCAGCTTCGCCCTGTTCGGCGCGTTGCTGAGCGCGACCATGCTAACGCCGGCGCTTGCGTGGCTGGCGATGCGCAAGCCGCACCGGCTGTTTCACAACAAACCGCTTGAGTGGCTTCACCGGACCTATGTGCGCTGGCTCGGCCGCATCGTCGACCGGCCGCAGATCGCCTATCTCGCTGGAGTCGTCGCCTTTGCTTCCGTCATTGCGCTTGGGGCGACGGTCGGACGTGAGTTCCTGCCTGAACTGGACGAAGGCGCGCTGTGGCTACAGGTGCAGATGCCTTCTGGCATCTCGATCGACAAGGCAAGCGCGATCGCCAGCGATATCCGCCGCGCAGTCGACGAATTTCCAGAAATTTCTTTCGCCATCACGCAACTCGGGCGCAACGACTCCGGAACCGACCCGTGGACGCCGTCGCATATCGAAATGCCCGTAGGGCTGAAACCCTACGGCACCTGGCCACGCGGCGAGACAAAGAAGCAATTTGAGCAGAAACTGCGCGCCCGCCTGCGCCAGATTCCGGGCATCAGCTTCGACATCAGCCAGCCCATAGAAGACGGAATGAACGACCTTGTCGGCGGCGCGCATTCGCCGCTGGTGCTGCGCGTCTACGGGCAGGATTTCCGAGAGTTACGCCGGATCGGCAACGAAATCGTCCGCGTGCTGTGGACCGTTCCGGGCACCCGCGACGCGTCGATTTTTCAGGAACCTGAAATTCCTGAGATGAACATCTCCGTCGACCGCATGGCGGTCGCGCGCTACGGCGTCGCCGGGTCGGACGTGATGAACGTGGTGCAGAACGGGATCGGCGACGCCGCCGTCTCACAGCTTTACGTCGGTGACCGTAGCTACAACATGACGGTGCGCATTCCGCAGGCGGACGCAGCCAATCTGCAGACGTTGGGACGGATGCCGTTCACCACGGCCTCCGGCTCCCAGATATCGCTCAACGAGCTTGCGAAGATCACGCTGGAAACCGGCGAGAGCAACATTTCGCATGAGAACAACCACCGTCAGATCACCATTCGCGTCAACAACGGCGATCGCGCGCTGTCGCAATACCTGACGGAAGCTCAGGCGCGCATAACCCGCGCCGTTCGCTTCGACACCTCCCAATATAAGCTCGAATGGGCAGGCACATTTCAGGAGCAGCAACACGCGCAGGCGCGCCTGACGGTCGCGCTGGCGATCATGTTCGCGGTCATGCTGGTCCTGCTGTTCGGGGAGTTCCGCATTTTCCGTCAGGCGGCGCTGGTGCTCGGCGTCGTGCCGTTGGCGACGCTTGGCGGGCTGGTGGCGTTGCATCTGCGTGGCGAAACGCTGAACGTCGCGACCGCCGTCGGCTTCATCGCCTTGTTCGGCGTCGCGGTTCAAAACGGCATCATCATGGTTTCGAACATCAACCGCCACCGGGCCAACGGCATGGAGTTGCGCGCAGCAGTCCTTGAGGGCGCCGGAGAGCGCTTCCGTCCGGTGCTCATGACGGCGACAGTCGCAAGCGTCGGCATGTTGCCCGCCGCCATCGCGACAGGCATCGGCACCGATGTGCAACGCGGCCTCGCCACCGTGGTGGTGGGCGGTCTGGGCATCGCCACCTTCCTGACGCTGTTCATCCTGCCGACGTACTACGCGCGGATCGAAGCCTGGGCGAAACGTCGCGAGGACCGACAACGGACCGCATCGCATGCGGGCGAAACCGGAGGGTCTCCGGCATGAGGAAACTTCTCGGAGCCGCCGCCCTGAGCGCGCTTGCGGGCTGCGCAGTCGGGCCGGACTTCCACCGCCCTGACGCGCCGACGACCACTTACGGACCGGGAGGTCTGGCGCGCACGTCGGGCAGCGAAGCGAAGAAGGGTCTGCCGTCAAATCAGGACGCGCCACAGCTTTTGGCCATGGGCAAGGACATCCCAGCGGACTGGTGGACGCTGTTCCACTATCCGGAGCTCGATCAGCTTCTGAAACGCGTGCTGGCGCGAAGCCCGACGCTCGAAGCCGCGAAGCTCGCGCTTCAGGCCGCGCAACAGGACAAGAAAGCGACCGAGAGCGCGCTGTATCCTTCGGTCAGCGGTTTCTACAACCCGGCGCGCTTCAAGACGTCGCGGGCGTACTCCAACGTGCCGATCGCAAATTCCTGGCTGTATACAATCCACACGGCGCAGCTGAACATCTCCTACTCTCCGGATATCTGGGGCGGGGTGCGCCGTCAGATCGAGTCAGCGGCGGCGGAACGTGAAGCGCAGCGCAACCAGCTTGAAGCCGCGTGGCTGACCCTGACCAGCTCCACCGTGGACGCCGCCATTTCCTACGCCATGACGCGCGCCCAGATCGAGACGACCGAGGCGCTGGTCGCGGATCAGGAACGCACTTTGAAGGCGTCTCTGGCTGAGCAGGCCCTCGGCGCAATGTCGGGCGCCGACGTTGCGATGCAGCGCACCCTGCTGGCCCAGACGCGCGCAACGCTGCCGCCCCTGCGCCAGACTCTGGCGACGCTGCATGACGAGATCGCGGCGCTGTCCAACGACATGCCGGACGCACCGACCCCGGAGTTTGAGCTGGATCGGTTCGTGCTGCCCGGGGTCCTGCCGGTCAGCGTGCCTGCGCAGCTCATCTCCCAGCGGCCGGATATCCGCACCTCGGAAGCCTATTTCCACGCTGCATGCGCGCAGGTCGGCGTCGCCATCGCCAACCGTCTGCCGAACATTCAGCTTGGCTTCGACCCCGGCTTCGCGGCGGCGACGATCGCCCAGATGGCCACGCCCGGATACGGTCAATGGACGCTGGGCGCGATGCTGACCCAGCCGATCTTCGACGGGTTCCAGCTTCAGCATCAGGAGCAGGCTGCGCGCAAACGGTACGAGGAAGCCGCCGCCCAGTATCGGGCGACGATCGTTTCCGCCGTGCAGGACGTCGCCGACAGCCTCAGCGCCGTCCACACCGACGCGGACGCGCTGATTCAGTCGGCTGCGGCCGAACATGAGTCGGACAGAAGCGCCCAGATCATGCAGGCGCAGCTTCGCCTCGGCGACGTCAGTCAGGTCGCTCTGCTGAACGTGCAAGAGGCGCGCCTGCAAACCATGCTGACCCTGATTCAGGCCCGCGCGGCGCGGCTGTCGGATACGGTGGGGCTGTTCCAGTCACTCGGCGGCGGCTGGTGGAACCGCGTTGACGATCCCGCTGCAGCGGTCCCCGGCGGCGCGAAAGCCGCCGCCTCCGCGCGACCGGCGGCTGGATCAGCCGGTAACGGCTGAACGACCGCGTTGCGTTCGCCTCCGCTCTGACGCACAACGACTTCGCCAGACACGACAATCAGACGCTTACGGTCATGCTGACCCTGCGCTGACGCCGCCCCCGATCACGGCAGGAGAGAGACGACACATGACAGACGGGACGATCACGACGGATGTAGCCATCATCGGAGCCGGGCCTACGGGTCTGTTCGCCGCGTTCGAGTGCGCGATGCTCAAGATCGACTGCGTGCTTGTCGATGCCCTCGCCGATATCGGCGGTCAGTGCGCCGCGCTTTATCCCGAAAAGCCGATCTATGACATTCCGGCCCACCCAGCGATCGAAGGGGCTGCGCTGATCGAATCCCTCGCCCGCCAGATCGAGCCGTTCAACATCCCCCGGATGCTCGGTCGCCGTGTAGAAACCCTGAAAGGTCACCGCGGGGCGTTCATCCTTGGCACGGACAAGGGCGAGGTCATCCACGCCAAGGCCGTGATCATCGCGGCCGGAGCCGGGGCGTTCGGTCCGAACCGTCCGCCGCTGGACGGGCTTGAAGCCTATGAAGACACAGGCTCGGTGCAGTATTATGTCCGCCGCCGCGCGGACTTCGAGGGGAAAACGCTGGTGATCGCAGGCGGGGGCGACTCCGCTCTCGACTGGGCGCTCTCGTTGAAAGAACTGGCGCGCAAGATTTATCTGGTGCATCGCCGCGACAAGTTCCGCGCCGCGCCCGAGAGCCTGCGGCAGCTCGACGAGGCCGTGGAGCGCGGCGAGATCGAGAAAGTCACTCCGTTCCAGCTCAAGGCCCTGCATGGCGAAAGCGGCGCGTTGCGAGAAGTGGAGCTGGTGACGCTGGACGGTGAAAGCCGCCGCCTTGAAGCTGATCATCTGCTGGCGTTCTTTGGGCTGGCGACCGACCTTGGCCCTGTCGCGCAATGGGGCATGGACCAGATCCGCTCAACGATTCCGGTTACGCCCTCGACATGCGAGACAAGTCTGGCCGGCGTGTTCGCCATCGGCGACGTCGCGACGTATCCGGGCAAGCTGAAGCTCATCCTGCAGGGTTTCAGCGAGGGCGCGATGGCGGCGCATGCGATCCATCCGATCGTCCACCCCGATCAGGCGCTGCATTTCGAATATTCGACAAGCAAAGGCGTTCCGAATTCGTAACGAGAGGGTGGCGCGGGCGGATCGCCGCCTTATACTGATTCATCGGAACACGCGGGCGCTACCCGAGCGGGCGCCCGGAACAAGCGCAGAGGCCTTCATGCTCTCCATTCTCCGGAGCAAAACCCCGCATGTATCGAGGACGTTCTGAAATGGACATCGCTGCGCAATGGGCGGGCGGCGCCCTAACGATCGATCTGGCGGCAATCGCCGCGAACTATCGGACACTGCAAAGCGTCGTGGGCGGAGAGTGCGGCGCGGCGATCAAAGCCGATGCTTACGGCCTCGGCGCGCTGACTGTCGGGCCGACGCTCGAGAAGGCCGGTTGCCGCCGCTTCTTCGTGGCGCATCTGTCGGAGGGTGTGGCGCTGCGCCCCGCGATCAGCCGGGATATTTCGATTTTCGTGCTGCATGGGCCTCCGCCGGGCACATCGCGCGATCTTCTGGAAGCCGGGCTGACGCCGGTGCTGAACAGCGTCGAGCAACTTGCCGAATGGCGCGCGCTCGCCGCCAGTCTGGGGCGCATGTTGCCCGCTGTGATCCAGATTGATTCCGGCATGGCGCGCTTTGGTCTGACCGCCGAAATCGTCACGAATATTGCGAATGATCCAGGCATGCTGGCGGGAGTCAAACCGCTTTTCGTCATGAGCCATCTGGCGTGCGCTGACGAGCCGCAGCATCCGGCGAACGCCGCGCAGTTGGCCGCCTTCCTGCGTCTGACGGCGCTGCTTCCTGAGCTGCCCCGCAGCCTTGCGGCGTCTTCAGGGATTTTTCTTGGTCTTGACTGGCATTTTGACATCGTCCGTCCGGGAGCGGCGCTTTATGGCGTCAACCCGACGCCGGGGCGGCCCAACCCCATGCGGCCCGTCGTGCGGTTGCAGGCGCGGGTGATTCAGACGCGCGACATCCCGACGGGGCAGACTGTCGGTTATGGCGGGCTGTTCACCGCGGCGCGCCCGACGCGGGTAGCGCTGCTTGGCATCGGTTACGGCGACGGCTTCCACCGCGCGGCCTCCAATCGCGGGCGCGCCGTCCTGCCGTCGCATCCTGAGACGCATTTGCCGATCATTGGCCGGGTGTCTATGGATTCCCTCGCCGTAGACATTACCGATCTGGGCGGTTCGCCCGTGTCGGCGGGTACGCCGTTCGATCTGATCGGCCCGCATATCTCGCTGGACGAAGCCGCGGCCGCGGCAGGCACGATCGGTTATGAACTGCTTACGGATCTTGGTGGACGGTATCACAGGAGCTACACGCAAGGGCATACTGCGTCCTGATTTTGCATTTTCTCCTTTTTAAAAATGCAATTTTCATTGCACTTCTATAGTGACGCGTCACGCAGAAGCATCATGCCGACACGGCCGCTCTGAACCGGAAACACCGCCGGGGCCGGGACGCAGATCACCGAAAATTCGAAACTGACGTCGCGACGTGCGTCACAACCGTCAGTTCGCTTGTGCGGCCCCCTGTCGCTTTAATGTCCCGATTTATCTGCATCGACAGGCAGCATGTCCGTACGCCCAAGGCTGTCGATTCGCGCCATGTCGTCATTGGAAAGATCGAAGGAAACACAACCAAGATTTTCTTTCTGTCGCGCAGGATCGACAGATTTCGGCGTCGTGGCGAAGCCGCTCTGCAGGTGCCAGCGCAGGATCACCTGCCCGACCGTCCTGCCCATTCGGGCGGCGATTTCTCCGATGACCGGATCATGCATGATTTCGCCATTACGGCCCAGCGGACTCCACGTTTCCGTGACGATGCCTTTTTCGCGATGGATGGCGACGAGCTCGTCCCTGCGCAGATACGGATCGAGCTGGATCTGGTTGACGTGCGGCACAAAGCCTGCGTCGAAGAGTTTCGCCAGATGAGCCGGCTTGAAGTTCGAGACGCCGATCGAACGGGTCAGCCCGGCCTCAAGCAGCTGGGCCATACCCTCGAACGCCTCGACATAGCGGTCCTGCGCAGGGTTGGGCCAGTGGATCAGCAGCAGATCAACGTAATCCAACCCAAGACGGCGCAGGCTTGCTTCGCACGCCGTCCGTACGCCGTCGCGGCTGTGCCACTCCTTGTTGAATTTGGTGGTGATGAAGATTTCGGCACGTGATGCGGAACTGCGCCGAACGCCCTCTCCAACGCCGGCTTCGTTGCGGTAATTCTCAGCCGTGTCGAAAAGACGATAACCAGCGTCAATCGCATGGCTGACGGCGCCGGCGGCCTGCGCGTCGTCCATCGGCCAGGTTCCCAGACCGAACTGGGGCATCTCGACGCCGTTCGAGAGGCGAAGAGTTGGAGAAAGAACCATGAAATTCAACCTCATTTTTCAAGCGTCGTGAACGACAATCAGTGGCCTCAGGGCTTTGGTGCATTTGTAGAGCCCCAAGAGTCGCAGGGGCAAGCGCACGGGGGTTCTCAATGGTGACGCAGCGGGGATTCTTTGATGAGAGTTCCTGTATACACGCAGGTTGACGCCAAAGTTGTAACGGGCAGTCAGATTTTCGTGTTAGGGTGAACATATCGGAAACACACCCTTTGGATTCATATGTCCGACATCGTTGCGCATCTTTCCCAAGCCGACCTCAATTCAATCGCCGAACTGGTCCGGCAGAGCATCGCCAACAGCGCCCCACACCCGCCGTCAGCACCAGACGCGATCAAGCTGTCACCATCCGACATTCAGGCGATTGTGGCGGGCATGAAAGACGCTTCATCGGGAACAGGCGTCAGAATTTTGACTAGTGATGGCGCATTACATCTTGTCGATGATTCGAAGCCGTTGGCCAAACCGTGGTATGTGACATATGCGCCTCAAATCGTCTCAGCCGCGCAGATTCTGGTAACCGGATTTGTCGGTTACATCGGTTGGTGATTAGGCACCGTGAATCATGAAATTGCCCAAACGCAAAAGGAAATCGCTCGTGAGAAATTAAATCTCGAAAAATTTTCAAGACGTGTCGAATATATTGAAATCGTCGACAAGTGCTTTCGAAGACAAGTTGATAGCGGATTCGCCGACGGCCGCATTGAGTTTTTAAATAAACTCAAGGAAATAAGACAAAAATCCGGCCGAATCAGCAATGTGTTTTCAGCCCAAGAGGAAAAATTAAAGGAACGTTTCATTGAAAGCCCATTCAATCGGCTGATAGAACTTCAGGAAATTCAATATCAAATTACCGCCATATTCTCTCTTGAAACAGGACGTGCAATACAAAGTTTAATTGCTTGTATGCGGATAACGCAAATCACTAGAAATGAATGTATAATGTCGGTTCACTCTCGTGAAAAAAATATGGCACGCCTCAAACGTATTATCCCGATATGCAGAGCACGCCACCAGCGTGTATGGCAATCGCTACAAGAGCGCGAATTTAATGGTCTTAAATCATAGAAATCCATGATACCAATCACGTTTTATGCGATAGACGGTGGCGCGGCTGATTCCCAATCGACGGGCGGTTTCCGTGAGTGACATGCTGTTGTTCAGCATGGTCAGGATCGCGTCGCGTTGTTCGTTAGCTATCGGTGGGCGGCCCTGATATTTGCAGTTTGATTTGGCCACCGCGATGCCTTCTCGTTGCCGTTCCAACATCAGGTCGCGTTCACATTCGGCCACGGCGGCCAACATGGTCAGCATCATTTTTGACGTGGGATTGGACGTATCCAAACTCTGACCGCCCATCGACAAAATCACTAACGACGCGTTTTTGGCGTGGATGCGTTCGACGATGGCCAACAGATCAGCGGTTGAGCGAGCCAGACGGTCAGGTTTGGGCTGCTGACCAGAGCGAAGGATGGCTCAGTCATCGGCTCATCTCTAAGGTATGCGGGTCAACATTCGGTGACGCGAGGGTATGCGGGTAAGTCAAGCTGACATCCCCTGCAGTAAATTTAAATTAAAACAACATGTTACGGTGATTTCTCAGTGAACTACAGACACGCTTACCACGCTGGCAACTTCGCCGACTGCATGAAGCACGCCCTGTTGACCGCGCTGGTTGGCGCGCTGACCCGCAAGGCTACGCCGTTTGCGGTTCTGGACACCCATGCCGGGATTGGCGGGTACGATCTTGCGGGCGTTCAGGCGGAAGCCACGGGCGAATGGCGGGATGGGATCGGGCGGCTGCTTGCCATTCCAGAGGACGCGTCGGAACTGGCGCCGCTGCGCCCCTGGCTGGATATGGTGCGGGCCAGTTTGAGGCCGGAGGAAGGCACGTTTCATTATCCGGGTTCGCCGGAGCTGGTCGCGCGCCTGCTACGCCCGCAGGACGAACTCATCTGCTGCGAACTGCATCCGGAAGATCAGGCGGTATTGCGGCGCCTGTTTCGGAACAAGGCGAATGTGTCGGTTCATCATCGCGACGGGTATGAGGCGATCGGCGCCCTGTTGCCGCCAAGGCAGGCCAAACGCGGGTTGACGCTGATCGACCCGCCGTTCGAACGGACTGATGAGTTCGCACGGCTGGCGCAGGCGGTGACGCAGGCTCGCGCGCGCTTTTCCACCGGCATGGTGGCCGCGTGGTATCCGATCAAGCATGGGGCGCCGGTCCGGGCGTTTCTGGATGCGATCCGGGATGCGGGGCTGCGCGACGTGTTGAATGTGGAGTTCACCCTGCGGCCGCCGCTGGACCCGTCGCGTCTCAATGGGTGTGGGCTTCTGGTGGTGCAGCCGCCCTATCGGTTCGACGAGGAAGCGCGCATGATGCTTGAGCCGCTGTGCCGCCATCTGGGCGACGGAGAGACGCAGGCGAAGGTTGAATGGGTCGCGCCGGAATGAAGCGTATCGCTGTAATCGGCGCCGGGTCGTGGGGGCTGGCGCTGGCCTTGCAGGCCGCGCGAGCGGGCGCGCAGGTGCATCTCTGGGCGCGCGACCCGTCGGCGCGTCTGACGAACGGCGCCATGCCGCGTCTGCCGGGACATCCGCTGCCCGACACGGTGTCGGTGAGCGGGCGGATGCCAGAGCGCGCCGACATGGTGCTGCTGGCGGTTCCGATGCAGCATCTGCCGTCCGTGTTGGGCGGCCTCAACAGCGGCGCGCCGGTCGTCCTGTGCTGCAAGGGCGTCGAGCCTGGAACTTTACGATTTCCGCTTCAGATTCTTGAAGAGACGCTCCCCGGCGTTTCCGGCGCGGTGTTGTCCGGCCCGAATTTTGCGCATGAAATCGCGGCAGGTTTGCCGGCGGCGGCGGTGATCGCAGCACGGGAGGCGAATCTTTCTCGCGCTCTGGGCGATCTGCTGACGACGCCTCGGTTTCGTCTCTATGACAGCGACGACATTGTCGGGGTGCAGCTTGGCGGCGCCGCGAAGAACGTGATCGCGATAGCAGCCGGGGCGGCGATTGGCGCAGGTCTGGGCGAAAATGCGCGCGCGGCGCTGGTGACGCGAGGGTTGGCGGAGATCGGACGTCTGGCCGCCGCATTGGGTGGACGCCCCGAGACGCTGGCGGGTCTTGCAGGGGTGGGCGACCTGCTGCTCACCTGCACCGGGGGCGCTTCCCGCAACTTTCGTGTCGGCGCCGCGTTGGGAAATGGCATGACGCTTGCGGAAGCTTTGCACTCGCCTGCGGGCGTGGCCGAAGGCGTAGCGACCTCCGGCGCCCTTCTGGCTCTTGCGAAGCGGCATGACGTGGCGGTTCCGGTGATCGAAGCGGTAGCGGATCTGGTCGAAGGGCGCAGTCTTTTGATCGATGTTGTCGAACGCCTGCTATCCCGGCCGACAGGAAGCGAAGCAGGGCGCATGGCCTGAGTCAGATAGGGGGAAAGACGCGGATGTGGATGCGAAACGAACGGCTTAGACGGATTGTAAGTCGCAACAGGGTTTTCCGCTTTCTGTCATCCGACGTTCAAACGCATCTTCAACTCGCTTTGCTGCGCGGCCATAAATCGAAACAGGTTATCGACACCATAGAATCGTGCCGCAAGAAAGCGGACTCACTGCTCAGCGGCGACGAATCTTTTATGTTGCATGCGTTGGCGCAGGCGCAGACGGAACATGGTGGCGCTTTCGCTGAATTCGGGGTCTATAAAGGCTGCTCGGCGCGTCTGCTATGTTCCGTGAAAGGGGCCACCCCGCTGCATCTGTTCGATACTTTCTCGGGCCTTCCAAAGCCTTCAGGTGCGGAAAGAGGCACTTTTCGAAAAGGTGAATTTCGAGGAACTCTGACTGAAGTCCAGAATGTGTTGACGGGGTACAAGGGCGTTCATTTTCATCAGGGTGTGTTTCCGGCCAGCACCGCAGGTCTGGAGAATTTGCGATTCTCCTTTGTGCATCTGGATGTTGATCTTGAAGGCGCGACTTATGCAGGCCTGGAATTCTTTTATCCGCGCATGCTTCCGGGGGGCATACTTATCACGCACGATTACTCAATCATTCCCGGCGTCCGGAACGCCGTTGACCGGTTCATGACTGGCCGTTCCGAGAGAGTGATCGAATTACCAACGACGCAGGCTATGATTATTCGTTCGGCTGATGCCCGCGTGATGGTCAGCGCGGAGGCGGAGGCAACCGCTGTCGCGGCTTAGATGTTTGGACCCGCGATTTGACACTATGAATTTAAGAAGAACTTTACTTGTTTTTTCCAAAATTAAAGGAGAATCAATTTGCGGGGAGAGAGCCGTCCGAACAGCCCTGAAGCTGCGTACGGCACACTCCGGGCGGGCGATACATCTGCGAGTTTTTGATGAAACGGGTCGTCGAATTGCTTCCTTCGATATCGAGCAAACGGGAGATGTGGCGACGCTGAACGACGCGAGGAATGCGCCACCGGATTTGTCCGCCAGGAAGTCGAAGTCGTTCGCTGTATCTACGTCCGACTCGCTCGACGCCCGACCTTCACTATGCGCTGCACAATGAAGACTATATAAGATTATTACGAGATAGATTCCTGATCACGCGTCAGCGACCGCCTGACACACATCGACCCATTCTCCGTTCACCAATTCAGTCAGGCGCTCAGGCGTCAGGCAGACCGAACTGGTGGTTGAACCCGCCGCCGGCCAGACCTCGGCATACCGACGCAACGAAATATCGCAGCATACGCGCAAGGGTTGCGGCAGGCCAAAAGGGCAGACGCCGCCAACGGGGTGACTGGTCAACTCAAGCACCTCGTCGGGCGGAAGCATACGGGGACGGTCGCCGAATGCTGCTTTGGTCTTGCGATTGTCCAGACGCCCCGTGCCCGCCATGACGACAAGCAGGCGTTCTTCGCCGACCTTTATCGCCAGCGTCTTGGCGATCTGCCCGTCTTCCACGCCGAGCGTCTGCGCGGCCTCCGACACGGTCGCCGTGCTCGCCTCCATCACGACGGGCGCGATATCGGGCGCGTGTTGGGCGAAGAAGGCGCGAACGGACTCAAGGCTCATATGCTGGAATCTCCCTGATTGCCTGATGGCGAGGTTGCGACTCAGGTCTGCCGTCGCCCGCCGAAACTGTAGCGGCTGCCGGGATAAGTGAACACGCCGCGCATCACCACGCGCCCTTCGACCCAGGTACGCCGCACCAGTTGCAGACACGCTTCCGGGCCATCGAGTTCAAGGAGGGCCTGCTGTTCCGCTTCCGGCGTCACGGCGAAGATCACGTGCTCGACTTCGTGCGGCGGCGAGATCTGAAACAGATACCGATGTGGATGGGTCGTGGCGAAATCCTGATCAAGGTAATCCGGCGCAAAATGCGGAGAGACGAAACGCTCTTCAATCTGCAGGGGCGTGTCGTCCTCGTAATGGATCAGCACGGAGTGGAACAGCTTGACGCCCGGCCGCTGGTCAAAAGCGAGGGCGAGATGTCCATCAGCGCGGATCGTCTCCAGCAATACGACGCGCGATCGGTGCCGTCCCCCACCCGCCTGAATATCGTCGGCGATATCACGAAGCTCGAGCACCTCAGCCCTTGGCGCCGGTCGGGCGACAAACGTGCCCACGCCCTGGGCGCGCGTGACGATCCCCTCGCCCATGAGTTCGCGCAGAGCGCGATGCACGGTCATCCGGGAGACGCCGAGCGTTTCCACCAGTTCATTTTCAGATGGCAGGCGCGAACCGACGCCCCACTCGCCCGAGGCGATCCGCTCGGTGATGTAGTGCTTCACCTGTTCGTAGCGGGAAGCAGGGCGCGCAGCAGTCAGGTCCGACAACACGGTACGACGCGGAAGGGTGTCCGTATCAGACGCCATCGGGAACGCCTCCAAAAACGCGTGCGATGGGGGTCACGCCACCGATCCAGTAGGACAGTTCATGTGGACCAGTCACGTCCCAGAGCACGAAGTCTGCAAAACTGCCTGTAGAAAGAACGCCGATATCGCCGCACATGCCGAGCGCCTGTGCGGCGATCCGGGTCACGGCTTTCAGAGCTTCCTCCGGCGTCAACCTGAACAACACGGAGGCGAGATTCATCGTCGCCGTCAGGCTGGACAATGGCGACGTGCCGGGGTTGCAGTCTGTGGCCAGCCCCATCAGCACGCCGTAACGCCGGAAAAGATCGACAGGCGGCGCCTGCGTTTCACGGATGAAGTAGAACGCGCCGGGCAGCAGCATGGCGACCGTCCCAGCCTCCGCCAATGCGGCGGCGCCCTCCTCCCCTACATATTCGACGTGATCAGCCGAGAGCGCGCGATACTTCGCCGCCAGCGACGCTCCGCCGCCATCGGACAACTGGTCCGCATGCAGCCTGACCGGCAAGCCGAGTTCGCGCGCGGCGGCAAACAGCCGGTCCACCTGCGGCGCCGTGAAGGCGATGCTCTCGCAGAATGCGTCCACGCTGTCCGCGAGGCCGAGCCGCGCGATTTCGGGCAGCATATCTTCAATCAGATGCGTGACGTAGTCGTCCTGTCGTCCGGCGAATTCCGGCGGCAGGGCGTGGGCGCCGAGGAACGTCGTATGCACGCGCACCGGCAATCTTTCGCCGACGGCGCGCGCCACGCGCAGCTGTTTGACCTCGTCCGCCAGCGTCAGTCCATAACCCGACTTGATCTCGATCGTCGTGGTTCCGGCCGCGATCATCGCCTGCGCGCGGCGGAGCGCGATTTCAAGCAGCTCCTCTTCGTTCGCCGCGCGGGTCGCGCGCACGGTCGCGGCTATGCCGCCGCCAGCCCGGGCGATTTCCTCATAGCTTACGCCATTCAGGCGCCGTTCGAACTCCGCGCTACGATCTCCGGCAAAAACAAGATGCGTGTGCGCGTCGATGAGACCAGGAGTCACCCACGGCATGCGCGCCCCGACTGGATCTGCAGCATGAATCCCGGCGCTGCACGTGATGACCTCACGCGCAAGAGATTCGGGCGCATCCGGCAAGTCCTGTCGCCGCCCGAGCCAGACAATCCGCCCGTCGCGCGACGCAATGGCGCCGTCGCGTATGCAGCCGTAAGCATCCTGGGTCGCCGTCGGGTCGAGCGTCGCGAGATGAACGCCAATCCAGAGCCTGTCCCACATCGTCGTCATCCTGTTTACAAAGCCCTTGCGCGAGATACCATGCGCATGGAACGCCTCCGGTAGAACTCTAGGTAAGTCTATACAACCCCATCAAAGCCGCTATGGTGCGTTTACGCAACGACAGAAAAAGCGGACGCACCGGCATGACGCAAACCCGCATCGGATTCGTGAAACAAGCTCTCCTCCCCCAGGGATGGCGTTGCAACGTGCGGATCGCGACGGACGAAAACGGGCGTTTTGCGCATATCGAGCCTGATGCGACGCCCGATGGCGCCGACTGGCGGGCGGATGTCGCGATCCCGTCGACGCCCAACCTGCATTCTCACGCGTTCCAGCGCGCCATGGCGGGTCTTGCCGAGCGCCGTCAGAATCCGGCGGATACGTTCTGGACGTGGCGCACGCTGATGTATCGCCTGGCGCTGCGGATCAGCCCTGACGACATGCGGACCATTGCGACGCATCTGTATATCGAGATGCTTCGCGCCGGGTACACGCAGGTCGCTGAATTCCACTACCTGCACCACGCGCCCGACGGCGCGCCATACGCGAACCCTGCCGAGATGTCCGTCCAGTTGATCGCTGCGGCGCAGGATGCCGGGATCGGGCTGACGCTGCTTCCCACGCTATACGCCCGCTCCGGTTTCGGAGCGTCCGGCCTTCAGACTGACCAGCGCCGCTTCGCGACCTGCGCGGAGACCATCATGGAGATTGCCGAACGGGCGGCAGGCGCGGTGGGCGACAGTCGTCTTGTCGTCGGGCTCGGCCTGCATTCCCTGCGCGCCGTCGATATCGCTGACGCTGCGCGCCTTACAGAACGGCGGGTCCATGGCGGCCCCGTCCATATCCACGTCGCGGAGCAGACGCGTGAAGTGGACGAATGTCTCGCGGCGACAGGCGCGCGCCCGGTCTCCTACCTGCTCGACAACGCGCCTGTGGATGATCGGTGGTGCCTTGTCCATGCAACCCATATGGACGTCGAGGAGACCGCGCGAGCCGCAGACAGTCGCGCCGTCGCCGGATTGTGCCCGATCACGGAAGCCAATCTGGGTGATGGATTTTTCCCGTTTCAGGATTACATCGCACGCAAGGGCGCGTGGGGCGTGGGGTCAGACAGCAACGTGCTGATCAGCCCAGGCGAAGAACTGCGCCTGCTCGAATACGGACAGAGACTCAGTCGGCGACAGCGCTGCCTCGGCCTGCCGGAAGGCGAGGTCGGTTCGACAGGCGCAGCACTCTATCGGGCGGCGGCGCAAGGCGGCGCGCAGGCCTGCGGGCTTCTCGCGGGCGGCGATACGCTCTGGGGAATCACAGTCGGCGCAAGAGCAGATCTCTGCACACTCGACGCTGCGCGGCTGTCGCTTCCCGGACTGACGGGAGATGCGATCCTCGACGCCGCGATTTTCGCGGGAACGGCCTTACCGATCCGTGATGTCATGTGCGCTGGAGAGTGGCGGGTGTGTGACGGGCGCCACCCTCTGCAGGACGCTGCGCGGGAACGCTTTAACATGACCGCCGCCGCGTTGCTGGAAGAGTGACGCAAGGGGCCGCAGGTTTTACTCAAATTGATAAAATAATCTTATATCATCTAAAATAATCGGGAACCACAAAACAATGTCTCCAGTCTTCACTCTGACGCCGGGTTCAAGCCCCATCCTAGTCACCATCCCACATGCGGGTACGGCCCTCGCGCCGGGCATGGAGGCCCGCATGACGGTGCGCGGACTGCGCCTTCCTGACACGGACTGGTACATGCCGGATCTCTACAACGGAGCAGCGTTGCGTGGGGTCGGCGTCCTTACCGCCCATTACTCGCGATATGTCGTCGATCTGAATCGCGGCGCCGATGATGCGGCGCTCTATCCTGGACGACCGAGCACCGGCCTTGCGCCACATCTGACCTTCGACGGGACTCCGATCTATCTCGAAGGAGAGGCGCCCGGCGGGGAAGAAATCGCGCAACGAACGGAGGCTTACTGGCGCCCCTACCATGACGCCGTTACTGCGGAACTCAAACGGCTGAGAGCAAAGCATGGGTGGGCGATCCTGTGGGACGCGCATTCGATCCGTTCGCAGGTTGAACGACTGTTCGAGGGCGTGCTGCCGGACCTGAACGTTGGCACCAATAGCGGCGCGTCCTGCGCAGCCTCCTTGTCGAATGCCGTGATGGAGCAGGTCGGAATGTCGCCCGATTACACGCATGTTCTGAACGGGCGGTTTCGTGGAGGCTACACAACGCGTCATTACGGCACGCCAGGGACGGGCGTGCACGCTGTCCAGCTGGAAATCGCGCAATCGACCTATCTGGCCAGTGAGGATGACCCATGGCCTGCGGATGCGACGAAAAGCGCGCGTCTGCGGGACGCTATCAACGGGCTGCTCGACACATTGCTCTCATGGACGCCAGAGGGATAAGCCTCGCGCGGCGCTGGGGACCCGTTCGTCCGGATGCTCGGTCACAATGCCTCGGGGCCGTCCAGCGCTATGAAGTCAACACGAAGAGGTGTTGGGGGGAGGTTTGAGGGGCTGACCGCCCCTGGCACGTTGCAAGCAGACGGCTTCGCGCTCCTAACCGGCTGTAGGAGCAACTTTCCTGCATTCAGGACACCGGACGCAAATGGAGTGCGCCCGACGTTACCGTCCGAACCATAGCCGTATCGCTGGCGTAGCAGCGTCGCCAAAGAGCGGCGGCTCAATTGAAACCACCACCACGCCAATCTGGGAGCATCCTGACAAAATATCGGCTTTAGTGAGCGTGGGTCGACAACGCTTACAATCAGGAGACTCGCGAAGTCGCCAGCTTGAGCCCAAAGGCGATGAATACCAGACCCGTAATGCGATCAAGCGCCCGGACAGCCTCAGGTTGGCGCAGAAAGCGACCAAGCGGCGCAGTGGCGGTGATCAGGGCCGCAAACCAGGCGAGCGTTATGGCGACGTGGATGCAAGCCAGAAAGAATATGTATCCCGCCACCGGCGCGCCAGCTGGCACGAACTGCGGCAGGAACGTGACATAGAATACACCCACCTTGGGATTGAGCAGATTGGTCAGGAAACCACGCCAGAACGCGCCAGATCCGCCCGGCGCCGGAGACTGATCTTCTGTCCGCAAGGCTGCCCTCGGTTTCAACAAGAGCTTACCGCCAAGCCAAATAAGGTAGGCCGCTCCGGCGATTTTCACCATCGTGTAGGCCAGATAGGAAGCGCGCAGCAATGTGCCAAGCCCGAGAGCCACTGCCGCACCCCACATCACACACCCAAGCGCAATGCCGATCGCGGCAAGAATCGCTGGACGTCGTCCATCGACAGTCGCCGAACGCAACACCATCGCCGTGTCCACACCCGGCGTGAGGCTCAGGATGGACGCCGCCAGAACGAAGGCTAAAAGAAGAGAGAAATCGATCATGCCGTTTTCCTACCACATCGATCAGGGACCTACACGACTTCCCGCCTGAAGTTCGCCAGAGCGCGCTTTGAAATCACGCACTCCCCTTAATCTCCGGGGCGGCGATCATTGCTACATGCCGCACCATCCGCAGACAGGCTGATATCTTTGCTCCAAACGAAAAACGAACGCCGCGAAGACGGAGAAACACCAACTGACAGTCGTCTACATGGCGGTCGCCCAGCATTGCGATCTGCATTCGCCATAGTGGACAGCAGGCATTTATTCACATCCAGGCGCCGCTTGGGATTACTCTCCCGTGCGTCGTCGGTATGCCTTTGATCGTCCGGATGATGACGCTGGTCACGAACTGACCGTGAGTCGTTTTTGTCCGTGACAGCGAGATGTCACACTGCCTTTCCGAAATAACACTCCGCCACAGATTACGTAATTAAAATTTCATCAGAAAATTTATAAAAAATCGTACGATTATTTTTGTTTTTCAAAAAAATTCAATCCAGAGAGTTCAACGGAATTCACCCATTTAAGAGAAATCATTTCATCCAACATCAATTCGAGCGCCATCGCATTCTCACCACCGAAAACCATACTATCCTTATTGCTCGCACCCGGCAGAATTTCGCGTGTCGCGCCCGCAGGAAGAGCAAGACCACCTTCCTTGATTGGCGCTGAAAGAAGGCGCAGAAGCGTTTCTCGATTCTCAATCCCGTTGCAGAAAGTAATGGCGTCGCGAAGAGCATTAATAAGTAATTCAGAGGCCGACGGGTTCGTCACGCTCCATGATCGAGTCGTCACAAGAGTTTTTTCGACATGCCCCGGCCAGATTGAGGATGATCCGGCGACAATCCCGCCAATACCTTCATGTTCAGCGGCAGCGCCCCAAGGCGGTCCGGCGCAGAATCCATCGATGCCGCCGTCCCGCAACGCGTCCAGCATAGTATCGGGCGGCATAGCAACGATTTGTGCAAAGCTGTCAGGCGTCTCGGACTTCGTCGCCAAATAGCGACGCAGAAGAAGAAAATGGGTCGAGTACGGATGCACGACCGCAAGCCTGGGGGGCGTCCCGCCCGGCTCCGCCTCCATAATGCTCTTGCGCAAAACGATGGTATTTCCACCCTTCGACAAGACCATGAGAGGGTTTAGTGCGACAGGTCTTCCGCGTCGTCCCAATGCGGTCATGATCGCAAGCGGCGGGAAAACGACGGCTGCGTCCAGACGGTTCCAGGCAAGACCGTCGGCGATATTCGACCAGGATGGTTCAACCCTGATAGAGACATCGAGCCCGTTGCGGCGGAAATACCCGAGATGCTCAGCCACGAGGACGGGCGCGCTGTCGGCGAGACGGAGCAGGCCTATGCGAATGGATGCGGTCATTTTTTACTGGTGTCCTCGGCGGCGGGCGCCTGCGCGTCGAGGTAACTTGCGCAGACGTCAACAATCTTACGGGCTTCACGCATCGCCTGCCGTCGAAACCAGCGGTATGCCTCGGCTTCGCCGCAACGCTCGTTTTTCATGAAAAGCTTTTTGGCGCGATCAACCAGATCACGTTCGGAAAGCGTTTTCTGCGCCGTATCGAGCGCGCGCTGTGTGCGCCGAAAGCGCGCGTAAAGTGAAATCGCCGCTCGAAGCAGCGGCTTGACGTCGCGGGGTGGCGTATCGATGACATTATAGGAGCATACGCCAGCTTCGAAGGCGTCTTCCATCAGATGCTCATCGTCCTCATCGACGAACAGCGCCACTGGCCGTTCCATGTCAGATCCGGACAGAGCGCGCACGCCGTCGAGTGCATCGCGGTCAGGCCGCGCCAGATCGACGAGCACGATATCGGGCTGAAATTCCCGCACGGCGTCGATCAGCGCCGTACCTGCGCTCAGACGGATGAGGGTGAGCGAGGCATCGGCCGCGAGCAGATCGGAGAGCGCATTAACGCGTCGGGAGTTTTCATCGGCAAGAAGCACGCGCACGGCTCAGTAAACGTCCCGGCGGTAACGCCCTGCGCGCGTCAGGTCCGAGACGAACGCATCCGCCATGCCCGTGCTCATGTCGCCGTGGCGCGCTACAAGACGGCGCAAGGCTGCATCCACATCGCGCGCCATGCGAGCGGCGTCGCCGCAGACGTAGATGTGAGCTCCGGCAGTGAGCCAGGACCAGAGTTCGGCGCCATGTTCCTCCATGCGATCCTGAACGTAGATGCGTGCATCCTGATCGCGCGAGAACGCCGTGTCGAGACGGGTCAACGTTCCTGCAACCAGAAATGACTTGAGCTCCTCCTCGAAATAAAAGGTGCTGGCTGCATGCCGCTCCCCGAAAAACAGCCACGCGCGGCCCGACGCCTGAGTCGCTGCGCGTTCCTGCAGAAAGCCGCGAAAAGGTGCGATTCCGGTGCCTGGTCCGATCATGATGATCGGCGTCGCGCCGTCTGCGGGCAGCCTGAAATGCGCATTCGACTGAACGAAGACATTCGCGGGCGCCCCCAACGCCAGATCGGCGAGCCATGGCGAGCAGAGGCCGCGATACGGCGTGTGGCTTACGCCGACCGTCAGATGGACCTCCGCTGTATGACGGCGCTGTGAGGACGCTATGGAATAGAGGCGCGGCTGAATCTTGCGAAACAACTGCGAGATCTCATCCGGACTTGCCGAAAGCCGTACGTTCGCCAGCATTTCCGGCAAATACCCTTCTGCCGTTCCAAGGCGTTCGAGCATAGCTGGCGCCGGACGCCCCAGATCGAAATGGCGGATCAATGCATCGCGAAGTGAAACAATCCCGTGGTGCTTCAATGTGACCGGCGTCTTCGAAGGCAGGCCGATAGCGGATAACGCCGCGTCCACTGCTTCGGCATGATTGAGCGGCCATATGCCAAGCGCATCTCCCGGTTCGTAACGCAGGCCGCTGGATGTCAGGTCGAAACCGATCAAACGAGTTTCCCGCCCGGAGCACTCCGACGTCAGACGGTCATTACGGCAGAGAACGGCGACGACAGAGGCGTCCCTTCGCGACGTCTTCGCCTTTGGAGGCGCCTGAACCGCACTCGATGTCGTTGGGGCCAGAGCCGCGAGCAGGCGGGGTCGCCAGTCGGCCACCGCATCCTCATAATCTGGTTCGCATTCCTGCCGGGCGACAAGAACTCTGCTGCCAAGCTCTACAAGCTTTTCGTCCAGTGCGCGACCGAAACCGCAAAAGCGCCCGTAGGTGGAGTCACCCAGCGCAAGCACGGCGTGCGAAGTGCTGTCCAGCGGCTCGTTGCGCGCGTGCAACCCGTTCCAGAACGCGATTGCGCAGTCCGGAGGGTCTCCATCTCCGAATGTCGACGTTACGAAAACGACCGGCCCGTTTGGCAGCCTGTCCGCCGAGACTGTATCCAGGCACGCTATGGAAACGCGCCGCCCCGCGTCCTTCAACCCCTGGGCGACTTCTGTGGCCGCTGTCTCGGCGCGGCCGGTCTGGGAGGCCCAGAACACCGTGATGTCGTAGCCAGAGTCGTCTTCCGGCGCAGGGTCCACGATTTGCAGACTGCTTCTTGCCCGCGAATAGAGACCGGACAACAGACCGTCGACCCGAAGTCGTTCAGCAGTCGTCAGCGGCGCATGATCCGGCACCACAGGGAGTTGACCGTCGGGTGGCGAAAGGCGCAGGCCCTCAAGGAAGCCCGACAGCCAGTTGGCCGCAGGAGCGGACAGGTAAGACGTCGAGTGAGGCGCGAGGCCCAAATGCGCGGCGATCCGGTCCGGGATGGCGTCGGCAGGCATGAGTTGGGCCTCCTCTTTCGGCGGCGCGACCCGGGCGATGGCGACCGCGCATAATTTGAAGCCGGGCTGCAACGAAACGGGATCGACCGCATCGGGCGTCAGAGCGTTGACTGCAAGGTCATCGCCAAAGCGGTCGTTCCAGTGGAAAGGCGCAAAGCAGACGCCCGGGCCGACACGGTCCGTAATCCGCACGGGCAGCACGGCGCGCCCACGGCGCGAGCGTATCTCGACGAGGTCGTCAGGCTTGATCTTATTTCGCCGGGCGTCATGCGGCGACAATTCGACGAACGGGCCCGCGTTCAGCTTGTTCAGGCTCTCCACACGGCCGGTTTTGGTCAAGGTGTGCCATTGGTGCTGCAGACGCCCCGTACCGAGCACGAGAGGGAAGTCATCGTCGGGTTGTTCGCCGGCGCCAAGATACGGGCGGGCAAGGAAACGCGCACGGCCATCTGGAAATGGGAAGCTCGGTCCGGGAAGATAACGGATTGGATGACGGGTCTCTGAATCCCCGGGCCCACACGGCCACTGCACCGGCCCCAGACGAAGGCGCTCGTGGCTTATTCCCGATATGTCGTAATCCGTTCTCGGGTTCGCGAACTGACTTGCCTCTGCGAAAACCTCGGCCGCAGAGACGTACGAAAATCCGTCAGCAAACCCCATGGCCCGTCCGACACGCGCGATCAGCTCCCAGTCCGCGAGGGCGTCTCCCGGAGATGCGACCGCCTGGCGCGTCAGTGTCATGGTCCGATCGGAATTGACCTGAACGCCGTCAGCTTCGGCCCAAAGCGCCGCAGGAAGCAGAATATCAGCATGGCGGCCTGTTTCGGAATCTGCGTAGGCATCCTGCACGATGACGCAATCCGCCGCCTGCAGCGCCTCCACGACGTTGGCGCGCCGGGCGACGGTCGCAACGGGATTGGTGCAGATTATCCAGCAGGCGCGAATATCCTGCCGCCGCATCGCGTCGAACATCCCGATAGCGCCAATGCCCTCTTCCGCACGGATAGTTCCTGGCGGGAGGCGCCACAATTGTTCGGCCAGCGCGCGATCTTCCGCCACCAGCGCAGAACGCTGCCCCGGCAGGCCCGGCCCCATGTAGCCCATTTCGCGCCCGCCCATGGCGTTGGGCTGGCCGGTCAGGGAAAATGGGCCTGAGCCGGGCCGACAGATAGCGCCCGTCGCAAGATGAAGGTTGCAGATGGCGTTGGTGTTCCATGCGCCCGTGACGCTCTGGTTGAGCCCCATCGTCCACAGGCTCATCCAGTCGCCCGCATCCGCAATCCATCGGGCAGCCTGCTCGATCCTGTCCGGTTCGATCCCGGTGATGGCGGCGCAGCGGTCGAGCGTATAGTCCGCCAAAAATACGGGCATCTCGTCCCAGCCCGTCGTATGCGCCGCGATGAACGCCGCATCGATTGCTGACCATGCGACCAGCAGATGCAGGATGCCGTTCAGCAGCGCGAGATCCGTACCGGGACGGATCTGCAGGAAAAGGTCGGCCTTTTCAGCGGTGGCCGTGCGCCGGGGGTCGACCACAATCAACTTTGCACCGGCCCGTTTTCGATCAAGCAGCCGCAGAAAAAGGATCGGATGACAATCGGCCATGTTCGCGCCGATGACGAAGAACAGATCGGTCTGGTCGAAGTCCTCGTACGACCCGGGAGGCGCATCGGCGCCGAGCGAGAGTTTATAACCGGCCCCCGCCGCCGCCATGCACAGGCGCGAGTTGGATTCGATATGCTGTGTACGGATATAGCCCTTGGCGAGTTTGTTCGCGAGATATTGCGCTTCCATCGACATCTGGCCGGACACGTAAAGCGCGATGGCGTCCGGGCCGTGCGCATCGAGGATTGCGCGCAATCGACGGGCGGTTTCATTAATCGCGTCGTCGATTGCTGTGGCGACCGGCTGCGCAGTACGATCTCGTCTGATCTGTGCGCGATCAAGCCGCGCCGACGACGTGATCGGTAGGTCGCAGGAACTTCCTTTCGTGCATAGGCGCCCGCCATTGGCCGGATGCTCCGGATCGCCACGCAATTTGACAATCCGTCCGCCCTCGACCTCAAAAACAATGCCGCAGCCGACACCGCAATAAGGACAGGCTGAACGGATATCCTGACGCATCATCGGTCAGACGGGCGCCAGATCCGACTGCCGCGCCGCGGCTCTATCCCGTGCGCGGACCTCGACACGCCCCTCGATTATACGTGCGTCCCAAGTCCGCAGCCGCTTCGTCTGATCCTCAAGACACACGCCATCGCGCAGGCGGAAGTGTTGCTTGTATAGTGGGGAGGCGACCACAAATTGCCCTGCAATATCGCCTATGATACCGCGGCCGATGACGTTGGCGTTCGAGAACGGGTCGTGATTGTCGACGGCAAAGACCTCCGCTGAACGACCGTGGCTTTCCGGAATCAGAAACAGGGCGATCTGGGCGCCGTCGTCCCACGCGACGACGCCGGAACGCGCGACCAGATCGCTCTCGCCACACAACGCCTTCCAATCCTGCGGTCCGAGGGCGATTGGAGAGGCTGGCGTATTATCGGCTGGCTTCACTTGGTCGCGTTCGGGCACAGTCGCGATATTCGGATCAGGACGGCTGTCGTTCACGAATGTACGGAAGCGCTTGAGTTTTTCCTGATCCGAAAGCGCGTCGCGCCATTCGCAATGATACGTGGAGACAACAGCCTGCATCTGCTGCTCAAGCTCTTCGGCAATGCCGAGCGAGTCGTGAATGATGACGTCCTTGAGGTAATCCAGACCGCCCTCGAGACCCTCCCGCCAAACGGATGTGCGTTGCAGCTTGTCAGCGGTACGGATGTAGAACATCAGGAAACGGTCGATATATTTCAGGAGCGTTGTAGAATCGAGATCAGTCGCGAAAAGCTCGGCGTGACGGGGGCGCATGCCGCCATTTCCACAGACGTAGAGATTCCACCCGTTTTCGGTGGCGATGACGCCAACGTCCTTGCTTTGTGCTTCAGCGCATTCGCGTGTGCAGCCCGAGACGGCGAACTTGAGCTTGTGCGGAGAGCGCAGCCCCTTGTAACGGTTCTCGATATCGAGCGCCTGACTTACGCTATCCTGCACGCCGTAGCGACACCATGTGCTGCCGACACAGGATTTTACGGTCCGTGTTGATTTTCCATATGCATGGCCGGTTTCGAACCCGGCCTCGATCAGTTCACCCCAGATATCGGGAAGCTGATGGATCTGCGCCCCGAACAGGTCGATCCGCTGTCCGCCGGTTATCTTGGTGTACAGGCCATATTTGCGGGCGACCGAGCCGAGAACGATCAGCTTGTCCGGAGTGATCTCGCCCCCGGCAATTCGCGGCATGACCGAATATGTGCCGTTCTTCTGCATGTTGGCCATGAACGTATCGTTCGTGTCCTGCAGCGGAATATAAGCCGGATCGGTGATCGGCTTGTTCCATGCGGATGCGAGAATCGAGCCCACGGCGGGCTTGCAGATATCGCACCCCAGGCCGCCGTTGCCATGACGGTCCATCAGGTCCTCGAACGTGCGAATGCCGTGTACTCGCACGAGGGAGTACAGCTCCTGCCGCGTGTGCGAGAAATGCTCGCACAGCGAGTGATCCACTTCGATCCCGCGGGCGGAAAGCTCTGTTTCGAACACGCTTTTCAACAACGCCGCGCACCCTCCGCAGCCCGTGGAGGCCTTGGTGATCCCCTTGAGGCTCGCGAGATCGGTACAGCCATTATCGAGCGCGGAGCAGATCGCGCCCTTGGTGACGTTGTGGCAGGAGCATATCATGGCCGTATCCGGAAGCGAGCTCGCTCCCAGAAGCTCCGCCCCTTCGCCACGCGGGAGGATCAGCGCGGCAGGATCTGCAGGCGGCTTGATGCCGTTCTGAACAAACTGCAGGATCGTGTCGTAATACGCATTGTCGCCGACCAGAACCGCGCCCGTAACCCGTGACCCGTCCGCCGAGAGCACCAGCCTGCGATAGGATCCGTCCGCCTCCCCTATGAAGCGATAGCTTGTGGAGCCTTCCTCGGCGCCGTGCGCGTCGCCGATCGAACCAACATCAACGCCCAGCAACTTGAGCTTCGTGGACATGTCAGCCCCTGTGAAGGCCGCGTCCTCACCCGCGATCACGGCCGCCGCCGTGCGCGCCATGGTATAACCGGGGGCGACAAGGCCGAACAAACGGTTCTGCCACGCAGCGCATTCACCGATCGCAAAGATATGGGGGTCGGAGGTGCGGCAGTGGTTGTCTATCGCTACGCCGCCACGCAGGCCCAACGTAAGTCCACATGCGTGCGCGATCTTGTCATTCGGTCGAATGCCCGCCGAAAATACGACGAGGTCCGTTTCCAGAACGTCGCCATTGGCGAATGTAAGCTTGTGACGGCGAGAATCTCCGGTTTCGATGCCCTGCGTGACGTGACTGGTCCGAACTTCGATGCCCATCGCTTCGATCCGACGACGGAGCGCGGCGCCGCCCTCTGCGTCGAGCTGCACCGGCATCAGGCGCGGCGCAAACTCCACGACCGAGACGTCGAGACCAAGCGACTTGACCGCATTGGCGGCTTCAAGCCCCAGCAATCCGCCGCCGATCACGACGCCATGGCGCGCATCTTTGGCTGCCGCGCGGATCTCGTCGAGATCGTCGAGCGTGCGATAGACCAGCCCTGCGCTGCCGGTGTTACCCGGAACCGACGGCACGAACGGGTAGGACCCCGTCGCAATGATGAGCGACTGATAGGGATATGGCCCTGCGTCAGTCTGGATGATGCGCGCGGCGCGATCGATGTCGGTGACGTTGACGCCCAGATGCAACGCAATGTCATGAGCTGCATGGAAATCGTCCCGGTGCAGTCTCAGGGAAAGAGCGTTCTGGCCGGTCATGTATTCCGTGAGATGGACGCGATCATAAGCCGGATGTTTCTCCGCACCGAAAACATGGATGCGGTGATTCTCATGCAGGCCATGGGCTACAAGCTGTTCGACGCAGTAATGGCCGACCATGCCGTTGCCGACGACGATGATATTCGGTTTTTCCGCCATGGTTCGGGTGTCCTTTGCTTAGAATCTGAAGGCCAGGGTTTGCATGATGAAGACGCCGTTCTTTGCGCCAGCCTGATGCATTCCATGCGACGCCACGAAGCCCGCGAGATCCTCTGTCCAGGTCCAGTGCGGCGCGAAATTCCATGCCGCCTGCGCCTGCGGGATCGTGCCGATAAAGCCGCCCGACAGGTTGTCGCGCCATGTGTAGGTCTTGCCGACGGCATAGACGGCGTCATTGGTGCTGGCTCGCCAGAATAGCGGAACATGCAGCTTGATGTGGAAGTTTTTGGTCGGCGCAAAATCCATGATTGGCCCTAAGCCAACGAGATTCTGCGACGTCAGGGACAACGTGACGTCGTTGTAATAGGGCAACGGAAAGTACGGCGTCGCGAATGTCCCGACCGCGCCGTCTTTCGAATGATAAGATCCGCCTGAGAACAGATCCGCCTGAACACCAACCGACGGACGCCAGGCGAGGTCTCGCCTGTCGTAGATGACGGCGGCGTTGACGGCGTAGGCCCGCACCGCGCGCGTAGGCTGAGACTCATTCGCCGGGCGAAATTGCCCGCCCTGAAAGACGCCGGTCAGATTGACGCCAAACGGGCCGACCGTACCCCAGAGCTTCGCTCCGACATTGTCACGACGCGTCGACCCGGCCTGTGATTTTCCCTGCGCTGCGGTCGGCAAAGCGGCCAGCGCGCCGCCGTAAAGGTAACCAATGTAAAAGACGTCGGCGAACAGCTGGTTCCTGTGCCCCATCAGCGTGAATGCGGGCAGGGCTGTGGACGTGTAGGCGCCATACATGCGCGCATTGTAATTCGTGCCATCGGAGAACACGCCAAGAGGCAATTTGTTGGTCTGAACGAAATCGAACAGATCGACCCTGAACCTTTTCCAGATCGCATAACCGCGAAATCCGTCCCAAGTCTGCTGAACGTTGGTCAGGTCGCGTGCGGACTGCATGGAAACAGGCGCGTCTAGAAACACCTGCCTGCCGCCTATCACGCCGGTTTTCGCTCCAAGCAGTGCGCCCTTGATCTCGAGGACGCCTTGCTGAAGATCAAGGCGTTCGCGCTGGGTGCCAGCCTGATATCCATAATAGTTCGACCCGCCAGCGTTCCCATACAGGAACTCTGCATAAGCACGGACATGCTCTCCGAGATGCAGGTCCGCGCCGTACTGACTTCTGAGCAAAAGGCGGCTGGCGTCCGTCTTGCCAGCCGTTCCCATGACGGGCTGATTCTCGAAGATGTAGCGAAGCCGCTCCTCACCCGAAAACGAGATCCAGACGTCCCCTTTGTCGGTCAGTTTCACGTGCTTGAGGCGGTTGAACCAGTCCTCGCGACGACGCTCCGGTGGCGTCGAAGTGAGGGAGGACCAGTCCTCGGCCCAGCGGGCCTGTCCGGCGGCCCCCACGATCCCAAAACCTGCGGCCGCGCCATTGCCTGCGCTGAATACGCCATAATCGGAGCTACCCCCGGGCGTGGCGTGGGCGGGGGCCGCCAGCACAAACCCGGTGAGCGGCGCGAAACCCAACGCGCGCAACTTCATTGTGCGGCCTCCGCTGCGCCCCAGGGCGCCGGCTGCTGCGTCCAACGCCGCCTGCAGAACAGGACACACACGAGAGCAAGCAATGCGACGCCAGAAAAGGCGAGAAAGCCGGGCCCGTATGAGCCGCTTGCCTGACGCGCCGCGCCCAGGGAGGCGGCAAGATAGAATCCGCCCACTCCGCCACTCATGCCGACGAGGCCAGTCAGAATGCCAACCTTGTGAGGAAATCGCGTCGGGACCAGTTGAAACACGGCGCCGTTACCGAGCCCGAGCACGATCATGCCAAGAAAAAAGGTCGGAAATGCCAGCATAATAGACGGCAGCCCGATTGCGATCACTGCAAAGATGGCGGCGGCGGCGGCGTAGAGCAGGGTGAGAGCCTGCGTACCGCCGATCCTGTCCGCCAAGGCGCCGCCCAATGGCCGCACGAACGATCCCACGAAGACGATGGCGGCCGTGCAGGCCCCGGCCATGGCAGGAGAAAGTCCGTATTGATCATTGAAATATATGGTCAAGAACGAGGCGAGTCCCACGAAACCGCCGAACGTCACGCCATAGAACAGCATCAGGGACCAGCAGTCGGCAGACCGAAGCACCGGCCACCACGATGCGATTCCGCCGGCGTCTGAACGACGAGCCGGCTCCCGCGCAAGCGCCAGAAAAACCCCGAGAACAACGACAAGCGGTACGCTTGCAAGCCCCAGAACGTTGATCCATCCGACAAGCATTGCAAGCCCGGGTGCGAACAGCGCCGCCAGCGCCGTGCCTGAGTTGCCTGCGCCTGCGATCCCCAGCGCTGTCCCCTGATAACGCGCAGGGTACCATCCCGACACCAGCGGAAGCGCGATGGCGAAGGACGCCCCTGCAACGCCCAGGACAAGCGCCACACCAAACATCGCAGAATAGCTATGCGGAGCCATCAGCCACGTCGTCCACAACCCGACGATCACGATCAGCTGCGCTGCGATCGCCGTCCGGTACGGGCCGAACAGGTCCACGGCTGCTCCGGCCACGACGCGGAAGGCTGCGCCCGCCAGAACGGGCGTCGCAACCAGAAGCCCTTTTTGAGCCGGGTCAAGATGCAGATCGTGAGCGATCGCAACGCCCAACGGGCCGAGCAGCACCCAGACCATGAACGACACGTCGAAATAGAGAAAGGCGGCGAGCAATGTCGGCGCGTGACCGGCCTTGAGGAAGCCTCTGTCCACAATCGGTTCCGAATGATGCGTGCGCGAGCGCAGACATCACGCCCTGATCGGGCTGACGAACCTTCGTTGATTCGTCGTATGTCGGGTCCGTAACGCGCCGCGCCGCCGCTGACGGGCGCTCACCTGATTGGAGCTTAAACCCCGGAACGATCTGGAGTCAAAATGTTTGAAGGAGGTGTGACCGGTGAGGAAATCACAGCGGGGTCAATATCACTGCAGACGCAGGTATATTTATATTATAAATCCGTACATAAATCGACAACATATTAATTTTGAAGAATAGTTAGTTTCAATTATAACTAATTATATATAATTGAAAATAAATATCGGATATTTTATTCAAAAAATGACCACCTCCGCGCCACGGATAACGGGCATGAAGGGGGCGTAGCGGGGCTGAGGGGTGTGCGGGCCTATGAGGTCAGGGCGAGGATACTCGGGGCGGATGCTGGCGATGAGGGGTGAGGGACAGCTTGAACGAAACAGACGAGCGGCTTTCGCCCTTCCTTCCTGACATAAAAAGAACTTTCGAGGTTCCTGAAGGCTGACACTATTGACGCCGCAAGGATTGGACCCATGCAGCGCATGTCTGACCACCTTGAGTCGGCAACCTCACATGAAACCGAGTATCTCTGCAAATAATCGGGGAGGAATATGACACTCACAAATGCATTTAACCTACGCACGTTCAACGCCGTCGATAGTTTTTGGCTTCAACGTCCGATGTTGACGTTTTTCGATGAGATTTTTGTATCTTCGTTGGAGCCTCAAAGCCCCTCACACCCGACAATATTTGAAAATCTGGCTGCTCAGCACATGGCATTTCTCCCGAATAGAAAATAATTCCAAGTGTGCTATTTTATGCAGTCATAATCTCGCGTAAATGAGTTGAATTCACTGTTGACCTCGTGACTAAAATGGTCGAGCCGTTGACCAGACCGCAATCGTGTCAGGTATAAAATTGTGAAAATCGTCACTTTACGCGCCTTGACCGTTCGTCTTTTTAGTTACGGGTTGGCCGCTGTCGTTGGTCTCGCTTTCGCGCTCCGCTGTTTGCCTTTACGTGTAATCACCGGGAAGCTGCCCGCCGGATTGATCGGCGTCCCCGATCAATATTTGAACGACCCGTCATTGTTGCGAGCACGAGCGGCTACATTCGACGATCTGCAACATATGACAGGGTTACTTTATTTTCTGCACCAGCCATGGAGTTGGCCGCTTCTGGAAGCGCCAAAACTGGCGAACGGTGTTTCAATATCACTGACTGACAGCAATCCCCTCGTCGCAATTATTTTCAAAGCGCTTCATCCGCTCACGCCGTGGGTGGAACAATCGCTTGGTCCATATCTGGCGCTCTCTTACCTGATGCAGCCGATCGCAGCTGCCTTCGCTTTGCGCGGCACAGGCTGCCGCGACATCGGCTCAGCCGTGGCGGTCGCATTACTGTCCATCGGCATACCTCATATTGTCGCTGAGCCTGCGGAGCAGGCGCTCACAGGTCATTTCGTCGTTTTAACAGCGTTCGGGCTCTACTTTCGTCTTGTCCGCCACAGCCAAACCTCGCTTCGGCTTTTGGTGGCGCTGTCCACATTGTCGATCGCCTGCTTGCTTATCCATCCCTACCTGATGCTGATGGTGCTCGCAGTCTTCGGCGCCGGAGTGTTGACGCCGCTTCTGCGAGGACAGTGGCCCGCAGCAGCCGCGTCAAGCTGCGCCCTGGGCATGACGCTACTTGCGATCCGTCTGTTGGCTCGCATGATCGGTCTGGACGCGGTTCAACCTAATCACGTCGCACTGTATCCCCTTTTGCTACGCGATTTTCTCGGACCCGTCGTTCGCCTTGTTCCGCGGTGGACGTGGATTTCCGACTCACTACCCAGCGTCGACGCCGGCGTCGCTTATGCGGGCGCCGGACTGATCGTGATGCCGGCAGTTCTGCTCTTGTTCGCTCAAGTACGATTGCAGTTGATCGTAGCGATCAGAAACCATGGCGGCTTGCTTCTCGCAGTTCTGGCGCTGGCTCTTGGTGCAACCCAGGGCCACGTGATCGCCAACTGGCTGCGTTACTTTTCGCTTGTCCACGTCGCTGACACGGTTGATCAATGCAGGGTCAGTCTACGATTGATCTGGCCAGTTCTGGATCTCGCAATGATTGCCTGTGTACGCTTTGCGGTCTTCACTCGGTGGCGGTTATGGCTGCTGGCTTTTGGCGTAACCGTGCAACTTCTTGACACTGAGCAGCTGCGTGCGGACGCACGTCTGGCGTTAAGCTGGGAAGCAACACCTTTTACGGCGGAACAGGCTCGCTTTGACGCCCGTCTGGACGGCGCGACTGCATTACAACTGGAGCCAATGCTCGCCTGTGAACCGCAACTCGTGTGGCGCTACGCACAATTGGCTTACCTTGCCGCCCGGCACAATATAGCTGTTAATGACGCTTATTTCTCGCGCCAGCCGAGGGCTGTATCGTGTCCTGAGCAGCGTGCGTCGGGCAACCTCAACGATCCAACAGTAACGCGCAACAATGGCGTCGTCACGGTGATCGACGGCGCCGCGTTCTGAGGTCACGGAACCGCTTTCCTATCGTCAGAGGTTAACGGGAAGATCATCATCATTGACGTCTGAAAGCCAAGGGCGCCTGCAACATCAGGGAAACGCCCCGCACCTCAATCTGATGAGCGCCACTCGTTGTCGATAGATGCTCTGCCAGTTCGAAATATTTCTCAAAAATCAACAACGAACAGGGTGCCGTAGGGGAAGTAAGTTATTAATTTTTCGGCAGGCGAACCTCGCGAACGGAGCAACTTTGCAGGGTATTCGAAGCGCTGTTGCGTATCAGGGACTGGCGACGCTCGACTCAGACATCCTGCAACAGCAGGTGCAGTTCGTCACGGGACAGACCGTCCCTACAAACGACGCGTGGATCAGCAGTGTGGAGCAACAGATTGGCGCGCGTCAGACGACGTTCTGGGGCGCGGTGCAGACCTTGACCCAGAGCGACGCCGCGAAGACCCAGATCCAGAACGTCTACGCCGACTGGGGCCAATTGCCGCCGAGTGACGCCGAACTGCAGACGGCGGGCGCAGCGTTATACAACCTCTCGCGCGGCTGGCAGGTCGTTCAGGGACAGAATTCCACCGACTGGGCGAGCGAGACCGGCGCCTATCAGGCGCTACCCGCAAACGCCTCGTTTGGCGATTACATCACGAACCTCGCCAGTTCGAGCGATCAGGCCCGCAATATCGTAGCGAGCATGCTGTATCAGCCCCTGATGGAAAACGCCTGGACGACGCAGGATGCGCGCAACGTTCTGATACAGGGCGGCGCGCAGATGTTGAGCGCCACCGTCGATCAGGGCGTTGTGAATTCCGTCGTCATGGACGACCAGAACAACCCGCAGCAGCCCTGCAAGGACATAGACCAGTTCAAGCGTGATGTGCCGAAGACGGTGACCAACAAGGGGCAGATTACAGCCGCCAACGCGCAATGGCAGATCGTCAACCAGAGAGACTGGCCTGACGCCTACAAGACCGACGGGATCGTCTGGAACGCGTCAGGCGGCGGCGTTGGTCCGACGCTTCAGGGAACCCCATATGAGGCGTATGTGCAGCAAAAGCTCAACGGCGGCAGCCCGGACGGGTCCTATGTCTGGCTGCAGGACCACAAGTCCAACTGGAAAGTCTTCGATCACTGGAATGAGAAATCTGGCAACGCCGTCAGCGACAAGACGATCAACACGGGCCTCGACACCTTAAGGGACAAGCCGGTTAATATTAAATACCGGATATGGGCCGATCTGAAGAAAATGGCGATGACGTATGATAATGACGCAAGCCGTGAAGGAACGAACCAGGTCGTGCGTTTCCAGCAGGCTGACATCAAATCCTATACGTTTGAACTTGGCGTGCGTGACGACAAAGACGCAGACGACAAACCGGTGACTACGGACGCACAATGGGAGCAGATCTGTCTGGCTTACCATGGGGCCGCCGCCAAAATGGTGTCTTATGGCGCCGCGAACAAACCGCTGACCTTCGAGATCGACGCCATCACATGAATAACCCCTACCTCACGCCCGAGCGCATCGCCTGGCTGCACAGAAAAAATGCAGATGTTGTTCTTTCGCCAAAATATATCTCGATCAAATCTTTGGAAACCTGGGGTGGGCAGCACTTCTCGCGCACGGGCTGGTGCGCGCATGCGTCGTGGGAGGAGGCCACGCCGCAATGGATCGGCGAGAACTTCCGCAAGGCCATCGAGACCAGCGAGTATTTCGGCAACCCGACAGGGCCGATCGATTCCGATGGGCTTGACGCAATGAAGCCTGTCTCCGAAGCGCGGCGTCGGGCTTTCGAGGCCGATATCGCCACAACCTACGGCTACAAGGAAGTCGTCGATATCGGCAAACGATGCGATCTGGTGTTCGGAACCTGGCATTACCGGGTCGACGACATCATTATTCTCACGGCGAGCAAGCGGCGCGCCGGCGGACACAGCGCGTGGCCTGACAATGCGAAGCATCAGGACAAGCGGATACACATTTCCCTGTCCGCATCCGACGAGGAACTCGGTCTGGCCGTTCGTGAGGCGCTCTCGCGGTGCGAGGCGCAGAGGCCGCAGAAAATCAACTGGCCCAAGCCAGAGTGACCACGGGCCATGACATCCATGCCTTCCTGCGACGACACGGCTTTCAGGGCGACGGGCGTATGTTCCGGTTTCTCGACGCCTGCGGCTCAGGCTTAAGCCGGAGCGACGCTCCGGTTTGGCCACACGCCAATATGAAGCGCATTCCTCGGGGAGTATCAGCGAGTGAGGTCAGGACTGTAAGGTTTGCGGCCGAAATCGAACCTTCTGCTTCCCCCATTGCAATGGTAATTAGATAACATATGAAAAACTAGGCCCAGCACCATTCGATTACTACGAATTTCACATTTCAAAACAAGAATTTATCCAGCCGCATCAAGCCGGTTCCACCAACAATCCCTAGACCTGCCGTACGAGTAACGCACCCAAAACGTTTCACCCGGGCATGCCTAGCGGAGCAGTGCGGGACTCCCTGTTTATTGCTCCACACGCGTTGTACGGAATTTGGGACTGTGTGGCATAATCCCAAGGCGCTCTATTGGAACATTTTTGCCGTGAAAATCGGATACGCGCGCGTCAGCACCACCGATCAGGACGCGGGCCTTGCTGCGCAGGGGCGGGATCTTCGGGCGGCAGGTTGCGAGAAGGTGCTCTCCGAACGGATCAGTGCCGTGAAGGACAGTCGCCCGCAGCTTGCCACTGCCATCTCGTTCCTGCGCAAAGGTGACGCTCTCGTGGCCACGAAGCCGGACCGCCTGGCGCGCTCCACGGGAGATCTGCTGGTGCTCGTCGAGCGCAAGCTCCAGCGCTGAGCGAGAGCCTTGGCGAGGTAGCCATCCAGACGTGTGACGCCCCCCTCAGCGCCTCGCGTCGCAGCCGGATCTCGATCATGTTGGGGATAAGAGCGTGAAACGGTTTCAGCGCCGCCAGACACCCTGTCCTGGCCTGAGGCCAGACGTCGCTAACGTGAGCAGCGAGTGGACATCACAGCCTGCAAGTGGCGCGGGCCAGGCACCGTATGGGATGTGTCCGGAGTGAGTTGGGAAGTTTCTGACAAGGAAAAAGACCGAAAGGTCAATTTCAAAAATTTTCAGAAATAATCTGGCGCACCCGAAAGGACTCGAACCTCTAACCCCCAGATTCGTAGTCTGGTGCTCTATCCAATTGAGCTACGGGTGCGGACGAGGGGCTATGTAGCCGAGAGGATTCGTCTCTGCAACCCCCTATTTCACGCCTCAGACACAAATCTCTCTGCGAGCCCCTCTTGAACACTCGAGGGAAAAAACTCCTATGGTCTGATAGGAAAGTTCATGATCACCCGTGCATGGCTACATGACCGGGCGAGCGCCAGAACGGGCAAAAAAATCGGCGTCTCTACAGACACGCGCCAGAAATGTCAGTCTCGCGCTTCATCAACCTGCTCGCTCGAACCCCAGCACGACAAGGCAAACCGCCGGACACGCGAAGTGGGTTCTCCTGCGTCGGTTCAGCTTGCCGCATCAGAGAAGGCAAAAAAAAACCGGCTTCAGACGAAGCCGGTTTTACGCATAATCTGTCCAGAAAAGGCGGATTAGAAGCCTTCGCGCTCGAGACGCTTACGCTCCATCTTGCGGGCGCGACGCACGGCCTCGGCCGCTTCACGCGCACGACGCTCGGACGGCTTCTCGTAATGACGACGAAGCTTCATCTCGCGGAAAATACCTTCGCGCTGCATTTTCTTTTTGAGCGCCTTGAGAGCTTGGTCGACATTGTTGTCGCGAACGAGAACCTGCACTGCGTGGTCTACTCCTGATCGAACCTGGTGACCGTGACGGCGCGCCGGATTCATGCCGATTGGTAAGGACGAAAGCGGCGACCTGAGACGCCCTTACGTCGAAGAGGGCCGCTGCTTAGCACGGACGAACAGGAAAAGACAACTCGATTCCGCTGAACACGTTTTCCTGAACGGCGCATCGGGCTATCGTTCGTGCAGTCTGCAGGGGTGGTCTTTGTCTTATGGCGTTACTCAAGATAGCACGCATGGGGCACCCTGTGCTTCTCACACCGGCCCAGAGCGTCGACGCGATTGACGATCCCGCTGTGCAGAGCCTTATCGACGATATGATCGAGACGATGTTTGATGCGGCTGGCGCTGGACTCGCGGCTCCACAAGTGCATGTTTCAAAAAGAATAATTGTATATCGCACACCACCTGGCCGCGTCGAGGAAGAGAGCGATCAGGACGACAGCGTCAAGGTGCTGGTGAATCCGGTGCTAAAGCCTTCAGGCGTCGAGACGACGCTGCGCCTCGAGGGCTGCCTGTCTATTCCGGGCCTGCGCGGCTGGGTGCCGCGCTACACGCGGGTCTTCTATGAGGGATATGATCGGCGGGGCGACCGAGTCGCCGGCGAAGTCGGCGGATTTCAGGCGAATGTGCTGCAACACGAGGTCGATCACCTTGATGGCGTTCTGTACCCAATGCGCATGACCGATCTGCGTCTCATCGGCTTTGACACTGAAGCCGAACGCCATCTCCGGCTTGACCAGATTCAAGGCGCCCGTTCGTGATCGGGCTGGCGACGCGCCTCGCCGCCCCCCGAGCGATCGAATGCAGCGAGGAACGCGACTCGGCGCTGAAAGCGTTCGCCAAAGAGGCCGGGCAGGCAGGCTGGTCGATAGCGACCCTTCAGAGAGCTGCTGGCCCCGACGCCGACCTCCTGTTTCCGGGCGGACTGCGCGCGGTCACTGAAGCCTGGGGCGATCTGGCCGATCGGTGGATGCTCACCGCAATGGAGGGGGCGGAAGCAACGGAGCCCCGCCTGAGCCGGCGCGTACGGCGCGCCGTGCTGGCGCGGCTGGATGCGTTGACGCCTTACAAGGCGGCAGAGCGCCGCGCAGTGACGTTTCTGACGCTACCAGGCGGGCAGGCCGCTGCTGCGCGTATTGCGATGAGGACAGTAAATGCGATCTGGGAAGCCGCAGGCGACGATGCCACAGGCTTCACCTGGGCGACAAAACGCGTGTCCCTGTCCACCGTATATGCCCCTACGTTCGCAACGTGGCTTGCGAGCGATGATCGAGGAAGAGTCGAGCGCACCCTTGACGCCGGACTTGAACGCGCGCGGCGTATTGGCGCCTGTCGGCAAAAATTCTCTACGCGCTTTCGTCCAGGCGTCGGCTGAACCATGGCGATCGAGCAGCGCAAGACATCGACTGACGCTGAGGATGCACCCGGCGACGGCGTACTTTTTTTACGCGAACAGCAGCTCAGGCTCGCGCAGGAATTGTTGATCCTGACGGCGCGCGACATGGGCGAGGCTATAGCCCCGGTGCTTGAAGAACTGAAACTTGGCGGCGCGCAGCATAGAGCCCTGCAGATGCTCGCGCTTCACCCCGGAATGACCGTCGGCTCCCTGCAAGACGCCCTGGCGGTCACGAAACAGAGTCTTGCGCGAACGCTGTCCGAATTACAGGATCGGGGGATGGTGACGGCGTGCGCCGGGAAACAGGATCGTCGCTGCCGCTTTCTGGAGTTGACTGCGACGGGAAAAGCCGCCGAAGCACGGCTATTCGGTGTGCAGCGGGAGCGTCTTGTCGCCGCTTATCGTGACGCAGGCGGCCCAGCCGTTGCGGGATTCCGCCATGTGCTCAGAGGGTTGCTGACGCCTGAGAGCAAGGCGCTTCTGGGAGGTTCGCCCCAGACGAGAGAGCCTATGAAAGGAAGATCTCGCGATGGCAAGTGAGCAGGCTGGAGACAAGAGCGTTCTCGACGAACGGCCTGCGCCCTTTCAGGTGGCGCGCGACGAAAGCGTGTCAGGCGCCCACGTGCTGGTGGTGGACGACGATCCTCGCCTGCGGCGGCTGTTACAGCGTTATCTGGTCGAGCACGGTTTCCGTGTCACCGCCTCGGCGTCGGCGCTTGAGGCGCGGCAGGCGCTGGGATTCATGCTGCCTGACGCCATTGTGCTCGACGTGACCATGCCTGGGGAAACGGGACTCGAATTGACACGCGCACTGCGGACACAGGGACTGGACATCCCGATCCTGCTTCTGACGGCGCGTGGCGAACCAGAGGACCGAATCACTGGCCTTGAAGCCGGGGCTGACGATTATCTTGGCAAGCCGTTCGAACCACGCGAATTGCTGCTGCGCCTGAAAGCGCATCTGCGGCGACTAACGCCCTCGGCGCCAGCGGATAACCTGCGTGTCGTAAGATTGGGCATGGTCGAGTTCGATCCGGCGCGTGGCGTGCTGACGGGCGAAAATGGCCCGGTGCATCTGACCGGCGGCGAGGCGGCGCTTCTCGCAGCGCTCTCGCGCCGCCCTAACGAAGTGCTGTCGCGCGAAGAGATCGCCATAGCCTTGGACATGACGGAAATCGGGGAGCGGGCTGTCGACGTACAGGTGACGAGGCTTCGGCGCAGGATCGAGCCGGACCCGCGAGAGCCACGCTATCTGCACACCATTCGGGGCAAGGGGTATGTTCTAAAGCCGGGCTTTTAGGACGTTTCCGACCACTTTGCCTCCGCTCTTGAAGCAAGCATTCGCATATCGAGGCCGCCATGCCTTCTTTCGATGGACGCCGCCAATCTGCCGGACGTGTATGATAGGGCGAAAATTAATGGGTTCCTCTCATGGCGGTCCAATGATCGAGCTCCTGCCTTCGGCCCAGAGCAAAGGCTGCCCTGACGATTAAACAGCCTCGCCCGACGACATTCGAGGTGCCCGAGCGGCCGCTGGCCCACTGACGACCGGTTCCTATTGGAGGCGACGATTTTCGGCATGTTACGATGGCGCGGCATGTGGAGCGAAGAGCGCGTCGACAGATCGGTGCGCCGTGTGCTGCCCCGTTCGTTTCTCGCCCGTTCACTGCTGATTCTATTGCTTCCGCTACTGGTGACGCAGGGCATCGCTCTCGAACTTTTCTACGGGAACTACCTACGCGTCGTCTCACGTCGTTTTTCGGACAGCGTTGCTTCGGAGATCGCGCTGTCCCTCGATTTGATGGAGCGTTACCACGCACGCGGCGATCGGGCGTGGCTGATCACAACGGCGCGCAATCGCACTCAATTGGCGATGACGTGGCGACCCGGACAACGGCTAACGCGGTTCGGATCGACGCATGTGCTTGGCCCCATGGACGATGACCTCGTTCGCGCCATGCAGGAGATCGTCGCCTATCCGTTTTTCATCGACTGGCTGCGCGACGAGCATACGGTGTTCATCGATATTCAGGTCCCGGACGGCGTGCTCGCCGTGGAGGCGCCGCGAAAACGCCTTGATGTCGGGCAGATCTGGCTGTTCGTGCTGTGGGCGCTTAGCGGATCGATTTTGCTATTCGGCGTCGCGGCACTGTTCATGCGAAATCAGGTGCGGGCGATACGTCGGCTGGCGAAAGCCGCCGAACAGTTCGGCCTTGGGCGCGATCCGGGGCCGATTCGCCCTGAAGGAGCGCAGGAAGTGCGCAAGGCCGCAGTGGCGTTCAACCGTATGCAGGACCGCATTCTTCGCTTCGTGTCACAACGCACCGCCGTGCTGGCCGGAGTGTCGCACGACCTGCGCACCCCACTTACGCGCATGCGACTATCTCTGGCGATGTTGCCGCATGCAGGTTCTCTGGACGCCGCTGAGCTCCGCGAAGATATCGCCGACATGGTCGCCGACGTCGCGGAAATGGAGCGCATGATCGAAAGCTACCTCTCATTTGCGCGTGGAGAGGGCGCGGAGATCCCCGTCACAATGGATCTGGCCACACTACTCGACGATGTAGCCGCGTCGGCGCGGCGGGCCGGCGTCGCGGTGCATGCGGTGGATTGCAGTCCCGGCATTACGCTGCAGGCGCGTCCGGACGCGATGCGCCGGATGCTCGGCAATCTCGCGGAAAATGCGCGCAGACATGGCGCAGGCGTCTGGCTCTCCGGGCGCGGAGAGCGAAACATGGCGGTGATCGAAATCGACGACGACGGCCCCGGCATACCGGCAGACCGTCGAGAGGATGTCTTCCGTGCGTTCAGCAGCGGTGGAGGCGGCGGCGGAACGGGTCTCGGGCTCACCATCGTGCGCGACATCGCGCGAGCGCATGGGGGAGAAATCCGATTGGAGAGCAGCCGGATGGGCGGCCTCAATGTAAAGATTACGCTTCCACGTTGACGCCTGAACGTTCGTGGTCAGGCGCTCAACTGACGCGTTGAATCCCGATTACGGCAAGGTGTTGCCGGAGCCGGCGTGACCAGGACCGTTGTTGCTGCCCATGGGGCCAGTCGACCCGCCGAAGGTGCTGCCCATGCCAGACATTGGGTTGTAGCGTCCGACGTTGCCGAGAATCTGCTGCATGACGTTGATCTTGGTGCCGGGCGTCGGGGTGACGGCGCCAACCATGCCAACCTTCTTGGCGTCCTTCAGATCCAGCGTCCGTAAGGAACGCAAGGTGCCAGCCGGATCGAAATTAAGCACGACGACCTGCTGCTTGGTGATGCGCGGAAAGCTCGCCGGCTCCGGTATGGTCATCATGGATATGTAAATCCATGTATTGTCGTCGAAGGTCGCCTTCGTCGTCGGGGATCCCAACAGATCAATCGCGTCCGCGCGGTTGCTGACGCCTGGCTTGAGTTGGGTATAGTCATCGGCCTCGATGAGCGAGCCGCGCGGCATCGGTGGCGATTGAAAGAACGAGCAGGCCGAAAGCAGGCACGCGGAACCGATCAGAGCCAGCACCGGCACCAGCGCAGCGCGGCCGCCGCGCGGTCGGAGTCCAAACGGAGGAGACAGGGGCGTTTCGCGTGCTGGCATCGAGAGGTCTGCTATCCTTCGCAGGCGCTGCGGTCCGATTAACGCCACGTGCCGGGCGTCGATCGGAAATCGCGGGACTTGATTGTCCGGTGCCTGATAGCATGCTTTCTGTCAATCATGTCGGACGGCGACGCCATCAGGCGCCGGGCGCGTTGGGGGACTGCAGAATATGGCCGATCATGAATCTCTCGAATTCTCCCGCCCGATCCTGGTGCGGTCGTTGCGCAGCAGCCAGTCGGGCGCTCCGCGGGAAGTCTCGATAGAAGCCAATGAAATCGAGAGAAATGCTATGGCCCGGCGCCTCGGGCTGCCTGCGATCGCAAGCTTTTCATGCCGCTACCGATTGAGCGCCGAATCCCGCGGGCGCGTCCTCGCCGAGGCGACGCTCACCACACGCCTGACGCAAATCTGCGTCGTCACGCTGGAGCCGTTCGAGGACGCGCTGGTCGAGCGCTTCGCTGTCAGGTTCGTCCCGGAGACAGACATGCGCGAGGACGATCTCAGCGATGTCGACTCCATCGACGAGACGCCTTACGCCGGCGACAACATCGACATTGGAGAGGCGGCCACGGAGCAGTTGGGCCTCATTCTCGATCCGTACCCGCGTCAGCCAGGCGTCGAAGTTCCAGCGGAATGGCGGGGGGAGGAAGGCGGCGCGGACAAGAGCGGCGAGCAAGAGAGCGGTGGCTCGACGCGTCGTCCCTTCGCGGCGCTGGAGCAGTTGAAGCGGCGTCAAAAATAAATGAGACGCGGGGATCTGCAACCGGACAGACCGTTGGGTTCTTGCGAAACCACCGTCTGTCTGGTAGAGGCCCCCGCTCAATTGATGTTTTTGTCCGGCATCGCGCTATGCGGCTCCGGGCTGATTCCAGTTTGGAGGGGCTCGGACCCATGGCTGTACCTAAAAGAAAAACTTCCCCCTCACGTCGCGGCATGCGTCGCAGCCACGAGGCTCTTCGCGTCGAATCCAGCGCTGAATGCGGAAACTGCGGCGAGCTGAAGCGTCCGCACCACATCTGCAGCCACTGCGGACACTACGACGGCCGTGAAGTCATCGCCGCCGGCAAGGCGCTTAAGGTCGCAGTTCGCGCCTGAAAAACGGCCGCCGGGGAGACTATTGTCGCTTTGACGCGGCGGCTGCCAGCTTGGATCGGATTGGCTGAAACCGTTCATGAGCATGACTGATAGCTCCAACGTGCTGTCCGGGACGCCCGAAGAGCCTTACGCGCTGGCGATCGACGCCATGGGCGGCGACGGCGGCCCTGAGGTCGTTGTCGCGGGACTCGCGGTGGCGGCTGATCGTCATCCGGGCGTACGGATTCTCCTTATCGGCGATGAAGCCCGTCTGAAGGCGATACTGCCGAAGCACCCCAAGGCTGCGGCGATCTGCACGATCCGGCATGCCGCTTCTGCAATTGCGATGGACATGAAGCCCACGGCGGCGTTGCGGGTTCGCGACTCGTCGATGCGGTTCTCCATGGACGCGGTTGCGAACGGCGATGCCCTTGGCGTGGTCTCCGCAGGCAACAGCGGGGCCATGTTGGCGCTCGCCAAGATTGTCATCAAAACCCTTCCGGGTATTTCGCGCCCTGCGATGGCAGCGATCAACCCGACCATGAAGGGTGACGCCGTGATGCTGGACCTCGGGGCCAACGTCACGTGCGACTGGCGCAATCTGGTCGAATTCGCCGTCATGGGCTGCGCCTTCGCCAAAGCCGTCCTTGGCCTTCCTGCGCCCACTATAGGGCTCCTCAACGTCGGGTCCGAAGAACTCAAGGGCGACGAGAAATTGCGGCAGGCGGCGGAAGCGCTGCGCGAAAGCCCTCTGGCCTCGCAGTTTTATGGCTTCGTCGAAGGCCACGACATTACGGCAGGCACGACGGACGTCGTCGTGACCGACGGATTTACCGGCAATGTCGCGCTGAAGACCGGCGAAGGGACAATGAAGCTGGCGTCAGGCCTGTTCAAACAGGTCTTCACCAGCAGCCTGTTGGGACGAATCGGGTATCTTCTGGTTCGCCCCTCTCTGGAGCGCATGCGCGACTGGCTGGATCCCCGGCGCTACAACGGGGCCGTGTTCGTCGGCCTGAACGGCGTGGTGGTCAAATCCCACGGAGGCACGGACGCGGAGGGCTTCGCGTCGGCGTTCGATGTGGCTATGGATATGGTCACGCACGGCTTCAACGAAAGCATCCGCGAAGGCCTGCTGCATATGCCGTCCCTTACGGGCGGAAAGTCCGCAGCCGGGCAGGAGCGTGAGGACGCGGTGCTGTCAACCTGAAGCGGCGTCGAATCTGCGTTCGTAGCGCGGGGCCGTTTTCGTGCTTTGAGAGTAGATAGATATGACGACTCGCTCCGCTATGGTTGGTTTTGGCGGCTACCTGCCTGAACGCGTAGTGACAAATGACGAGCTGTCCGAACGGTTCGACACGTCCGATGAGTGGATTCGCGCGCGAACCGGCATCCGCCAGCGTCATATCGCCAGCGAACAAGATACCGCGGTCAGCATGGCGACTCGGGCGGCCGAAAGGGCGTTGACGTTTGCAGGCATCGCGCCGAAGGATGTTGACGCGGTCATCGTGGCGACGGCCACGCCGGATCAAGCCTTTCCATCCACGGCGGTGCGCGTTTTGCACCAACTCGGCGTCGCACACGGCTTCGGATTCGACGTTTCAGCGGCGTGCTGTGGTTTCATATACGCCCTGTCGTCCGCGGATGCGTTCATCAGATCCGGGCAGGCCCGCACGATTCTGGTCATCGGCAGCGAGGTTTATTCGCGGATTCTCGACTGGTCTGATCGTGGAACCGCTGTACTTTTCGGCGATGGCGCAGGCGCCGTGGTGTTGCGCGCAACCGATGGCGACGGATCGACCGGACTGATCGGGACCCATCTGCACGCCGACGGCTCTACGGGCGATCTGCTTTATGTAGACGGCGCCGTTGGACGCCGCGAGCATCCAGGTCACTTGCGCATGAGCGGGCGGGATGTATTTCGTCACGCTGTGGCCAAGCTGTCCTCGTCGGTTGACGAGGCTCTTGATTCTGCGGGACTGACCTACGCGGACGTTTCCTGGCTGGTGCCGCACCAAGCTAATATCCGCATTATCGAGGCTGTCGCGCGCAAGCTGCAGATGCCGATCGAACGCGTGGTGGTGACGGTCGAACGCCATGCGAATACTTCTGCGGCGTCGATCCCTCTTGCCCTCGATGAAGCCGTGCGAGATGGACGCATCCAACGCGGCGATCTCGTGTTGATGGAAGCACTGGGCGGTGGCCTGACCTGGGGGTCCGCGCTCGCCCGCATATAGAGCGCTGCACACGTTGCGTGTCCCGATTGACGAGGGATCATGGCGTGTTACCCTCGTTCCATGAGCACTGTTACGCGCGCAAGTTTGGTGGAGCAGATTTACACGCAGGTCGGACTGTCGCGAAGCGACTCGACCGCCCTGCTTGAAGCTGTTCTGGAAACGATGGGACAGACGCTGGAGACGGGCGAGACCGTCAAGATCAGCGGCTTTGGAACATTCATGGTGCGCAAAAAGGGGCGTCGCAGCGGGCGCAATCCCAAGACAGGCGTCGAAATTCCAATCCTTCCGCGCTCCGTGATCGTTTTCCGGCCGAGCCAGATACTTCGCGCCAAGGCGAATGGGCAGGAGCTTACAACTGAAACCGATGTGGATCTGGACGAATGACCAGCGAAACGGCTGGATCAGCTGATTTCAGTGAAGACTTGCCGCCGTCTGCGGATCAGGCGTCTGAAGACGGGGACCTGAAAGGGCGAAAAGGACCGCTGGCGTTCAGAACGATCAGCGAGGTCGCCGACGAGCTGAACGTTCCCCAGCATGTGCTGCGCTTCTGGGAGGCGCGCTTTGAACAGGTAAAGCCGCTCAAGCGGGGTGGGGGGCGGCGTTACTATCGCCCGGAGGATGTCGAACTCCTCAAGCGCATTTCTACGCTTCTATACGTTCAGGGATACACCATTCGTGGCGTCCAACGCGTTTTGCGCGGACAGGAGAGCGAACGTCCCGAAGATCAAGATGTAGCCAGCCAATCTGATGCGTCTCACACATCCAACTCCATGGATCACGACACAGTTCTGGACAGGGAACGCTTTGCTGCGCCCGCTGATCTGAGCCCTACCCCGCTCGTTGTCGCCCCGATTCCTCGCGTCAGCGCCGATCGCCTTCGAGAGGAATTGTCGGAGATATTGGTGGAGCTGGAGGCTTTGCGCCACTATCTAGGGTAGGTCGAAATCGCGGAGTCGCAACTACTGTGGCGAACGCGTGGGCTTGCAGCGTTCTCCACGCCCTGCTAACACAGGCTCACCGATATGACGGGCAGTAGCGCAGCCTGGTAGCGCATCAGTCTGGGGGACTGGGGGTCGTGGGTTCGAATCCCGCCTGCCCGATATCGAGAACATCCCCCGCCTCATCAAATATTTGGCTGAAATCTAGCCACCACGCGGCCAATAATCGTCAGGTCACGCGCCTCGCCAGCACGCACCCAGGCCACCTGCTCCACAGGCACATCGAACGACGGATAACGGGCATTATCGCTTGTTACTGTGAAGGTTTCTCGGTCCTTGATCGCCAACCGCTTGACGATGAACATACCGTGGAAATTCATCACATATATAGCCTGGGCCAAGGCGTCGGGAGTGTAATCCACAAGGAGCGCATCGCCTGGATTGATAGACGGCTGCATGCTGTCGCCTTGAACACGGACCAAGAATAAATCCTTTTTCCAGGTCCCGAAAACGCCCGCGAGAAAATGACGGGGCAGTTCGTATTCGTCATATCCTTCCCACTCATCAGGGGTGACGCCCCTTCCCGCGGACGGCTCGGCATGAAAAAATTTCAACACCACGGAGTCTGATTTCTGCATTGCCAGTTCGGGCGGATCATTCGTCATTGCTCCATCGCCCGACGCAAGCCACGACAGTGACACCCCACATGCGCGAGCGAGCGTAACCATCGCATCCGCCTTCATATCGCGGCCGGCCAGATAATTGCTCAACGTACTGAAGGGCACGCCAGAGCGCTCGGCAACCTTTGTATTGCCCCCACCGAACCTGATCGCCACCTTCAGGCGATCAGCGCGCGCTGTGATGGTATCCGATCCGACGGAAAGCTTCGACTCTCTCAACAAACCATCCCCCAAAAAATACGGCCCGAAGTCTCGCATATTTCTCTACGCACGAACAGAAAATACCTAAACGAGATTTTTGTTTTCCATTTGGGTATTTTTTGCTATATAAACGGGCACGTCACCCAGAAGGTGGCCGCACACGCGTTCCATGAGGGATTGTGGTGGAAATTGTCGTTTGATGAATAGTTGGGGACATGTAATACAATATTACCCGCACGGTGGCAGGATATGCATTACGAAGTAATGCAAAATACAAATTCGGATAATATAAATGAGCGTCTCCTGCACTCGCGGCTACACGCGCCCTCGACGACTCGATGCTTCTTCGCGTGACTTGCGTAGAGCAGAAATAAACGGTCGCATTCCCGCGGCTGGAAATACACACGTCATACATCCTTTTGCGGATTAAACTATGGCTCGAAAATTTGATGATTCTGAAAGAGAACGTTGCGCTCTAGCGCTTCCAGGCTGTCATCATGAACGTTTATCCGTTCGACAAACAGCAAAGCGTCTTGGTGTAAGTAGAAGCTATATTCATAGATTATCTGTTGAGCTCGGATTATCTCAAGGCGCCATGAAAAACGTCTCTGAACGCCGCAAAGCACAGGGCTGGGAACCCCTGGCCGCTGGAAACTACATTTCGTGCGGCGCCATCCAGATGAAAAGTTTCGTTTCGACTCGCCGGGACCGCTCTTTGTCCTCATTTTTCATTCGCACGGAGTTACAGTCGTGAGTGCAATTAGTCGCGGAGATATCATAGCTTTTCGAGAAAAGTTTGCAGTCGTCATTTTTGTTCTGTCGAATGGCGAACTTATTTGTGCGCCGCTTGAAATTCAACCCGCATATGATCATCGTGCTTTTATATTTTTGACTCCTGATATGCTACATCTGGAAGAAAATGTTCGTTTCGAAGCGTCGGCTATCTTGTGCGTCCTCGGACGAACCGCACGACACCCAGATATGGCCGTTTGTGCAACGATAGAGTTGAATATTCTGGATCAGATCGAATCTATCGCTGCGATGGAAATTCGTGCGCGGAAGGCCGAAGATTTTGGGCACTCAAGCAGCGCCAGCGCGATCGCCCTGCCCGCAGGCGCCCTGATGAGCTCTTCATCTGTCTGGAATGGACGCCGCACTCCCAATCGTCGCCTAGGCGGCTAAATGCGCAAACAACGCAGACCCATGACGCAGGCCGAATTTGGCCAATTGTGCGACTGCGTCGCGAAAAGCGGAAATACGTCACACTGCATACGCCTCATCGGACGTTCCTTGGACGATCTTTATCACTTTCTCAGACACCATACAGACGAACGCCCGCGCCTCACGCTGGCGCTCTCCGTGTTTCACGATGATTTTTTAGCAATTGTAAGAGATTTGGCCATATCGGGCATACCAGGAATCCGGCGCGGAGAAAAAGGAGCGATCATCTTGGGGGATGATGGAGAACCTGTTATAGACCGCTCTCCCAATCCACAATTGATAGCAGCCGTTCTGAGGGAGAGTTCCGCACGCCTCACACGTTCCGAACAACGTGACCGAGAACGGACCGTCGCCGCCTGTTCAGAAGATGCCGTGAGTTCGATCATACAGGAAATCAGTTTGGATCCACCGCCCGTAATGCTCACAGTTGGCAAGAGTGACGATTAGATGGCCTTGCAGCGGGCGCTGACACGTCCCCAAATGACCATATACAACGCTGGATGGAACAACAGTTCGCGATTTCGGGTCGCTGTCTGCGGACGTCGTTTCGGAAAAACCTACCTCGCTGCCGAGGAGATTCGTCGAGCAGTGCGTCTCGCCATAACTCGTGATGTTCCACCAGAAAACGAGATATGGTATGGCGCTCCCACTTACAAACAGGCCAAGAGAATATTCTGGCCCAGATTGAAGAGACTCATTCCCGCCCACTGGCTGGCCGCAAGCCCCAACGAAAGCGAACTGACTATTCGGTGCAAGCCTCATGGCCACACAATTCGCATCGTTGGCCTCGACAATTACGACTCGCTCCGAGGAACCGGGTTGTTTTTTTTTCTAGGAGATGAATGGGCGGACGTAGCTGCTGCGGTGTGGCCTGAAATACTGCGTCCCATGCTGTCAACAACACAAGGACATGCACTGTTTCTCGGCACTCCAAAAGGATATGGGAATTTTTACGATTTTTATATGAACGGACAACCGGGCGAAGCTAAGCACGCAGGCTGGTGGTCTTGCCTTTATACAACCATGGACGGCGGCAACGTCCCCCCTCATGAAATAAACGGGGCTCGCGACACCCTTGATTCTCGGCAATATCGCCAAGAATACGAAGCTTCATTCGAAAATTACTCTGGACGCTGTCTTTACTCTTTTTCAAGATCAGAGTCTGTGAAAAAATTAGCCTACGATCCGCATTTGACACTGCATATTGGGTTGGACTTCAACATAAATCCCATGTCGGCTACTGTCTGGCAAGAAAACCTGGATGTTGACGGACAAATTATAACACACCAGGTGGACGAGCTGATTCTCTCCACGTCAAACACCTCAGAAATCGGCCATGAAATAAAGCGACGATATGGACGTCATGAAAATGATTTCTCATCTTCATCGCGCGTCGCCTTATCACATATAACGATATATCCGGACCCAGCCGGTCAGGCGCGTCGCACCTCGTCTGGCGGTCATACCGATATATCTATTCTGCGTGATTTCGGGTTCCAAATTTTCGTAATGAATCGTGCGCCACCTGTTAGAGACAGGTTAAATTTTACAAATGCGATGTTTCAAAATTCACTCGGGATTCGGAAGGCGTTCGTATCTTCGTATTGCTCCAAAAGTATAGAATCTTACGAACGGTATTCATATAAAAGTGGATCGAGCGAACCGGAAAAGACAGGAGGATACGACCATCTTGTCGATGCCACCGGGTATTACTTCGTTGCACGATTCGGAAATGATAAATTTTCTACGATCAAAACAAATATTTTGAATCGTTGACTCTCTATAATATTAAAATGCTTCCAATATTACACTTCTAGACATATGCAATTTTTTCCTTTTGAAAGATAAAAGATGGATTGGTCGGAATTAAAAAAAGGAATGATGTTCTCAACCCGATTGTCCGGCCGATCCCGCGAGCTTCTTGCACTCAGCCGTGTTCTGGACGGAACTCTGTACGATCACATTCCTCACCCATTTTTCAAAAGTTGTGGAGCAGACGGATCTTATATTCCTATCAACCGAAGGCGACCATCAGTCCGCACGCATCTATGTAACATTGTTGTCGAGGATTCAACATCCTTACTTTTTAATGCCTCACATTGGCCACTCGTCACCGCCCGCTTCGATGACGGGAGCGACGACCCAGTCCGTGAACAGAAGCTTCATTCGATCATTTTCGACAGCGACATTCCATCTTTGATGGAACAAGCCGCGATCATAGGGTCGGTGGGCTCCGTCGCAATATTGGTGCAGGTAGTAGACAACGAACTCGTTATAGAAATAAAGAGAACATGTTATCTCGAACCAACATTTTCCCTGTCAGAGCCCAATCGGCTGATAATGGTTCGCGAACAATATGTTGTTGATGCAGATTCGCTCAACAGATCGGACATCGGTTACTTCGAGCCAGGAAACTACTGGTTTATCCGCGACTTCACCGAGAAAGAGACAATTTGGTACCAACCCGTGCCCGTCGCAGACGGTTCTCCTAGAGAAGCGAATCTCATCAGGGACCAGGAGCGCTCTACAAGTCACAGCTTGGGTGTAACGCCGATCATATGGATAAAGAATTTACCCGCAATTGACCCCACCGCTCCCGATGGCAAAAGCACCTTCTCCGCCGGGATTGATGCGATGATAGACGCTGATTATCTACTCTCCCAAACGGTTCGTGGATTGCGTTACTCGGCCGACCCTACAATGGTGCTCTCCGGAGATGAATATCAGATGTCAGGCGGCATCTCCGCGTCGCTTCCAAAGGATCCATCTTACGCAATATCCGTACCAGCTGGCGGCGACGCAAAACTTTTGGAGATTAACGGCACCGGAGCCACCGCTTCGCTGAGTATGTGGGAAGCGCTTCGTTCCCTAGCGCTAGAAGCAATGCACGGCAACCGCGCACAAGGCGACCGTGTCAGCGCCGCCCAGTCCGGGCGCGCCATGGAGTTGATGTGTCTGGGATTGACGTGGTTGACTGGTCGCCTTCGACGGTCTTACGGCGATTCCGGATTACTCCCCCTTCTCAGATTAATATGCAAAATTACTGAAAAAATTCCAGACGTGTTAATATCTGGAAAATCTTACGGCTCAATAAGTCCCAAGAATTTATCTTTGATATGGCCTCCATGGTTTGAACCAACTTTTGGAGACATGCAGACTATGGCCCACGCAGTACAAGCCGCCAGGACCGCCAACGCTGTTTCGATGGACACTGCCGTGAAGATGATGAGACCAGCGACCAGAGTCCCACACATTCATGAGGAACGTGAGAAAATCATGAGCGATCTAGCAGAACATGATCAACGCTTAAAAAATATCAAAGCTGCGGTCGAGGATCGCGACACTTCGGAGATATAAATGAGTTCCGACAAACACAGCTCATCCTTAGGCAACGAGACTATCGGTCGCGACCTATCACAGGGAGCGCAGTCAGCGGCCGACAGCGTTGCAAACGCTTTCTCGGGGCAACTTGCTCAAGTGCAGGCCGATCTTGCAGAAGCGCGGGCGCGTTCAGTCGCACTCGAAACCGAACTCACAAATGCTCATGCCGAAGCACAGGCTAATGCGGAGGCTCGTGTAGCGGAAATTTTGCTAATGAAGCGTAACGCTGCAATTCGTGAGGCTGCAATTGGCGTTGGTTTTGTCGACATGGATTGCCTACCGCTTCTCGACACATCGCGAGTTTCCATATCTGAAGACGGGTCAATAATCGGCGTCGACGACGCGTTTTCCGCTCTGAAATCAAATAAGCCGTTTCTATTTTCCTGTAAGGACGGCGAGAATAGAAAGACAGGCGCCGCACGTCCGGCTGTCGCCCCACGAGAGAGAACGCCGGTCTTTTCCTCAGTCCGCGACATGACCGACGCCGAGTATCGTGCGTCCTTGAAGAGAGTTGCGCCATCATACGCTCGGCGCTCGAACTAAATAAGGAATATTTAAATTGGCTATTGATAATTTTCCGGCGCAATTACAGCCCATTATTCAGCAGGGCTACCTAGCACGCGAGTTCACTGCAGGACTCCAGTCGCGAATTGCCTTTCGCGCAATTGCCGACAGAGAGATTTTTCCTAACCGAATTGGCGAAAGCATTACAAAGACACGCAAGGGCCTCAAGGCCCCAGTGACCACGCCAATGAATCCCTCTCAGAACACCAACTTCGATAACGGATTGACGCCATCAAGCTGGTCTGTCGAACAATATACGCTTTCTATTAACCAGTATGGGGACACGATTGACCTCAATGTAGTTAGCGAAGGTGTGGGAATTGCCGATCAATTTCTTGCAAATGCGAATACGAACGGTATCCAGGCTCTCCAATCGCTCGATCGCATTGCTCGCAATACCTTGTTCGGTGGCGGCATCGGAGGCGTAGGTGGATACATTGGGGGCAACACCCGTGTGACCACTGCGCTCAGCGCTGCCGGCGCTGACGTGGCCGTCGACGATATCCGTGGCTTCCTGTCGCTCTTGAATTCCTCGGGACAGGTCGTGTCAGTAGGGCAGTCGTCCGGCATGACCGTAACAGTCGGCAGTAACGCGTATACCTTGATCACTGCCACGGCGGACGCAGTGAATGTCTCTACTGCGCCGCTGGGAAAGTCGGGCACGTTGACTTTTTCCACTTCCGTAGCTGTCAGCGACGCGGTCGCCGGTAGCCCCGTGGTGGCTTCCACGGCGCCGCTGGTGCTTCGCCCGAATAATCGCCTGACGACAGCGCAACTCGTTGCACCCACCGGCAATTATGGGTCCAGCACATATGTCCCCGGCGATACGCTGGGCATTCAGACCGTTCTTGCGGCGGTCGCCGCTCTGCGCATGAACAACGTTCCGACAATCGACGGCGCATATCACTGCTACCTCGACGATCAGCAGATGCTTGGCCTATTCCGAGACGGAGATTTCAAGTACCTATACAGAGGGGCATACGGTAGCGATACCTATCGCGCCGGATCTGTTGTTGAGTTGCTGGGGGTCCGCTTTATCCCGACCACAGAAGCGCCTCTTCAAGCATCTTTGGGAGCTGGGGTAATTCATCGTGCCATTGTCTGCGGGCAGGGAGCGTTGATCGAGGGCGATTACAATGGCGTTGTCGAGATTCCAGACAGCGATCGGGCCTTGATCGAAAACCTTGATGGAATCATGATGATTACCCGAGAGCCCCTCGATCGCCTGAAACAAATTATTGCCCAATCATGGTACTGGATCGGCGGTTTTGCGCTTCCCACCGACGCGACAGTGAATCCTTCAATTATCCCTACTTCTACGAATAGTTACTTGAAACGCGGTGTGGTCATCGAAAGCTTGTGATTTAGATACACCACTTTTGAATTTTAAATACCTGACCGATTTTAAATAAAATATTGTTACAATTCTCGTGATCGAATAAAAAACAGCATGTCAGGGTATAACCTATGAGCGGAACATCCAACTCAAATGCCCTGACCGACATTGAGCGAGTCAATGTTCGTCGATACTGCTGGTATCCGGTCTTCGGAGGCGGCGACGCCGGATTTTCTTCGTGGCGGTTTTTCGATCACTATGGCCAACTTGAATTTCGGCTCACAAACCTAACCATGTCAGAAATTTCAGTCGTCAGAAGTATGCTTTCCACTCTGGTTGCTCTTGAGACGGGACCTTCTGGCGCGGCCAATCAAATAGACACCGACAAAGCTGCTATTTGGACTCGTAACAAAGATGAAGTGAAAGATCGCGTCGACTTATATAATCAGCAGAGGTTGGAGTTGGTCCAATTTCTAGGCGTCCCTCCTGGGCCAGGCAGACCCACATTTTCAGTTCGATTGACCGTTTAATGGATATTTTCCGCCTACAAAACAGGATAGCCCTAGGGTTTCAAAAAGCATCCCAAGCATGCGGCGCTCCAACTTTACAATACAGGTCAATCTCTTCGCAATCCCCCTTAGACAATGACCCGGTCGGCGATTTTTTTTGCATTTTTGACGACACACCAAACTTTGCCTTCAAAACTCCCGCACCATGGGGACACGCGTTCCGGTATGCTGCGCCAGATAACTCCGGCATAATACCAGGCGATTATCTGGTCACAAATTCGACGCCAACCGCGCAAAATTATTTGCAAGATACTTACTTTGTTTGCCGCTGCGAATCAGCACGTGCAATCCTTGTCACGCTGACGAATGCGACGATATCGCTATGGTGTTGCGACTCGCCCACAAACGAAAAGACAGTTGGACTCACAGTTCCTCAAGGCCCCGTATTCCGCGCTGATACTATGATAGCCGAAAATTGGCCAGTTTCCCTCTTAGCAAAACACTCAGGAAAACCACCTGCCGCCAGGTTACCCACCGACCTCCCGGCTCAGGCATACTCACTTTTAATGCCAAACATTCCGACAATAGAGGTAAAAAGTGGATTGCGCGTTCGCGATAACTTCGGTTTAAGTTACCACATTTCCGGAGTAGAATACTCTCCTTACGGCCTGCGTGCAGATCTTGAAATCGACCAATTATGACAATCACTACCCCTGATATCGAACAGTCTCTGGCTGCAAAAATTGCCTCATTCATATATCCAAACGAGTCGTCCGGCGGAAGCATCTTCGGTTTTGACGTCAAAATCGCTCGCGGATGGCCGCCGGCGGTAGAGTTGAACGTAGATTTGACGGCCAAATCTGCAATTGCGTGGATCACGGTCAATCAGAAATCCGGGATGGCTCGTGACAAAACGCGGTATGGCCAAAGTTGGACCCCCTGCCGTGTGCAAAGTGATATCGGGATTACAGCAAAAACATCAAGCGGAGTATTGCAGTTCAATGGTATCGCCTCTGCAAGCGGAGTGGCGGGCGCAGTCATAGACGACGTGGCTTATCCCGTGCATGTATCGATCGGCGATACCGCAACCCTCATCGCTCAGAAAATTGGCGCACAAATCCAGGCGGTCGGTCACTCGACCATTACAACCACAGGCGCCTCCCTATTGAACTCTTCTGCGCGGACATTTTATGCAAAAACCGCCAGCAATATTTCTATAGAGCGGGAGCTGTGTCGCGTCGAAGACGGATTTTGCGTCTCCTTATTCGCACCTTCAATTGCCTACCGTGACACGCTAGAGAGCAGTGTGATGACCGCCCTGTTAACCGGGGGCGACCTACTGCCTGACGTCGATTGCGGGCCCTTGAAATTTATCAAACGTGATGCAATTGACGCCAGTTTAAATCAAGGTCTATACCGCCTTGATTTGATATGGACGTTTGAATACGGCTGGACTGAGACGCAGTCCGTAGCGCCCACTCTATGGCCTGTCGGCGTAGTTAACGACGCATGGGCCTTTGGGGTTTTGGGCACATACACTCCGCCCAAAGCTTCCCCTATCGGCGCCATTCGCTTTGACGCGTGGTACGATATGGCAAACACGATTGATCAACAATGTGCGGCAGCGCTATCCGACGAACAATGGGAATATCGCTGGCCTGCAAACGCGTCCGTAACGACAGATGGCTCTGTTATGTGGCCGACCTCGACCCAGGACTCTATCGATCAGGAAATCATGGCTGCACTATCAGCCGGGCTGTCGTTTTGGGCGTTTGACTCTTATTCGCCATCGAATACATTGAGTTCAGCTCTCTCTCTGTATCTTTCCAGCGAAAAAAGAGGAAATTTGCAGTTTTGCATGCTTGGTCAGTCCTCTAACTGGAGCGACCCAAGTGGGGTCGATGGATATAGCGCAACACTGCACCGTGATATCGATCTGATGTCGGACGATTTTTACTTTACTGTGCTTGACGGAAGACCGCTGTATTTGATGCTGGACGCAAACAGCGCTCAACTTAGCGGGCTACCCTCTGGATTAAACGGGGCTGTATCTTACATTCGAAGCAGAGTTAGCCAGGGCACAGGGAAAGACCCTTACATAGTATACCTCTCTGGGGCTGCGTTTCAAGATTATGACAACACAACCGCCGCAAATTCAGTCGGCGCCGATGCGTCCGGCGCATATTGTACGCCGCGACTTAACGGCGCGACGCAACCGTATTCGTCGCTAGCCGCGGCCGCAGAGGCAGATTGGAGCGCGCGAGCGGCGTCCGGATTTCCAATGATGCCCACCGCTATGGCCGGTTGGGATCAACGCCCGCTCATAAAAAATCCGCAAGCATTCTATCCTCTCGATCCGAGTCTTAGTCTTGAAGATTACTATGAAACGGCGACCGCCGACGCACTCGCCGCTCATGTTGCGAACATGGCGGATTTCATTCAATCAACTTCATCCGCTACATGCGGCGCGGGACTTCTCTATGCATGGAATGAATTCGCCGAAGGCGGTTGGATTGCACCAACATATTTAGCATCGGGATCGAATGACGAACGTGTTTCCGCCTTAGGGTCAGCTATACAAAAATTAGAACAGGAAACACTTTATCCATTGCTACCTATCATCACATAACGCGTGAATTAAATCTACATATCGTAACGATATAGAAAGGATAAGGAAGGAATGAATAACTTCCTCGTAGTGACAACGCCATTTTCATCCTACAAAAAGGGTCAATTAATTTCATCTCCAAATGCAATTGAAGATATCCTCTCATCGAGTCAAGCAGGTTACGTTCGGCAAATCACCATCACTGTCCCACAGACCGACTCTATTCCCGAAGAAAAGGCGTCGATTTAATGGCGACCATATCTCAAAGCGGTGAACTAAACACCGCTTCGTTGTCCGTACCCGACCTCTACGTTCAGATTCAAACGGCTGGAGCTACCTCTCTGGCCGGCGTCGGCACCAACACTATAGGCGTCGTTGGAACAGCCTCCTGGGGCCCAGTCAACGCTCCCTGCACCTTCGGGACCTCTCAGGAGCGTTTCGTCCTGTTCGGTCCTATGCAGCAGACATCCTATGACCTAGCTACCCCCGTCTCAGTTGCTATCGTTCAGGGCGCCAGCAGCTTTGTAGGCGTGCGTGTTACAGACGGCACAGATGTCGCAGCAACATACGCTTTGCAATACGACATCACGTCGTCAAGTTATCCCATGATGCTGTCGGCCGCTTACACCGGTTCAGCAGGCAACACTATCAGCGTGGCGTTAACTGCCGGCTCAGCACCCGGCACCTGGAAGCTGGTTGTCCAAATGCCCAACGCCGTTCCTGAATCATTCGATAATCTCTCGACAGAAGGGGGCAACGCCAGTTTTTGGGCTGCGGTCGTGGCTGCGATCAACAGCGGCCAGTCAGCCACACGAGGTCCCAGCACCCTTGTCGTCGCCTCACTGGGAACCGGGACAAGCGTGTCCCCGACGGTCATTACGGACCAATATCTCATGAACGGCTCTGATGGAACCTCCGGCGTAACCGCCGCAACGTTGATTGGTTCTGACGACCTCAAACGCACAGGAATGTACGCGCTCCGGGGACAAAAATGCAGCCTCGGCGTCCTTGCCGGCGTCACAGACGCCACAACATGGTCAACACAAGCCTCATTCGGCGTTCAGGAGGGGGTATATATGATAACCTCCGGCCCATCTGGCGACACAATAAACAATGCCGTGTCTACACGGACCTCCGCCGGAGTCGATTCTTATGCGCTAAAAGTTATGTTTGGCGACTGGCTGTACTGGTATGACACCGAAAACGCAGTTACTCGCCTAGTTCCGGCTCAGGGCTTCGTCGCAGGATGTCTATCTTGCCTCTCACCGCAACTTCCGAGCCTCAACAAACAAATTTACGGCGTAATAGGCAGTCAGAAATCTGGACTCACAAGCACGGGACAAGTAACAACCTACTCATCTGCCGAATTGACCTCTTTGTTCCAGAACGGGCTGGACGTTGTCTGCAATCCCGCGCCTGGTGGCAGTTACTGGTGTGTACGGGGTGGCTTCAATGTGTCGAGCAACGCAGAGATTGACGGAGATGAATATACACGTGTGACAAATTTCATCGCTGGCACGGTGGCATCTGGAATGGGTGTTTATGTCGGACAACCAATTTCTTCGACCTTATTTTCAAACATTGATGCAACGCTTACGGGTTTTCTTTCCGACCTTCAAAGTCAAGGCATTATTGGAACCGCGTCTGGCAATGCTGCGTACTCTGTAACCTGTTCGACAAAAAATAACCCGCAATCAAGAATCGCTCTTGGCTATCTTCAAGCTGACGTCAGCGTAACATATTTCGGTGTCAATAGAAAATTTATTCTCAATATAAATGGAGGCGCTGACGTTACTGTCACCGCGAATACATGAGCACTCCCTACACAATCGGCCGTCAAGGATCGATCGTTCTAATTTGGAACGGTGAACGTATCGACCTGCAAGATGTTGTAAATTTTTCTGTGCAACAAGAAAGTCGTCGACAACGAACAAACCCCCTTAACAAGCCGCCAGTCGAATTCAGCACACCAGCCGGGTGGCGCGGTTCATTTACGGTCGATCGCGGAAATTCGGCTCTTGATAAATTATTCGATGCGGATGAACTCGCTTACTGGAACGCCAATTCGATTTCTTCTGGCGTTCTTTACTGCTACATTCAGGAATCAGATGGAACAACATCAAAATATGAATATAGTGGAATAGCGTTAACATTTACTAACGCTGGTTCGTTTCAGGCGGAAAATATAGTTACGCAAACAGTAACATTTTTCGCAAGCCAACGTCGCGAGATTTAACCGTGCCCTTCACTCATAAAGAAGTTGTTATACTCACAACCACTAAAGGAACAAAGCTGGAGTATAGGGAGTTAAACCCGGGAGAAATCCTGGATCTTTTGCTCGCATGCGGTGACGGGGCACAAAATCAGGCGTATATAAGCGTAGCCCAAACATGGTGCTCAATACGCGCAATCGATGGAATTCCCGTACCGTTTCCTCGCAATCATGCCACGATCCGAGATCTTGCTAATCAGATCGGAAGCGAGGGACTCGACGCGTTGCACAATCACATTGACTCTCTCGGCTCAACCTGCGATTCGAAAATAAAAGATGAAATAAAAAACTGACAAACTCTCCGTCCTTGTCCACGCTCATGGGTCTGTTGCGTGCTAATGTTCCCTATGACGTGATCTGCACTTGGGACCCACGATTGCGCGCCGCCGCGTTAGTGGTTGCAGGTCAACTGGACGGAGGGGTTTATAATTGGGAGAGCGGCACATGGGCAGACGGCGCAGGCACTTAGCGCATTTTCTTGTGTCATATAAATTTATTGATAAATATATGAAATAATATTTCATTCATGGAAAAATTATCTTACCCCGACAATAATTCAATTTGTACTAATATTACAGGTCGCGAGGTCTAAACTGTGTCTTCAATTAAATTTTCTAGACCTCGCGACCTCAACAGAAATTTTAAAAATAATTTAGCTTTTTTTCATAATGACTCTTCAACTATATTGCAAAAAATCATACAAAAACAATCTAACAGTAAATTTAATATCTTACATAGTGCAAAATTACGGGAAATTTTCATTTACCCTAAAGTGAAAACAGTAGCAAGATATCAAAAACAGGCACGCGACGCAAATATCGCCCGCCAATCATTACAAAAATCAAAAATATCTATAAATCAAATTACAAAGCCATTTCCATTTTCTTTAAATTTCGAAAAAAAACATATAAAAAAAACTAAATTCCAAAAGGCTACATTTCAGGAAATTCTCCATAAACAGCATTCACAAAATCCTCGATATCTCGGAAAATTCGAAAATTATAAAGCCGCCCCTGTCGTGCATTTGTCACCTCTCCACGCCCAATACTCAAGACAACATGGCTCGCATTCAAAAAATTCTTCACATTCTAAGAAATATTACCCCCCCCCTACACAATTCAATTTTTATCAAAAAAAATATACCGACGCTGAGTAAGTTACGCGCAAACATTCTCTACACGACAAGTAATTTTGCACAGGGTGCGCGTCCACAGGAAAACGCTACCCTAAAGAAAGCTCCGTTTTTTCTGAAAAAAAACCACTTACAATTTCAACATAAAAATTTTTTCGAAAACAAAAAATCGAATTCTATAAAAATATTTAAACACTCAATTCCACACAAAAAATCAAACATTAACTACGTGACTCCAAAAAAATTTTTATATCTCTCTTCTTTAACACGATCTTTCGCAGACTATGTTATTCAAAAAAGAAATGTTCAACTTCCCATTCATCTCTTTGACAAACATCTCACCGTGATACCCAGGGTAATTAAACGAATCCGAGCATCTCGTGCGACATATAAAAAATCTACCACCACAAAACAGAAGAACTCATCGATTTTTTCATCTATTTTCAGAAATAAATTACGTACGACACGAGATCATTTCGCTCCGATTCCGTACCAACCCCTTGCTTACAGCACATCTCAGTTACGGGCAACAGATGACCTAAAGACGATCAATCCTAAAATTTCCCACGAATTTCTTAGAAATAGTTATAATTTTCCACAAATCATGCACATGGAACATTCGAATTTTCAAAACCAAAAATTTTCAACAGTCTACCAGCCGAGTATAAGCGAATTTGCTGACGCAGTGACCTCTCATCTGATTAATGGACTATCTGCCGCGCCAACAAACTCCACCCTGTCATGGCCACAAGCGGTACCTAGTTATCCAGGATGGCACGCATGACGAATCTCCTGAGGACGGCCTCGGCTGTCGCATCCCTATCAAGTGCACGTGCGTTTACCCTCGGTTCCTTCGCCTTTCTTGACACTGAGGTTCCCTCTTTTTTACCTTGGGGAGGAATTCAGAACGCCTCAGTCTCGTGGAGTTCCGGCGGAACCAAGACTATATCGCTAGAAGGATATTTCGACGCACCCTTGGAGTGGAGTGGCATTTTCCGTGGGTATAATGCAGTAGCACGCGCCCAAGCCCTTGAAACCATGGCGCGGTCGGGTAACGTGCTTTCATTTGCTGGCGCCGCGTTGTCTAGGCAAGTGATAATCACGTCGTTTCAAGCTATATACACAGAAAATGGAAACATTGTTCCATACAACATACGATGTGAGGTCTTACGCTCAGTTCCAAACCCGCTTAACGGCACAAAATCGGCGCTGGCCAACCTTATCGGCTCCGACGGCGCGACTGCAGTATCGACGCTCTCTGCCGCAATGAGTTCCCTCACTTCATATGCCGCAGCGGTAACGTCAGCAATAGGCGTCTATGCCGGTCAAATAACCCCTCTAGCGAGTCTCTTTGGAACGGGGAATTCGATGGCGACGCTGTATAGTCAGTTAACCGGCGTAGCAACGGTTGCGGGAGGCCTTTCGTCCACGAGTTCTACGTCGTCTATCAACAACGTCGGAGAACAATTGAGTTCTCTCAGTTCATCTTTGTATTCCATGATGGGTCTATCAGGGCAGGAACTTTCTTCTATCGCAGAAAACTCAGGACCCGATGTCGTCGGCGGCATGAGCGCCCTATCGGCTGCCGTAGGACATTCCGGCATCATAGCATCCGTCGCCTCTACCAACGCCTACGTCAGTCGCGCAACCGCAAATGTAAACATTGCAACTGGCGCATCAAATTTGACGACTACACCCTGACTATGGCGAACATCCGAACTATTGGCCCTTCTGATATATCTTTGTGGCATGTCGCTGCTCGCCTACTCGGCGATGCAACCCAAGCCAACAGAATAATGAGCCTAAATGGACTTACCGACATCTGGATTCCTCAGATCATAACCATAGCAGTGCCGCCAGTTGATGCGACCCAGTCCGGAGGCGTCGATCAGGTATGATTATGTGATGTCTGATTCTCGGATCACTGCACAACACAATTAGCGTGGAATCCACACGCCACCCTACATCACGAGAGGCGAGCCATGCTTACATTAAACCTGCCCGCAACCGTAGGCGATTCAGTGGCGCAGCCCCGCCTTCTGGTCATGACTAACGGAACAGCGTTGCCTACCGCCTCAAATGTTCATATTAAAAAGAGCAGATTGTCTGAATCTGGAACATTTTCCGTAACTTTTCCGGTGGAGGCGTCATCTCCGTACTGGTTCGATCCTGATGTCGGCACATTTGAACTACCCATAGAGATTTATCTGGGATTCCTCCCACTCGGCCAAAATGAGGGAACCCAGCCCTATTCTCTGCTCTTTGGAGGCGTTGTCGATCACGCACACTATACTCCAGCAGGTAATAGCGTGATCGTCTCCGGCAGAGACCGATCAGCGCGACTCATCGAGCGTGAACTTTCGGGGCAGTCGTTTCTAAATTTTACGGCCTCAGAGGCAATTGCTCAGTTAGCCATGGACGTTGGCCTGACACCGGACGTGGACACGACATCCGGCCTCGTCGGGCAATTTTATCAGTACGAGCACAAAGCTCACGGCCTTCGAGGCATGCACCGATTTCAGACGGCATGGGATTTCTGCGTCGGAATGCAGCGACGGTATGGTTACGACCTATGGGTCGACGGCAACACTCTTTACTTCAAAGCCCCGAACGAAAACGATGAAATTTTATATTTGAATTGGAAGCAGGCCGATTCAGAAACAAAATACCCCGTTTCGTCTGTGTGGAATCTCGCGCTTTCTCGAAGGATCGCCTATTCTGACAGCACTGCAGTAACCGTTTCTGCTTGGGACGCCCGGCAAAGAACGTCTCACTCCGCGACCTACCCGTCGGACATATCAACCGGCGGTCCACGCTATGCTTATACGGCCGCTGTTGGCACAACACTGGATGAATGCGCCGCTCTGGCGCGACAGAAATATAATGAAACCATGGCTCACGCGAGAACGTTGTCCATGAACGTCCATCCCTCTCTGTCCATATCACCGCGCCAACGCGTGATCCTTCAAGGAACCGGCACTTCGTTTGACGGAGTTCCTTACACCGTCGATGACGTTATTTTTTCATTGAGCGGGCCTCGCGTGACGCAAAGTATTACGCTCAGGAACAGAAGCAATCTGGGGAACGTCTCGTGAATAGTTTACGTAGCGTTCTCGACATGCAAATGCACGCGCATGCCAGCAGGATTGGGCGCGCTCGACTTGGCGTCGTGAGCGCCGTCGATCCGTCTTCAGGACTGGTCAAGGTAAGGCTTCAACCTGAGAACACCGAAACGGGCTGGATCTGTGATGCAGCGATCGCCGTGGGTGCGACTGTCTGCTACGCGCCCTCGGAACTGGGGTCTCATGTCCTTATTGAGACAGTGCAGGGCGATGGGGACAACTATATTGTAGTAACAAGAATTTTCGACGCCGTCTCAATGCCGCCTGCTTTTTCGGCGCTTGGAGGCGCCGTGCTTCAGGCAGGGCAATTTGGCATAAAAATTGCCGATACTGAATTTGTAGTTTCTGAAAACGGAATCACCGTCGTAGGCCCCCTCGTCATCCGCGGAAATCTTTCCGTTCATGGAACAATCAGCGCTCAAGGCGATATTTCTACTTCTGGGGTTAGCCTGGAACAGCATATTCACCGTGGCGTACAAAGTGGATCAAGCCTCTCCGGCACTCCGGTTTCGGAATGACACCGCTTCACACGCACATCAAATGATCGGAACGAAAACATGCCTGACGTCTATCATGTCCCCGGTTCGGATCTGACGCTGGGTTCTTCGGGCGACATTGCGGTGGCGTCAGGTGTTGACGCTTCGAACCAGAGAATTCTTCGCCGTCTTGCGACGAATGCGGGAGATTACATATTTTCTCTCGATTATGGCGCCGGGCTTCCTGGTCGAGTAGGGGGCGCGGACGTTCCGGCTGATCTGGAAACATTGATTTCCCAACAGATCCAGCTTGAGGCATCGGTTTCTTCGACGCCCGCGCCGATCATAGCCGTCACTAGGCCGCGGCAAGGCAGTACGCGTATTTCGATCACCTACACCAACACAGAAACAGGCGGCACGGTCGCGCTGGAACTTTGACATGACCCCCTCACTCCAGAATTTTTCGACCATGGTGTCTAACGCTGCAGCCGCCGCTCAGGGCGCCTGTAAGTCCCTTCTCGACTTTACAACTGGTTCTGTCTCACGCTCCCTGATGGAAGCCAATGCGACAGTCGCATTGTGGCTTCAATACCTTCTGCTCCAGGTGCTGGCCACGACGCGTCTGGCGTCTTCTTATGGCGACGATGTCGATTCATGGATCGCCCAGTTCGGCATGAGCAGATTGGGCGCGACTGCCGCTACCACCACCGAGACATTCATCTGCCTCGCGCCACAGAGTTCGTCCGCCGTCGTGCCCGTCGGAGCGATCGTAAAATCCTCAGATGGAACAATTTCATTTTCCGTAGTATCCGACACGTCGAATCCTTACTGGTCGACGTCCGCCGGCGGATATATCCGGGCAAAGGGAGTGGCGTCCATCACCTGCCCGGTTCAATGTTTGGCCACTGGAACAACAGGGAACGTGACAGCAGGCGTGCTCAATCTCCTGGGCACGCAGATCTCTGGTATCGACACCTGTTCCAATCTCGCAGCCGCCACAAACGGATCCAATCAGGAGAGCGACGCGGCTGTGAAAGCGCGCGTGACTCTTTGGTTCGCGTCCCTGTCTTCCGCGACCCTGAAGGCCGTTGAGGGCGCCATCGCTGGCGTATCGTCTAACCTGACTTATCAGGTCATCGAAAATACTACGCCCAATAGTGTCTATCGTCCTGGGTTTTTCTTCGCAGCGATCGACGACGGCTCTGGTGACGCTCCGGACGCCACCGTAGCAAGCGTCGAGGCGGCGATCGAAGCGCAACGCGCCTGTGGCGTCGAGACGGCCACCATCCGCGCAGCGCTGGTTCCGGCGGTAATCGTCGTGCCTGTCACGCTCGCCGACGGCGTCGTGCTGGCGTCTGTGCAAACCTCCGTGGAAAGTGGCGTTCTCGCATACGTCAACGCCCTCGCGGTCGGCGCCACCTGCAGTTACACAAGAATCTCCAGCGCTGCACTTACGGCGGCGGGAACCCTCGTAAAGAGTGTGGGGATTGTTACCGTCAATGGAGCTGCAGCGGACATCGGCGGCGACACAGGAAGTGTCGTGCGCGCCGCATCGGTGACGGTCACACTGATCAGTTCGTGATTATTCGGAATATATACCAGTACAGGATCTGAAAACTCATGGCGATCGGCGATCTTGACGATATGGCCGCGCGTATCCGCGCAGTGCTGCCGCAAGGATGGTTTCCGTCAACCGAAGAAAACAGCACGCCCGTTCTGGACGGCCTGCTGACCGGGTTCGCGTGGCCCTGGGCTCAATTGCACGCGCTGCTCGCCTACACTGCGAATCAGGCGCGTCTGCAAAGCAGTACAGGAAATTTTATTGACGCTGCAGCCGCAGATTACTTTGGAAGCGATCTCGTACGAATTACTTCCGAAACGGACGCAGCATATATCACGCGAATCCAGCAGACGCTCATAGCTCCTCGCAACACCAGACCAGCTCTTGTCAGCAAGCTTCAGGGTGTTGCGCCAGATGTGACCATTTTCGAACCGTGGCGCGCACCGGATAGCGGATGCTATGGGCGCGACGGCTACAACGCGACGAAACGCCGTTATGGCTCACGAACGTCTCCTGCCACCGTCTTTGTCGAGGCGCCGGCCGGAACCGACTCAGGCGCGCTGAAAGCGACAATCGTCGATACGAAAGCCGAAGGCGTGGACGTCTTTTACAGGATAATGGAGGCGACTGACTAAAGAACGCCCCGAACTTCGATTTCGCGAAACCATCGGATACGTCTGAAAGCTCAACTTGGCTTGCGCAGACTGTCCACTTCCGACTTCAGGTCCTCGAACGACGCCGCCCCCGGGATGATCGCCTTCTCGCCGATCAGGAATGTCGGCGTGCCTTCAAGCCCAACCTGACGTGCCAGGTCCATGTTTTCGTGCAGGATCGCAGCGACGTCCGGTCCCTTCATATCCCGCTCAAGCCTGTCCGCATCCAGACCGGTGGCAGTCGCCAAAGCCCGTATCCGCGCCACCGAAGCGGGTTGGGAATCGCTCATGAGCGCCTGTTGCAGCTTGAGGTAACCGCCCTGCAACCCTGCGGCTGCAATAGCCTCAGCCTCCATTTGACTTGCCGGCCCAAGAACAGGGACGACTTTCTCAACCAGACGCAGGTCGGGCTCAGCCGACACCAGCCTGTCGAGATCCGGCAGCACCTTGCGGCAATACGGACACCGCGGATCATAGAACTCCACGACCGACAGGGACCCTTTAGGGTTGCCCAAGACGATGTCGCCGGACGATCCCGCAAGCTTGGCGCGATTGGCGCGCACGGCCTGCAGACCCTTAGCCTGTTGCTGCGCCTCCGTCTCCGCCCGCATCGCGGTGATCGCGTCGGCGAGGATCGTCGGATCTGTCTTGAGCGCATTGCGCACGATGGCGACGATTTCCTGCCGCTGCGCTGGCGTAAAGCTGCCCTCCGCCCGGGATGAGCCAGCCGGAAAAACCGCAAGACCGCCAGCGAGCGCGGCGGTGAGCAAAGAGAGGCGAAGCCTTGGGAAGCGCGTCATATTCGATCCTGTAACCCAGCCGGTTATGTTTGTGAATGTCGCACGACCCGGCCTCATTTCCCCAGCGCCAGCGCGTTGCTCAAGTCCCCCAACGGCGCATTGCCGTGCGCCGCGATAGCAGCGTCGCGCGCCTGCAGCCCCGGCAGCACGTCCAGACCGAACCTGCGGGTCAAAAACCGCAGAATGGAACCAGAGTCATACGGCGTGTGATCGACGAAGCCCCGTTTTGCGAAGGGCGAGATGATGATCGCCGGCACGCGGGAGCCCGGCCCCCAGCGATCGCCCCTGGGCGGAGCCACGTGGTCCCACAGGCCGCCGTTCTCGTCATACGTGACGATAACGAGCATATGACCCCATTGCGGGCTCCGCTCGAGATGTTCAATCAGGTTCGCCAGATGGGCGTCGCCCGACATGATGTCCGCATAACCGGAATGCTCGTTCAACGTCCCCTGCGGCTTGTAGAACGCAACCTGCGGCAGACGCCCGGCGTCGATGTCGGCGAGCAACGCCGCGCCCGCCATCCCGCCGTCGCGCAGATGCTCTCGCCGAGCCGCCGTGCCCGGAGCGTAGGCGAGAAAGTAGTTGAACGGCTGGTGATGCGTCTGAAACTGCACCTCGCGCGACCGCAACCCGTGAGTCAGAACATAGTCCCACCCGCCCGAATACCAGGCCCAGCTGACGCCTGCGCGAGTCATGACGTCGCCTATCGTCGGCGCGGTCTGCGGAGGCAGCGTCGTCTTCTTCGCGGGGTCGGCCAGCGCCGGATCGCCGCCCGGCGCAGGTGGGTTTTCGCTCGGCTGGTACGGCGGCTGCATCGTGTTCACGGCGTAGAAATCCGGCGTCAGATTGCCGTCATGTACAAACTTCGGTGGCCCGCCCAGAGCAGACTCAGGCGCGTTCGCCGCTACCTGCAAGGCCCGTCCGTCGGCTGTCGTCACCGCGATCAAAGGTTGGGCCGGGCTTTGATCCGCGTGCGGATAAAACGCAACGCAAGAACAGATCAGCCACTGATGATTCATGAAGGAGCTGCCGAACGCTCCCATGAAGAAATGATCCGCCAGCGTGTAACGCCGCGCTATCCCCCACATCTTCATGTGGGAGCCGTCCCAGTTCCCCATCGGCATGGCGCCGACGTCGGACCACGCCACGAACTTGTCATTCAGACCGCCGTCGATCTGCATCTGGTTCTGATAGAACCGATGCCACAGATCCGCCGTCACAGCTGAATCGGGAACGTTCAAACCGCTCTTGCCGTCAACCGAAAACGGCGCATTTGGCAGATGCGCGCTCATGGCCTGCGTCACCGGAGGCGTAACGCCGGGCATCGTCACGCCGCCCCATACAGGCGGCAGTTCCGGCAGGACCTCACCATTGCGGTCACGTTGCAGACGCGCGGACTCCGGCGCCTGCGCCAGCCCCTCGGCGCCAGGAAACCGCCCGTAGAGGCTGTCGAACGAGCGGTTCTCGTCGTAAATGACGACGACCGTCTGAATCTGCTCAAGACCGTGGTCTGCAGCGGCAGTCGCGCCCGTCGCCGGGGGCGGCGCAAGAGCGCAGGCGGCCAGCAGGGCTAGCCCGGCTTGCGGGGTGCGGCGCATATTGTCAGTCTCCTCGGCTGATTTTCGAACGAGGCGACGCCGCGTCGATGGGTGCGAAGGCAATGTATCGGAAGCGAAAACTGCGGCCAACCACCTCGCCGCCAAAACAACACGCGCCAGCGAAGCCCGCTCTGACGCGCGTGACAGTCACAGGCGCGGCTGCACGCATCGCTCTGCCCCGCCACATTACGGCAGGACTTGTTCTGGCCGGACTCGCAATGCCCATCAGCCGCGACGCGTCCGCTGCCGCCCTGTCCCGTGAAAACGCCTTCAAGCGCGTAGAAACGCTGTCGAATCTGGGCGCGCGTCTGTTTCGAGATCCCCGCCTTTCCGCCTCCGGTCGCCAGTCCTGCGCCTCATGCCATGACCCGGCCCATGGCTTCGCGCCGCCGGACGCCCGCGCCGTCGAGCCCGGTGGCGACGCGATGACCCGGTTCAGCTTTCGCGCCCCGCCGTCCCTGACCTATCTCGCCGCCGTTCCACGCTTCACCGAACATGCCTTCGACTCTGAAGACGAGGCCGACGAGAGCATCGACAACGGGCCGACCGGGGGCCTGACCTGGGACGGGCGCGTCGACACGGGGGCGGCTCAGTCGCTTATCCCGCTACTTTCCCCTGACGAAATGGCGAACCGAACGCCGCAGGACGCCGAGGCGCGTCTGGTCGGCGCCGGTTACCGCTCTGAACTGGACGCACTCCGACTGCCGATCCGGTCGGGCGCGTTGCAATCGCGCCTGTCCGTCGCGCAGGACGCGTTCGAGGCGTACGAACAGGACTGGAAGACGTTTTATCCGTTCAACAGCAAATATGATCTCTATCTGGCCGGAAAGGCGCGGCTGTCTCCTGCGGAGACGCGCGGCCTCGCCGCGTTCGAAGACCCGGCTAAAGGCAATTGCGCGTCCTGCCACATCAGCGAACCCCGCAAGGACGGGGCGCCGCCGCTGTTTTCCGATTTCGGCATGATCGCGCTTGCGGTTCCCAGGAACCGCGCCATACCGGCGAACCGCGACCCGCAGTTCCATGATCTCGGACTCTGCGGTCCCCTGCGGAAAGATTTCCTCGACCGCTCCGAATACTGTGGCCTTTTCCGTACGCCGTCCCTGCGTAACGTAGCTCTGCGATCGAGCTTTTTTCACAACGGCGTCATGAATAACCTGCGCGACGCAATCGCGTTTTACGCGACGCGGGACACCGATCCCGCGCACTGGTACCCGCATGGACCACGCGGCATACGACCCTATGACGACCTGCCTCGTCGTTATTGGATCAACATCAACTACGATCCACCGTTCGGCGGCAAACCGGGAGACGCCCCGCATCTGACCGATGCGGATGTCGACGACATCGCAGCCTTTCTGCGCACCCTGACCGATAATTGGAAACCAGACGACCAAACCGACAGAAGCGCCCGCTGAGCAAGCGCCCAGCAGCTTTCAGGCTTCCGTGAACCGATGCTCCCTCAGGCTTGCCTCGATCTCTTCAAGCGAGCGTCCCCGCGTTTCCGGCACGCAGAAATACACGAACACGGCGGCAGCAGCGTTGACCCCGGCGAACAGCCAGAACGTGCCGGACGGCCCCATGAACTGGATCAACGACAGCGTCACCAGCGAGACTATAAGATCGGCACCCCAATGACTGGCCGCGACAAGGCTCATACCCTTGCTACGCACTGACAACGGATACACCTCGGCGCCGATCAACCAGATTGCGACCGACAGGCTCCCCGCGTTGAAAATTGCATATGCGACCAGCGCGCCGACAGCGACCCACGGATTAGCGCCCTGCGTCGCGCCCATCATGAAGACAAACCCAAGCACGACGAGCGACAACGCCGCGAACGGAAGGAACACGAGCATCAGCTTGCGCCGTCCCCATGAATCAACGGCCCAGCTTCCGAAAACAGTCGCGACGACCATCGCGAACCCTATGGGGATCGAGGCGAGCAGCGCCGACCCTTCGCCGAACCCGACGCCGGAAAAAATCGTCGGCGCATAATACAACACGGCGTTGATTCCGGTCAGCTGGCAGAGAAGAGCCACGCCGACAGACGCCACGATCGCAGGCCGCAGCCAGGGTTTGGCCAGTTCCTTCCAGCCAGCTTCCGCATCATGCGCGTTTATGATCTCCGTAAGCTCGCGCTCGGCCTCGTCATCGGTGGATCGAACCTGCCTCAACACCGCGCGCGCCGCAGGAAAGTCGCCCCGAAGCGCCGACCAGCGAGGGCTGTTCGGCAGGAACAGCATCCCGACCAGCAGCACGACCGCCGGAATGGCGCCAAGCCCGAACATCAGCCGCCACGAATGATCGCGCAGGAAATACCCGGCGACGAATGACACAGTGATGCCCGTGACCACCGCCATCTGAAACAGGACGACCAGCCGCCCACGCCGGTTGGCTGGAACAATCTCGGCGATGTAGACAGGCACGATCTGAGACGACGCGCCAACCGCCAGACCAAGCACGAAACGCGACAAGGTCAGGACCGTCGTGCCCGGCGCAGCAGCCGCGCCGATGGTTCCGACAAGAAAGATCGCCGCCGCCAGCATGATCGTCCGCCGCCGACCAAACCGGTCCGAAAACGGCGCCGCGCCGACGCACCCGACCAACGCCCCGGCGACGATCGCGGCCGTCACGATCTGTTGTCCGGGCACGGACAGGGAAAAGACGTGGGTGATCTGCAACAACGCTGCCGAGATGATCCCGGTGTCGTAACCGAAAAGAAGACCGCCGGTAGCCGCGACGACGGCGATCACTCCGACGAGAAGACTGTCATTCATCCGTCCAGAATCCGATCTTTTTCTAAACGCAACGCCGTGCGTTCGCTATTATTGATCGTAACGAAAACATGCCGATGCTTCGCTACAACGAAACGTCCTTTCCGCGTCGAAACAGAACTTCCACTGCAGATTCTTTTTGGTGGAAGCGGGAAAGGAAAAGAAAAATCTCCCTCCGAAAGAGTTGCGGCGACCTTACCGCGCCAGCCTTTCGCGCGAAGCTTCAGGCGCCCCTGCGCCACCACAGTGCTGACTTTTCGAGGAAAAAGGAACGAAAAGAATTTTCCGAGCACCATCCAGTGTCAATGACTGAACACCACTTCAAACGACAAAGCGCCGGATTCTTTGATCCTCCAAAAAGCCTCTCCTCCGCAGCCCAATGGTCCCCTTGCCAGACAGCGCCTTACTCAGGCGAAAATCTCCGGTCAGACGACAACACCCGCAGGAGCAAACGTATAAAACCCTATCCTGCTGAAGAAAAAAGATGGACATACGGCAAGGATGCGCGATCCTGATCCGGCGCACTGGGACGCCCCTCTAGAGCGCGACCCTATCCTCAACGGCGAGCGTAAGCCCCGAAGGCTCGAAACCGAAAACCCTCCCGTAAAAATCCAGCTCGATTTGAAAGACTCTCGCGATCGTGGCCTCGTCTCTAAAACCGTGCCCCTCTCCCGGAAACTCATAGAGGGCGCACGGTGTGCCCTCAGCACGCAACGCTTCAACCATCGCACGCGCCTGTCCCGGAGGCACCACCTTGTCCTCCAGCCCCTGAAGAAGAAGAACCGGCGCGCGAATGCGATCAGCCATGAACAGAGGCGAACGCGCACGATACACCGCCTCCGCCTCCGGCCACGGCCCGACAAGCCCGTCGAGATAACGCGCCTCGAACTTGTGCGTTTCCTGCGCCAGCGCCCGCAGGTCAGTCACGCCGTAAAGACTGACGCCCGCAGCGAAGACGTCGGACATCGCCAGCGCCGCCAGAACGGTCAGCCCTCCTGCGCTGGAGCCCCGTATCGCGATCCGCTCCGGATCGACCACGCCACTCTTCGCAACATGCCGGGCCGCCGCCACACAATCCGCGACATCCAGGACGCCCCACTCCAGATCAAGCCGCTTGCGATACGCCCGCCCGAACCCTGTCGACCCACTGTAATTGACGTCAAGCACGGCGAACCCGCGGCTGGTCCACCACTGAACCTTGAAGGAGAACGCCTCGCTCGCTCGCGCCGTAGGACCGCCATGCGCCGTGACGATCATCGGCGGCCGCTCGCCCTCGGACGCCGTATAACGCGCATTGGTCGGGCGATAGAACAGCGCATGCCCTTTGACGCCGTCCGGCAACGAAAAACGAATCTCCTGCGCGACGGCAATGTCGTCCGCTTCGAATGGCAGCGTCGTCGCCGCCCGCAACAGGCGCGGCCGTTCACCTTCGCGCCCGACGACGACCGCCGCCGGGCCGTCGGGGGGCGCGTCCAGCCAGACGAAAACCGGCGGCGACCCATCGGCGACGAGGACCGGACATTGTTCCGGAGCGCCAAGATCCATTTCACGCGCCGTCGCATCGTCCTCCGCCCCCGGGGAAAGCAGAAGCATGCGCGCCCGACCGTCACGAACGCTGAGCGCGATGACACGGCCATCTGGCAAAATAGAAAAGCTCTGTTGCCCGAACACCCAGTGCGGCTGCCCGATTTCCTCCGTCGCAGCGTAAAAAACGCGCCTCTCTCCAGTCGCGACATCAAAGCGGTGAAGGTTCCACCAGCCGTCACGATCTGTCGCCGCGAGCAGCGTCCGGTCGTCCAGCCATCGTGGCTCGACGACGGATTCTTCGTCGCCAGACAGTGTCCGCATTTTTTCGAGCCGCAACGTTCCATCTGCGCGCACCACCCACGCCACCCGAAGCCGCGTTTCATCCCACGGCATGGATGGGTGGTTCCACTCGACCCACGCCAGATAGCGACCGTCGGGCGAAAATCGGGGCGACGCGTAGAAATCCGCGCCACGCGCAATCGCCGTTCCGCCATCAACGACGGCGTTCGGCGACGCGGGCAGGAGCGTCAGCGTGTTCTCCGGTTCGCCCTCGACGCCGTGATCCTCACGCACCGCGACAATCCAGTCGCCACACGGGTCGACCGCAAAATCTGCGTAACGCAATTCATCGCCGGCGGCGAGAAGCACAGGATTCGGCGTCGTTCCGCCTTCCTCCAGCGTCAGCATGTAGACGCCGCCGTCGCCACGATGGCTGAGAACCGCCCGCCGCCCGGCGACGCTATATGCGCCGCCGCCGTATTCATGGACGCGCGTCGCGACGTCGAAGCCGGGTGAGGTCAGATCCCGAGGAGCCTCGCCCTCGCGCCAGCCCACGAGCGTCGTTCGCCCGCCATTGGCCGGTCGCCGCTCAAGCCAGAACACCCCGCCCGCGCAAGCGGTCACGGAGGAGAGAGTCACGGTTTTGCCCGCAGCCAGCGCCGCCGTCACCGGGGACGGCCACGCGCCACAGGGCGTCGGGTGTTTTGGCATCGGGCCTCCTTCATTCCGGCAGGTCGGGCGACGCCCCCCGGATCCCCCCTATGGTTGGCCATGGGGAGTGGTTCCTGCAAGCCGCCCTGTCTCGGAGGCGCTGACGGCGCCTTCCACAGCCGATGACCCACAAGCGGGCCAGATCAGTTCGCTCAGGCCGCCACACTCTATCCGCCGCGCAACGTTCCGGGCGTCTGGCTCGCCACCTCCGGTTCCGCAGAAAGGCTGTCCGGACTTGACACGGGTGAGCGCAGAAGGTTCCTCAGGCGCTTCGCTCGACCAGCACGGGGCGCCTGACGCTGTTACATTTTCTGGATTCGCTCTTCTCTCAATACGGCTACGGCGTGATAGGCGTCGTCGTCATGCTGGAGAGCATGGGCCTGCCGCTGCCAGCCGAGAGCCTGATCATCACCGCTGCGCTCTACTGCGCCACGACGCACAAGCTCGACATTTACTGGGTCGCCGGGGCTGCGGTGATCGGCGCCATCATGGGCGACAATTTCGGCTTTCTCATCGGCAAGGCTCTCGGCTTCAGAATGCTGCGCCGATACGGTGGGAAGGTCGGTCTGACGCCTGAGCGTCTGCTGGTCGGACGTTATATCTTCCGACGGCACGGCGGCGTGGTCGTATTCTTTGGCCGCTTCATCGCCGTGCTGCGCGTTTTCGTCGCGCTGCTCGCCGGGGCGAACCACATGCCCTGGCATACGTTCCTGTTCTACAACGCTCTCGGCGGCATCCTTTGGGCCGGCGGCTATTCGCTGTGCACATACTACCTCGGGCATGAAGTGCTCCAGTTGTCCGGCCCGATCGCTTATGGCGCCGCGGCCCTCGCGGTCGCCGGGATCGCCGGAGGGTTCTTCTTTCTGAAGAAGAACGAGCATCGGCTGATCGCAGAAGCCCAGGAGGCGGCCGAGAAGGACGCCAGCCTGAAACACTGACAGACCGTCCGGCGACGGATAACGGCGGCGCTCACGGCGCCACACGACGAGGTGCGGCGATGATGCAACCCGAGATGACGCGCCTTGACGGCAAGCTGGCTCTGGTGACCGGCGCCAACAGCGGCCTCGGCTTCGAGGTCGCCTGCGGCCTGGCTGCTCTGGGCGCTCGCGTGGTCCTCGCCGCACGCAATCCGACACGTAACGAGGAAGCGCTGGCTCGCCTGAAAGCCCGGATCCCGCACGCACAGGCAGAGACGGCTTTCCTTGACCTGGCCTCGCTTGAGGACGTGGCGACCTTCGCCAACGCTTTCTCCGGGAAAGAGGCCGCGCTCGACATCCTCGTCAACAACGCGGGCGTCATGGCTCCACCGGTGCGGCAGGAAACCGCTGACGGCTTCGAACTGCAACTCGGCGTCAACCACCTGGGGCACTTCGCGCTGGCCGCACGTCTGATGCCGCTTCTACGCGCCGCATCGGGCGGCGCCACGGTCGTCCCGGTCGCGAGCCTTGCCGCATGGCGCGGACGCATCCAGTTCGACGACCTGCAATCCCGCTATAACTACAGCGCCTTCACCGCATACCGCCAAAGCAAGCTGGCGAACCTCCTGTTCGCGACAGAACTCGCGCGCAAGGCCCATGCAAACGGATTGCCCCTGCACGTACGGGCGGCGCACCCTGGGTGGTCACGCACCAGCATCGGCCTCAACGGCCCTTCGCTCGGCGCGACAGCGTTGCGGGCGAAACTGTCGGAGCGAGTGATCTCGCTCGCGTTCAGTGCGTTAGGCCAATCGGCGGGGGACGGCGCCCGCCCCCTCATCTATGCTGCGGCGTCGCCAAAAGCAGAAGACGGGTTGTATTACGGCCCCACCGACCGGGGCGAACGGCGCGGACCGCCGGGCCTCGCGATTATCCCGCCTTCGGCGAGGGGCACGGCGATCGCCCGCCGCCTATGGGACGTATCCGAGCGATTGACAGGCGTAACGTTCGCCTGATGAAAACCCGCAGCCGAGTGCGGGACAGACGCCGACGCCAGGCCGTTTTTTCCGGCGTCACAGCAAACCACCGCCTGTTGAGGCCCCGTCAAGGAGAGCGATTGCGTGAGGCATGACTACATCTCGGCGCTTACAGATCTTCGCCGCATGTTCGACTGGCTTCCTCCCGTCTTCGCCTCCCTCCTCATCCTCTTTGGTCTCGGCGGCCTCTCCGCGCTGGCCTGCGGCGTCGTCGCCAACCGCATCCTCGCCCGCCTGAAGGGTCAGCGCCGAGGCGCGTTTATCCACGCCTTCGCCAACGGGCTCCGCCGCCCGATCCAGCTTGTCATAGCCTCTACAGTAATGCTCTCGGCGCTGCCGGCGCTGGATTTCTCGGCGATCATGCTCGAGCGACTGGCGCATCTGCTCGGGGTCGTGCTGGTGATCTCGCTCGGCCTCGGCCTTGGTCTCGGCGCGCGCATCACCGCCTCGGCCTACACCACACGCTGGAGCGCCTCGGGCGACGACCGGGAAGAAGATATCCAGGGACGCAAGCACCTGACGCAGGTCCGCCTGATGCAGCGCATGGCGGAAATCGTCATCGGCGTGCTGACCGTCGGCGCGGCGCTGATGACTTTCGAGCCGGTGCGCCAATACGGACTAAGCCTGCTGGCCTCGGCGGGGGCAGCCTCGATCATCGTCGGTCTGGCCGCCCGTTCCGTGCTCTCCAACCTGATCGCCGGCGTACAGATCGCGGTGACGCAGCCCATTCGCATGGGCGACATGATCTCCTTCAACGGAGACTGGACGTGGGTGGAGGAAATCAACGCCACGTATGTCGTGCTGCGCGCCTGGGACAAGCGCCGCAGGATCGTCCCGCTTTCCTACTTCCTGGATAATCCGTTCGAGAACTGGACCTACAACTCCGCCGAACTGGTCGGCGCGGTCTATCTCTATCTCGACTTCGTCGCCCCGATGGACCGCATCCGCACGCGACTTGCCGAAATCGTGCGGACATGCCCCGAATGGAACGGCAAGGATTTCAGCGTGCAGGTCGCCGACGCGACGGACCGTACGATCATGATCCGCATCACGGCCGGCGCGCGCACCGCCGTAAGAAGCTGGGATCTCCGCTGCGCGCTGCGCGAGGGGATCGTCTCGTGGATCCGCGAGAACTGTCCCGAAGCCTTCCCCCAGACCCGCTTTCTGCCCGGCGGCGACGCGCCGGGGGCGCTGCCGCTCGACGCGGACCCGTTCCTGCCGACCAGCCGGACCCCGCCACCGCCACCCTGATTTTCGCGCCACAAACTCTGCGCGCGGCGGCCTACCGCCGCTGCACATTGAAACTTGGGGTGACCGCTGGTAAGCACGCGGACTTCAAACCGTCTGTTCGCGCGGGCCGGAGACGCCATGTTTCCGGGCGAAAGATGCGTTTCCAGAAAGAACGAAATGTGCGCGCCGACCGCCGTCGGACGCGGACCACGATCCCGAGCGGGACAGCCAAGGCCGGAGACGATCATGAGCACCAAGAAACTACTGATTCTGCCCGGCGACGGCATCGGCCCCGAAGTCATGCGCGAGGTCGCGCGCGTCACGGCATGGTTGAGCCGCAAGCGGGACATCACCTTCGAAATCGATGAAGACCTTGTCGGCGGCGCGTCTCTCGCCGAATACGGCGTGCCGATCCGCGACGAGGTGATCGAGAAAGCGCGCACCGCCGACGCCGTGCTGTTCGGCTCCGTGGGCGATCCGGCGTGGTCGCATGTCGGCTTCGACAAGCGTCCGGAAGTGGCGATCCTCAAGCTCCGTCAGGAACTGGGCCTGTTCGCCAACCTGCGTCCCGCCAAGGTCTTCGACGCGCTGGTGGACGCCAGCACCCTGAAGGCCGACGTCATCAAGGGGCTGGACATCATGATCGTCCGCGAGACTGTGGGCGGCATCTACTTCGGCGAACCGCGCGGGATCGAGACCCTGCCCAACGGCGAAAAGCGCGGGATCAACACCGAGGTCTATACGACCAGCGAGATCGAGCGCGTCGCGCGCGTGGCTTTCGATCTGGCTCGCAAGCGCAACAACTCGGTCTGCTCGGTCGAGAAGTGCAACGTCATGGAAAGCGGCCTGCTATGGAAAGAGGTCGTGACCGATCTCCACGCCCGCGAATATTCCGACGTGAAGCTGTCGCACATGCTGGCCGACAACTGCGCCATGCAGCTGGTCCGCAACCCGGCCCAGTTCGACGTGATCGTCACCGGCAACCTTTTCGGCGACCTGCTGTCCGATCTGGCGTCCATGTTGACCGGCAGCCTCGGCATGCTCCCCTCAGCAACGCTCGGCGCGGTGCAGGAAGACGGTCGCCGCCCAGCGCTTTATGAGCCGATCCACGGCAGCGCGCCCGACATCGCAGGGCAGGGGATTGCGAACCCGATCGCACAGATCCTGTCGTTCGCGATGCTGCTGCGCTATTCGTTCGACCTGCAGACCGAAGCTGACATGATCGAGGCGGCGGTCGCGGCGGTCCTCGCCACAGGCCTGCGCACTGCCGACATCATGAGCCCCGGACTCGCACGCGTCGGCACCGACGTCATGGGCGAGGCCATCGTCCGTGAACTCGACAAGATGTGAACCTTACGCCCGCCGACACGACAGGCGTCCGGCGGGCGATCGTCACCGATAGACCCGGTCCAGATAAGGGCTGGATGCGTCGAAGAAAGATCGGCTGGACTGCAGCTCCGCTGCAATGACCCGAAGACTGGCCAGCGCACGCAGGATCTCGACCCGCTGTGTCAGGTTCGCCTCGTGCTGCTCCTTTCGGACAAGAAGCGCCACCGCCAGATCGGTGGCCCGCGCCGTCCGCCCGTACTGCCCGCCATAGCGCCCGCTGAAACGCGCCATGCGCGCCAATGTCTGGCGCAGGGCGCGCTGCACGTCCGGCGGCGTCATGCCGCGCGCCAAAATGGCGCGCAGGTTGATGATCGCCATGCCGACCGTCATTCCGGACAGCACCCCGCCAAGATAGGCGTCGACCACCGGCCCCCGTTCGCCTCCTGAGGTATTGAGCAGCTTCAGCATCCGCTCCACCGTCAGGCCAATCAGATCAGCCCGAGCCATCGGCAGGCGACGACTGGCCAGGCGACGCAGGGTGCCCAGAATGCGACGCCGCATATCCCAACGCACCCCGTCCGGATCCAGCGGCAGAAACACCCGATACATCCAGGTGCAGAATGCCATCGCCAGAACCAGCGGGACAGCAGTGTTGAAGAAAGTAATTTCATCAAGACGACCGCCATTCAGCGGACCGACAAGAATAGTGAGGAAGAGGTTGTAGGCGACAGCGCCGAGGACCATCGCGGGATTGGCGAAGGCCAGCCCTCCAACCATCATCGGCACGACCAGACTTGCGGCGAGAAGTTCATACGTCGTGACCGCAGGAACGACATAGAACGCGACGACCATCGCCACGACGGACACGCAGAGCGCCCCGTGGAGAAAGGCTCGGGTCGCCATCGCTGGCGTCTCCAGCGTCGAAAACAGGCTTGAGACGATGCCTACGAACATCAGAAACGTCAGCCCGTCCGGCCACGCCGTAGCCACCCAGATCATGCCGGCGATGAACACGCTGACCGAAGCACGCAAACTGTTGCCGCCCGCGACCCGCCAGTCACGCCAGGTGCGCATGGCATAGTGGAACGTGTCGTGAGGTTGCGGATTACGACTCAGGTCGAACTGGGTCAGCGCGTAGTCGAGTTCGTCGCACATCTGGCCAAGCGTATGCAGCGCCTGCCCCTGCCTGGTGATCGAAACTTCCCGCCCGACATCGACCGGCGGACTGGTGACGATCTTCATCTCCGCTTCAAGACAGGTCGCCGCCTCGATACGAATCGCAGCGCGCAAGGCCGCGAGATCGGCCATGACTGCCGCAAAGCCGTCAGCCGCGTGCAGGCGTTCCGCGAGCGGCTCAAGAAAATCGCAAGTCTGCGCCGAAAGTCGCTTCCATGCCTCCCCATAAGAAGCGGGGTCGGCAAGCAGAGCCTGAAGGTCCAGCCCCCGGGCGAAAAGAGCTGTCACGGCCGCCATCGCAGCCCGTGCATGGTCGCCTTCGTGGCCACGGCGCCCGCCGAGTTCAACTTCGGCGAACTCGACCTGATCGCCCATCGAAGCAAGCGTCGCCAAAAGGTCTGCGGATGAACGTAACGCCGCCTCTTCGCCCGACAACATGCGCCTGAGCAGGCCGGTCGTGCGCCCGATCGCCGTGATGAAATTGTCCGCCAGCCGCGATCGCGCGCGATCCTGCAGACGATACTGGAACAGGGATGACACAACCGTTTCGATGACCACGCCCAGCGTGATGTACGTAAGGCGCGCCATGGCGACGTCGAAAATCCGTTCAGGGGCGGCGATGCCGTCCAGCGAGATAATCACGCAGGTGAAGCCGCTCGCCCGCATTCCGTGAATACGGTAATTGGTCATCGTCGGCGGACCGGGAAGCAGCGTTCCCACAAAGCAGAAACCGCCTACGCACGCGGCAAGCAACAGAATGAAAAGCGCAGGCTGCTGCGGGCACGCGGCGACCAGCGCCACGCCGGCTATTCCACCGACGACCATACCGAACAGATGCCATCGCGCCTTGGCGATCGACTTGCCACGCGTGCCCTGTGCGATCATCCAGACAGTCAGCGCGGCCCATTGCGGGCTGCCCAGTTCCCACCAGAGGGCTATACCAAGCGCCAGAAGGGAAGCGAGCGTGGTTCTCAGCGCATAGCCGAAAGCCATTGCATCCGGGGCGATCAGCCAGCGCACCCGGTTGAAAACGCCCTCGCCGGAAAGAACGGCAAGGGCGCGACGGCCGCATGCGGTCGCCCCATGTCCGCCAAGTCGCGAAACTGCCTGCCACGCCTCCGCCACAAGGCGGTGCAATCCGGCGGCTCTGCCTGCACGAAACGTCATTATTTCCGGTTAGAACAGAACGCGCGGATAAACCTCGAACGACCGCGAATAACTCTCTTCCCGGTCCGGCATGCGCGCACTCCCCGTCTCCCGCTTCATTCGAAAACCCGCGGATGGCGGCTTTAAAAACCCACATGACCGATTGCGCGCCCGGTTGAACGATCTCAAACGCGCGGCGGCCATGCGCTCCGGAGAGCGTCGCCAATCGTGGAAAGAAAACTACTCCTCATAAGACAGCAGAGAGTGGACCGGCACGTCCAGCTTGTTCCGCCCGCCCAGCGCCGTCAGTTCGATCAGCACCGATGCGCCAACAACGTCGGCCCCTGCCTTGCGAAGCAATGCGACCGAAGCCGCAAGCGTTCCACCCGTCGCAAGAAGATCGTCAGTGACGACCACACGCTGACCAGGCTTTATTGCGTCCGCCTGAATATGCAGACTATCCGTGCCGTATTCGAGATCATAGCTGAGCGAAATCGTGTCGCCTGGCAGCTTGCCGGGCTTGCGCAGCATGACAATGCCGCAGCCCAGGCGCGTCGCAAGCGGAGCGGCGGTCAGAAAGCCACGGGATTCGATGGCCGCCAGTTGATCCGGCTGCCACGGACCTACGGCGCGCGCCATACGCGCCGTAGCAAGCTGCCAAGCGTCGGCGTTCCGCAGCAACGTCGAAATGTCGTAGAACAGGATGCCGGGCTTCGGAAAGTCCGGAATGCCACGAATATACTGTTTGAGATCGATGTCCTGCATTGTGTCCCCGCCCGCGTAGGAATACCAGCCGCACCGGCGCCGAAATTCATCTATCCACTTGATAGAACTGTATTTTTTTCGGGAAACATCGCCTGCCGCCAAACCGGGCGGGACACTAACTTGCTCGCCGCCGCCCTGCAAGGTTCGTCAAACCGGAATAGCGTCGCCCATCGCAGACGCCACAACCTTCAGAAACCCGTCGCGCCGGAACGGTTTCGGCAGCAGGCGCGCATCGGGGGGAGCGGCCGCAGGTCGCGGCGCGTCGGCGGTAAAATCACCGGACATGCAGACGACGCCCAACTCCGGGTAACGCTCCTTCAGCACCCGCGCGAGCGAGAAACCGTCGAGCGGTCCTGGAAGCTGCACGTCTGTCACCAGAAGATCGATGCCGTCTCCAGCGTCAGCCAATGCATCAAACGCCGACTCCCCATCCGCCGCCTCCCGCACCCGATACCCGGCCAGACCCAGGATCGTAGCCACGATGTCACGGATGGCGGGATCGTCCTCGACGACAAGCGCCCGCCTGCTCTTTGGCTCGGAGGAAGGCGTCGCCAGGACCGGGGCGGAAATGAACTCCGCTTTCGCGCGCGGCAACCATACCGTGACCTGCGCGCCCCGTTGCGGCGCAGAGGAAACCACGACGCGCCCTCCAGACTGATGCGCGAAGCTGACGACCATGGCCATGCCGAGGCCGGTCCCGGCGCCGTCCTCCTTGGTGGTGAAGAAGGGCTCAAACAGTTGATGCAGAATCTCCGGCCCCATGCCGCAGCCGCTATCGGCGACGTCGATCCGTATCCACGACCCAGCCGGAAGCGGCGTCTTTTCCGACGACACGCGTAACCCACGCTCTTCCTCGACCGGCAGACTCAACAAATCGACGCCCGCCGGAAAGGTCACGTTCGCGGCCCGAATTGCAAGAGTCCCGCCCTTCGGCATCGCATCGCGCGCGTTGATCGCAAGATTGAGAAGCGCGCTTTCAAGCTGCGCGGCGTTCACATGCACGGGCCAGACAGTCGTCGCCTCGCCGCAATCCACGATGATGCGCGGACCGATCACACGCGCCAGAAGGCCGCTGACGTGGAGAAATATATCGGCCAGCGCCACCATGTCCGACGCGGGTTTGTCGCGTCGCATGAAGGACAGAAGCTGACCGGTCAGCGCCTCCGACCGACGCGCTGCGTGAACTGCGGAGTCCAGACAGCGTCGGCCACGCTCGCCATCGCCAACCTCGCCAGCCTCCCCGGCAAGCTCCAGATTGCCAAGAATGACGGTCAGCAGGTTTTTAAAATCGTGCGCGATCCCCGCAGTAAGCTGCCCGACGGCCCGCAGCTTCTGCGCCTCGCCCAGAGCCCGCTCGCTCCGCAGGCGCAGGGTAATGTCGTTTGCAGTCAGCACGAAACCGCGCCTGTCCTCCGAACCCAACGCGCCATCGGGCGCGAAGAACACCGTGCGGCACAATTCGAGATCCGCGCCGTTAACGCCCTTGCATTCCACCATCACCGGCGGGGCGAGCTCGCCCCGGCGAAGCGCCCGTTCAACATGCGCGAACGGCTCAAGCAGCGGCGCTCCCCCAACGATCAGGGCCGAGCTGAGATCGTCGTACCGCAGACCCGGCCGCAGGACGCCCTCTTCCAAACCCAGTATGGCGCCCAGCCGATCGTTCCAGTGCCGGAGCTGACCGTCCGTGCCGAAGACGGCGACGCCAATCGTCAGGCTGTCCAGCACCGCGCGCATCTGCGCCGCCAGATTGCGGCTGCTCGCCTCCGCCCGCGCGGCCGCAAGCGACGTGCGATCAAGAATCCAGCCAGCGGTGATCATGATCAGGACGCCGATGACAATGCCGAGCGCGTCCAGGCGCTTCTGCCAGCTGGTGTTTCGCAGCATGTCGGCCAGCCGTCCCGCACGCTCCATGGTGTCCGCGTGGCTCAACTGCGACAGGGCGCCGTCAAGGGAGACAAGCGTGGCGTCGGCGTCAGGGGCGCCCAGCGCGTGGGCGGCGTCCGGCTTCCAGGCCGCGACACGGCCCAGCGCCTGTCGGAGCTGCTCGACGCTGCGATCATGTTCGGGATCGAGGCGACGTTGCGTCGCCGCAAAATCGGGGAAATCGACACGGGCCGCCAAGAGCTTGCCCACCGCGTCGGCGAAACACGCAGCGTCGGTGGGGGAATGCTCGGCAAGCCAGGCGAAATGGCAGATCCGCGCGTCGCTCACTTGCCGATTAAGGTTGCGAAGATACTGGTCGGAACCCGCGCTCTGGCTGTCGAGCTGGCCATGCCGCGCCATCTCGTTGCCGAGCTGCATGGCCAATGTTCCGAACGTCACGATCAAAAGCGCGGCGCCAAGGAGAGCAAGCATATGCGCTCGCTTTGCCGGATGACGCGCCATCGCTCCTCCCATGGGGTAGTTCGCGGCAAGATACGGCTCTCATCCACGCCGAACGTCAAGCCCAACCTGGACGCCCAACTATTTTTTGACGCGAAACAACCCACAGGAAAAGCTTCGCCACGGACGCGGCGCCGTCTGTCAGCTGCGCTGCATGCCCCGTTTCAGGCGACAGAGCGGAGCAAACATCCAGCGGAGAGCGTCAGAGGGCGAAATGGGGGCCTTGAGCCGTCCCTGCGGCGGCACCCGATCAAGGCGAGGCTCAGCGCGGCCTGAACGGTAACGTCGCCAGCATCATGAGCGAGCCGAGCAACATGCCCCCCGCCATTGGCAACGCAGTCCCAGAAGGCAGCACGCCCAGCAAGGCTCCGGCGAGCGCCCCGAACGCATACTGCATCGTGCCCGTCAACGCCGACGCGGCGCCGGCCATGTGCGCGTGGTCCGCAAGCGCGCCCATCGTCGCGTTGGGATAGATCAATCCGGTGGCGCCCAGCGCCACCGCCATCGTGCAGATCGTGAGAATGACAACCAACGACGCCCCATGATCGTGACGATGCGCCGGGAGGTGCAGCGACCAGATGGAGACCGCCAGCAGGGACAGCGCCCCGACCACCGCCAGCAGGACCGATCCCGTCAGGATACGCCCGGCGTCGACGCGGCCGACCAGCATGCCGTTGACCTGCGAGGCTCCAATCATGAAGACCGCAAAAACGCCAAACAGCATTGAGAAGTGCAGGGGCGAGAACCCAAAACCGACGATAAAGACCGGGGACGCGGCGGTCAGGTAGCTGAACGACATGAACGTCGAAAAACCGCCAATCAGCGCGTGGGTCAGGAACCCCCGATGCCTCAGAAGCAGGAGATATCGGCTCACCAGAATTATCGACGAAAGGCGCTGGCGCCTGCGGCGCGGCAACGTCTCTGGCAGCACGCGCAGCACAAGCAGGGCGCAAATCGCGCCATAGACGGCCGACGCCCAGAAGATCGTCCGCCAGGATGCGAAAGTGACCACCAGCCCGCCGAGCATCGGCGCGAGAATTGGCACTACGCCCATCACCATCACCAGCTTCGACATCATTCGCGCGCCCGCATTGCGATCAGGAACAAGATCGCGCACGCAGGCCGTCGGTACGACAAGGCTTGCCGAGGCGGCGAGGGAAGCCACGAAGCGCGCGACCGAGAACACGGCGACGTTCGGCGCAATGGCGCACACAACGGACGCCAGCGCGAAGATCGCGTTGCCCGCGACCAGGGGCGCGCGACGACCGTAGCGGTCGGAAAGCGGGCCCACGGTGAGTTGTCCTATGGCGAGACCGACGAACCAGATCGACAGGGTCATCTGCACTGAACCCAGCGTCGTATGGAGCGAACGCACCATCGCCGGGAACGCAGGAAGATAGATATCCGTCGAGATTGGCCCAACAGCAGTCAGCACGCCAAGCAGGATCGGCATCCATCCCGGCGTGCTTGACGGAGGCTCGTATGCGCCGCCGACCTTCGTGTATGGCGACTGAACGGGAGAGGCCATGTACAGGCTCCGGAATAATCTCGGTCTGGGCGATATGGCTGGAAAGTATTCGACGGGCGGAAAAACCGCCGACTAGCGGACGCTGGCGCCTTACCGTCGCGCCGAACTGGCGTAGCCGCGCAGGGACACAGCGCAAGACTTCACGCGCAACGCCTCCCCAACGGACTGGATGCAATGAACCGATTCATCGATTCTCCTGCGGCCGGACGCCTCAAAACGCTATCGCGCCAGACTGTGGCGCGAGTGATGGCGGCCTCAAAGGGATCAGACGTCTGAACTCAGGGCCCGACGATCCGTCTCGCCCACACTGCGCAACAGCCATAACCCGAGCAGCCCCGACGCCGCAAACAGGAAACAGCCGACGGCGATCCGACCGCCGCCCCCAATCTGTGCGCCCGCTCCGAGCAACACGAACACAACGGTTTGCGGCGCCGCCCCCAACGCTGTCGCCGCAGCGAACGGCAAGACCCGCGCGCCCGAGAGACCGGCAAGAATATTGAGCAAAAGGGAGGAGCCGACCGGCAACAGCCGAAGCGTTAGGATCGTCGTGAAGGGATGCGTCTGGATCGCACGATCCATGCGCGATACGCGGGCGCGCAGGCCGCCGCCCTGCGACGCAGCGGCCGGATCATGAGAGGAAAGCCAGCGCGCCGCAGCCTCCCGGCCGCCCCAGCGCGCCCAGCCAAACGCAAGCACGCACCCGACCAGAGTCGCCGCGACGCTGAGAACGGACCCTTCCCATACGCCATAGGCGACCCCTCCGGCGAAACAGAGCGCCTGACGGGGGAGCCCGAACGCACACCAGACCGCGCCGCATAGCAGGAATGCGACGCGTCCAGAGACGCCGGCGCGCAGAAGCGCCGGACTGTCGAGAATATGGCGGGCCGACGGAAACTCACGCAGCAGGACCGCGCCGACGGTCAACGCCAGAAGCATGAGAGCGGGACGCAGCAGCACGCGCGGACCGGCGGGGCCTGCGGCCGGACGTGGGACGCGGAGCGCGTCGGGCGGTCTGGTCATGCTGCGCCGTAGCATCGGCTTGCCCGCGCTTGCAAGGCGGGAGTAAAGGGCCTCATGCCCGACGCAGCAGCCGCCTTCTCCGTGAAGGCTCAGGACTCAGACTCGATCCCTCTCGACGGCATGACGCCGCGCGACCGAAGACGTGTATCGAACTGGCTGTTAACCATCTGCGTCATGCTGCTCGGCATGATCGCGCTTGGCGGCGCGACGCGGCTCACGGGCTCCGGTCTGTCCATCATGGACTGGCGTCCTGTCACGGGAATTCTCCCGCCGCTCAGCCATGCCGAGTGGGAAAGACAGTTCGAACTCTACAAGGGCATTCCCCAGTACAAAATCCTGCATGACGGGTTCGGGCTCGCCGGCTTCCAGAAAATCTTCTGGGCCGAGTGGACCCATCGTTTCTGGGGGCGGATGATCGGTCTGTATCTGCTGCTTCGGCTGGTCTGGTTCGCAGCCACAGGCGTCCTGACCCGCGCCCTGATCCTGCGTCTGGCCCTGTTTTTCGTACTCGGCGGCCTGCAAGGCGCCATCGGCTGGTTCATGGTCGCATCGGGCTTTCGCGCGGACAGCACGGCCGTAGAGCCGGTGCGGCTTGTGCTGCATCTGAGCGCAGCGTTCATCCTCTACGTCGCCATCCTGTGGACAGCGCTGTCGATCCGCTTCCCGCGCCCGTCGATCATTCCGGACCGGCAGGCCGGGCGTCGCGCGCGTGCGATCCTTGCCGTGGCCATCGGACTGATCTCGCTTACGATCATAGCTGGCGGATTCACGGCCGGGACGCATGCCGGATTCTCCTACAACACGTTCCCTCTCATGGAGGGGCGGTTGATCCCGGAGGGCTATGGAAAGCTCTCGCCGTTCTGGTTCAACTGGATCGCCAATATCCCGGCGGTGCAATTCGACCATCGACTGCTCGCGACCCTGACGGCGCTATGCGTCGGACTTGTCCTGCTGATCGGGGCTCGCGCCAATCTGGGCGAACGCGCCCACCGGGGCGTCATTCTGCTGGGCTGGGCCGTGCTGGCCCAGTATGCGCTGGGCGTAACTACCCTGCTGCTGGTCGTGCCGGTTCCGGTGGCGACGTTGCACCAGACTTTTGCAGCGGTGCTGCTCAGCGTCGCGGTGTTCACCCTGCACGCACTGCGCGGCGTCGGCCGCGCGTCCTGAGGGCGCGGGCTTCAGACTCGCCTCATGGTCCTGAAACCGCCTGCCCGGACTCGCCGCGCCCGGGCGTAGCGCCAGTTTCGGGATCGAACGGGCCGACCACCGCCTCCACCTTGCCCCCCAAGCCACGGATCACGTCGGCGATGACGTGGTCGTCGCGGATCAGGATGACGTCGGTACTGATGGCCGCCGGAAGGTGCCGGTTGCCCAGGTGCCAGGACACCCGAAGCAAATCATGCGCCGTATCCGCCGTCACCCGAAGCAGGTATTCCGGCAGCGCCGAGACAAGCACTATCCCGCCAGTTTCGAGCTTGAGACCATCGCCGTCCTTGAGGTGGCGGGTATGCTCCAGATCCAGCAACATGCGAGAACCTGAGTCGAGATCGAGCATCATCCGCCGCCGATGACGCCCCTCGTAATCAGCGGTGAAGACATCGATCGCCGTGGCGGCGTCCCAGGAGCCGGCTGGAAGAATCGTCGTGCAGCGCATAGTCAGAACGCAACCTCCACAAGAAGAACAGAACGAGACTTCAAAGCGCCGTCCTGACGGTACGCACTCGTCGTTTCGCGGCGTCCGCAGTTAGACCCGCCAAACAGCGGCGCGCGACCACGCCGCACGGCTTGAACGTAAACGAGGATCCCCTGCCTTCGGCTTCATTCGCCCGGAACGTAGCGAAGCGTTCGCGCAATTCAGGAGACTGGCAAGCCCTCTGTGACAGGATCACGCATCACGAGAGCGCCATATTGCCTCGCCGGGACAGCGGGAACTCCGGTACCAGCACAGTAGCCGCGCCCGAGGCACCGCCGTCATGTTCTGCGCGCCGTTCAGGGCTGCACGACACGGCGTCGCCTCGTGTAACGCTGACCGGAACGGCCAGTCACCGGAGTTCAGGACACGCGTGGCAAGCGGATGACGAACCGGGCCCCAAGTACGCGGCCGTCCGAAGCGACGCGATTATCGGCGTGGATCGTCCCGCGCAGCGCCTGAATGATCTGACGGCTGATCGACAGCCCCAACCCGGAATGCTGGCCGAAATTCTCGGTTTGGGGGCGCTCCGAGTAGAACCGGTCGAAAATCGAGTCGAGTTTTGCCTGCGGGATGCCGGGGCCTTCGTCCGACACGGCGATTTCCACCATCGCGCCAGCTGCGTTCGCCTCGAGAAGAATATGCCCGTCGGGCGGCGAAAAGGAGATGGCGTTTCCGATCAGGTTGCGAAGTACCTGCACCAGCCGATCCTCGACGGCGAGCGCGCGCAGGGGACGCGCCGGATCGTCGTCCACCACGGAGACGTCGATCTCCGGCTGCCCCGGCTTGCGGGTCGATTGATTGATTTCGGCCAGCAACGACAGGAGCGGCGCCACCGCGATCGGAGAAGGCTGGACGCGCGACATCTCGGCGTCGAGCCGACTGGCGTCCGAAATATCGGTGATCAGCCTGTCGAGTCGACGCACGTCGTCGCCGATGATGGTCAGCAGACGGCGGCGGCGCTCCGCATCCTCGACGCGGCCGAGCGTTTCGATCGCCGAGCGGATCGAGGTCAGGGGGTTTTTGATTTCGTGCGACACGTCCGCCGCGAACCGCTCGATCGCGTCCATCCGCGCCCACAGCGCCTGCGCGCTGTCCTGCAGGGCGCGCCCGACGTCTCCAATCTCGTCGCCGCGGTTCAGAAGCCAGCCCGGCACAGCGCCTGCACGACCGGAACTTTCCCGCATCACGTGCGCGGACGCCGCCAGCCGCAACAACGGACGCGCGATGGTCAGGGAGAGATACCAGGACAGCAACACCATGATCGCCATCGCCAACAGGAACAGCGACAGGATCGACGACCGTATCTCGAACAGAGACGTGTCGACCGCCTCGCCCGTGCGGGTAAGCTGGATCACGCCAACGGTCTGCCCCTCATGCATCACCGGCTCTGCGACAGTTACGACCAGCGTGCGGTTGGCGGTGCGTCTGATATAAGGCGGCGTCTCCACCTCGTCATGCGCGCTGTCGGCGCCGGGGCGAGTTCCAGATTTTCCAGCAGCGCGGTCTTCGGTCAGCGGCCCGTCGTCGGCTTCTCCGATCACCGAATTTATCAACCGTTCCAGCAAACTGCGATGCAGGGGCGGCGCGTCCTGCTCGTCAGGCGGCAAGGGCGGACTGCCCGGCGCGCGGTGCGCCAGTTTTTCCTGCCGGCTGTCGGCCACTAGCCGCCCGTCCGGCGCGTAGATACGCGCCTCGGCGCTGGGGCTGGGCTCCGTCAGACGCAACAACAGCGGCCGGACCAGAGATGGTTCGAGCAGATAGGTTTCGCCAAGCGGCGTCGCGCCGTCCTCGTCGCGCCCGCCACGACCGCGGGGACGCGGCGCGTGCGTGACGGCGCTCTCACCGAGCGCTCCAGCGTAGATGCGCGCCTGCTCTCGGAGCGCCTGCACCTCGCCCGTCAGCAGACTGTTACGGAACTCATTCAGGAACAGCAGCGTCAGGCCAAAGACGACCAGCGGCAGCATGTTCGCAAACAGTATTCGCCGCATCAGGGGAGACACGAGGCGACGCTCGGACGCCTCCAGCGCTTCGGCCGCCCGCCGGTCCGATCGTCGGCGCGTTATCGAGCGCGATGAGAATTGTTTACGCAGCAGATTCGTCAGGGCGCGAAGCGGCCCGGTGAAAGAGGACGACCGCGCCGAGGATCGGACCGGCGCGCCCAGTTCGCCCCTCTCCGGACCGGCGCCGTCGCCGCCCGGGCGCGGCGCGTCCATGCCTCAGTCTTCCTTGTAACGGTAGCCGATGCCGTAAAGCGTCTCGATCTGGTTGAAATCCTCGTCTACCTGTCGAAATTTCTTGCGCAGACGCTTGATGTGGCTGTCGATAGTGCGGTCATCGACGTAGATATTGTCGCCATAGGCGGCGTCGATCAGCTGGTCACGGGACTTTACCAGACCCGTCCGGGCGGCCAGCGCCTTGACCAGCAGGAACTCCGTCACCGTGAGAGGTATTTCGGCGCCGCGCCACTGGCAGCGATGACGCAGTTCATCAAGCGTCAGGCTGCCGCGTACGAGCGTGCTGCCTGCGCTCTCCCCGGCGGCCTCAGCGCGGTTGACCTCCTTGCGCCGCAGCAGCGCGCGGATGCGCTCGATCAGCAGACGTTGGGAAAACGGCTTGGTAATATAGTCGTCCGCGCCCAGCCTGAGGCCCATCAGCTGATCGACTTCCTCGTCCTTGGAAGAGAGGAAGATCACCGGCAGATTCGAACGCGCGCGCAGACGCTGCAGGAGCTCCATGCCGTCCATACGCGGCATCTTGATGTCGAGCACGGCGAGATCGACCGGCCGCGCCGCCATTCCCTGCAACGCCTGCTCCCCGTCGGTGTAGGTGCGGACCTGGTATCCTTCCGCCTCCAGAGTCATCTGCACGGAGGCGAGAATGTTCCTGTCGTCGTCCACCAGCGCGATCGTCTGCTTCGTCGTCTCCGTCACGTATCCTCATCTCCCGGCCGCAAACCGCGCGGCCAATCCTCCGCTATTGCGGTTGACCATAGCCGCACGCGGACGCATGGACCATGGGGGGCCTCGTTACTAAGAAGCAACCTTGGAGTGCGCCCGAGAACGCGGCGCGCGACGGTATCGCAATGGAGCGCCGCGAATTCGTCACGTTTTCGGAGCTTCATGCGCCTTGCCGAGCGCGGTGAGGATGCCTAATTCTTGCACCATGACCAACACAGCAGACACCTTCGGGGTCGGCTCTCCGGCCGAGCAGGCGGAATCCGACCGCACAGAACATGATCAGCCCCACGCCGCCGCAGAGACAGGCGATGACGTGATGAACGCCGCCGCCGCCCGCATCAAGGCGCTGGAGGCCGAAGTGGCGGAGGCCCATGACAAGTGGCTCCGCTCCGAGGCTGAAATGCAGAATCTCCGCGCCCGCGCGAAGCGGGAAGTGGACGACGCCCGGCAGTACGCGGTGCAGAAATTCGCCCGCGACGTCGTCGAGGCGGCGGAGAACCTGCGGCGCGGGCTTGCAAGCCTGCCTCCGGCCACGGAAGGCGAAGACGGCATCCTTACCAAGATGCGCGAAGGCATCGAGAGCACGGAGCGGTCCTTCATCTCCATCCTCGAACGCCATGGCGTGGTCGGTCACGACGCCGCTGGCAAGCCGTTCGACGCCAACCTGCATCAGGCGATGGCCGAGCAGCCGAGCGCCGAGCATGAGCCCGGTACGGTGATTCAGGCGTGGACCCCTGCGTGGACGCTCCATGGACGGCTGCTCAAGCCCGCCATGGTCGTCGTCGCGAAAGGCGACGGTGCCGCTCCGGCGACGCCGGAAGCCGGGCAGTAATCACCCACGGTGGAAGCGGCTGGAGGCGTCGTGCGGCGATTTTCGACAGGTTTTCCGTCGGCGTCGCCCTTGCAAGGCCCCTCAACCGATCTTACATCGCAATAGCTTGAACGGTCCGCCGCATTACGGACGGGCCACAGCAATCATAAGGGCGACATCCGGTGCTTCGGGCCGGAGGGCGCCGCTGAGAGGAGATTGAGTTCATGAGCAAAGTTATCGGTATCGACCTCGGCACGACCAATTCCTGCGTCGCGATCCGCGAGGGCAACGAAAACCGGGTTATCGAGAACAGCGAAGGCGCGCGCACGACGCCGTCGATGGTCGCCTTCACCGAAGGCGGGGAAATGCTGGTCGGACAGGCTGCCAAGCGTCAGGCCGTCACCAACCCAACCAACACGCTGTACGCCGTGAAGCGCCTGATCGGCCGTCGTTTCGACGACGCCACCGTCCAGAAGGACAAGGGGCTGGTCCCCTATTCCATCGTCAAGGGCGACAACGGCGACGCATGGGTCGAAGCGCGCGGCAAGGGCTACGCCCCGTCGCAGATCTCCGCCTTCATCCTCGGCAAGATGAAAGAAACCGCCGAAGCGTATCTCGGCGAGAAGGTCACGCAGGCGGTCATCACCGTCCCGGCCTACTTCAACGACGCCCAGCGTCAGGCCACGAAGGACGCAGGCAAGATCGCTGGTCTTGAAGTCCTGCGCATCATCAACGAGCCCACGGCGGCGGCGCTGGCCTACGGCCTTGAGAAGAAGAGCGGCGGCACCGTCGCGGTCTACGACCTTGGCGGCGGCACGTTCGACGTCTCGGTTCTGGAAATCTCCGACGGCGTCATCGAGGTGAAGTCGACCAACGGCGACACGTTCCTCGGCGGCGAAGACTTCGACAACCGGATCATTTCGTTCCTGGCCGACGAATTCAAGCGCGATCAGGGCATTGACCTGCGTTCCGACAAGCTGGCTCTGCAGCGCCTCAAGGAAGCTGCGGAGAAGGCGAAGATCGAGCTGTCTTCCTCCAAGGAGACCGAGATCAACCTGCCGTTCATCACGGCGGACGCGTCCGGTCCGAAGCACCTCGTCGTCAAGCTGAGCCGCGCCAAGCTGGAGAGCCTCGTCGACGATCTGATCGTCCGCACGATGGAGCCCTGCAAGGCGGCCCTGAAGGACGCAGGCGTTTCGGCTTCGCAGATCGACGAAGTGATTCTGGTCGGCGGCATGACCCGCATGCCGAAGGTGATCGAGGCAGTTAAGGAGTTCTTCGGCAAGGACCCGGCCCGCAACGTGAACCCGGACGAAGTCGTCGCCATCGGCGCGGCTGTTCAGGGCGCGGTGCTGAAAGGCGACGTCAAGGACGTCCTGCTGCTCGACGTCACCCCGCTGTCGCTGGGCATCGAGACGCTGGGCGGCGTGTTCACACGTCTGATCGACCGCAACACGACGATCCCGACGAAGAAGAGCCAGACCTTCTCGACGGCTGAAGACAACCAGAACGCCGTGACCATCAAGGTCTTCCAGGGCGAGCGTGAGATGGCGGCCGACAACAAGCTGCTGGGCAACTTCGACCTGCAGGGCATCGCCCCGGCGCCGCGTGGCGTTCCGCAGATCGAGGTGACGTTCGACATCGACGCGAACGGCATCGTGTCCGTCTCGGCCAAGGATAAGGCCACGGGCAAGGAGCAGCAGATCAAGATCCAGGCCTCCGGCGGTCTGTCGGAAGCCGACATCGAGAAGATGGTGAAGGACGCCGAAGCCAACGCCTCGGCCGACAAGGCCAAGCGCGAGCGGGTCGAGGCGCGCAACAACGCCGAAGGCTTGGTCAACCAGGTCGAGAAGTCCCTGTCCGAAGCTGGCGACAAGGTTCCCGCCGCCGACCGCGCCGATGCGGAGAGCGCCGTGGCCGCCGTGAAGTCGGCTCTGGAAGGCTCGGACGACGAGGCCCTGAAGTCCGCTACCGAGCGTCTGACCCAGACCGCCATGAAGATCGGCGAGGCTGTCTACAAGGCGGAGCAGGCTGAAACGCAGGGCGCCCCCGGCGGCGCGGCCCCGCATGCCGACGACAAGGTCGTCGATGCGGACTTTGAGGACGTCAGCGACAAGAAGTCCTGAGCGGGTTCGTCTTGATATCGACCGGGTTTCGACCCGGTCGGCCGCCCCAGCCGACGCTCGCCGACGGCATGGTTCAAGGCGTCCGCTCCGGTCGGGGCGGACGCTTCTTTTTTATCCCATTCAATCCCTCGCCGCCGTATCGAGCCGGAAGAGGGAGGACCCCACGAGGATCCTATGGCCACTAAACTGGATTATTACGCCGTTCTGGAAGTCACCCGAGAGGCGTCCGGGGACGAGCTGAAGAAAGCGTACCGGCGGCTGGCCATGAAATACCACCCGGACCGCAATCCCGGGGACGCATCGGCTGAAAATCGCTTCAAAGAGATCAGTGAAGCCTACGACATCCTGAAAGACGACCAGAAGCGTTCGGCCTACGATCGCTATGGCCACGCCGCGTTCGAAGGCGGCGGGGGCGGATTCGACTTCAATGGCGGCGGCGGGTTCGGCGCAGGCGGCCTTGGCGACATCTTCGAGCAGATGTTCGGCGACATGATGGGCGGCGGACGCCGCGCCAAGCGCGCTGGCGCGGACATCCAGACTCAGGTCGAAATTACGCTCGCCGAAGCGTTCTCTGGCGTGAAAAAGACTGTCACTGTCACCACCCGCGTGGTGTGCGAAGCCTGTGAGGGCACCGGCTCCAAAGACCGCGAAGCAGGCGTCGAAACCTGTCCTAGCTGCCACGGCGCAGGCAAGGTTCGCGCGCAGCAGGGCTTCTTCGTTGTCGAGCGCCCCTGCCCGACCTGCCATGGCGCCGGACGTGTCGTGAAAGACCCCTGCGTTTCCTGCCATGGCGCCGGTACGGTGCAGCGCGCCCGCACGCTTGACGTCGCCATTCCGGCCGGCGTCGAAGACGGCACCCGTATCCGCATGACCGGCGAAGGCGAGTCAGGCGGCAAGGGCGTCGCTCCGGGCGATCTGTATGTTCATATCAGCGTCGCCCAGCACGAACTTTTCCAGCGTGACGGCTCGAATATCTATTGCCGCGTGCCGTTGCGCATGGCGCAGGCGGCGCTTGGCGCGGACATAGAGGTTCCGGTGATCGACGGTGGCCGCGCCAGCGTGAAAATCCCGGCGGGAACGCAGAATGGCGAGCATTTTCGTCTGCGCGGCAAGGGATTTTCGGTGCTCCGCTCCTCGTCGCGCGGCGATATGTATATCCAGGTGTCGGTGGAAACGCCGCAAAACCTCACCAAACGCCAACGTGAACTGCTTGAGGAGTTCGAGACCGAGGCGGGCGAACATACGAAGGGCAGCCCCGAGCATGCAGGTTTCTTCAGTCGCGTGAAGGATTTTTTCGACGGGACGAAGGGCTGAGGCAGATGGGCTGGAGCGCATTGCAGGCGTTCCAGCCCTCATGCAACTGCAATACGCAGTCGAGCTTTCGGGAAAACCAAAAAATAACTTCTGATCACGACCTTCACCAGACAATCAACCGAATCGCGAGAGCATCGCTACAGATTCAGCTTCATCCAGGACAAAGGCCTATCACGGACCGGAGGACGGTCCATCACCCAACCTCTCCCGCGCTTCATGACTGGGCGGAACTCCTGCGACGGGATGCATTTCGGCATGCGCCCGCTCTTCCGGCGTCCCCACCTTCTTGAGCGTCGGTTTGGCCTCGGTCTTGATCGACGGCGTCTCGGTCGCCACGCCGCCAGACGTTTCAGCCGCTTTCGACATCTGGTCCGACAGCGGATTCCTGTCGAGAACCTGCCGCGCGTTCCGGGGGTAGCGGTTCATCAAACCGAGCAGGGTGCCGTTGGTCCACCCAAAGCCGACTTGCATGGGATACTCACCACCGCCCGCTCCCCCAGTAGGACTGATCTCTGGGGCCACGACGTCGTATTTCTCCAAAAGAACGCCGCTTTTTTCATACGTCCCGATTACACGGGCCATCCAGCGGCGGGCGATATCCTCCGCAAGCGCCTCTTCCCCGTATTGATTAAGCCCCTTTACCGCCATCCATTGCAGCGGCGCCCAACCGTTCGGAGCGTCCCATTGCTGGCCGCTGGTGATATCCGTCGCGACGAGGCCGCCAACCTTCAGCAGTTTCGTCCGCAATGTGTGGGCCACGGCGTGAGCCTGCTCGTCAGTCGCCAGATGCAGGAACAACGGCATAGCGGTCGCGGCTGAAAGAACGTCTGTCCGCTTCCCTTGCTTCCAGTCATAGTCGTAGAAAGCTTCGCGCTCCGGATCCCACAGATATTTCCTGAGAGCGGTGACACGCGCCTTGGCGTCAGCGCCATAACGGGTGGCTTTTCCCTGATCGCCCGCAAGTTCGTAGGCGTGGGCCAGCGTCTGCGCGAGATGCGCCACGGTGCAGTTCATCTCGATGGTCACCAGATCCGTGGTGTGGATCGTGGACAGCGTGTGGTGATCGGCGAGCCAGCGGGCAGAGTAATCCCAGCCGGTTTCAGCGCCTGCGCGAAGATCTCGCCACACTTCGTGCGATGGACGAGACGTAGACGCAGCCGTGGCGATGTCTTCGGGGTAACTCTCGTCGCGCGGGGTGTCGAGATCGTCCCACGGCCTCACCATCAACGTGCCGTCGGGAAGGCGAACTGCATGCCGCCAGGCGTGGCCGGGCTCCAAAGTCGAAGCTCCGTCTGTCCAGTAATCGTATTCGCGCTGCAGTTCAGGCAGAAAACGCGTGTAAACGACCTGCCCATCATGGCCGGCCAGCAGATCCAGCATGATGGCGAAGAAAGCCGGCTGCGAGCGGCTGAGATAATAGGTTCGGCTGCCGTTCGGGATGTGGCCGTAACGATCAATCAACGAGGCCAGATCTTCAAGGGTCGAGCGCATCAGATCGATCCGACCGTCCTCGTACAGGCCGATCATCGTGAAGTAGCTGTCCCAGTAATAGATTTCGCTGAAACGCCCTCCGGGCACCACGTATTTCTTCGGCAGCGGCAACTGCGACGACCATGGAATCTGCCGGTCTGGCTCGCGGGTCAGAACGTTCCACATGCCGGAGATATAATCCCGCACGTTTTCGCCCGGCGTACGCTGATAAGCCGCCGAGGTGAACTCCGGCGTCGTGAAATAGGTTGCGACGAAGGTCTTGAGATCGAAACCCGGCTCGTCCCTCTGCTCACGCCAGGCTTTCAAAATCTCTGAAGGCGGATGGTTTGGATAAGCGTCGGCGGCGGCCTTGGCGTCAGTGAAAATCCGGGCCTGACCGATCGCGGCGAACAGCCCGTCCAGCGCGATGGACGGCGGACGCAAATCCTGCTGCGCATCGACATGCGTCGTCGATTGCGGCGCGGGGATGATTGTCGGATGTATCAGCAGGACTTCGTCATCTTGCGTGGAAGGCGGCTGGTTTTGACTTGAGGGAGCTCCGCGAGACGAAAGGTGCGGATACGCGGAGGCGGGACCGTCCCCGGTTGCGCTGTCTTTCTCACGGGTTTGCTCCATGGGCGGCTCAATCTCGGGGGCAGTGAATGTTGTCGGGTTATTTCCCGGCGTCAGCCTGCCGGAAGCATCGTTACCATTTGACGAACGGGGCGTTCCGTCCGGAGCGACCTGTGTTTGAGAAAAGTCTGTGGACGGCGTGGCGGATACGTCGGCGCGAGAGGCATTCCGGGCGTCGCTAGGGTCGTCTGTCGGCGCGGCGTTCGCGTATACCGATCCCAAGGTGGCGTCCAGCGCAAAAACGCCCCCGGCCAGCAGGCACGCCTGCAGGGTTGCGCGTAGCGCAATGCGGGCGGGGGATACGCATGTTTGTGAGGGAACTGAACGTCCGAAGAGTCTGACTGTCAAAAGGACTCCTTATTCCGCCAGCCCGAACAAGAACCGAATCTTGCATGGCGAGATCTCGCCGCTCATATGCATGTTACGAAACAATGAGTCGATGATCGTAGAGTTGCATCCAGCGAGCGCTGAAAGCCGGCGCCGGGTTCGCTTGCGCATACAGGGGGCGCTTTCCGCGACAGGTCTTCCGAGATCGGCGAAAGCGGCTATGATTTGCATTCGCCCCCCAGCCTCGGACGTCCGACGTGACGGATCGCGGCGTCGGTCAGCAGTTCGGGAGTCTCGCCTATGTCATCCGCATCTTCAAGCCCGAACCCGGATAGCGGTCGCTCCGTGAACCGAACCGACCCTCTCGGCGCGCTGGCCACGACCGACCGTCTGTTTTTCGAGCGGGCAGGCGCCAGACTGGATCGTTCAGCCGCAGAAACGCTCACGGCGAGCGCGCTGGAAGGCATGGACGACGGGGAACTCTTCCTCGAATACCGCGAGAGCGAGGGCGTATCGCTCGAAGATGGCGTCATCCGCACCGCATCCTTCAACACCAGCGCCGGTTTCGGGCTGCGCAGCGTGCTGGGCGAAGAATCCGGTTTCGCGCATTCCGATGAAATCAGTGAAGAGTCGCTGCTGCGCGCGGGCGAGACGGTCCGCGCGGTGCGTGCAGGCCGCTCCGGCGTCCGCGCCGATCCCCCGCGCGCCACCAACACGCGCCTGTACAGCGACCTTAACCCGCTGCACGACACCGATTTCAGCGTGCGCGCCGGAGTTCTGAGCGAGATCGACGCTTATGCGCGCGGCAAGGACTCCCGGGTCGTGCAGGTCATGGCGTCTCTCAGCGCCGAGTGGCAGGCGGTGCAGATCATCCGCGCCGACGGACAGCGCGTGGCCGACCTGCGGCCTCTGGTTCGGTTGAACGTCTCCGTGGTTGTGGAGAAGGACGGACGACGCGAGAGCGGCTCCCACGGGCAGGGCGGCCGCTTCGACATCACGCGGGTGCTCACGCCCAATGTCTGGCGCGACGCGGTGGACGAAGCGCTGCGGATGGCGCTGGTCAATCTCGACGCGCGTCCGGCGCCGGCCGGTGAAATGGAGATCGTGCTCGGTTCCGGCTGGCCGGGCATTCTTCTGCACGAAGCCGTCGGTCACGGCCTTGAGGGCGACTTCAACCGCAAGGGCACCTCTATGTTCGCCGGACTGGTCGGCAAGCGCGTCGCAAGCCCAGGCGTCACGGTGATCGACGACGGCACGCTGCCTGATCGTCGCGGCAGCCTGACCGTTGATGACGAAGGCACGCCGTCCGGGCGCACCGTCATGATCGAGGACGGCATCCTGACCGGCTTCATTCAAGACCGCATGAACGCGCGTCTGATGGGCGTCGCGCCGACCGGCAACGGACGGAGGCAGTCATACGCCTACTCCCCGATGCCGCGCATGACCAACACGTTGATGTTGGGCGGCGACGCGACGACCGAAGACATGATCCGCTCGGTCAAGCGCGGGCTCTACGCCGTCAATTTCGGCGGTGGGCAGGTGGACATCACCTCGGGCAAGTTCGTGTTCGCCACATCCGAGGCCTATCTGATCGAGGACGGCAAGGTGACGGCCCCAGTCCGTGGCGCGACGCTGATCGGCAACGGCGCGGACGCCATGACCAAAGTGTCGATGATCGGCTCCGATGTCGCGCTCGATCCCGGGATCGGCACATGCGGCAAGTCCGGGCAGGGCGTGCCTGTCGGCGTCGGACAACCGACGTTGAAGATGACGGGGCTTACCGTCGGCGGCACCGTCGGCTGACAGGCCGGCCGTCTTTTCGGTTTCCTTTCTCCTGCAAACTTTCCACCTAGACGGGATGGCGTTGCTTCGCCGTCCCGCGTCTCGGCAATTTCTCCGCAGCCGGAGCCACGTTATCCATGATCCATTCGCTCTCTTTTGCGCCGGATATCGCGGCTGACAAACGGTCATGAGAGCGACGTTCAGACCAGATCGATCCTCGCCCGGCCCTATAGCAGTCGGGCTCTCACGGTTACTCGGGGTTATCGCTATTCCAGCGACAATCCTGTTGCCGATCCTGCTGTTTCGCACCCGCGCCCTGTCGGATGCGGTAGTCTCCGTCGTCACCGTTCTTTTCGTACTGCGAAGCGCAGCTTTGCGCGACTGGTCATGGCTGCGGGCTCGCTGGCTGCAATTCGGGCTGGCGCTCTGGGGCGTGATCGTCGTGTCGTCGGTTCTGGCAGGGCCTGCGTCCTCAGCGATTCAGGGCGTCCTGAGCGTCCGGTTCTTTCTGTTCGCCGCAGCAGCTTCCTTCTGGACTCTGGCCGGGCGCAGGGCGCGCGGCGCTGCGGCAGGCGTCTGCGCGGCGCTGGCCGGCTGGACCGTGCTGGAATGCTGGCAGCAGTACCTGACCGGGTACAATGCCCTTGGCTACGGCCGCTGGGGCGACGGAGCCCTGACCGGGCCGTTTCTGAAGCCGCGCGCGGGCAACGCCCTGCTGATGGTGATGTTTCCCGGCGCGATGCCGGTGATGTTGCGGCTTCTGGCTCGTGATACATGGCGATCAAGGTTGGTCGGCCTCACCGGGCTATTGCTGCTCATCGCCACCATGATCCTGATCGGACAGCGCATGGCGAATCTGCTGATGGTGGCCGGGCTGCTGCTGACAGCGTTGCTCGTACGTCGCATGCGTCTGCCCGTGATCGCCGCCCTCGGTCTCGGCGGCGTCGTGCTGGCGGCGCTGCCGGTGATCTCCCCACCGACCTATAGTAAGCTGGTCATAAAATTCGCCGATCAGATCAGTCACTTCACAGCCAGCCCCTATGGTCAGATCTATACGCGCGCGGCCGTGATGGTCGCCGAGCACCCCATGCTGGGCGTCGGGTTCGACGGGTTCCGGTTTCATTGCCTTGACCCGCAGTATTTCCATGGCCTGCCGCAGTTCGACATTCCCTTCGTCGGACCTGCGGAAAACGGCTGCAACATCCATCCGCATAATTACTATCTGCAGGTCGCGACTGCGGCAGGGCTTCCGGGGCTGGCGTTGCTCGTGGCGATGATCCTGTGCTGGCTGCGCCTGATCGCACGTCCGTTCCTGCCTTCACGCGGCGCAGAGCGCATGTCCAGAATCACGCCCGCCGCCGCCCCGACGCCAGAGAACGCAATGCTGTTCGTGGCCTGCGTCGTGACGATCTGGCCGATCGCGAGCACCAGCGCCCTGTTTTCGCTGCCTTCGGGTGGGTGGGTGTTCCTGATCGCTGGGTGGGCGATGGCGGCGACGCGTGGCGAGACGCCGGAGCGGGCGTCGGGGAGAATTTAACGGGAGAGCTTCGGGATGCCGCGATGCAGATCGTCTGAAATTGGGTCTCTGGTCGGGCGTATTGTGTGGACGTGTTCGTGTGGCCTGTACGCGAATGATTACGCTGCGCCGGCGGCCGGGCAATGACGGGCATACCCTGGCGTATTCGCCGGGCGGCTGAATTCCTGTTGCTGTTCGTCGGAGGACCTCTGGCGATCCTCGCGCTTCATCGCGCGGGCGTTCTGTTCGGGCTGCTGTGGGCTGCAGCAGCTCTCGCCTGGCTCGGCCAGCGCGGTGCATCCGCCCCCCAGTCTGATGAGACACTCGACGCCGCATTGCGTACGCCTTTGCTGCGTTTCATCGTCCTCGCGCCGCTCATCACGGGCGCCGCCTGGATCTGGTCGCCACAGACCCTGTTCATCCTCCCGCGAGAAAAGCCGGGTTTCTGGCTCGTGATCATGGTTCTTTATCCGCTGCTGTCCGTCTGGCCGCAGGAGATGCTGTACCGATCGTTTCTGTTCCGACGCTATGGCGGGCTGTTTGGCGGCGACAGGGGGACAGTCGCCGCCAGCGCTCTGGCGTTCGGTTTCGCCCATATTCTGTTCCTTAACTGGATCGCCATAGCCATGACGACGATCGGCGGCCTGCTGTTCGCGAGAGACTATGCGCGACATCGGGATCTGCGGGTGGCGTGCATCGAACACAGTCTCTACGGCTGCCTGATCTTCACCATCGGGCTGGGCAGGTTTTTCTATACGGGAGCGGCCTGGAAGCACGGCTGAGCCACGCTCGGCATTCATCGACATTTCGCTTGTCTTTGTTCTTTTTTTGTTCCAAAAGAGAACAGAAGCGAACAAATAGTTAACGAGGCATGTCGCACGCAGCGGACGCGGATGAATTCTCGCCGGACGCATTGCGAGGAGGGCTGGGCTTATGAGAGAGTCAGCGGACAGCGCAGTTATGACGCTGGAGGCGCCGAGACTGGCGGCGACGGCGCGACCCGTCGTCGCGGTCGGGGTTCGAGGAGTGGAAATGGACAAGACGAAGGCCCTGGACGGGGCGCTTAGCCAGATTGAGCGCGCGTTCGGCAAGGGATCGATCATGCGCCTCGGGCAACGCCCGAAGGAAGCAGCCGACGTAATCTCGACCGGCTCCCTTGGCCTCGATATCGCGCTTGGCGTCGGCGGCCTGCCGCGTGGCCGTATTGTCGAGATCTACGGACCTGAAAGTTCCGGCAAGACCACGCTCGCCCTGCACGCCATCGCCGAGGCCCAGAAGCTTGGCGGCACCTGCGCCTTTATCGACGCGGAACACGCGCTCGATCCGGGATACGCCCGCAAGCTGGGCGTCAATGTCGACGATCTCCTGATCAGCCAGCCGGACGCCGGAGAGCAGGCGCTTGAGATCGCAGACACGCTGGTCCGCTCCGGCGCCATCGACGTACTCGTGGTGGACAGCGTCGCCGCGCTCGTCCCGCGCGCCGAGCTTGAGGGCGACATGGGCGACAGCCATGTCGGCCTGCATGCCCGTCTGATGAGTCAGGCGCTTCGCAAACTCACAGGCACGGTCGCACGCTCGAACACGCTGCTGATCTTCCTCAATCAGATCCGCCTCAAGATCGGCGTGATGTTCGGAAACCCCGAGACCACGACAGGCGGCAACGCGCTCAAGTTTTACTCCTCCGTCCGGCTGGACATCCGTCGCATCGGCGCGATCAAGGACAAGGACGAGGTCGTCGGCAACCAAACGCGCGTAAAGGTCGTCAAGAACAAGATGGCCCCGCCGTTCCGTCAGGTCGAATTCGACATCATGTATGGCGAAGGCGTCAGCAAGATGGGCGAGCTGATCGATCTGGGCGTGAAGGCCGGCGTCGTCGAGAAATCCGGCGCGTGGTTCTCCTATGACAGCCAGCGCATCGGGCAAGGGCGCGAAAACGCCAAGCAGTTCCTGCGCGACCGTCCGGAAATGGCGGCTGACATCGAGCGCAAAGTGCGCGAGCACGCGGGCGTCGTGGCTGAAGCCATGATGACCGGCCCGGATGCAGACAGCGACGAAGACTAAACGCTAAGGCGGCAGGGGCTCGGAGACGTTCCGGGACCTCCGCCTCGACATTCCCTGAAACAGGCGCCCTTGACGGAACGAGGCTATGTTGCTCGTTTCGTCATCGCATCATCAGGGGAAGAAGCGTCGATTATGTCTTTCGTTCTCAAGGCCTTTCAGGATCGCGAAAATACGTGGCGGGAGCTGTTCCATGAACAGATGCCTGAAATGGAATTCCATAACTGGCCGGAATACGGCGATCCCGAGCAAGTGGAGTATGTCGCGCTCTGGAAACCGGAAGCGGACCTGGCCACACGTTTCCCAAATCTGAAACTCGTCTTCTCCCTGGGGGCTGGGGTCGATCAGTTCGACCTGTCCACGCTGCCCGACCATGTCGGCCTGGTGCGCATGATCGAACCCGGCCTGACGCAGGGGATGATCGAGTATGTCGTCGCTTTCGTGCTGTCCGCACATCGCGATCTTCCGCTCTATGCACAGCAGCAGCGCGGCCAAGTGTGGCGTACGTGGCCAGAGCGGCAAGCTGCGCAAACGCGGGTCGGGATCATGGGACTTGGAACTCTCGGCGTCCCTTGCGCGCAGGCGATCGCAAACCTTGGCTTTCCGACTCTCGGCTGGAATCGTAGTCCGCGCGATATTGACGGAGTTCAGGTCTTTCACGGTGCCGACACCCTCGACGCATTCCTTGCCCAGACCGATATCCTTGTCTGCCTTCTGCCGCTGACCGATGAAACCCGCGGCATGTTCAACCGAACTCTGTTCGCGAAACTTCCCGCTGGCGCGACCCTGATAAACGCAGGCCGCGGCCCTCAGGTCGTCGGCGAGGATCTCATCGAGGCGCTTGATTCCGGCCATTTGAAGTGGGCCATTCTGGATGTGACGGACCCTGAGCCCTTGCCCGAGAGCGATCCGCTGTGGGATCACCCACAAGTCGTCATCACGCCTCATATCGCCAGCAACACCCGCCCGGACACCGGCGTCGCCAGCATCATCGCCAATATCCGCCGCCATCGCTCCGGTCAGCCTCCGGAGGGCCTCGTCGACCGCTCGAAACGGTACTGACCAACACCGCCCGGACAGGGGAGGCGCCATCGCCATTTCGTGGTAAAGGCGGCGATCCACGAAATGGCGGAGGTTCCATGGTCATCGCTTCTGCGGCGCGCGTCACGCCCCCCAACCGGCCCCTGTTTGGGCACGTCACGCCGCCCGGCTCGAAGTCGATCACGAACCGCGCGCTGCCTCTGGCCGCATTGTCTGAGGGCGTGAGCCGTCTGACCGGGGCGCTCAAGAGCGACGACACGCGATATATGGCTGCCGCACTACGCCAAATGGGCGTCGACGTGCAAGAACCCGACGACACGACTTTCGTCGTCACCGGAACCGGAAACCTGAAGCGCCCCGACGCTCCGCTGTTTCTGGGCAATGCTGGCACAGCCGTTCGCTTCCTTACCGGCATAGCGCCTTACGTGCCCGGCATGGTTGTGCTGGATGGCGATGCACATATGCACAAGCGCCCCATTGCGCCACTTATCGCCGCCCTGACTGCGCTGGGCGTGGACGCAGCTGCGCCAACGGGATGTCCGCCAGTAACGGTGCAGGGCTTTGGACGTCTCTCAGGCGGGCTCGTGACGATCGACGCCGGACTTTCGAGCCAATACGTTTCTGCGATCCTCATGGCTGCAGGCAAAGCCGATGCGCCGGTCGAAATCCAGTTGCAAGGTTCTGGGCTTGACGCCCGAGGTTACGTGGATCTGACGTTGACCGCGATGCGCGCCTTCGGCGGTGCGGTCGAACAAACCGGGCCTATGAGCTGGCGTGTCGAACCAGCACGCTACGTTGCGTGTGATCTTGTCATTGAACCCGATGCGTCCGCCGCGACTTACCTGTGGGCCGCTGGCGCGCTTACGGGAGGCGTCATCGACGTCGGACTGGCGCCCGAAGCATTCTCACAACCCGATGCGCGCGCTTACGAGATGATACGAGCGTTCCCGCATATGCCGTCACAGATCGACGGTTCTCAGATGCAGGACGCAATTCCGACACTTGCAGTCATGGCTGCGTTCAATGCAACGCCGGTTCGTTTTTGCGGCATTCGGAATCTTCGCGTGAAAGAGTGCGATCGCATCAACGCACTTTCCACAGAACTGAACCGCATCCGTCAGGGTCTGGCATCCGAAGAGGGCGACGATCTGATTGTAAACGGAGATCCCTCACTCGCAGGGACATCGCTCCCGACGCAAATCGAGACTTACGCGGATCATCGCATCGCCATGGCCTTCGCTCTTGCAGGCTTGATGATCGAGGGGATAGAAATCCTTGATCCATCATGCGTCGGCAAGACCTATCCGGGGTTCTGGGATGCCCTACGAAATCTCGGGGTCGATGTCGCTTAATAAAGAAAAAGAATTTCCGTGGAACTGGACCGTCAAAAAATCTCCGGTTCCACCGATGCTTCATCACGCCGCACAGTTTCGCCTTCGCGCAAGAACATGGCAATTTCGCCAAGCGTGACGCAATCCAGTATCGGAGACAGATTGAGCTCTACATGCCGTTCGATAACGGCTGGACACTTGGCAATACGCCCGATGACCCCCCCCAACACGAACGCCATTTGAGTAGCGTAATCCAGCGCCTGAAATTCAATCGCCAATGCGTCATTGCCTTCAGGAGCCTCGATTTCCTCCACCACCCCCTGCAAGCTCTCGAGTTTAGCTCCCAAAGCCGAAGTCAGTTTACTGATTCGCTCCAGCACAGCGCTCAAAGATATGTCAGAATCCATAATCACATATCCGCAACACGCGCAGGAACTGGAATTTTATTTCTATTTGTATGATTTACCATAATTCCGTCACCGGCGTCACGCATCCAGGCGTGTTGCGCCCGACCACTCACCGGCCAAAATCTTATCCGACGTCCTTTTGATCCCCCCAGACTAAACGCCACACAAATAATTCCCTCAGAAGAAAGATATTCTCTAATGAATTCAGAATTTCGATTCCCAATATCGCCCAATCGCGGCTGTACCGTCGCGCCGCCAAATACTTTACACTGCAAATTGCCCCGGCGAGCGCCATACAAAAGAAGGCCGTCTACCAAAGACTCCTTGGCGTACACGCCAGAAGAAAATTTTGACTGTGAGGGAATAAACGCTGAGTGCGGTAGAAGAAAATGATTCATACCGCCTATTTTGGCGCACCTATCAAATAAGCAAACCGACACACATGATCCTAGAATGGCAACGAATATCTCGCGAGAATCGCAAGATATCCGAATTTGTCCCAACATGGCGCCGGTAATCTGATACGGCAGGGCACCACGTGAAATCACGTCAAACCGTAATGACACCGAATACTGCCTCAATTGCGGTTTTCAATTTTCCAACAGTGTAGGGTTTGGCCAGCAGATTATTCACGCCGTGCTTTATCGCCTCTTGCACCAAATCTTTACTCGCTTCCCCCGTCAAAATAATAAAGGCGATTTTCGCTGTTTTGGGTGTCGCTCTTATGTTTTTCAACAAATCAAGACCATTCATTTCCGGCATATTGAAATCCGAAATAATGAGATGCGCCTGATTTTCTGAAAAAAAATCCAAAGCTTCCTTACCATTACGTCGTTCAGAAACCTGAAATACTCCCAATTGAGCGAGACTATTTCTTAATAGAGTACGTATTGATGTCTGATCATCAACGATCAAGACTCGGATTGCCGACGCGGCGGGCATTATCACACTACTCCCGGTTCAATGGATCGAAACTCCGCCATCACCGACGCTATTTCAGGTAAAGACATCACACGTGCCACCGATCCCCTTTCCGCAGCCACCCGCGGCATGCCATAAACGACACAACTTGCTTCGTCCTGCCCAATAGTTAAAGCTCCAGCTTTACGCATCGCGCCCAATCCGGCGGCCCCGTCAGACCCCATTCCAGTCAAAATGATTCCCAGGCAGCGTGGACCAAAATTTTCTGCCGCTGAATAAAACAACTCATCAATAGAAGGACAATGACCGTTTACAGACCCGCCCGGAGCAAGGTCACAAACAAATCTCCCCGCACTGCGGTCGATTCGAAGGTGTCGATCACCTCCCGGCGCAATATAGACCGTGCCGGAACGAAGGACATCCCCTTGACTCGCCTCGACAACTGTAACGCCACATAATCGATTCAACCTTGAGGCAAGGCTGGCCGTGAAAAGCCGTGGCATATGTTGCGTAACCACTACAGGCAGTGCGTCGACCGCCAACGCCGGGAGGATTTCCCCGAGCGCCTCCACTCCACCGGTGGAGGCGCCAATAAAAATGGCCTCAATCTCAGGCCTCAAAATGTTCGGTAAAGTCTCATTCCGCAATTTTGGCACCGCGAGAGGATTGCGCCTTTGCGGTACGCCAAAAGCCGCTGCCTGCTTTACGATCGGGACCAACCGCGCGTACCCAACAATCCCTTCCCCGGCAGAGGGTTTTGGGAAGCAATCAAAGGCACCTAAACGCAACGCCTCTATCGAAAGATCAGCACCGTTCCGGGTAAAACCCGACACCATTACAACCGGAATGGGACGAAGACGCATGATTTTCTCGAGAAATTGTAGGCCGTTCATCGCTGGCATTTCGACATCCAACGTGATTACATCCGGCTGGTCGGCGATTATCATGTCGCGCGCTTCCAGCGGGTCGTTCGCCATTCCCGTTATTCTGATGGCTGAGTCACGCCGAAGAGCAGCAGCAATTAACGCTCTGCCAGTACGTGAGTCATCAACAACTAAAACACGAATTATCCCGCTCATTTCACGCTCTTGCGATAGGTAGTCGGGCAAGAATCGCTCCGTGCTGCGATAAGCAAATGCTCCGGAATTTTCTCAGAGTGCCCGAGATATAAATATCCACCCGGGGAAAGGCAGGAAAAGAGCCTACTCCACACAAAATTTTTCCTATCTTCATCAAAATATATGGTGACATTCCTACAAAATATAACCAAAAAATCTCGACTAAACGGCCAATTTGACAGGAGATTGAGACGTCGAAAACTGACTATATCTTTCACTTGTTTAACAACAGAAAAATGCTCGTTTATTGGAAAGAACCAGCGTCGCCTTGTATCGTCCGATAATTTTTCTACTTTATATCTAGAGTACATACCTGTTTTCGCAATATCAATCATTTCCGTGTTTATATCCGTTGCCAACACTTTCACATCGCAACTGTGAGCCTCAGGAAATGCGCTTAATATCGTTATTGCAATCGAGTAAGCCTCTTCGCCTGATGAGCATGCCGAGGACCATATCCTGACTGGAACGCCACGTCGAGCGCGGGAAATTAGCTCTGGCACTACTACGCGATTCATATGCTTGAAGTGATGATTTTCTCGAAAAAAACCCGTAACATTTGTCGTCAGCGCGTCAATCATTCGATCGAGTTCATCAACTCCTGTCGGGCTGGTCACAAATTTTATGTAAGTCGAGAAATCTAAAAAATTACAAAACCGAACGCGTCGAGACACTCGTGAGTAGACTAAGGTTTTACTTAATCTATCTCTGGAGTACCCACACTTTTCGCAAACTATATCCTGTATATTTCTTATGTCGTCCTGGCAGTAAGGCACATCAGAAAATTCATCGTCGAATCCGACGCTATGTCTCACGCTACCGACTCCAGTATCGTCGCTGCGACCACCTCCAAGCTTAGAACTCCCACCATTCGATCATTAATCGAGATGAGGCCAGACACAAATCCTTTCTCCCTATCGGAAGCAACATTTGGAACGCCCTGAACCATCGACTTTTTGACATCGATTATATCAGAGACACTGTTCACTAAAAATCCAAAAATTTTGTCAGAAATCTCGACTACCATAACAACGTCACGTCCCCCGTCTTGATCTACGGAGTTGCCCAGAAGCTGACGCATGTTTATAACGGGAAGCACAATCCCTCTAAGATTGATCACTCCACTGACAAAATCGGGAGCGAATGGGATCGGCGTCGCCCCGAGCCAACCGCGTATCTCTCTTACCTTCAATATGTCAATGCAATATTCTTGTTTTCCTACCTGAAAAGATATTACTTTATTTGCTCCATCATCGATTTCTTGTCGCAAAAAGCCTGTCATGTCGCCCACTCCGGCGAGCGACGTTCAATGCCCGCAAGTCCACTCGGATATGGCAATCTACATACGTTTTCCGAGCCCATGTGAATTATCGACGCCGCATCCAAAACCAGTGCGACATTGCCGTTTCCCAAAATAGTCGCGGCTGAGATGCCTCGAGTCGCACGAAAATTCTTCTCTACGTTCTTGCTTACAACCTGCATCTGTCCGTCTATGCCATCAGCTAACAACGCGACCCTGTTTCCATCATCATCTTCAACAACTAAAATAACTTCACGATCCTGGAAATTTTCACCTGTTGAAAATCCTAAAACAACGCTTATATCGAGTAACGGCATAAATACGCCGCGTATGGAAAGGGCAGAGACGCCGTCACCCATCACAAATACATCTTTGTAATTAAACAACATAGTTTCCACTATGCACGAAACTGGAAGAATAAGCGTCTGTTCGCAGGAGGTTATCGCCATTCCCTCTATTACCGCAAGCGTCAATGGTAAACTCAAGAGAAAAGTAGAACCGACACCTTTCTCGGAAAAGATCGTCACACGCCCGCCAACATCAAGTATCGCTTTTTTTACGACATCCATACCCACTCCTCTACCGGACAAATCACTGACTGTCGACGATGTTGAAAAGCCGGGAAAAAATATCAAATTATCTATTTCATTTTCACTTAAATTCGCCTGGGAATTTATAATTCCCTTCTTGATTGCAATTGATTTTACTCGCTCTCTATTAATCCCAGCACCGTCATCCGCGACCGTAATTATAATTCTTCCAGATTTTTGAATTGCAGATAGGCGAATTACTCCGTCGGCACTTTTTCCATTTTTTAACCGATCTTCCGTCGACTCTACTCCGTGATCAACTGCATTCCGAAGCATATGCGTGAGAGGATCTGTTAATCTTTCAATCAGACTTCGATCGATTTCTGTATCCTCGCCATCCATCACTAACTGAATTGATTTTCCAGTCGCGTGAGCCGCCTCACGCACAACTCTTTGCATTCTCTGGAAAACTGTGCGCAATGGTTGCGCTCTGACAGCCATTACGGCATCCTGGATGTTTCTTGTGAGTTGATCAATATCACTCAACGCGTTTTCTATCGATACCGGCTCTGCTCGTCCCCAATGATTTTTTTCATACCTTTCTCGCAATGTTGCTTGCCCGATTACTAACTCTCCTACTAAATCTACAAGCTTGTCTATTCTTTCCAGATCCACTCTAATAGTTACATTATTATTTTGTGGACTTACTTTAATTATGGTCGGAGCGTTTTCTGACTCTCCCTCATTAATTTCATTATTGAGATTTTTTTTCCGGGATTTTTCTGATTTGTCCGCGCCGTTAGGCGATGAATTACCTTCACTATCTTCGAATATTTCAAAAGCAATATCCAATTCCTCACCAGAGGCATTATCAATATCTGACAACTCTATGGAAACCGGGGAAAACAAAGATAAAGACTTTTCTTCCCCGTCTAACTCTCGCAGGTTATCATCTCGATTCAGAAATTTATCTGCACTTAATGAATTATCGCAACCAAGAGAGATAAGCTCTTTGATACTTTGATTCTGCCTCTCAAAGGGGTGGGCGGCCCCTTCGCGCTCCGCTTGTAATGAATCACTAAGAACATCGGTTGCTCTAAGAAATATTTTTATGACGCCGGAATCAATATGGAGCGTTTTTGAACGCAAAAGATCAAGAGCCGTCTCAAATACATGCGCAAAGCGCACGAGGTCCGGCATCCCGAATGAGCCAGCTCCACCTTTTACAGAATGAACAGATCTGAATGCCGCATTGACAATTTCGTCGGTAAAGTCGCCACTTTCAATTATCTCCAAACTTCGTTCAAGTTCGCTTAGGAGTTCGTGGCACTCCTCGAAAAATATATTTTTTATGGAATCGAAATCATCCATAAATTTACTCCTATTTTTCGAAAATTATACGATTGACAACCCGCACAAGAACTTCAGGAGTAAACGGCTTGACTATCCAACCTGTAGCTCCCGCATTTCGCGCAAGAATTTTCTTGTCTTGACTCGTTTCTGTCGTAAGAACGAGTATCGGAGTTCTTTTTGTTAACTCCAATATTCTAATTTTACTTATGAAATTATACCCATCCATGCGGGGCATGTTAAGGTCTGTTATTATTGCGGCGGGAGCTTCAACGAGCGATTTTACCAATTGAACGCCCTCTACGCCGTCGGCCGCCTGCCGCACTGTATAGCCCGCAGCGTGCAGAGTTTTACTTAATAAATTTCTTATAGTGCGTGAGTCGTCAACTATGACAATAATATTCGACATTTTTTTAATTTCCATAAATCTGTGAATTTCAAAAATCTTCCCATCCCTCATCTGACGATATTTTATTTTCCTTATTTTTTGTATTTTGATAGTTTTTTTGTTCTATTTTATCGAAAGAAACCAAAGATTTTGTTTGTTGTGTTTTTTTACTGAGGTTGCGAATATGATCTTTCATATGAAAATCACCCACGAGATTTTCAAGATCCCTCGTTTCTCTGGTAAGATTGTGGCTTGCTGCCGTTGTTTGCTCTACCATCGCGGCATTCTGCTGCGTCGTCTGGTCCATTTCACTAATAGCTCTGTTAATTTCTGTCAAATTCTCCGCTTGTTGATGTGCAGACGACGAGATGTCTTCGATCAGGGACGATATGGTTCCTACGTTGTGTGATATCTTCGACAGCGCCGCGCTGGTCTGTGTCACCAACGTCACCCCGCGTGAAACCTGGCGTCCTGATAATAGGATAAGTTCCTTGACGTCTTTTGCGGAAGCCGCAGAGCGCTGTGCAAGCGATCTAACCTCCGTCGCAACAACTGCGAAGCCACGCCCTGCATCGCCGGCCCTTGCCGCCTCCACCCCCGCGTTTAGCGCAAGTAGATTTGTTTGAAATGCAATTTCGTCTATAACTCCCAATATATCTGCGACTTTTTTTGAAGAATCCTCTATTTCGCGCATCGCTTCTATAGTGGACTTCATCACCGCACCGGACTCCGTGGCCTCGTCACGAGCGCCGCCCGCCGCTTTTCTAGCGTCAAGGGCAGCCTGAGCTGTTTTCTGGACCCCAACAGTAACTGTATTTACGGACGCGGCTGTCTCACCGAGATTGGCGGCCTGCCTTTCAGTGCGACGGGCCAGATCATCAGACGCTAGCGCAATTTCCGATGAACCCGACGCTATAGTCGCTACACTTGACGCAACTCTCCCAAATATTTCGGCTAATTTTTCAATTGACTTATCGAATATATTTCTTTGAATTTGATATTTATTGTCTATAATATTTGAAGAACGGCACCTAAAATCACCAGAGGCGAGCTTCTTCATCGCGTCCACCATCTGCTCCAGAGCGTGGTTCGCTGAATCCCTCTCTTTCTCTGCTAAATCCAAACGTAGTTGAATATTATTTTTTGCTACATTTTCGTTTTTCAATTCTTTTTTTAAATGATCCACGCGATCGGCGAACTTCGAGTTAGCGCAATCTACAGCTTGACACAAATCTTTTATTATACCAAATTTAACAGAGGTGGAATAAATATTTATTTTAGATGTGGAACTTACCTGATTAATAGACTGAATTATTTCACGAATCGGCGATATTATTTTTTTGACAACAAAAACAACCACGGGGAAAGTAGAAAATAAAAATAGGAGACACGTAAATCCAATTAAAAATGGCGAAAACTCACTACCGTCTAACCGCAACATCATAGAAAAAGCACAAAAGAAAATTATCATACAGCTTATGTACGCCGAAACAAAACTCTCCAAAGAAGAACGAAACAGGCGCATTTTTCCACTTTCATTGGCGGGCCGAAAAATGAATTGACTCCGCAATACTAATCCCGTTCACACGGCCCCATCGAACGTAGTAAACGCCCTATTTTGATAAAAAATGGTTACCAGACGCATTAAAGAGCGTCGGCACCCTTCGTCAACTTTTTGGTAATATATTCGGCATTATTTTTAAATTATGGTCTTTAATCTGTTTTATTGCCTTTTCGACGGGATTCCAGCGTGAATAATTTACATGACGACATACAACGCAAGCTTCAGTTCTTAGGGTTAGGAACACGCGAGTGCGATATCATTCGCTCCGCCCAACCAGACATTATGAAAGCAATACCAGCAGGTCTGGATCTCTTCTATGAAAAAATTTTACAAGTTTCCGAACTTTCAAATTTTTTTGAGAATTCAGAACATATAAAATCTGCAAAAGGACGCCAAAAAAGCCATTGGCATTCTGTCACCGACGCAAAATTCGGATCGGATTACATTTCCGCAGTTACCGCAATCGGGAACATGCATGCCAAGCTTGGATTAAATCCCGGCTGGTATATTGCCGGCTACAGTGTCCTTTTGGGAGAAGTCGTTCGCAGCGCGATCAAAAACGCATGGCCGTCCGCCAAGCGATCCTTATTCTCCGCGCCCGTTCCGAAGAGCGAAGGGGAGGAACTGGGCGAGCAAATCGCGCTTCTGATCAAGGTTGTCCTTCTGGATATGGATTTAGCGATTTCGACCTATCTGGAGAATCTGGAGGGCGCAAGAGTTCGAGCGCAGGAAGCCAGGATAGCAAGTCTCGACACGCTCGCCTCTGCTTTGGATCGCGTCGCGGAGGGAGACCTTCTACTCGGCGACTATGAGGCCTTGTCACATGACGGAGGGCGTTTGGAAGGGGCTTTCGCCAACGTCATCAACGGCCTCAGCGAGATCATCCTTGAAGTAAGACATTCCTCCGAATCGGTAGAGGTTGGCGCTCGCGAAATTCGCAAAGCGAGTGAAGAGGTATTGCAGAGAATTTCTGAGCAAACTACAGGCCCTCAATCGGTCTGCAACACCATCGGCCCACTGGCGGATTCGGTAAAATCTGTTGCTCAACGAGCAAAGAGCGCCGATGCTGCTGTTTCTCTTTGCGGTCGGGAGGCGCGACAAAGCCGGACGGTAGTTGCGGAAACGATAGCAGCGGTTGATCAGATCGCCGAATCTTGTGGAAAGATAAGCCAAATAATTGGGCTCATCGAAGAAATCGCGCTTCAGACCAATCTCCTGGCCTTGAATGCGGGAGTGGAGGCGTCGCGCGCGGGCGACGCTGGGCGGGGTTTTTCGGTCGTCGCAAAGGAGGTCCGCGCTCTGGCGCAACGCTCGGCAGGCGCGGCAAAAGAAACGAGAGCCCTGATCACAACTATCGGTGAAGACGTCACAAAGGGTGTAAAGCTGGTGAACGAAACCGGCGTTGCGCTCGAGAGTATTTCGCGATCGGTTGTGGACGCCGGAGGGCTGGTTGGCGAAATCGCCGAGGCAGCCGAGGAGCAGGCCCTTCGAATTGACGAGATCAATGCCGGTGTAGTTACGCTGGAGCGCGAGATGAGAAGTAACGCAGCCATGATGCGACGAACCACGGGGGTAAGCCACGAGCTTGCAAGAAATTCCACTCACCTGATGCAGTTGGTCATGAACTTCAAAGTTCATGAGCAGAAGCGACGGCAGCGCATTTCCCGGGGATAAGAACAGGCGGCGACGTTCTCATCGTAGGGTGTGGAGGCTAAAAAACTGGCGCCTCTCCACTGCCCCGAAGACGAACTCAAGCGTCACGAACGCAATGGCGCCCGTGACCACACCTTTCGCCTGGCATAGCGAGAAGGCCTCTAAAACGGCGCAATCTCATCTCACTGACGATCAATTGCGCTTCTTCGGTCTATCAGTTCCCTTTTGGCGCTGCGTCACGATATTTGCCCCAATGCATGGCCAGTTCCCTAACCACAACCGAACCGACCTGGTATGCGGCGTCGAGCGAAGGGAGGAAGCCGGAGAAACCTGACTCATGCGCCTCCTCAGCCAGCAAATCGGCTGCGCTTTTACCCGGCGGAGGCATGTCGTAGTTACTGGCCGTACGCAGAATTAGGACGCGGTTGATATCGACGCGCCCAGCTCGGGCCTGCGCCGTCAGGGCCTGCATAAAGCCAACATCTTCTTCTGCCGTGGTGGCGAATACACCTTTGCCTTCAGTCCAATATGCCACCCAGCGCTCCGCCCAGGCGTTCATACGCGCGCCAATCCAGAACGTCTCGGACGAAAGAGTGTCGCCCAGCATGACCCGTGGAGGCTTCTGGGCGTGCGCATAACCACGGTAACGCTCCCGGCTGGCCCGTAAGCCGTCCGTGTCCTGCAGCGCCACGTCGCGCGTCAGACCATAAGCCCACGAGACCAAAGCAGGGTCCAGCGTGTAGGCCATGTCACCCCATTGCGAATGCAAAGGCGGCGTCGGTTTATCCGTCGGCGTCGCCCCCATCACAGGGGTGAAACCGTCTGGCCAGCTTTTCGGTATCTCCCGGGCGTCAATCAGATGCGCGAGACCGCCATTGATCACGCGCGGCGCCCAGACGGCAGACCCCACCGAACCGAATTTCGGATCGATGCCCCCAATTCCCGCCAATACGAAATAGGTCTTTCGCAAATCGAAACGCGGATCGAGCACGAGCGCGGTCATCGCGGACGCCATATGCTCAGGCCCCTCTCCCGTGACAACGCCCAACACCTGAAGGTCTGGATTGTAGCGCATCAGACCATGATCGGTGCCGGGCGCAGCCAGTTCCTGGCTGAGCGGCAGTTTTTCGACCCATGTCTGAAATTCGCCGGGCACATCGCCCGAATCCTTACCGATCTCGAAAGTCGTCACCACGACGACGCGAACCGGAAGCTGAGGCTCCGCGGCGCTTGCGACGGATGAAACTACCGCTGACAACGCTGCGGCGGAAAAAAGAGCGGCACGAAAACGCATGGAACAAAACCTTTGTCGAGCAGGACGGATCAGAGCGGCTTTTCAGCAGCCACGTTGTGTTCGAAACGAATAAAATCGCCCTCCAGAGCCCATTGCAGGCGCGCCTTCTCGCTACTGGCGAGCAAATCGTGACAAGGCCCGGCGGCGGCATCGGAACCGGGCGCAATTCCCGCACACGCGCTCTCGATCCTGAACGGCGTCATTTGCGCCCAGAGGCTCCGCCCCGGCGCGAAGGCGTGCTCCAGCCCCGTACGGGAAAGGTCGCGCAGGTTGGTGTAGGACAGCGGGTAAGTCAGGGCCGCACGCAGATATTCGTTCGTCAGCGATCCCCGCGACACGCCTTCGTCATCCGTGGACAAAGCGACCGGAACGTCATGCGCCCGGTAGGTCATGAAAGGGTGCGCATCGCCGCGCACGCCGAGAATCTGATCGTTGCTGGTCAGATTGATCTCGACCATGACGCCACGCTGCGCCAGTTCCGCCAGCAAACCGTCCGGATCGCGTTCCGACAGAACATCAACGCCGTGACCGATGCGACTGGCGCCAGCGACCTCGACAGCCTGGCGGATATGGTCGCGCAAACCTTCCGGGGGTACGAGACCGCCCGTCAATTCGCCCGCATGTAAAGACAGCTTCACCGTTGGATGGCGGGCGGACAGGAAGTGGAACATCCGCATGTGAAGCGCATAATCGCGCATGGCCACGGGATTGTCTTCCGGCGCCACGATGTTGATCCCGACAAAACGTGGATCAGCCTCCGCCAGCGCATAGCCAAAGGCGAGCTGGCTGAACACCATACCGGGCGGAAGCACACGCACCGTTTGATACAGGTAACGGACGCTGACGCCACATCCCGGCGCAGCGTCTGGCGACCCGCACCGCATGATCTGCCGCGCGCCTGCCTCCATCTTGTCGGTCTCCGCGCTGGCGGCGGAGACGAGCGACGCAAACCGTGGCGACACCGAGGCCAATGTGCGGTTGAGCGCGGCGTCGTCCTCGACCTGAGCATTAGCACCAAGGCCCGCGACCGGCATCAGTTGCGGCGAAATCATCAGTTCAACATAGCGGACATGATCCATGGCCGCCTGGTTCAACGCATCGGCGAGCATGTCCGGCTCATGCGCGTATGTGGCGGGCATGAAACGATCGAACGTTGCGAAGAAATGGTCATGCCCCGACCGGTCTTCCGGGGTCGGCACGAAATCCCGCATCGACAGGGCGTCAATGGAGCGCGCGTAGAGTGCTGGATCTGCAATTACGGCAGCGGCTGGCAAACCACCGCTTTTGACGTCATGGCCGCCGGCGGCGCAATGCGCGGATGTGATTGCGCCGCCGACCGACACGCAGAGTTGGTCGCGCGCCGCCCAATCGAGCATATGCTCGGCGTAGATCGCGCCGACGAGATGGTTATGCAGGTCGGCGCCCTTGGGAAACGCCTGCATGAAAGGGCGCAGCCGGGCAGGGTTAGTGCGGATTTCGTCAAAACGCGACGCCGTTACGTCGAAATCGTGATCCGCCGACGAGACCGCCGACGCAGGAGAGGCAGCGTAAGCAGCAGCCAACGCGGCGTGAGCAAGCGTTGCAGAGAGAGCGAGGGCGAAAAGCGAGCTTCGGATCGTCATTGCGGTATCGTGTTCTCTCCCGCACAGCTTGGCAATGCTGATCGAGACGGGCGGCGGCTTGACGGCGAAGGCTGGTTCGGCTGCACCTTACACCACCATGACGAACGAAGCGCCTGCCGCTATGGGCGCCGATTGCGAAAGGTTATGCTCCTTGCCCCGGCACATCATCCCGACGACCGCTCCCTTCGATCTTGAACCCGATCAACGACATCCGAACGGAAGGCGTGTGAGCCAACGGCTGGCGCTTCTCGCCTGCGCCGCGCTGGTCGCGACCACATGCCCGGGGCTTTCGGCGCGCGCAGCGGATCAGACGCCCGCCGGCGCTCCTCCGCCTGAACCTGCACGGATCTTCGCGCCACTCGCCTCCCCTCAGCCAGTCAACGCTTACCGGTCCGGCTCCGGCGCTCCCGGCCCGCTGGCATGGCAGAACGGGGCCGATTACGACATCAAGGTGTCGATCGACCCGACCAACAAGACCGTCACGGGTAGCGAGGTCATCACGTACACCAACAACAGCCCAGGCGATCTTGATACGCTGTGGGTGCAACTCGACCAGAATATCTACAAGGAGGGCGCTCGTGCGGATTTCTCGTCGCCCGAACGGCACGCGAACCACACGGACGGTTTTTCCATTGAAAGCGTCTCAGTCGGCGACGACGGGCATACGACCCCGATCCAACCCCTCGTCTCCGACACCCGCATGCAGACGCCGTTGCCCCAGCCTCTGCCGAAGGGCGGCAAGATCAAGCTCCGTATCACATGGCACTACACCGTGCCGGGCCCATGGGGCGGCCGTACATCAGTGACGCCCAGCAAGAACGGCGACATTTACGAGATCGCCCAGTTCTATCCCCGTATGGCTGTCTATGACGACATTCGCGGATGGGACACAGCGCCCTATCTCGGTCAGGAATTCTACCTCGATTACGGCGATTTCGATTACAGTGTGACGGTCCCGGCGAATTTCATCGTCGTTGGCTCCGGCGCCCTTGCCAATCCTGCGGAGGTCCTGTCGCAGGAGCAGCGCGACCGTCTGGTGACGGCGTCGAAGAGCGACCAGCGCGTGATGATCCGCACGCAGGCGGACGTAGAAGCCGCAATAGCGCCACCGCCTGCTCCCGTCACCGCGACCCCGTCTCCTGCCAAACCGGACGCAAAGGCCGAGGCCAAACCTGACAAGGCCCCCACGACCAAGACGTGGCGCTTCCACATGAGCGATAGCCGCGACGTCGCGTTCGTCGCCTCAGCCGCGCTTCTGTGGGATGCGGCGAAGCTGGACCTGCCGCCCGTCGCGCCGGCGCCGGGCAAACCTCCTGCGCCACGCCTCGCCATGTCAGTCTATCCGGTCGAGGGCATTGGGTCGCACGGGTGGGATCGCTCAACCAGTTACGTCAAGCACGCCATCGAATATTTCTCCGAAAAGTGGTACCCGTATCCTTGGCCAAACGCCATCAACGTCGGCGGCCATGGCGCGGGCATGGAATATCCTGGCATCGTCTTCGACGGCATGCAGGATCGCGACCCGATGCTTTTCTGGATCACCACGCATGAACTCGGCCACGGCTGGTTCCCGATGATTGTCGGCTCGAACGAACGCCGCAATGCGTTTATGGATGAAGGTTTCAACACTTTTATCGATGCCCTTGCGTCGGATCACTTCAACCACGGCGAATTCGCGCCAAAGCATGATTCTGAATACGCGCCGGATACAGGAAAACCAGCAGACGACATCATCAAAGTTCTTAAGGACCCTGACGCCCCGGTCCTGATGGCGCCCAGCGAAGTGGTGTCGGAAAAATATCGCCATCCCATCACCTACTTCAAAGCCGCTTACGGTTTGACGTTGTTGAGAGAACAGATTCTCGGCCCCGACCGTTTCGACCGGGCGTTCAGACGCTATATCTCACTCTGGGCGTACCACCATCCCACGCCATCCGATTTCTTCCGTCTGATGGACAGCGAGGCAGGCGAGGACCTCTCATGGTTCTGGCGCGGCTGGTACTTTAACAACTGGGCGCCCGACTACGCCGTCAAACAAGTTAGCTACGTCGATGGAGATCCAAAGAAGGGCGCCCTTGTTCAGGTCGCCAACCATGGATGGCTGCCCCTGCCTGTCGTACTACAGATCACCTGGGCGGACGGAAGCTCCGCACGTATGACGCTGCCCACGGAAACATGGATGCTGCGCAACGAAATTACGCTGCAGATCCCCGGTTCACAACAGATCCGCACTGCGGTTCTCGATCCGGACCGCGCCATTCCGGACGTCAATCGTGCAGATAATTCATACGGCGCAGTCCCGACCGCGGCGCCTCAGCAGCACTGAGGCGTCGGACAAACCGGGCGTAAACGCCCGGACGGCGGCAATACGAACGCCGCCGTCTGATATATCCGCCATCATAGCCTGTGGGTTACGAGAGCGGCGTAAGCTGCGCCTCGGACCGGGTGGCGTATGCTGAGGGCTGCACGCCGAAGAAAGTTCGTCTTGAAATCGAGGCGCATCACAAACCTCGCATCAGCGCTGAGCCTCCGTCCGCCACCAGAAAACCGCGCCTATTTAGCGATAGACTCCTTGGAAATTACCTTTCTAACGGCAAAAATCTCATTGCAAATCGGAGAAAATCCTCAAAACACGATTAACTGTCCATTTGACGACCCCACGGCGTCGGCCCGGACGAGCTTGCAGCTTTCCCCCCTGTCCGGTGCGCTTTTGGTTTTTGGACGAAAGCCACGCCACTCGACTCGACTGAAACTTTGCCCTTCATACTGGCTCGCGGCTACGGCTCCGACTCATTGCCCGGATGTTAGCCCGCCGATCAAGAAAATTTAGAAAAACTCTTTTCTCTTCAGAAAACAATCACAAAAAACTACCCTACCTCGGCGTTTCCGAATTCCTGCAACACTTTCATGATCGCTCTACTGTCGGTTTCCGCCAACACGCGGCGCCCGAGACGCACGCACTCTTCGTAACGCACGGAGCGGATGACCTGTTTGACGCGCGGCACGGCCGAGGCCGTCATCGACAGCGACCGTAACCCCAACCCGACCAGCAATGGCGCAAGAGCGGGGTCCCCGGCAATCTCCCCACACAGGGAAACGGGCGTGCGGTGCTGCAAGGCGGCGTTCACCACGTCCGCAATCATGCGCAGCACGGCAGGATGCCGCGCGTCATAAAGCGACGCGGCATCGGCGGACGCACGGTCGGCCGCCAGGGCGTACATGGTGAGGTCATTGGTTCCGATCGCCAGAAAATCGGCGTGATGCGCAAGCACGCCTGCCGTAAGCGCTGCGGCAGGCGTTTCGATCATGGCGCCGAACGGCGGCAGAGTTTCCGCGAGGGCGACCCCTTTGCGCCGCAGCCTGCGGGCCACGCGCTCGTAAATATCCCGCGCGGCCGTAATTTCCTCCGCAACCGTCACCATCGGTAACAGAACCTGCAGCGGGCCGACCGCCGACGCGCGAAGGATCGCGGCAAGCTGGGTCTCCAGCAGCGCCGGATGCTTTAGCAACAAGCGTATCCCCCGCAGCCCGAGCGCCGGATTCGGCGTCTCCCCCAGCGTAGACAGCCCCGCCCGCTCCAGCGCCTCACTCGGTTTTTCACCGCCCCAGTCGAGCACGCGGATCGTGGTCGTATCCGCGCCCATCGCCTCGACCAGACTGGCGTAAAGCTCGAACTGCGTCGTTTCATCCGGTAGTTCTTCGGAGTTGATGAATAGAAACTCCGTACGCAACAGACCGATCCCCGCGGCGCCGGACTGCGCAATCAACGGCAGTTCTGCGGGTAATTCCAGATTGGCCTGCAACAAGACTTTCTCGCCGCTCGCCAGCTTGGACGAAAGTCGGCGCATCCGTCCAAGCTTCTGCCGATCCTGTGCATAGGTCGCGACAGCCCCTCTCGCCTCCACAAGAGTGTCGTGGGCCGGATCGACGACGATACGCCCGCGATCTCCATCAACCACCACCTGCGCCCCACCGGCCACCGCGTCGAGCGCCCCCGCTACGGCGAGGACAGCGGGAATGCCCAGCGCCCGAAGCATGATCGCCGTGTGGCCGGTCGCGCCACCCTCTTCACTGACGACGGCGGCGACCCGCGACGGGTCGATCAACGCAGCGTCAGAGGGACGCAACGATTCAGTAACCAGGATCGCGCCGTCAGGCATGCCCCGCAACGTCAGAAAAGGCGTCCGCGTCAGATTGCGCAGAAGGCGACGCCCGATTTCGCGAAACTCGTCAGCCCGCCTTCTGGCAGCAGCAGCGTCTTCGCCACTGCCCGCTCTTGCGCCCTGTGGCGGATGCGACGCCTGCGCAAGAGCCTCCGTTTCTTCAAAGACCGCCACCTCTGCAGACAGGCCTTCCGCGATGCGCCGGATCACCCCGCGTTGCAGACGCGACGGTCCCAACATCCGCCGATAGACGTCAAGCAGTGACCCGATTTCGAACTGACTGTCTTCCGGCAACAACGCCAGTCTCGCCTGCAGTTTTCCGAGTTGCGAGATCGACCGGATGACGGCGTCGCGGAAACGCCCCTCTTCCTCGTCTCGGTCTAGCGAACTTAATCGCTCCCGCAGATCCGGAGCCGGATCTTCTCGCACGACAAACGCCGGCCCTATCGCAACGCCGACCCCGATCGACTCGCCGGTCAGAACCTGCTCGGTTCTGGTCTCCAGCGAATGCGGGCGCTCCTTCGTGTGAGCTCGTCGACCGCTATCCGCTGTCGCCCGTTCCGTCCCTTGTTTCGAGTGTTTCATGGCCGCGATCTGTGTTTGTAACGCCATGTTGCGCCAGACGCCGCGCGCCTGTCTACAGGGTCAGTCGTCTTCTCCGAAGCCGCTGGCAATCAACGCCACCAACGTGTCCAGCGCGGCTGATGCATCAGGACCGGTGGCGCGCAACTGAATTTCCGCGCCCTTGCCGGCACCGAGCATCATCAATCCCATGATCGATTGGCCGGGAACGCTCTCTTCTCCATAATCAACCGTGACTTGGGCGTCGAAGGTCTCCGCAAGGGCGACAAAGCGGGCTGAAGCGCGGGCGTGAAGGCCTTTGGCGTTGACGACGGCAACGGATCGCGTCACCTCGCCCACCGCGCCGTCGGGCATCATCCAGCCTTACGGTCGACGGACCGCAGCGACGGACGGAGAGCCGCCCCTGCGTCAGGAGACTGTAACACGGGCTGTTTCTGAACGCAGTCGGGCACACCGGCCGCCTGCTCAACCGGGGCGTCCGAAACAAGCCTGACCGTCGCGCTCTCCGCGCATCTCCGCGCACCTTCCAGACATTGCTGCGGCAGGTGGGAGGAACACGCGATGTATTTGTGGGCAGCCTGCTCCGCCAGCGTCGTGCATTCAGTAAGGTTGCGGTGGTCGCGCATTTTGGCGAGCTTCACCAGCATGGGCAGGTTGGCGCCGCCCAGAACCTCAATTTTACCCGCGCAGCTCATCGCCACCGCCAGATTGGACGGCGTGCTGCCGAGCATGTCGGTGACCAGCACCACACCATCGCCAGTGTTCACATCGTCTACGCGCGCGCTCAGTTCAGCCCGACGCGCCGCCAGATCGTCATCCGCGCCAACGCTGACCGTTGCGATCTGCGTCTGCGGACCGACCACATGCTCCATCGTCTCGCGCAGGGCCACGCCAAGAGATCCTTGCGTGACCAAAACAATACCGATCATGCGTTTCCTTGCGTTATGCAACGTAGTGCGTCTGCTTCGGACGAAGCACGCCGCGACCCGCTCGTCAATCGTTCGGCAGAGGCCGTTGCAGACTCGTCATGCCTCGATGCGACGTCGGCGCCAGCCGAGGGAGAGGCCTCCCCGGACGCACGGTCTATGGACGGCGCATCGCCAGCGCCCGATTCATGCGCATCCGAAATTCCATCGGTCGGCTCGCGCGCCCAACGCCAGCCGCCGCTCGTGCCGCCCACGCCCAGCCGGGCGAGTTCCCGATGCGCCACCGCTATGGGCCAGTCGCCGGCCGCCAGACACCGCTCCTCGTCTTCTTCGGCGCGGCGCACGCCTTCTTCCGTCAAGCGGCGCGCCAGCGCTTCCACAAGCGTGACGGAGCGATGTCGCCCGCCACTGCAACCGATCGCGATCGTCGCGTATTTCTTTCCCTCACGCACGAAGCGCGGCAAGACCAGCTTCAGCATCGCCTGAATCTGGGCGAGAAAGGGCTCGTAATCCGCATCGGCGCGCACATAGTCGACCACGGCCTGATCAAGACCGGTCATCGGCGCCAGGACCGGATCGTAGTGCGGATTACGCAGGAACCGTGCATCGAACACCATATCCGCTTCACGCGGCAGGCCAGACGGATAGGCGAATGACATCAGGATGACCGTCAGGCCCTCATCCGGTCCGGTGAGCCAGGCGCCGAAACGCGCCTCCACAAGACGGCGCAGTTCCGGGGCGGACAGGTCTGACGTGTCGATGACCAGATCAGCGCTGCCACGCAATCTCGCCGTAAGGGCGATCTCCTCCTCGATGCCTTCCTTCACGCTGCCATGCGGCGCCAGCGGGTGACGGCGCCGGGTGGCCGTATAACGACGCAGCAACGTCGCCTCTTCGGCGGCCGCATAGATCAGTTCGGCATGAAGATGGGGATTGACGCGAAGCCGGGCCAGCGCCTCCAGCACGGCGGACGCATCGAAACCGCGCGTGCGGGAATCGACGCCGATAGCGATCGGGCGATCAGCGCGCGCCACGATGTCGTCGAGCATGCCGAGCGGGGGATTGTCGATCACCTCGTGACCCAAATCCTCCAGAATCCGCAGGATAGACGACTTCCCCGCCCCGGACAGACCCGTGACGAGAAGAATCTGACGCGGCGTAACGCTGTCTTCAGAAGGACTAAGTGTCACCATGGAACCGAAAAGGCGCCTTGTGTGATGAAAATGGGCAGGCCCCAGAGAATAACGGCTGAGGCCCAGAGCAAACACGGGGCGCGGGCGAACCTGCGCGCTATCATCGCTTTCGCACGCATCATATCAGTACGTCCCCGCAAGGTGGCAACATTTCGTAGCCTTCAGATATCACCAAGCGACATAACCCCAATGCGGCTACGGAGTGACACGGGCGCCATGCAGTCCAGCGCGACGTCGATCCGCGCGACGGCGGAAGCGTGAAACCCGTTCAGTCGCAAGAGCGGCAACCCGCTCGGTCCATGCGTCTCCGGCTCCGGGGACCGTTCTGGGGTCATCGCGGTTTCATCGCCTCCGGGCGCGATAAGCGCAACGGCGAGATACGCGCTCACGCGTTCAACAAACCGCATGCGCACCAGCCCCCAGCCCCGAACCTCCATCATCCCCCGCAATGGCGCCGGCGCCGACGCCACCCCGTCTGCGAGCAACACCCGATCATCGGCGACAAGGTCGTACCCCGCATGAACGAGACGAAGAAGTAGGTCCGATTTTCCGGCCCCGGAAGGCCCGAAAATCAAAACCCCGGCCCCATTTCTGGCGGCGCAGCAGGCGTGCAGCGAACGAAGGGCTGGGAAGGCGGCGTCCTGTTCGCGCGGGGTGAGCATTACCATCCGGCAACGTCTTTCGTTTTGCTCGCTTCACGATTATGACCACATTGTGGCGGCGCCGGAAACCCGGCTGACGCGAGACGTTTTTGCGAGACGCACCCCGCGCCTCGAACAGCCAGGGGAGAGCGCGGGACGTGAATGCCGGCTCGATCGTAACGCCCACCGACAGCGACGCCTGCCGGCGCGCCGTGCAATGACCATGGTATGCGAGCAGGAGCGCGACGGCATCAGTCTCCGGCGCGTCAGAGGCTTCGACCGTCACGCTGACCACTTCCCTCCGCGCATGAGCGAGCAGCTTCGTCTCGCGTTCTCCGCCGGACGGGCAGCGCTCGCCGCCCGCGGCGCATCAATGACCGACGTGGTCAGGGTCATCTATCGCGTCAAGGACACCGAAGGCCTCCCGCATTGTGCGCCATTTCTGTATGGCGCGTTCGGTGAGAGGCAGCCGATATCAACCCTGCTTGTCGTTCCCGAGTTCGAACGGCCTGACGTCGAGATCGAAATCGACCTGATCGCCCGTCTGCCGGAGCGCACGGCGCCCCTGTAGGCGCTGCGAGCTCATCAAGCCGGTGTGGCCGCGACCTGCGGACGACCGCGCAACAGAGCGCTTTATCGCACCGCCGTCAGACGCTACGTTAAAAACTTCGAGTTTTCTGGCCTGACGGATTACTTCATTGTCGTTTCCTCCAAACGTCTCCACCGAGCAGTCCACGCCACAGAAAGACATCGCCGCGCATAAGCAACTGGACCATCTGCACAAAGTCGAGCGCGCTCTGGCCGAGGCGAACGCCACAATTGCAAGCCTGCGGCAGCAGGTCGATTCCTTCGAAAACAGCACATTCTGGCGCATCACCTACCCTGCCCGCGTCGCTCTGAAGCGCGCGCCTAGGCTGGCGCGGCTGATGCGCCTGTCCCTCAAATCGGTCTGGTGGATCGCCAGCGGACAATTCCCGACCCGTTTTCAGCTCTACCGTCTCAGCCGGGCGCAACTCCATCAAATCCGCACCAGCGCCGAACTGACAGCGCCAGCGATGACGGCGCCTGCCGCCGTTAGCGCTGTAGAGTTGATCAACGCACCCCGCACACTGCCGCCCGGCCCGGGCGCCATGCCTGCCCCCCCCACATCCGAAGCGTCCGGGCCAAAGCCCCCGGCAACCGGCGCGCTGGCTGTTTCGCCCATGCCGGTGGAATTTCAGCCGTCCCGCCCCCTGCTCTTTCCACGGCATGCAGAACCGGTTCTCAGCATCGTCATTCCGACCTATGGGCAGGTTCCAGTCACACTCAGATGCCTGCAATCGATCGTCGATAACCCTCCGACCGCGCCCTATGAAGTAATCGTGGCGGAGGACGCGTCGGGAGACCCCGCAATCGCCCGGCTGGCCGAAATTCGCGGCCTGATCCTGATCGAACAGCCCCGAAACCTCGGTTTTCTGAAAAACTGCAACGATGCGGCGAAGAAGGCGGCGGGGCGTTACCTGCATTTCCTGAACAACGACACGGAAGTCTTGCCGGGAGCGTTCGACGCGCTGGTGGCGAGACTGGAAGCCGATCCCGGCGTCGGCCTGACGGGATCGAAACTGCTATTCCCCGATGGGCGATTGCAGGAGGCTGGCGGCGTCATCTGGAACGACGCCTCGGGCTGGAATGTCGGACGAAACGACGCCCCGGAACGCGCCGCCTACAACTGGCCGCACGAGGTCGACTACATCTCCGGCGCATCGATCCTCATCCCGCGCGACCTTTTCGAAACGCTCGACGGTTTTGATGAGGTTTTCGCCCCTGCCTATTACGAGGACGCCGATCTCGCTTTTCGCGTAAGACAGGCAGGCTACCGCGTTATTTTCGAGCCAAAGTCGCGCGTGATCCACCACGAGGGGCTATCTCACGGAACGGATGAGGCGAGCGGCGTGAAAGCCTATCAGGCGCGCAACCGCGAGATCATGCTGTCACGGTGGAAAGATACCCTGGAGGCCGATCACTTCTCGCCCGGGGCGCATGTTCTGCGGGCGACTGCGCGCGCGCGTCACCGCCGCACGATCCTGATCGTCGACCACTACGTGCCGGAGCCGGACCGGGACGCCGGCTCGCGCGCCACGATGTGCGTCATCCGCGCCCTGCTCGACGCTGGGTGGCTGGTCAAGTTCTGGCCGCACGCGCCGCGCGCCCGCACGCCCTACTCCCCGGCTCTGGAACGCCTGGGGGTGGAAATACTGGACTACACAAGCCCGCCGGAATTTCCCGAGTGGATTGCGGTGAACGGCGCGGATCTGGACCACGTCATGCTCATGCGCCCCACGGTGGCGCGCTGGTACATGCCGTATCTGAAGACATCCCCACGGCCATTTTTGTCATTTTATGGAGTCGACATTCATTTTCTGCGAATGATGCGGGAAGTCGATCTGACTGGCGACGACGCACTTCGCCACGACGCCGAAGACATGCGCGATCTGGAAATCGATCTCTGGCGACAGGTCGACTCAATCATCTACCTCGCGGAATACGAAGCCGCTCTGGTGCGCGAAATCCTGCCCGGCGCGCCCGCCCATGCCGTGACGCCGTTCTGTTTCAGGGACAACTACCCCGCCCGCGCGCCGTCGAGCGGAGCGACGATCCTGTTCGTCGGCGGCTTCGCTCATCCACCAAATATCGACGCAGCTAAATGGCTGGTCGAGGAAGTCATGCCCCGTGTGCTTGCCGCAATGCCCGACGCGCGACTGATTCTGGCCGGATCGAAACCCGCGCCTGCGGTCCTCGCTATGGCGGGTGAGCGGGTGAGGGTGACCGGATACGTCACCGACGAGGAACTGGAGGCGCTGTATGCAAGCGCCCGCGTCGCCGCCGCGCCGCCGCGTTTCGGCGCTGGCGTGAAGGGAAAAGTGGTGGAGGCCCTGCATCACGGCCTGCCTCTGGTGACGACGCCGATCGGCGCCGAGGGGATTCCGGGCATTCATGACGTCTGCGCCATCACTGAAGATTCTGTAGTCTTTGCAGACGCCATCGTCGCGCTTTTACGAGACGACGCGTTGTGGCGAGAGCGCTCGGACCGGGGCAGGGCGCTGATCGAGGTCGAGTTTTCACCACGCACGCTGGAGGAAAGCCTGTTGCGTGCGTTGGGAGAAGGCGGGGCCGGGCGCTCTCGCCAGACGTGACCTCCCGCCATCTTGTCACTCTGTAAGCGCCATTCGGTCATGCGAACAAAAAGCTAACATTCGCCCTGTAAAAATCCGGCGGGCCGCCTATATTCGTCGGTCGGAACGACAGGACGACTGACGGCACGATGACGAAGCAGACGATTTCCAGCCACGCCATCCGGGTCAAGGGCGCACGCGCGCACAACCTGAAATCCGTGGATGTAGAGATTCCGCGTGACAAGCTGACCGTCATCACCGGCCTTTCGGGGTCGGGCAAATCGTCGCTCGCCTTCGATACGATCTACGCCGAAGGGCAGAGACGCTACGTCGAAAGCCTGTCCGCCTATGCGCGGCAGTTCCTCGAATTGATGGGCAAGCCGGACGTCGACTCGATAGACGGGCTGTCGCCTGCGATTTCGATCGAACAGAAAACCACGTCCAAGAATCCGCGCTCGACCGTCGGCACCGTCACTGAAATCCACGACTACATGCGTCTGCTCTGGGCGCGGGCGGGCGTGCCGTATTCGCCAGCGACCGGCCTGCCGATCGAGGCCCAAACCGTCAGCATGATGGTCGATCGCGTGATGGAGATGGCGGAGGGTGCGCGGCTGATGCTGCTGGCCCCGGTCATTCGCGACCGCAAGGGGGAATACCAGAAGGAAATCGCCGAGCTTCAGCGCAAGGGCTTTTCTCGCGTCAAGGTCGACGGCGAATTGTATGAGATCTCCGAAGTCCCCAAGCTGAACCGCAAGCTGCGGCATACGGTCGAAGCCGTGGTTGACCGGATCGTCGTGAAGCCGGGCATTGAAAGCCGTCTGGCCGACAGTTTCGAAACCGCGCTCGGCCTCTCGGACGGGATCGTCTACGCCGAAGAAGTCTCACGCGACGCCGCGACCGAAAGCGCACGCACCGTGTTTTCTTCGCGCTTCGCCTGTCCTGAAAGCGGCTTCACGCTGGAAGAGATCGAGCCGCGCCTGTTTTCCTTCAACGCGCCACAGGGTGCCTGTCCGACCTGCGACGGCATCGGCACGGAGACGTATTTCGATCCGCATCTGGTCGTGCCGGACGAAGGCCTGTCTCTGGCGCAGGGGGCTATCGCCCCGTGGCGCAACGCACAGAACGACCTGTTCGAACAGACCCTGGCCAGCGTCACCGCCCATCTGGGCGTGGAGATGACGACGCCATGGCGCCATTTGCCAGAGGCCGCACGGACAGCCATCCTGGAGGGCACGCCGGACGACATCGTCTTCACCTACCGCGACGGCCGCAAGGCCTACGCCGTCACCAAGCCGTTCGACGGCGTGCTGGCCAATCTGCGCAAGCGGCTGGCGATGACCGACAGCGTCTGGGCGCGGGAAGAGCTGACGCGCTATCAATCCGACAAGCCATGCCATGTCTGCGACGGCGCGCGGCTCAAGCCGGAAGCGCTCTGCGTGCGGGTCGCAGGCTTCAACATCGCGCAGGCGTCCGACCTGTCCATCCGCAAGGCGCTTGAGTGGTTCGACAACGTGCTGCCTACGCTGACGCCGCAGCGCGCGGAAATCGCGAGGCGCATCCTGCGAGAGATCGTCGACAGGCTGAAATTCCTTGTCGACGTCGGCCTCGATTACCTGACGCTCTCGCGCGGCTCCGCCACGCTGTCCGGCGGCGAAAGCCAGCGCATTCGCCTGGCGAGCCAGATCGGCTCCGGCCTGACCGGCGTCCTGTATGTGCTCGACGAACCGTCGATCGGCCTCCATCAGCGCGACAACGAGCGTCTTCTCGGCACGCTGGAGCGGCTGAAATCCCTCGGCAACACCCTGATCGTCGTGGAACACGACGAAGACGCAATCCGCAGCGCTGACTGGCTGATCGACATGGGACCGGGCGCAGGCGTCAATGGTGGACGTGTGATCGCCGCAGGCACGCCGAAGGAAGTGGCGGAATCCCCCGACAGCCTGACTGGCGCCTATCTATCCGGCCGCAGGCAGATTCCCGTTCCGACTCAACGCCGACCGTTCGACAAGAAGAAGGTCGTCACCGTCCGCGAAGCGACCGGGAACAACCTGAAGAACGTAACAGCCAGTTTCCCGCTCGGCACGTTCACGTGCATCACCGGCGTCTCGGGCAGCGGCAAGTCGACGCTGGTTATCGACACGCTCTACAAGACGCTTTCACGCAACCTCATGGGGTCCGGGCAGTCGCCGTCGCCGTGCGCGGGCGTCGACGGCATGGAGTTGCTCGACAAGATTATCGACATCGACCAGTCGCCGATCGGCCGCACCCCGCGCTCCAACCCTGCGACCTACACCGATCTGTTCGCGCCGATCCGCGACTGGTTCGCCGAACTGCCAGAGAGCAGGGCGCGCGGCTACAAGCCCGGCCGCTTCTCCTTCAACGTGAAGGGCGGGCGCTGCGAAGCATGTCAGGGCGACGGCGTGCTCAAGATCGAGATGCACTTCCTGCCGGACGTGTTCGTCACTTGCGACGCCTGCAAGGGCGCGCGGTACAACCGTGAGACGTTAGAGGTGAAGTTCAAGGGCAAGTCCATCGCCGACGTTCTCGCCATGAGCGTTGACGAAGCCCTGCCGTATTTTCAGGCTCAACCCCGCATCCGCGACCGGCTGGCGATCCTGCAACAGGTCGGCCTCGGCTACGTCGCGCTCGGCCAGCAGGCGACGACGCTCTCAGGTGGCGAGGCCCAGCGCGTGAAGCTGTCCAAGGAACTGGCCAGACGCGCCACCGGCCGCACAATGTACATTCTCGACGAGCCCACCACAGGACTGCACACGGAAGACGTACGCAAGCTGCTCGACGTGCTGCACGCGCTGGTGGAGCAGGGCAATACTGTTGTCGTGATCGAGCATAATCTCGAGGTCATCAAGACGGCGGACTGGATTCTGGATATCGGGCCGGAAGGCGGAGATGGCGGCGGCAGGATCGTCGCCGAAGGCACTCCCGAGACTATCGCCGCCTGCGCCGAGAGCCATACGGGTCGTTTTCTCGCGCCCTTGCTCAAGGCCACAGGACGTCCTGAGATTGCTTCAAAAACCTCAGAAAAGGGCAAATCATCTCGAAAGTCTCTCGAACGAACAAAGGGAGTTGCTTCGAAGGCAAAACGCGGCGCAACTGTCATCTGACGGCGGGAGTCTGAAGCGCTACCACTGGACCTCAATGCAGAGGCGACGCTTCAGACATCCATGCTCCCGATCAACCGCGCCCGCCTAAACGATCTTGTCTGACCGGAGCCGCGTTGGCGCGATAGGGCGGTAAAGTCTTTCGCAACACACCTACACGACGGCATGGGAATGTTGACGCGCCCTTTTACGTCAAGAGCGCCTTTTCGACAAAGGGCTTTCACATCGGTTTTTATCAGAGGGCGATTTTTCCGAAACCCACGACATTCTCGACCTTGGGAAATTCGGAACAACATCACTTATAGTTTTTACAAGATCGAAATTCGTTGAGCGATCTATGAATTTTCCCCAGATAAAACCACGCAAAAGAAAATCGATATTCTTCGCACATTTAAAAAAATATGCACTAATTTTAAAAACTCAAACGAGTAGAACCCCCAGTCCTGTAGCGGTCATCAACCCTGAAACAGCGCCCGACAAGAGCAAACCCTGCTAAACAGCCAGATTGTCGATGAGCCGAACCCCATCAAGCCAGGCCGCCGCCAACACCCTGAGAGAGCCATCCGACTTCTCTCCAGACGTCAACGTCATTGCATCACACACGTCAAGGTAATCGACATTTTCGAAACCAGAATCACGCAGTATTTGCGTGCCCATATCAAGCGCAACGCTTCTCGTCGCGCCGCTTCGCACAACATCTGCAACCTTCTGAAGCGCTGCGTACAACGCAGGCGCGCGCCGCCGCGCGTCCTCTCCCAGACGCTGGTTCCGTGACGACATGGCAAGGCCGTCCGCCTCACGCAGCGTCGCGCCGCCCTCAATGCGTATCGAGTGGTTGAAGTCTTTCACCATACGGCGAACGATCTGCAACTGCTGCCAGTCCTTCTCGCCAAAAAATGCAGCATCAGCCTTCGATATATTGAAAAGCTTCATCACGACGGTCGCCATGCCGTCGAAATGCCCCGGGCGGTGCGCGCCTTCCAGTCGCTCAGACAGGCCGCCCACATGGACGTTCGATATGAACCCTTCCGGATACATCTCGGCAACAGAAGGGATAAACACAGCGTCTACACCCCCCAGCAAGGCGACGTCCCGATCTTCGCACCGAGGATAGGTCTCAAGGTCGGCTGCATTGTTGAACTGCGTCGGGTTGACGAAAATCGACACGATCACGCGATCGCACTGTTCGCGCGCCCGCTTCACCAGCGAGAGATGCCCGTCATGCAGCGCACCCATTGTCGGCGTCAGGCCGATCGTCGCGCCTTCAGCTTTCCAGGCGGCTATCTGGGCCTGCAAACTGGAGACAGTACGGAAAATCACGCCAGATCTCCAAAACTATGATCTTTAGAAGGAAATTTCCGGCGACGAACTTCTTCGGCGTAGGCGCTGACCGCCGTCTCCGCCTGCGCGGCCAGATCTGCGTAACGCTTGACGAATTTCGGTCGAAAATCAGAAAACATTCCTAACATATCGTCAACAACCAGAATTTGACCGTCGCAATCCGGGCCTGCCCCAATCCCGATTGTGGGGCAGGCGATCGAAGACGTAATCTGTTTCGCAAGGGACTGTGAGATTTTCTCCAGAACGACTGCGAACGCACCGGCCTCGCTCACAGCGCACGCGTCCGCCAGCACACGCTCCGCATCCGCATCGCGCCCCTGCACCTTGTAGCCGCCAAGTGTATTAACAGATTGCGGCGTAAGGCCAATGTGTCCCATGACCGGGACGCCACGTCGCACCAGAAAATCGATGGTCGTGGCCATGTGGACACCGCCTTCCAGCTTGACAGCGGCGGCCCCGGTTTCAGCAAGAATCCTCGCGGCGCTCCTGAACGCTTGCTCTGGACTCTCTTCGTAAGTTCCAAAAGGCAGGTCGACGACGCAGAGCGCATGCGACAAGCCGCGAACGACGGCTTTACCGTGCAGAATCATCATATCCAGCGTGACGCTCAGCGTCGACGGAAGGCCATGCAGGACCATGCCCACACTGTCGCCGACCAGCGCGACGTCACAATGGGCGTCCACCAGTTTTGCGATCGGCGTTGTATACGCCGTCAGGCATACGAGAGGTTCTCCCCCCTTTCGCAGTCTTATGTCCGTGGCTGTCAGAGTTTTCTGCGATACGTTGACGCTCATTGTCTTAACTTTTGTTTCGTGTCGCGGCCTGTATATCCGCAGGAACGACAACTCGCCACCCGGCGCGCGCCGCATGACGCGCTGGAACCGGAGCGACCCCATGAGGTTCGCGTCCTGCCGCCGGTCCGAACACGCCGATTGCGACGCGCCCGGATATCTCTGGCCATCCACGTCGACCGGATGTCAGGCGCATACAGGAAAAGCAGCTTACCGCCGTAGCGTCATCTCTCAAAAACGAAGTTTTTCCTGGCCCGCGCTCGTCCGCCTGCCACGCTCAGACCCGCCGCCGTCCTATTGTTTCGGGGTCTTCAGACGTGGAGGTCACTATACCGTCAGACAGAACATCTCGCGTTCAGAGGTTGCGCTCAGCGCATTCCACGCCAGCCACTGCCAAAACAGCAGCCATGCCCGAAAATCTGATTTACACAGGATAAGCGCGGCGGCCCGCACATGGACGATCCCTGATCAGATGCGCCTCTTTGACCGGACGCCCGCACCTTGCGTCCCCCGAAGCACGGCGCCCGCCCGCGGCGACGCGGCGTCATATTCGATTAGACGGGGATCCTGCGCCGTCCAGAGCATCATCCGATCGGGCGGCATCCGCTGATCGAATAAAGAGGCCCTCTAAAACAACAAGCCAGGGCCTTATCCGTGAATCCCTTTGAACGGATAAGGCCCTGGCGCTACAATGCCGAAACCGGACTCAGCGCCTTTTCGAACATCTCGGTACACGCCTCCCATGTAAACCGTTCGGCGTGGGCGCGGCATGCGCCTCGATCCGCGTTCAAAGCAGCGAGACAGGCGGCGCGCAGGTCTGCGCCCACCGTGCCCACACGGCCACCAGTCCCGGCCAGAATATCACGTGGGCCAGTGACGTCGTAAGCCGCGACCGGCGTGCCGCAGGCGAGCGATTCAAGCAGAACAAGACCGAACGTGTCGGTCAGGCTGGGAAACACGAAAACGTCCCCCCCGGCATATGCCGCGGCCAGAGCCCCCTCGCTGAGCCTTCCCGTAAAGAACGCCTCTGGAAAGCGGTGTTGCAGCGCCGCGCGTTGCGGCCCGTCTCCCACCACCACCTTCGATCCGGGAAGATCCAGTGAGAGGAACGCTTCGATGTTTTTTTCCACCGCAATGCGGCCGACATGAACAAACACCGGTCCCTGAACGCCAAGTTCGGTCTTCCAGTCCCGACGCGGTTCGGGAGAAAACCGGGCAAGGTCGACGCCACGCGTCCACGGCTTCAACCTGGTGAATCCACGGGCGGCGAGATCTTCCCGCAGGCTCTCCGTAGCGACGAGCGTCGCCTCCGCCGCGTTGTGAAAACGTCTGAGAACGGCGTAGGAGAGGCCCAGACCGATTTTCGCGCGCGCCTGCACGTATTCCGGGAAACGTGTGTGGTAGGAGGTCGTGAACGGCATTCCCTGCTTGCGCGCCCATCGCCACGCCGCCCAGCCTATCGGGCCCTCGGTCACGATATGCAGGGCCTGCGGGCGGAAGGCTCGCGCCATTCGGTCAAAACCGGGTCCCGGCCAGACTGCCAGGCGAATTTCCGGGTAAGTCGGGCAGGGAACGGACCGAAACCGGTCAGGCCCCAGCACCTCGACCTCATGCCCGCGCGCGCGCAATCCGTCGATTACCGTGGTCATGGTGCGCACGACGCCGTTCACCTGCGGCTTCCAGGCGTCTGTTGCGACAAGGATCCTCAAGGAACCTGCATTCACACCGATCACGCCGACAGCGAGGCCTTGCGCGCAGCGACCCCGCCGGACACCGCCGCCGCCTGCGCCAGACCCGGTTCCTGACGAAACCCGCCCCGCGCCGCCCTACCACTCTCGGAACGGGAAGAGGCGCTCGGCGCTCCATATGACGCGCGCATATGCGAACTCCAGTCGATCAGGGAGAAACGCCCCTGCCGGTCCTCGACCAGCGCCGTGCAACTCTCCACCCAGTCCCCGGTGTTCATGTAAGTCACGCCGCCGATATCGCGGATTTCCGGGTTATGAATATGCCCGCAGATCACGCCGTCAGCGCCACATTGACGCGCCTCGCGCGCCAACGCTTCCTCGAAGCGGTCTATCGCCTTCACCGCGCCTTTGACGCGCTTTTTGGCCCAGGCCGAAAAAGACCGGTACGGCAGCCCCAGACGGCGCCGCACGCCGTTGATCCAGCGGTTGAGCGTCAGCGCGGCCGTATAGGCGTGATCGCCCAACACCGCGAGAACCGGCGCATAGCGAACGACGCTGTCGAATTCGTCTCCGTGGATCACCAGATAGCGGCGACCGTCGGCGGCGACATGCTCGGCCTTGGGACAAAGGCGGATCGATGCGATCTCCAGTTCCATAGGCAGCCAGGCCCGGAACATTTCGTCGTGGTTGCCGGGGATGTAGACCACTTCCACACCCCGCCGGGCGAGGCGGAGGATCATGCGCAACAGTTCGTCATGCGCTTCATCCCAGTGCCAGGAGCGCCGCAACCGCCAACCGTCGATAATGTCGCCTACGAGATAAAGCTTTTCGCAGTTCACGGTTTTCAGAAAATCGACGACCAGGGCGGCGCGGCTGCCCCTGGTGCCGAGATGTATGTCCGAGAGGAAAACCGCGCGATAAGACGTCTGGCCGGAGAGGAGAGTATCGAAGCTCATGGCGCCCCGCTTTCATCATGTCGCGACTGATGGTCCGTGATCTCTCATAAGCGATCCGCCGTACGCTGCGCGTGACAGTTTGATGATTTCAGACCGGAATTCCCCGATCGCATTGGCGCGATGCCTGTCTCCGCCTAATGTTCACAGAGAAAGTACGGGAAATCCCCGATGAAAGACACGAATGTTTGTCATCCATAACCCGACTGCCGGACGGCGGAACACGCGCAAGCTGTGGGCCGTGCTCGACTGGCTCGTCAATCACGGCGCGCCGGTCAAAATTCTGGAGACCCGGCACAGCGGCCACGCGACCGCGCTGGCGCGGGAAGCTGTGGCAAGCGGAGCGGAGATGGTGGTCGCCGCTGGCGGCGACGGAACGATCGCCGAGACTGTCGCCGGAATGATTGGCGGCCGGGCACGGCTGGGCGTCATTCCTCTGGGCACGGCGAACGTGCTGGCCCATGAATTCGGCCTGCCGAACCACCCGCGCGAACTCGCCACGATCCTCTCTTCCCCTCGCAGCGCGCCTCTCTGGCCCGGCGTGATGCAGACGCCGACATCGACCAAACTCTTCGTCCAGATGGTCGGAGCGGGCTTCGACGCTCATGTGGTGCACAATGTCGATCTTCAGACCAAACGCCATATCGGACGCGGCGCCTATGTTCTGCAGACCCTCCGGGAGTTGCAGCGCTACCAGTTTCCCGACTTGACCATCCGGCTGGACGGAGTGGAGCATCGCGCCGCCAGCGTCATCGTCAGCAAGGGGCGTTTCTATGGCGGCCCCTACATACTGGCGCCGGACGCCCAACCAGGCGAACCAGGCTTCACCGTGGCGCTGTTCCGCGACGGCGGCCCGCTCTCCGCATTGCGGGCGGGGGCCGCATTGCCGCAAGGGCGCATGGGCGCGCTTCCGGGCGTCTCGTTGCTGCATGCTTCGCACGTGGAGATCGGCGGACCGACTGGACTGCCAGTGCAGGCTGACGGCGATCCCGCAGGGATACTGCCGCTCAGCGTCTACGACGCAAAAGCGCCGATCCTTGTCGCAGCCGCCACGCAGGCCGAAAACAAGCGTGGGGAAGCGATGTTGCTCCACTCTGCGCCGGCTCCATGGTGGGCTGCTCAATAACTGCGTCGATGTGACCCATTATCTTCTGTGGTGCAGATAAATTGGAAAATCTGATTTTATCGGTTTCCGAAAACCCAACGTAAAATCACAATAGAGCCAGCCAAGTCTCTTCATCGACAATATTTTTTGAAAAATAAAAAATATATTCGGAATATTGATTTTATTTCTTATTTTACGCTTGGGCGCCGCTTCTGCTGATTGCTCCAACTGCCATAACGAGCATCGCAACGTAATCCGCCCTTCACGGAAATGAACGCTCGCAGACATCGATCCACACCGATCAAAGGCGCTTCGGAAACCCCGCTGCAAGATGGTCAATGAACGCCCGCACGGCCGACGGCAGACCCCTGCGCGTGGTGAACACGAGATGCACAATCCCGTTCGGCCCAGTCCACTCCGGCAGCACAGGCACAAGGCAACCGTCAACCAGCGCTTCGCGAACGAAATGATCCGGCAGCCACGCAACGCCAAGGCCTGCGATCGCGGCGTCACGCACCATGGTCATATCCTGCGAGCCAAACCGGGGTGTTCGGCGAATTTCGTGCGTGTCGCCATTCTTGTTCATCAACGGCCAGATGCAATCGGCCGCGTCGTCGCTCGTTGTCAAAAGCGGCGCCGTCGTCAGGTCCGACAGGGCGTGAATGCCTGCGGCTACGCGTGGATGCGCGACGAGGACTCGCACGGAACGGCCCAGCGTGCGCATGGTCAGCGCTGCATCCGACGTCAGCGCCAGACGGACGCGCAGCGCGAGGTCAATGCGTTCCTGAACGAGGTCAACAGGTCGATCCACCGCCAGAAGCTGCAGCCGCACCTTTGGATAACGGTTTAGAAATCCGGTGATCAGATCGCCGATGACGGAGACCATCCCGGTGGGGCAACTGAATCGGACGATACCTGCCGGCTCGGCCTGAGCGGCGCTGATGATCGCCTCCGCGGCATCCGCCTCGTCCAGCATGAGACGACAGCGCTCATAAAATGCCTGTCCGAGTTCCGTGACGCGAAAGCGTCGGCTCGAACGCTCGATCAACCGCGCGCCAAGCCGGGTCTCCAGATCCGATATACGACGACTGAGTTTGGATTTCGGTTCGCGCAACGCACGCGACGCCGCAGAAAACCCGCCATGCGTCACCACCGAGACGAAATATGCATGATCGTTGAGATCGCGTCGTTCCATCGTTCCTCTTTCTGAACGCTGTGTGCCGATATCACCGTCTACAGCACTTATCGTTGCGGTGTCATGTCTCTCTCACCGGCGCAATCAACGCGTCTCGGACAAGGAGCAGAACAATGGTTTACGGATTTGACGGCAAAGTGGTGGTCGTGACCGGCGGCACAAGCGGCATCGGCCTGGCCGCAGCCAAGGCGTTCGCCAAAGAAGGCGCATTCGTTTTCATTACGGGCAGACGGCAGGATACGCTCGACGACGCCGTGGCCCAGATCGGCGGCAAGATCACCGGCGTACGCGGCGACATGAGCAATCTGGAAGACATCGACCGCCTGTATGACGCGGTCCAGCAGAAACATGGACAGATCGACGTTATTTTCGCCAACGCTGGCGGCGGAACATTCGCGCCTTTGGGAGAGATCACGGAAGAGCACTACCAGTCCACTTTCGACAGCAATGTCAAAGGCGTGCTCTTTACCGTGCAAAAGGCGCTTCCGCTGTTGCGCGATGGCGCTTCGATCGTGCTTAACGCCTCAAATGTCAGCGCAGCCGGAACGCCTGCTTTCAGCATCTATTCGGCGACCAAGGCCGCAGTACGCAGCTTCGCACGCAACTGGATGCTCGACCTCAAGGACCGGCATATCCGCGTCAACGCCGTGAGCCCGGGCGTGACCGATACGGCAGGACTGAACCACCTTTTCGGCAACGGCGAACAGGCCGAAGGAACCAAAACCTACCTCGCCAGCCTGATCCCCTCGGGACGCGTGGCGCAACCCGAGGAAATCGCGCGCTCGGTGCTATTTCTTGCCTCCAATGAAGCCAGTTTCATAAATGGCATTGAACTTTACGTCGATGGAGGTCAGAAGCAGATCTGAACGTCGTCAGGCGCGTGCGGCCTTGTCCTGAACAAACAGACAACAACGTTTGGATAAGCGCCGCGCGACCTGATTATCAGACGTTTCAAGCGACAGCATAACGCCTGCGCTGAAAACTTTCGGAGATGATCATGTCTTTCGTCACGACCAGGGATGGCGTCGAAATCTTCTACAAGGACTGGGGGCCGAAGGACGCCCGTCCGATCATGTTCCATCACGGATGGCCGCTCTCATCCGACGACTGGGACGCCCAGATGCTGTTCTTTTTGCAGCATGGCTTCCGTGTGATCGCGCATGATCGCCGCGGGCACGGGCGCTCGACGCAGGTGTCCGATGGTCACGACATGGATCACTATGCAGCCGACGCCTTCGCCGTCGTGGAAGCGCTGGACCTGAAAAACGCCGTGCATATCGGCCACTCCACGGGTGGCGGCGAGGTTGCGCGCTATGTGGCCAGACACGGACAGCCAGCCGGACGCGTCGCCAAAGCTGTTTTGGTCAGCGCCGTGCCGCCTCTGATGCTGCGCACTGAAGCCAATCCAGAAGGCTTGCCTATCGAAGTGTTCGACGGATTTCGCTCGGCTCTTGCTGCAAATCGGGCTCAATTTTTCCGCGATGTGCCTGCTGGTCCGTTCTTCGGATTCAACCGCGCAGGAGTTGAGCCGCAGGAAGGCGTCATCCAAAACTGGTGGCGACAGGGCATGATGGGCAGCGCAAAGGCCCATTACGAGGGCATCAAGGCGTTTTCCGAGACTGACCAGACCGAAGACCTGAAGGCCATTACCGTGCCGACGCTTGTCCTGCATGGAGAAGATGACCAGATCGTACCGATTGCCGACGCGGCGCTCAAGTCGATCAAACTGCTGCCAAATGGCAAGCTCAAGACCTATCCCGGTTTCCCGCACGGGATGCTGACAGTGCATGCAGATGTGCTCAATGCGGATCTGCTGGCCTTTATCAAAAGCTGACCTCCCGCTGCGGCCACGGTAAATCTGCTGTGGCCGCATTGTCGCAAAGCTTCATCGGCGACACCATGTCATGCCAGCCTTAGCGTTATCGCACTGGAACCGCCCGTAAAATCGAGCCCCCAATCTGACATGCTCCGACCAAAGCAACGCTCAGTGCTGCGAGTGATGGGGCCTTTCCTGCGGCTGATACACAAGGCTCCTTACGATAAAAAAGCATGGCTACCGAACGACAATGCCGAAACTTCCAGGAGGCAACGTTTGTCATTCAGAAATATTTTTTGACGAACGCCTCCATCCCTAATCACGCCTGAGCGATAATCTTTGGAAACAAACACATTGAGAGTATTCTTGATTTGACTACCGATTAACTTGCAGTTTCAGAGCCACGGATCGTACTCATCATCAACATCGATGCATACAGATTATTATTTCATATTTTTTCGCGCTTTGCTTCGAGGATGCTTGGCAGACGTATTTCAATCCAGTCCGCCAGCGCAGACACCTTCTCCGCCGCTTCCTGTCCCAACGGCGTAAGGCTGTATTCGACATGTGGCGGCACCACATGAAACGCGACGCGATCAACAAGACCATCGCTTTCCAGCCACTGCAGGGTCTGAGCCAACATGCGCTCGCTCACGCCACCAATAAGGCGGCGTAATTCACCGAACCGATGGGTTCCGTTTTGCAGCGCAATCAAAACGAGAACGCCCCAACGGCTGGTCATATGCTTTAGCACCTCGCGTGAGGGACATTGAGCGGCCATAAGGTCGCCTCGACGCAATTGCTCCGACAGAGAGGTTCGCTGAGTCTTCGAATTTTTCTTCATACTTACTTTTATGTACGTACTTACTAATCAGAAGAAAAGATCTTATGTCGTGACGTGTCACCGACCACAATCAGAGAGAAATGTCATGGCCATTGCGATTACCGGTGCGAGCGGTCAACTCGGGCAGCTTACACTCAACGCCCTCATAGGCCGAGAGACCGGAGACCATATTGTCGCCCTAGCCCGCACACCTTCAAAAATAGCCCTTGAAGGCATCGAAAAACGAGAGTTCGATTACTCCAGAATCGACACGCTTGCGCCTGCTTTGAAAGGAGTTGAGACGCTGGTCCTGATTTCATCCAGCGAAATCGGACGCCGTGTCGTGCAGCATCGAAATGTCATTGACGCAGCGAAAATCTCTGGCGTTCAAAATATTTTTTATACCAGCGTGCTACATGCTGATGCGTCGCTTTTATCGTTGGCTGATGAGCATCGCAAAACCGAAGTCGACCTCGCATCGTCGGGCCTGTCTTTTACGATTCTCCGTAACGGCTGGTATACGGAAAATTACGTCAATTCTGTCGGAGCAGCTCTCAAGGCAGGCGCATTTATCGGGAGCGCCGCAGACGGCCGTATCTCATCTGCCGCTCGTGCCGATTACGCAGCAGCGCTTGCAGTCGTCGCCACAAATAAAGGTCACTCTGGGAAAGTCTATGAATTGGCAGGCGATAACGCCTGGACACTCTCAGATTTGGCGGCAGAAATCTCGCGGCAGACTGGAAAGGAAATTCCTTATCGAAATCTGCCTGAAGCGGAATACGCCCAAGCTCTTATTGGAGCAGGCCTTCCCGCTGATCTGGCGCATTTCATAGCGGGTTGCGACACCGCCGCCTCGAAAGGCGCGCTCTTCGATGATGGGCTTCAGCTCTCCACCTTGATCGGGAAACCAACGACGTCTCTTTCTGAAAGCATCACTATCGCGCTTAAATAATCGCCCTATCGAAATCAAACGTCGCGACGATCTGTGAGGAGAATATCGGCCTGTCGCGGCGCCCCGTAGACGACAAAAAACATCAGCCACGCTCAAGCGGGGAGCACTCCCCTTTGAGCATGAAGATGTTACCCGGCCTCGTCCAGGAGTTCCTGCCGATACTTGTCCAGAGAACTTGCCAAATCTGGCTCCATCGTAGGCGTCTTCTGCCCCAGATTCTCCATCGTGTCGATAATCGCGTGAATGACCACCAACCGCGCAAACCATTTGCGATTGGCCGGGATTACGAACCATGGCGCGTGATCACACGACGTATGGCGAATCGCCTCTTCATAAGCGTGACGATAGTCTCCCCAGAATTCGCGCTCTTTCATATCCGCGCTTGAAAATTTCCAGCGCTTGTCCTTCAGGTCAAGGCGGCGGAGCAGGCGCTTGCGCTGCTCCTCACGCGAAATGTTGAGGAAAAACTTCAGCACGACGGTCCCCTGCCGAGACAGGTAGTGCTCAAAATTTCGGATATCGTCGAAACGTCCCTGCCAGAACTCCGGCGTCCCGACCTCTCCCGGCAGGTGCTCCCGCTCCAGAAGCTCCGGATGAACCCGCGTCACCAGAACGTCTTCGTAGTGGCTGCGATTGAAAATGACGATACGCCCCGCCGAGGGTCCAGCAATGTGAATGCGCCACAGGAAGCCATGCAGAAGTTCCTGCGGCCCCGGCTGCTTGAAGGAAGAGACCGTGACGCCCTGCGGATTTACGCCGGACATCACATGTTTGATCGTGCCGTCCTTGCCGGAGGTGTCCATGCCCTGAAAGACGATAAGCAGCGACTTCGTCCCGTTGGCGTACAGCAGGTCCTGCAGATCTGCGAGGCGCTTCTTGGCCACCTTCATCAACGCTTTGCCTTCGGACTTGCTCAGCCCGATATCGGCCTTGTCCTTCGGGTCGTATTTCGACAGGTCGAAATTCGCCGCGTCGTCGACGCGAAAGCGCCGCGTCAGGATAGTCTGGAGGTCGGCGCTCTGCTTCATGACACGTCCCCTTGCAATAACTTCAGACGGTAGCGTCAGCCGACCCCACGCTTCACGGCGAGACCCGCCGACGCCTGGCACACCGGCATCATCTCGATGCGGTTGATGTTGACGTGCGCGGGCAGTCGCAGCGTCCACGAAACCGTCTCTGCGATATCCTCAGGCAGAAGAGGCTTCGTATCGCGATAGACCTCCGCCGCTTTCGCGTCGTCGCCAAGGCGGACATTGCTGAATTCGCTTCCCCCGCACAGGCCCGGTTCGATATTCGTCGCCCGCACGCGGGTGCCCAGCAGATCGCTACGGAGATTGCGCATGAACTGCGACACGAACGCCTTGGATGCGCCATAGACGTTGGCGCCCGGATAGGGATACGTCCCGGCCGTGCTGCCGATCGAGACGACATGCCCGTGGTTACGCTCTGTCATTCCCGGCAAGAGGGCACGCGTGATTTCCACCAGCCCACTGACATTGGTGGCGATCATGGTCTCCCAGTCGGATATATTCGTCTCCTGCGCGGAGTGCAGGCCGAGCGCCAGTCCGGCGTTGTTCACCAGCACATCCACCCGCCGCCATGCCTCCGGAAGAGTGTCCGGCAACGCGCGGAGCGCCTTCGTGTCCGTCATGTCGAGTTGAAGCGGGAGGAAGACATCCCCCAGCGCATCCTGCAAAGCGGTCAAACGCTCCTTGCGGCGCCCCGTCCCGATCACCCTGTAGCCGTCACGGACCAAGCGTTCGACGATCGCCTTGCCAAACCCGGCGGTGGCGCCTGTCACCAGAACCGTATCGCTCATCGCACTTCTCCCCAGACTGCTGTGCGTTTCATTCCTTACGCGCTGCATTAGCCGGGGTTGGGCGGCGTGTTGTCAAATGGTCCGGTGAGCCCCATATCCTTTGGATGCCTTCCGATCAGACCGAAACGATCTACACGAATTTCCGCGACGCTCCCCTGACGGGGCGGCTTCTGGTCGCGACGCCTGCATTGTCGGATTCAGATTTCGCCCGCAGCGTCATCTACATATGCGCCCATTCCGTCGAAGACGGCGCAATGGGGATCGTGGTCAATAAGCGCCTGTCTCAACCGGTGTTCGACGATCTGCTTCTTCAACTGGACATAGCTCCGGCCCCTCCGCGCCGCCGCGTGTCGCTGTGCGCTGGCGGGCCGGTGGAATCCATGCGCGGCTTCGTTTTGCACTCGTCCGACTGGAGCGGGGACGGCAGCATGACGGTCGACGAAGGCGTGTCCCTGACCGCCAGCCTCGACATCCTCAAGGACATCGCTGCCGGGTCAGGCCCACGCGACGCACTGCTCGCCCTTGGACACGCTAGCTGGGCGGCTGGACAGATCGAGGAAGAAATCGCCCGCCACTCCGCATGGCTGGTGGCCCCGGCGACGCGCGACATTCTTTTCGGCGTGGATCACACGGGCAAGTGGCGCAAGGCTCTGGCGGGAATCAACATCGATCCCCTGCGTCTGGCGCCGTTTGTCGGCAACGCCTGAGGCGTTCTCCCGACGTCTGAACGAACGAAGGCCCTTTTATTAGGCTTGTGCGTTACGGCCGAAGCGGCCTCGTCGGCGGCTGGTCCGGTCGTGGGGTTCGTGCGCGTTTTCAACGACGGCGCGCGAACGCTAACCACGGCATGTTTCCGGGACCACCCCTCGGTCTCCCCATAGGGACGTTGCTCTTTTGGTCCCGGATATTTGGAGGGAAGGGGCCAGTTATCCTGTCGCAACGCTCCGTGAGGGGCCGTCTTCCCGGAAGGCGTCGACTTCCGACAGAGTTCACTACCCAGCCTCTCAAACCTCATCCCATTTCCACGACACGGGTCGCCACCATGCGAAGCTCCGCATCGTCATGCGTCACGTAAAGCGTCGGCAGATCCGCCTCCTCGATCAACCGGAAGAGTCGTCCCGCGAACTCTTTCTTGCTCGCCCCGTCGAGCGCGGACAGCGGTTCATCGAGCAGAAGGAGCCGGGGCTGCGCCAGCAACGCGCGGCCTATTGCGACGCGTTGGCGTTCGCCGCCTGACAGGGCCTGCGTTCCCCGCTCCAGCAACGGCTCCAGCCGCAGCAGCTCAACGACCGGCTCGAACAGGAACCCCTCACGCGGCAGCCGCCCACGTGAGGCGTAGAGAAGGTTGCGGCGCACGCTAAGATGCGGAAACAAAACCGATTCCTGCGGCGCATATCCCACCGGACGTCGCCAGGGGGGCGCGAAAACGACGTCATCCTGCCAGACTTCGCCGCGGAAGACGCAACGCCCCCGCGGGAGTCGCAGCAGCCCGGCGATGCCTCGCAGCACGGTGGTCTTGCCGCAACCGGATGGGCCGCGAAGAACGGTCACGCCGGAGCCGGCGCAAAAGGCGACATCGAGACACAGCCTGCTGACTGCGCTGTCGAACCGCACGTCCAGACAGTCCTCCACCCGACGAAAGGTCGGCGCTGCGGGCGAGGGGATATCCCCGTGCGTCATGGCTTGCGTCGCGCCAACCGCTTTTGCGCCAGCGTCATGATAAGGATGACGACGAACGCGAACCCCACCATGCCGCCCGCGATCAGATGCGCCTCCCGCCACTCTCCTGCCTCGACATCGTCGTAGAGCGCCATCGCCAGCACCCGCGTCCGTCCCGGAATGTCTCCGCCGATCATCAGAACCAGCCCGAACTCGCCCATCGTGTGCGCGAACGCCAGCACGGCGGCGGCCAGCAGGCCCGGCGCGGCGAGCGGCACGGCCACCGTCCAGAACGCACGCAGCGGCGAGGCGCGCAGCGTGTAGGCGATCTCGACAGGGGCCCGTCCGACAGTCTCGAACGCCGCGCGCGCAGACTGCACGACATAGGGCAACGCCGCGATGACAGAACCGATGACCAGCCCCGTAAATGTGAAGGCGAGGGTCGGCCGTCCGGTAAATCGCGACAGGGCGCCGCCGACGCCGGACGGGCCCAGCGCCAGCAACAGATAGAACCCCAGCACCGTGGGCGGCAGCACGAGCGGCAGGGTCAGGATGCTGCCGACCACGTCCCGCCGCCAGTCCGTCCCGCGCGCCAGCCACCATGCGAGCGGCGCTCCAAGCAGCATCGCGACGTCCGTGGTGGTCGCCGCCAACGCGCATGTCAGACGCAGGGCCTGAACCGCGCCATGCGGGTCGGATAGCAGAGGCTGCGACGTCATACAGGCGCGTAACCATAGGCGGCGATGATCGCTTTCGCCTCGGGAGTCTGCAGGAAGTTCATGAAGCCGCGCGCGGCGCGATTGCCTTCGCCCCGCTTCAGCAGAACCCCGTCCTGTCGGATCGGCGGATAAAGCGAGGCAGGGACGATCCAGACCGTTCCGGGCGGGCGGTCATGAAGCTGCGAAAGCGCCACGAATCCCAGTTCCGCGTTCCCGGTCTGCACGAACTGGAACGCCTGCGCGATATCGACGCCAGTGACGAGCCGCGGCTGCAACGCGTCGTATAGCCCGAGCGAGCGCAATGTCGCGAGCGCCGCAGCGCCATAAGGCGCAGTTCGCGGGTTGCCGACGGCCAGCCGCGTAAAGCCGCCCTTGCGCAACGTCTCCTCTTTCGCGGGAAACGCCGCGCTGCCGCTCCATAACGCGAGCCGCCCGATGGCGTAGGTGAACGCGCTTCCCGGCGCGGCGAATCCTTCTCGCATAAGGGTCGCGGGCCGCGCGTCATCAGCCGAGAGAAACGCATCAAACGGCGCGCCCTGTTCAATCTGTATCAGGAACTGGCCGCTTGCGCCGAAACTGGGCGTGACGACGTCGCCGGTCTTTCGCGCAAACGCGTCGATCAAAGCTTTCGCCGGCCCGATAAAATTCGCCGCTATGGCGACGCGCGCCTGCTCAGCCCGCGCAATGCCCGTCGCTGCCGTCAACGAGATCAGCGCGCACAGGACAACCGTCGCCATTCGCCCGATCAGGGCGTCGGCCCCGGTTCTGACGCGTGACGTTCGTATATGCACGGCCATTGCCTGTTCTTTCCACGCTTTACGACAACGCATCGCAATATATCCTTCCGCAGCGATGGTATACGCTCCTTCCGCCGAGCGGCGCCTGCAGCGTCGGCGTCATTCCTGAGTGTTGAAAGGATTAACCGATGAAACTGAGCGCACGGAACCAGATCAAAGGGGCCATCTCCAAAATCGTCAAAGGCGCCACGACGTCGCATGTCACGATCGACATCGGCGGCGCTTCCGTCATGGCGTCGATCACCAACGAAGCCGTCGAGGAGCTCGGACTGACGGAAGGGGCGGCTGCGTTCGCAGTCATCAAAGCATCGGACGTCATGGTGGCCGTCGAATAGTCACGACCTCCACCGTCGGGATGAAAGTCCGGTTCGCCGGACGAGCCCCCCTCGTCGGGGCATTGTGATACGGACGATAATCGCACGGCGGCCAAGGGGGCGACAGGACAGGAAATTGCGTGCGGAAAATTCGCTTGCACGCATTTTGTTACGATTTTAACATGATTACTAAAGCGTGATCGGAACCCTCTTGGTCATCGCCCCTGACTTGCCGCCGCCAATGAAAATCTTGTGGAGCCCATGTATCCAGCAGGTTTTCTGAATCGAAACTCCCTGCGCAACGGAAAAATCGTCAGGCAGGGTGGAGAATCGAATGACCTTGCCTGCGTCGGACGACATGCCGACCGCCAGAAAATGGCCCAGCATCAGTCGCCGCGACTTTATCAACGGCGTCGCAGCCACCGTCATCGCGCCGTCCATATCGGACCGCGCTGCGGAGGGCGAAACCTTTATCCCTCCGCCGCAAAAAACGGGTTTACGCGGCAGTCACCCCGGCGCGTTCGAAGCCGCGCATGCGTTACGCGACGGCGCACTAAAGTCAGAAAACGTTCGTGACACAGGAGAATTTTACGATCTCGTAATCGTCGGGGGCGGGTTGAGCGGTCTTGCTGCGGCGCATTTCTTTCGGCGTTACGCGGGAACTGACAAAACCGTTCTGATCGTGGAGAATCACGACGATTTCGGCGGCCACGCAAAGCGTAACGAATTTGACGTTGACGGACACAAGATTGTTCTCAATGGGGGAACGCTGGAGATCGAGTCCCCCGAGCGTTACAACGAATGGGCGCGTTCGATTCTGAACGACATAGGCGTCGACCTCTCCGCTTACGAGCGCGAAAATGCCCCTCAGGACTCTCTTTATGAGACTCTTGGTATGAAGTCCGCATTTTTCTTCGATCGCGAAGGTTGGTCTGCGGATCGTATGGCTCGCAGAGGTCCACGTCGCGGCGCGCCCTGGCCGAGCCTCGACGCCGACGCGATCGCTCAGGCGCCGCTCAGCCCCCGCGCCCGGAAGGACCTTGAGCGCCTGTTGGCGAAGACGCAGCCGGACTACATGCCCGGCGTCGCCGTCGCAGAAAAAAAGAAACGGCTCGCGACGCTGGCCTACGACAGATATCTTCTGGACTACGCAAAGGTCGATCCTGCTGTGGCGCGCATGTTTCGCAAGGCTGGAGCGGGGGTCTTCTGCGTCGGCGCAGACGCAATGCCGGCCTTGTTCGCCTGGGCGATGGGATATCCCGGCTTTTCCGGTCTTGGCCTGGGCGCCATGCCCGAGGGCCTTCTCTCTGATCTGCCCGGCGGCGAGCATGGACGCCAGACCGAAACCGATCGCTCCGTCCATTTTCCCGACGGCAACGCGACGCTCGCTCGCCTGCTCGTAGCGTCCCTGATCCCCGACGCCACAACCGCGCGTGGTCAGAACGCAATGGGCACAGCCGACTTCGACTACACAACGCTGGACCGGGCACCGAACAAGGTGCGCATCCGGTTGTCCACGCTGGCGCTGAACGTCGCCCATGACGGTCCGGCGGAGAGCGCAGAGGCTGTATCGGTCCTGTGTTGTCCCGCCTCAGAACCTCACCCGACGGCTATACGAAAAGTGCGCGGACGGCAGGTCGTGATGGCGTGCTGGAACATGTTCATCCCGTATCTGATTCCCACCCTGCCGGACGCACAGAAAAAGGCGCTCGCCTACGGGGTAAAGGGGCCGATCGTCTACGCCAACGTCGCCCTGCGCAACTGGCGTGCATTTCACAAACTCGGCGTGTCGGACATTGACAGTCCGAACATGTATTTCGAGCAGATGCAGATCGCCGAACCTGCCTCTCTGGGCGCTCTGAAAGCGCCGACCAACCCGGATCGGCCGATCGTCGTGCGTATGATCAAGACGTTCGACGCACCCGGACTCCCGACCAAGCGCGATCAGCACCGCGCCGGTCGGGCGGCGCTGCTCGCCACGCCATTTGAGACATTCGAACGCGAAATCCGCTCTCAATTGCATAGACTCCTTGGATCTGGCGGTTTCGACGCGGACCGCGACATCGCCGCCATCACTGTCAATCGCTGGCCCCACGGCTACGCCTACACCTATAACAGCCTTTACGAACCTCTGGACTGGGTCTTTACCGAAACAGACGAGCGTCCCTGTGTCGCAGCGCGTCAACCGTTTGGTCGCGTCGCCATCGCAAACTCCGATTCCGCGGCCAGCCCCCATACCGACGCAGCTTTCGAAGCCGCGCATCGCGCTGTGGTCGAACTGCTTGAGCGTGAGGCGTTTCCCTTTGTTTCTGCAACGCCGGGCCCGTCCACATTCTGAAGAATATCGCGAACCTCGGTTTCGCGTACTGACCGAAAGTACGATATGTCAAACTCTGATATCACCCGAAGAGACTTCGTGCACGGCGTCTCGGGCGCAACGCTCGCCGCTCTTCTTTCGGGTAAACCCGCCACCGCCGCAGCGCTGCGAGACGCATCGACATATCCGCCGTTGCGAACTGGGCTAAGGGGGCAATACCCCGGCTCGTTTGAGATCGCCCACGCCGCGAGAGACGGTCATTTCAATGGTCCTGTATCCGCGAAAAGTACTGGCGAACACTACGACCTTATTGTTGTCGGCGGCGGTATTTCAGGGCTGAGTTCCGCCCTGTTTTATCAGAAGGCGCTCGGTCCAAAGGCGCGCATTCTGGTTCTGGACAACCATGACGATTTTGGCGGTCACGCCAAGCGCAACGAATTCCGCCACAAAGACCGCATGTATTTGTCCTATGGCGGGACAATGAGCATCGAAACGCCATTCCCCTACAGTTTCACCGCCAAATCGCTCCTCACCGAACTTGGCGTGACGCCGTCCCGGTGGAAAGACGTCGTGCAGCCGAAAACCTTTGCGGGCATGGGATCGGGCGTATTTTTCGACCGCGAGCACTTCACTGCGGATAGTCTCGTCCCCGGTTTCAACCATGAAGAAGCGCCGACCGCCGCATTTTGGGACGCGGCGCCTCTGGATTTCGCGTCGAAAACGGCGCTTTTGCGCTTGTATGACGCCAACACGAACTTTATGCCGGGCATGACGCCACACGAACGCCGCAAGCGTCTTGAGGCAATGAGTTATGAAACGTTTCTACGCCAGTACGCAAAATTGCCAGATCAGGCAGTTTCTTTCTTTGACGGCGCGGGATATCGCAACAACATGCGCATCGACACATGCCCTGCGTTCATGGCCATGCGCGGCGGCGCGCCGGGCTTCGCCGGAATGGAAGTCGAGCAGGATCCGCTTGTAGAGGCGGATTTTTTCCATTTTCCTGACGGAAACGCGTCGATAGCCCGGCTCCTCGTCGCGCGGCTGGTCCCGAAAGTTTTCGGCGCACCGCAGACCATGGACAGCATCGTGACGGCCACTGCCGATTACAGCCATCTGGATCGTCCTGATCAACCTGTACGCATTCGGCTGAAACAGATGGTCGTTCGCGTAGAGCATGTCGGCGACGCCTCCGTTGTCGAAAACGCCTCTGGATCCATTCACCCAGTGCGCGTGGTTTATCAGAAGCCGGACGGGTCGGACGATCAACGCTACGAGGCGACGGCCGAGAACGTGATTCTCGCCTGCTTTAACAACATCATTCCTTACATAGCACCGCAATTGCCCGAATCGCAGAAGCAGGCGCTGAAATACCCGTCAAAAGTGCCCATGATGTACACCAGCGTCCTTTTGCGGAACTGGCGCGCCTGGAAATCCGCCGGGGTCAACATCGTCATGGCGCCTCATGGCTATTACCAGCATCTTTTACTCGATACGCCATTGCGGCTCGGCGCTTACGAAAGTGTCGGCGCAGTGGATGAACCCGCGACTCTTCATATGTTACGCAATCCAAATTTTCCCGGCCACCCGAGAAAAGATCAAAACCGGATGGGACGTCAGGAAATGTTGGCGACGTCCTTCGAAACCATCGAATCCGAAACGCGCGCGCAACTCCAAAGAACGTTCGGCTCATATGGCTTCGACGAAAAGCAGGATATTCTCGCAATCACCGTCAACCGATGGCCCCACGGTTACGCCTATACCTACGACACCCTTGGCGACCCCACTTTTCCCGACGCCGAGCAACCGCATGTCATAGGCAGAAAGCCTTTTGGGCGGATCGCCATCGCCAACGCAGATTCCGGCGCGGCAGCGTTCACCAACATCGCCATAGACGAGGCGGAGCGGGCTGTGCAGGAGAGTCTCGCAAGCCGGGGTTATGATTGACGCTCGCAACACAGAATAGATCGTTCTCTGGCGCGTCTGATCACGAGTGCGACTGTCGCTTGTCATACGAATCTATTTTTAGAAAAGTCAAACTTTGAACTCGTGATCGAATAAGACCTGCTTGAAGGCAGCAGGCTGTCGTCGTCCACAAAATTCTGACGCATACAGCACCAGAGTTTTGGGAAACGCAAAAAACTTCATCGCCCGGCGTTCAAGACTCCTTCCCCTCCAGAATAGTCTTCACTTCCACCTTTCCTTCATCAGCCAGAGGGGGCTGCACGCGGCTGGGCAACAGCGCGCCCTGCTCGGCGAGACGCGGGTAGGCGGCCGCAGCAACGATATGGGAGTTCACTCGCTTCAAATCCCGCAGCAGATCCAGCTGCGCTTCTCCGGGGTCGTGAGCCGAAGGCGCCGCGTCAGACCGGGCGCCCGCAGCCTGCTGGGTCTGGCGCAGGCGCTCGAAATAGGCGTTCGTGGCGTCCATCTCAATTTCGCGGAATACGTCTTTCTGCGCCGCCAGACGGCGCGCTATCGCATCGTCTCCGCCCAGCAGGATGGTTGCACATGAATCAATATTGACGTGAATTCGGTCGATCATCTTCGTCACAGGCGTCAGAAGATCCTGCGCCAGACGTATGCGCTGACGAGCCAGTTTCTGCGCTTCAGTCAACAAGTTGCGCTCGGCGATATCACTTGCATGGATCAATTGCGTGCAGAACGCGCGGATATCCTCCGCGCGCGTCAATTCGTCCTGAGTCGCGGCCTCCGGGTCAAGCGCCACAAGGTAGCTGCGGATCGCGGTCCCAAGCTGCCCCATTGAAGCCGCGTCACGCCGGATGCTCAACGCGGGTTGCGCGTCTGCCGTCATGAGGGACTCCCGCAGGGCGCCCATGATGTCGACGAGAAGATCGCAAAGGCGCAGGGCTTCGCGCGTGGCGTTGGCGACGGCGATCTGCGGCGCATTGTCGAGCATCGATCGATCGAGATAAAGCGGCGTGCCGGGCGTGAGCGTCGCCTGCTGCGGTGGATCGGGAAACATCTTCTCCAGCAGACGCGCGTAGCGGTCGATAAAGGGCAACGCGACGACCGCCAGGGCCAGATTGAACATGGTGTGAAAATCCGCGACGCTTCGCTGTGGAGTCCCCTCCCAGCCCGACACCCAATCCGCCAGGGGTCGGAGAAACGGCAGAACCAGCGCTGCAGCCGCCGCGCGCAACAGGAGATTGCCGAGTGGCAGACGCCGCGTGGCGGCATCGGTCGCGTCGCTTTCCAGCACCGGATTGATGGACGTGCCTATATTGGCGCCCAGCACCAGCGCGAACGCGGTCGCTGGCATGATCGCGCCCCGCGACGCAAAGCTCGCCACCAGCATCACTGTCGCGACGGAAGAATGACTCATCCAGGTGACGCCAGCGGCCAGCAACACGGCTGCGAGAGGATGCGCGCCAACGACGCCGAGCACGTTCTGCAATTCCGGGCGGTGCGCATAGGGCTCCAGCACGTCGATGAACTGGCGTAACGCGAGCAGAAGCAAGCCCAGCCCGATAAACACGCGGCCCGAATCCCTCACCGCCCCCCGACTTTTGCGAAACAACACGACGCCCGCCAAAATTAGAGCCGGCGCCACGGCGGTGACGTCGAACGCGAGCACCTGCACGATCAGCGTGGTCCCGACATTGGCCCCGAGCATAACGGCGAGGGACGCCGACAGCGCTATGTGCGCCCGCGCCGCCATGTTGGTGATCATCAACCCGGTCGCGGTCGAAGATTGAAGGACAGCCGTCACGCCAAGACCAGTCGCGAAGGCCTGCAACCGCCCGCGAAGCATCCTCTCGAGAAACACATTCAGGCGCGGCCCGAAGGTGCGCCTGACGCCGGTCTGCACCATGTGAACGCCCCACAGAAGCAGGGCGACGCTGCCGGCCAGATCGATGGCGGTCAAAAGCTCCATCCAGCGCTATTCCTCTCTTCGTCGTATACGGACCGGCGCCAGCGTGCCGCTCGCCAGCCCATGAATCATAAACCTGTCCACGCCATATGGGTCCATATGAAAGCGTCCCCACCTTTACCGCCCGGAATTTGATGTCTCCGCTCAAAGGCGATAGAAACGCAATTCAGACGCGTTCGCGTATTGTCGCGCCCGGTTACGCGATCTTGCGATAAGGCGCTGCAGGAGGCGAAGATGCTGGTTCATGTGAAGAACGTTTTGACCGCAGAGGAAGTCGCCTATTGCCGGGGCGTGCTGGAGAGCGCCGAATGGGGCGACGGCAAGGCGACGGCTGGCCAGCAATCAGCGAAAGCCAAGCATAACCTGCAAATTCCTCAAAAATCACCTCAATGCAGAGAACTTGGGGAATTGGTGCTACGGGCGCTCGGCCGAAACCCGACCTTCACCAGCGCCGCCCTGCCGCTGCGCGTCTTTCCACCGCTGTTCAACCGCTACGACACTGGCATGTATTTCGACGCGCATGTCGATAACGCAATCCGCCCCGAACCCGAAACAGGCTATCGGATCAGGACCGACGTGTCCTCCACGCTGTTTCTTACGCCGCCGGAAGACTATGACGGCGGCGAACTGGTGATACGGGACACTTACGGCGAGCATAGCGTGAAGCTTCCGGCGGGCGATCTTGTCCTCTACCCGTCCACGAGCCTCCACAGCGTCAAACTCATCACGCGCGGCAGTCGCTGGGCGTCTTTCTTCTGGACCCAGTCCATGGTGAAGGACGACGGCAAACGCACGCTTATGTACGAATTCGATCAGGCGATCATCGAGATCCGCAAATCACTACCGGATTCCCATGAAGGCGTGCTCGGGGTGACCGGGACCTACCATAACCTTCTACGGCAATGGGCAGAGCTTTAATGGGGCCAGAGCGGTCATAGCCTCTCAACGTCTGGAAAAGTGCGTTCAAAGCATAGTCCGAGGCGACGCCTTTCGGTCATTTCCAGGTTGCGCCGGTGACAAAAATCCAGATCATCCAGCACCTGGACGAGCCTCAGAAAGAAGCAGTCGGGGCGTTGTGCAAATATCATGTCGCTGTAGTTTGGGGACACGATCCCGGCGTCAATGTCCACGCCGTCGATCAAAAAGACCGAACAACAACTGGCGGCCCCAACGTTGCGAATCCACACTGCTCTGCCATTGCTCACAGCGTTTTTTCTCAGTGGGTGCTATGAGATCGGCCCGACACGGCTCGACCGTGATCAGAGCGATTACTCCCGAGCCCTGACGAGCGCGAGCAAGCAGCAGACACTGTTGAATGTCGTAAGACTACGCTACGCGGACACTCCGGGATTCCTTGATACGACGCAGCTCATTTCCGGATATCAGTTACAGCGCAACGTATCTGTCGGCATCGGGACCTATTCGGTCGCAACGCGGCCTTACGGCGGCATCGCGGCGCAATTGCAGGAGAGTCCGACGTTCACCTTCCAGCCCGTCACGGGCGACGCCTACGCGGAAAGCTTTCTCCGCCCGCTTCCACCCGCCAACCTGCTCCCGCTCGTCATGGGCGGACTGCCCATCGATGTTCTGTTCCGACTGTCCGTTCAATCGGTCAATCTGATCAACAACGTTGGCCCTATGGGGGGAGAGAACGCTCGGGGAACTCCGGTATTTTTTGACCTTCTATCCGACCTGAGAGCATTGCAGCTTGCCGGCCTGCTTGGCATCCAGCTTGAGAGGACGCCACAGACACAGGGAATGGAAGCTCAGCCAGACCGCGTCTATCTCTCCATCATGTCGTCCGATGATCCGGTCTTATCCGGAGTCGTCCGCGAAGTAAGGCGCCTGCTGGGAATGGCCCAGAACGATGAACGGGTCGAAGTCACTTATGGCGGCGGGCGCCCGCGTCCGGGACAAATTCGCCTTCTGACCCGGACAATTCTCGGCGTTCTGGGACAAATCGCCTATCAGATCGAGGTTCCGCAGGATGACATCGTCTCCGGGCGCACCCGGCCGACAATCAGGCTGACGGGGCATGAGAAACGTCCCATTGTCGTGATTCACGTCGCGAATGAAAAACCTGATTCGGTCTTTGTATGGACCACATACAATCACAAATACTACTGGATCGCCGACAACGATTATGACAGCAAACTGGCTTTCACGATGCTGCAGATACTCCTCGAGCTCTCCAAAACAAGCAAGGAACCGAACACAATCGTAACTATTCCGGCGAACGGTTGATTCCGACTTGTTCTATAGCTTTGCGGTTTGCATAGCATGGGTCATGCAAGAGATCCGGGCTCGACTATATGCAAACTTCTGTTCTGTGAAAAACGCTTGCGACGGGCGGTGGAAGCGCTTTACAGACGGGTTTCACATTCTATGCAATATCTTTTTCCCTATAAATTTTTAATACTCTACGCTGATTGCATATATCAATAGACTCTTCTGTACAAAAGAGCTTTATCCAAATGCGAATTCAGCCACACTCAAAGCATGACACCTTTCTGGCCCAACTGCGGTCACTCTAAATTTTCACAAAATTTTGAAATATGTCTGATAAAACGGTATCGTTTATCATTTCTTACAGCCGAAATTCACGATGATAAATACGAAAACTTAACGCACAATAAATAAAATATTATGAATATTAATAAATTAAAATAAGAAAATTCTCGAAATTTTCTGAAAAATCCCAACAAATCATAGAAACGCCACAACAGCGTCTGTGAGAGAAACAGCAGACCACAAACTGTCTCTCTCAGCCCCATCCGATGCTTGAGTGAACGTCCACGAGCAAACCGTGTTCGGGCGACAACGCCGCCCGAACACGCCTCAATGCATCGGATAATCGTCGTGCATAGTATCAAGATCCGCGAAACGGGTGAATTCGCCTTCGAAATACAGATGCACAACGCCAGTCGGACCGTGGCGCTGCTTCTCAAGAATTAACTCGGCCTTGTTATGCACAAGCTCCATCTTCCGCCGCCAGTCGTCCAGCGCCGCCTGGTATTTGTCGGCGGAATCGAACGCCGTTTCTTTCGGTTCACGCTGCTGCAGGTAGTATTCATCGCGATAGACGAACATCACCGCGTCGGCGTCCTGCTCGATCGAGCCGGACTCACGCAGATCCGACAGCATCGGGCGCTTGTCCTCACGGCTCTCCACCTGACGGGAAAGCTGCGACAGCGCGATGACCGGCACTTCCAGTTCCTTGGCGATCGCCTTCAGCCCCTGCGTGATCATCGAAATTTCAAGCACGCGGCTTTCCGGCTTGGTGCCGACCGCAGGCCGCATGAGTTGCAGATAATCGACCACGACAAGGCTAAGCCCCTTGGTGCGCTTCAGCCGCCGACAGCGCGTACGCATGGCCGACAGCGAAATCGCCGGCGTATCGTCGATCATCAGAGGCAGCTGCGCCAGTTCGCGGCTGACACGCACGAAACGGTCGAATTCCTTCTGCCCGATATCGCCACGACGGATGCGCTCGCCGGACACCTCCGCCTGCTCGGACAGAATACGCGTGGCCAACTGCTCCGCCGACATTTCGAGCGAGAAGATCGCAACTGCGCCGTCAGGCTGCACGCCGTCGCCCTGCTCCTGCGCGCGACGCAACAACTCGCGCGCGGCGGAGAACGCCACTTTTGTCGCGAGCGCCGTCTTGCCCATGGCCGGACGTCCCGCAAGGATCAGCAAGTCCGACGGATGCAGGCCGCCTGTCTTCTTGTCGAAGTCGCGCAATCCGGATGTCAGGCCTGAAACGTCGCCAGCGTTGCTGAACGCCTTCTCCGCAACCTGAATCGCGTTGGTCAGGGCGCGGTCGAATGCTGTGAAACCGCCATCCTGTCCCTTGTCGGTCGCGAGGCGAAAAAGTTGCTCTTCGCCCGCCGCAATCTGGTCGGGGCCGTCCAGCCCCTCGGTCGCGCCGAAGGCGTTATTGACGATGCCTTCGCCAATGTCGATCAGTTGCCGTCGAATCCAGGCGTCATGGATCGCGCGGCCATAGTCGCCAGCGTTGATGATGCCGACCATCGAGGTCAGCAGCCTGGCGAGGTAGGCGATGCCGCCGACGCTGTCGAGCAGTCCGGAATGCTCCAGCGTTGCGCGCAACGTCACCGGATCGGCGAGTTGTCCGTTCTCGATGCGTCGGGCGATCGCGTCGTAAATCTCCCCGTTCACACGGCTGGCGAAATGCGCGCCGGTCAGGAAGTCCGAAACACGGTCGTAAGCCCGGTTGTTGGTCAGCAGCGCGCCGAGCAGAGCCTGCTCCGCGTCCGGGTTGGCCGGAGGCTGACGCAGGGAGACGCCCAGCATACCGCCGTCCTGAGACGACGGGGCGGCGGAATCGGGGGAGTCGAGAATGGTCACCTCCTGAGCATAACACCCGGAGGGTGGGTTACGCAGGGCTTAAGAGTGTTTCAAGAGGGACCGCGCAGGCCCGGCGCTTCAGGGACGTCGTTATCGCTGACTCTCCGGCAGGAGACGGACAAATATATCCGCCTCCGCAGGCCCACGACGACGCGAACGGCGAACCCTGTCGATCGGACGCTCGTTCTCGCGCGGCGGAGCCGCCGAAAACCCTGGTCCGCGAAACGCGATAAAGCCGAGGGCATCCGGCCGGGGTTGGGCCTTCCGGCGCCAGCGGCGAAAAAGCGCTCCGCAACCGGCTTGCAAACGGGAACAGCAACGACCCGACGAGAATCCCCCTCTAAACAAACAGGGATCAAAGGGACCACGTCCCTTTGTGGGGAGCGGGGCAAAGCCCCGAAAACCTGCTCCCCCTGTACGCTCCTTACCCGTCGATCTGTCCAAAATCGGCGATCAGCCGTGTCATGCGCGCAAGCTCCGACAACAGCCGCAGCCTGTTGACCCGAACCGCCGCGTCATCAGCGTTGACCGTCACGGACTCGAAGAACGTGTCCAGAGCCGGACGCAGGCCCGCCACGTCGCGCATCGCGTCGCTGAAGCGCTCTTCCTCAATGGCCGCCTCGACCGCCGGGATCACGCGCGACAGAGCCTCCGCCAGCGCACGTTCCTCCGGCTGGCTATACAAAGACGCATCAGGCGCGCCTTCGTGCGGACCATCCTTCTTGTCTTCGATGCGAAGGATGTTGGCGGCGCGCTTCGTCGCAGCCAGCAGGTTGCGACCGTCCTCGGTCTCCAGCATCGACGCCAGAGCATCGGTGCGGGCCAGCAGGCGCGTGATGTCGGTGTCGGTGTTGCTCGCCGAAATCGCTGCAAGAATGTCGTGACGCGCACCCTCGCTGCGAAGCTGCACACGCAGGCGTTCCGAGATGAAGCCCGGCAGGAGGTCCAGATCAGGCGCGTCACGCAACGCCTCCGGCAACGCTTCAGCGGCGGCCACGAACAGCGCGACAAGATCCAGACGCAGGCCGTTGGTGCGGATCAGATTGATCACGCCCAGCGCGGCGCGGCGTAGGCCATACGGATCGCCTGACCCGCCCGGCTTCGCGCCGGCGGCGAAGAAACCCGCAAGCATGTCGAACCGGTCGGCGAGCGCCGCCGCGACGGACACCGGCGCCGTCGGCACGCTGTCGGACGGGCCGCGCGGCTGGTAGTGCTCGGCCACGGCGGCGCAGACGGCAGCGGCCTCGCCATCATGGCGAGCGTAATACCCGCCCATCACGCCCTGAAGCTCCGGGAATTCTCCGACCATGCCGGTCAGCAGATCGGCCTTCGCCAGCAGGGCTGCGCGGGCCGCCTGTTCGGCGTCCGCCCCGATCATCGGCGCGATCAGCCGCGCCAGCCGCACCAGACGAGCGACGCGTGCGCCCTGACTGCCAAGGCTTGCGTGGAACGTCACGGCGTCGAGATCCGCGACGCGGGATTCCAACGTGCGCTTGCGGTCCAGATCCCAGAAATGACGTGCGTCGGAAAAACGGGCGCGCAGCACGCGTTCGTTGCCCGCAATGACCTGCGCGCCGCCGTCAATAGGCTCGATATTGGCGACGAAGGCGAAGCGCGGTGCGGCGCTTCCGTCGCTGTGACGCAGCGCGAAATAGCGCTGGTTCACACGCATCGAGACCTGCATGACCTCCGGCGGGAGGCCCATGAATTCCTCGTCGATGCGCCCCAGAAGCGGAACCGGCCATTCGACCAGACCCGCGACCTCGTCCACCAGACCGGGATCGGTCGCGACGGTCAGCCCCTCTTCACGCGCCAGCTCGTTCACACCAGTGACGACAGCCTGCCGCCGCTCCGCCGCGTCCACCAGCACCCGGCGCTCCCGCAGGCCCTGCGCCCAGCTTGCGGCGTCACGCACCGCGAACGGCTCTGCATTGCGCACGCCGACCGGCCAGAAGCGATGCCCTTCGGTCAGATCGCCGCTATGCAGGCCATGCCCGGCATCCTCAACGCCGCCTTCATCCGTCGCCAGAGAGAACGGCACGATGGCGCCGTCCAGCAGGCACAGGATGCGGCGCAGGGGACGGACCCAGGTGAAGCCGCTGCCCGAACCCCAGCGCATGGATTTCGGCCACGCGAACTGCCGCAGCAGCCCCGCCACGCGCTCCGCTACATAGGGCGCCGCGGCGATGGCGGGCGTCTGGCGATTGAGCACCCAGAATCCGCCCTCGGCGACAAGTTCGTCCTTCGTCGCGCCGTGCTTGCGCAGGAAGCCCGCCAGCGCCTGCTCCGGCGCGGTCTCGCGCGGGCCGCGCTCTGACACCGTCTGCGACGGCACTTCAGCGTCGATGGTGCAAGCCAGCGCGATGCGACGCGGGCCGGTGAAGCTGCGCGCGTCGCGTGGGTTCAGGGGCGCGAGCGCCTTGGTTACGAGCCGCGTCAGCTCCTCGCCCGCCGCTTCCTGCATGCGGGCCGGGATTTCCTCGGAAAACAGTTCCAGCAGAAGTTCGGCCATGACTCAGCCCTCGCCCTTCGTATGGGCGGACTCACCAGCCAGCCAGGTCTCGCAGCACAGTTTCGCAAGAGTGCGGACGCGCCCGATATAGGACGCGCGTTCGCTCACGCTGATCACGCCGCGCGCGTCGAGCAGATTGAACAGGTGGCTGGCCTTCAGGCACTGGTCATAGGCGGGCTGCGCCACGCCTGCTTCCGCCAGCGCCACCGACTGCTTCTCCGCATCGATGAAGTGCTGATGCAGGATGGAGGTGTCGGCCAATTCAAAGTTGTGGCGCGAGTATTCGCGCTCGGCCCGCAGGAACACGTCGCCGTATTTCAGCCCGGCGCCGTTGAAGTCCAGGTCGTAGACGTTCTCCACGCCCTGCACATACATGGCCAGACGCTCCAGCCCGTAGGTCAGTTCGGTCGAAGGCACGGTGACCGGAATGCCGCCCACCTGCTGGAAATAGGTGAACTGCGTCACTTCCATGCCGTCGCACCAGACTTCCCAGCCCAGCCCCCATGCGCCGATCGTGGGATTCTCCCAGTCGTCCTCGACGAAACGGATGTCGTGCAGGTCCGGGTCGATGCCGATGGCCCGATAGCTGTCGAGCAGCAGTTGCTGGCTTTCTTCCGGCGTCGGCTTCAGCAACACCTGATACTGGTAATAATGCTGCAACCGGTTCGGGTTCTCGCCATAACGCCCATCGGACGGACGGCGGCAGGGCTGCACATAGGCGGCCTTCCAGGGCGTATCGCCCAGCGCGCGCAGCGTGGTGTGCGGCGATAGCGTGCCCGCGCCGACCTCCACGTCATACGGCTGGAGAATGGCGCAACCTCGTTCCGACCAGAAACGGTGAAGGGTCAGGATCAGATCCTGAAAAGACAGCGGTCTGTCGGTGAGGCGGGGTGACGCCGGGTCCATTGGGCAGGCAAGCTCCGGTATGGGTGCAAGGAGGGCGCACCATACAGCCGCCGCCCGGAGACGAAAAGGCGAGGAAGGCTCGCCCTCCGCGCTTACCCGCCGCCAACGAGCCTCATCAGGCGGCCACGCCGCCGCACGGACCTGTCGTTCGACGGATCGTCGCCTCTCGTCACATCGCCGCAGCGACGCCAAAAGCCAGAGCCAGAGCCAGAGCCAGAGCCAGAGCAAACTGGGCCAGCGCGAAGACCGCATGAGCAACCAGCACATAGGCTATCGTCATCGGCGGCGACGGCGTCTTGCGCGCAAACAGGCCACCACCCATCGCAGGCATAAAGAACCCCAGGCCCGCAACGGTGCTGACACCCAGCCCTATGACCAGACACGGACCGAGCCCCGGATCACGAATAAAGTCCGCGCCCCAGAACAAAGGCAGCATCGCGGCGTACGCCAGACCGACGGCATAATGGAACGCCCAGCCCAGAACGCTTTCCGTCGTCGTGTTGGGGGCCGTATTCGTCCCGTCAAAGAAGAACCGTCCCGCCGGAAGGCCAAGAAGCCAACGTCCCACCGACGGCCAGTGCGCGCCGGGCAGCCAACCCATTTTTCTTGCGATCAGACCCCACAGGTCGAGCGCCAGCGTCGAGCCGACGCCGACCACCATTATGAAAAGGAATGTCTGCACTGCCTGTCCTCTGACGATGAAACCTGTTCGTGATCCGAACCGGAAGGGTAACGTCCGCATCCCCGATTGCGCCATATTGCAGCGCGTCTTTCGCAGTCCGACAACCTCAACGTCTGGTGATCGCGACGCCGCAGCGCGCCCGAACCCTATGCAAAACCGGAAACCTGCCCCTAATTAACGCGGCGCGTTTTCAACAGGCCTGCGAATTCCATGAAATACCTTGAGCCGACACCGGAATACGGTCGCACGATCGTCGAAAGCGAGGGGCTGATCCGCATCGTCGCGCGCAATCCCGGCCCAATGACCTATCACGGCACCAACACGTGGCTGATCGACACGCCGGAGGGAAAGGTGGTACTCGATCCGGGGCCGGACGACCCGGAGCACCTACGCGCCGTGCTCGACGCCTGCGGCGGAGGGACGCCCGCCATCTTCGTCACGCACTGGCATCACGACCACGAGGCCGGGGCCGCGACCCTCGCGCGGATGAGCGGCGCCACGGTCTATGGCGGCGCGCACGGGTTGGACGTCGATACGTTCCATGCGCCCGGCCTGCGGCTTGTGAAGACGCCGGGCCATTCGATGGACCATGTGTGCCTCGATATCGGGGGCGGGCGGTTACTGTCCGGCGACCATATCATGGGGTGGTCGACCACTGTTGTTCCGCGTTCGCCCCATGGCGACATGCGGCTCTATCTCGACAGCCTGCAATCGGTGTTGTCTGCCGGGTACGAGGCGATCTTCAGCGCCCATGGCCCGACTATCACCGAACCGGAAGCATTCGTGCAGGGGCTGATCCGCGCACGCCAGCGCAAGATCCAGCAGACGCGGGGGCTTCTGACGCAGGACTGGCGCAGCGAGGAGGCGTTGCGCGACGAACTTTACGGCGCGATGCCGGACAAGCTGCGCCGGGCGTCGGCGGAAATGTTGGGGGCTATGCTGGATGAGTTGGAGTTGCGGGGGGAGGCGGAACGGGGGGACAGGGGCTGGAGGGTGAGGTGAAAGCGGCGAGGCGCCGGACTTACTTTATTTTCGTACGCCATGGCTGGAAACTGTTCCAGCAGGGTTCTCCTCCTGTTGCACAGATAGCGGCGATAGCTTGCATGTCGCCGTTTGATTCTGGAACGAGTATGATCGGCAAGCTCCACTTTCCGAATACGCGCCCGGAGTAAACATCTTGCTCAGGACGCAGATGAAAGTCCTCCTCATATCGACCAGCTCCTATCAATGATCCGACTGTCGATTTCGACCAGCTTACGGCCTCACATGGGTTATCGCCGACGCATAGCCCCTCAGGTGTCGCTGTAATCTGATCTCCCGCTTTCGGAAGATGTTGTTTCGACAGTTGCTCGATTTCATCTTCCGAGGAGGTGTCGCGTTCTCTTGTTTTTCGTTGCAATGGCTCCACCACCCAATGACCACGAAGGATCGTAGGGTTCAATGTATCAAGCAAGCCGTCTTCTTGTGTGCCGGCCGAACTAAGCATGGCGGTCAATTCATCTAGGCGATTGTTATAAAGGGGCATCAAACAGGTAGCTGTGGCGTTCTGACGGCACTGGACGTCACGCCCTTGCACCCAACGCCGTTGCTGGGCGCGCAGGGCATCTGCTATTTTTGACGAGGACATTTTCAAAAGAGTTTGATAATTATCGGAAATTTCTTTATCTTTTTTCATCAAATCCGAATTTTCGCAGATTTTTTTTTCTACAGAACTTGATGCTTTTGAACAATTGATTGCCCACGCCGAAACGCTCCAAAGAAACATCATTATTCCAGAGGCCAACATGGATACGGACATGTTTTCACGAATACCAGACATTGCTTCCTCAATTTTTTTTGTGAAAGTCTTCAGTTTGCTTGTAAATTTTCTCTATTATCACTTTCATGAATATTTGGCGGAATTTGCTGTTTGAGGAAATTTATTTCCGAGGTAATTCTGTCCCGGTATTTCGTATAGGAGTTGAGTGCATCAATTGCATCCTGCCAATTACCTGCCAATGCGTTGCTCCTGAAATTAATGGCGCTCGAAAATTTGGGACTTCCTCCCTCTTGGTAGAATCTCGATACCCAAACAGTTTGCCAACCTTGAGGCAGCGCTGCGAATAGCGGCACTCCATTTTTATTTTTAGCTTGAGTGTCCCACGATATTTTTGCGGTATTGGTTATAGAGGTGAAAATAATCATATCGCAAATATCGGCCTCATCCTTGGTGAGAACAGGAACCGGACCGAGCGTAGCGATTAAAGCCACCACTTGCGCTTTTGTCATTCCAAACATTTTATGATTTGCAAATGGTTGTATTTTTTCTAGCAGAGGTCCTGATAAACCCTGCTTCTTCATATCACCAACGGTCCATTGACCTAAATCGAAACCTGATGCAACCGTCATACCGCTGTGGCCAATGACGACTCCGTGCTGCATAGGCACATAACCCCGTAGCCACTGATCGCCTTCAGCCCTCGCTATGAACTGAAAGTTTATATTCGTACCTAATTTCGGATTAATGAAAGCAAAAGCTTGTTCACTCGTCTTCGTTGAGAATCTGCTTTTCATGCGGCGAGCCTCCAAAACCCAAGCTTGTCCGCACGTAATAGCATCCCCTACTGCCTTTAGGAGGGCAGCACGATCAACAGGACCAGATGCGGGAGTCAATTGCCTGTAAATAGCTTGAAGTGAAAGAACTGTATCAGCGCGAAGCCCAAGATCGTTTATGAAGTGTTGAACATCGACAGGCGATGAAAAGCGCCGAGTCACCGCTCGCCACGCTGGTGGCAAAAGCCCCGTTCCAATAACCGTCTTAGTTAACCCGTGACCATGGGCGTGAACGAGATGAGCTTTAAGCCAAACGAATACAGCATCGTCTTCAATGTCTATACGATCGTCCAGTATCGTGACCCGTTCGTCCGCCGCTTTCCATGCGACGTCAACAGGGACATATGGACGAGGCGTCGTTTTGTTTTGAATGGCCATCGTGTGCTACCGTCCTCTCGCGGAAGCACTTTTAGCCCAAATCTTAGGCTTTATTCTACTCCCGATACCCCGGCTGCTCCCGGTCCAGCTTCCGCTTCAACGCCGTCCACACCAGCATTCCCACGTTCTCCTCTTTCTGGAACTGCGCGAAGGTGCGATCGACCATGGCGGGGGAAGGCGTGATCAATTTCGCGCCGGTAGACTGCGCCGCGACCTGGATGCGACACGCTTGCTCAAGGTAATACATGCGGTAGAACGCCTCCGCGACCGTGGCGCCGACGGTCAGAAGGCCGTGGTTGGCGAGGATCATGGACTTGCACGTGCCGAGGTCGCGCACCAGCCGTTCCCGCTCGCTCAGGTTGTCGTCGGCAGCCACGCCTTCATAGCTGTGGAAGGCGACGTCCCGACAGAACTCGATGCTGATCTGGTTGAGCGGCAGGATGCCGCCCTCCTGCGCTGCGATCACCATGCCCGCCAGCGTATGGGTGTGCATGACGCAGGCGGCGTCGTGGTGTTCGCGATGAATGGCGGAGTGGATGACGAAGCCCGCCGGGTTGACGTCGTGGCTGGTCTTCTGCGCGGGCTGTCCATCGGCGTCGACGATGACGAGCGAACTGGCGGTGATTTCCTCGAACAGGAAGCCGTAGGGGTTGACCAGAAACCGGTTGGCGTCCCCCGGCAGGCGCACGGACAGGTGCGTATAGACAAGGTCGGTCATGCCGAAATGGGCGATCAGACGATATGCGGCGGCCAGATCTTCGCGAAGGCTCTGTTCGGTCGTTCCGGCGTCCATGTCGTGCGTCTCCTTTCCGGCGGTCGTCCCTTTGCGGGGCGTCGCGTTACTTTCGATGTCGATACTATCGGGTGCGCCCGGTTTGTTGAAGTTGCGGCGGGGCGGAGAATGCCATTTCATCGGGACAGGCACCTGCAGCGTGCATGACGCGCCCGGTCGTCGTTCGTGCGCGAGAGGTGGTCTGCAAGACGGGATTTGCTTGGCGGACGCTACGTCACGGAACTCCGGCGCAGAAGAAACCGATGCGTCGTGGGGAAAAGATGGTTTGATCCGGATATTTTTTCTATAGATTTCGTATTCGAAAAAATCGCTCTGAATACGGACTGGATTTCGTAACGCAGTCATACACTACGCTTTCTTGCGTCGTCTTCTATAATTTGCCTTATTCTTTCTCGATACTCGTTTTCATCCATCAGGAAAGAATGAACCACTCTCAAGCCGCATGTTTACGGGACGCAACCCGCGCACGGGCAGTGCGTAACGCTTACAAGCCGGAGAACCGATCATGAAGCCACTCATCGGAAGGGTCGTCTGATCTCCCCGTACGCCCTGAGGAACGGGATCCGGGCGGCGGCTCTATGCGCCGCTGCCGGCGCGTCCGCAGCGGCGCACGGCGCAACGTCTGAAGCCGTGACTGCGCAGGGCTGGCTTTCCAGCGTGACGTTCGCGGCCCAGATCGAGGGCGGCGTCAACGCCAACCCGGCCCGACCCGGCAATGGCGTCAATTATGGTCAGTTCATCGGAGATCGCGCCAATCAGGCTCAGCTTAACCAGCTGACGGCCACGATGGCGCGGGCCGTGGACACTGGCGCCAGCGGATATGATTTCGGTTTTGTCCTGCGCGCGCTCTACGGCTCCGATGCTCGCTATTACAATCTGGACGGACTCACGGACCGGGCGATCCCCTCGCGTTATCAGTTCATCCTGCCGCAGGCGCATATAGATGCGCACCTTCCCTGGCTGACCCGGCGCGGGCTCGACGTGCAGGCGGGGGTTCTAGGCTCCCCGATGGGGATCGAGACGCTCGACCCTACGACGCGGCCGTTCTATTCTCTGGCTTACACGACAGAGTTCGCGACCCCGTTCGAGCATGTCGGCGCGATGTTCCAACTTCATCTCAACAAACATTTCGACATTCTGTTTGGTGTGGACACAGGCAACCAGACTTCGTTCGGCGGCGGCGACAACAACGGCGCGGCGGCGGGATATTTCGGCTTTACCGGAACGGGGCTGGCTGGCGGCAAGCTGGCAGTGACCTATCTTGGCCGCATCGGCCCGGAAAATGCCGTTCGCCTTTTGGGCGCGCGCGCCAACGGGGCGCAACGCTTCTGGAACGACCTCGACGTCACGTATCAGCTCAGCAGCAAGTTGACCCTGACTGGCGAGCTGAACGTCATGCACGATGCAGGCCTGCGCGCCGACACATATGGATTTGTCAGCTTTCTGAGCTACCACCTGACGCCGACTCTCACTCTGAACTATCGGGGGGAGATATTTCGCGACAACACCGGACTGGTGGTCACAAGCTTCCTGTCGGACACAGCTTATATGCGCGCACTTTTCGGCAAATCGGCAGCAACGCAATCTGCGCCGGCGACGACGTATGGAGCGCTTACGCTCGGCGCCACCTGGCGGCCGGAGACCGGGCATGGCGTGAAGCTGTTCGAGATAAGGCCGGAAATTCGATTTGACCGCTCTTTGAACGGCACCACGCCCTTCAACGACCTTCGCAATGTCGGGCAGTTCACGTTTGGAGTGGATATGGTTCTGGGTTTTTAACCGCTCTTACGCCTGTTTCATGGCGCCAAGGGAAGCGCAACGGGGCCCCCCGTATGCGAGGACGCCGGGGCTGCTCGTTACTGCGGGCAGGTACAACTAGAAAATGCAGGGCGGTAACCCGCCACTTCTCCTCCTTGAATGAGGAGAACCGCATGGCGGCGCTTCCGCGCCGCCATGCGCGCCAGAAGAGTTCCGGCGCGACCGGACTGGTCGGTCAGATCACTTGCGACCGCGACGCGCGGCGGCGGGAGCCTTCTCGATGGCGGCGGACTTGGCGGCCTTTTTCGCGGGCGCGGCGGCCTTTGAAGCGGCGCTCTTCTTCGCGGCGGGCTTCTTACGAATTTCGGTGACCGTCTTGCGCAGGACCGGGGAAACCTTGAAACGCACCGTGCTGCCAGCCTGCACCTTCACGGGCTCGCCAGTGCGGGGATTCAGGGCATTGCGGGCAGGCGTGTCGTGAACGGTGAACGCGCCGAAGCTCGGCAGCGTGAAACCACCGGTCGACAGCAACTCGCCGACGATCGCATCGATCAAATCTTCAGCCGCCTTCTGCGCGGCGACTCCCGTGCTCCCGAAGGAGTCCTGCAGCACCGCTGCAATGAACGCTTTGCTCATGTGTAAACTATAACTCCGTAAACCCGCCGGTGCGACGCACACCGCGTTCCCATGCACATACAGCGACGCAAGGACGCATGACAATCATCAGTTTCAGTCTGGACCAAGAAGATTTTCTCATTCGCCCGGCTTTTCCGCTCAGGGCGTCCCAAAGAACACATAAAATCAGAATGTTCGGTCCCAGAAAATGCTTGAAACCGACATGGCGCAAACAACGCAATTTTCTGGAGAGTTAGATTCGAATCCGTTACGTACATCGATCACACGTCGCATCTGGATGTGAACGCTTATCAGAACACGACATTTTTGCATGGATTAATTTTGATCAGAAAATTATTTTTTACGTTTTGTAAAGCATTCTACTTTTGTTCGCTCATCTTCCCCAAATTGCTAAAGGTGAATTCGTAAGCCCAAGGAGAGCACATAGAGTCCGTTTGGAAAAATCAACGCCAGATTAAGACAACCTCCTGTCTTGGGACGACGCGTAGCACTTTAAAGCAAGGTTTGGAGAATACCGACATCACCGTCAGAAGCGGAAATTTCCAACCCCACGCAAAATCCCGATATAGCAGAGCATTTCAGGCGATAATGCGCCGGTTGAGAACATATGTTCCTCTCACACGGCGTATCTCGCAGCGCGGCGCATTTCCTGTGCCGATTCACACGAAAATGGCTGCCTTTTCTTCCCGAAAATCAAGGCACCGGTGAAATCGTGAACCGATCACGCCGGACCAGTACGCTCTGGAAAACGGATGACGCCCTGCTCGCTGTGTCCGTACGCGCTACTGCGGCATGCCCTCAATAAACAGATCGGTTCAACAATTTTGCGGAGCAATAATCTTTGGTGAATGATCGTAAAAATTTCCAGCTCTGATACAGGCGCGTCTTGAAGGCAATAGGAAATGTATTTTTCCTATAAGTTCCATTAAAATCGAACAAAAGACGCCGCTTAGCCGTCACCGCTGCCGATCGCTTCAAGCCGGCTCACCGACGGAATGTGAATATCCTGCCCTGCGCCAGCCCCGATCAGATGCTCCCGCCGCAAGCGGCTGAAGGTGCGGCTCACAGTCTCGACCGTAAGACCTAGAAAATCTGCAATATCGGCGCGCGTCATGGGGAGAAAGATATCGGCCGCGGGCGGCATGCACTCCCCATATTTTTCCACCAAACGACCACACAGGAAGCTTGCGACGCGTTCATGCGCCGTCTTGCGCCCCAAGAGCAGCATCTGATCCTGAGCCGCCACCAGCTCGTTCGCGGCTTCGGCGAGCAGACGGCGCTCTATGCTTGGAAACTCCTCCATGAGCGTCTCAAGCTTCGTGCGCGAAAAACGACACAACTGAACTTGCTCGACCGATTCAGCGCCAAAAGCGTAATGATCGGAAACGGCCAGCCCCAGAAAATGCCCTACGCCGACAAATCCCGTTATCTGCCGCCGCCCGTCGGGAAGCGACTTGAACAGCTTCACCGTGCCGCCAGTAACGTTGAAGAAATCGTGAGCAGCCGATCCCTCCTCGATAAACACGTGGCCAGCAGGCACAGTCACTTTTACGGCGGCGCGGGACAAGCGCTCCAGTTCCTTGTCGGCAAGAGCGCTGCACACGCCATGACCACGAACTTCGCAGGCGGCGCAATTTGTGCAACCTTCCATGCCAGCCAATACAAGCCGCCGAGGCCGGCGGAGTGCTTGATCCGATAAAGATACAGTCGACACGAGGTTTTTATCCTCCTTATGCAGACCGCGAGTATGGTCCAGGCGCAGATGCGCGTTGTTTTACCGCGAGAACGCGCAAACCGCATCCCCTCCGTTCGAATAATTTCTTGATTTATATCATTGTCCCGACCCGGCTCCACCAGCCACCAACGCGACACAGAAGATTATTCGTGAAAGCCCGCTGCTGGTGAATTGACGTGCAATTACCGCGCCTGATCGCACGACCTCCAAAGGTCGTTTCGCTACGACGCATAAAACACGTGACAAACGTAGTCATTCGGAGGCGCGTTCGCTAAGCGCGAGCATTTCCTGACAATCTTGTGGGCAAACGCGAACTGGCAGGGATGATGCACACAATGGCGCAAAAGCGCACGAACGCCATTCCCATTCAGGTCGAACCCATGGGGCGACACGACCTTCTCGTCGCCTATCCGCTGATGAGACTGAAGACGCCTTCCATGACGCCCGGCGACTGGATGCGCACCGCTCGCATTCTGACGCGCGAAAACGAAAACCCTACGCAGGGCGGCCTACTGGCGCGTTACGAAGGGGCGCGAGCCCCTTGCGGTCTGGCTATTTATCGTCGCGAGACAAAGCGTGGTGGAAAGACACGGTTGATTGTGAACTCCATCATCGTCGCCACCTGCGGCGCGAGTTGGCCCGTGGTGCACGCAATCGCGGCGGAAAGCGTCAGGGTAGCGGCCCGTCTCGGGTGCGTAGAAACGGAATACCATATAGCCGCGCAGGACATGGCTATGGCTTTTGAATTCCATGCGGCCGGAATAGCCGACGAAATCGTGGTGCTGCAGAAAAACCACAAACCGATGGAACAGCCATTTTCTTGATCCAAATCAAGGCTTCTTCGTGATCACCATGGTTTGTCCGTCTCGACGTAAAGTTTTTCTGAAAGACGACCAGCCATGACCGCATACCGCTCCGCATTGGCCGCAGCGCTGCTTGCGGCGAGCGCCTTCACCGGCGCCGCCCACGCACAGGCGGCGCAATCCGCAGCTGCCTCCTATATCAACGCGCCTGTGGCCGCTCCGGTCGCGGCTCCTATTTCCCACAGCAGTCATTGTGGTCTGTTCGAAACCTGCGCCAGCACGCGGATTGGGCTGGGGCGCGGTGATTTCATCGTCCGCCTGTCTGCAATTGGCGTTCTTCCGCAAGACCGCGACAGCAAGCTCTGGCTGAACGGGGCCGCGATCCCGGGCCGAGTCAAGGCCACGCGTCAGGCGGCGCCGGAATTCACGTTTGAGTATTTCTTTACCGACAACGTTTCGGTCGATCTGATTGCGGCCAGCACACGGCATGAAATCGCCGCCGACTCCACGCCTTACGGCCACATCGACGTCGGTAGCGCATGGGTGCTTCCGCCAACCGTCACCTTCGCGTGGCACTTTCGCCCCCACAAACGCTTCAACCCGTATCTGGGCGTGGGCGGCTCGCTAACCTGGTTCCACAACGTCTCTCCGGCTGGCGGTCTGGTGCAGAAACTGAACATGGGCGTGACCGGCGGTCCGGCGATCAATGCCGGTTTCGACTACCAGCTTGTCGGCAACTGGTTCTTCAACGTCGACGTAAAGCAGATCTTCATGCGCGCTCACGCCTGGGCGAACGATCGTGGGTCGGGGGCTTTTATCAAGGCGCATGATTCACTCGATCCGACCGTCGTTGGCATGGGCATCGGGTACCGTTTCTGAAAATGAGTGTGGCGACCGCCGATTTGCTGGCGCGCTACAACGGCAATCTGCCGCGCTATACAAGTTACCCGACCGCGGCCTGTTTTACGGACGCGGTCGGTTCAGAAGACGTCGCCGCCTGGCTGCGACGTCTTCCTCCGGCCAAGCCGGCCTCCCTCTATTTCCATGTGCCATTCTGTGACGAGCTATGCCGCTTTTGCGGCTGCAACACCTCCGTGGTCCGTTCGGAGCCAGCGCGCAGGGCATACGGCGAGCTTCTGATCGAAGAGCTTCGGCGGGTCGTCGCCCTCATGCCGCAGGCGGAGCGTCTTCTTCCTGTCGCTCATATCCATTTCGGCGGCGGCACGCCGACGACGCTGCCAGCCGAAACACTGCAAGCCATACTCGCTGAAGTACAGAAGCTCTTCGACCTGAAGCCTGACGTCGAGCAATGCGTAGAGTTGGATCCCCGCCATTTTTCAGAGGCCATGGCGAAAAACCTCGCCGCAATGGGCTTCACCCGCGGCAGCCTTGGCGTTCAGGATATAGATCCGACTGTGCAACACGCCTGCGGCCGAATACAAAGTTTCGAGCAAACCGAGACCTGCGTCGCAGCGCTGCGACGAGCAGGGTTTCACAGCGTGAACATAGATCTGATCTACGGTTTACCCCTGCAGACGACGGACGGCGCACGGCAGACTGCCGACAGGATCGCCAGTCTCCGCCCTGATCGCCTCGCGGTGTTTGGTTACGCGCATGTGCCCTGGAAACAAAAACGACAGAGCCTGATCAAGGACTCTGATCTGCCTGGCGGCGCCGAACGGCTGGCGCAGCGGGAAATTATCGACTTGACCCTTCGCGCGCATGGTTACGAGGCTGTAGGCCTCGATCACTACGCCCTGCCGGACGACGCATTGGCCAAGGCTGCACGCGAGGGCTCGCTTCGGCGCAACTTCCAGGGCTACACAACCGACGAGGCGGAAACTCTTCTCGGCTTCGGGGCTTCCGCGATCTCCTCCTTTCCCCAAGGCTACGCCCAGAACGTCGTTTCAGCTGCCGCCTATGCGCGTGAACTGGATGCTTCGTCCTCGCTTCCCGTCGCGCGCGGCGTCGCGTTTTCTGGCGACGATCTTGTCCGACGACGCCAGATCGAGCGTATCATGTGTGGCGCGCCCGTTGATCTTGCGGAGGGCCTTTTTCAACGGGAGCAATCTGCTCTCGACGCTCTGGCTCGTGATGGCCTCGTCTCCGTCGATGGCGGTCGATTGTTTATTACTGAAGCCGGACGGCCGTTTCTGCGTCATATCGCGGCGGTCTTCGACCGTTACCTCCCGAACGGGGACGACACGACGCCTCGCTATGCTCAGGCGATCTGACCACACGCGGCTCGATGAAGCGGCCTGTTCTTCGACGTCGTTCCAGTGGGGTCCGCAAATGCGGAACTCCCGGCCGATCGCAAATCTCCCGATTTCCTTCGTTCTGCGCGTGCTTGTGCCTGTCCCAAAGCTTCCCTAGAACAGGACCTAGCTAATCTGCGTCCGGAGCGGTTTGAATGTCCGAAACCAGCACCCTCAGCGACTTGTCGGCAAGCGATCTGGCCGGAAACGAACGCGCCGTAGCCTATCTCGGTGAACATGGCTGCAAGACTGTCGAAGACGCTTTCGCCCTTGCTAACATCCTCCACACGGATCGCTGCGTCGCGGAAGCCGCCCGTCTCTACCGGAGAGCTTACGACCTGCATTCAAAACAGCCGCACCAGATGCCTCCGGCGCACACGCTGTTGCATGTCAGTCTTCTGTGCGAACTGAAAAGCGGCGAGACGCCCGCTGACGACGATCTGAAGCAGTTGCGGGCTCTCTCCATACCCTATTTCAACTATATCACTGGCATTCAGGCAGCGTGGCGGACCGGCGATTTTGTCAAAGCCGCCCGTGTCATGGGCAACTGCTACGATGAGTTTCATACAGGGGAAGAGTGCGACTGCCTCTATCTGGAGGTTATGCGCAATGTCTATCGCGACACCCTTTGCAGCGGCGCGAATTCGACTTTCGGCGCGATTCCCAGAAAAATCTATATGTACTGGGACCAAAACCCTCCCGAGGAAATCGAGAAAAATTTCTCCTATCACCGCTCCCTTCAGGGCGTAGACGTAAAGATTTTCGATCAGGAAGAAGCCGCTCAATGGCTTTATGACGTCTACGGCGTTGAAGCGCGGAACCTGTTTCTGTCGTCGCGACACCCGGCGGAAGCCGCTGACTTCCTGCGCGTGCATGTCATCCAGCAACTTGGCGGGTGGTGGCTGGACGCGGATATACGCCTGAAATCGGAGCAGGTTTTCTTCGAACGACTGGATCATGGCAGAGATCACGTATTTCTTCTGACAAACAATCATTACATCCACAATGATTTTTTCGGATCGATCTCCAACAGCCCTATTCTCGGCGACATACTTCTGTCTCTTTACAGAAACAGCTACCTCTATCCGGGGCTTTATATTCCATACAAAACAGGGCCCGGCGTCTTCAATCGCGCTGTGAACAGGGCTTTCCACGCCGACTTCAACCGCCTCGGCGGTCTGCCGTCCATGAGGATTTACGATCAGGCCACTTTCAACGACGTCATCGAAGAGTTCGACGTCAAATACAAATTCGAGGGAAAAACCTGGCACACCGTGAATTCATAAGCGCATCGGTGCGCTCATATAATTCGGAGCTGCATCTTCCATCGTTTTTTGCATAGCGAACGCCGCCCGATTACGGGTCGTAATGCATGTGCCCCGTCGAACCTGACGCAATCAGCGGGGATTGATTGTACAACGCGCCTCTCCGTGCAACTCGCACTTCGATTCAAGCCTGCTTGGCCGGTGGCGCCGTCTGGATAATTACGGACGACGACGTCTCTGGCGATTGAACACCGTGGCAGGATTTGCGTTGAATATCCCGGGTTTCAGCAGAAACCACACATCTCAGCATTTACGCCTCCGATCACTTTTCTTTCGCCAGAGCAACACATGCACTCTACTCCTGACCAGTCGCTCCCCGACCTTCGACCCGGCATCCGCCCGCCGGGCCGACGCACGTTCCAATTCTGGGCGCAGGGCGTGCTTGTCGCCATAATCGTCGGCCTTACCCTCTATACGCTGGGGCGGTTTCGTGTCGCTCTTCTTTGGAGCGCCGTCCTCGGGGTCACATGTTGGCCGTTGATGATATGGCTGCAGCGGCGATGGACGTCACGCCATTCAGCTACGCTTATTCCCGCCTCCATTGTCGCCGCCATCGGACTCGCTTTCGTCGTGCCTGCCGGCTTTCTCATCGGCGCAGCGGCAAGTGAAGCCAAGGACGGATCTGCATGGGTCAAACAAATCATGGCCGACGGCGTCCCGCAGCCGGCGTGGCTGGACCGTCTTCCATGGGGCAAAGCGCAGGCGGAAAGCTGGTGGGCGAGCAATCTGGCTCAACCGGACAGCGCACGCGAACTAGTGCGCCACCTACGGACTGAACAGAGTCTTGGCGCTATCGAGCATCTCGGCCATGACGTCGCCAACAGACTGGTGCTCCTGACCTTCACGCTGCTGATCCTGTTCTTTCTCCTGCGTTCAGGTGCGCGCCTGACAAACGGGCTAGACCTGCTGATCTGGCGTCTTTTCGGCCCACGAGGCCGTATGGCGCAGCGACAGATCGTCGGCGCCGTGCGCGGCTCAATGGCCGGACTGGTTCTGGTCGGATTGGGGGAGGGCCTTGTCATCGGCCTGTCCTACGTCGTCGCGGGCGCGCCTCAGCCACTCCTGCTCGGTATATTCACCGCCCTGGCGTCCATGATTCCAATGCTCGGCTCAGTTGCGGTCGCTCTCAGCGTCGCTCTGATTCTGATCAAAGGAAGTGTCGTCGCGGCCGCATGCGTCGCCGTGTTCGGCGGCGTTGTCCTGTTTCTTGCAGACCACTTCATCAGACCTGTCCTGATCGGCGGCTCTATCCGCCTACCCTTCGTCTGGGTCCTTCTTGGTATTCTCGGAGGCCTGGAAACCTGGGGCCTGATCGGCCTTTTCGCCGGACCTACCCTAATGGCGCTGGCGCATCTCTGCTGGCGTTTCGGCTCCACCAGAGCCAACAGGGAGGGGCGTGCGGTCAACGCCTGAGCGCCGGAGAGCGTCGGCAAACCGTGAGTGACGCAGTTCTTCGTTTCTCATCAACCTCGGGCGTCACTGTTCGAGCAAGACGTTTTTTGCCCCCCAGTCCAGCGCCTCCTCGTTGCGCCTGCGCTCCGTCGTTGCATTAACTGGTTTACAGCATCGGTTCGTGTATCGAACCGATCAGGCTGCATAACGTCCGCCACAAGTTGCGTCCTGGCGAGCTTACGAACGAAGATGCGGGTAGCTTGCCCGGTTTGGAGCAACGGAAAACGCCCGAAGGACGCCACCTCTCTATGCCCGCCCAACGGCCGCGGACCGTCGCTTCCGATTTAACCGACGCGCAACCCTTACGCACCACCATTCCGGCGCGTCTGGACCGCCTTCCATGGTCACGATTCCACACTCTGCTCGTAGCGGCGCTAGGCGTCACCTGGATTCTGGACGGGCTGGAAGTGACCATCGTGGGTACGCTCGGCCCGGTGTTGAAAAGACCCGACACGCTCTCGCTGACTGACGCACAGGTTGGGGAGGCTGCTTCCGCTTACGTGGCTGGCGCTGTGCTGGGGGCGCTCGGGTTCGGTTGGGCTACGGACCGGATGGGTCGCCGGCATATATTCGTAATCACCCTGGCCCTCTACATTATCGGCGTCGGATTGAGCGGCCTGTCCTGGAATGCAACCAGTTTCATGACTTTCCGGATGATCACCGGGTTTGGAATCGGCGGGGAATACGCGGCCATAAACTCCGCAATCGACGAGCTTGTGCCCGCCAGAGTGCGGGGGCGCGTCGATCTGTTTGTTAACGGCACATTCTGGGCGGGTGCGGCCCTGGGAGCCGGGGCATCGATGGGGTTGCTGAAGTCGCAACTGCTGCCGGTTCCTGTCGTCTGGCGTCTACTTTTCGTGATCGGCGCCATTCTGGGCGGAGCGGTCGTTGTCCTGCGCCGCTGGGTTCCGGAAAGTCCAAGATGGCTGATGACACATCGCCGCGGCGTGGAGGCTGAAAGCGTCGTGGAGCAGATCGAACGCCGCGTTCACGCCGGTGGCGTCGAAACAACCGCAATCAACGAAATTCTGCCAACGGTGACGATTTATCCTGCAGGAAGTTTTTCGCTGCTCGACTGTCTGAAGGTCATGATCGGCGATTACCGAAGCCGTGCGGCCTATGTGCTGGTGCTGATGATCGCCCAGGCCTTTCTCTACAACGCAGTGTTCTTCACCTACGGCCTTGTCCTGACGCGTTACGGCCATGTCGCGGACGAGCGTGTAGGGCTTTATATATTTCCGCTCGCCCTCGGCAATCTGCTGGGGCCGCTCCTGCTGGGTCGATTTTTCGACACGATTGGCCGGCGGCGTATGATCGCGATCAGTTACGGTGTCTCCGGCGCGCTCATGCTGGCTGTATCCTGGCTGTTTGGCGACAACGTTCTGACGGCGTTTACGCAGACAGTTTTCTGGTCGGCCATTTTCTTTTTCGCGTCCGCCGCCGCCAGCGCCGCCTACCTTACCGCCAGCGAGATATTTCCGTTGGAAATGCGCGCTCTGGCCATCGCATTGTTTTATGCCGTCGGCACACTGTTCGGGGGCGTCGCGGCGCCAATGCTGTTCGGCCACCTGATCGAGGAGCCCGGACCGTTACCACTTGCCTACGGCTACCTGGCTTCAGCGATTCTGATGTTGGCCGCGGCGGCCGTCACCCTGAAGTGGGGCGTCGACGCGGAGGGCCAATCTCTGGAGACCGTGGCGGCGCCACTGTCGTCATCACGGCGATGAGGTCATCATCGCCATGATTCTGGAGACGCGCGGCCTCCAGAATTGTTACAAAATGAGCGTTTTTGGAAAATTATTCCGGTTGCGGGCCGGGGCGTTCAATGTCGTGCAGTTGCTTGAGAAGTGCAGACACCTGATCGTGCCGCGCCTTCGCCTTCGCAAGCTGCTCCGGCGTCAGAAGATCATGAATCTTCACGGCGACGTCCAGACGGGCGGCGTCTTCCTTGGCGTGCAAAGCCTCTTCCTGCTGCTGCAAGGTAGCCAGTTGCGTCTTGTCGACAGCGCCCGGGGTCAACAGGATGTTCGTGATCTGCTCGTGAAGATCACGTCCCTGATCACGAGCGTCCTTTTTGTCCTCATGAACCTGCTTGAAGATGTCGTGTAGCGCCGATTTCTGCTTCGACGTAAGATCGAGCCCTTCGAGCATCGGAAAGCCTGGTCCGCCCATGCCGGGACCATGAGGGCCCGGACCAGCCTCCATGGGCGGATGATCGTGGGCGACGGCGCAGCCGATCAGACCAAAAGAGCCCAGAGCGATCGCCATCGTAGGCAGTACTGCAAGCAAAGTCCGCTTCATCGTTTTCCATCCTGAGGGGCGGGATTCGAAGTCACTCGCCCGATTTACATGACCACAACCCAAGTATGCGTCACGACGCGCTCCAGCATTGCTACGAAATGTAAGTAGGCGGCCGACCGATGTAACGACTTCATCTGAAGTGAACGTGCACTTAACTGCCTTTCATGGATGAAGGTTGGCATGATTTCCAATGGCATTGCAGCATTGCTCCGGAATTAGGAGGAACGGCGGTTAAAACAGCGAAATTAGCCTCCAGTGAGCATGTGTATATCGTTCTGATCTCGCTACGGAATGAAATACCTACGAGATTCTTCGAAGCAGTCTTGAAAAACGGGCAAAACGGAAAGCTCTGTATTACGCTCCGACCAAAAGCCTACCTTCAGGCGCGCAGCAATTTGCCGCGACGAGCCAGCGGAATTAGTGACAGCGAAATTACAGTAAGGACAGGCAGGAAGCTCCTCTTGCAAGTGCGGCGGCGGCTTCACAGGCTTCGGCTAAGCAGGCGTCATCGAGACGATTCTGCCGAGACCAGAGAGCCAATCAGATCAGTCTCGTCGCTGCGATGGGTGTTGCGTCACAGTTCACGGGAGATCGTCGAGTAGTGAGGACCCGTCCTGCCGGCGATCTCGCGCAGGCTGACCTCAGAGCTTCCCTAAGGGTTGCTATCAGACGGCGTTCGGGGAAGCTGAGGTGGGCATATCCACGTGGCATGGAGTGGCTCCTTCATCTGGCGCAACCACGATAAAACCCCGCACGCTGCACTTCAGATTAGAATTCGCCAGGCAACTGATTGAAGCCAATTCCTTCGGAGATCTGATCGTTGAAGGCGGCAACTCGTCGCGTGACCGCGTGCTGACCGACAACGAACTGGCCGCCTACTGGAACGCCCCGCACCAGTTTTCTTACCCGTTTGGCCCGTAATTCCGCTGCTCTCCCTGACCCTGCAGCACAGGGATGTATTGGGAGCCTGCGCCAGCAAAGGGGCAAAAGCCTGAGTCGGATCGGAGGCCTCAACTGCGCCAGTTTCACGCGCAGATTTTTCGACCGCTATCAAAGATATCAAGTTTTCATGGAGTCGCGGGCGGTGTGATTCAAAAGAGTCCGGAGACTCGACCACCGCAGTTCAATCACCTACCGAATTTTGAAAATTTGTAGATGGGAAGTGGTGGAGCCAATCGGAATCGAACCGACGACCTCCTGAATGCCATTCAGGCGCTCTCCCAACTGAGCTATGGCCCCTCGCTAAGGTCGCCTGCGGCGTCCTACGGAGTGGGCGCGGTATAACCTTGCTGAAAGCCTCTGGCAACCCCTATCGCAGGATAAAATCTAAAGCTGCCATTCACCCTACACCCCGATTACGCCATAGCGACGCAACGCCCCAAGAAGCGGGAGCATCGGCAGGCCAAGGATAGCGGACTGGTCGCCGGTGACCGCCTCGAACAGTTGAATGCCTGGCCCCTCCACCCGATACCCACCGACGCAGGAGAGGCATGCATCGGCCTCTTGCTCCAGATATCCCTCGAGAAACGCGTCCGAGAATGTTCGCATTGTCATGAAAGCGTGCGCGACATGCCGCCATATAACTTCTCCATCATGCCAAAGCGTCACGGAGCTGTGCAGCCGATGGGTCCGCCCTCTCAGATCTCGAAGTTGGTTGCGCGCGCCCTCGATGTCCGCGGGCTTGTCGAACCATCGCCCCTCACAACTCAACATCTGGTCCGCCCCTATGATCAGGGACGTTCTGGAGACGCCGGGGATCCCTCCGACAGCCGCAGCTTTTGCTTCAGCCAGCGCCAGCGCCACCGCATCAGCGTCCTGACCAATGGCGCGCGCCCGCGTCTTGTAGAGCGCCTCGTCGACCGGCGCGGCTCGCCATGTGAAATCCAGCCCCGCCGCCGCCAGAATCGAACGTCGCGCACTCGAACCGCTTGCGAGCAAGAGTGGGGGCTTTTCCATCAGTTCACGCTGCATATGACGTCCTCCAGTGACAGTTTCCGAGTCGGTTTTTGCGATCTCTACATAGCTCTCGACAATCGACTCGAAACATTGGGTGTGATGCGGGAGGTGAGTACTTCGGTGGGCAGGCCGTTTAGTACTGGGGTACATGTGGATAGTACTAGAGGCGTAGTTCGGCGGTACCGAGTACCGGGGACAAGTCCTTCGCCCCCGGGTACGGTGAGTTGTACACAGCCTTCCTGCGAGTAAATCGGGATAACTTCAAAAAACGTCTATTTTTCAACGGGTCGCAATCTGTACACATCTGGGGAAACATGGGGTACGTTTTTGGAAAGACGGGTACCCCTTAATCCACAGGGCTCATAACAAACCCAATATTTCTTTCTTCTCTTTTCTTGTTTAGAGATGGCGGCACTGATCGAGATACGAGGTGAACGGGCGGTGACGGTGGAAAATACGACGCATCAAGGTCGGCGGCTCTTACGAACGCTGAACGGTGAAGCCGTATGGCCTCCTCCGGTATGGCTGATGCGGCAGGCAGGGCGTTTCCTCCCCGAATTCCGGGCGTTTCGCGAAAAGGCGAATTTTCTCACCCGGTGCATGACGCCGGATATCGCGACTGAGCTGACGCTGCAGCCGATTCGTCGTTTTGCGATGGACGGTGCCATTCTGTTTTCGGACATTCTGATTCTCCCGTGGGCAATGGGACAATCTCTTGATTTCATTGAAAATAAAGGTCCGGTCCTCGAACCGATTCGCAGTGAATCTGATCTGGCGCGGCTGAATCCCCGTCGCGTGGCGGAGGTCACTGCGCCAGTTATGGAAACATTGTCTCGGCTACGCCGCGCCCTGAGCGAACCCGTTGGAGCGGCGCCCGCCAACAGCGTAACGTTGCTGGGATTTGCCGGGGCGCCCTTTACGGTCTCTTGCTACATGGTCGACGGCGGTAGTTCGCGAGAGTTTGCGCAAACCCGGTTGATGGCGTTTTCCGAACCGTCTCTGTTCGACCGGCTGATAGCTCTGCTGACGGAAAGCACGGTGGATATGCTTTCGGCGCAGATCGAAGCAGGTGCGCAGGCGGTGATGTTGTTCGATTCCTGGGCCGGGCTTTTGCCTCCTACGGAATTTCGCCGTCATGTGATTGCCCCTGCGCGCCAGATCGTCGCCGCATTGAAGGCCCGCCATCCTTGCGTCAAAATCATCGGTTTCCCTCGACTGGCGGGCATCATGGCCCTGGAATACGCTCGCGAAACCGGGGTCGACGCTCTGGCGCTCGACACCGGGGCGGATATCAAGGCGATTGCGGCTCAGGCTCCGCCGGGACTGGTGCTGCAGGGAAACCTTGATCCGATATCGGTTCTTGCGGGTGGCGAAGCGATGCGTCGGGAGGCTCTGGCCGTTCGGGAAGCAGGACGTGGCAGAGCCCATGTCTTCAATCTTGGCCACGGCGTTCTGCCCACCACGCCGCCTGAGCATGTTGGCGAACTGATCGCGACTATCCGAAACATCGACACATGACATTGACGTGCGGTTCGGCGCTATCGCCTGAAGGCAGATTGCGGCTTGTAATCTTCGATTGCGACGGCGTTCTGGTCGACAGCGAGGCGACGAGTTGCCGGATTGTCGCGGAAGCCGCGCGGGAGGCGGGACTGGATGTGCCCGACGAAGCTGCCGTCGCGCGGTTCGCTGGAAGGGCGCTTTCTTCGATCCAGACGGATATTGAAGAGGCTATAGGTAGCAGTCTGGGTGAGAACTGGTGTCTCACAATTCAGGATCGCTTTGTTCAGGCTTTTGGGCATGGTGTTGATCTTGTCGACGGCGCACATGCGATGCTGGATGGCGTCATCAACTTGGGCTTGCCTGTTCGAGTGGGATCAAACTCTTCAATGGCCGAGATGGATGTGAAATTCCGTGTCACCGGTCTTTATGATCGACTCGATGGACGCATTCACTCAGCAAGGGATATGAAAAAGCCGAAACCTGATCCGGATGTGTATCTTTATGCTGCGTCCCTCGAAGGCGTGACGCCTGCAGAATGCGTCGTGTTGGAAGATAGCGATACAGGGGCTCGGGCAGCTCTCGCGGCCGGAATGACTTGTGTCCTTCTTCGTCCAGCACAAGAGTCCGCTCCATATGAAGATAATCTGATTCGAATTGAAACGCTAAAGGAATTTCAGCCAATTTTGGAAAATGCACTATTTTCCCAAAAACTGAAAACACCATGATAAGCGTGTTGCAGCCTTGGTATCCGTGGTTAAAGGCGATGCACATCATGGCGGTGATCGCGTGGATGGCCGGTCTGTTTTATCTGCCGCGTCTGTTCGTCTATCATTGCCAGGTGATAAAAGGTTCCCAGGAGAGCGAACGTTTTAAAATTATGGAACGTCGACTTCTGCGCGCAATTATCAATCCGGCGATGATGGTGTCATTAGCATTTGGCGTGCTTCTTGTTCTGACTCCAGGAGTGGTAGATTGGAAAGCGGGATGGTGGCATACCAAACTTCTAGCCCTTGCAGGTATGTTTGCCTTTCATGGAGCTTGCGCGAAGTGGCGTCGTGATTTTGCGGACGACAAAAATGTCCGATCAGAGAAATTTTACAGAATCGCAAATGAAGTGCCGACGATTTTGATGATTGTGATCGTGATTATGGTCGTTGTGAAGCCATTTTGATGTTTTGTATGGATTTTAAACACATAGAACATACTTGGAAGAAATGATATTAATTTTTTCGAGTTAATATTTATAAAACTCGATTTTTATCTAACATACCAACCAAGTGATATTTTAAGAATTAAATTCTGTATTTTCTGAACGGCGGATGTTTTGAAAATGGGCTGCCTATTGCCACTGAGGCAACAGGAAGCCTGAATCTGACGAATTTTATGCATGTAACATGTAATTTTTACGATCGTCGCATATCTAATGGGCATCTGGTTTATCTATCAGCTTTTGTGAAAGATAGACGCCTTCCAATGCGCGTTCATGGGCGACTTCCCTCGCGTTGACCGTTCCGGAATGTCCGCCTTCCGTATCCTCATAATACAAGAACGGCACGTCAAGTTCTTTCAAGCGTGCGGCGAAGCGCCGCGCATGCACTGGGCCAACCCTATCGTCCTTTGTCGAAGTGAAAATGAACGGTTCAGGATAATGAATTTTGTCCTGAAGATGTTGCAACGGCGAAATAGACTCCAGAAAAAGCCGTTCCGCCGGAACGCTCATCGAACCATATTCATCCACCCATGATGCTCCGGCGGACATAGTCTCGTAATGGAGCATATCGAGAAGTGGAACGCCGATTATAACTGCGTTCCACAGTTCTGGATGCTGGGTGAATTCTACACCCATCAGCAAGCCGCCATTGGAACGGCCTCGAATGCCAAGATGTGCGACGGACGTAATTCCCTGTGCAACGAGATCGCGACCTACCGAGGAAAAATCGTCGTAAATTGTCTGACGCTTAGTTTTTCGTCCTGCTTCGTGCCATGCTGGGCCGAACTCGCCGCCGCCGCGGATATTTGCCACGACATAAACGCCGCCCCTTGTAAGCCATAGGCGGCCGATCTCGGGTGCATAGCTGGGCGTATAAGATGCCTGAAATCCGCCGTAAGCCGTCAGCAACGTTGGATTGGTCCCATCTTTCTTCATCATTTTGGAATGTACGGCAAAATAGGGGACTCTGGCGCCGTCCTTTGATCGCGCCCAAAGCTGTTCCACAGTCAGGCCGGTGGCGTCGAACATAGCTTGGGTTTCACGGATCTTTTCAGCCTTCCCGAAAACATCGCCCACCAGCCACAACTGCGGTGGGGAGATGTATCCCTCGGCCGTCAGGAACGCCCTGTCGGATGTCCGATCGGCATCGACAATGTGAACTGTCGACATGTCTGGCAAAGGCAGGACGTGTTTCGCCCAGGGTTCGCCAGCCTTTTTCGGGGCAGTCATGGTCATCGCTCGACCGCGAACATTCTCGAAGTAGGTAACTACGACAGTATTTCGCGTCACGGCGACTTCATCAAGCGCCTGGGAGTCGTTGGGGGTGAAAAGAAGTTCGACGTCCTGATCGCTCGCCGCAGGAGCCACGGAGACCAGACTACCTGCTGGAATGAGCCGGCGGTCGGGAAGCGTCCAATCCTCATTCACGGTAAAAATCAGTCGTCCGCGAAGCATGCCCTGCAACTCTATGTGATCAGGCAATGCTAGCCAGCGGAGATGCCCTGGTCCTTTCCCCTCCAGCGCGCTGTCCATTCCGTCGAGAATCGCGAACCGGCTGGTAAAGAATGTCGGAGAGCGTCGGATGAGCACGATTTTGTGGCCGTCGCCGTCTGTCAGAGATACAGGCTCGACAGCGACGTCGCTCTTTTCTCCTCGCGCGACTTCTACTGCGTCCTCCAGAGATTGTGTGTGTCCCACACGCTTGATCACGAAAGGGTAGCCGGACGTGGTCAGGGTCGTCCCGGCTCCGTCCCAGTCGCGGCCCACCAGAATTGTATCGCGGTCCACCCATGCAGACGACTGTTTGGAGCGTGGCAGACTGAAACCGTTTTGAACGAATAGCCCCATATGGGTGTCGTATTCTCTCAAGGTTTGTGCGTCTTCCCCTCCGTTGGACAGGGCGACAAGACAATACCGGTCCTTGGGCGCAAGACAGTCAGCGCCCTGGAACACCCAATTTTTGTTTTCTTTTTTTGCGAGCGCGTCGATGTCGAGACGCGTGACCCAGCTGATAAATTGCTGCCGGTAGGCGTCCAGCGTCGTTTGGCGCCAAACGCCGCGCGGGTGCCCGGCATCTTGCCAGAAATTCCATATCTGTCCGGCAAGAAAGCGGGGTTTAGGCAGCCGGTCCTGACTTTGGCCCACTGCGAGCGCGTCGTCGTAAAACCCTTTATAACGGGGATCGCTTTCAAGTGTGTTGGATGTTCGGCGATTCTGGGCGTTTACCCACTCGAGCGCCTTTACCCCTTCTATTTCACCTAGATAATCTGTTGCGTCACGACTTGTGGCTGCTTTCAGCGGCGCCGACAGGCCTGTGTGTGCGACGATGAGGGCAGCAAGAGTGAAATATGATGGGCGCATGAAGTTTTCCTTCCTTGCTGCGACTCTAGCGGGCGAAATCCGTCCTACACAAATGCAATTGGTTTGTGTTTAAACATCACATATATGTAAAACTAAGAGTGAAAATTTTTGTAATTTTTATGAACAGCATTCAGAATGTAAACAAAATATATCACGAAATTACTTATTAGAATTATTATTATTATATTAATATCATGAAATATTTACAAATATAAAAACGTGCCGAGATAATTTTTTATGTGACATCAGTGCTCAAAAAGAATACATGATGCTAGGGCCTGTTAGGTCTTGAAAGACGGAGCGCACTGCATAGCTCTTTGTCATGAGCATGATACAGTCTGTATTTTCCGATGATGCATGGTCGATCTGGGAACCTCTGATCGAGACGGTTCGTCCGAAAGGCAAAACCCCGCCTCGCGATCTGCGACGGACCATGTCAGCGATTTTCTGGCGCCATCAGAACGGCGCGAAATGGCGCTCCATTCCTGCTGAACTCGGCCCCTGGTGGACGGCAGCCCAACTCTTCATCCGCTGGGCAAAGCTCGGCGTCTGGCAGGCTCTGTTTGAACAGGCGAAGGGTCAGGATTCGGCTT